>NZ_KE150483.1:886992-1291981 GCF_000411535.1 Veillonella sp. HPA0037
CTGCACTATCAGCCGCATTAGATGCCGATGTAGATGCTGATGTTGCAGATCCTGCTGCATTAGTCGCGCTTGTACTTGCTGCTGTTGCACTTGTACTTGCATTAGATGCAGATGTAGAGGCTGCGGCTGCTTTACTGGATGCTAATGTTGCACTATCCGCTGCATTAGATGCAGATGTAGACGCCGCTGTTTCAGATGCTGCTGCGTTAGTGGCACTAGTAGACGCAGCTGTCGCACTTGTACTTGCTTTCGTTGCGCTTATTGCTGCATTAGATGCAGACGTACTAGCTGCTGTTTCAGACGCTGCTGCGTTAGTTGCACTAGTAGACGCAGCTGTCGCACTTGTACTTGCTTTCGTTGCGCTTGTTGCTGCATTGGATGCAGATGTACTTGCTGCTGTTGCAGATCCTGCCGCATTGGAAGCAGATGTACTTGCCGCTGTTGCACTCGCAGCTGCTCTATTTGCCGCTGCTTCTGCACGATCTGCTGAGCTATTAGCATTAACTGCCGCAGTACTTGCTGTTGCTGCACTTGTACTTGCTGCACTTGCTTGTGCTGTCGCTACGTTTGCACTAGACAAAGCATTAGATGCAGACGTGCTTGCTGCCGTTGCGCTCGTGGATGCTTTTGTTGCACTTGTAGCCGCATTAGATGCGGATGTAGATGCCGCAGTTGCGCTAGTAGATGCTGAAGTGGCACTTGTTGCTGCATTGGATGCTGATGTACTTGCTGCTGTCGCACTTGTGCTTGCTTTTGTTGCACTTGTAGCCGCATTAGATGCAGATGTACTTGCCGCATTCGCGCTAGAGGATGCTGTACTAGCACTTGTTGATGCTGCTGTTGCAGAACTAGAAGCACTCGTTGCTGCAGTTTGTGCATTAGAGGCTGCCGCAGCTGCTGCTGCAGCAGAACTAGATATAGCCGCCTTAGCTGCATTATAACCAGCCGCTGTAGAGTTAGCTGTAGATACAGCTGCATCTGCTTTAGTTACTGCTGAATTTGCTGTTGAAAGTGCCGTACTCGCAGCATTAGATACACTTGTAATAGCAGTTGCATTGCTTTCTATTGCTTGAGTTGCCGCATATAATTGAGAGCCGTTAACGGCATCTGTAGATGTAGCAGATACAGTGCCAGCTGCTAAGTTAGTTAAAGTACGTTTTTTAGAAGAAGAGCCAATAGAAACAGTACCTCCAGCAGTACCTCCAGCTAATGTATAGCTTTTGCCAGCAATAGTCATTGTACTTGTGCTTGTTGCCGCATCAGTTTCAGAAGCAGCGCCTAAAGCAACACTATCTTGATGATTTGCCTTTGCGCCTTTACCTAATGCAGTACCTAAAGATACAGTAGAGGAAGCACCATCACCAATAACTACGCTTGTACTACCTGTTGCGCTAGCAGAGTTACCAATGGCTATAGATGTATAGCCAGCAGAATTAGCACCATAACCAATAGCTACAGTCCCTGTGTTACCTGCACTAGCACCATAACCAAGCGCAGTAGCAGCGGAGTCAGATGCAGCTGCATTTGTACCTATTGCAATTGCATTATCTTTACTTGCATTTGCACCATTACCAATAGCGGTAGCAGAGCTTTCAGAAGCTGCTGCACTTGTACCAAATGCAATGGCATTTGCTTTACTTGCAGCTGCTTGTTTACCAATAGCTGTACCGGCTTCACCAGAAGCTACAGTAGCGGTACCAATAGATACAGCATCTGTAGCACTAGCTGTAGTATGAGTACCAGTATCACCACTAGAACCGATAGCTACTGCATTTTTACCACTTACATCTACTTGATAACCAATACCAGTACCGTATTGTGCAGCACTTGTAATATTAATAGTAGAACCAAGACCAGTACCTTGGTTAGCATGTACTTGAGAGTTATAACCAACGAGTGTAGCCGCAGATTGATCAACAGTTAAATCCCAACCAATACCAGTAGATCTTTCTCTTGTAACTTGTACATTTTTACCTACTGCTGTTGCGCCCCAACCAGTTGCATTGTTACCAGCACCAATCGCAATGGTTGCAGTGCCATCAGCAACTGCGCCTTCACCAACAGCAATAGATTTACTAGACTTAGCTTGAGTAGTCTTACCGATTGCTATACTAGCTTCATTACTAGCACGTGCTGCCGAACCAAGGGCAACAGAGTAATCACCAGTAGCACCTGTTTTTGTACCATTATACGCACTACCAATAGAGATAGCTCGATCACCAGATGCTTCATTGCTATAACCAATGCCCACTGCTGCCGTACCAGACACAGTAGTATTAGAGCCAGCACCAAAGGCTTGGTTACCGGTAGTATTTACTAAATAACCAACTGCAGTAGCACCACCACCATTAGCATGAGTCTGAGAGCCAAATGCGTTATCGTTTTCTTGATCAGCAAGTGCAGTATAACCCACTGCTACAGAATTATTTCCAGTAGCAGCAGCATTGTTACCAATTGCAGTAGCACTAATTTTAGTTGCTTGTGCATATGCGCCTACTGCCGTCGCATTAGACCCTGATGCCCCGGTTTTCATACCTAAAGAAGTACCATTTCCACCAGTAGCCTTTGCATCCCAGCCCATAGATACTGCATTACCAGCACTTTCCGCATCACTACCAATTGCAACAGCACCATTATAATCAGCATTAGCTCGACCAATCGCAATAGCATTATTACCATTTGCACTAGCTATACTACCCGCATCAGTAGTAGAAATTGCAATGCCTTTGGCAGGCGCATTCCCGAAGAATCGACCAGCCGCATCAACTTCAATAACATTCGTAGTTACAGCTAAAGAAGCCAAAATACCAGCCACAACGATTTTCTTTTTACCTGTTGTATTTTTAGCCATTTCAGATACAACTACATAACATTGTTTAGATTTAGACCAAATAACCTTAAATATTTTATTCATGTATTATTAAACTCCTAATTTCTCAATTAAAATCTGATGTTTTCTAATATTTTCCGGATTTAATGGTGATAAATACTCAATTAATTCCTTATTACGTTTTACATGCGTATCAAAATCGGCATCATAAGACTTAATCGCATTAATTAATTGCCGTTCTCCATCATAAGCATCGAAATAATCATAATAGAAACCTACATGATGTTCTTTTAACATTGGTGAATTATGTACCAGTGGATAATTGCCATGAAGTGCTTCATAGTACATATAATTCAATGCTAATTCCCATTGAAAAGACAAAAGAATATCTGTATATTCTGCCAAGAATAACGGCGTAATATGCCGCGTTTCAACAGACATAATTCCATCCTTAACAGCAGTTGTATAGCCTATGTAGTTAAAAATAGCCTTATCATCCTTTTTATCAAATGTATTACATAAATAAACATGTTTTATCAACTCTGGATGATTTCTATAGGCCTCTTCACCAATTAAAATAGGTAACATACAATTCTTAGATATAGATATGTTCGGCTCCATAACAGATATGCGAGCACCATTTTTATCCATTTGGCCAGGTTCATAGCCAAATGTAAAAGGTTCTTTTACCGTTTTAGCCATTTCATCCAAGAATATCGGTGACCACAAATGTGGTACCTCATACACAGGTGCTCGTGTAATAATTTCTAAATAACAACGATTAGTTTTTATAACCTGTGGGATCATCCAAACAGCATCATATGTAGCACCATTAAAGGAACGAGGATTTGGTAAGTTGTGAACCATTTTTTCCATATCCCACACAAAATCGTTTCCCATACGATAGGATACAATTTTAGCACCATGTTTGCGATATTTCTTTTCTATTTCTGGTTCTAGTGTTAATGTCCCCTCAATTAAGATGTCTGTTTTTTCAACAACCTCATCAGATTCGTAAAGTTCGACATCCATCAAATCTAACCGCATATTATCAGATATGCTAGATTTATCATTTCTCCAATAAACAAAATAAACAGATTCGACACCGTCAATCTGTTCCAAGCATTGTTTTAAGAAGTACATGTTTTGTCCGGCCCCATTCGACCAGATATGATTGTAAGATTCGCCCCAAAAAAAGGTAATCCCTATATTAATCGTAATCACTCCTCATCTAACTCTTAGAATTCCCCTCATCTAAAATTCATATAGCCCATTGTATCAAATAGATATTACATTGACAATTCTATTTCGAGCATTTTCGATATTTTTATAAAAATACTACGCTTTACAAATAGTTGATTTAAACTTTTTAATATTTAGATAAAATTCGTCAAGTTAAGGTACTAAATAAAAGGTTATTTATAATAGAATAATATATAACAAAATAAGGTAGTCATACATAATCAATAAATTATGCATAACTACCTTATATTTATAATGATATTTTGAATGATTTTAGCTCTATTTTACTATGTTAAACACATAGTGACTTTGCTGCTCTGCCAGTTGAATTCGTTCATTCAAACGTTTTACATAGGCTCTATACATCTCTTGTGCCTCTTCCACAGATACAATATCAAAGGTAATTCCATCCCCAATAGGCAACTGGCTAAGTCTAGGCAAATCGGCGGTAATAACGATGCCGATTTTTGTATAGCCCCCCGTTGTTTGTCGGTCCGCCATGAGGATAATTGGATTACCATCAGATGGGACTTGAATGGATCCAAACACAGCGCCATCGGAGATGATATCGGCGCCGTCGATGTGTTCAACAGGGGCTCCATCTAATCTAAATCCCATGCGGTCGCATTGGATGGTCAATGTATAGAGTTCACTGCTAAAATTACGGATACCCCTTTCTGTAAAGTGCTTTGCTTGCGAGCCCAGTACAACGCGCAGTGGTTCATGGCATTCACGGCCGCCCCGATTAAATAGAACTGTATTAAATAAATGATTTGATTCTCTAGTATAGTCGCAGATGATAGTATCACGCATACAGTCCTTTAAACGCACTTCATCGTCCGCCGCTAAGGGACGTCCCTCAAATCCGCCAATATTCGCTTTTGTATGTGTCGCCACGCTGCCGTTGATTTCGGGCACATCAATACCTCCGGAGAAGGAAATATACATGCGCACCCCACATTGGCTAAAGCTGCCAGAGATTACATCGCCGTTATGACAGACAAAAGGAATGTACCGCGGCACCTCCACATTATTAATGGTAGGCTGCATATCGGCACCTGTGAAAGCAACAATGCATGTACCTTTCACCTTCAACGTAGGGCTGAGTACGGTACACTCCAAAGCACCTACAGGCGTCGTATTCCCTACAAGGGCTTGTCCGATAGCATAGCTTTCACCATCCATAGGACCGGCCACGGGCATACCATATTGTTGAAAGCCTACGCGCCCTCCGTCTTGCACGGTGGTCATCATACCAGGCGCAACCACCTCAAATGACGCATTCTTATATTCACTTACCGCCACGGAGGTCACCTACCTTTACATGATGTACAACGGGCTTAAAAGAAGAGCCCAATTTCTTAATACAGTGGAACGCACTTTCATCAATAGGAACATAGCGCACATAATCGCCCGCCTTGAGAAGGGCCGCCTGTTCTCGCGACTCATCGTACATGGATACCGGTGTACATCCTATAATTTGCCATCCTCCAGGGGAATCCGACGGATAGGTGCCGGTCTGCTCACCCGCGATGCCTACGGACCCTGCCGGAATATGTGTACGCGGCGAAGACAATCGCGGCGTAGCAATGCGCGGATCCATGCCACCTAAATAGGTAAAACCGGGGATAAAGCCCATCATGTACACGAGGTAATCCGTGCCACTATGAATGCTTACCACGTCGGCCTCTCTCAAGTGATTATGAGAAGCTACAAATCCAATGTCTGGGCCAAATTCACCACCATAGACGGTCGGTATCTCAACGACCGTCACGAGTTCACTTTCATCAGATTGGATAGGCTGCGTACAGATAGGTTCAAGAATGCGGCACAGTTCAGCATAGGTGTAGCGCAGCGCATCATACTGAATGAGAAGCGCACAATAGGTAGGCACCATCTCAATAATCCCCTCTAAATGGAGGCTTTCAATACCCGCCACAGTCTGACGGATACGCTGATTAATCTTAGGGTCAATGGCTTGACCAAATTCGATGGAGATAGCACTATCCCCAACCGGAGAAATTGTGGGATTCATACGTGCCCCCTAACCTAATAATTTCGCAATACCTTGCAAGGATGTAACGCCGATATAAGCGGTCACAAGCACAACAATCCAGCCGGTATAGAATAGAATCGGATTGTGCTTATAGTCCCCTACGATATTCGTCTTACGCGTTGCCAATAACATTACAGCTAATGTAACAGGCAAGATCAAACCGTTCACGGAGCCCGCCACGATTAACAGTGTAGCTGGTTTACCAATAAAGATAAGAATGCATGTGGACACGAAAATGAATGCCATGATGGTCAATTTTTCATATCGTTCTACCACCTTGAACAAGGTTTTAAGGAAGGATACCGATGTATAGGCAGCACCCACAACAGATGTCAACGCTGCACAGAAGAATACGATACCGAATAATTTATGACCGATTTCACCAGCACCAAGTAAGAATGCAGAACCTGCTGGGTCCTTTGGATCTAACGCAAAGCCCATGGATACGACGCCGAGTACGGCTAAGAATAACAATATACGAACAATGGCGTCTACGGACATGCCCATGAAGGCAGCACGACGCACATCTTTTAAATGTTCACGGCCTGTAATGCCCGCATCAATCAAGCGATGACCACCGGAGAATGTAATATACCCACCTACGGTACCGCCGATAAGGGTAATCGTAGCTAGCCAAGGGTAATTGGTTGGCACGATGGCATGGGTTGCGGCCTCTGCTACAGGAGGATTAGTAGAAAATGCTACATAACCGATGAGTACGAGCATCACTGTACCCAACACTTTCGCCGTATTATCGAGAACGCCACCCATTCTAGGGGATGCAAATAATAAAATTCCCAAAATACCACTGATGGCTGCTGCCGTCGTCGTATCGATACCGAATACGATGTTAAGGCCCATGGACGCGCCCCCAATGTTGCCGATGTTGAACGCAAGGCCCCCAAGGGAAATCAAGAACGCTACGAAGTAACCAAGGCCGGGCAATACCTTATTCGCAATGTCTTGGCCCCGCATTTGGGATATGCCGATGATGGTCCATACATTGAGCTGTGCAATGATGGAGAAAATAACGGACACCACAATGGCGAACGCAAAATCCGCCTGTAACTGGCCTGTAAACGCCGCCGTTTGTAACATAAATCCTGGCCCAATGGACGACGTGGCCATCAAAAATGCTGCCCCTAAGAGGACAGATAAACTCGCTTTACCTGTAATCGGTTTCATACTGACTCCTTTTATCTATTCTGATTCTATCTATTCTTATACAATCGATTGTAATCTATCGATTCTGAAAATTCGCTACCACGACACCTGCCTTAGTGAGGCCTTCACGAATATACTTTGTGAAAGCTATCGCTTTCGGATTATCGCCATGGACGCATACGGAATCGGCCACAATATCGATCGTTTTGCCCGTATTCGTTACGACCTTGCCTTCTTGCACCATCATGAGCACCCGTTCCAAGGCCTCTTGCGGATCTTTTATGAAAGCCCCCTCTTCCGTACGAGGCACCAAGGTGCCTTCTGCTGTATACCCTCGGTCCGCAAAGACCTCTTGTATCACTGGGATACCTCGTCGCTCTGCCTCTTTGGCTATATAACTACCGCTGAGCACCATCGCTCGAACCTTGGGATTCACCGCTTGTAAACCATCTAACACCGCATCAGCTAATTCCGGTGTTACACACGCCATATTGTAAAAAGCACCATGTAATTTCATATGCTGCAACTCTACATCGTACTGATTACAAAAGGCTTGCAACGCACCGAGTTGGTAGATCATATACGCCCGTGCCTCATCAGGGCTGACCGCCATCTTGCGGCGTCCAAAGCCCATTAAATCGGGATATCCCGGATGAGCCCCTACGGCTACGCCCTTCTCTTTACACATCTTAACAGTGGCCTCCATGATGAGAGGATCGCCGGCATGCCAACCACAGGCCACATTGGCACTAGTGACGTGATTTAACACCTCACTATCCATGCCCAATGTATAATTACCAAAGCTTTCACCTAAATCGCTATTTAAATCTATATAATGTGACATCACTATGCTCCTCTCGTTCTTCATCGTTCTTATATGCTTGGTTTTTCTTATATTCTAATTCCCCTTATATTCTAATTTCCCTTATATCTTCATCTTATCTTTAAATTCTATAGAATATAGTAACATGATTATACAAAATATATTGATACGTTATCAATGATTTTTGTCATGTATACAAAATTCATATAATAACGTAAAAAAGCACTCGACGTAATGTCGAGTGCTTTCACAATCAATAGGACTATTGTTATTTGTGTGTATATGGAGAGAGTTGTAAGGGATTCAATGAAAGGATCAATAGCCTACCGATTATTTATTGTCCTTGGATGCAGCATCATCAGCTTGTTTGCTGTCATCTGCAGATTTGTCATCACCGGATTTAGCATCAGATGTATTAGCAGCATCTTTGTCGCTAATTACAATGTGACCACCTACAACATCAGCCATCAAGTGTTTCGCATCGATGTGATCCAAGTAGTAATCAGTTACATTGTCACGAATTTCGGATTCGATAACACGACGTAATGGACGAGCGCCCATTGTTTTGTCATAACCTTGTTCCATCAACAAATCTTTAGCTGCATCAGTTACATCTAAGGTAATTTGTTTTTTAGCCAAAGTTTTGTTAACTTGGTCGAGCATCAAATCAACGATTTTCTTCAAATCTTCTTTACTCAATTGATTGAATTCAATAACAGCATTGAAACGGTTCAAGAATTCAGGACGGAAGAATGGAGCAATGCGGTCCATTACATCGACTTTGTTTTCATCGTCATTGTCGCTGCCATAACCGAAACCTGCATTGGATGTAGCAATGATAACAGTGTTCTTGAAGTTTACTGTGTTACCTTGACCATCTGTTAAGCGACCATCATCCAATACTTGAAGAAGTAATGTAATAACTTGAGGGTCTGCTTTTTCGATTTCGTCGAACAATACGATGGAGTATGGATTACGACGAACGCGTTCAGTCAATGTGTTGGAGTTATCTTCGTAACCAACATAACCAGCTGTAGCACCAATCAATTTAGAAACGGCTGTGCGGTCACTGTATTCAGACATATCCAAGCGGATAATAGCATCTTTGTTACCAAACATATCAAGTGCTAATTGTTTAGCCAATTCTGTTTTACCAACACCAGTAGGACCTACGAATAAGAAGCTACCGATTGGACGGTTACCTTCGTCAAATCCTGCACGGTTACGACGGATTGCTTTAGATACAGCTTCTACTGCTTTATCTTGACCGATAACATGAGCTTGTAAACGAGATTTCATATCTTTCAAGCGTTCAATATCGGATGCACCCATTTGAGAAACAGGGATACCAGTCATACGTTCTACCGCTTCGGCTACATCGTTAACCTTAGCCACAACCTTTTGGTTATCAGTGTGCTTGTCGATTTCTTCTTGTAATTTTTGAATACGCATTTTTTCGTTGATAGCGGATTCGTAATCTTCTTTTTGAGCAAACTCTTCTTGTTTTGCTTTAGCTTCTGCAATATCTGCTTCCAATGTTTTAATATCAGTTACAGGATGTTGGGAAGCCAAGTGAGCTGCTGTTACATCGATCAAGTCGATTGCTTTGTCTGGCAAGCTACGTTGAGGAATATATTGTACGGAATAATCTACAGCTGCTTTCAAAACAGCATCTGGCAATTCAATGTTGTGATGCGCTTCGTACAATGGACGGATGCCTTGTAGAATTTTGAAAGTATCTTCTGCAGATGGTGCGTTTACCTTTACCTCATTGAAACGACGAGCAAGTGCTGCGTTTTTCATGATTGTGTTACGGTATTCATCTTGTGTTGTAGCACCGATAACTGTTAATTCACCGCGGGACAAAGCAGGTTTTAAGATATCTGCCAAGCCTTTGGAGCCTTGACCATCACCTGTGGAACCAGCGCCCAAAATTTGGTGGATTTCGTCGAAGAACAAGATGATATTACCAGCAGCCTTAACTTCTTTGATAAGGTTTTGGATATTTTCTTCGAAGGAACCACGATATTGAGTACCAGCTTCCAAACCGGAAATATCGATGGAAATGATTTCTTTATTTTTAATTGCTGCTGGAACATCACCGTTAACGATTGCTTGTGCCAAGCCTTCTACAACAGCTGTTTTACCAACACCTGCATCACCGACTAGAACTGGATTGTTTTTTGTACGACGTGCCAAGATTTCAGCAGTTTCTTGAATTTCTTTGTTACGACCGATAACAGGATCAAGCTTACCGTTACGAGCTTCATCTGTTAAGTTCGTACCTAAACGAGCAAGGATACCATCCTTTTTCATTTGACCTTGTTGAGCTGCAGCTTGTGCTGCTTGGATTTCTTCATTAGTAGGCAAATGACCTGTTTGACGATAATAAGCAAACTCTTCAGGAGTTACTTCACGACCATTTATTTTATAACGACGGTTTTCTGTGGAATAACCACCCATATTACCCATCAATTGATTGAACAAATCATTCATGCTACTGAAATCGCTACCAAAGTTATTGAAGTTGTTGTTCATATATATTACCTCACTTTTTCACTACAAGTATATCAGTTTGACTTTTTAAGTCTGTTTAATTTCTTGCTTTATTTCTAGGTTTCTTCAACCTTATGTCATTATAATAAACTCATTAAGTCAAAAAGTCAATAGGTCAAAATATGAATTTTTGACTTTATTTGACTTTTATTTTGACAAGTCAGACTTATACGATAAGAATATAGATAAACACTGGGGTTGTGAGAGATAATTAAATTTGAACTTTTAAAATATTTACTATAAATTAGATTGTTTAAATTGATTTATTCCCTATATAATAGATATAAAAGTCAAATATATCAAAGGAGATCAAACTATGGCACAAAATTCTTCACCCCATACCGATTCCACCGCACTCCATAACACACCTATCATGACAAGTGCGAACAACAAAGAACTAGCGAAGCATATTAAAGACATTTCCCAGCAAGTACTAAAACGAAATTATGAACTCTATAAAGCATTGGAGAACAAATGAATACAGCTAATATCCAATTCACCTTACAAGATATCTATGAACTCCACGCCCAACTAGAAAGTGCATTTGTCCTTTCACCAGGCGTACGCGATGAAAACCTATTAGCATCAGCCGTCTATACCCCCTTTCAAACCTTTATGGAAAAAGATCTATACCCATCCATCTACGACAAAGCAGCACAATTATGTTATGGCTTAGCCAACAATCATCCTTTTACGGATGGAAACAAACGAACAGCATTGCATAGCATGTATGTGTATTTAATTATTAATGGATTCGATATTATGGCAACACAACAAGACGCAGAAAACATGATTATCGATGTTGCCTCAGGTAATATGACCAATGTAGAATTGGTACAATGGTTGCGGGAAAATACCGTAAAGATAGATACGAATTTATAATTTGACAGAGATACATAGGGTTCTATAAATTAGTACAGACGTGTAGTATTTCCAATAGATCACCTATATAAGGGTCCTGAGAAATAGAACAGGCCTGTTCTATTTCTAACGAGACCTATACATAGGGTCCTTCAAATTAGTACAGGCCTGTTCTATTTCTAACAAAGCACATACATAGGGCCCTACAAAATAGAACACGCCTGTTCTATTTCTAACAAGGCACATACATAGGGGCCTACAACTTAGTACAGGCCTGTTCTATTTCTAATAAGACCTATACATAAGGCCCTTCAAATTAGTACACGCCTGTTCTAATTTAAAATAGCAATGCAAAAGCGGATAGCCCATTACGAGCTATCCGCTTAATTCTTTGGTGATCCAGGAGGGATTCGAACCCCCGACCCACGGCTTAGAAGGCCGTTGCTCTATCCAACTGAGCTACTGAACCATGTGGATTACCTTTATATGTAATTATCTATTATAGTATAAATTATGTGGCATGTATCGTCAACTAATGACGTCATTTTTCGTTCACCCTAAAAAAGGCAAAAAAAAATGGAGCGGGTGAAGGGAATCGAACCCTCGCGACCAGCTTGGAAGGCTGGGGCTCTACCATTGAGCTACACCCGCAAAATAAAAAATGGTCGGAGCAGCAGGATTCGAACCTGCGACCCCCTGGTCCCAAGCCAGGTGCGCTACCAAACTGCGCTATGCCCCGTCATTAATTACTTGCTAATTATAGCAAACCCGGTAGTTGATGTCAACCACTACTTTTGCTGAGTTTTACTCAATTGTGAGTACCTCTCTGCAACGAAAATTATTATATCATCGGACTACTATTCTGACAAGTGTTTTTTTATAACTTCATTAAAAATTTATGACATAAAGCTTTCAGTTTATCCTTATTCATAGATAACCTCCAAAATACTTTTAACCTTATCATATATCTTCATTTTCTTAGCGTAATCGTATAAACGATTTAGATTTCGATTTTTATAACGCATATACCTATGTAAAGTTTTAGAAAATAATTCAGTATCGATCTTATTTCTATTTTTAATGAAATCACATAAGGTCCGTTCTAAATCATAGGTTTTGACAATATTACCATATACCGTTTTACACTCTGTGATACCTAATTCATATATATCTTTAGTAACATAATGTACAAGAGTCACGTTGTTAATTCTATGAACATTATACCCTCGATACACAGTTACCTCTAGTACCGGATAAATATCATCAGTAAATTGATGTAAATACAGGGCTGATGCATATGAAAAAATGGGAACTCCATATTGTTTTTGAAAGAGATAGTATTCATCATAATCACCTTTTGTGCTTAAATAAATACCTCGACTTACACGATTAAGTATCCCCTCATTTACCATTCTAGTTAGGTATATGGAAGGAATATTAAGAGCTTTAATATCGCGACTTGAAAGTATACCATTATTTTGTTCTAGTTTTGATTCTATAATTCCTCTATAATCCATATAATATCTCCTATTGTTATTATCGTGCTTACATTTTATAATTTTGTACGCACAAATGCAACATCTATATAAAAAAACATGCACCCCATAGGATGCATGTTCAAAATCATATTTGATTTAGTTAAAATTAGCCTTCGTAATGACCGTCTTCAACGATTTGAGGGTTTTTGGCGATGCCTTGTTTTACAGCTACTTCAGCAACTGCTTTTGCCACTGCAGGAGCTACGCGAGGGTCGAATACGGATGGCATGATGTTTTCATCATTCAATTCGCTGTCTGGAATCAAGTGTGCCAATGCATCGGCAGCAGCCAATTTCATTTCGTCAGTGATTTTAGATGCACGAACGTCGATAGCACCACGGAAGATACCAGGGAATACAGCTACGTTATTGATTTGGTTAGGTGCATCGGAACGGCCTGTACCAGCGATGCGAACGCCAGCAGCTTTCATATCAGCGTATGTTGCTTCTGGGTTAGGGTTCGCCATAGCGAATACGATAGCGTCGTCAGCCAAGTTTTCCAAGATTTCTTTTGTGAAAGCACCTGCTGCAGATACGCCAAGAAGGATGTCAGCGCCTTTAGCGTTTTCAGCCAAGTTGCCATGTTTTTCTTCAAGGCCAAGCAGATCGATCAATTCAGTTTGCAAGGAATCAAGGCGTTTGTAATCTTTGTGCAATACACCAGAGGATACCAATACGGTAATATCACGAGCGCCTGCAAGGTATAACAAACGAGCGATGTTTGCACCAGCTGCACCAGCGCCGTTTACTACGATTTTAGCAGTTGCTAAATCTTTTTTAACAAGGCGAAGAGCGCCTTTTACACCAGCTAAACATGCGATTGCTGTACCATGTTGGTCATCATGGAATACAGGGATTTCCAATTCTTCTTTCAAACGATTTTCAATTTCGTAGCATTTAGGAGAAGAAATGTCTTCCAAGTTGATGCCAGCAAAGTTCTTTTGCAACAATTTTACAGTGTTGATTAATGTATCAGCATCTTTAGTATCTACTACCAATGGAATGCAGTCTACATCGCCAAATTTTTTGAACAATAAGGATTTACCTTCCATTACAGGCAATGCGGCAGCAGCGCCGATATCGCCAAGGCCGAGTACACGAGTACCGTCGGATACAACAGCAACCATGTTGGAACGGCAAGTTAATTCAAAGGATTCTGCTTCATTGTCTTTAATACGCAAGCATGGTTCTGCTACACCTGGTGTGTAAGCAACGGATAAATCATGAGCGTCTTTTAATTCATATTTAGTTCCTACTGTGAGGAAGCCTTTTAATTCACGTTTTTTTTGTACTGCTAATTCACGTACGTCCATAATAATTCTCCTTTGTGGATGACAACGGACACAATAGTTTCTTGGTATTAATTATTAATACCCCTTACAAGTTCATTATACAGAATCAGAAACAATAATACAAGATTTTTCGATATAGTTTTTCGAAAATTTTAGAATTAACCATGAATTCATATTCTTAGCATTAATTACATGTCCACAAATAACTAAGCGTTTTAAACCATCTAGGCTTTCACAGATGGCAAATTGCGTCCGTAGAAGATTTCTGTCATTTCTTGTCGCAATTGGTGTTTAATTTGCTTAATTTCTCGTTCGCTCAATTCCGCTTCGGTAATGCCGAATAAGTAATTATCCAAATCGAAATCCTTGAGCATCATCTTAGTGTGGAAGATATTTTCTTGGTACACGTTCACATCGATCATATTGTACAAATTGCGCGTTTTCGCATTAATGTAGTTTTGAATAGAGTTGATACGATGGTCGATGTAGATTTTCTTGCCCGACACGTCGCGCGTAAAGCCACGCACATGATAGTCCAATGTCAAAATATCCGAATCAAAGCTATTGATCAAGTAATTGAGGGCCTTTAGCGGAGAGATTTGACCACATGTGGACACTTCGATATCGGCACGAAATGTACTAATACCCTTGTGCGGATGGCTTTCAGGGTACGTATGAACTGTAAGATGGGATTTATCCAAATGCATAACCACATCTTCTTTTTCAATTTCTTCTTCAGATATCAAAATCGTAACCGATGCCCCTTGTGGGTCGTAATCTTGTTTCGCAATATTTAAAATGTTAGCACCGATAATATGACTCACTTCGGTCAAAATATTCGTCAAACGTTCCGCGTTGTATACTTCATCAATATATTGAATATACTGCTTTTTTTCTTCCTCTGTACGAGTATAACAAATATCATAAATATTAAAACTCAACGTCTTCGTGAGATTATTAAACCCATATAACTTCATTTTAGGCTTTGCTTTAACTGGTGTATCCATGATATGCCATAACCCTTTCCATGCATAGACTTACTATTTTTTTGTGAAAGTCATACAAAATGTAGCTTTCACACATATACTATATAATATCCTGTTTATACACAAATTCTACATCAAAGGCACCATTTTCATAGGTGACGATGGCAAAGGTACCACCCGATCCATCCCGCGGCAATGCAATGCTGCCAGGATTGATAAATAATGTATCACCTAAAAGTTCTTTTTTATAAACATGGCTGTGCCCGCACACGATGAGGCGCGCACCCATAGCATTGCCGATGTGTATCAATTCTTGTATTCGTTTATCATATGATACCTCATGACCATGGGTCATGTAAATATAGGTATCCTCTAAGGGAATCAATTGTTCCTTAGGTTCTAAGGGCTGCACGCGGTCATTATTACCGCGCACGGCGTAGACCGGCACATCAATACGCGTTTGCATATATCGTGCATCATCGCCATAATCGCCGGCGTGTAGCCAGATGTCGATATCTTGGTCCATCGTTGCATCTAGCACGAGATCAATGGTGTCCAGATAGCCATGTGTATCACTAATAATACCTATTCGTTTCATTTGTTCACCTTTGCAACCAATTCTTGCAACGCCTTGCCACGATGACTGATGGTTTCCTTCGTATCGATATCGAGTTCCGCCATAGTTTTGCCAAATCGGGGAACAAAGAAGTATGGATCATACCCAAATCCATTGGTGCCAACCGGTGTATCTTGAATTTCACCATCACAAGAGGCTTCGGCCGTCACGCTAGCACCGTCCGGATGTACCAAAGCTAAAGCGCATACATAGTGCGCCGTTCTATCCGATTTACCTTGTAATTCGCGTATTAATTTTTCATTATTTGCTTCATCATCGCCATGAACGCCTGCATAGCGTGCGGAGTATACGCCAGGTGCCCCATCAAGAGCATCGACAGTGAGCCCCGAATCATCAGCTAAGCACGGCAATCCTGTTTTTTCGCTATAGTATTTCGCTTTGAGGATGGCATTTTCCATAAAAGTTGTGCCCGTTTCCTCTGGTTCCGGAACGTCCACTATGTCTTTCACAGGCACACAGGTGATGTTCATATGAGAAAAGGCCCGTTCAAATTCGCGTATTTTCCCCTTATTGCCCGTTGCTAATACAATACGTTCCATATTATTGTTCTCCTTCAGCGGTTTGAACAGGTGCATCAGGATACACCTTGCCAATTTTGTCCGCTACAGAGCCGAGTACATTGCGTTGCACAGCCATCAATTCGTCAGTAGCAGATTCTGCAAGGTCTAATAATTGGTTAAGTTCATCGCGGCTAAATGTGCCATGTTCACCCGTACCTTGTACCTCGATAAGATTACCCGCACCGGTGCGCACCACGTTCATGTCCACGACGGCAGCGCTATCCTCTTCATAGCAAAGGTCTGTAATAGGACCTTCTGGGCCAATGCCGACGGAAATAGCGGCACAGAAATCGGTAATAGGGAATTTACCAAAGCCGCCAAATGTAAAATCGATGGCATCCACAAGGGCTACAAAGGCACCTGTAATGGACGCCGTACGCGTACCGCCATCGGCTTGGATAACATCGCAGTCTACGGTGATGGAGCGCTCGCCCAAAGCCTTTAAGTCTACAACAGCGCGCAATGCACGACCGATTAAGCGTTGAATTTCAACGGTACGGCCCGTTTGTTTACCTCGAGCGGCCTCACGGCTTACCCGTGTTTTTGTAGAACGTGGCAACAAGGAATACTCTGCAGTCACCCAGCCTTGACCAGAACCTTTTAGCCAGCGCGGTACATTTTCCTCGATAGTAGCTGTACAAATGACCTTTGTTTTACCACATTCGATGAGTACAGAACCTTCTGCATATTCTGTAAAATGTCTTGTTATTTTAATCGGTCTCAATTGACCTGCTGTTCTATTATCACTGCGCATAACAACGCCCCCTTTATGTCTAGTATACCATGCTGAATTGTTCATTATAGGATATGTATTACAATAGAAACGCCCCTCACACGAGGGGCGCTATCTCGTCTATTCTATTATATCATGAACAATGGTTCCCATTCGACAGGCTAAATTTCAACTTGTCCCTGTCCCATAGGGTCCACCACTACATAGCGATTGAGACCACCCTGTTCTTTCATGCGACGTGCTTCTGTGAAAGCCTCTTCGCGCGTAGCATTATCGGCCTGCCATGGAATAAACATAGCGTACACACTTTGCTTTGCATAGGGCCCATAATTTCCATAGGATTCAATGCTATGCCAACCAATTTTATCAGGATAGAGGCGCACTGTTTCACGACGCTCTTCTTGTACACCAGATTCGTCGTAATACACAGAATAATCACGGACCCATCTATCCTTATGGCCGATGAGTTCATCTCGTGCTATTTCCTCACGCCGTGCCCATTGGTCCTTCCATTTCAAAATAAGATCATCAATATATCTCGTTACATCAGCCGACTGATGTTGTTCTACATAGTTTGGCTCGATAACGCGACTGTAATCTAACCCAGCCATCGATAAAATGATACCCGTATTTACATAAGGCAAGGCCTCTTGTACAGAATAGCCCCCTTCAAGGACTGCAATATCTGCCTGCAATAAATCCACTAATTCTGCATAGCCCTTAGCGGTCACATTCATATTAGCTAACGGATCAGAGAAGTGATTGTCCTGTCCCGCCGAATTAATGACGATATCCGGTTTAAATTCATGGAGTATAGGCAGCACTAGCTCACGCATAACCTTTAATAAGCCTTCATCGCCCGTCCCCGGTGGCAACGGAATATCGATATTAGCACCAATGGCTTGAGGTCCACCAAATTCATCCATAAATCCTGTACCCGGATATAAGGTTCGTCCATCTTGGTGAAAGCTTATATACAAGGTATCCGGATCGTGGTAGAACACATCTTGCGATCCATCTCCATGATGTACATCAGTATCGACGATGGCCACCCGTTTCACACCATAGGTTTGACGTATATGCTGAATCATAACAGCTTCGATATTGATGGTACAGAATCCACGGATGCCATGAACCATAGCCATCGCATGATGTCCTGGTGGTCTAACGAGGGCAAAGGACCGATCAACTTCACCTCGTAGCACCGCATCAGCTGCTGCAATGGCACCACCAGCCGATACGCGATGCGCATCGGTTACCCAAGATGCTAAATCAGGGGCCCCAACGTGAACTCGTTCTATCACATCCCAGTCGGCTACGATAGGATTATATTCTCTAATATTCGGTACATCGAGCAATCCTTCTTCTACGATTTGATCCCGCGTATAGAGCAACCGTTCTTGCCGTTCTGGATGAGTAGCAGAAATTTTCCAATCAAAGGCAGGGAAAAATACAAGGCCTAATGAAGGATGTTCTATTGTGCTAGCCGACACGATTCCATTTCGCACACGGTAACTGTCCTTATGATTCCACATAGCCGCTCACCCCCGCTTTCAATTGTACTTTCACAGTAATAATGCGTTCCATCGATTGCCATCCATCGACAACAGGGAAATCTTCAACGCTTATCGTTTCTACATCAGGTATTACGCCTGCTGCTACAAGGCCTTGTTCTTGAGCAGCTTCACATAATAATCGATACGCCACCTCTTCCACAGCGTCAGCAGAGCGCAAAGAGCTACCTGTATCCTGAATTCCCAGTTCTGGCACCACCATAGTACGACGTTTTGTATCGACGTGAACCGTTATCGCCATCGTATGATTAGCCACACCAGCACCGATGGCATTAGCCACGGCCGCATCGGCTGGAATATGAACAGGCAATCCTAGTTGGTCCCCAATAATAGGGCCCAAACTAGCCGCCGTGCCACCGACGATAACAAGCTGGGCCGGCACAAATGGATCAGGATGCACAATATCGGCTACTACATAGATAGGTCGTTTATTTTCCTTCGCCACGACCGTATCAATCCCTTCCTTTACAACACGGACGGCTTCATCTACGATGCGTTGAGCCATAGTGCTAGCATCAATGGTCGTATCAATCTGTGCAATGGCATCGTACGCCTTCTGTTCATCGCCATAATGCGCGTTACCAAGCACGATGAGGGCATCCCCTAATGTAGGGATTGTGCCGCCCAATGCAACAGATGGGCCAATCCGTTCAGGGCCGACCATGAGTTTCCCATCTTCATAGCGCACCGCCGATTCACCGCCAATGCCCACCGAGGTAACCGCAAAGGAACGTACAGCACTTGGATATTCACGAATAGATACGCCCTCCTTTGTCATCAGTGGTTTGCCCTGTTTCCACAAGGAAATATCCGTTGTAGTCCCACCAATATCAAGGGCCACCGTATGGGCGTCTTTAGTGCTGCGCAATGCTTCCAAGCCAAGTACCGTTGCAGCTGGTCCGGTAAATACAGTCTCTACAGGAATGGATTCCACCGTATCTATCGGTAGCGAACCACCGTCAGCTTTCAAAATATATACCGGTGCCGTAATGTGAAAGGTATCTAATGCGTGGTAAACAGCGTTCTTAAATTCCTTAAATACAGAGGCCACGGCGCTATTAAAATAGGCACTGATGGTGCGACGTGGAAAATTAAGATTGCCACTTAACGCACTGCCTGTAGAAATCGTATGGTATGTGTCAGCTAGAGCCTGAGCAACATCGATTTCTTCCTTCGGATTGCGAACACCAAATTTTGCGGATACAGCAGCCAAATCGGTACCACTCTTAGCTTGCACCATGTTCGCTAGTTGATGAGTCCCCTCTATATCTGTACGTTCCACCACGATGCCACGATGGTCCGTATACCCTTTAAGATACACAGGTCTTACAGGGAATATATCATCTACATTGCGCCCTGGTCCCGCTACTACATAGAGATCTACAGGCTGTTCTTTATGCTCCACAATTGTATTTGTCACTACCGTAGTGGATAGCGTTACCTGTTCTATTTGTGCAGGGTCCGTACCACGCATCACCGCACCTAAGGCATCCGTTATGCCATTCATGAGGTTCTCCTTCGTGGTTCGCCGCTTCGCCGATGAAACGATGGTACCCCCATCTATAATAACGGCATCCGTAAAGGTGCCGCCTACATCTATGCCTAATAACATATATCCTCCTTTAAACAGAAAAGAGACCGCCGGAGCAGTCTCTTTTGTTAATCTCTAGACTTACCAGTTCTGCACCGGAAACATCGAGAATCTTTTATTTTGCTCCCGAAACGGAAGCGTAGTTTTTAATAATAACGATTGGTGTCATTTGGCTATCATTACCAAACGGATTATCAATCAACAATTTAGCGATTTTCTTCGCATCAATACCGCGACTTGTACCGAGAATTGCAGAGCGTTTCAAGTCGTTTACGTCTGCTACAACAGCGCCATAGCAACCTGTGCGTTGAACGATTTTTTCAGCCACCTTATCTGGATCTTTTGGACCAAATACGATGTGTTTATCAAATGGAGGCATTGTACCTGTTACGTCATCGGTTAAGGATGCAGCACGGGCAATAGCGTAAAACACGCCTGGTTTGCGGAAAATTTTAGCAATAGCACCTAAGAAGAAAGCACCTAATACCTTCCATTTACCATCTAAGTTCATAGCGGATTGCATACCATAAATAGAAGCCATGGAACCATCTGGATGGATAAAGCGGTTGATCATACGCGCTTGCCAACATACATTGAGTTCTTCAGGACGTGTAAAGCGACCTTGTGTAATAGCCACAACGGATTCTGCTACGCATACGATATCTTCTGGTCCAATATTGTGACCACCAAATTCAACGATAGCATCAACGATGTCATCATTATCTGTAAGAATACGTGTAGGAACACATACTAATTCTAATTCTGCCATTGTTATGCCTCCTTAGTGAACCAATGCTGCTTGTACTTCTTCTGCAGTCAAACGAATACGTTGTTTATCGATATGGTAATCGGTACGACCTACGATTTGGTAATAAATATCGATGTCCATATAAGGGAATCCCTTAATATCTTCACGAATATTACCATTTCTACCAGTTAAGGTAACGTAAATGCGGATTGTACCACCCTTGCGAGGCTTGATAATGATAGCTTCAAAGTAACCATCGTGACGAGGACGATCGATATCCATAGCCCAAGCATCTACTTTCACACCATCAAAATGTTCTTCTGGAAGCAAAGGACGTGGAAATAAATCCATGATTGTACCAAGTTGACGGCCTTTGTTTACAAATGGCACATCGCAGAACAATGTCATGGAGCTCATATTCATATCTGCCAATTGAAAGCTTGTTTTTCGCTTTGGCAACAAAATAACTCGTTCGTTACCTTGTTTTAATACGAATAGACGGAATAGTAAGTACAAAATAGCTACGATAACTGCAATGGCAACTATCACATTTATTATGTCATAAAACCACATGTGAATTCTCCTTTATAGTGTAATCAATTCCACCGAAAAATCATCAGTATCTAAGAATTGGGCACCCAAATCAGCCCCTAGGGCAATATCCTTTGTGAAATACAAGGTGCTACGGCCCTTCTCAGTAGATGGATTATGCAAATGATTGCTGTCCATCGTACGTCGTACTAGATCACTAGTCTCATAAGCAGGGTCGATATATCGGATGCGGTCACCTGATAACTCCTGCAGGACAGGGCTAACAAATGGGAAATGAGTACATCCCAATACGACAACATCGATATCCCGTTCTAGCATAGGTGCTAAGTACTCCTTAGCGGCTTTACGAACAGCGTCATCATGCAAATGACCTTGTTCAATTAAGCCGGCTAGTTCTGGGCATGGTTGTTCCCATACAAAAACCTCATGGTCGATGTCCATAGCCACATATTTATGAATATGACTATTAACGGTCGCCACCGTCGCCATGATACCGATGGTATTACTATTGCTTTCACGAATAGCAGTCTTAACACCTTGCGATACACCGATAACCGGCACGTTGACGCGACTACGCACCTCATCGAGGGCCACTACGGTGAAAGTATTACAAGCGATAACCATCAATTTTACAGGTACTTGATGTAATGTTTCTGCAATACGGCAAGCGATTTCTGTAATCTCCTCGGTTGGACGATTGCCAACGGGATTATTAGCATTATCCCCTATATAGATGAAGTTTTCATTGGGAAATTGTTCCTGTAGAACTTTCAAAACGGATAGACCACCTACACCTGAGTCAAAGACGCCGATAGGCAGTCGTTGTGTATCTATATTAGTCATGAGGCATCTCCTCAACAGCATTTAGAATAGGTTGATAAAAGCGATCCTCTAATCGTACGATTTTCCCAGACGATTTAGACATAAAGGCATTCTTAGTCTCACCCGTCGCCAATAGTGCACCATCGCTAGCGCGGCGCATGCGGTATTTAAATACCATCTGAGCACGGGTCATTTTGACTAAATAGGTTTCTATATTAATCGTGTCATCGAACCGAGCCGGTTCCTTATAGTTACACGATACATTCATAATTGGAAATACTATATCCTCGTCCATCATATCCCACAAGGTGACACCGATGTGACGAAGGAATTCAATACGCGCCATTTCAAACCACCGAAAATGATTGCTATGGTGAGCAATTCCCATCATATCGGTTTCATAAAAACGGACGTTAATTGTCGCTGTATACATTTATTCATCCTTCTTATTACAATACAAATTTAATTGTATATCTATTAACAAAGGGTGTCAAATAAACAAAGGCAGTCCAACCAATAACAATGATTAAACTGCCTTTTTATGTACTTGTTAGTTGCCAAAAGGGAATAGCTTTTTCGCTTGTTCTTCGTGGGATGTTTTGATATAGCGGTTGGCGATTTTGAAAGCAATGCCGAGAACTGCTACATCATCTACCCAGCCAAGGCCCGCAATCGTATCAGGAATGATGTCGATTGGTAGGACGAGATACCCTAAGGCGCCGGCTAAAATAGCCTTTACATATTTTGGTGTATCTTGATCGCGCAAGCAAAAGAATAACACCACTGCTTTTTGTACAAAGGCAAGTTTTTTACCATAGCGAGTGGCAAACGCCAAGAATCGAGACTCACTAAAATACTTGCCATATTTGATGATCTTTAATGGATTCATACCAATCCTTCTAACTATTTACGAAAACCGTTAATTGTGGATTTTGTCGTTTCTTTTACTGTTTCAACAGCTTGGAATGCAGTATCTTTTGCATTTTCCACAGCTTTAGTCGCTGTAGTTTTTGCGTTTTCCACAGCCACTTGAGTAGTTGCTTTCGCTACTTCTACGCCACCTTTAGCCAATTCTTTTGCAGTATCCAATGTTTCTTTTGCTACATCGATTTTTTCTTTTGCCGCATCAGTTACTTTTGCTACTGCTTCTGCTGCATTATCATGCAATTGGTATTTCGTTTCCGTATTCCATTTTTCAATAGCAGGTGCTACTTTTTCAGAATATACTTGTTCTAATTGTTCTTTTGCAAGACCTGTTTCATTGGCAATACCAGCCCATACATCGCGTTGGCCTTGAGTGAACGGAATGCTTGCTGCTGCATCGCGAGCGATTTCGCCAGCAATGGTTTTACCATTTTCATAGAACTCAGCGATCATAGGTTTGTAGCGTTCGATGTCGGATGGCATACCATCTTCGATCCAGATATGAGCTACCTTACCAATAGCATAGGTCAAACCAACAGCTACCGGTACGCGTACTGCTTTAAAAGGTACGAGTAAGGAAATAGCAGCTGTAGCAATAGCAGTGCTCAAGCCACCTACTAAACCTACAACAGCACCTGTTTGTAATTCAACATCATATAAATGAGCAATGCGAGTTACCATGTATGTTGCATTTGTGCATAGTGCAACATTGCTGAATTTTGGAGACAAAGCCAATACGGCAGCACGGCCTGCACCCCAGAAAATAAATTGTTCAACTTGATAATTTAAATCTTGACCACCATCGCTAAGCGGTTCAATTCTAACGCCATTATATTCTGCCATAATCGTTCTCCTTTTTTCTCCGGATTCCACTTGTGAATGTATGTATCGTTCATTAGTATTATTATACCATTCTCAATGTAGAATTGAAATGAATAATATATATTTTACCCTGTATAAACTGTCTTATTATGACTATTAGTAATAGATAACACTCTATTCACTACCAACTCGTAAGACCTCCATCAATCGTCCACGCAGCACCTGTTACAAAGGATGCTTTTGAACTAATTAAAAAAGCGATAACTTCTCCAATTTCATGAGGTTTTGCAATACGTCCTAACGGATAATGTTGGCCCATCTCCTCTTTTACTTGTTCCGCATCTTGATGGGATTGGGCAATTTGCTTATCTACAAGCGATGTATCTACGTCGCCAGGACATACACAATTTACACGTACTTCATGAGGTGCCATCTCAAGGGACAGTGATTTTGTAAAGCTTACGATAGCACCTTTTGATGCACCATATACTGAGCAGGCTACATTGCCCTGTAGGCCTGCATCACTAGATACGGTAACAATACTGCCCTTTACTTGACGTAAATAAGGCAATGCCGCTTGGCACAAGAATACAGTTCCTTTTACATTTGTTCCAAACATTTCATCAAAGGCCGATTCAGATACATCGGCTAGTAGCTCTTCTTCATAATATCCAGCCGCCGTTACAAGAGCCGAAATACTACCAAATAAATCTACCGTTTCTTTTACGATGCGCTGACAATCGCTAACACTAGATACGTCGCCTTTCACATAGCGCACCTTCGAAGAATATCGGCGCAATTTCATCTTTGCCCTTTGTCCCGCTTGTTCATCGCGGCCATTGATAACGACGCACCAACCTTCTTGCAATAATAGCTTAGCTGTGGCAAATCCAATCCCCGATGTACCACCGCTGATCAATGCCACTTGAACATCATTTTTATGAGGCATACTCACACCTCCTACAAGGTAGAAATATAATCAAATACTAATTTTAACAACATCACTGTCGTAACAGACAGGAATACAACACGCACCAAAGAGGACCCTTTCGCAATGGCTAAATGAGATCCTAAATAGGCGCCCACAACTTGTCCCACCGCAGCGGCAAGACCATACATAATATTGACGTGTCCTAAATATAGAAACACAAGTAAAGATGCTAAATTACTGGTGAAATTTAAAATTTTAGCATTCGCCGAAGCATGGAGAAAATCAAATCCGGTAAAGATAAATCCCATAATGAGAAATGTACCCGTACCAGGGCCTATAAAGCCATCATAAATACCGATGCCAAGGGCAAAGGCCATACAAATATAAAGTGCTCGCCCCATTACTTGAGAGGTGCGATTTACTTCGCCCCAGTTCTTTTTAAAGACTACAAATAATGTAACGGCCACGAGTAATACGATGATAATCGGTTTAACATATAGCGGCGGTAATGATACAACCGCCAAAGTACCCAGCATAGAACCTATAAAGGTAAAAGGCAATAGTTTACGAACCAGCCTAAAATCAACCATATGGTTTCGTAAAAATGTAATTGATGCACTACCGGCCCCAAAGATACTAGACAATTTATTACTACCTAGAGCCATGCTAGGAGGCAAATTAGTTAGCAACATGGCCGGCACAGATATCAATCCACCGCCACCCACTATGGAATCCACAAAGCCCGCAAAGGCCCCTGCTACAGCAAGCAATATAAGTATCATTACCTCATAGGGTAATCCGGTTATTGCAATTAGCCATTCCATATACGACCTCCCATATCTCATATACATATACTATCATTTTACCATTCGTATAAGTAAAAACAATAGTCCTATATACAAAATAACGGTGACCAGGGTCACCGTTATGTATTATATCCTACTATGAATATGTTACGACTATTTTTTGTCTGCCAATCGATCTAATACCACTGTATAACCATCAGCACCATATACAAGGCATCGTTTCACACGACTAATCGTCGCTGTACTAGCGCCGGTTTCTTCTACAATCGTTTCATAGCTATCACCAGCGCGTAACATTTTAGCCACTTGAAGTCGTTGCGATAATGCTTTCAGTTCATTAACAGTACAAATATCCTCAAAGAATGCATAACATTCTTCTACAGTTTGAAGTTGTAAAATGCCTTCAAAGAGCTCGTCATGTTGAGCACTTCTCAATTTTTCATTGACGCTCATAACGCCTCCTATTTCTTATTCATCGCTTTGGATAAACCGTCACCAATCATTTGGATAACTTGAACCATAATGATAAGAATGATAATGGTAGCAAGCATGATATCTCCTTGGAAACGTTGGTATCCGTAGCGGATAGCAATATCACCAAGGCCGCCGCCACCAATAGCACCAGCCATTGCAGAGTAACCAATCAAGTTAACGATAAGCACCGTAACATTATCGATAATAGTTGGCAATGCTTCTGGTAACAATACCTTGCGGATAATTTGGAATGGGCTTGCCCCCATCGATTGAGCAGCTTCGATAACACCGAATTGAATATCCTTAATGGATGTTTCTACAAGACGTGCTAAAAACGGAATCGCCGCCAATGTCAACGGTACACAAGCAGCCGTCGTACCAATGGACGTACCAACAACCATACGTGTAAACGGAATGATGGCAACCATTAAGATGATAAACGGAATGGAACGAGTCGCATTAACGATAGCCCCTAGAATCTTATTAAGCGCTGCATTTTCTAAAATATGCCCTTTAGATGTAACCACCAATACTACACCGAGCGGAATACCAATAATCATGGCCATAATCGTAGAGATAACGGTCATTTGCAATGTATCCAAGGTACCGGTTATCAACAATTTAATTACTTGCTCTGACATAACCGATCACCTCGCTTTCAATTGGTAATGTTCTGATATAGTCTAGCCCTTCTTGCGCCTTCATAGGATCACCATTCAAAATGATGATGAGACGGCCTACACTAGTGTTTTGAATGTAGTCGATGCCACCAAATAAGATGCTTACATCGAGATCAAAACGACGTACTAAACCTGCTACAACAGGTTCATCTGTGGCTTGGCCGGTAAACTTCAATTTTACCAATGGTGCCGTACCAGCAATCCAGTCATCATGAAGTTCAATATGTTCAAGCGCTTCTTGTGGTAGGTTATCACTTACTACTGAGCCAACGAAATCTTTTGTAGTCGGTTTCTTCGGATTTGTAAATACTTCGAGCGTGCTACCTTCTTCTAAGATAACACCGCCTTCGATAACGGCTACGCGGTCGCAAATTTCACGGATAACCTTCATCTCATGAGTGATGAGCACAATGGTAAGCCCCATCCGTTCATTGATATCCTTCAACAATTCCAAGATGGATTCTGTTGTTTGTGGATCCAACGCAGATGTAGCTTCGTCGCACAATAATACCTTTGGATTAGATGCCAACGCACGAGCAATGCCGACGCGCTGCTTTTGACCACCGGATAGCTGGGATGGATAGTTATTCACGCGGTCCGATAAACCTACGATATCGAGAATCGGAGTGATGCGTTCTTTGATTTCAGCCTTGCTAAGCCCTTGCAATTCCAATGGGAATGCTACATTGTCATAGACCGTGCGCGAAGATAAAAGATTAAAATGTTGGAAAATCATGCCAATGTGTTTACGCGCTTTACGCAGTTCACTAGCACTCAATTTCGTTAAATCTGTGCCGTCTACGATAACGGAGCCCGATGTAGGGGCTTCCAGCATATTGATGCAACGAATCAGTGTAGATTTACCGGCCCCTGATTGACCAATAATGCCGTAGATTTGCCCCTTTTCAATGGTGAGGCTAATATCCTTCAGCGCTTCTACACGATTAGCACCTTCGTAGACCTTGCTAATGTGTTCTAATGTAATCAAAATATGTCCTTTCTTTGTGAAAGCTCCCCTTACCAGCCACTATAGCTACCATATTGATACCTATGTATGCTAATTAAGCCAAGCCTTCTTCCATTAATTTTTCTAGACCATGACGTAATTTCATAGTCACTGCACCTGGTTTACCATCAGATACAGGATTTCTGTCGAGTTTTATAATCGGAATCACACCACCGGTTGTATTGGTAAAGAATAGTTCATCCGCATCATCAACAAAGGCGCGGTCAAACTCTTTTTCGATAACAGTGATGCCCAATGAAGGTGCCACACGAGTGATAACCATTTGACGCGTAATGCCCTTCAAAATATGACTATCCGCTGGATGTGTATAAATAATTCCATCTTTCACGGCAAATACATTAGATGTAGCCCCTTCGGTACAAATGCCATCGCGGAATAGCATCGCCGTATAGGCAAATTTCTTTTCCGCCTTTGTTTGCGCCAAAATGTTAGGAATCAAATTCGTTGTTTTAATGTCTACATGACCCCAACGTTCATCAGGCAATGCGATAGCTTTCACACCGGTTTCCAACTTGTTCACTGCATCCATATCGAGATTATGAATGGACATGAGCATTTGTGGTTCAAGTTTAGAGCGATCGTACGCATGATGGCGTGGCGCTACACCACGGGAGATTTGTAAATAAATGTAACCTTCTTTGATTTCACTTTGTTCAATCAAAATTTCATGAAGTTCGGTCAAATCATCTGGCGTCATTTTTACAGGAATATCCATTTCACGCATGGACCGATATAGACGATCTTGGTGATAGGACAATGCAAAACAACGACCTTTTGTAACACGTACAACTTCATATACAGAATCGCCGAATAAGTAACCACGGTCATCAATGCTGATTACCTTTGCACCTGGTTCGACGAATTCACCGTTAAAATATGTTAATTCTTTCATAAGAGCACCTCATTTTCCCTTGTTGTAACTCTAATCAGTATGATTGTATTATAGCACAATCACAGATTAATTTTCACACTTTACATTGTGAAAGTTTTCAAATTAGTCATGAAAAAATCCGCCCTCTACCGATAACTATAAGTTATGGTAGGAGCGGATTCTATTGTAATTAGTTATATACCAATCTTACAGGGCTTGTATAAGCCTATTAGTTGCCAAGAATATATTTTCGAATTGGCTTTGGTATTTGTTGTAAACCTACTGTCGTCAAGTAGGATAATCCTACGGCCATCACATACAACAGCACTACGTGAGGCACTGTAAATAGAAGATTATACTTGGCCATGATACCGGTCATGATCAATAACCAGAACGGATGTGCCAAATAGATGCCGTATGAAGTATCCCCAATTTGTGACCAGAACGCCTCCATCGTATTGTTGAGGGGCATCACTTGGAATAGGAATAAGCTAAACAATGTGCCTAATGCCGTATAGAATACACCCATTGGACTCAACTGATGTACCGTGTAAATCGCTTCGAGCACCGTATAATGCCATACATCCATGACATAGTAGTAGGCGCCCAACATGGATAGAATCGATAAAATGGCACATGTGGCCAATAGATATCGGTAACGCCACATATAGTCCTTCACGATTTCATATCGCTCAGCTACAACAGCACCAAAGAGGAATATCCATACATAATGAATCACCCAATAATTAAGGCGCATATCGAAGAGATATTTTATGGCTGGAGAATCGCTAAACTGTTGTGTCACCCAGGCTCCCAATCGATAAGATGATATAAAGTCAACACCTAATTGGATGGCAAATAAGATGACAAGCCACGGAATGGGGGCTTTCAAAATCCACCGTACCATCACACGCCATAGTGGCATGAGCACATAGAACCATACCAGTATAACCATAAAATATAAATGGTACATACTGTTACCAAACAAGAGGTTCACAAGCAATGGTCCGGGATGGAGATTTCCAAAATTGTGCGCCGTTATGCCTGTATAGATAAGGTAGAATAGAGACCACACAATGTAAGGATAGAGCACCACTTGAAAGCGTCGTTTCATAAAATCCTTGTAGCTAAATGGATCGTTTACCGATGTATGGTAGAACAAACCAAAGGCTGACAGGAAGAAAAATGCAGGCACTGCAAAACGCGATAAGATTTCCAACACGCTAATGAGTTGTAAATTAACGAACGGATTTTGTAATGCATAGGAGCCGACATGAATGCCGATAACGCCGAGCATACAGAGACCACGCATATAGGTTATTTCAGGCAAAAATGATCGTTTCATAGGCGATTATTGTTGAGGCACAGCGGCCGGTGTTGGAACGATGCGCGGTGAAGTCGATGCTTGATGTACTACCGTTGTCGAAGTTGCAGCTGGTGCAGCTTGAGTTGTTGTAGTTGGCACAGCTGGAGCGGCTTGTGCTTGGCCATTGGCTTGTGCAGCCGCAGCAGCTGCTGCAGCTTCAGCTTGTCTCTTCGCTTCTGCTTCCCGTTGCATACGAATTTCTTTTTGAAGAGGTACTACTGGTTTATCATAAACAGTAATATCCGTTTCAAACAAACGGCCCCATGGGAATGTAGCCTTAACTGTACGAGGGTCTACCTTCAAATAAGTTTCACTGAAATCTTGTACACGTTCTTGTAAATACTCTTCTAATTTTGAATTCAAATCACCAGAGTAGCGTACATTGTCGGTACGAATGGAATCTTGCATACGATAAATATCCTTGCGGATATTCGCTTGGTATGCCCAGTTATCTAAGTATTGTTGGGTCAACATATCGCGATGCCCTTCTGGGGACATAGTTTGTAGCAATAAGCCTTGTGCAATCGCATAGCCTACCGTATTACTTGCTGTATTCCAGCCATTGTAAGCGCCGATTTTATAGAGTAAATCGCGTTTATATAAAGCACCTAACAAGGTATTATCGGAGCCATTGTTATAGGCAATATCCGCAATGCTCACGTTTACACCTTGTTCCGTAGCTTGTTGAATACGATCTACAAAGGCAGTCGTAGCTTGAGAAATCATTGGGAAGTTACCAAAGGTTTCAGATTCGGATGTACTCGTAGAAAGCGGTGTATTAACAGCGAGAAGAACAGTTGGTTTACCTGCAGTTGTCATCGTACCACCAACGGCTTCTACGTGTTCCGCAATCGTTTTATCAACGGTTTGGTCTTCGTAACCTGGCAATGTTTTGCCGGCACCACCAAGTGGATAGATAACGGAGAACGTAGGTTTTTCCGCACTTTCATCGGTACGAGAACGAGCCATCAACAATAAACCGAGTTGATCTGCCCCAGGGAAGCTGCCATATTGTGTACGTGGAATGCCCTTGGAATATTGATTTAAATAGCGTCCTTCCAATGCGGATTGAGACAATTGAGACGTATCATCATGGCCTAATGCAAAGTATGCAAAGACACCATTACGCGCTTCATCGATCAAGTCTTTATTCACTTGCATATTTTTTTGACGGCGAGAGAACCAGTCTTGTAGATATTCTACAGGGACAGAGGCTTGCAAGGTCATCAATTTTTGTGTTTCCGCTTGTGTCAATGTGCCTGCATCCAATTTATCTTGTAGCGCAGCAATTTGGAATATGGTTGGACCATAATCTGCATAGTAGGATGGTTCTGTACCACCCCCACTAGCGCGTGGGGAACGCATGACGGTACCAAAACCATAAATGCGTATATTTTTATGGTTTGCCTTAAGCGCTTCGATGCGTTTTAAACGATTTTCCAATGTGCTCAATGGCAAATTATGTTTACGAGAATCCACAAGGCCGCCATAGATTAAGGTATCTGTACTCAATACCATAACATCGGCACGGCCCGCATTTTGCTCTACCCAATTCCAGATTTGATCGGCTTGCCCTTTGTAGGTTTTACCGGAAATCAAATTTTGTGGTGGTGTTAACACCGTCATTCCCGCTGCCTTTGCAGTATCAACTGTATATTGTAGGCTTACTGGACGATCATCTTGCGGAACATATAACACAGTTTCCGCATCAACTTGAATGGATGTACCCGTAGCAATAGCCGTAACCATTAACGCTACTTTCAACCATTTTTTAGACATAGGTTAAACTCCTTTATCAAGCACGCTTGTGCGTACCATTTCACAACTGTTGTAAGGGATACAATCATAAAAAAATAACTAATATTACAATTATATCACTTAGTCATAATTTGGCAAATATATCGCATAAAACCGATTATTATCTGACACGAGGTAGGCTCCAGTGATATTTTATAGCTAGTAGACGAATAACAAGCACAATGGTGAAAGCCCCATATACGGCTTGCCCTGCCCAATCGCTAATTACCAGTAGATAATACGCTATACCGCCAATAATACTAGGCAACGCATATACGTCTTCTTTCAGTACGGAAGGCACGCGCTGCGCTAACATATCGCGCAGAATGCCACCACCTACAGCGGTAATCGTACCAAGCAATACGATGAATATAGGCAAGTCCGGATATAGTGTATACCCTGCAGAGGCACCCGTAACGGTAAAGGATGCTAAGCCAAGAGCATCGGCAAATAAATAACTAGCCCTACTACGAGGTCCCATTATGTTGCGATGATAACGACTGTTATAAATGACAAATACAATAAAGGTCACTGCGAGGACGACCGTAACGTACACTACATTACGAAGTGAATTGGGCGGGAAATAGCCTAACAGTACATCACGAATCACACCGCCCCCAATAGCGGTAGCAAGCGCGAGCACGGCCATGCCAAAAATATCCATTTTACGGGACACACCCACAAGTGCTCCAGAGACGGCAAATGCGACGGTGCCGATCATGTCAAACATATACCAAATAATATCCATACTAGCCTCACACAAGCAACTGACACAACGATTAAATCTATTCGCAAAAATACGATAAAATATGATAGACTCTATGTAAGATATTATACATTAAGAGGTGCAATAATGACAAAAGACCTAATGGATTCAACCGAACTTAATACAATGGACGAGCGCAGTCGTGACGAATACTTTATGAGCCTTGCCATCGAAGAAGGCAAAAAAGCGTATGCCCTTGGCGAAATTCCTATTGGCGCCATTTTGGTCCACAATAATCAAGTCATTTCACGTCATCATAACCGCCGTGAACTGGATCATGATGCAACAGCTCACGCCGAGGTTCTCGTCATCCGTGAGGCCTGTAATAGCCTAAAGCGCTGGCGGTTGACTGGATGCACCCTGTATGTTACGATAGAGCCGTGTCCTATGTGCGCAGGGGCCATTATTAACAGCCGTATTGATCGCGTTGTATATGGTGCTAGCGACTACAAAGGAGGCGCCGTAGAATCACTGTTTAATGTGCTATCCCACCCGGGATTGAACCATGAGCCACAATTGCAAGCAGGCATCCTCGCTGATGAATGTAGCCAATTGATGAAAGATTTCTTTAAAGAGCGTCGTAAAGCACGGAGGAGTACCCAAGAGGCTGAAGGGTCCGCACTCGAAATGCGGTAGGTCGGGCAACCGGCGCGGGGGTTCAAATCCCTCCTCCTCTGCCATATTTAAAATGATAATGATAGAGATATAATAGATAAACCTAGATACACATAATACAGATGTTATCTAGGTTTTATTTGTATACATATAGTATATAATATAAATATATTATATATTACATCATCAATCAACGAGGTTTACTATGCAAAAGTATTATCCTTATCTCATCACGCTGAGTCACATGATTAATGACTCATGCCAAAGTGTATTACCCGCATTATTGCCGCTGTTTATCTATACGTATGGACTGTCCTTGGAGCAAGCAGGTTTTCTTATCTTAGCGAACACGGCATTATCGTCATTGCTACAGCCATTGCTAGGGTATATTTCAGACAAGCTCAATCAGCCACGACTCATTGCAGCAGGCACGTTATTATCCGCATGTAGTACGGGGATGATGGGTTTTGTTTCGTCTTATGAAAGTCTCCTTGTATGTGCCACACTAGCCGGTGTAGGTTCTTCCATTTTCCATCCTGAAGGGGCAAAAATTATGAACCGCCTCGGAGGTGGCAAGAAAGGCAAAGCAATGGGAACCTTCGCCATCGGCGGTAGTTCAGGCTTCGCCTTTGGTCCTCTATTTGCTGGCACTATCGCCTATACAGTAGGTGCACATGGCCTAGCAGCTTTCACCGTAGCCGGTATTATTATATCTACCGTTCTATTCTTGCTCATGCCACGTATCGTAGCTCATGCCCAAACTATCGACCAAGCCGTAGCCACCGAAAATCCAACAGTTGCGGCTCAGCCACTGAAAAATTATTGGAAATATTTTGGCATATTGTTCATCATTATTCTAAGCCAATCGGTTAATTTCCGCGTAATTAATGCATTTATCCCTGTATTCTGGACTCATGAACTCGGCACGAGCCCCGAACAAGGTAGTTTTGCATTAACCGTATTCTTTAGCATCGGCATCTTTATGACCTACATCGGTGGCTTATTGGGCGATAAATACGGTCCTATCAAAATCATTAGATTATCTCTGTTGATTTGGTTGCCATCCATGTTCCTATTAACACAAGTCCCTGAGTTTTCTGTAACGATTATGATGCCACTCGCCTATCTGATTTTGCTCATGATTGGTGCTGCAAAGGCCATCAGTTATAGCCCTGTTATTGTACTGGGCCAAACTTATCTAGCTAAGAGCATCGGATTTGCATCAGGCATCACCCTTGGCGTAAGCCAAACAATCGGCGGCATCATCGCACCGATTGTAGGGAATTTAGCAGATACCTATTCCCTACCAGCAGCCATGATGACACTAGTTCCATTCCTTATTGTTGGACTGATCGCATCATTGCTACTAAAGGATCCTAAAAAATTACAATAACATTAGAAAAACAGCGTTATGACCAAACCGATCATAACGCTGTTTTCTTGTTTCTAGAACAAAATATACTCCATATATAGAGCCAATTAATGCTTCAACATTTCATTCAAAATAACTACGTCAGTTTCTTTCATGCCTTGTGCTACGACACCAATACTTTTAATCGTATCATCAACGGAGTGGGCTACAAGGCCATCACCCTTTTGATAACTCTTGTTAAGGCGAGCTTGTTTATAGCCCATGAAAGCTCCATCTAAGGAGATAGCAATTTTACCGGCACAAGATGGTTTCGCCCCATCACATACGATACCGGATAGGCTAACAAGACCATTTACGAGTGTATCTTCGATAATATCTTTGCTATCGCCTTTCAAAAAGGCAATACCAGCTACACTTACAATGCCAGCCGATACAACACCACAATATGCGGATAGTTTACCAATACCAGATTTAACGTAAAGCGTTAACAAATTGGCAAACACAAGAGCTCGGTACAGTTCCTCATCGGTTTTGCCAAGCTCCTCCGCGGTTGTAATGATAGGCATAGATACGGTCAATCCTTGGTTTCCAGAGCCGGAGCAAATAACTACAGGCAACGGGCACCCACTCATGCGTGCATCGGATCCTGCTGCGGCACGAGCCTTGCACTTTGTTTCTAGAGATGGGGTTTCATCATCAAGCAATAACAATCGACCAATATTGGCACCATAATCATTGGATAACCCTTCATTCGAAATGGCCGTATTATATTCTACCTGCTGCTTAATGCTAGGTAAGATACCGGAAATGTCACCAGCTTTTGTAAATTCGTAGATACTATCGAATGTCATCGGACAAGTACTACTTTCAGCCTCTTTAATTTCATTAATGGTTTCAGAAATCACGTTTCCATCTACGGACACATAGGTAATATTAGTATGTGCATTTTCAATGCGTACCACTGCCGTATGTTCATCGGTTGTGGCCGTAATTTCAATGTAGAGATTATCAACGCCTTCTGCTAGTTCTACAGTGCAAAAGTTAGCCTTTAATAAGGTACCTAACCACTTACGATTTTCATCGGTAGCCGCTTCTAACACCTCTAGTTCTCGTTCTGGATGGCCTACGATGGCGCCGAGCACGGTAGCCGCAGCTAAGCCTTTGCGGCCTCCAGAGTTCGGAATGACCACTGATTTTACGTTTTTAATGATATTGGCACTGCATCGCGCATGAATGTGGTTGGGAAACTCATCCAATACGGATGCGGCCTTGGCTGCTGCATAGGCAAGCGCAATTGGCTCTGTACAGCCAAAGGCAGGTCGCATTTCTTTTTGTAATACTGAAATATAATCCATATTATACTTCCGCGATGATTTCCACTTCTACTGCAACGCCCAATGGAAGATCTTTTACAGCCACGCAAGAACGAGCTGGTTTAGATGTAAAATATTTTGCATATACTTCGTTGAAAGGTTTGAAGTCATTGATATCAGCTAAGAAGCATGTTGTTTTGATAACCTTGGAGAAATCAGAACCTGCTTCGGCTAATACAGCTTCAATATTTTTGCATACTTGTTCAGTTTGTGCTTCAATACCGCCTTCAACTACGGAACCTGTAGCAGGGTTAATCGCTACCTGACCAGAAGCGAACAAGAAACCGCCAGCTACTTTAGCTTGGGAATAGGGACCTACTGCTGCAGGCGCTTTATCTGTGTGAATTGTTTTCATAATAGGACTCCTTTTTACAATACATACATCATATAGAAATTATTATACATTAATATCGATGTTTTTCAATATATTTTATTTAATAGATTTGAAAGCATCTGCAAAGATTGGCATAAAATATTGACGTTGTACATCACTAGTCAATGCCAAGAACAATGTAGGCTTTTGTGGATTCATTACGAGTGCCGCTTTTGCATAATATGGGAATTTGATACCTTCCGCATCAACTAATACGCGAGAACCTACCGTATATGTTTGATACTTTGTATTATTCATTTTCTCCATTTGTTCCGTGTTTTCTACAGTAATGGTAGTAGGTTTTTGGCTTTCACCAACTACACCAAAGGCAGCACTGTAACCTGTACCAGCACTTACATAGATGGAACCGGGTACGTTCTTATCTGGCAATGTAAATGTTTTAGATTCTTTTGGCAACAGATTATTAACCGTAGTCAACATGAGTTGTTCTGTAATCGGATCCAACTCACCATTATTGAGTATGGCTAATACAGGAAGGACAGACGCATTAGCCTTAGGGTTATCAAACAGTGCATTGGCTGCTGTTTTCAAATCTACGGCCACTAACAAAGCGTCCTTTTGGCCAGTTTTATCTTCCCCTTGTAATTGATATACATCATAGGAAACGCCCATATAGTTAAGCGCAGATAATGCATCCTCATTACTTTGACGGGTCCGTTTATTCGTAGTTGGTTTTGCATTATCCTTGATAAGCAAATCCTTTATAATGTCCACAGAATCTGTAGTAGATGCAGTTGCTACCGTAACTGTATTCGGAACAGACATGGATCCTGCTATGGTTTTTACATCTTTTGCACCAGCAAAACTAGTCACAGCACCAACTAAACAAGCTGCTAGCACAAGAGTTTTTAATGGTTTCATTATTTATTGCCTCCCTTTAGGGTTTTCAATCCATACATGGATTCTAATTGTCCTGACCAGTAGTCTCGGCTCGTATCTTCGGTAGCCAAGATTTGTACTGTAAGCCCATCGTTTTGTGGCATTGCATACATAGTTAAGCTACCAGGCAATACAAAGCCATCATATTTTAAGCTGCCGCGCACACTCATACCGGCCATAGCACCAAACTTAGATGTATATGGTTTAAATGATATTTCTGTAGCGCCCATTGTAAAGTTAGGGATGACTCTCTTAAACAGATCTACGCCCTCTTGCACACTTTGTCTATTCTTTTGCGACAACGACGCATCTTGCATAGCACTTTGTTGTATTGTTTTAATCATGTCGCGATGCATAGTCGCATTTAAATTTGCTATTTGTGGCTCTAACATCTTGCGGTCAAGTGTAACTGTGGCCATTTTTGAAATAAACTTCTCTGCATTAGATTTTGTGTAAGGCTCGCTAACTGATTGTGCTTTCACTTGTTTATCAGCCATTGCTGCGTTAACAATTTGAGTAGCTGTACGATCGAGATAATTAATCGCCTCTTTATTTACATTGTATGTAAGCAACCAACCTGTATGATGACCTAATGTACTATCCCCAGATAATTGATACAAACTATATCCATCTAGAGCAGTACCTTTAAACTCTTCTTTTACCATTGGGTAGGATGTTTTTATGCGGTCGTTCATAGATTGTGCAGCTCGTTCATTAGCCTTTTGAAGAGTCTTATTTTGTTCCATCGTTCTGAAAGTAGGATTTGTAGGAATCGCATCTACAGCTACCGCGTGTACACCATTATTAGTGGTAGCATACTGACCATAGCCTAAATCAATTGTATCGGCACAAGCTACAGCCGCCATACCTACCGTTAAGCAGGTCGCGCAAGCTAGTGTCATTACCTTCTTACTCCACGTTTTCATAGTCTCACCTCATGAATATATGAATTGAATTATATCAGTAAGTTAAATTAAGAATTTTAAATATACATATAATATTATACTATATAATTGTACTAACATGATAGGGACACCAAATTTACATTTCTCCTAATGTACTATACAATACTTAAAGATAAGAAAACGTATTTCTAACAGAAAGGAGTTGGCATTTCGCCACACCATTATGATACAAGAATTAATTCCTCTCACTAGACCTCGCACATTGGCTGCTGCATTAGGGCCAACCATCTTAGGTGCTGCATTTAGTTATTATACCTTCGGTGCACTTCATGGCACAGGACTCGCCATATTCCATACAATTCTTATATTTTTAGCCGTCGTATCGGCTCAAATCATCGCTAATTTATGGAATGAATTGAAAGATTTTAAATCTGGTCTTGATGCGGGGCAAAAAATAGGTAATGCTGGTTCCCTTACCCGTGGTGCAGTGACGCCAAAGCTCATCTCCACTATGATTAAGGTTCTTATGATTGTACCTATCATCATCGGCCTATACCTATCAGCCACCATTACATGGTGGTACATTCCGGCCGGCATCATCTGTATTTTAATTAGTTTTTTGTATTCAGGTGGCCCAAAGCCAATTTCTCGCACACCATTTGGGGAAATCTCATCCGGTATCGCCATGGGTTTTGCTATTGTCCTCATTACAGGCTTTGCGTGGACGCGTGAACTTTCACTAGCATTCCTAATCCCTGCACTACCGGCTACCCTATTAGTTGGATCCATCATGCTCACCAACAACATTCGAGATATTCGAAACGATGAAAAACACGGCCGTCGTACATTACCAATTGTATTAGGCCGCGACCGTGCCATCAGCCTTATGAGCATCACTTATATCTTTAACTTCATCTGGATTGGTGCATGGATCTATTTGAAAGTCCTCCCTATTCCAGCATTACTCGCATTAATAGCCATTATCCCAGCATTTAAAACCATTAACATATTCTATACCCATGTAGATGAAATCAAACTAGATAAAGCCATGGGTACCACTGCTGGTGCCGCCATGTTGTACCAATTACTATTAAGTATAGGGCTCATTATAGGTAAGTAAAAAAGAAGATAAGCCATCCTAAATTACGACTTTGGCCCTGCGAAGGCCGAAGGCCGGAGTCAGACCCGGCCGGTGGAGTTATTTAGGGTGGCTTATCTTTTACATTTACGTATAATGAGCCCTATAACTTTTAGTTATGGATAACCTCTAATAATACATAGTTGCGGAATAGGAAATAATTTAGTACTATAAGCTTATCGAATTACATTTAATTTTCTCGAAAAGGAGAGTGTTTGTATGAACAAATTTTTAGCATTAGCGGCTACAGTCGTTCTCGGCGGTGCGCTATTAATCGCAGGTTGCGGCAGCGATAATAACAAAGCGGCTAACAGCGGTGACAAACAAGTATTAAAAATTGGTGCTACTGCAGTACCACATGCGGAAATCTTAGAACAAGTAAAACCCATCTTGGCAAAAGATAACATCGATTTACAAATCACAGAATTCACTGATTATAACACACCTAACCTTGCATTAGGCGATAAAGAAATCGACGCTAACTTCTTCCAACATGTACCATACATGGAAGAATTTGCAAAAGCACATAACCTTCCTCTAGTATCTGCTGGTGGTGTTCATCTCGAACCAATGGGCTTATATTCCCGTCAAATCAAAGATTTAAAAGACCTTCCTAAAGGTGCAAAAATCGCTATTCCTAATGACCCTACAAATGGTGGTCGTGCATTAATGTTATTACAAAAAGCTGGTCTTATCACATTGAAAGACTCTAACAATATCTTATCCACTGTACAAGATATCGCTTCTAACCCTAATGGTTACCAATTCGTAGAATTAGAAGCAGCTCAAGTGCCTCGTTCCATCGACGATGTTGCACTAGCAGCTATCAACACTAACTTTGCATTAAATGCAGGTCTTAACCCTGGTAAAGATGCATTGTTCATCGAATCCAACGATTCCCCTTACGTAAACGTCGTAACTGTTCTTAAAGGCAATGAAAATGACCCTCGCATCAAGAAATTGATGGAAGCTCTTCATAGCCCTGAAATCAAAAAATTCATTCAAGATAAATACCAAGGTGCAATTGTTCCTGCATTCTAATGGTCATTATCTTATGCTAAAAGGCTGGAGCCACGTGCTCCAGCCTTTTTCTTATAATCTTACACAAAGATTGTTTACGACTATATTTTTTTGTAGTTATCCCATTTATGAAAACGATAGCCTACACCCCAAACGGTATCAATATATTCCTCTTCTTGGAATTGTTTGTCAATTTTGGCCCTTAATCTATTGATATGAACCATGACAGTAGATGTCTCACCTAATGAATCAATACCCCAAATACGTTCAAAAACCTCTTCTTTTGTGAACACACGGTTAGGAGTCGATGCAAGAAGTACTAAAATATCGTATTCGCGCGGTGTTAAATTTACCTCAGATCCACCTAAAAACACTTGATGTGAATTTAGCATAATTTCTAAATTTCCTGCACTGATTTTGGGATCAACAACGTCCACTATAAGATTCAAGCTATTGCGTATTCTATTATAGCGTTGAATATGGGATTTAACACGAGCTACAAGTTCAGCAGGGCTAAAGGGTTTTATCATATAATCATCAGCACCCAGTCCTAAGCCTCGTATCTTATCAATATCTTCTCGCTTAGCACTAACCATGATAATGGGAATTTCTTTTTCTTTACGAATATCACGACAAACAGCAAATCCATCCTTTTTAGGAATCATAATATCAAGTAGTATAAGGTCATACTCATTATTAAGTGCCCTATTCAAGCCATCTATACCATTTGTTTCAATATCGACTTCAAAGCCTTCAATTTCCAAATAATCACGTTCAAGTTCATAGATGCCCATATCATCTTCAATAATCAAAACTTTACCCATACCTTACTCCTTTATGCGAGGAAATTCCATCACAATAGATAATCCAGTACCGCTTTCATTATGTTCAGCGTAAATAACACCATTCATATCTTCAACAATTTGTTTTACAATGGCTAGACCTATGCCATTGCCATTGGCCACTTCCGTACGCGCCTCATCAGTGCGGAAAAAGATATCAAACAAACGGTGTAGCTCCTCTGTAGATACGCCTCGCCCATCATCAGAGAATCTTAATCTATAACCATCAGTCGTTTTAGTCGTTGCTATATTAATTACTACAGACTCACTACGCCTATATTTCAAGCTATTAGACACAAGATTATCTAAAACGCGGTAAAACTGCTCCCGATCAATGGAAATCATGTCATCACCGGCATCATATGTTTCATATAAATGTATATGTTCGTGTTCATCAAGCTGACGACTGACGACATATTCATGCAGTAAATCATCTAATACATAGATATGACGATCATAATGAATTTGTTTTAATTCTAGCTTAGAGAAATCAGATAACATGGTAACTAAATGTTCAATACGTCCTGCCATATCATAGATTCGCTGTACATATTTAGCTCGTTTTTCCTCTGTATTAGCAACCCCTTCAAGTATGCCGCTAGCATACCCTTTTACAGAGGTAAGCGGTGTAGAAATATCGTGACAAATGCCAGCAATCATTTCCCGTCTCCGCTCTTCATAAACAGCCTGTTCTTCTCGGGCTTTCAGCAGAGTGGATTGCATATTATTGAAAGCCTCGCAAGTATCCCCTAGTTCATCATATGTTCTGACCGTAATAATTTTAGGATCTATACCATCCTTAAGATTGTCAGCTGCTGCTTTCAAATCTTTCACAGGTCGCAAAATATATCGTGCTAAGCGATTAGATATATAGATGCCTATGCCAACAATAATAGCCAACATCACTACGATACCAAAGCCAAATGCGCCCTCGACGAGTTTCTTATCCATCGACTCTGGCCCCATGCTCTTGGCCATAAATGGAATTTGCCCATATCCATAAATTGTGAGTCCTGTTCCATACGAATTCACATAGGTAAATTGATTGCCCTGCCAGTTCAAATAATGAACAGGTTCTGATAAATTTATCGTACTATCAAAGTTCTTCAATAGACCATCTACATCTAAACCTGATGTAGAATAGGCCACCTGATTATCTTCAAGAATAACTATATTTAAACCCTGTGCTTCTAATATGGCGCTACTATCTAAGATATCACTTATAGATGTGGATTCCGTCGAAAGTTTTTTATTGATTTGCTCAAGTCCTAATTGAAATACTTGTGACTGAATCGTACTAGGTGCGAGCATCATCCATTGGCGGTGGGCAACTGGATTTGTATAGCGAATAACACCCCATACCATAGCCAAAGAAGTTATTAGTACTACAAAGGGTACAATGATAATTAATAAGTTGCTAATTATCATCTTTTTCTGTACACCTAAATGGTTAAACCAATTAAATAACATAGCAACCTCCTTTTCATTTATTATACAAGGTCATATCCTAGCAGTCATGATAGAAAACTAATCTTTTTCAATACGTAATCCAGTCGTTATAATTTCGTAATATTTACCCTTTATGATGTACTCATACAGTTAAGTCATCACTAAAAAAGGAGATATATATGAATTACGAATTATTTCAACTCATTAATAACCTCGCAGGCACCTACACTTGGCTAGATATATCCATGATATTGATCGTTAAATATCTGGCAGGTTGCTTCGCTGCATTACTTCTTCTATTATTAGGACTTGGAATCTATTACAAGGACAAAACACTTTTAAAAACAAGCATACATACCGTAGTATTTCTAGGTATTATATTAATCACTCACAGTATTATCGGATTCATAGTTCAGGAACCTAGACCTTTTATTGCACATACAGTACATCTTCTAATTCCTCACGCTGCTGACTCTAGTTTTCCTAGCACTCATGCAATGGCTATGACAGCTATTGCATTACCGATTTTTGCCACTTATAAAAGATTGGGATCAATACTACTAACAGGCACTATCGTAACAGGATTTGCAAAGGTATTTGTAGGGCACCATTACCCACTTGATATCATCATGGGGATACTCATTACCTACTTATTATTTAAAATTTCTCAAAACTATATTTCTTCGATTATTGATAAGATGTTACATCACCCTAAATATAATATTTTCCGTTTACTTGTAAATATAAAACAATGTGTGCAACTTATAAAAAAATCAAAAACACCAGTGACTAACCAATTTAATATAAGGGGATAAATCGATGAAATATATGTTAAAAAATAAGGACTATCATATTTTTATAGTTCTTCTTTTATCCTCTATTGTCTATTTTATTGGCAATACTTGGCTCAGCATTACAGATCCTGTAGAAACCAATTATGCCTTAACTGCTAAGGAGATGGTACTCAATCACAACTATTTATCTCCACAGATTTTTGGACATTATTGGTATGATAAACCAATATTTTATTACTGGGAACTCATTGTAGGCTTTAAACTCTTTGGCATTTCAAATTTTGGGGCTCGTTTCTTCTCTAGTCTATTAGCACTTTGTAATGTTTTCCTAGTATACCGCTTTGTAAAAGCACAAAGCAGCCATATCATCGCTATTCTTAGTGCTATTATCGTATCTATATCAGCTGAATATTGGATTATCGCTAAAGCAGTTATAACAGATATGACACTAGGTTTATTCTTTAACGCTACATTGATGAGTTTCTATATGGGCTATACTCGTCATAAGGAGCACAACAAAAACTATAAGTTCTATTATCTATCAGCTTATACTGCATCAGCTATCGCAGTATTAACAAAAGGACCTATCGGATTCTTATTACCAGGGCTCATCATACTCATATATTTAATCATTCGCAAAGATCTTCGCGAGTTATTAAGCCTCCAGCTCATACCAGGTCTATTCATCCTTCTAACTCTTGGTGGTAGTTGGTATTACTATATGTACGCAACACATGGAAGTGACTTTGTTAATGTCTTTTTTGGCGTCCATAATTGGTTACGCGCCACAGTATCAGAGCATCCTAAATTTAATGTTTGGTACTATTATATTCCTATTACTATAATCGCTTTATTGCCTTGGTCCATTTTACTGCCAAAACTAGTATATACAAACCGAAGAAATTGGTTTACGAACGTTCCCTTTCATACTTTTTTAGCAGTCTGGGCTGGCACAATAATCCTTTTCTTCTCATGTATGGCAACCAAGTACTCCACCTATACATTCCCTGCGCTAACACCACTAGCTATATTAATGGCTATCATGTGCCATAAGCGAGCTTCATTCATATGTAAAACTGCACTGGTTACAAGCATTGCCTATATTACACTGGCCTTTACGATTGCTATACCACAAATGGATATGGCATCTAGTCCAACTATTAGTAACTATATTGGTCAATCAATAAGCCAAGATGCTCTCGTTGTACAAGGCAGTGGCAGATATCGCGTTTCACCTACCTACTATAGTGGTCATGAAGTCTATAAATTAATTGGTCCAGATGAAGTGGCCCCTAATCCAAACACAATTTCATGGAATGCCAAAGAGGTTATGCCATTTATATCCGTCAATAATCTTCCTACAGATAAAGACGTCTACCTACTCATCTATGGTGACGATAGTTTTCCATCTACACTCAATCAAAACAACTGGACAAAACTCTATTCCACTTCAGAAGGATCTATTTACCAATTACATCGCTCTCCGAAAAGCTAAATGGTAATAGTTCCTCCATAGATACTATTTTTATATCCCCCATCAAATTTCCCATAATAATAAGAGGAATCTTAAATTCCACCATCACCTGACGACACGCACCACATGGAGCACAAGGCCCTTCCGTATCAGCAACTACGGCAAGGGCCTTAAATGTTGTATGGCCTTCAGATACAGCTTTGAAAATAGCCGTTCGTTCCGCACAATTGGTAAGCCCATAGGATGCGTTTTCTATGTTACATCCTTCGTAAATGGTGCCATCTTCGCATAATAAAGCAGCGCCAACAGCGAAATGTGAATATGGACAATAAGCATTTTCACGAGCTTCTATCGCACGGTTTATAAGATTCTGAATTTCTAATTCCATCATATACTGTTCCTCATTCTACAATATCAAGGATGGTATCCACTATGTTTGGCATTGTTTCGCCAATTGTAATCGCCTCTATATAGGCCTTAGCCGCATTAGCAAGTAGGCTTTCATCAGAGGCATACAAGGTCGCTATACTTTCACCAGTAGTAATAGTATCGCCCGTTTTTTTGTGCATCACGATACCTGCACTATAATCAATAGGCCCATCTTTTACGGTGCGTCCTGCACCAAGCATGACTGATGCAATACCGCATTGTTCCGTATTCATATGCGTAATAAAACCGGTCTGAGTTGCAATCACATCATATGTATATTGACCGATAGCGAGTAGGTTTTCATCATCAATCACAGAGCTATTACCACCTTGAGCGTCAATCATGAGGCGTAAACGTTCGAGTGCAGCGCCAGAATCGAGAGCCTCACGCACCCGAGTTAGGGCGGTTTCATAGTCGCAGATGTGGCTTAAAACGAGCATGTGAGCAGCCATGATAATACATTCATGAGTCAAGTCCTCAGGGCCATGACCTTTTAATGTATCAATGACCTCACGAATTTCTAAGGCATTGCCTATGGCATGACCAAGGGGCCGATCCATATCCGTCAAAACAGCCTTAACGGAACGACCGTTTTCACGTCCAATATCTACCATAGCCTTAGCCAAGGAACGGGCCTCTTCAATGGTTTTCATAAAGGCTCCACTGCCGACCTTTACATCTAGTAGAATGGCTTGCGCACCAGATGCCAATTTCTTGCTCATCACGGAGGAAGCAATAAGAGGAATACTGTCCACTGTTCCCGTTACATCGCGCAAAGCGTAAAGTTTTTTATCGGCTGGTGCCAAGCCTTCTGATTGACCTATAACAGCAATGCCTATTCTATTCACTTGGGCGATAAAATCTTCTTGACTTAAGGATACTTTCAAATGAGGAATCGATTCCATTTTATCGATAGTCCCCCCTGTATGCCCTAGGCCTCTACCAGACATTTTTGCGACCTTACCACCACAAGCAGCCACTAAAGGAGCGATGATAAGTGTCGTCTTATCCCCTACACCGCCTGTACTATGTTTATCTACGGTAATGCCATCAATGGATGATAAATTCACCATCTGCCCAGACTGAGCCATAGAGAGTGTCAACGTACCGAGTTCACGAGCATTCATGCCATTAAATACGATGGTCATCAATAACGCACTCACCTGATAGTCAGGAATAATACCGTTCACATAGCCATCGATGACAAAACGAATTTCATCATCTGTGAGAGCCAAATTCGCTCGTTTTTTCAAAATAATATCATACATGCGCATAATTACACCACCATTCTAAGAAACCACCTAAGCACTGCCTAGGTGGTTTTTCTTTATACTTCTTCGTCCAAATGATTTTTTAGGAGCTCTACGGCCGCACTCGCCCCGATACGACTACATCCTTCTGCAATATAGGATTTCATATCAGCAATGGAACGAATGCCTCCAGCCGCCTTAATCCGTACATTAGGGCCAATGTGCTTCTTAAATAGCTGCACATCTTCTAATGTAGCGCCACCACTACCAAATCCAGTCGAGGTCTTGATAAAATCTGCGCCACCTTCCGTTACACAATGGCATAGTTCAATCTTTTCTTCAGTCGTTAAGAAACAGGCCTCGATGATAACCTTTAAAATTTTATCACCACATACGGTTTTAAGGGCCTTAATTTCCTCGGTTATGGCATGAAAATCACCTTGTTTAACATCCCCTAAGTTAATAACCATATCCACTTCTGATGCACCTTCTGCAATGGCTTGCTTCGTTTCTGCCACCTTAGCTTCTGTCGTTTGATAGCCTAGTGGAAATCCAATAACGGTACAAACATTCAATTCTGGATACGCATTACGAGCGGATGCTACAAAATCAGGCGGAATACATACAGATGCCGTATGATAGATTAATGCATCTTCACAAATCACCTTAATTTCGTCCCATGTCGCAATAGGTCTTAACAATGTATGGTCCACATAGGTTAATAATTCTTTACCTAACATGACTACCTCCCAAACAATCTAGTATACTATCAGAATTCATTACAATCGTAACCGAGCACGCATTTAGAAAAATGACATCTGTTCTGGCTCTGGTTCTTTATGTAATTCTGCTTGTGCCGCTTTATTTTTTTCATCGATGAAAGGTTCAAGAGGTACGCCTGTTTTTGAAAGCAGTTCTGGTAGTGAGTTTGCCCCTTTTAAACGAGCTGCCTCGATGGCAACCTTAGCACAAGTTTCAGCATCATCCAATGCATAGTGATGTTTAAATTCTACGCCTAAGTACGCCGCCATTGTATTCAATTTGTGATTTACCAAATCAGGCCATACGGCGCGAGAAATTTTTACAGTACATGCATAATCAAGTTCTGGCCAAGGAATTTTATAGTAATCAAGAGTAGCTCGCAATACATTCATATCGAATTTTGCATTGTGGGCAATCATGATTTTTCCCTTCAAATGATTTTCATAGATAGCAGGCCATAACTGATCAAATGTCTTTTCATGCAACACTTCTTTAGGCTCAATTCCATGAATTTCAATGCATTCTGGGTCAAAAGACATAAACGGTGGTTTAATAAGACTATACGCTTTTTTGGTAATCTGCCCATTTTCAACGGTAATAACCGCTAAGGAACAGGCGCTATTTTTATATTTATTAGCTGTTTCAAAATCCAATGCTACAAAATCTAACATGGCAATCCTTTCTTAGCTACAACAATATTATATACATACATCTGATATACATATATCAACTCGTATTAGGAATCATCTTCACTTCTCTATTATTATATCATGAACGCGAAGAAAATCGATGTACAAAAGCAGTTCTTAAGCCGACTTTCACAACGGATTTTCATTGACAGGACGCCCTATTCTATGTGAAAATTATTTAGATATATAAGTACTATGGAGGTTATAACATGGCAGATGACAGATTAATCGTCGCCCTCGACGTATCCACAATGGATGCGATGAAATCTATCGTGTCCTCACTCGGGGACTCCGTTAGTTTCTATAAGGTGGGCATGGAATTATTCTACGCCGAAGGGGACCAAACGGTTCGCTATTTGCAAGAGCACGGCAAACATGTATTTCTCGATTTGAAATTACATGATATTCCTAATACGGTGGCCCATGGCGTATCTTCCCTTACTCGTTTAGGCGCCAATTTAATTACCATTCATGGTCAAGGTGGTCCTATAATGATGAAAGCTGCCGCTGAGGCTGCTCGTGAAAGCGCTGAAAAACTAGGCATCGAACGTCCAAAACTATTAGCGATTACCGTATTAACAAGCTTTGATGACGAATCTTGGACATCTATTGGCGGTCAATTACCAATTGCAGACCAAGTAATTCGCCTTGCTAAACTAGCAAAAGAATCCGGTATGGACGGTGTTGTATGTTCCGCTTTAGAGGCTAAGATGATTCGCGAGGCCTGTGGACCTGATTTCCTTATCGTTACACCAGGTATTCGCCCATCCTTCGCAGCTACAAATGACCAGAAACGCATTGCTACACCATCGAGTGCATTACAGGATGGTGCATCTCGCCTCGTTATTGGCCGACCTATTACGCAAGCTGAACACCCACAAGAGGCGGTACGTTTAATTATTGAAGAAATGGAGAGTGTATCCAAATGATGTCAGAACAAGAAGTAAAACAATTACTTATCGATACTCAAGCAATTTTAGAAGGTCATTTCTTATTGACTTCCGGCCTACATAGCCCTATGTACGTTGAAAAATTCAACGTGTTACAACATCCAAAATACACTGAAACATTGTGCAAAGAATTGGCAGAACGCTTCCGCGATCAAAACGTAGAACTCGTTATTGGACCTATGACTGGCGGTATCTTATTAGCTCACGAAGTCGGTAAAGAATTAGGCACACGCGCTATCTTTACAGAACGTGAAAAAGGCGTTATGACATTGCGTCGTGGATTCAAAATCGAACCAGGTACACGCGTACTTATCGTAGAAGACATCGTAACTACAGGCGGTTCCGTACAAGAAGTTGTTAACGTAGTTAACCAATCCGGCGGTGAAATCGTAGGCGTAGGTCTTCTCGTTAACCGTTCTGGCGGCAAAGCTGAATTCGGTGTACCAAAAGAAAAAGTACAAGCATTGCTTAACCTCGAAGTTCCTACATACAAACCTGAAGAATGCCCTCTTTGCAAAGATGGCGTAGCTATGACAGAACGCGGTTCTAAACACATTAAATAAAATCATAACCACCCGTAGAACGGGTGGTTTGCTCTGACCCTATAAGGGTCTTTCTCTAGTGGTGGCCCTCTAAAGAGGGCTTTGAATGATCTGACAACCACTCTATTACCACTGGCTGCCCCCTACTCGGGGGCTTTTATTTTGCCTATTTTACCGGCTCACCCGTAAACGGGTCGGTATATTCTTTAAAGTTTAATGTATCTTGTGCTATATCTTCTTGTAATTGATTGCGAATATACTCTTTTATCGCTCCTTCGTATCTTCCCACTGTATCCACATAATATCCTCTACACCAGAAATGTCTATTTCCATACTTATATTTTAAATTTGCGTGTTTATCGAATATCATGAGGCTACTTTTGCTTTTTAAATATCCCATAAAACTTGATACACTTAAATGTGGTGGAATAGTTACTAACATATGAATATGATCCGGACAGCATTCTGCCTCTATAATCTCTACATTTTTTCTATTACATAAATCTCTTAAAATTTTACCTACATCAGCTTTTATCCGTCCATAAATTATTTGCCTTCTATACTTTGGTGCAAAAACAATATGATATTTACATCTCCATTTACTATGTGATAAGCTTTTTACGTCATTCATTGACATTGAACCTCCTATGTTGAAATGTTGTGGTTGCCAGACCAACTTCATTTTACCACTAGGAGGTTCTTTCCTTTTCTCTAAGAATTTTTTACCGACCCCCAGTTTAACTGGGGGTTTAGTCATGCCTATTCGGCGTACAACAACAACACAAAAAGAGCTCCTTCACCGAGGAGCTCTTTTTGTTTGTGTGTAGTTATTGTGTGTAAGAGAGAGATTCTGATACGAATGTATCACATAGAGTGTGTGGCTCTACGGTGGCCATGAATGCACTTTCACGACCACGTTCTCTATTATTTTATGAGAGAAAAGGACTCATAAAATATTGTTAGTTTTGTGTAGTTTGTGGTGCACCTTGACCAGTTTGTTGTTGTGGTGCATTACCATTAGATTGTTGTGATCCTGGACCTTGTGGAGGCATTTGACCATTTTGATTCATATACTGACCATTATTTCGTCCCATACCATCTTGAGGCATCATTTGGTTTTGACAATTTTGGTACATATGTTGACCATTATTTGGCCCCATACCATCTTGAGGCATCATTTGATTATTTCCATCCATCATATGTTGGTCCATATGCATATTAGAACCATCATGTCTATGTGGTTTTCTAAACTGTTGTTCATTGGTTTTCATCCATTCACCAAAATTTGGTAAATCATTTACAGCAAAGGATGTACCTACCCCTACAGCACTGATTACAGTTAGAATGGCAGCAATTATAATTCGTCTCATAGGTCCTCCTTAATCTACATTGCTGAAATAACGTTCGCGTACACCACGAAGTTCAGCACCGATAAATATACATGTAAGGCCACCAAAAAGGCCTACACCTGCGAGTGCAACTAAAGTTATCATAGATAACGCAGGAAATGCGGTTACATTTTCAAATGGTTGCCATGAGCTACCTAATAAATATAAAATAGCTGGCGTAATCACCAATATAAGTACGCCTACAATATAGGCTAACGCACTGCCAATAGCAACTAATGTCTTCGATGCCTTTTTTGCCATTCCCGGCAGTTGTGGTAATAAGCGTTCTTTATACTCATCAAATCTAGCATAGATTTCTTGCATATTCACAGATTTACTTGTATTACCATCCTCATTTAACGTATCTGTAATAATTCCAGCATCTACATAGGATGCATAAATTTCCTCTGGAGTCCCCAAGGATTTAATAATTTCATCATCTGTAAGGCCTTTTTCATGGCCTACAGCAAAGTGTTCTTCATAAACCTCTATAATACTTTCAACATCAGCAACACGTGCCTTTTTGAAGATATTACGCAGTGCTTCTAAAAAACTTTTCTTATTCATTATAGTCGACTCCTTTCAACAGGATATTTACAACGCCAGAAAACTCATTCCATTCTCGTCTCATCTCGTTATAAGCCTGTCGGCCTGTATCTGTTATATGATAATATTTCCGAGAAGGCCCTGTAGAAGATTCCTTTAAATAGGTTTCAACATACTTCTCTTTTTTTAGCCTATTAAATAATGGATATATCGTTCCTTCAGAAATTTCTATGTATTCCGAAATAGTGCTTACAATTTCATATCCATAGCGATCCTGCTGTGTTAATAATGCTAGCACCAACATATCCATAACACCTTTTTTTAATTGAACTTGCATAGTTCCTCCCTTTAGGTTGTGCCTACCTGCCAATGTGAAAGCTCTCTTACGGTCACTATCTTATACTGACAAATACATAATATCACAAGGTACCTCGAATTGCAAGGTACCTTGTAAAAAATGTTTTATAAAATAAAAAATCCTTTCAACGTGCTGAAAAATGCAGATAATATCTAGAGTTCCACCAGTCGAAAGGATTTTATATATAATTTTCTATTTCTAAAACTATTAGTTAGACGAGGATTGCCCTAATGTAACTTGAGTACTTTTCATTTTACCATTATGAGTATAGGATACTAAAATAGTATCGCCAGGGCTCTTGGCGTCAATTTGCTCTTTCAATTCGATTAATGTACTTACATTCTTACCATCGATTTGAGCAATCGTATCACCTTCTACAATACCAGCTCGAGCCACAGGACCGGTAGGATCCAATTGTACAATAAGAAGGCCTTCCCCTTCATAGCTTACATTATTGCGAGCCGCTGTTTGCCGATCTACAGCCCATACGCCTAAATATGGGCGAATGACCTTACCGTTTTTAATGATAGAGTCAATAATAGGTTTTGCAGAATTAATAGGAATGGCAAAGCCCATTCCTTCTACACCCTCTTTAGAAATTTTAGAGCTATTAATGCCAATTAACTCACCATCAGCATTTAGCAATGCACCACCAGAGTTTCCTGGGTTAATGGCAGCATCAGTTTGAATCAATGGGAAACGTTGTCCTTGATCATCAATGGTACGAGCTAAAGCACTAATTACACCAGATGTAACAGAACCTTTAAATTCAAGACCTAATGGGTTGCCAATGGCAATTGCTGGTTCACCTACCTGTAAAGAATCGGAGTCACCTATAGCAACAGGTTGAATATTTTTAGGTGGATCTATCTTTACGACAGCTAAATCAGATTGTTCATCAGTGCCCATAACAGTACCTTTGACGGTAGTACCATCAGACAGCGAAACTGTAACCTCACCATTGCTAGCACCGGATACAACGTGGTTATTCGTTACAATATGACCTTCATTATCTATTAAAACACCTGAACCAACGCCTTCACCTGCATAAATGGTACGATTAAAAATATCCTTTTGGAATACTTGTGTTGTAATACCTACTATGGCGGGGCCCGATTTTTTAGCCGCTTGTACAACATAGGTATTACGAGCTTCAGTCAACGGTTTTGTTTGCTTAGTTTGATTTGTCACAACACTCTGTTGCGTACCTGCTGGTGTACCAAAGAAATAATAACCTCCTCCTACACCTACGCATAGTGCAATAGCACATGCTATAATCTGTTTCTTATATTGTTTTATATTCATATTTTGTCTCCTATTTTTAATTGCATACAATCAATGCACAATTATTATAGGGCTAATTCTTTAGATTTGCAATATAACAATTATTACCATTCCTAAATTATATGTAAAAAGATAAGAAAACAAAAGAGGTATTCATTAGCATTAACTAATGAATACCTCTTTTGCATATAGTTTGAGAGTGTAAGGACTGTGAGAGAGAGTTATATATGAAGACGGAAAAGTTGAGAGAGAACTTATTAAGAGAGAGAAGTTAAGTGTATCTTTTCCGTATATCTTCATAATAATCCTTACAGTTATAGTATACACAAAATCTCTAAAAAATAAAGCATAGTATATAAAAAATATATAAAACTTCAATTATTTCTCTATAAGATAGTCCCTAAAAACATATATAACATCAACAGCTCACCAATCCATGAACTAAAAGTGAATTTAGCTATGCTTTTTATACAAACTTGTAACCTACGCCCCAAACTGTAATGATATGTTTACTATCAGATGGATTTTCTTCGATTTCTTCACGCAAACGATTGATGTGAACTGCTACAGTTGCATAGTCGCCATACGAATCTAACCCCCATACACGGGAATATAATTCTTCTTTAGAAAATACGATATCCCGGTTACGCATAAGAAATTCTAATAATTGGAATTCTTTTTTCTTAAGATGAACTTCTTTGTCATTTACCCAAACTTTCATCATCTTAGGATCAAGGCGAATATCACCGGATTGAATAGCATTTGTATCAACGACATCTTTTTCAGTAAGTCGTTTATATTGTGCTAACATAGCCTTAATTTTTGCAATCAATACAGATGGAGAGAATGGTTTTTCGATGTAATCATCAGCACCTACGCCAAGGCCACGAATTTTATCAATATCATCGAGGCGTGCAGTTACCATCACGATTGGTACGCGCACTTTATCACGAATGGCGCGACACACTTCAAAGCCGTCCATTTCTGGCAACATAACGTCCAAAATAATTAAATCTACTGGCGTATTCAAAGCAGCTTCAATACCATCAGTACCATTATTCATAACAGTTACGTCATAACCAGCAACCATCAAATAATCACGCTCAATATTAGCAATATCAATATCGTCTTCAATTATTAGAATATGTTCACTCATGATTTTCTCCTTTTTTCGGGAACTCTAAAATAATTCTAAGTCCATGTGGTCTAATATTTTCTATCACTACACGACCTTCGAAAATTTCCATAATACGTCTAATAATCGAAAGACCAAGTCCACTCCCCTCCTGTGGATTAGTGCGGGACGAATCAACTCGATAAAACGGACGCATAAGTCGGTCAAGCGACTCTGGCGGAACCCCAGGGCCATCATCACTTACCACACAGTACACATGACTTTCATCTTCGGTGACATCAATAACACTATGTCCTATATCTGCCATCTTATATTTTGCACTATTATTTAAAATATTTTGCAAAACCCGCTGTAATAACTGCGGATTCGCCATAATAGTAGCATCCTTAACTGTAACACGTTGGCTCAGTTCAAGACCTCTAGACTTATAATGTTCTATATGATCTTCTACAAAACCTTGTACGTATTTCCCTAATTCTATTTTCTCTGATGGTCTAGATTCCTTTTTATAGTTCAATGTTGTAATAAGGAACAATTCCTCCAACATAGAATCTAGATCATTAGCGCGCTTCAAAATGATTCCCATGTAGCGTTTTTGTTGCTCTTCGGTTGGCGCGATACCATCCCGAACGCCTTCTGCATAGGCCTTAATTGCAGTTAATGGAGTACGGATATCATGAGAAATACCTGCAAGCAATTCTTTTTGTTGCTCCTGCTCCATTTCGATTTGGTAATTAGCAGCTCGTAATGATTCCGTCATATTGCGGACGTGAATCATAATGAACTTTGTCACAAATCGGTTAATTGCAAAAAATGTAACTATAAACAAAAGTAATGCAACAATGCTAATGTAGAACGAAACGGTCTCCATCAAACTATCACTTCCATGCACAGCTCGTTTAATAGCTATGTGATATAGATATGCATGACGTCCTTCATTCTTACGCATTTCGTACACAAAGGTATGATTTGACTGATAGACAATCCCTTGTAACTCAGGATTTACATCAATCAAGCCAACGATAGCAGATTCATTATAAATCTGTTGTGTACCGTAAGAATACAGAACCTTTCCCTGATCGAGAATTTCTACATACACCTCATTAGGGTCTAACAAACTATAGCTTGGTTTAACAAGAGAATCCATTAAACCATTGTCTATACCATAAAAGGTAATAGTCTCAGCCACACGGCTAACACTTTTAAACTGTTGTTCTTGCTCGATACGCAAATAGTATCCGGCATTCGCTAAAATGCGTAGTCCTGAAAAATATAACAAAAATAGAATAATTGCAATTAATATAGGAACTACAAATAGAACAACATTGGATATCCAAATTCTAATTTGTAAATTCACAGGATTACCTCAATATCATAATTAGTAGATACTCCTTATAGTGTACGCTATTTTACTCATGATTAGCAAGAGAAAATATAAAATTCGTATAAACATAAAAACAGCCCTACCTAAAAGGTAGAGCTGTTAATATTAAGATTAACGACGGTTAGCTTCGAAGAAGTTAATTGCAACTTCTGGGAACATAGCATATGTTAATACGTCTTCTTCAGTGATGCCAGTGTAACCTTTGGAGTTCAAATCTTCAGTGTAACCTGCCAATTCAGGTTCAATAAGATCTGCTGGACGGCAAGTGATAGGTTCTTCATCATCAATGATAGTGTGACGAATTTCGTCAGAAATTTTACCAGGCAATGCACCATATTTACCGCGTACAAGGTCTTTAACTTCGTTAGGAACCATTTTATAACGGTCGCCCATCATAACGTTCATCATAGCCATTGTACCAACGATTTGAGATGTTGGAGTTACCAATGGAGGGTAACCCAAGTCTTCACGAACGCGTGGCATTTCATCCATTACGTCGAAGAAGCGATCGCCCATACCCATTTCGTTCAATTGGTTTTGAGTATTGGACAACATACCGCCAGGAATTTGGTAACGACGAACAGCTGGGATTACATCGCTAGCTGGTTTCAAGTTGAATTCTTCAGCGATTTGTTGTTTTACTTTACGGAAATGATCAACTAATGGAATATATTTATCAAGGTCAAGACCAAGATCCCATTCAGTGCCTTTGAACATTTCGATCATAGTTTCAGTAGCTGGTTGGCTAGTTGCATGAGCAAATGGGGAGATAGCAGTATCGATGATATCTACACCAGCTTTAGCAGCTTCCCAGTATGTAGTGCTTGCAAGACCGCAAGTGAAATGGCTGTGCAAGTCGATTGGCAATTCACCAAAACGTTTTTTGAATGTGGAAACCAAATCATATGCATCAGCAGGTCCTAACAAACCGGACATATCTTTAATGCAAAGAGAATCAGTACCCATTTCAACCAAAGTTTCAGCAACTTTCAAGAAGCTTTCAGTTGTATGAACTGGAGAAATAGTGTATACCATAGCGGATTGAACGTGTGCGCCTGCTTTTTTGGAATATTTAATAGCAGCTTCCATGTTACGAGGGTCGTTCAATGCGTCGAAAATACGGATACGGTCGATACCATTTTTTACAGCAGCTTTACAGAATGCTTCCACTACATCATCAGAGTAATGTTTGTAGCCCAACAAGTTTTGGCCACGAAGTAACATTTGTAGTGGTGTATTTTTTACATTAGCTTTTAATTTGCGAAGACGTTCCCATGGATCTTCGTTCAAGAAACGAAGACAGCTATCATAAGTAGCGCCGCCCCAACATTCAAGAGCTTCATAACCGATTTCATCTAAAAGGCCAAGCACTGGTTCCATTTGTTCGTAACGCATGCGAGTTGCCAAAATAGATTGATGACCGTCACGAAGAACGGTTTCACAGATTCTTAATTTTTTAGCCATGTTAATCCTCCAATTCGAAATAGTAAGGTGATGTAATTTTATACATACACTCAATGACTATCTCATACCTATTTATCAACAATTCCTATAGTTCCTACTTATGTAGGTAAAATGTGCTAGGAATTATTGGAACATACTTATATTAGACTACTTCTAAAATTCTTTGTCAACAAGTATATTATGCTTATTTATCATCAAAAAGCATGCATTTTTGATATAAAAGTGTAAAAAAAATCACCAAAAACTCTCGTTATGCTAGATTTTATCGTGCATTTTTAATCATTACCAAATGAGTATGTTAATGAGAATGTAAAAGCAAACTAATCCTCATATCGTTATAATTTTTATTTATGTACGAAAGTATATCAGTATTTATTGATGTAGTACAACGAATTATCTTGATTTACAGATCTTGTTATCACTTTTTTTGATGATTGACAAAGGTAATCTAATATTCATGAATATACATTTTCTATTTCAAATATACTTTTTATTTCACCTTTTTAGGTGCTGTTTCAAGAACAATATTCTTGCCATCTCGTTTTACTTGGATAGAGAATGCCCCTTCGCCCTCTTTAAAATACTCCATTTTAATGTCTAACAGCATCTTACCGATAAGCGTTTCCACCTTCTCAGTTAAAAATTCACGATAAAATGCATCTTGTGTTTGCTTAGGACTTTGATGAATCACAGGTTTCGCTGCATTGCGTTCCGCCTGCATCATAGTTTCTTCAAAGTTATCATTTCCACCCCATTGCTTCATCATTTCTGCGTCTGATAAGCCTTTTTGAATTTTAAACTTTGCCATTATATACTCCTATTCTACTAGTTAGACGACCAACATAATGCGTATTCTAGCTAACTTTATATATTATCACTCTTATTTAAGTCTAATTCTTTACACCTAATAATTCAATAATATGTTCCTTCACCATAACTGGATCAATACCAGACATACAGTACGCTTTTCCCTTCGGACATTTTCGTTTACGGCATCCTAAGCACTCCATATCATGATTTTGTAGCACTTTATAGGTTCCAGTCAGAGGTCCCCACTCTGCAGGGTTTGTAGGGCCAAATAAAGCTATTACAGGGCGTTGTAGAGCCACGGCCATATGTAGTGCACCCGTATCACAGGCTACTACCACCTCACATTCACCAAGAAGAGCCGCCATTTCACGTAAAGTAGTCTTACCTAATTTATTGTAAACTGGCAAATTCTCTTTCTCTACATGTTGCATCAATTCTTCAAACTCTTGTGCTTCTTTTGGTCCACCCAAGCATATAAAATTGCTTCTATAGGACAGGGAATCAATTAGTTGTTGCCACTTTTCATAAGGCCAGGACTTAGTCTGCCATGATGAACCTAAAACTAAACCTATCAATGGTCTATCTTTTTCTGTAAACGCCGTTTCCACTTCGAATTTAGCTCGTTGTTGCTCATCAGCTGTTACAATGAGATCCATTAGATTCATATTCTTAGTCTCAACAGGGATAGTTTCTGTGTTTAATGCACCTGGCAGTAATTTAGCTACATCAAGATATTGCTCTATAACATGCTTTGACCGATTCTTCGATTTGTAATTAGTAAATAACCAATTCAGTTCTTTAGTACCCCCTAATCCTAACCGTATAGGTGCACCAGATGCCAATAGTACAAGCCCCGTAATAAGCCGACCTTGTACATCAACAGCTATATCGAAGTGATAAGGCTTTAAACGTTTTCGTAAATCCCACCACATATTCCACATGGTACGAAGGTGTAATTTTTTTGAATGAGCCTCATATTCATCCCGTTCCCAAGGAATTATATGATCTACATAGGGATTATGTTCTAATAGTTCAGCCATGCTCGGTGTAACAATCCAATGTAATTTTGCATCCGGATACTGTTGCTTTATCCACCTTGCGGCGGCTGTGGCATGCAGTATATCACCAATATAACTGAGCCGTACAAACAATATATTCATAGACAACCGCCTTTCTCATGTATTATCGTCGCCCGTTAAATCATCATCTCGTATACTCATATACCGATTATAACGAAATATATATGAGTTCAACTTGAATTATGTCGTATAAAACTAAATAAGTTTATAAATAAAGCCTTTATAACCTGCGATTATAAAGGCTTTATATTAATTCTTTTTCTTAGAGCTAGAGTCTTTAGATGATTTATCGTTATCTTCTGTTACTTTGGTCGTATCATCACTGCCATTGGCAATAATTTCTTTCACCGCATTCATAGTTACTTCAGACAAGGTAGTCGGATTATTGTATTTATAAATAGGTTTAAATCCTACGCCTAATTTACCAGAGTATACAGTTAATACATTATTATCTTCATCGACACGAGCAATATAGATGGTCTTGCTAGTATCTACACCAAGCAAACGGAATCGTCCAGGTGGGTTGATAACACGCCAACCACCTTCGATACCATTAAACATGAAGATGTCGCCAGTTTTAGCATTATCGTAGAAGAAATTATCTTCATCATAGAATACAGCAATACGACCAATGTCCGTAGCTTGCATGTAAACGCGACGCGTATCATAGTTCGCATCAGTTCTGTAAATCCGGTATGCACCTTCACGAACTTTTACCTTCATGTACACCACATTTGTCGCTTCGGAATATGCCGCATCAACAATGCGACTTCCCTTTGGTACATCTTCAAGTTCTGTATCTACTTCGTGTTCCGGATCATCTGCATTGAGTCGGGCCATAACAACCTTGTTGTCCGTATACAGGCCCATAATTGCATAGTTACGATCTGGCATCCAATCAAAATAGCTAATGGAGCGACCTTTCAAACTAACCGTTGTAGGCTTGCTTTCACCAGCCTTATAAATCCGAAGAGATTCATCTGTAACAACAGCCATAAATTGATGGTCATAAGATACGTATTTACGTCCCTCCTTTACGTCAGGGAAGTTTTTCGTGTCATCCTTAGACGCACCAGAGACATTAAATTCCGTAGTCGGTGCAAACATATATTGATCAAGGTACAGATACACCCCTCCTTGCAGTAGAATACCTACCGCAAAGGCGCTCAGTACACGCGTAAAAGGTTTCATTGTTCCTCCTATTTCACGATAAACGCCGTAGGAATCATCCGTTCCCCTAACAAATCGGCTGGTTTATTTACAACTTTGCCATTTAAATACAATGTAGAGCTAGAGCCACCATCGAGGTTAGCCGCGATGTATGCGCCCTTTTCATAAAGTACATCTTGCACATCACGCAAGGTAGCACCCAAGGAATAACCTGGTTGACGACCGTCGATTACAACGAACAACACAGTACCATCCTTACGTTGACCTATGGCCGTACGAGGACCTACGCCCCAACCGCCATCGCCATCGGTGATCATCTTCTTACCATCTACGATAAGAGGTGGCCCAAAGGTAATACCTTCCATAGCTTTCATATCAGCTAATTCAGTTTTATCATAGTTGCCCGCAATGAGGTTACCAGATTTAGAGAAACCTACAAAATCAACGGATTCATCAGGCCCCACATCCTTACCGATGATATAATCCCCTTCGTGAAGGATAAAACCATATGGCAAGCGGCCTGTACCAGTACCATTAGGATCGTGAAAGCCACCACCATTGATAGCTGCTACGGCACCATTCATTTTAGCAATATTACTTGTAGTATCCCCTTTTTCTTGAATGTTTGCAGCTGTCGCAACTTGGATACGGCGTGGATCTGGAATTTCAAGTACGTACCCTACATAACGAGAAGACTCAATTTTTTCCAATTTTAAGTCTTTATCTTCGCGAGCATTAAATTTAAACAAATCTTGACTCTTTACAACGCCTACTGTCCCCAAAATAGATTGCAATTCATCGTTGCTGAATAACCATGTAATGTATTGAGGATGACGAGATTGTAAGATAGCACCAATAACGGCACGTTTTACATTATTAAATGGTCCAAACAATACCACGAATGGTGATGTGACTGCGGTAAATAAGAACACCATAATGATGAACTTTACCCAATTCTTTTTAAACAATGTATATCTCCTTATAAATCACTGTAATGTTCAGTGCTAATTCGTTCTTCAAAATGCTTGATGTCTACGGCATTACCAACCCAAACACGTAAAATATTGTATGGATTATCCCCTGTATGAGCCCAACCGGACTTCATAGCCATTGCCATCTTTATACCACTGTCTTTTGTGGCAGCATCTGTATCCTTATTTTTGTCCCCATAGGGATAACAGAACCAAGGGTTATCTGTAATTCCTAACTTATCAGCTAACGCTTGTTGTGCTTTTTGAATGTTTTCCATTTGTGCTGCTTTTGAAAGTTGGCCCATTTCCACATGTTGGAATCCATGATTAGAAATAGTTATACCATTGTCTTTCATTTCTTTTAGCTGTTCCCATGTAAGCCGCGTTCCTACATCGCCTGGATTAACAAATACAGTAGCAGCAAAAGCATATTCTTTCATCAATGGATACACGATAGAGTATGTATCTGCATAACCATCATCAAAGGTTAGTACTACAGGCTTTTCAGGTACCGCTGCACCATTAACTACATAATCGTATAATTGATCCATCGTCAATGGATGGTATCCATTATCCTTGAGGAACTTCATTTGCTGACGGAATAAATCCTCGCGGATAACCGCATCATTATCTTTATCATCGCCAATCTTGTGATACATGAGCACCGGAACTCCCGACGGATGTACCATCGTAACCTGTTGTGTAGGTGGCGTTTTAGTTTCATTTTCTGTCGTTTGCTGTGAAAGCATTCCACATCCTGCTAACGCTGTAGCAATTACAATTGTGAAAAGCACTACCAATGAAAATCGTTTCATAGGTCCCCCTTTATATAGACACAATTTAATAACTTATATTATATCATTTATAAAGAGAATAGTAAAAACTAGCGAATTGTTTACCCGTGATTGTAATCTACTCAATAATGTTTTAATATTTTAATTATAATATATTTCACATAAATGATACTATTTCATCAAATAAAGGATTTACTATGAAAAAACGCCTAACTATTATTCAAATGGACGTCCATGTAAATGACGTAGAATATAACTATACTCGTGTTCAAGAATTACTCTCTCAATCACTTTCTGAACATCCAGATATTATCGTATTACCAGAAACTTGGAATACCGGGTTCTATCCATCAAAAGAGTTAATCAACATCGCTGACAGAAACGGAGAACGAACTCAATCATTATTAAGTGCATTTGCAAAAGAGCACAACGTAAACATCATAGGCGGTTCCGTAGCAGTTGCTAAAAATGATGTTGTGTTCAATACCTCCTATGCCTATAACCGAGAAGGCACGCTCGTTGGAGAGTACTCTAAAATGCATGGATTTAGTCCCGCGAAAGAAGATCAATACTTCGCAGGCGGCACGCATACCACACATTTTGAGTTAGATGGCATTCCGTGTAGCACCGTTATTTGCTACGATATCCGCTTTCCAGAATTAGTGCGCATGGCCGCATTACCGAATACAGAATTGCTATTTGTGCCAGCTCAATGGCCTACTATGCGCCTACGACACTGGCAAGTACTTAATGAAGTACGCTCCATAGAGAATCAATTATTCGTGTGTGCTGTAAACGGCTGTGGCACGGTTGGTCGCGTCCAAAGTACTGGACACTCCGCCGTATATGATCCATGGGGTACAAATCTATTAGAAATGAATACTGAGGAAGGTATTGCTACTGTAGATATTGATTTCGATGTTGTCGAAGACATTCGCAACAAAATCAATATATTCAGGGACCGTAAACCAGAACTGTATAATCTATAACATAAAAGACACATTGCTATAATTTGCAATGTGTCTTTTACATTAGAATTCAATAAGATTCCACATATCCTCTGGTACTTGTTCTAGAGGTTTGTTTTTTGCTATCGCTTCTTTTAAAATATCAATCGTATCTTGAACCTCTTGCTTGTCCTTTGTATTAGGATCATGAAGGATAACACGATTTAAGGAATCTTCGCCAAATTGTTTTAAATATTCCTTTTCTACTTGGTTTAATTCACGACGTAAGTATTTCATTATTATGACCTCTACTTATAAATAAATTTCCGATGTCCTACTTCTACCGCTATAATCACACAATTCGTATCACTAATATCAGCAATAACTCTATAGTTACCAATTCTATACCGCCACAATCCTTGTTTATTACCAGTCAATGATTTACCAGAATATCGTGGATTTTCTACATTATCCAAATGTTTTATCAACCAATTAAAAATATAACGTTGTGTTGACTTATCCAACTTTGAAAATTGTCGGTCAAACCGTTTACTAAACTCTAGCTTATAAACCATACTTTGCACGCATTTCCGCTACAGAATATGTAACAGGATCCTGTTTATATTCTTTCAGAGCTTCTTGGCCGACTCTAAGATCAAAGTCATTTTCAATTTTTTCTAGTAACGCTTTTTTAAATAGTGTTGACAAGGTTTCATCCATAAATTCCGCATAAGTTTTAAACAGTGTTTCTTCTTGTTCATTAAGTCTCACAGAAATATTTGACATACAAAGCACCTCCTTATGTATTACATTGTAATACATAAGGAGGTGCCTGTCTATAACTATAATTATATTATTTTGTCATGCTTGCTTTTAATACAGCAATTTCTGCACGAAGTTCTTGTAGCATCCATATTTTATTTATTTTTTACTATATTTATTTATCAGCCGTAGTATAAAAAGCTGTAATTATACTATATAAAACGAGCTATTATCTGTTTTTAGGTATACAAAAAAGACATGTTACTCTTCTCTCGTCTCTCTCGTAACATGTCTTAATTTGTATATAGATCTCTCGAACTATATCATATTGTATCTGGCTAAACTCTCTAATCCCTTTTTGACACGCCAGTATGTCTACAATTATTTTATATTTTAAAATATTTTATGTCAATAATTTATTTTTAGTTTAATAATTGCCATTTATAAAGAGATTAAATCAGCTACTTACAATATTAAATCTACAATTAACCGCGCTGACAGAAATAAATAATATAATTTTTCTCAGGGCTCACCGCTGCGCCCAACGCATATGGATGATTCCAATTACCACCGAAATCAAATAAATATATTACATAACCAGCAGGTATTTCTACCGAGTCTTCATTAAAAGACAATCTATGTAAATATTGTTTCTGTAGTTTTCGATTCTCCAACTCTGTATAAATAGGATATTTCTTCTTACCTAAACCTACCGTATCCGTCGGTTTAGGTTTTAATCTATCTCGTTCAGCCTCTACTCTCTTGCGCGTTTCTACATAACGTTTATACTTAGCTTCGCTATCCTCACCATCAATCTTAATCTTATTAAATTCAGCCAACACTTGATTCTGTAATGCATACATTTCATCAACAGATTTCTCAATAGGATTATCCACTAGATTTTGTACATATTTGCCCATAGGTACTGTTGTATTTTTTACAATAACTATCGATGTAGGCAGTAAGGTTTTCAAAGTATCTGCATATTCCATATTTGAATCAACATAGTTTTTTACATATACATTGGATAGATCAGATTTCGAAATGACAACTTTAGAATCAATCCGTGCCTCATCAATGTAAGGCTTCAATTGATCTGGTGTACCACCAAAAGCCAGTTGTACATATGAACCGCCTTGTAGGAACGGGGGATTACTATGTAGATGAATATTCTTTGCAAAGCTAGGTATTTGTTTAGGAAACCCTGGAATCGTAGCAACCAGCTTATAATCCTTAGGATTATTTATAGGATATTCAATTAACTCTATGGGCTTAAAAAATGCCTCTATTGATTCTTTTATCTCCTCTTTAGTTCTAGCCGTATACAGATCATAAGATTTCCCTTTATTCTTTTCTAGAAAGGCTTTAAATTCTTTATCACTTGCTTTATTCTTATCTGTACGTGTTCTGTAGGATGGAATATTAACTGGATTCGTTAATTTAATTTCCCCGTGTCCATTTTTTCTCATATAAGGACTTACGATACGTAATGGTTTATCTCTACTGCCATATCCATAACCTTGCTTATTTGTTTCTAACGTATTATAGCGCGTAATTTGTTTGAGTGCCTTTTCATCCCGATCATTATAAAGGGGATCAAAAATTTGATACTCCACCTTCATATCTGACTTTTGTAGTTCTAATAATCGTTGTTTAGCTCGTTTCTGACTTTGTGCTTTCAATAACTCAATTTCTTCTGCTGAAAGCTTTCTTGGTGTTTTTGAATTGCCCGTCCCGACTCTTTTAAATGCACCAGGAATAATTTCAACAAACTCTGACTTTAAAGAATCTTCAGATTTTATATTACTTTTAATTGTAATACTTGACGTCTGACTTTGATTTTCTACTGATACAGCTAAACTAGATTGACAAGACAATGCTAGTGAAAGCATGCATAAGGCAATACTTTTTTTAATCATATCTCTCCCCCATAAAACTCTGCTCATACAGATATAAAAAAGGACCTACAGTGAACTGTAGGTCCTTATATTTGGTGCGGTTGGAGGGACTTGAACCCTCACGAGCGTACGTTCACCACCCCCTCAAGATGGCGTAGCATTTAATAAATATTTATAAACTCAAGGAATACAGTATCTATCAGCTTTTATATAACATATATAATTATATATTTTAGCATATTTTAATATAAATTGATGTCAAAACTGCAAAAAATAGGGCACCTACTTTTATAGTAAGTGCCCTTGTTTGATAATCAAAAATTGTCTGCATATCCACCTTTATGCAGTAAGGAGAAATGAGATCACCTCCATGTTATCTACGTAATGCACCAGCCAAGAAAAGTGCAGCATTACTAATCGCCCATGTATCACGTTGACGGCGTAACCTTTGTTCAGTTCTTCGGTTGTTCTTTAGTTCCGCTTTAAACTCGTCTAATGATGTCGAGGCTCTCTCCAATGAGCTTGCTTGCTCGGTTATTACTTCCGATGCCTTTGCTAACTCTTCGCCCTGTTTCTTGTTGATATCCTTCAAGGCGGTTAAGTCCTTCGCCCTCTCTTCGTTGATAATCTTCAATTCTTGCAATTCGGTCGCCTGCTTGACTGTTAAGCTCTGAACTTCGCTCAATGACAATATACAAATTTTAACATCAGATAAACGAAATTTCGTTCATCTTTATGGATTTATTGTAGCTTTATGTTTCGTGCAAGCCAAATAAATCTATATTGAAATTTCAAACATTAATTGATATTATACAGATATAGATTGTTTATATAGGAGCTTCTAAAATGACTAGAGAAGATTATCTAAAAGAGAAAATCAAAGAACAAGGTACCCAACGAGAATTTGCGGCAAAAATAGGAATGCCTCCTTCTACATTATTTTCAATATTACGAAATGTTGGTGGAGCATCAATTGATAACATCATAAAAATTTGTAAAGGCTTAAATATAAGGCCTGATGAGTTAGCTGAAGTTGGTGAGGAAATAACAATTCCAAGCGAAACAAAAGGATACTACACAATTCCTGAAGCAGCTGAATTCGCGGAATACTTACGCACACGTCCAGGGGCACGCATGCTTTTTTCTGCTGCAAAAGATATCAGTAAGGAGGACATGGAGAAGGCTGTTGAGTATATAGAGCTGCTAAAACTAAAACATAAATAATAGGAGGTGAAGCTTATATGTTTTTCTTTTTTCTTGAGGAAAATACTGGTACAGGTTCGTATACATCGCCTTTTGATTCTATAAAGCAACTTGATGATGAAGGTATTGAGTATTGGTATGCTAGGGATTTGCAAAGATTATTAGAATATACTGAATACAGAAAATTTTTACCTGTTATAGCCAAAGCTAAAAAAGCATGTAAAAGCAGTGGTCATATAACTTCTGACCATTTCGCCGACGTGGGCGGAATGGTTGAAATCGGAAGTGGCGCAACAAGAAACGTCGATGATATTAAATTGACAAGATACGCCTGCTATTTAATCGCCATGAATGGCGACCCTCGCAAAGAGGTCATTGCTTTAGCACAGACCTATTTTGCTGTAAAAACTCACGAACAAGAAACCTTAGAGCGGTACGACAAAGATATAAAACGGCTGGAGGCTCGCGACCAATTAAAAGAGTCAGAAAAGCGACTTTCACAAAATATATACGAGCGCGGCGTTGATAATAAAGGCTTTGCACGCATTCGCTCCAAAGGTGATACTGCATTATTTGGAGGGCATTCTACACAAGCTATGAAAGACAAACTTGGAGTTAACCCTACACGTCCTCTAGCTGATTTTCTTCCCACTGTAACAATTGCAGCTAAAAATCTAGCAACAGAAATGACGAATCATAATGTTGAACAAAACGATATGTATGGAGAAGAGCCTATTACAGACGAACACGTACAGAATAATTCGACCATTCGTGAAATGCTAGCGGAACGCGGAATTAAACCAGAGGAACTGCCAGCAGAAAAAGACTTGAAGAAAATCGAACGTAAAATTAATAAACATTTAAAGTCTATTGATACCAATCCACAAAATAAAAAATGACTTTAAAGGGGAGAGTGTTATATTGGTTGTAAATTTGATATACTGCGACTTACCACATGCCAATGCTGTGTCAGAGGAATGTGAAGATGTAGATACTCATAAACATCTACATACACAAAAACCTCCCTCATGATCGCATGAGAGAGGAAATTAAACATGAATTAATGCATATTATTAATGATGATTTTTATGTCGATCATCACGTTAATTTAGTCGAGCGTATGGTTAGAATGTCTCAAATTGAAGATGTTGACCTTAACGGAATCGACTTTTATCACCATATTATTTAATACTGGGAGATACAAAATGAAAAAGGGATTAGTATTAGCAACAATATTTGCATTATGTTCAACTATGATGGTTAGTGCGAAGGAATTTAACGACGCACGTTGGCAATGGTTCTATTCAAATGCGAACTACACGGGGAAAGTCGATTTGAATACATTGTCATATGACCCATCAACAGATACTGCGACGGCATGGGCTGTATGGGTGCGGACCAACGGTCACCAAGACCTTATGTCTTATATCATATACTTCAAAGATAACTCTATGGATGTTGGTCAATATTATATTTACCAAGATGGTTCCGATGCTGCGATTGTTCAAGATGATTTCAATGGCCAAAACCACGTAGCCGCTCCAGGTAGTGGTGATGAAGCACTTATTGCTTCTGTAAAAGGATTAGTTGGCCGTGATACTAAACTAGCAGATTACAAGAAACAACAAGCCGATGAAGCACAGGCACGCGCTGAAGAAAAAGCTCAGCTAGAACAGGCACAACAGGAAGCTAGAATTGTTCAGCAAAAAGAAGCAGAAAGAAAAGCTAAACACGAGCGCAATCGTAGCATCATTAAAGGGATATTTGGAATATAAAAGTGTTTAATACAGGGAGGTTAGTATTATGGGATTTTTTAGCAGTGAACCGAAAGTTATCGAAAGCCCTACAAAGGACTTTATGGGTCAACACTTATACCACTTAGATGGTATTGGTGCTAATTTATTTGTGTATGATACATGTGTTGTTATCGATCGCACCCAAGGTGGTCTATTCAACTTGGGGAATCGTACCTACAAAATCATTCCAATAAAGAACATCTTAGCCATTCAAGTAAAATCAACTGGTGTTACTTCCGGATTTTTAGAATTTGCCACATACGGCCACGAAAACACATCGATGAAAGGTTTTGACAGGACCAACGATGAAAACAATATCAACTTTAACAGTGAAAACTCAGTTAATACTGCAAGGGAAATTGTTAAATACCTGGTTCCTAAGATTTGTTAGTAACTAATAAGCCTCCTACCCTACTACTGGGTAAGAGGCTTTGTAATAAAGGAGAAAAAATGGATACACGTACAATAGTTATTCCGGAGATACCTTCAGATCGTAAATACTGGTTCTTTAGAACAGAAGGTGGAGAATATTATCCAGACTTTAAAATTAATAACTTTATTGCATTAGGCTGGGATGATTTTTGCAATATAGATAATTTAAAGAATATGACTGCTTATGACGATATTGATACGCTAAAAAACAAATTCAAAGAACACTATCCTAATGAGCGTCGCTTTGGATTGGCAGTTAATCAGATTCTTACATTTATCAATACAATGGAAATAGGTGATATTGTATTAATTCCTTCAAAAAATAGTCGAGATTTGGCCATTGGTGAAATTACAAGCGACGCTTATATTTATACGGAAGATGCTGACGAATTAAACGATTCAGATGATTTTCTTGATGATGAAGATGTTGGATACAAAATCTGTAAATACAAAAAGCGTAGAGACATAAAATGGATTACAACTATAAAAAAGAATAAGCTGGACCCTCAATTATTCAAGCTAATGTGGGCTAGAAACACAATTACAGACGCCTCGTCTTATGATATGTATATAGATAGAAACTTACATTCAATTTATTATAAAAACAATAAATTAAACGTAACCTTGCACGTAGAACAAGAAAACGGGATTTCTACTCGTAATATGAATGCATTACTTAGTAATACGCTCGCTTATATAGACCGTTTTAATTTTGCTGAAAAAGAAAAGGAATTGGATGAACTAGAAATAAAAATGATGGTCGAATCTCCTGGAGTTATTCAATATATAGGAGGTGCTGCCGCTCTTACGATTTTACTCGGTGGTTTCTCCTTATTTGCATTTGGTGCAAATACTAGTTTTGAAATTGCCGGCCAAAAATATTCAATTAATTCCGAAGGAGCCATTAGTATTTATAAAGAAATGAATAGACATGAAGAAGAAATGGCTAGAATTGAGTTAGAAAAATTAAAAAGCTCCATGGAAAATCTAAAAATTCAGACACCAAAAGAGCTTCGTTAATTAATGTAAAGTTATTGTCACGTTAGTTATAACTAATATTGTTGCAATAATACAAATTATATACTTAGTTATTTCAATACCAGCAATAGAATAATGCCAAACAGAAGGCATCCATATAAAGGGTATTGCTAAAATTGCGGATAGTGCTGAAATAAATGTACCATACCAAACAGCATATCCAACATATTGATATAACATATTCATATGATTACCTTCCTTTCCTACCCTCATTATAATTCTTCCTCGCTAATCCGTGCAATACCCAACTCTATAAAAAAATAAGCCCTCACCGCAGTGAGGGCCATTAAAAACTACATACCTTAGAGGTACTTCATTTTTACTCCAATAACATTATACCATAAAACCTCTAAGGCTTATTAACTATGCCAAGGAGGTTATTTTTATGGCTAAAAAACGAACCGATGGACGCTACCAAGTATCCAAAATGATAAATGGTAAGCGTAAATACTTTTATGGTACTACCAAAAAAGCTGCCATAGAATCCATGGAGAAATACGTAAATACAAATCAAGCATGTGCTAATTTCGACGATACTATTTCATTAAACACCTGGATTAATATATGGCTGAATCTAAAGGAAAAGACTATAACCCCTGCCACATATCAAAGCTATACAGGCATTATTAATCGCTATATCAGAGATAAAATCGGTGGCATGAAGTTAGCCGAAATTAAACCTAATACATTACGGTATGTCTTTGAATCAATGGATGGATTATCATCAAGGACTATATCCTACGCCATGACAATTCTAGGATCCATATTAGAGCAGGCGGTAAAAGATGACATTATTCCTAAAAACTATATGAAAAACATAGACCGGCCAAAACAGGTAAAAGTCCGTCATATGGTAACGCTATCTGCAGATGAGGTTAAAAACTTCTTATCCAATATCTCTAATGTAGAACATCATGCGCTCTTTAAATTAGCATTTGCAACAGGTATGCGGCGGTCTGAATTATTAGGCTTAAGATGGTCGGATATTGATTTCAAGAAATCAACTGTATCTATTTCACAAACTGCCCTCAAAATCGGATCTACGGCAGTTATATCCAATACAACTAAGACAACATCCTCAAATCGGATAATTGCCATCGATTCAGATACACTCCAGGAGCTTATGAAGCACAAAACGGTCATAGACAAGCGTAGAATTAAAACCATGAACTGGATTAATAATAACCTTGTATTTCCTGGTATAAAAGGCGGTCCTCGTTGTCCTGATGAAGTCAGCAAGCTATGTAAGAAATACGCTAATTTAATCGGTAAGCCATCTTTTACTATGCATGGTACTAGACATACCCATGCCACCCTTCTCATTGAAAATGGGGCCAATATGAAAGCCATACAGGAACGTCTAGGACATGCTTCATTCCAAGAAACGATGGATACCTACTCACATGTTACACCTAAAATGGAAGATGACATCGTAGAACGTATTTCTAAAATATTCTGATGTCAAAATGATGTCAAACCACGCAAGATTTTATGATGTCAAACAAAAATAAGGGCTTACAGAATTACCTGTAAGCCCTTATTTAATCAGCTTGGTGCGGTTGGAGGGACTTGAACCCTCACGAGCGTACGCTCACCACCCCCTCAAGATGGCGTGTCTGCCATTCCACCACAACCGCGTGGAATACAAAAATGGTGCCTCAGGACAGAATCGAACTGTCGACACACGGATTTTCAGTCCGTTGCTCTACCGACTGAGCTACCGAGGCATGTTTTTTGTAAAAAAAAATGGCGACCCCGATCAGATTTGAACTGACGATCTTCGCCGTGACAGGGCGACATGTTAACCGCTACACCACGGGGCCGCGTATCAACTCTCGTTGACTACTCGTATATATTAACATGAGCCACTCATATAATGCAAGTACTTTTTTCTAATTTTTAAATGAATTTTTCCAAAATATATAGAAATATGAATTATACATCAAAAATCGTATATATTAATCATTTATATTCAGTATACTTTAATATACTCCAGATTAGACCAAAATTTATAGAAATAAAATTGGCACCTAGATTTCTATAAGGAAACCTTAGGTGCCAATTCAAATATAGTTATATGAAATTGTTGATTATAGTATTTCTACCAGCATGATACTGATTATAGATGATCCCAAGGACCATCACGCAAGTCTTGTTCCCAATAATACTCAACCTTCATATCACTGCGTTTAACCTTATCGAACATCTTAGAACGTGGCGAAGTCATCACATTTTCGCTATGCTTACCACCAAAGTACGCATATTTAGACTTACCTAAGGTATACATAACAGATACATACGGTTCTACAGAACTAATATTACTTTTACCAATTCCTAAATCTACAGAAATATGAGGCGTCACATTCATTTTAGCGCCTACCTTTAATCCATGTATAGATTGCCACTTATGTTGGTCAATATAGTACATCTCTTCTGGATGTTTTCCTGGCGCTTTTGTTTTCCAATGATATCCTTCCACATAACTAGATAGCCAACGAGCATTCTTATAATCTCGTGTATACCGTATATCAAAGCCATCCAATACATGTTCATAAGAATATCGAGGTGTTTTTCGAATACCATTAGGCGGTGAACTTAAGCTATCATGAAAATCTATTGCCCGTGGTACTTGACGCAAAGGTGTGTTAATGTGATAAGGACCCACCGTTTTTTCTGATAGTCCATGGTATACATTGACACTAATCGTATTTAGACCAGCTACATATTCTAATCCTGCACTAATACGAGAAAATTTATTCTTAAAAGCATAGTCATAGAATACATTGGTACCGACGTAGGCATGCTCATGTGTACTAAGACGACGATAGCCAATACCAGCAGTACCGACAACACCAAGAGTATCATGTTCTACTACTTCACCTTTATCAATATAAGTTCCTTGACCGTCAATTCTTCCAAAATCTGAGTCCGACCCATTCCAATATGTAGTAGTGGAAACTTTTTCGCCACCATTACCATCTAAGCGCCCCTATACAAAAACCATAGATTTATCATATTTCTTTATAGGTTGCAATGTTTCTATAAAATACTTTGCGTTCATTTTCTGCTTAGAATTATGATTATGATAATGGAATCGTGTATCATAGCTTAGATTATTATCGGTCATTTGTTTATTAGGCATTGCATAATCATGATAAGAATCTTTCTGAGACCCTTGTAAACCAATACCGATGTCCGTACGATCCATCCAGCTACTTTGTTCAGTATCCCCAGCTTTTACATCCATGCTCACATCTGCAGCCATCGTTCCCACACTTAGACTGCACATAAAAGCACTGCAAACCAGAGCTTTTAGTATTAATTTGTCTTTCATTTCTAACTCCTCTCTTACACATTCACTTTAATGATGAATATAAAATGAATACACTTTATTATACCTATAATCTAACGCGCTGACAACTATAGAGAAGGAGAAATTTATGTGTTAAAATATATGTATTATATACATCGGAGCAACATTATGAGATCAAAAACATTAACAATAGCAATTATTATTGCCATCATAGCTGCACTGAGCGCTATGTGGTATTTCTTATGGTATATTCCTCATACACCAGTCTATACGTTCCAAACTATCCGTGAAGCCGTTGAAAACAAAGATGCGGACACGGTATTGGAGCACATCGATACAACATCATTGGTTAAAAACATTGTTACCCGCGAGGGCAACACCTATGTGGATACATCCTCACCATTAGGCAAGGCTGCAGTGGCAGCAACGAAAACATTCGGTCCAGCCCTTCTTGATGATGTAATTCGTAAATATGTAGAGGATCCAGATAGTTTCAAATCGCAAAATAGTAGTGATTCAGATGTTGAAAGCGAAGATACATCCAATACGTTTTCTATGGTAGACCGCATCCAACGAGGTGAATTATTTAAACAACGCCATTTGGAAATCAAGAACATTACCTCTGAAGATGATGGCGATACTGCCACAGTAACCGTAACGATTCACAATACAAAAACAAACCAAACAGCTCCCATTCGAGTACTTATGAAGCACATCGGTGACGGAACTTGGGCTATCTATGATATCCCAGATATCGAAGCACTCTATAAAATCACAAGAAAATAAAGACCTCTTTCGTAGCAAATACGTTTGTAGAGGTAGATGATAGCAAAACTCTCCACCGGCCGGGTCTGTCTACGCCCTTCGGGCTTCGCAGGGCCAAAGTCGAATTTTGCTATCATCTACCTCTTTTCCGTATCAGCTTATAAAAAGAGGTCTTTTTTTCTTATCGATTTTTAGGTACTATCGCACAGGTTACGGTAACCTGAGATATCAAGCGATGGCTTTCATCATACATATCAAAGCGCCAAACATGAGATGTTTTCCCTTGTAAGAGTAGCTGTCCTTTAGCAATCAAATCGCCTTCTGCTTTCATAGGGCGCATGTGATTTGCGGTTACCGATTGTCCTACAGCAAATTGATCATCTCGAATCAGTTGATTGCTGAGCATCCCCGATAAAATTTCACCAAAGGCCAAGGTAGCTCCGCCATTGAGATAGCCTTGTGGTTGCGCATGATAACTAGTTACATGCATCACCCCTTGCCCACTGGTAGGCCCTGTTAACTCTACACAATCAATTTGTAATGCTTCTATCATTGTCATAGTGTTCGTTTCTCCACTGTATATTCCTCAATACGACTATCTACTACATCAACGCCAAGGCCAGCACCATTAGGCACCTGCATGGCCCCATCAGTAAATAAAATTTCTGGGTCGATAAGATCATGTTCAAAATAGCGATTAGAATCGGATAAATCCCCTGCCATATAGGTATCACCTAAGGCCGAAAGTTGAACATGTAATGTCTTTGAGATGCCTGATTCAACCATGCTGCCAATCCAATACGGAATACCTGCTTCGCGGCATCGTAAAATAGCGGCTCGCGTCTGTATTAAGCCCCCAAGACGACCTACTTTCACATTGAGTACATCGATAAATCTATGCTCGATTGCATAAGATAAGTCATCATAGGATAAAATCGACTCATCTAAACAAATAGAGGTCGTAATAGGCCAATTAGGCAACGATTCCTTCCACGCTTTATAGGTGGTCAAATTCGTCATGCTAAAGGGTTCCTCTATGCAGAGCAAATGCAAATCATTATAGGCAGCCACCATTTCCAGCTGGTCATAGGTATAACTTTGATTAGCATCAACAGCTAAGGCTAATTCTGGATAAGCATCACGCACAAGTCGGGTCCGTTCATAACCATCACGAGGCGATACCTTGAGTTTAATTCGTTTACAACCATTGGCTACATGCCGTTCCACGATACCTAATAGTTCATCCATGGACACGTCACCAATGACGATGCCATTGGAAATAGTTGATTCCAAAGACTGCCCCATGATATACGACACAGAATTCACGCCTTTTCGATTGCAATCTAGATTAATTAAAGCATTTTCAAGGCCTGCTATCGTCATGGGCATATTGTCGCGCTTTAACCAAAATTGTAACTGCCGAATATAGGCCATTAATGGTTTTGGCCGCATCAAGCGTAACTCTAGAATATAGGTATCCACCAATTGTTTCCATGCGGAATCAACAGTTTCCGCCGTATAAAAAGGGTCTGTGAAAGCCACACATTCCCCGTATCCAACATAGCCTTGTTGGTCCTCGATACGAACGATGATACTTTCACGAACACGAACAGTACCCTTAGCCGTTTTAAATTCAAACTTTAACGGCAAAGCCACACGATACGTCGTTATGGATTTAAAGTTCAATACATCATTCATGAGAACCTCCATTTGACGCAGTCATATCGAGATGAGAGGCCAACGACTTGCGCATAATCTTACCTGTCTCATTACGTGGCAATGCATCCATAATTGTAATGTATTTAGGCACCTTGTATTTGGCCAATGTATGTGCAATATGGTCTCGTACCGATATTTCTATATCATCATTTGATAGTGTCTCATCATCAACGGCAAGGAATAATGCTGGCACCTGTCCCCATTTCGCATCAGGCACAGGGATAACAGCACATTCCTTCACACCTTGCATAGCATACACGGTATCTTCAATTTCCTTAGGATAGATATTTTCGCCTCCAGAAATGATTAAATCTGTACGGCGATTTAAAATGTATAAAAAGCCATCTTCATCGACATAACCCATATCATCGGTATTAAAATCGCCATGAATCGGTTCGCGATTGATATAGCCACTCATGACCATGAGCCCATTCAAATGGATTTCCCCTACCCCATCCGCATCAGGATTTACAATATGTACGGTCATCCCCGGTAAGGGTTTGCCTACCGAATCTAGTTTGTTTAGATTGGATAATACAGGCATGGTCACGCTTTGACTAAAGGTTTCTGTCATACCATAGGTTTTATAAATCGGTAACTGCTTCGCTACACACGCATCAACTAGAGGTCGAGGTATAAATTCTCCACCCAATAAGATAACCCGCAATTGATGGTGCGTAATGCGCGGTTCCAAATTCTTTAAGATGGTAGGCACCAGAGACATCATATTAATGCGCCCATCATGAATATATTGCAGTACTTGTTCTTCGTCATAGGATTCCATAATGGTCATAGCTGTACCATTATACAAAGACCGCATCAAAATAGATAATCCACTTACATGGAACAACGGTAATACCATAAGCCAATTATCCTGTTTAGTTCTGCCTAGCACCTCTTGTGATGCTTGTACATGAGCCTTAATTTGGTTCCATCGAAGCGGCACCGATTTAAACTGTCCCGTTGTAGCACTGGTATTCATAATAGCAGCAATGTCATTGTCATCCATGGTCCAGTCAAAGATATCCTTTACCCCATCATGCAACACAACGTCCATGGATTCAAGTTCAATAGCCTTTACAGATTTTGGTACTTGTTCACGTCGTTTAGCGCTGTGTAACACAGTTGTAATGTGTAGCTGACACAACTGATTTTCTATTTCACGTGCTGTAAGATGAACATTTAATAGGAGCACCTCTTTACGGACTAGCATAGCAGCCAAGAGATAAACGGCCATCGTTACGGAGTTATCCGATACTATCGCGATGCGTGTATCTGGCAATGCTTGTAATCGCGTTGCCACGTGCACAACGGCACTATATATGTCGCGATAGGTATATTCATTCATACATATACGATTCGGATAATGCTGTTTTCCATATCGTAACCATTCCATCATCTCACCTCATAGCTAACCATCATACTATAAAACATATACGTATAAGAAAGGCGCCTCATATAGAGGCGCACTGCACTTATCATGTAAAAGGTTCGAGTCCATACATAAGGACTGATAACCATATTCCTATTAAGGGAATTTAGGGAATTGTTTGAAGTCTGGTTTGCGTTTTTCTTTGAACGCATCACGACCTTCTTTAGCTTCATCTGTTGTATAGTACATCAACGTTGCATCCCCTGCAAATTGTTGTAAACCTGCAAGGCCATCTGTATCTGCGTTGAAGGATGCTTTCAACATGCGCAATGCCATTGGGGACAATGCCAAAATTTCATTACACCATTGAACCGTTTCTTCTTCCAATTTGTCAAATGGTACCACGCAGTTAACCATCCCCATTTCGTAAGCTTGAGCAGCCGTGTATTGACGGCAAAGGAACCATACTTCGCGAGCGCGTTTGTGACCGATCATGCGCGCTAAATAACCAGCACCGTAACCAGCATCAAAGGAGCCTACGCGAGGACCTGTTTGACCGAATTTCGCATTTTCAGAAGCGATGGTAAGGTCACATACGATGTGCAATACATGGCCACCGCCGATGGCAAAACCATTTACCATAGCGATAACAGGTTTTGGAATGATGCGGATTAAATGTTGCAAATCAAGTACGTTAAGACGAGGGATATTGTCATCGCCTACATAGCCGCCATTACCGCGCACGCGTTGGTCACCACCGGAGCAGAATGCTTCTTTATCTTCGCCTTGGCCGTGGTTGGCACCGGTCAAGATAATAACGCCGATTTCTGCATCGTCGCGAGCAATTGTAAATGCATCAATAAGCTCAATTACGGTTTTAGGACGAAATGCGTTGCGCACTTCTGGGCGATTAATCGTGATTTTTGCAATACCATTATAGGTTTCGTAGATTACATCTTCATAATTACGATCCAATACTTTCCAATCAAATTTGCTCATGGATGTTACCTTTCCTTATATAAAAAATCTGCTAAGGCCGTCATAAACGGACCCGGCTTTTCTAAATGTACATTATGTCCCGCCCCATTGACGATGACATGGTCACAGTTTGGTAAATTACTAAACCGCTCTTCTCCTATTGTAGTATATTTTGTATCTAACGCGCCACTAATATATAGAGATGGCATAGATAATTCTTGTAATCGATGGCCTACATATGGCATAACGCCCTGTCCTGAGCCTCTCAATGTAGCTGCTAATGCATAGGGGCTATTGTGTGCACGACGTTGAAACAACTTATCTTGTACAACTGGTGAAAGCTGATGTTGACTTTCAAAAATAGAAATGTTAGCCCATTTAGTAGCAAACCACTCTCCATCATTATCTTCTATAGCTAGTGCTAATTGTTCATCAGCAGCTTTACGCGCTTGTCGCTCTACCTCTGATTCAATGCCAACAGAACCACTTTCTAAGATGAGGTTTTCAATTTTAGAACTATACTCAAGAGCATATAGTAAAGCTAATCGTGCCCCCATGGAGTATCCCATGAGAGAATAGCTTTCACCAGCCACGGCAGAAATTACCGTATGTAAATCGTTGAGCATAGTAGGAATAGAAAAAGCAATCTCATCCTCTGGAATATCCGAATCTCCATGTCCAATCGTATCGATACGGATAAGTTGATAGCCTGGCACAACGATGCCATCCCAGGTATAACCAGACTCAGAAAAGCCATGTAAGCACACAAGAGGTTTTCCAGCGCCAGCCAATGTAACGCCATATCGATATTCACCAAGATCGACATACATGCGAAGTGCTGGATTGAATAGGGAGTTATCTATAATACTGCAAGCATATTGGCTCATAGTCGGTCCTCCTTGTTTGTAGGAATCGTCGTATATAGCGCATGTAATTCCCGACTTCGTTCTTTAGATGTGGGGATTTCAATAACGTGAACACCTGCTATTCCTACATAGTTTTGTAACGCATTTTTCAATTCATCATTGCTCGATACACGTACAAAGTCGATACCATATAGGGTCGCAAGGCCACTATAGTCTAGGCCTTGTGCGGTACTAAATAAGTAATCAAAATGCGGCGTTCCCTTTTGCGGCAAATATTCAAAAATACCACCCCCATCATTATTGTGAACAATGATGGTTACATTTAAGGTGTGCGTTTTCGCCACGGCGAGGCCATTCAAATCGTGAAAGAAGGTCAAGTCCCCCGTAAGCAATACGGTAGGCATGCCATTTGTAGCGATGCCAAGGGCGGTAGAAACGGTACCATCAATACCGTTAACGCCACGGTTACCATAGATAATAGCACTGTGACGATTGCCTGACCAGAAATAATCCATATCTCGAATACTCATACTGTTGGCAACCACAAGTTGGCTATTCTTCGGCAACAATTCTTGTAAGAGATGAATCGTACATCCTTCAAATAGCTCTTGTTCCCTAGCTACTGTATCGAGTTGTTTACGGCCTACACCATCTGCATCAATCCACGTAGCCAAATAGCCATTATCAGCTGTATTGAGTTCCTCATCAGCGACTTCTGCATGGACCTCATTTGCCATTACATGAAGCTCAGGAATCTGTATTTTTAGTGCATCAACCAAACCTTGTGGTGTCGATTGTACAAAGAGGGTCGTGTTTCCTGCAGGGTTTGTATAGTCCATTGTAGGGCTAACAGATATGATTGGGATATGTTGCATGGATGCCACCCACTGCTGAACGCGTTTAGATACGACCATCTGACCAATTTGTAAAATGCAATCTGGTCGCAATGTATCTTGATACACCTCTTGTGAAAGCAATGCATCATAAGATGTAATGACTCGTTCATCATAAACACGACGCATATTGGACAATGGATCACCTAATATTGGCGCATGGAATATATTAGATAGACCAAGAATGGCATCGGTATCCTCAAGATTCGTACTTGGCCCCGCTAAGATAAGCACTTTTTTATTCGCAAGGAGGTCATAGATAGTGCATGCATCACTTGGCTGAATAGCAGCCGGAACAACAGAAAATGGTTGCCTGCCACATTCAAAATGTTTCCTATCCAACTCCGGTACCAATGGCTCAAAGAGCGGTACATTAATATGCACGGGTCCCCTTTTCACATCCATAGACTTCATATAAGCCTTACGAGCTACTAGGCGCGGATATGTATAGTAATGCTCCTGTTGTGGTACTGCCAATTCCTCGTAATAATTAACAGCTGTACCAAATATTTTTTGTTGATCTACCGTTTGTGGAGCCCCTACATGTTGCAATGTGTGAGGCCTATCTGCGGATAAAATGATCAAGGGTACACCGTTATATTGTGCTTCTAGTACAGCCGGCATATAATGTGCTACCGCTGAGCCCGACGTACACACGAGAATTACAGGCTTTCTATGGGCCTTTGCGATGCCTAAGGCCATAAATCCTGCGGACCTTTCGTCAATATTCATATAGGTTTCAAAAGCACCGTGTTCCCTAAATAGCATGGCCATCGTTGTAGAGCGCGAACCAGGGCTAAACACAGCATATGTGATGCCTAATTGGGCGAATTCATCCACCAAGGCGGCGATATATTCATTCATGTAATTTCTCCGTAATATAGATGAGGATATATTCCTCATCATATTTTTTCGCACTAGATCTTTACCATTTACAATGCATCTAGAATAGTACGCATTTTATTATTAGTCTCTATATATTCTTCATCCGCATCAGAATCGGCAACCACACCACATCCTGCATAGGCATAGAGAATATTATCCATAATCAAGGCAGAACGAATGGCAACAACAACAATGCCATCCCCCATATCCTTCATAAAACCAAATGGTGCAGCGTACATACCGCGCTCATGAGCTTCGTATGTTTCTAAGAGAGCCATCGCCTTCTCTCGTGGTTCACCACCAAGAGCCGGTGTTGGATGTAGTAATTTTGCCCATTCTACGAGAGATTTTGTGCTATCTTTTGCAGTAATAATGGTACGTAAATGATAGAGATGAGCTAGCTCCATAATGCCAGTTTCCCCCACCGTAACGTCTGGAGTGATTTGCTTCATCGTGTTCACGATACGGTCACGGACGATATTATGTTCAAAGAGATTTTTCTTATCACTTAGCAACTGTTCCTTAGTCCACGCATTAGGGCCATCCTTTGGCGCGGTTCCAGCCAATGCATAACTAAGGATTTCGCTACCACGATGACGCACCAAAATTTCAGGAGAGGCCCCCACAAAGGTGCGCCCATCCTTCTCATAGCCAAAGATGAAACAGTTCGGATTATTTTCAACCAAATTGGCCAAGATACTCGCCACATTAAACGGTGTATCACTTGTGAATTGCACCTCACGGGATGCGACCACCTTTGTCATCTCTCCACGGCCGATGCCATCTGAAATGGCATTCATCAAGCGGTCCCAATCGCCTTTATCATCACTAGTTTCACGGAAATCATGACGAATATGAGGCACTTCTATATCTTCGATGCTAACACTTTCACCAGCATGCAAATAAAAGGCTTCTCCATTTTCTACGATGTAGTAATGGGTGAACGCAATCATTTCATGCCCCATTCCCGACCACTTAGGATCCTTTGATGTGTCAAAAAAAGTATCCCCATAAAATACATACGCATAATTATGGCGGTCCTCATCATCTTTAACTGTGGCTAGACGTTTAGCGCCTACAACAATACGATTACTTTGCCGGTCCACCCAAAAAACACGTTCCTCATTGGGGAAATTAAGCCAAAAGGCTACAGGACTATTCAGTTGTAACGGTTCTTTATTATAAATCATAATGGTATATCGCTATTACAAAGAAAACAGACTCTATTACTTCACCAAATGTCATCTACATTGGTGTTTCTATGTATATCGATATTATTATATCACGGGTACATACTAAATTATAGGCAATAAAAATCCCCTACACCGTATGCATATGCATATAGTATAGGGGATTATGTATTATTTGAAAGCTTTTGCACCAATATCCTTACGATATTGCATGCCCTTAAATGTAATATGGTCAACGCGCTCATAGGCACGGTCTAAAGCGGTTCGCAAATCCTTACCCAGTCCCACAACGCCAAGAACACGACCACCATTCGTGACATAATGGTCACCTTCTAACTTCGTACCAGAATGGAAAATGATGGATGTATCATATTGTACAAGTTCACCTAAGATGACATCGCCTTTAGACGAGGTTTCTGGATAGCCTTTTGAAGCGAGAATGACACAGGCAGCAGAAGAGTCTTTCCATTTCACCATATTAGGTTGTAATGTACCTGTAGCACAGGCCATCATAATTTGTCCTAAATCACCTTCCAACAATGGTAATACCACTTGTGTCTCTGGATCGCCAAAGCGTGCATTAAATTCTACCACCTTCGGACCTTCATTGGTAATCATAAGGCCTGCATAAAGACAGCCCACATATGGCATACCTTCCTTTGCCATGGCTGCTACCATAGGCTCTAAAATGGTCTTCATGGCTTCATCGCGCAATGCATCAGTTAGCACAGGTGCTGGTGCATAGGTTCCCATACCGCCTGTATTAGGACCCTTATCACCATCAAAGATGCGCTTATGGTCTTGAGAGGCAATCATAGGAACTACGGTCTTACCATCTACAAAGGCAAGAAGGCTCGCTTCTTCACCTACCATGAATTCCTCAATAACAACGGTACTACCAGCCTCGCCAAAGCGATTTCCGCTTAGCATGTCATCAACGGCTGCATTAGCTTCTTCAACAGTCATTGCCACTACAACACCCTTGCCAGCTGCTAGGCCATCTGCTTTCACCACAATAGGGGCCCCTGTTTTGGCGATGAATTGTTTTGCTTCATCTACATTGGAGAATACACCGTAAGCAGCTGTAGGGATATTATATTTTTTCATAAGATCTTTAGCAAAGACCTTAGAACCTTCCAATTGAGCAGCCGCCTTGGAAGGCCCAAACACAGGAATTCCTGCTTCATGCAACACATCTGCAAGACCTGCCACAAGAGGCGCTTCAGGACCTACAACAACAAGGTCCACCTTATTATCTTTCAAAAAACGGATAAGATGATCCGTATGACACCAATCAATGCCTACTAGTTCAGCACAATTTTTCATAGCCGCACTGCCAGGAACGGCATACACCTTTTCTACACTCGGACTGATGGATAAACGCCACGCTATAGCGTGTTCGCGACCGCCACTACCGATTACGCAAACCTTCATAGTTACCTCTAATGTTTAAAATGACGAATGCCTGTAAATACCATCGCAATACCTGCTTCATCAGCAGCCTTAATGGATTCTTCATCACGGATAGAACCACCTGGTTGGATAATAGCCGCTATACCATGTTTAGCCGCTGTTTCTACGGTATCACCAAATGGGAAGAACGCATCAGATGCAAGAACAGCCCCTTTTGCAGCCTCTCCAGCTTGTTCAAGGGCAATTTTAGCCGATCCAACTCGATTCATTTGACCGGCACCAACACCGAGTGTTCGTTTCTCGTTAGAAATTAAGATAGCATTGGACTTTACATGCTTTACAAGCTTCCACGCAAATTCAAGAGCTTTCCATTGTTCTTCTGTAGGTTGCGCCTTTGTAACAACCTTATAATTAGCACGGTCTTCTACGATGTCATCTTCCGTTTGTACGAGCATACCGCCAGATACCTTTTTCACAGTTACTTGGCCAGATTCAGGCTTAGATAACTCGATGAGACGAATATTTTTCTTCGCTTCCAAAATATCTAGAGCTTCCTTTTTGAAAGCTGGCGCCATGATAACTTCTAAGAAAATCTTGCTCATTTCTTCGGCAGTGGCCGCATCAACTTCGCGATTTAACGCAACGATGCCACCAAAAGCAGATACAGAATCGGCTTCATAGGCATTGACATAGGCATCATGCAATGTGGCTGCCGTTGCAGCACCACATGGATTAGTATGTTTAATAATACATGCCGCAGGATCCGTAAATTCCCACACCATATTCCACGCAGCTTCCATATCGACGATATTGTTATAGGATAATTCCTTACCGTGTAGTTGTTTTAATGCCCCCATGCCGTGAGCCTTGCCAATTTCTTTATAAAAAGCTGCCTTTTGATGAGGATTTTCGCCATACCGAAGGTCCATAACCTTTTCATAAGCACTTAAATATTCAGGAGGTGTAGGGCCTTCTCCAATAACACCACTCATATAATTGGCAATAGCCGTATCATAAGCAGCTGTATGAGCAAAGGCTTCTTTAGCAAGTGCAAAACGATAATCTTGCGTCAATGCACCATTTGTTCTAAGCATTTCTAAAATTTCATCATAGTGATCAGGGTTAACTACTATGCCTACATACGCATTATTTTTAGCCGCAGAGCGCACCATAGTTGGTCCCCCAATATCGATGTTTTCAATAGCATCTTCTAATGCAACATTTGGTTTTGCAATCGTTTCGCGGAAAGGATATAAATTTACGACCACTAAATCGATTGGTAAAATACCGTGTTCTTCCATAGCGGCTTGATGCTTTGCATTATCACGAATCGCTAAGATGCCACCATGTACCTTTGGATGTAACGTCTTTACACGACCATCCATCATTTCAGGAAAACCGGTAAGAGATTCTACAGCCTTTGCAGGAACGCCTGCATCAGAAATAGCTTTCAACGTGCCACCTGTAGAATAGATAGTTACCCCTAAGTCCACAAGACCTTTGGCAAAGTCGACAATACCTGTTTTATCAGAAACACTAAGTAATGCGTTTTGAATCATCGTTCCTCCTAAATATAATGTACAATGCGTCCTTCTATACGTAATGCATCTTCACAGAACAAGCGAAGTGCTTCACGATATGTTGCATGTTCTACGGGCAATAATCGTTCGGACAAAGTATCCTCTGTATCATCTGGATATACAGGAACTGTATTTTGCATGATGATAGGACCTGTATCCATACCGGCATCTACAAAATGAACGGTACAACCTGTTACTTTTACGCCCGCATCGATAGCCTGTTGATGGCCATGAAGTCCTGGAAAAGATGGCAATAGAGCAGGATGAATATTTAAAATCTTATGCTCATAGCGAGCAATAAGGCCGATCCCTACAATACGCATATAGCCTGCCAACACAATACCATCGACACAATATGCATCAAGAGCATCTAATTGAGCTTGTTCAAAGGCTTGCTTTGAATCAAATTGACTACGTTCAATAGCAATAAGTGGAATGCCCCAGCCTTTAGAGCGTTCTACAATACCTGCATCTGCATGGTCTGTAATAATAACGACAAACTCGCCATTGATAAGGCCCTCTTGCATCGCCTTGTACAAGGCTTCGCCATTTGAGCCTCTACCACTGGCAAATAGAGCAAGACGCTTTTTAGATACGGAATTAGTCATTAAATACCGCCCCTTTTACGACAACAGGACCTTCGCCTGCAACGATACGACCAATTTCATAGACAGCTTCATTTCGGCTTTCAAGATTAGCTTTCACCGTATCTACATCATCGGCATCGACGATGAGAATCATACCGATTCCCATGTTAAACGTACGGTACATTTCATGCCAATCCACATTGCCCCATTCTTGCAATTTTGTAAACACAGGAAGGCGTGGCCATGTATCACAATCTACCTCAGCAGTTACGCCATTTGGTAGTACGCGTGGAATGTTTTCATAGAAACCACCGCCTGTGATATGAACCATACCTTTGATATAGTTTTCTTTAATCAACGGTAATACAGCTTTAGGATACAAGCGTGTTGGTGTTAATAGTTCTTCGCCAAGGGTTTTACCAAATTCGGGAATGTCTTGATCTATAGAGAAACCCTTATGGTCGAAAACGATTTTACGAACTAAGGAGAAGCCATTGGAATGAACACCGGAGGATGGCAAACCAAGAATGACATCACCAGATTTAATATGTTCACCTGTAATCAGTTTAGGACGATCTACAATACCTACGGCAAAACCTGCCACATCATAGTCACCTTCACCATAGAAACCAGCCATCTCAGCTGTTTCCCCACCAAGGAGAGCACAACCTGATTCTTCACAAGCATTAGCGACGCCGCGTACGATATCAGCGACTTGTACGGGATCAAGTTTACCAACCGCTACATAGTCTAAGAAGAACAGAGGCGTTGCCCCTTGTACAAGAATATCATTTACACTCATGGCCACACAGTCTTGTCCAATCGTATCATGTTTATCCATCATGATAGCGAGGCGCAATTTTGTGCCAACACCGTCTGTGCCAGATACGAGCATTGGTTCTTCCATGGAATGACCTGCTAAGGAGTATAGGCCACCAAAGCCACCTAAATCACCTACAACACCTGCTGTGTATGTTCTTTTTACGGATTCTTTCATCAACTCTACGGCTTTATTACCGGCATCGATATCTACACCTGCATCACGATAGGTTAATCCTGTTTTATTCGAGCACATATTTGACCCCTTCCTCTTGTTCTGTAGGCACATCTACCCTGTAATCGCCATTGAAACAAGCGAAACATAAATCCGCTTCTGGCACGCCGCTAACAGCTCGGCACAAGCCTTCTTTTGATAGATAATGCAATTTATCTGCCTTAATATAATCTCTAATTTCTTCAATTGTATGTGTGGCCGCAATCAATTCTTTACGAACCGACGTATCAATACCATAGTGACAAGAATATTCGATAGCCGGCGAGCTAACACACATATAGATTTCCTTAGCGCCTGCCTCTTTTAACATCTTAACGATAAGGCCGCTTGTGGTACCACGCACAATAGAGTCATCGATTAATACAATACGTTTACCGCCTACAACCTCTGGCATAGCATTTAGCTTCATACGCACAGCTAGTTCCCGTTCTTCTTGATTAGGTTTGATAAATGTACGTCCACTGTATCGATTTTTAATCAAACCTTCTGCGAAAGGGATGCCCGATGCACGAGCATATCCAAGAGCAGCCGTCGTGCCAGAGTCGGGAATAGACATGACGATATCTGCATCATATTTAGTTTCATTATATAGTTCACGTCCCATATTGAGTCGTGTTTCATATACAGATTGGCCATCGATTTTACTATCGGAGCGCGCAAAATAAATATATTCAAAGACACAAAGTTTTTTATCAATTTTTTGAGGTTCTGCATAGATTGTGCTGCGCACACCACGATCATCGATGATAACCATCTCACCTGGGTCAATATCGCGAATAAATTCAGCCTTTATAGCATCAAAAGCACAGCTTTCACTAGATAACACATAGCCATGTTCAGTCTTACCTAAGCAAAGAGGTCTAAAGCCTTGAGGATCGCGAACCCCAACGAGAGAGTCATTAGTTGTAATAACCAAGGAGAATGCCCCTTCGATTTGTCGAGCTGCATCAGCAATGCGTTCCTCTTGCGTTTCAGCCTTAGAACGAGCGATTAAGTTTACGATAACCTCTGAATCCATAGTTGTTTGAAAAATGGAACCATCTGCTTCAAGTTGACGACGGATGCCTAGAGCATTCGTCAAATTGCCATTATGGGCTACTGCAATTTGGCCACCTTGATAATGGATTACAAGAGGTTGAATATTACGTGGGTTATTAGAGCCAGTTGTAGAATACCGAACATGACCAGTCCCCATATGGCTTTTTAATGTTGGTAATTCCTTGATAGCCTCAGTCAATAAACCCATACCTTTTTTTAGAGCCACTTCATTACCATCGGTAATAGCGATACCTGCGCTTTCTTGACCGCGGTGTTGAAGAGCAAACAATCCCCAGTATACATATCGTGCAACGTCAACAGTGCGGTCAAACACACCAAAGACGCCACATTCTTCATGCCATTTGTCAAAAATTGGATCGTAGTTCATCAATAACCCCCAGGTTATGCACGTTCGCCCGTTAAGCGGAATAACATTTCTTTATAAGCTTCTTCGATATTGCCAAGGTCGCGACGGAAACGGTCTTTGTCAAGTTTTTCACCTGTTGTTGCATCCCAGAAACGGCATGTATCAGGAGAAATTTCGTCACCAAGCAATACTTCTCCATTATGTGTACCAAATTCAAGTTTAAAATCGACTAATGTTACATTCTTAGTAGCCAAGAAGTTTTTAAGGATATCGTTAACCTTCATAGTAATTTCGGAAATTCTATCCAATTGTTCTTGCGTAGCCCAGCCAAGAGCTGTGATTTGAGATTCGTTGGCAAATGGATCGCCAAGTTCATCATTTTTGTAGCAGAATTCAAGAATTGGATGTTTAAGAGGCGTGCCTTCTTCAATGCCAAAACGTTTAGCCATAGAACCAGCAGCAATATTACGAACGATAACTTCTAGAGGAACAATGTTCAACGTCAATACTGTTTGGTTACGGTCATCTTCACGACGAACGAAATGTGTTGGAACGCCTTCTTTTTTCAATAATTCAAAGAAGAATGAGGAAATTTTATTATTCAATACGCCTTTACCAAGGATAGTATCATGTTTTTCACCATTAAATGCAGTGGCATCATCTTTGTAGTGAACAATATATGTTTCCTTGTCATCTGTTTGATACACTTGTTTTGCTTTGCCTTCGTATAAAAGTGTTAATTTTTCCAAATCGATATTAGCCATGATAGTAATCCTCCTATGTAATAATTATTTATTTAATTCTGCTTGTAATGCAGCATTATCTGCTAAAACCTTGTCAGCCATATCTTTGCGATAGGCAACATATTTTTCTTTTAGTTCCTTGTTGAAAGTAGCACCGATTTGTACTGCAAATAATGCAGCATTTTTTGCACCATCTACAGCCATCGTAGCTACCGGCATACCGGACGGCATTTGTACAATTGCCAAGAGGGAATCAATGCCCTTTAATGCTGTCGCATTAAGAGGGATACCAATAACCGGTACCGTAGTAAAGCTTGCCACTACTCCAGGTAGATGGGCTGCAGCGCCTGCACCTGCGATAAAGGCGATTGCTCCTTCTGCTTCTAGACGCTCCACAAAGGATTTAACAGCCTCTGGTGTACGATGCGCCGAAGCGATCACCATTTCATAAGGAATATTGAATTCATCTAATATAGCAGATGCTTTTTTCATCGTGTCTAGGTCAGATTTACTGCCCATGATAATGCCAACCTTCATTGTTCCTCCTTAATAAAAAAACTCGACCTAAAAAGGCCGAGTTTACGCACTGATAGCGTTAGCAGAAATAGTCATAATAGTAACGGATGTTAGGTTCATATGTCTCTTCATGATAACGCCTCCTTATCTGTATCTAAATTGTAGCAGACCAATTTATATCGGTCAATCATTTTTCGAATAATAATTATATTAGTTTTTATAATCGTTCGTTATATTCCGAACTATATAATACCTATGTTGAAAATTACACAGTATGATACGAATAATAATTATTATGTACGAATGTACATTGATAAAAAAAGACTTCCACACATAGGTATGGAAGTCCCTTGTATTCTATTCCCTATTCACACGATATACTATCGTATAAGGAATATCATATTTTATTGTACATTGCTTTCAAAAGCAGCTTTTAAATCGCCAACGGCCTCAGGAATATAATCCACAATCGACGTCATTAAAGCATACATCAACTCTGGTATAAACTCATCATTAGCACACATGTAGACGCAATCTAAATACAATGTAGAGTCTTGTTCATCAATATAAAATTTATAGTTTTTATACATTGCATTCTCACGATTGATCAATGCATTAATGGCCGCCATATTCTGCGCTGTTACCTTTTCAGGGCCAAGCACTAAACGGATAACACTATAAATACTATTATCTAAGATCACGAACATCGGCATATCCCAAAGCGGTGATTTAATATAGGATCGATATACAACTGTACCATCTTCATCATCAAAATCTTTGCGCTCAAAAGCCGTTACTTCTTCTGCCTTCATAAATTTATCAAAGGCTAATGCTTTAGGATTCATACTAACCTCTTATTTTGCTTGTCCTACAATTTTCAAAATTTCTGGATGAACTTCATCTAAATGCGGTTTAATAACCTCTAACATAAGATTAACCAATACTGCTGGTTCAAATGTTTCAGCTGTAGATGGCACAGAAATATCAGTGTAAATATTGCTGTCTTCATCATTTACATAGTATTTTGTCACTTTAAATTGTTGGTTAAGCTCATTCAATTTAGGCAATACTTTTTTAATGGCTGCATCTGTAATGCTCGTTGTTGTAACTGCAACACGAATATAGGAGAATACAGAATCATCCAACACGATAAAAACAGGTAAAGAATTACCATGAATTTCTAAACGACCATGGTATACAACCGTATTGTATTCATCGCCTTCAATAACATCCTTTGTAAACCATGTATTACCAGATTTTTCAATGTCCGCTACTAGTACATCAAATTTCTCAGCTTTTACGTTCATTATTCTACCTCTCTCCGCAAAAAACTATAGGACTAGTCCTCTATAAAAACACATTTATTATCTTTAAATTCTTTGATGCGCACTAAGGATTCAACACGGAAACCAGCATTTTCTAAGCGTTCACGACCTGGTTGGAAAGACTTTTCAATAGCAATTGCCATACCAACTACTTCATCGCCTGCATCTTTTACAAGTTTAGCAAGCCCCATAGCTGCTTCACCAGAAGCCAAGAAGTCATCAATAATTAAAACTTTTTCGCCTGCTGGCAAGAATTTTTTAGAAATTGTAATGTCATAATTTTCTTCTTTTGTATAAGAATATACAACAGAGTGATACACATCATCGACCATAAGAATAGATTTTTTCTTACGAGCAAATACTAATGGCACATCTAGTTCAAGAGCAGCCATCAATGCCAAGGCAATACCAGATGCTTCAATGGTAACAATACGTTGAACACCAGCATCACGATAGCGGTCAGCAATTTCTTTACCAATAGCTTTAAATAATTGTGGATCGATTTGATGATTCAAAAAACCATCAACTTTTAATACACGATTGTTTAAGACAATACCTTCTTCACGAATGCGTTGTTTTAATAATTCCATTTCGTTTTACCTCCGCATAACTATCTTTAAATTTTAACGTAAATCAACGCTTAGGGTCAACAAAAAAACACACTTTATTGAAAAAAAGAATAAAGTGTGTTTGTAATTCATATTTATAAAACTTTGTCTCGCTTATCTTCACGATTAGTCAATAAATTTGTAAATCTAGCAGCGCCTTCGGATTGTGGAACGAGACGCGACCGAACAAGTACGATATCTCGCGTTGGCACAGGAATATCTGTATCAATTTTTACGACAGTACCTTCTTGCATTTTTTCTTGCACCACATTACTTGGCAACATAGCGATACCCATGTTAATTTCCACAAGATCGAGGAGAACGTCTACACTACTCAATTCAAAACGCGGTTTACTACAAGCACCATGCGTTACTTCATCAAAGAAAGTACGGCTAGCTGTTCCCTTTTGTAGTAACAACATAGGCTCACTGAGCAAGCGGCCTTGGTCAAAGAAGCCTGCCCCTTTATATTCATGACCGCCCACAAAGATATCTTGGATGCTCGCCAAGGTAGTAACTTCTAATTGTGTATTACTACGCAAACCTTCGTAGTCATTAACTACAGCTAACTGTACTTCTTTATTAATGACCATTTCCACACAATCTGGGGACGGTCTGTTTATGATATGCAAGCCAATTTGATTTTCTTGCAATTGCCATTTATGAAAGTAGGGCAACAAGAAATGACGACATAGTGTATCTGTAGCGGCAATATTCAAGCTTTCGTAAGCTTGATTCACCCGTTCTTGTAATTGCGTAATCCCATTATCTAGAATGGAAAATGCTTTGGCTACTGTATCGAATAATTCCTTGCCTTCTGGCGTAAATGCTACTGATTTAGTAGTGCGCACAAATAAAGGCATTTTTAATTCGCCTTCTAATTGTTTGATACTTTGACTAATTGCGGACTGCGAAACACCTAGCTCTTTTGCAGCGCGAGAAAATGACAAATACAACCCAACTCCTAAAAATGATCTATATAGATCTGCTGATACTGCCATTTTATCCTCCTCTGTTATATACTAATAGTATAGTAATACATTATTAATATTCTACTTTTTACTCAAAACAAGATGCTATTGTTACGGTTTATGAAATTTTGGTCTTATGACCTTCATGAAAATTTCATATTTATAAGTAGCGTTAATCTTTATATAAGTAAGATTATCTTTACTTATAAGTCTAGACCGACTATACTTATCTTGTCAACACCAGAACTCATTTATTCTGCATATTACAGGAGGCTATATGGCTATTCAACGACTATTTGTAAGAAAACGTGATGCTTTCGCTAATGAAGCAGCACATGTATTAGCTACATTACAGCAAGAATTACATGTACCAGCTACAGCCGTGCAAATCTATGAACGTTATGATGTAGAAAATCTTAGCGATGACGCATTACAAAAGGCTAAACATTTGATTTTTTCTGAACCACCTGTTGATTTAGTAGCAGAAACATTAGATATTCCAGCAAATACTTTTGTCTTTGCTATCGAATATGTACCAGGACAATACGATCAACGTGCAGACAGTGCAGAGCAATGTATTTCTATGCTCACACTTACAACAGGTCATACCGTTCGTTGTGCAAGAGTATTTGTCATAGAAGGTACTTTTACAGACGAAGAAAAAGAATCAATCAAACAATATTACATCAATCCTGTTGATTCTAGAGAAGCAAGTCTCGAGTTACCTGATACCTTGGCACTTAAACTAGAAGAGCCAGAAGATGTAGCTATCATCGACGGTTTTACAGAAATGTCAGAGGATGCACTACAAAATATGATTAGCGAATATGGACTCGCTATGACATTGGCAGATATCAAATTAATTCAAAAGCAATACAAGAATGTAGAAAAACGCAATCCAACGATTACAGAAATTCGCTTATTCGATACATATTGGTCTGACCATTGCCGCCATACTACATTTATGACAGAGTTAACGGATATTACTATCGAAGAGAGTCGTTTCACAGAACCAATCAAGGAAGCACTAGAAGAATATACTGAAGGTCGCAATTTGTTATATACAACTAAGGTGAAAGCTCGTTCTCTCATGGATATGGCCACATTAGCTGTAAAAGAATTACGTCATGTAGGCGGTCTTACTAACCTTGATGAATCCGAAGAAATCAATGCATGCACTATCATCGTTCCCGTTGATGTAGATGGTAAAGAAGAAGAATGGCTCTTGCTATTCAAAAACGAAACTCACAATCACCCAACTGAAATCGAACCTTTTGGTGGTGCTGCCACATGTCTTGGCGGTTGTATCCGCGATCCTCTAAGTGGCCGTTCTTATGTGTATCAAGCTATGCGCATCACTGGTAGCGGAGACCCTCACACACCGCTAGCCGATACACTAGAAGGCAAGCTACCACAAAAGAAAATTACTGTTGAAGCCGCACGTGGCTATTCCTCCTATGGTAACCAAATCGGCCTTGCTACTGGCGAAGTTAAAGAATACTATCATCCAGGTTATGTGGCAAAACGCATGGAAATCGGTGCTGTTATCGGTGCTGCTCCGCGCAATCAAGTGCGACGTGAAGTACCAACACCAGGTGATATCATCGTACTACTCGGTGGTAAAACAGGTCGTGATGGCTGCGGTGGGGCTACAGGTTCCTCTAAGGAACATACATTAGAATCCCTCGCTACATGTGGTGCTGAGGTTCAAAAAGGGAATGCCCTTACAGAACGTAAAATTCAACGCTTATTCCGTCGCCCTGAGGTAACAACACGCATCAAACGTTGTAATGACTTTGGTGCTGGTGGTGTCTCCGTAGCCATCGGTGAACTAACAGATGGCGTTACCATCAACCTTGACTTAGTACCTAAAAAATACGACGGTCTCGATGGTACAGAACTCGCTATTTCCGAATCCCAAGAACGTATGGCTTGTGTCATTGCACCAGCCGATGTTGATGCATTTATGAAATATTGCGATGAAGAAAATCTTGAATGCACAATCGTTGCCGATGTAACCGATACAAATCGCCTCATCATGACATGGCGCGGAGAAACAATTGTCGATATCAGTCGTGATTTCTTAAATACAAATGGAGCGAGTCAACAACAAGAAGCTGTAGTGACAGCTCCTACTGAAAAATCTTATTTCCGTCGTGGTTCTGCAAGTGCCGACAATTTCAAAGATCAATGGCTCGAAGCAATATCTACATTAAATACTGCTTCTCAACAAGGCCTTGTTGAACGCTTTGATAGCACAGTTGGGGCCAATACAGTGCTCATGCCATTTGGTGGTAAATATCAAAAAACACCTACCCAAGGTATGGTGGCAAAATTACCAGTTCTTCACGGTGAAACAACAACTGCTAGTATTATGACACATGGCTTTGTACCTGAATTGTCCGCTTGGAGTCCATACCATGGCGCACAATATGCCGTGCTTTTATCCGTTGCAAAACTTGTGGCACTCGGTGGTCGTCGTCAAGATGCATACCTTACTTTACAAGAATACTTTGAACGTTTACACTCCAAAGAATCTTGGGGTAAACCGGTATCAGCACTTCTAGGTGCGTACAAAGCGCAAAAAGAACTTGAGATTGGTGCCATTGGCGGCAAAGATTCTATGAGTGGTACATTTATGGATTTAACGGTACCTCCTACCCTCGTATCCTTCGCAGCGGTAACAGCTCCTGTTAAAAATATTGTAAGCCAAGATTTAAAAGGACCTGACCATCGTCTCGTATACTTTGATGTACCTCGTACGTACAACGATACACCTGACTGGGATCACTTCAAAGAAAATTGTGATATCTTACAAGAGGAAATTGAAAAAGGTCGCGTATACTCTGCCTATGTAGTAGACCAAGGTGGCATCCCTGAAGCAGTTTCCAAAATGGCTCTCGGCAATAAAATTGGCGCTAAGTTCGACAAATATGCAGAACGAGCTATTTTCCAACCAGCTATAGGTTCTTTCATCGTAGAAGTAGATATTACAGCGGTTAACCATTTACTTGAATTGTCCGACGTTCGCGTTATTGCAGTTACCCAAGACAAACCTGTCATCGAATGGAATGGCCAATCTGTAACACTTGATGAAATCGAAAAAGCATACGAAAAACCATTATCCGATATATTCCCATTGGAAGCAAAATCCGGTACTGGTGAAGCGGTAGCTTACATTCACGATCAGCACGCAAAACCTCGCAGTACCTCCTTAGGTGCTAAACCAAAGGTACTTATCCCTGTATTCCCTGGCACTAACTGTGAATTCGATTCCGCTCGTGCTTTTGAACGAGCTGGTGCTATTGCAGACATCGTACTGATTCGCAATCAAACGCCAGAACAATTAAAAGAATCTATTGACGTAATCAAAGCTAAATTAGCAGAGTCTCAAATTCTTATGTTCCCTGGTGGATTTAGCGGTGGCGATGAACCAGATGGGTCTGGTAAATTCATGGCTACCCTATTCCGCAACCCATATCTTGCAGAAGGCCTCGAAAACCTACTTTATAAACAAGATGGTCTAGTTCTCGGTATCTGTAACGGTTTCCAAGCGTTGATTAAATTAGGTCTATTGCCTGGTGGCCATATTGAAACATTAACGGCAGATCACCCTACCTTGACATACAATACCATTGGACGCCACGTATCCCGTATGGCCAACACTAAGGTTATTTCTACAAAATCTCCTTGGATGTGTGAAGCTAAAGCTGGCGAAATTTATACGGTTCCTATATCTCATGGTGAAGGTCGGTTTATCGCATCTCCTCAACAAGTATTGGAATTCAATAAAACTGGTCAAATCGCTACACAATATGTCGACTTTGACGGTATAGCATCCATGGATGGACAATTTAATCCTAACCAATCCGTGGCTGCTATCGAAGGTATTTATAGCCCTGATGGCCGCGTATTTGGTAAAATGGCGCACTCCGAACGCTGTGGTGCAGATATTAATAAAAATATTCCAGGCAACTTAGAAATGCCAATCTTCACATCCGGCGTAAAATACTTTAAATAATCTATATGGCCCATTCTTCGGAATGGGCTATATTTACAAACTTTCACATTCTAATATGTGAAAGTTAACACAGTTATAACACATTGACATATATCGATATATTGATTTTTTTCGAAAAAAACTGTATTATAAGATGTCAATATAATTAATTAAACCGTCATCACATGGATGAGGTTAGTTATGTATATACATATGTGTAAGGAAAGGATATTACTATGCATTGTGCTCAAAAAATGACCCATAATATCTACTGGATTGGTAGTAATGACTGGACAACTGAACGTTTTGAAAACTTATTCCCTATTCCAAATGGTGTAAGCTACAATAGCTATTTCATCGATGATGAAAAAACTTGCGTTGTAGACTCTGTTGATGCAGAAATTCGCGAAGAATACTTTGACAACTTATCCCACCTTTTAAATGGTCGTGATCTTGATTACATCATCGTAAACCATATGGAACCTGACCACTGTCAAACATTGTTAGAAACATTGGAACGCTATCCAAATTGTAAAATGGTTGGTAATGCAACAACATTCCGCATGTTCGAACAATTCTACCGCACACCAAAGCCTGATCAATATTACACAGTAAAAGAAGGCGACGAAATTTGCTTAGGTAAACATACTCTTGTATCCTACACAATGCCTATGGTTCACTGGCCAGAAGTAACTTGTACCTATGAAAAATCTACAGGTACATTGTTCTCTGCTGATGCATTCGGTACATTTGGTACAATCAATGGCAACATCTTTGCTGACCAAACTGATTTCGTAGCAACCTATGAAGATGAAGCTCGTCGTTACTACACAAACATCGTTGGTAAATACGGTCCTCAAGTACAAAATGCAATTCGCAAGGTTTCCGGCCTTGAAATCAAACGCATTGCTCCACTTCATGGTCCAATCTGGCGTACACCTGAAACGATTGAATATATCTTGCACAAATACTTACACTGGTCCAGCTACACAGCTGAGAAAAAAGGTGTTGTTATCGCCTTCGGTTCCATGTATGGCAACACTCGTGACATCGCTCAACAATTGGCTAAACAATTGTCTAAACGGGGTGTTACAGATATTAAAATCTACGATGTTTCCAAAACTAATCCTTCCTACATCATCGCTGATGCTTGGAAATATACAAACTTGGTAACAATTGCACCAACTTATAACTTGAACCTATACCTTACTATGGAAAACTTCATTCACGAGTTAAAAGCGCTTAACTTCCAAAATCATAAGGTATCCATCATCGGAAACCATTCCTGGGCTTCCGCTGCAATGAAAACAATGGTTGCTCATTTCGAAAACGACTTCAAAGATATTGAAATCGTATCCCAACCTCTTGATATCAAATCCTCTTTAAAAGAAGAAGATATCCCATTAATCGAAAAAATGGCAGACGATATCAAAGCATCCATCGATGCACAAGAAATTAAAGAAGTATTATAATATACATACTAAAAGCCGTCCTTCGGGGCGGCTTTTTAAAACTCTTATGAAACTATAATAATTCTACTATTTTGTTCTTGACATAAATCTAACTTTTTCATATACTATACAAGTACCTGTTACACAACAGAATACATGGAGAGGTGTCCGAGCGGCTGAAGGAGCATGATTGGAAATCATGTGTGCGGTTATACCGTACCCAGGGTTCAAATCCCTGTCTCTCCGCCACATAAAAGAAGGTTATCCGATGGATGACCTTCTTTTTCTATATACAAGCAAAAAGGGACTGTACTTATACAGTCCCTCTCATTTATTTTACATGTATTTGTTTTGCTACTTCTTTAATGATATCAGGATTTGTTCGGCAACATCCACCGATTATATTCGCACCAGCTTTGCGCCATACATCAACATAGTCGATAAAGCTTTGTTGTCCACCTGACCATGTTTTGGTTTCTCCATCATAGGTTTCACCAAGATTTGGATAGACAGCAATCGGTTTATTAGTTACAGACCGTATATCTTTAATCAAGGATTCTACATATTCCGGCGCTGTACAGTTAATCCCTATGCCCGTCACTTGACGCACCTTATCGATCATTTCAGCGCATTTAATGATGGTCTCTCCGCTTGAGATATGATGTTCATCTTTGCAAGAGAAAGAAATCCATGCAGGAATGCCTTTTGTCGTAAGCGGATCACACAAGGTACGGGCAATGGCAATAGCCTCATCATAGCACGGCACCGTTTCACAGGCTAACACATCGGGATTTTCTTCGCAAAATAATGCTATACGAGGAATATGGAATACTTCCAAATATTCGGTTTGTACACCATAATCACCACGATATTCAGAGCCATCTGCCAAGAAAGCACCATATGGGCCAACAGAGGCGGCTACTAATGGTTTTGGTAAGGCCCCTTCAGAGAAGTAACGGACACTGCCATCTGGCAATTGTTCACCTAATGTAATGCCACGCAATGTAAGCGCATCATTCGCTTTAGCTTCTAAAAATTCATTACGTGCTTGCACGGCTAAACGAACGGATAACTTCACCAAATCTAGTGCTTCTTCTGTACCATACCCATGAGCTTTAAACCCGGCTACAGTTGCTTGATAACCGGAACTTTCAATAATATCTGCTCCGGCCGCCAAATAGGAAATGTGAACTTTTTTGATGATCTCTGGATTTTCAATAAGCATCTTAGATGACCACAACTCATCATGAATATTACATCCATGGCGCTCTAATTCTGTACCGAATGCACCATCTAGTACAAGAGGTCCATTTTCCTTTACAATCTTCAAAAATGCTTTCCGTTTAGCCATTCTATCACCTATTTCAAATCTTCTGCAGGTGGTTCTTTACCAAACCACTTTTTATAAATCTCTGCATATTTACCATTAGCCTTAATTTTGGCTAATCCATCGTTTATTTTACCAAGTAACTCCGTATTACCTTTTTTCACAGCAATACCAAGTGGCGCCGCATCATAGTCTTCACCGGTTACTTTAGCAATGATAACATAAACATATCATATCACCCTATATATCCTAGGTCAATAATTCCTACTATATAAATATGTTTTATTTGGTATAGATTATATCTATATATCAAAGACAATCCCCAAGTCATCTCCATATAAAAACGCTCTCTACGAATTATATTCATAGAGAGCGTTATTCGCAATCCCATTAGATGAGATTCATATTATTTAGCTGTTTTTTTATCTTTAATGTACATAGCTACCTTGTACAAGAATGCACAGAGTAACAAGTACATTACAATACTGAGGTATGTTGCTTCTGGTGTTTCTACCCATTCTTGAGCAAATACATCAATACCTGCAATACGAAGTACGGCACTGAACAAGGAACCAATAGCACCACCGGCTACAAGACCGGATGCAATTGTACTACCTTTGGAGAATCGAAGGTCTGCCAACGCTTTATCGTTTGTACTATTTTGTACAAAGTATGCAATCAAACCACCAACTAGTAATGGGGTGTTGATTTCCATAGGTAGATATGTACCTAATGCAAATGCCAACGGTGGAACTTTCACCATCCATAAGATGATTGCAAACAATGCGCCTGCCATGTATAAAGGCCATTGTGCACTACCACCAGTCATCATTGGTTCAATGATGGCAGCCATTGCATTCGCTTGAGGAGCATTCAATGCATGGTCCCCTACGAAACCATAGGCACCATTTAATAAGATCATGACACCTACAGAAAGTACAGCACAGAGAATGGTACCAACGATTTGCCATTGTTCCATTTTTTTAGGTGTAGCACCTGTCATGTGCGCTACCTTAAGTTCGGACATAAAGTTACCGGCCATACCGATGGTTGTACCGATAAAGGATGCCATCATGAGGACTGCAATCATGCCGACTTTACCAGTCATACCAGCAGCTGTTAAGCATACAGCAGAAATGATAATCATAAAGATTGTCATACCGGATACCGGTTCTGTACCAGTATACGCAATAGAGCTAATACCTACTACAGCAAGTAAGAAGGACATAATTAGAACGATTAAGAATGCTACGCCTGTTTGCGCGAGGCTTTCAGAATACATAAAGTGGAAGTATACGGCAAATAACACAGTACATAACAAGATGCCTGCACCAATCCAAGATGTAGGAACATCACGTTGCGTACGGAGCAAGTTAACTTCTGTAGTTTTGGATGTGAATATATCTAAAACTGCTTTTTTAACAACGCTGCCAACCACCTTAGACATGCTCAAAAGACCAATGATGCCGGCCATGGCAAGCATACCGATACCAATATGACGCACATAATCAAGGAATACCTTACGAATTGGAGCATCCGCTAAAAATACAGATTGACCATTGATGTGCATCACATGTTCTGGCGCTAAGAAGTATACAATTGGAATACATACGAACCAAGAGAAGAAGGAGCCCGCTGCAATAATCGCTGCATAGCGAAGGCCTGTAAAGTAACCAAGACCGAGCAATGCTGCATCAGTGTCTACGGCAGCCGTCAATTTAGTTTGGTCGGCTAAGGCAGCGCCCCATTTAAACGTAGCTGTACGAATGACCTCTTCCCACCAGCCAAGGCTGTTTAGAATAAAGTCATATACGAGAGCAATAAGGCCAGAACCTAACATCAATTTAGCTTTACTACCTTCATTACTCATCAATACTTCAGCTGCAGCGCGACCGCTTGGGAATGGATACACATAGTGCATTTCTTCTACAAAATAGCGACGGAACATAACGCATAATAGAACACCAAGTACGCCACCGAGAATAATTGGAATTGCCATTTGTGTAAAGGTTACATCTGTTACACCCCAAATGTAAAGGGCTGGCAAGAAGAACATAGCCCCAGCTAATGTGTTTGTACTAGAGCTGGCGATTGCTTGAATGTGTACGGTTTCAGCAAACGCATTTTTCCGTTTCAAAATAACTGCTGTACCCATGGCAAGTACAGATACTGGAGCAAAGGCATCTACTGTTTGACCAATTTTCAAACATAGATAGCCAACAGCCAGTGTAAAGATTGCTGCATAGAACAGGCCCCAAAATACTACGTATGAATTAATTTCTTCGTAGTCCTTTTTAGGATCAAGTACCGGTTCTACGGGCGGAATAGAACGAGTTTCGTCCGACATAGTAAAACCTCCTCATAAAAAACACAAACGTATATCTATCCACCTTTATACTATCACGGCATTATATACGATTCAATTGCTTTATATGCATAATACGAATATTTTTACACATTATGCACCGATAGACTTTGCATTTTATGTACTACTAGTCTACAATTAAGATATATAGGCTAAATAGGTCTAACTATGGTATCAACCAATTATATATTCAATACATTCTCTCAAGGAGGCTTATTATGGAACCAATGGTTGAACGTTTTGTACGCTACACAAGCATAAATACACGGTCTAACGAGGAAAGTACAACGATTCCCAGTACGCAAACGCAAGTTGATTTTGCTACCAATGTGCTTGTTCCTGATTTGAAAGCAATTGGTCTTGATGAGGTCATCTACAATCGAGAAAACGGATTTGTCATCGGTACATTAAATGCTAACACAGATGCAAAGGCCCCTTCTATTGGTTTTATCGCCCATATGGATACGGCCGACTATAACGCAGAAAATATTAAGCCACGCATCATTGAAAACTATGATGGCAACGATATTTGCCTCAACGAAGAACATCAGATTTTCACACGTCGTACAGATTTTCCTAATTTAAAGAACTATATTGGTAAATCCTTGGTCGTAACAGATGGTCTCACACTACTCGGCGGTGACGACAAGGCTGGCATCTGCGAAATTATGGAAGCCCTCTCCTATCTCGTGGCTCATCCAGAAATCAAACACGGTAAAATCATGTGTGCCTTTGGCCCTGATGAAGAAATTGGTACTGGCGCAGATCACTTTGATGTGAAACAATTCCCTGTTGATTTTGCCTATACGATTGATGGTGAAAGCCTAGGTCAACTCGAGTATGAAACATTCAATGCGGCTGGCGGTACTGTAATGCTCAAAGGCGTATCGGTTCACACGGGTACAGCAAAGGGTATCATGATTAATTGTGCTAAACTGGCTATGCAATTTGACGCGTTATTACCTGGGGCGGCCGTTCCTGAACACACTTGTGGTCGTCAAGGTTTCTTTATGCTCATGAGCATGGAAACACAAGTAGATACTGGTAAGATGAACTACATCATCCGCGACCATGACAAAGAATTGTTCGAAGCGAAAAAAGCATTTTTCCTACAAGCAGGTCAAACATTAAACGAAATCTATGGCCGTGAAGTTTGCGAAGTCTCCGTAAAAGATCAATATTACAATATGTACGATATCATTAAAGACAATATGGAATGTGTAAACGTAGCCAAAGCGGCCATGGAAAAAGCAGGTATCACACCTATCTGCGATCCTATTCGTGGCGGTACCGATGGCTCTAAAATTTCTTTTATGGGCATTCCAACACCTAATATTTTTACTGGTGTAGAAAATCTCCATGGTCGTCATGAATTTGCATGTATCGACGATATGAAAAAAGCTGTTGAAGTTATCGTCAACATTGTAAATATCGAAAAATAATACTATAAGATAGCAAAATGACTATCCGAGCAACTGCTCGAATAGTCATTTTTTATTACTCTATAAAATTGTATCCCCAATGTCAAACATCGTTTTATACAAGTTTACCATTACGTTTACGATTTCTAATTTGTTCTTCTTCAGCACGTGCTTTCATGGAAAGATCTTTATCTGTGCCTACATAACGGCCATAGAATAAATAATAAGCAACTAAGGCAACAAGGGCTACTACAACAGTTACATGGAACATGCTTGTATAACCGACTACCTCCTTAATGGCACCTAAGATATATGGACCAAAGCCAAGGCCCACATCCAAGGCGATAAAGTATGTTGATGTAGCAACACCAATGCGGTGTACCGGTACAATTTTAACAGTTACCGCTTGACCATTAGACATGAATGTACCATAGCCAAGTCCGACGAATACGGCGGATAAAAGTACAAGCCATGTAGAGTGAGCAATGGATAGTAAGAAAATACCAAGCGCTAAAGATACGAAACAAGGATATAAAACGAAGTTTTCCCCTTTCATATCAAATAGAATACCAAGTAAAGGTCTTGTAATAGTGATCACTACGGCATAGACAACGAAGAAGAATGTACCTGCCATAATAAGATCTAAGTCTTTTGTATAGGCCGCCATAAAGCCGATAACACCAGAGTATGCAAAGCCTACAAGCACAGAAACAAGGCTAATAGAATTCATACGAGGTTCAATATAATCGGAAATCTTAATGCCCTTATGAGCTTCAGAATCGATATCAAGCTTAGGTTCCTTAAATTTCATAATTACGGCGCCAATGCCACAAATAACGATAAGTGCAACACAGAATGCGATGATAAAATCATAGCCAAGACTGTGAAGCATTAAAATACCTAAGAATGGACCTACTGCAGCAGCAAGAGAAGTAGATAAACCGTAGTAGTTAATCCCTTCGCCACGACGAGATTGAGGTATAATAGCAGCAATAATCGTACTTGTTGCAGTTGATGTAATACCGTAAGCAAAACCATTTATGAATCGAACGCTATCGAGCATTAACAAGTTAGGTGTGTAGAAGTACATGGCTGTTGAAGCCAAATAAATAAACAAACCTAAGTACAGCATCTTTCGGCAACTTAAGACACTAATAAAGCGTCCCGCTAACAATCGTGCCACGACGGTACCGATAATATATATACCAACAGCTAAGCCTGCTTGACTGGCTGTGGCGTGAAGGTTATCTTTTGCCACTACGGCAATAATAACAATTAATAAATAATAAATCAAAAATACTAAGAAATTAATCAAAGTATCGAGGACAAATGATCTTGTCCATAAGGCCGCCTTAGCCTTATCCATAGTATCAACTCCTATTTCTAAAATATTTGTCAACCATATAATGACATTGGTTAATTATAGACCTCTCATCATAAAAAACAAGAATTAAATAGTTATTTTTGTTATCACTTTTAATTATGACTAATCTCATAGATTTATATACAATAAGCGAATTACCATATCACTTATTTACGTAAATTTTTAATAATAAAAATACCTTTGATAGGTTCTACTCTAATTTACCAGTTAGAATAGACCATCAAAGGTATCCTACTATTATTCAATTATTTTGTTTCTAATCCACAAGCTTTAAAAAATGCTTTATAAGCCTCTGCCTTCTTCACAAGACTCAACGGATAGGCTCTAGAGGTAGATGGCAAACGCGTCAAAGAAAGTTCTCGACCTTCATAAACAAAAGGAATCGTTTCTCCTGTTTTAGGTAGTTTTACCTTTTCAGGTAATAAACTAAGTAAGATTTCTGTAGCCTTGCCACCTGTTGTACCAATATGAGTACAATCTGGTATTTGTGCTAATACGTCAGCGAGAGGAACGGGCTCAACTACCTTTAAAAACGCATCAGATGCATTACCATGCTCACGAATAGCTTTCAATACCGTTGGACAAGAAGCTATACCAATTTGAGATAAAAAAGCTTTAATCTTTTCCGCATCAAATGCTTTTTCTTCCCCTTTTCTAAAATGTTCTTTATCATCAAAGAACACCAAACCGAAAACACGCCACATATCATTTTGAAAATTCGGATAATGAAATTCCATGGCTCGCTTTTCAGATGTTGGTGGAAATGTTCCCATCATCATAACCGTTGCATTCTTCGGCAAGAATGGCGGAAATGGTCTCGTCTCTACAACTTCATTAGAATGTACTTCAACAGTAGTATTATCTTTCACGATACACATCTCCTTATTGTTTATGTTAACCATCTACTCTCACATTAACAAGTTTAGATGATTGATACTATGATAAAACTCACCTTTTATTGAACCATAGGTTGGGTCATAATCGTATTGACCGCATCAAATCCTGTTGGTACAGGAGATACGAGATATAAACATACAACGGCAGCAATAGCAAATCCAATTGCTAGGTAAGAGAAGGTGCCCCGTTTAGGGAATTCATACAAACCAAACATGCGTATGCCAATAGCCGCACCAATGGCTGTAATAAAGGATGGCAATGAGAACATACCATATACGCCAAAGATAACCATCAATCCCGCATAACCGCCTACTACAGTGATCATTGGTAGCATACGATCCATAGAACTCTTATAGTCTCGAGTCAACCCAGATGGATAGTTGGAGCTTTCAATACCGAATAAACCAAGCAAAATGCCGAAATCAACCCAGATAAATTCCCAAATACCTTTAAATGCATTTCTATTACGACCTGCATACCATGCAAAACCTGTAATCACCAAAATAGCCAAGCCAACTAAGCCAAAATAATAGTCCCCACTAATAGTAGGACCTACATAGGCGCCAATAGCGGTTACAATAGCACTGAGAACGGAAAGTACAATGACGCGATGAACAGCAGGACGTTCCCGTTCAGGAATGCGTTTGAACACGGTTGCTAGCAATTCCAATACAAAGCAAGCCATAAAGACAGCAATACCAATAGCTGGGTTAATGAAGATACCAACTACCGTCAAAACCAAAGGAATTAACAAACGCCATTTAGGAAATAATACGAGATCCTTGTAATCAAGGCGTACATCTTGTGTTTCAGATGTGAAATTATTATACACTACAAAGAGGAGCATAAACGCAACCACATCTAGTGGTGTAGCCCCCCAAATCAACAAGGTTGGTACAATAATCATGGATAACGCCACACCAGATATTCTAGATAGGCCGGCGGCGATGAACCCTAGCAGTAAAAATGGTAATAATAATGTTAAATATTCGAACATAATAAACCTCCCATCATCATATAAATCTAAGTATATAGTAATTAACTACAAATTTCTATACCGAATGGGATGAGGTTTATACAGTTTTACCATACGACACCATACAATACTACGTCTTTACTAAGATTGTTGCTGCTTTAATCGGTTTCTTATAACAGACGGGGAACATTCGAGTTGTCGTGCGATAGCTGCAATGGATAATCCTTCCATCCGCAATCTACTAATCTCATTCGTATCTACCTCTAACCGTTTACCACGCAATGCAACACCAGATTCTCGTAAATATAAGGCGACTGTATTGGCTTGTAACTGATAAGCAACCCCTATATCCTTTGTACTCAACCCATGATAGCTATACAAATAGCTCATTTCATCGATAGGCATCACCTTACGCCGCCCACCGCGTATATTGACACCCATGTGATGTAAGATATGTAATACCTTCCATCGTGAAAGCCCCATCATATGGGCAATACGAGTTGTACTATTACCACTTTCATAAGCCTTTTTAATACGATCTGGTTCTACACTATGTATAGAATGGTCATGAGTACACAGCAGCCCATACTCATGTAATCGATTAGATATGGTCGCAGTGGATACATTAAAACGACGGGCCAAGGCTTCAATACTCGTATGACTCACTTCATATAAATTTACCAAGGTTGCGCGATTGATATCTTTACGCGTTTCACGTCGCGCAATCTTATACATCTGCATACGCCTTACAATTGTATCTACACTACACCCAATATAATCGGCAATGTCTCGTAAGGTCCATTTCTCTTTAACATATAGATTCTCTAATAATTGTTTTGGAATATTTCGTACGCTGCGATACATATAATCGCTCCTTTCATAATTTAGGCGAACTATATTCACACACCTATTACACTTATTATGAAAGGCTAGTTATAGTCTTAGCAATAGAAAAAGGGTTCCCAATAGTCACCCCGGTGACCATTGGGAACCCTGCCTTTATCAGGAACAGATATACATTATCGAGCCCTATGACGCAATGCCTTCGGCTTTTCTAATATAAAAGCCCATTTCATACCTTCTTTAATATCATGACGCGACTTGCGAGCCGTCGTCGTTACAGTCTTCGCATGAGTCTCTACATCAACAAGAGGAATTTTTACTTCTTCCATTGCTTTTTGGCGCTTAAATTCTGCTAGGCGCTCAGTCAATGTAGAAACTGCAACCGTTTTACTAGTAGATACTTTATGTTCTTCTCGTTGTTTAGGTTGCTCTTTTTTAGGTTGTTCTGCAGATTGATTATAAGAAATCTGAGTATTAGACGACTGATAGACAGCATCATTAGATGTAGCATTAACCGGAGATTCTTCTATTTTACGTTCAATAGAAATACCGTATTCACGCTCCATATCCTCCCAAGTCTTTTCAGCACCTGAGGTTTCATACTCATCAGTATCTTCAGTCTTTGAGCTTTTCAAAAAGGAGAACACGATATAAGCAATTATAGCTAGAACAAATATAGGATTATGCGTAAAGGCCGATAGTACTGTAGACAAAATAGAGTCCATAGCTACTCCTATTCACCATCTGCTAAATTCTCACGCATCTTAGTGTCTGCAATAATATTATTCATATTGTAGTAATCCATAACGCCAAGATTACCGTTTCTGAAAGCTTCTGCCAATGCTTTAGGAACTTCAGCTTGTGCTTCCACAACCTTAGCTTGCATGTCTTGTGTTTTAGCACGCATTTCTTGTTCTGTAGCAACTGCCATAGCACGGCGTTCTTCCGCACGAGCTTGAGCAATTTTCTTATCTGCTTCAGCTTGGTCTGTTTGCAATTGGGCACCAATGTTACGTCCTACGTCTACGTCAGCAATATCGATGGACAAGATTTCGAATGCAGTACCCGCATCAAGACCTTTACCCAATACAGTACGAGAAATGTGATCTGGATTTTCCAATACATCTGTATGCTCTTCAGAGGAACCTACAGTTGTTACGATACCTTCACCAACACGGGCGATGATTGTCGCTTCACCAGCACCACCAACGAGACGGTCAATATTAGCACGTACAGTTACACGAGCACGAACCTTGAGTTCGATACCGTTTTTTGCTACTGCAGAGATAATTGGTGTTTCAATCACTTTAGGATTAACGGACATTTGAACCGCTTCCAATACATCGCGACCTGCAAGATCGATAGCTGCAGAACGTTCAAATGTCAAAGGAATGGATGCGCGCTCAGCGGCAATCAATGCATCTACGACGCGGTCAACGTCACCACCTGCAAGGTAATGCGCTTCCAATTGATTTACATTAACCTCAAGGCCCGCTTTATTAGCTTTAATCAAAGGCATTACGATTTGAGATGGATTTACACGACGTAAACGCATACCAACTAATGTAAAAATGCCTACGTTAACACCGGCTGCCAATGCGGATACCCAAAGGCCTAATGGCACAACATACAAGAATACCATAATCCCAATCAGTAGAATGGGAATCAAAATTAAAATACCTACATCCATAATAACCTCCATTATATACGACGATGTGGTGAAAGCTTAATCGCGCTTTCTAACAATATTGCGGCCGCCTACAACACGCAGTACCACAATCGGTGAACCGGCATCGATGAAGTCCCCTTCGGTTACAACATCTACCAAATTACCATCAATTTTTGCGATACCTGCAGGGCGCAGTGTAGTATGAGCTACCCCCTCTTTACCAGCTAAGTCATCTAATACATCATTAGATACATAGCCAGCTTTTGTCGTAGATCGTTGCCCTAAGGTAAACAATTTGCCTATCCAAGTCTTTTCAAAGTGATTAAAGAACACGATGATAAGGACAATTAGTAAGGCCGTTAATCCTAGTACTGCATACAGCGCTACCGTTCCTTCTCCAAGAGCTACAAAAACGCCCCAAAGGAATGCACAATAACCGATGAGCCCTAAAATACCGCCCGGTACAACGAGTTCTACCGCCATCAGGGCGATCCCTATAGCCATCCAAATTAAAAACTCCATAGGCCCTCCTCTCTATAATTAATTTTATACAACTTATATACTCATTATACAATATTAAAAATAATTTATAAAGATTCTATAGTACCAACTTTCATGGTATTAAAAGAGCTAGTACTTACATCTCTTTTTCTCCTGTAAAACTATTGTATCTTGATACTTTAAGGAGTTTCAATAATTCAATCTGTTAACCGTTATTTTTGGGATCTAACCTTAATAACATAGCATTAATGGCGACGATGACTGTTGACACAGACATTAGGACTGCTCCTAATGCAGGGCTTAATGTGATACCAATAGGAGCCAAAATTCCTGCAGCTAGAGGGATAGCTATAAAGTTATAACCGGCTCCCCAAAAGAGATTTTGTTTCATTTTACGAGTTGTTTTGTGTGCTAATTCAATAAATGATTCAATATCTCCTGGATCAGATTGAGTCAAGATGACATCAGCTGAATCCAACGCCACTTGAGTTCCTGCACCGACCGCTATTCCAACATCTGCCAAGGCAAGAGAAGGAGCATCATTGATACCGTCACCTACCATGATAACTTTTTTTCCTTCTTCTTTAAGTGTTTTTACTAACTCATATTTGTCTTGTGGAGATTGATTTGATCTATATTCAATCTCTAAATATTCTGCCACGCCTTGAGCTGCTTTTTCATTATCACCTGTTGCCATAATTGGTTGAATATTGTTCTTTTTAAGAACTTTAATTAACTCTTTGCTCGTTGGTTTTAATTCATCCCCTAAAGCTACAGCACCAATAGCATCATCGTTTTCTACTAAGACACTGAGAGTTGCTCCTTTTGGAATATCAATATCCAGATTACGTCCGTAGGCTTTTTGACTGATTAATTGGTAACGGTGTCCGCCTGCTTTACCCTCTACTCCAGCACCGGAAATCACATCAATAGAATCAAAAGATGCTGGACGTATATCTTGCTGCTCGGCGAAACTTATAATTGATTGAGCAATTGGGTGACTAGATCCTCCTTCAATACCTGCCAATAAGGCAATGATTTCCTCTTTCTTATATTTGTTATTAAAAAGTTCAACGTCTAATACTTTAAACTCACCAGTTGTTAAAGTACCTGTTTTATCTAAAATCATCACATCTGCATCTTGAGCTATTTCTAAGGCTTGGCGGTCTTTCACCAGTAACCCACGACTAGCTCCTAAGCTTGTGCTACGGGCGGTGACCAATGGAATAGCCAGACCTAATGCATGTGGACAAGCTATAACTAAGGTAGTGATAGCAAAGGTAACTGCCGTTGGGATATCTCCAATAATCATCCACACTACAAAAGCTATTAGTGCGACAATGACCGCAATATAGAAGAGCCATCCTGCAACCTTTTGAGCAATATTTTCTGCTCTGGAAGGCTGACTTTGAGCTTGGCTGATTAAATTCTGAACTTGAGAGATGAAGGATTGATCACCTGTCTCAAGCACTTTAATATAAAGTACCCCTTCTCCATTTGTTGAGCCTCCGATTACTTCATCGCCAGGGCCTTTTTTTACTGCTTTTGACTCCCCAGTTAGAAGAGCTTCATTTACACGTGATTCGCCACGCTCGATAATCCCGTCTGCTGGCACATTTTCTCCGGCTTGAACACGAATTAAATCACCTATCTTTAAGTCAGCAACTGGTCGTGTTTCAATTGAATCGTCTTCTAATACAACGTGAGCATCTTTCGGCACTAACTTAGCCAATGCTGCTTGTGCGTCTCCTGCTTCTCCAATAGCTTTCATCTCAATCCAGTGACCTAATAACATGATTAATAGTAATGAAGCAAATTCAAAGAAAAAGTCCATCACGTGTTCACCCGTTACGTAGGTGATGATCACAGCATAAATACTGTATAAATATGAAGCACTTAAACCTAAAGAAACTAGAGTCATCATTCCAGGTTCTTTTTGTTTAAATTCGTCAACTGCGCCTTGATAGAATGGACGTCCACCATAAATAATTAATATAGTAGATAAAATAGCTACTACAATATCAGAATATGGAAAAGTAAACTGGAATGGTAGTTCAAATCCATACATAGGGGATAAGAGCATAATAACGATTCCTAGTGGCAATGACTTTAAGAAAAGTTCCTTAAAGCTTCCGTGATGATGGTGGTCATGCCCTCCGTGCCCACTGTGATCATGACCAGCATGATGGTCGTGATGTTGATCCTTATGGTCTCCATGTTCATCTGTGATTCCATGCTCGTGTTTTAACTTATCTATGTCGTCATAATCATGGTGACTATGGGACGAATATCTGTTGTCATTATTCATTTTAAATTCCTCCTTATGCTTAATGATGATGTAAGTGACATTCGCATTGTCCTTCTGGACAATTGCAATCCACTTCTTCTACTGCGAAAGATTTTTTCATCTCTAATATTTTTTCTAGTCGATCTATATCATCGAAGCTTAAAACATGATTTTCAATGATGCTTCCTATTACATTTCCGACTTTCTTATTGCAAATACGGTTAAAAATATCTTCTACATAATCCCTTACGGCTTCTTTCTCTTCAATATTGGCAGTGTAAATAAAATTTCTACCTTCTTGCTCTGTATTTAGTACGCCTTTTCCAACTAATCGACCTAAGATCGTTTTGATAGTGGATTGTGTCCAGCCCATTTTTTCTTGCAATACGGAAATGACTTTTTTACTAGTTACTCGATCATTTGCCCAAACTACACGCATGACTTCCCACTCAGCATCTGTAATATAAGTATTAAGTTCTATTGTGCTCATTTTCCTTTCCTCCTCTTCGTTTACAAGTGTAAACAAATGTGTTTAATGTAAGTTTACTATTGTAAACGAATTATGTCAAGTCTTTTTAATAAATGTAAGCAACACTTATAGCTTTTTATCTCTCCACTTCTATCCCATAATAATTTTCATAGTTTTCCTAAACTGAACAAGGTCAGAAAATTGTTCTTTATTCAAAGAATACTCTTTTTTAATTGCAATATGAAATTGAACAGTATCCAAATCTACAATTTTAATAAGTAAACTAAAAACGACCACTTTCACAGACATCCATCTGATCTAGTAGTCGTTTATTATAAGGAGTAAAAAACAAATTGGGCTTATAAACGCAACGATTTATATGGTAGCCTCACAGCAACTTGAATTATACTTCTGTTTTTTTCAATTGGTCATTACCAACGCCTGTTTTTTGAAGGATTAATAAGATAATACTCATGGCCATGCCTACTACAGTAGCAAGCCCCATGCCTTTCAATACAACAGGACCTACAGCAAGTTCTGCACCGCTAAGACCTACAACAAGGATAACAGATGTTAAGATCATATTAACAGGGTTTGTATAATCTACCTTGCGTTCTACAAGCATGCGTAAACCGGATGCTGCAATGATACCGAATAAGAGAATGGATACACCACCCATAACTGGAACTGGAATAGCATGAATAAGAGCTGCTACTTTACCTACAAAGGAGATAATCATCGCAAGAACTGCAGCACCACCAATTACCCATACGCTAAAGCAACGAGTAATAGCGAGGACACCGATATTTTCACCGTATGTCGTATTTGGTGTAGCACCAAAGAAACCAGAAAGAATGTTCGCAAGGCCATCACCTAATAAGGAACGTTGTAAACCTGGTTCTTTCATCAAGTCTTTTGATACAATGTTGCTCGTTACAACTAAATGACCAACGTGCTCAGCAAATACTACAAAGAGTGCTGGCATAATCATAATAATGGCATTGATATCAAATACAGGCATGCCATAGAACTGTGGTAAAGAGAACCAAGGAGCAGCCTCTACACCAGAGAAATCAACAACGCCCATGAAGGCAGACAAGATATAGCCGGAAACAACGCCAATCAAAACAGGGATTACAGCTAAGAAACCACGGAACACAACAGTACCAAGCAAGGTAACGACTAAGGAAAACATAGAGATAAAAATAGCTTGGCTATGGCTCATGCCTAAATCTTGATTACCAATAAGGCCAGACATACTCATCGCTACTGGTGCTAATTCCAAACCGATAATAGCTACGATAGCCCCCATCGCTGCTGGAGGGAATAACTTATCAATCCAACGAGTACCAATATAACGAACGAGAATAGATAAAATCACAAAGGATAGACCAAATACAACGAAAGCCCCCTTTGCGGCCTCATAACCAAGACCTGCAGATAATACGCCTGCTACAGGAGCAATGAAAGCAAAGCTAGATCCTAAATAGGCTGGAATCTTGCCTTTACATACAAATAAGTATAGCAATGTACCAATACCATTCATAAATAATGCCGTTGCTGGATCGACTTTCAACAAATACGGTACAAGTACGGTAGAGCCAAACATGGCAAATAAATGTTGAAAGCTAAGTGGCAATAATTTACCCAATGATGGGCGTTCTTGAATATCAATAAAATCGTTCATAATTTTCCCTCATACACAACACATATATTATCGTTTATTTGGTGGTACAAAACGTCCCGGTAATTTAGATTCAACCGTTCTATTCGGTCTAAACCGACTCTGCGTTTCCTCGCGCAACGACGGCAACGTTTCCTTATTACCTACTGGTTTAACACCTTCTACGCCACGTCTCGCAATACTTGCTAAAATACCGATGGCCAAACAGTTCATCATTAGAGAAGAACCACCATAGCTAACGAATGGCAATGGCACACCTGTTACAGGTAACATACCACAAACCATGGCGATATTGAAGAATGCTTGACCACTGATGAGAATCGTAATCCCAATGGCTAACCATCTACCAAAAGCATCGTGTGCTCTATTAGCAATACGGAATCCAAAATACGTAAACATGGCCATTAAGAATACGACCAGAATACCACCTAAAAAGCCCATTTCCTGTGCCCAAACAGCGAAGGCAAAGTCCGTATGTGCTTCAGGTAGATAGAAATACTTTGACGTACCATTCAGAAGGCCTTGTCCAAAGAACCCACCTGAGCCTACGGCTAACAAACCTTGTACAGTTTGATAGCCTTTATCCTGTGCATAGGACCAGGGATCAAACCAAGATACAACGCGTTCCCACCGATACGAACTACTACGAGCAGCATAAATACCTACGACAATAGCCCCCATCAAGGATAAGCCAAATATACTTTTCTCAAAGCCAGATAAGAATATTAACAGGTATGAGAAACCTATAATCAATACGGCAGTCCCCATATCTGGCTGTTTAATAGTGAGCAAAGCAAATATGATTGGCCAAAGCAACATATAGCACATATATCTTACGCGTTCAAAAATATAACCTAATGCTACCTCTTTTTGAGACAAACCCTTCTTAGGTTTAATCATAGATGTAAATCTGGGTTTTACCCACGGTTTATCCGCCAATTTAGCTGCTGTCCACATGAGTGCAGCCAATTTAGCAAACTCTGATGGCTGGAACGAGAATAGGCCAAGAGAAATCCACCGGCGCGCACCATTGACCTCTACACCAACCAAATATATAGCCACTAAGGATACTGCGGTCAATCCCATTATCCAAGTCAGTAATTTAGCATTTTGTAATCGACGATAATCAAATCGATACAAAAGGACACCCAAAATAGCAGAAGCCAATAAATAACCTAAATGTCTCGGTGCATAGCCCAACAATCCAGTATCTGTTGTAATCGACCCAACATAGGTGGCACTAAAGATATTAATGCTACCAATCAAGGCCATAAGCGCTATAGGCAATAACATGCCTTGTAGGTCGTTCTTAAACACTTTCTCCCAAAAGTGCCCCTTCTTTTCCCCTTTTTGCACCATATTATGCCTCCTTAGTAACAGTCGGTTTTACTGCTTCTAATCGGAAAATAGGTTGTCCCTTTGCGCTAAATTTCTCTTCATATTCCGTTTTTACATTCGGTAAATCTGTACTATGTAAATCATAGGTGACATTCTTGAGTTCCCACCCACAATTTTTGAACTCCTCTAGAGAGAACATAAACAAGTCTTCATTATCGGTTTTAAAGTGCACTTCGCCATTATCTTTTAACAAACGTGCATAGCGGTCAAGGAATGTATGATATGTTAAGCGACGCTTAGCATGTTTAGCCTTAGGCCATGGATCACAGAAATTGATATAGAATCGATCTACTTCTTCAGGGGCTACAATTTCTTCAATTCCTGCAATATCAAACAAAGATACTTTTGCATTGTCCCGTTGAGCTTCAAAAATCTTTTGTGCTGCATAGTAAATTACACCGATTTGAACCTCAAAACCAACAAAATTTGCATCTGGATATGCTTCAGACATACCCGCAATGAATCGTCCCTTACCAGTGCCTAGTTCCATGTATAATGGTCTTTCTGGATGCGAAAAAGCCTCTCTCCATTTGCCTTTATAAGCCTCTTGTCCTGATAAAATAATGTGTGAATCATACTCGTGGATAGCCTCATCAATCCACGGTTTTCTACGAAGACGCATCGTTACTCCTTATATGTCTATTCTGAAAGTACTATATTACATAACTAATTGTTACCTATCCTTATTATTATAGAAAAATGCTTTACTTTACGTCAATTAGTAATATAAAAAAGCCCCTGTCATTATGAAAAGACAAGGGCTCATCATTAATTAGAAAGCATATTTTCTAAGTATTCAATTTGTTGTGGGCTCAAACCAAGCTCTGTTAAACTTTTCTTAGATGTAGCAAACACCGCATTTGATTTACCAACACGAGTACCTAATGCCGCTGCTGCTACGAGTTCACGATCAAGTTTACCTAGACGTGATCTGTTTCTATTTTGTGGTTTTGGCTTTTTAATACGGAATGTATTATATTTTACAGCTGTTGATGCTTCATCAGCTTTAATTTTGGCAGCCATATTTGTACTATTTGAGCCATTACCTAGTAGAGCACTTAAGCCCACTCGCTTTGGCACAAGTTTATCATAATCTACACCAAACTCAGGGCGTTCTTCACGAAGTTGCTCAAATGTAGCAAGAGCCGCATTCATTTGCTTTAAACCCGCTGCAGAGTACAACTGACGAATAGCAATACTTACCTCTTGAGGTGTCAAAGTACCACGTTCAATAGCAGAAATAATCGTTTCTCTCAAGGAGTCAAGATCTCCGCTAGCTGTATAACGTCCGATTTCAACAAGATCTTTTTGACGTTCATTGAGCTCTTTTGGCACATATATATTAAATTCTGAGATGGAAGGCGCTTTTTTGGTTATCGGTTCTGCGGCACCATTTACCTCACACAGATAACCACTGCTGACTACAGCTAAAGCCACGGCCAAAGTTAAAACCTTTTTCAATGTTTCCAAATCTCCCTTTACACACCAACAAAAGCACATTTACGTTCATATACTAACCAATACAGATTTATAAATTAGTAAAACTGTATCATACATCCAAATGGGTCAGTCTATTTTTATTATATACTACTTCATCTATTATTTATAGTCATATTGATAAAAAACTATAAAATATTTTATTTATAAATACTATTTATAACTCATATTCATATATTCAAAAAGTAGTAGTTTCTATGCTAATTAGCAAGGACTACTACTTTTTAATTCATTCATAAACAATATTTATATAAGTTATATTCTGTAGCGATTTTAACTTAGTAATGCTTTTACATCAGCTACAATTTGTTCTATAGAAACAGGGTTATAGGACAAAAAGTGTGTGTGACTAATCCCAATAAGTTGGAAAATCTGTAGACATATGTAGCTCATTCCAAACAGGAGCATCACCCCATTGAGGGATTGAACGATCTATTTGGCAATAATCAGATAACCGTTTGTAGATAGCAGCAATCGATTCATCTGTAGGCATACAATTTAATATATCTGAAATAGAAAGCGGTCTTGGTGAGTGCATATAGCACCACCAATAGACCGCTTTTAGTCTTCTTTCAAGTGAAAGGCCCCTATGAGCCCGTAACATACTTCTTAGTTGAGCATTTACTCCACCTTCAATACGATTATTTGTTGTAGGTATTGTAATATCAATACATTCCAAAAATGTAAATAAAGTTTGTTGCCTAATCAGACGCCATAATGATGATTCAGCTTTAAGCAAACGCTCATGTGTAGAGCGTTTGTTTCCGAATTCATCAATCGTCATTTCTCGTAAAAAATCAGAATATGTCATTCGCCACGCCGAAAGTTTATTAATCCATATAAAAGCTTGATCCATTGTTTTCACATTAAATAAATCTTTAGCAAGAGTATAAAGGTCCTTTCCTGCTAACGTTTTAGGTCTACTTGTCGTATATCGTCTAACCTGACAAAAACTGTGAAACAGGCATCTTTGGTGACTGCTATGAGGCCAAACTTTACGTAATGCTTTAGGCAAACCATTAGCACCATCAGACACAACGACTTTAGGTTCGGCAATCCGTTCCATTAAACACTGCCAAGCTCTAGCATGCTCATAACGACAGACATACCATCCTAGAACATGAGTATCATTGCAACAAATCAATACACATAAATTCCTAGCTAAGTAAATTCCATCAAGATATACCACATCATGTACTTCTTCCACTTTTGGTGGCAATGGCCATATGGACCAAAATTTAGCGGTTTTACGCCTGAATGTACGACCTTTACCAGGCATATCAGCTTGAATATCGGTGCTGAATAACCAATTCAAGAATAGGCTTAACTCTTTACTTAAATTATTAATTTTAACGGTAAATGCCACCTTACAATGTTTGCAAAACCAACGCTGAGAACCAGATTTTAAAACACCGTGTTTAATACATGTTTCATTACAATCAGGACATTTTATTTGTCGCATAAACTCTTCCTCCATATTTGTTTATATATAGGAAGATATAACCTCATTTTAATCAGTAATTACAAGGGTTAATTGATGTTTTTACCCACACTTTTTGTCCACCCTCAAACTTCTCCAGAAAAAGATTAAACCCTTATAACACTAGTAAATATCTAGTGTTATAAGGGTTTTCACACACACTTTTTGTCCTATAAGCCTAGAAACACCGTATTCCTGCAAAACATACCACAATCTAAGAAAAAGAGCCAGTCCATACAGAACCAGCTCTTTATGTAGCAAAAAGGCGGTACAACCAAATGGTTATACCGCCTTGATTCATCAATTATTCTGCAGTGAATGGCAATAAAGCGATTGCACGTGCACGTTTGATAGATGTAGTCAATTTGCGTTGATGTTTTGCGCAAGTACCGGAAATACGACGAGGTAAGATTTTGCCGCGTTCAGTCGTGAAACGACGAAGTTTTGCAACATCTTTATAGTCGATTTGATCGATATGGTCTGCACAGAAAACGCATACTTTTCTTCTTGGCTTTCTGCCTCTATCTCTTCTCATTGCGAATCCTCCTTTTCGAATTAGTAGGAGTCTCGGACACTAGAACGGGATGTGTTCGTCATCGCCGCCTGTACTGAAACTATCAAAATTGGACCCACCATCGAAAGAATTAGTATTCATATCAAGGGATTGGCCCACAAAGTTCGCTACCACTTCAGTAACGTAACGTTTTTGACCATCCTGAGTCTCGTAGGAACGAGTTTGCAAGCGACCTTCTACAAAGCAGCGACTGCCTTTACGAAGATTACCTGCCGCTTCACCAAGTTTACCCCATGCAACACAATTAATGAAAGCAGTTTGTTCTTTCGTTTCATTGGTCGTAGAGTCAACATAAGTATTAGTAGCAGCTACTGTGAAAGTTGCCACTGCTCTACCAGTTTTAGTAAAACGTACTTCAGGATCACGAGCTAAATTACCTAGAATTTGTACAGAGTTCATCTTTTCTCCTCCAGGCTTTAATTATGCATCGTGTTTAACAATCAGGTGTCTTAAGACATCATCGTTGATTTTCAACACACGGTCGATTTCTTTAATTTCAGCTGGATCAGCTTCGAAATTAACCAATACGTAGAAACCGTCAGTGAATTTTTTCACTGCGTAAGCAAGACGACGCTTGCCCCAACGATCTACCTTTTCTACTGTGCCGCCTACACGAGCAATTAAAGCTTCCACTTTTTCAATGACAGCGTTAGTTGCTTCTTCTTCAGCTGGTTTCACAATAACCATGACTTCGTATTTGTTCATACAAAATCACCTCCTCTTTCGGACTAATGCCCCTATCGACACATAGGGGTAGGAAGTGCTTACCATTAATAAGCTCTACTATTATAACCTAAAATAACAATGAAAGCAAGTAGGTCCTATATAATAAACGGCTCATTATCATTAATGATATAATAGATTTAAAATTCTATAGAAACCTCTTGCGCCAATCTCTTATATATTTTACTATATATAGAGAATTCTAATTATAAAAGGAGTCATCATGGCTAATATTAATGAAAACTATTTAAACCTACAAGGTTCTTATTTATTTGCTAACATTGCTAAAAAAGTAGCGGATTACCAAGCAGCTCATCCAGATGCTGATATTATTCGTCTTGGTATCGGCGATGTAACATTGCCTTTAGTACCTGCTATCGTAGATGCTATGACTAAGGCTGTTCAAGAAATGGGCAAAGCTGAAACATTCCGTGGTTATGGCCCGGAACAAGGTTATGATTTCCTTCGTAAAGCAATCATCGAAGGCGATTACAAACCATATGGCATCGAAATTGGTATGGACGAAGTATTCGTTTCTGACGGCGCAAAATCCGACGTTGGTAATATCCAAGAATTATTCAGCGAAGATAATATCATCGCTATCACCGACCCTGTATACCCTGTATACCTTGATTCCAACGTTATGGGCGGTCGTACAGGTCAAGCTGTTGATGGTATGTTCGAAAAGGTTGTATATCTTCCTACATTTGCAGAAAATAATTTCTCTCCAGAATTTCCTGCTGAACGTGTAGACATCGTATATCTTTGCTCCCCTAACAATCCTACAGGCACAGTACTCAGTCGTGCACGCTTAGCCGAATGGATTAAATGGTGTAAAGAAAACGACGCGATCTTAATGTTCGACTCTGCTTACGAAGCTTTCATCAGCACAGAAGACACTGTTAAATCTATCTATGAAATCGAAGGTGCACGCGAAGTAGCTATTGAATTCCGTTCCTTCTCTAAAACTGCTGGCTTTACAGGTACACGTTGTGCCTACGCAGTAGTTCCAAAAGAGGTAACAGGCAAAACTAAATCTGGCGAACGTCAACCTTTGAACCCTATGTGGAACCGTCGTCAATGCACTAAATTTAACGGCGTACCTTACATCGTTCAACGTGGTGCTGAAGCAGTATATTCCAAAGAAGGCCGCGAACAAACTCGCGCAAACATCGCTTACTACAAAGAAAATGCACGCATCATCAAAGAAGGCCTCGAATCCATTGGCCTTACTGTATATGGTGGTACTGATGCGCCTTATATTTGGTTAAAAACACCTGGCAACATGACAAGCTGGGAATTATTCGATCTTCTTCTTGAAAAGGTACAAATCGTGTCTACACCAGGCTCTGGTTTCGGTCCACATGGCGAAGGTTACCTTCGTTTAACTGCATTCGGCAGCCGCGAAAATACAATCCGTGCCGTAGAACGCATCAAAACTTTACAATTCTAATACATTTATAACTAAAAATATGTAATACAAAACGGTTGTGAAACCTTCTCTCCGAATGTTTCACAACCGTTTTTATTTTAAATCTAGATACTAATTAAAAGTTATGACGAATACCCGCATCTACACGATAGGATGTATCAACAGTACTACCAAAGTTTTTAGTAAATGTTCCATATAAATATGTATTTGGACGGAAACTCCATGAACCACCGAGTTCAAGATCAAGCCAAGTATCCTTCAAATCTACTACGCTATTAGTCGTTGGTTCACCGGCCATGCTATAGGTTGCTTTCATCTTGCCAGAGAATTCATGTGCCAATGCAGCTTTAAGGAAAACATTACTATTCTTAGCTTCCTTACCAACGCCAATGCCTAAGCGCCCTATAGCAGAGTTAACTGCATCAGAATTAATATGAACTGTGCTACCAGTATTCGTACGAGCATCGAAGCTTTCACCAGATAAGCGGCTAAGAATCAATTCCGCACTAGGGTCAATATAGAAACCATTATTTCTCTTGATACGTTTACCATATTCAAGGCTCAAAGATGCACCCGTATTACGGTAGTCACCACTCAACGACGTTCCTAAGCTGTTATGTACGGTAAAATCATTTTTCAAACGATTGCCTTTAGCAATAATATCTAAATAACGGCCATCATTAAATTGTTTAGCCCCATAGATTGCTAGCCCCGCAGTTTTACCAGAACCTGAACCTAGTGCATAATCACTATTGTTTGTACCATACAAGAAGGCACCGCCTACAATCCAGTTTCCTCGTTTCATATCATAGCCAATTTGCGCCATATTATAATTTTGATTTACATAGGCAGAGTCTGTAATTTTAGATTTACCACCAATATATTTGCCCCATACGCCTTGATTATCGGAGTTAAGACGCACATCACCTAAGCGGCGTTGTAAATCATTGGTATCAGCTCGCATTTGCATAACAGAAGATGCTAATGCACTCTTAGCACCGGATACAATTTCACTTTCACTAGTGGATAATACGGTTTTATTAGACACCATAGCACGTCCATCTGCATCAAAATCATCCGGGCTAAGTTTAGCATTTAATGTAGGACTAATCACACCTGTTTCTAAATGCACATTAACACCAAGGTTTCGCTCACCCTTCATATATCCATTGTAGACTATTTTCTTCACAAATTGATTTTCTGCTAATCCTGGAATCTCGGCATTAGCTTGTTCTTTCAAAGCCTCTACGGAGCTACGCAATGTAACAGAAGAACCAGGATCAGCATGGTTGATAACCACTTCACCCTTTCCGTTTTCTGCAGCAGGTGCACCTTTTTCATAATCAATAGCTGTATGACCAGCATAATTATTAATCGTAATAGGCCGTGCATCTACGGCTTGGATAATGCCGCGGCTACCTTCTGTGGCACCACCTATAAGATGCTCTACCTTACTACCTGTATAGAGATAATTTGCAGTATCTGGTCGGCCTTGTGTAGGGTATTCACGTTCAGCTCCTAACCATTCATTACGCCATGTAGCACCATTTTGTAAATACAATCTCAAACCGCCATGATGAGGATTATTGTTACTTTCATCAAATTCATTGAGTACACCACCCACTAATTTAGAATTTGGTGTCGTTAATCCCAATGAAATTTCTGATCCATGATTGTGTGGATTTTTATCAATACCATAGTTTTTATTGATAAAACCAATATTGCCATACATATTGACGTCCTTAGCACCTGGTTTCAATCCATCCATGCCAGTATTCACATAGACAAATCCTTCTTCTGAAAGTGCAGAATATGTATCAGATGTCGTTAAAGGATGTGTCTTTACATCTGCCCCACCTAGAATCCGAATGTATCCATCCTTATTAGCTTGCAAACCTACGCCAATGGCATCTACTTTGGCATTACCTTGTACGGTAATACGAGTATCATCATTATTACCATCATTTGTAACCCCACCATAACCAGCATATATACCACTCATGTAATAGTGTGCTAAGTCTGGTCTGCGCTTCTCTCCACTTTCCGCAGGTGCTGGATTTGCAACCGTTACATTTACATTTTTATCTATGGCAACCTGAGATCCATCAAGAGCATAAATACCGGTAACGTTATTATGGTATTTATTTCCATTTACACCAAGGCCAGATACATTGACGATCAAATCATCGGTATAGTGTTTATTTTCACCCCACAAATTCAACCCAATGGATTTTCCATCTGTATGGCTTTCAACTGTAGTGGCTGACACCATGACCTCTGCACTAGCACCGGTAATAATTAAAGCAGCAATAACAGCAAGGTTTATCGTTCTTCTCATCTCATAACCTCCTCAAACTATACACAATAATATGCATATATTCATTGTATATATAGTAGGGGTATATGTGTCAATTTTTGCACATATGATGTTTTCTTTTATGTATATTCCCATACGCAATGTATCGATATAATGATGAATAATAACAAACGAATTATTCTCTCCACATAATATATGCTGTATAACTCTATAGAATATTATAAAAAGAGAAATTTCTATGTTATAATAAGTATATTAGTTATTACACTACATTTTATAATTATATAGGAGGCTAATATGAGCAAAATTCGTATTGGTATCGTAGGCTATGGCAACTTAGGCCGTGGCGTAGAAGCATCTGTTAAATTGCAACCAGATATGGAACTCGTAGGCGTATTTTCTCGTCGTAAAGGCTTAGAAACAGTGTCTGGTGTTCCTACATACACTATGGAAGATCTACCAAACTTCAAAGGTAAGATCGACGTTATGGTTCTGTGCGGTGGTTCTGCAACAGACCTTATCGAACAAACTCCAATGGTAACTAAATACTTCAACTGTATCGATTCCTTCGATACACATGCACGTATCCCTGAGCATTTTGCTAATGTAGACAAAGTAGCTAAAGAAGCTAAGACTGCTACATTGATTTCTTGTGGTTGGGACCCAGGCATGTTCTCTTTACAACGTGTTTACGCTGAAAGCATCTTGCCTCACGGCAAATCTTACACATTCTGGGGCCGCGGCGTTTCCCAAGGTCACTCCGATGCTATTCGTCGTATCGATGGTGTTCTTGATGCTCGTCAATACACTGTTCCTAAAGAACAATACCTTGAAGCTATCCGCAACGGCGAAACTCCAGACGTTGATGGCTACAAAGGCCACCTTCGTGAATGCTATGTAGTAGCTGCTCCTGATGCGGACAAAGCTAAAATTGAAAATGAAATCAAAACTATGGAAAACTACTTCGTAGGTTACGAAACTGTAGTCAACTTCATTTCCCAAGAAGAACTTGATCGCAACCACAAGGGTATTCCACATGGTGGCTTCGTTCTTCGTTCTGGTGAAAGCACTGACGGCACTCGTCATGTTGTTGAATACTCTTTAAAACTTGATTCTAACCCTGAATTCACAGGCTCTGCACTTGTTGCATACGCTCGTGGTATCTACCGTCTCGCTAAACACGGTGGTACTGGTTGTTACACAGTATTCGATATTCCACCAGCTTGGATTTCCACACATTCTGCTGAAGAATTGCGAGCTCACTCTCTATAATTCTATACGCACCTTAAGAGGATAACTTCGGTTATCCTCTTTTTACATTTAACAATAGCGTATGATGACACGAAAAAAGGACCGCCTTAAGACGGTCCTTTTTCATATTAAAATCTATCTATTAATACCAACGTGTTAATGGCAATTCATTATTAACATCTTTTGTCATAAGGATTTGATGCAAATCCATATTGCCAATATAGAAACCTGCTGCACAACCACAGAGGTATAAGTCCCACATACGAACAAATTCAGTACCGCGAGCTTTTTCTACTTGGTCACGTACACCTTGGAAATTATTGTACCAATGCATCAATGTTTTATAGTAGTGCAAGCGCAAGCTTTCAACATCGATAACATTAAAATCATAGTCATAAGCAATAGAAACAATTTCACGAAGAGACGGTAAGCATCCACCTGGGAAGATATATTTACGAATCCATGCACTAGATTCTTTTTCTGATGGATCACTGATGTAATGGAGCAAGAATAAACCACCATCATTTAACATAGTGGATGCATCCTCCATATACAATGGGAAATTAGGACGACCTACATGTTCCAACATACCAACGCTGACGATACGATCGAATGTACGACCAGATGCCGCTACATCACGATAATCAATGAGTTCGATTTCGACTTGACCTTCAAGTCCGAATTCTTTAATCCGTTCTTGGCCTTTCTTCCATTGTTCTTCAGACAATGTACAACCATAGCCTTTAACGCCATATTTACGGGCTGCTTCAATTAAAAGGAATCCCCAACCACAACCGATATCGAGTAATGTCATACCTTCTTTTAAATATAATTTATCGAGAATATGATGAACCTTTTGGTATTGTGCATCTTCTAAGCTATCATCTTCATGTTTAAAGTACGCACAAGAATAGCTCATTGTCTTATCAAGCCATAAGCTATAAAAATCATTGCCAAGGTCGTAGTGAGAAGACACTTGTTGTTTTTGATCTTTCTTTTTAAGACCTACATTAAAGAGAGAACTAAGTACCTTTTTATTGATAGAATCCTTATTAACATGACCTAGTACAACACAAAGAGCTTTGAATAAATCGCCTTCTATTTCAATATCCTTACGCATATACGCTTCGCCAAGTGCAAGTTCAGCAGAAACGAGCAAATCTTTCTTAGGGATATCGCGGTTTACACGAATGGTAAACTCAGGTGTACCTTCGCCAATGGTATATTCATTGTCACCCACTTTTACACTAAAGCAGTGATCATTAAAACGTTCTAAATAGTGAACTAAAAAACTATCAAATAACTTAGAAAACATACTTAACTTCCTTTCCTAGCAGCGTTACATGACGTTTACGTTCAATCAAAATGACACGTCCGCCTGCACACTGACATAGTCATATCTACTCATCAAAATTTTCTATAAAACAAATCATAAGAAAAACTTATATTTTTATTATATAAATACATCTACTTATCATTATTTTTTATAAGAAACTTCAACTTTCTCTCTAATATTATAGCACTTCTTGATAAATAATCCAGACCAATTCTATAGAAATGTATATATCCATTAGAATATGATATAATATGTGTTTGACAAGGCTTTTATAAGAAACCATATTTCTAATGAAAGCTTTCACAAAGAACGAAATTAATTTTAATAAAGGTGGTACCATGAGCACAAATTTAGAAGTAGGCATCGTAGGCCTTCCAAATGTTGGTAAAAGTACATTATTCAACGCTATTACAAAAGCTGGCGCTGAGGCTGCCAACTATCCATTCTGTACAATTGAGCCAAACGTAGGTGTTGTTGATGTTCCAGACAGTCGTCTAGCTGTATTAGCGGAAATGTTCGGTTCCAAACGCATCCTCCCTGCTGCTATGCGATTTGTAGATATTGCAGGTCTCGTTGAAGGTGCATCTAAAGGCGAAGGTTTAGGCAACAAATTCCTTAGTCATATTCGTCAAGTAGATGCAATTGCACAAGTTATTCGTTGTTTCGATGACCCTAATATCACTCACGTTGCAGGGTCTATCGATCCAATCCGAGACATCGAAATCATCAATACAGAGCTCTGCCTTGCAGACCTTGAATCCGTAGAAAAACGGAAACAACGCATTGAAAAAATTGCAAAATCCGGCGATAAAGATGCTCGCGCTGAGTTACCATTGCTAGAACGCATTATCGAAGGTCTCGGTGAAGCAAAACCAGTTCGTGCCCAAGGTCTAGACGAAGAAGAGTTAGAAATGATTAAAGAGTTGACATTACTTACAGCAAAACCATCTCTTTATGTTGCTAACATTTCTGAAGATGAAGTATCTGATTACTCCGCTAACGAGCACGTAAAACGCGTAGAAGAATACGCGAAGAACGAAGGTGCTGGCATCGTTGTTGTATCCGCTCGTATCGAATCCGAAATTGCTGAGTTATCTGATGAAGAATCCGCTGCATTCCTAGAAGATCTCGGTCTTGAAGAATCTGGCTTAACTAAGCTTATCAAGGCAAGTTATGCACTCTTAGGCCTCATCAACTACTTTACAGCTGGTGAAATGGAAGCTCGTGCATGGACAATTGTAAACGGCACAAAAGCACCTCAAGCAGCTGGAAAAATTCACTCCGATATTGAAAAAGGCTTTATCCGCGCTGAAATCGTATCCTTCGATGACTTACAAGCTTGCGGCAGCCAAAATGCTGCTAAAGAAAAAGGCCTTGTTCGCCTAGAAGGCAAGGAATATGTTATGAAAGACGGCGACGTAACACACTTCCGCTTCAACGTATAATGCAAATTAATAGCAATAAAAAACCAGTAAATCGAACGATTTACTGGTTTTTGTTGTCTCTTAATGAGATTTTCTTTATGTGATTGTTGAATAAACACGAGTTTATTCTTTATCGTTATCAACAGAGTTTTTCAAGCCGTCAAGTGCGCCTTCTACAGCATCTTTAACATCTTCTACAACGTCTTTAACTTTAGCAGTTGTTTTTTCTACAGCACCTTCTGATTCCAATTTTTTGTCACCAGTTAATTTGCCAACATTTTCTTTTAGTGCACCTTTAGCTTGGTTGAGTTTTTCTTCTAATGCCATAATAATGACTCCTTTCATGTAAAATCACGTTTAGCTATATTAGACCTACTTTTATAAGTAGATTACTATCCCCTTTTTCCGAAGAAAAATGAGACTACAGCAACAACAATGACTGCACCTAATACAGATGGAATTAAGGACATACCTGCTAAGCTAGGACCCCAGGTACCAAATAGGGACTGACCTACGGACGATCCAATTAAACCAGCAACAACTTTAGCGATAACGCCCATTGCACCGCCTTTGTTAGTGATGGCACCTGCTAGGAACCCGATAAAACCACCAACAATAATTGACCATAACATATAATCACTCCTTTACGCTTATATACATGTATCTTAAAAATCATCTAAATATACAGATATGTTAAATATTATGTATATTTATAACGTACCATTCATGTTTAAAGGTTAAATGAAGTGCGATATATAAAGTTGGCATACTTTAGCAAAAGTAGTGTTCTATGGTCCTAACATTCTTCTTGTAAATATTTTGATATATTCTATTCAACGACCTTTACAATTTCATCCATTGTACGACGTGTCTTATTGCGATGTGGTTCTTCATCACGGTACCCAAAGGCTGCCATTACAGAAATACCGAAATGTTTAGTATCGAAAAGACCAAGTTCATCGCCTAAGAATGCTGTCATCTTGTCTTGGTTGAAGCCTTCCAACGCACAGGAGTCAAGCCCTTCATAGGCAGCCATGGTCATCATATTCGCCATAACGATATACGCTTGTTTAGAGGACCAATCAAAAGCAGCACGTTCAGACTCAAATGTTTTATAGTCTTCCGTAGTAAACTGCGCATATTTTTCCTTATAAATAGCATCTACTTCAGCAGGTAATTGTTTCACCTCTTCTTGAATATGACGGATATATGATGAATCGAATTCAAGATCTGCCTTTTTACGAGCTAAGAAAACCACTACATGACTGGCTTCAAGCCCTGCTAAGATACCCCAACCATAAGCTTTCATCTTTTCTCGAATTTCTGGATTTTGAATCACCAACAATTGATATGCTTCAAAACCTAAGGATGTAGGAGACAAACGTGCCGCCTGCAAGATAGCATTCCAGTCTTCATCACTAATCTTTTTAGTGCTATCAAATTTCTTACATGCATAACGATAGGTCATAGCATATTCTAAATCTTTACGATCCAATTTAGGGGCCGTTAATTTTACATTTTCTATTTCATATTTGCTCATTGAAATTCAACCTTTCATTATATTAATTTCAAAAACTTAACCTAGATACATAACATATGATGCTCATCAGCCAAAATTTTGACCAAATAGAATCATACGTTCTTTTTCCTTATAAAATAAATCAAGACCTAACTTATATAAGCCATTTAAATCACCATCATTTAACAGAGTCATATATTCACCTCTATCAGCTTTGTTAATGATAATAGGCGCTAATTTCTGTTGTAAACAAGCGTGTACAATAAGAGCTCTTCCTGTACGGCCATTACCATCAACAAAAGGATGAATACGTTCAAATTGCAAATGTTGCTCCATAATGGCACGCACCCGCTCTTCATCATTTTGGGATATCTCTAAACGATATTGCAATGTATCACACCAGTTTTTTAAAGCTTCTTGTACTTGATATGGTTTTGTTGGCTCAAAATCAGCACCAATAACCATATTTTGAACAATCTTAAATTGCCCATTATCATCACGGATATGTGCTAGTAACAATCGTTGTGTGTCTTTTATGATATCTATCGTAATTACTTCTTGATATGATTCCATCAAGAACACTAAATAGTCGCGATAATTAGATACTTCATAGAACTCACGCAAATCCATTTTACGGGGTATCATATTATCTAATAGGATACTCTTTGCTTCCCCTTGTGTTAACGTATTCCCCTCGATTGCTGTACTATGATGGGCCATACGGACGACCATATCGTCTATATATTCGCGAGGCAAGGTAAAATCAACCATGTATATCTCCTATACAATACGATTTTTATATATTAACGTTACCATATATAGATAAATTTCGATATTAATAAATCGATTTAATCTTTATAAGCTAAAACTGGTTTCCCTTTTTCATACCAAAATAAGCCTGATTTACTAATCTTATGTTCTTTTAGGATAGTCTGAACTTGTTCTACAGTATTCAAGTCTATTTGAATGGACAAACCACACATATCATTCAATTCTGGCGGTGTAGCCATCAGTTGGTGAGGCACCGAAAGTTCTGTTAATATCTTATCTGCTTTATCCCCAAAATAATAGGATGTAAAAACGACAAGCAATTTTTTATTGTTCAACGCCTGACCTCCAATAATATTGCTTAATCATTTACAACATAGATACGAGTATTATAGTTTAACAAGATTTTTCCCAACGATAGCATCTGTAATCGCATACATGTTTGTAATAGAGCCTACCCCCACTTGATCTTTTAGACCATAATAGTCGAGACAAATACCACATGCAGCAATTTCAACACCAAGATCAGCTAACTTTTTAATATTGTCTAAATGAACAGAATCGTTGGTTACCATTTTAACGCTACTATTGATGAAATAAATTGTAGATGGCTTCACGTCGGCTTCAACCATGCACACCCAGAAGGTTTTCATCAAATTACGGCCAAGCTCTTCACTACCTTCACCAAGATAATCTTTCGTCATCAAAATGATGCGGTCACTATAATTCATAGGTTTGCAATCAATTTCCGGTGCAGGTTCTACATTCGGCGTAAGTTTAATAAAAAAATCTATACCATCTTGTCCAATTGCCACATCATATCCACGAGACTTTCCAAATTTCTCTACATTATCGCGACTCACCTCGTTATCTACAATGGTCGTAATAATCGCGTCTGGATTTGCATCGCTTACCTTCTTCGTTTCAATCACAGGTTTTGGACACAAACTGCCACGCACATCTACAGTTAATTCATTTGTATTACTCATCATTTACCTCAATACTATTATATATTTTGTAAAAGCATCAACGCACAACTACTCTATATACTATTAAAATCAAAATTGTAATATATCTTATTTAGTGACGCGTACCGCTAAGCCACTAAAGCTTTCAACGGCACCAACTATAGTGGCACCTTCAACGCCCACATCATGTAAAGCTTTCACCAAATCCGGTCCTTCTGCAGCAGGCACAGAGAATAAAAGACCGCCTGATGTTTGTGGATCAAATAAAATATCCGTCCACACAGAATCTAATATTTTATCTACTTGTACATCTGTAATAGCCTTACGATTGCCATAGGACGCCGCTGGTACAAGGCCCATTCGAGCCGCGTCAATGACGTCATCAAAGAGCGGAATATCATAAATCTTGATATGAATTGTTACATTAGAGGCACTCGCCATTTCTACAGAATGCCCCATAAGGCTAAAGCCCGTCACATCAGTACACGCATGAATTGTAAAATTATGGGCCACCTCAGCAGCCACACGATTCAACGTACTCATGCTAGCAACCGCCTGCGCAGTACCAGTAGGAAATAAATCAGCTTTCAACGCATTATTCATAATACCTGTGCCGATGCGTTTTGTTAACACCAATACATCCCCTACTCGAGCGCCTTTATTCTTCCAAATCTCGCTAGGATTAACTTGACCTGTGATCGACATGCCAAAAATAGGTTCCTTATTTTCGATGCTGTGACCACCTACAATGGCTGCACCAGATTCAGAAACAATGGATGCAGCCCCATTGAGTACATCCGTCAATACGCCTTGTTCTACTAAGGGAACAGGAAATCCAACGATGTTCATCGCCGTTAGGGGTATCCCCCCCATCGCATATACATCGCTCAATGCATTAGCCGCTGCAATTTTACCGAATAACGTAGGGTCATTGACAACAGGCGTGAAAAAATCCAATGTTTGTACAAGGGCAAGTTGATCAGAAATTTGATATACCCCTGCATCATCAGCACCAGTCATATCAGCTAGAACATGTTCATTTGTAACAGGTGTAACGGCCTTTAAAACACGTTCTAATATATGAGGACCAATCTTACATGCACAGCCTCCACTCGTAACATAATCAGTGAGTCGCACCATAGTCCTACCTCATTCATTTTCAGGCAAGCGCGATACTATTTTCTTCGCTGCCTTTTCAAATTTAGGGCGAGGCATCAACAACTGATGACCACAACCTTTACAAACGATAAGAAAATCTGTACCTATGCGCTTGACCTCCCACTCATCACTGCCACAGGGATGCGATTTTTTCATTTGTACTATATCGCCCACATAATATCTAATAAACGCCATAGCGCCTCCTTATACTATTTCTATTATATATATCTTATTATACTTAAAATATGTTCTCCAATATAGGTAAAAGTACACTTTGACTAATAAGATCTATCGGCTTAATCAGAATTGTTACCAAAAACAAACAGTTCTATAAACAATAATGATTTTCCATGTAACTCTCATTCTCATTATCAGTAATTCTATTTTTAATAAATCCATTACTTAACAGACTTTCAAAAACCGCTTATTTACTACATTGATAACATTTATCATTTAGAAAATTTTCGAAATAAATTTTTACAAAAACACTTGCATTTCTCATTTAGTATGTTACAATATAGTCAACAATGATTATTCGTTAAGTATACGAATCAAAAACATTGTGGTGTAAATTATAGGCAAGTGCCTCTTTACAACTATAGGTAAGTACTCATTTAAAAGATAAGCAAGTGCTTTTTTCAAATATAGACAAGTGTCTATCTAATCAGTATATAAATAAGTTTTTATTTAACTTAAACTCAAGTGAGTTACCCACTATTGCATTCACAACCAAGTGGTTATGAATATATAACTAAGTAAAAATTTTGAAATTCGATGTAAGTACAAAGGAGTATTAAAATGGCAGAATTAAAAGGTTCTAACACTGAAAAAAATCTTCAAACAGCATTTGCTGGTGAATCCCAAGCATTCCAAAAATATACATATTATGCAGCAGCAGCTCGTAAAGCTGGCATGAACGAAATCGCTGATTATTTCGAAGAAACAGCTCACAACGAATCTGCACATGCTAAAGTTTGGTTCAAAGCTCTTCATGGTGGCGACATTTCCGCTGATATCGAAGCTAACCTTCGCGATGCAGCAGCTGGTGAAAACTATGAACACACTACAATGTACAAAGATTTCGCTGACGAAGCAGAAAAAGAAGGCTTCACTGCTATCGCTTTCAAAATGCGCGAAGTTGGTAAAATCGAAGCTCGCCATGAAGCTCGTTACCTTGCATTAGCAGCTCGTGTTTCTGGCAACAAAGTGTTCCACAACGATCAACCAGTTGCATGGATTTGCGCTAACTGCGGTTACATTCACGTTGGTGAAGAAGCTCCTAAAGTTTGCCCAGTATGTGCTCACCCACAAGCTTTCTTCCAACGCCACGTTGAATCCATCTAATCTATAAGTTTAGATAAAATAATATTTTAAATACAGATATTTGATACTGCAAGTGCAGTTCTTCCTAACTGTATGTACAGACAACCTCAATATAAAAGACGATGACTTCGGTCATCGTCTTTTTTGTGTTCTATTAGTTATATATGCATTAAGAGTTGTAAGTCATACTATTTACTATTAAAGGCTAGATGCTAATTCTTTAAATTGTCGAACCGCTTCATAAGGCTTTTCTGCATGGGCAATGGCAGATATAACGGCAACACCACAAGCGCCAGCACGGAGTACTGCCATTGCATTGTCTATGGTAATACCACCAATTCCAACGCATGGTAAGTTTAATCCTTGTGCCTGTAGTTCAGCTATACGTTCCGGGCCGCATGGTTCTTGCGCATCAGGCTTGCTACTAGTTGTATACATAGGACCTACGCCTACACAATCAGCATACAGTACATCTGTCTTATGGAGTTCCTCTATGGAATGGATGGATATCCCCACTATCTTATGACCTACGATATTACGCACATCTTCTAAGCACATATCGTCTTGCCCTACGTGAATACCATCCGCATTAACAGCGACCGCTAGCTCTACATCATCATTGATAATATAGAGCACATGATACTTGGCACAGATATGTTGTAACTGTTGTGCTAGTTCTAACTTCTGTTGACCTTCTAATGTACCATCGCCCTTTTCTCTAAACTGAAAGCAGGTTATACCACCACGACAAGCATCTTCTACGATTTCGAGCAACCGTTTTTTGTTAAGCTCTGTATCTTGTGTACCACACACGAAATACACCTGTAATTGATCTGGTACAACTACAGACTGCACACGATTTTCAGATACAAGCACCTCATCATCTAGCGTATACAAAGCATCCATAAAGGCTATGCTAAAGCTACCTGGTTTTATTCCACTTACCTTAACAGCACTTTCACCAGCTAAACCATAATACGCCAATGCATAGGCAAGAAATTCACCTGTAGACAAGCTATCCTTAAAGGAATCATAAATTCCAAAAAAGGCTGCTAATACGCCCCCTAAGAGACAGCCTGTTCCCGTTACAGCAGTCATAATCGAATGACCATGAGGCACTGCAAAGACTCGAGTTCCATCAGATACATAATCCTCTTCACCCGTTGCTACTACAGGACAGTTAATAAGACGCGCTAAACGATATGCGATAATGGCACTATCCGCTACCTGCGCCCCATCAACGCCCTTACCTAACGGAGAGTTTTCACCCTTATTATCAGAACTCAGTGCTTCATAAACAGCCTTAACTTCGCTTTGATTGCCTCGTAATAACGAAATAGAACCAGTCTTAATCAAATCTAAGACCACCGACAATCGGTAAGTTCCTGCATGACAGCCCACAGGATCAAGAATAATTGGCACATCATATTCCTTCGCTAGTTTAATAGCCTCTTTATAGTAACCAACCTTCTCAGGTGTAAGTGTTCCAATATTGATGAGCAGTGCTGATGCATACACAATAAGATCCTGTAAATCTTCACTACATTCGCTCATGATGGGCGATGCCCCAATAGCTAGTAGTCCATTAGCTGTAAAGGTTCGTACCACATCATTGGTAATACAAATCACAAGAGGGTTTTTCTTCCGCAATGTGTATAACATATTGAATTTAGGCCTAATTTGATTATACATATATGGGTTCATAGCATCATCTCCTCTCATCTTTTTGCAAGAGCTCATCCATCGTTTCAGTTCCATTCGCCAATAAACCATAGGCCATGTGGTTAACTGGGCCACAGCCATTGCCTAACGCTGGATTGTGCTTGATAGCAAGAGCAATATAATCCTTGGCAATACCGATGGCATCCATTACATCACGGCCTTTAGCAAGCTCCGCTGTAATAACCGCTGAGAAGGTACAGCCCGTACCATGAGTATGCACCGTATCATATTTGGGGCTTGTCCACGTACGAACGCTACCATCTCTTGTGAAAGCATAATCTGTTGCATCTTCACCGATGTGCCCGCCTTTAATGATGACCACTTGGGGCCCTAAGTCATGTAAAATTCGATTAGCCGCCGTTGTTATGTCACTTTCACAATCAATAGACATGTCCGCTAAGACCTCTGCCTCACTGCGATTTGGAGTGATAACCGTTGCGGTAGGAATCAGTTTAGATTTCAAGAAATGTACCGCCTCATCTGATACGAGTCGGTCACCGCTAGTGGCAATCATAACGGGGTCCATTACATACGGAATTCCCTTACTCACATAAGGATAGATAAGGTCCATCATCTCCGGCAAGGCAATCATGCCCGTCTTAACGGCTTGAGGTTCAATGTCAGAATACACATCGTGTAATTGTCGGTCAATACTCTCTAGCGATAAATGTTCTACATGATGTACGCCCGTTGTATTTTGAGCTACCACGGACGTAACCACGGCCATGCCGTATACGTTACGGCTTTGAAAAGATTTTAAATCAGCCATAATGCCAGCGCCACCACTCGGGTCAGTACCGGCAATTGTTAATGCAGTATGTAATTTCATAATACCTCCAAACATATAAAACGAGACCACTCCCAATGGAATGGTCTCGTAATAGTTTAGTATTATGTTGCACTCCACTTTCCTACGCCAGTATTATCTGGATCAGGTCTAGGGTTTTGAATGGTCAATCTCAGCAAAAGCACCCCTAGTGGCAATATATTTTTATACTCTAGTTATAACATCATTATACAATCTATGCAAGAAAATAATTGACGGGGTTCTCTTAACAGCCTATAATGAAGCCATAACGGGGTGCTCACATGAGTGGGCTGAGAGTAAGCTAATGCTTTAACCCATAACCTGATTTGGATAATGCCAACGTAGGGAACATAGAGGATTAATAGCCGAGTTCCTATGAACTCGGCTTTTTCTATGACTCCTTGGCAAGGAGGACGTATGAAAGACACATACATTACACAACCACAGTTCGCCATGATATGGTTTGGTGCCGCTCTATCTATAGCGGAAATTATGACAGGAACCTATCTAGCCCCCTTAGGACTCACCCAAGGTCTATATGCCATCATACTGGGGCATATTATCGGCGGTGTATTGCTCTTTGGAGCTGGCCTCATCGGTGGACGTTTACGACAAGGCAGTATGAATACTACTGCCTTCAGCTTTGGCCCACTAGGGGCTAAAGGTTTTGCCTTTTTAAATATGCTTCAACTTATCGGCTGGACTAGCATCATGATCTACGATGCTATGCTAGCCTTACAAAAACTAGCACCTCTATCCCCTATCATTTGGACAATAGCTATCGGAGCACTTGTCATCTTGTGGCTTTTCATCGGCCTTCACAATACGGGCTATATTCAAGCTATCGTATCAGTGCTATTGTTAGGTCTCACCCTTTACATGGGCGCTCACATGATATCGCAGTGGCCTAGTGAAGGTATCATTCTAACTAGCGGAAACATGAGTTTCATCGCTGCCCTTGAATTATCTATCGCCATGCCATTATCTTGGCTTCCTCTCATCAGTGATTATACCCGTGAAAGCAAAAAACCTTTCTCCGCATCACTTACAAGTGCTACAGTCTACACTGTAACAAGTATCGTTATGTACACCTTAGGTCTTAGTGCCGCTATCTTTGGCGGTGGCGATTCTATCATTACCATCATGATGAATGCAGGACTTGGCCTTGCGGGCCTCATCGTTATCATCTTCTCTACCGTTACTACAACCTTTATGGACGCTTACTCTGCAGGCGTATCTAGTACGACTATCTACAAGAGTGCTTCTAGTAAAGGCATAGCCGTTGTAGTTACTATCGTTGGTACAATCGCTGCCATCCTATATCCGATGGACGATATTACAGACTTTCTATATCTCATCGGCTCTGTATTTGCGCCGATGATTGCCATTCTTTTGGCGGACTACTTTATCAATCGCCAACAAGTACAAACATTATCCGCTTATCTCGTACGAGGTCTTATTTGGGCCGTATCCGTTGGTTTATACCACTATATGTTACATAGTGAAAGTACAATAGGTGCTACATTACCGGCCTTTACAATAGCATTTGTCGTTACAGCTATCATTGGATTTATAAGTCATACAGAAACCTCATCTATCGAAATAAAACAACACTAAAACAAAAACACCTTCGTAAGCAATCATGCTTATGAAGGTGTTTTACTATTCAGGTATAATAATTTGTCCGTCTTCACAGTTCCAGTGTCTATCACCAACTGCATCAGCTTCGCTTTCATCATGGGTAACCCATACGCAAGGTACGTCCCATTCACGAATGATGGAAACAAGATCCTCACGCACTTGCTTCCGAAGGTTCCAATCTAATGCAGATAAAGGTTCATCAAGAAGCAATATAGTTGGTTTTGAATAGAGTGCACGACCTAAAGCCACACGTTGTTGTTCACCACCAGATAAGCGCCCCGCCTTAGTGTTACGGTATTTTTCTAATCCTAAACGTTTTAATAGAGAATCACACATATTAGGCGTGCCTCGTTTACTATATGTAATATTGTGTTCCACGGATAAATGAGGAAATACGATATTGCCTTGTGGCATATATCCTACCTGTCGCTCTTGAGCTGGCACCCATATATTTTGATCTCGGTCAACCCATGTTCGTTCATCGCATCGAATGATACCAGTTGTAGGTTTCACTAACCCTGCAATACATTTAATAAACGTACTTTTACCACTTCCAGATGAACCGGTTAACACCGTAATTCCTGAAGCTAAAGTACCATCGGCTTTCACAATCATAGAAGGTCTTGCTATGGTAAAAGAAAATGTAATCATAGTCCCTCCTAATTACGCCCTAAATTACGGAACAAGGATCCTTTTGTAAGGATGTGAATACCGCTCAATAGCGCTAATGTAAGCACACAAATGTAAATAACGAGTTCAAAGGCATCCATGTACTGTCCTGCCTCTACATAGGAATAGATAGCAAGTGGCATGGTACGCGTAATTTTAGGAATATTACCGGCGATTAATATGGTAGCACCGAACTCACCCATAGCACGACAAAATGCCAATATGCTGCCCGTTAAAATCCCCTTCCATGCCAATGGTACAGAGATTGTAAAAAATATGCGCAGCTCTGAAGCGCCTAATGTACGTGCTACGTCCTCCATATTATGGTCTACAGACTGCAATGCGGACCGCACCGTTTGATAAAACAAAGGAAAGGCAATAACAGAAGAGGCCACAACAGCACCTGCTGCAGTAAATACGACGCCTAAACCATATGATTCTAACCAAGCGCCGAATGCATAGCCCGGTGTAAATACCATAAGCAAAGCAAAGCCAACTACTACTGGAGGCAACACGAGTGGCAATGTTATTAGGGCATCTAGAACAGCGATACCACTCCACTTACATCGATTCATCCAGTAACAAGCAGCTAAGCCCGTCAATATAACAATAACTAGAGCTAAACTCGCCACCCACAATGACAACCAAAATGGACTCATATCGGGCCTCCTTTCTTTGCCGAATCTCTGCCGGATAATAAATTATAACTCTATTGTATCATAAGAAAACGCTAGCCCTAAAAGCTAGCGTTAAATTCTTATTTAGACGTAGAGAATCCATATTTTTCCAATACTTTTTGGCCCTCTGGGCTCATTACATATGTATAGAAATCTTGAGCCAAAGCATTATCATATTTCTTAATAATACCGATAGGGTATATAACAGGATCATGAGAATCTGCAGGTGTTACTGCAGCAATTTCAACTGCATCACCGGCTGCAATAGCATCCGTCTTATAGATAAAGCCCGCATCACCAGCTGCTTGGCTAATGGAAGCCGTTACAGCTTTAACGTCTTTAGCATATACCACATTAGGTTCTACTTGGTCCCATACACCTAATTTTGTTAGTACTTGCTTACCATAGTTACCAGCGGGTACGGTATCTGGATTACCTAAAACAATACGTTTTACAGATGCGATTTGATCTAACTCAATTTTAGGTTGTCCTTTAGGAACTACAAGAACGAGTTCATTTGTTACAAATGGTTTTACATTTATTACTAAATCTTTATCTTGTAACATCTTCATATTTTTTTCGTCTGCAGAAATGAATAAGCTTGCAGGTGCACCTTGTTCAATCTGTTGACGCAATGTGCCAGAGCCAGCAAAGTTAATTGTGATTTGATCATCTGCTAAGTTATGCTCTTTCTTATACGCATCTGCTAATTCAGTAAGAGCCCCCTTAAGGCTAGCAGCCGCTTGAATTGTAATCTTTTCAGACGTACTTGGCTTTGCGCTATCCGTAGTTTTACTTGCATCATTACCACAGCCTACTAGAAAAGCAAGCATAAAAACGCTCATTAATACTAATAGAATTCGTTTCATGATTTCTCCTCCTGTGTCTCCTCGTGGAATCCATCCTGTAAAAGCTATCAGTAATATATCTCAGAGACACACCCTTAAATAACAAAGCAAATATACAATATATTCACATTATACTATAGTTCTAACAATTAAATTATATGTAAAAACTCACATTTTTCATGTATATTTCTGATGAATATGATAAGTAATCATAATGAATCAACTTTTAAGCCCCAAAACAATACATCCTATGATATGATAATACTATATATACTATATAATGATACTCTAATAATTAATGAGAAACTCCAGGTGAGACAATGAATATATTTGAATTAATTGGTCATATATTTATGAATTCTATGATCCCAATCTTCATACTCATCGGCGTAGGATTTATACTAGACAGAAAATTCAAACTTGACCTCTATACATTGAGTAAATTGAATTTCTATATACTACTACCAACCTTTGTATTCAGAGCCATGTATGAAGCAAAATTTACATCTGGCACACTAGAAATTGTATTTTGTGCACTAGTTGTACTCATCCTAAACTCTATACTTTCTGGTATAGTCGGTAAAATCCAAGGCTATGATGTGGCCAAAATTGCAACATTAAAAAACTGCGTCATGTTTAATAACGTTGGAAATATGGGTATTGCTCTTGCCATCTTCGTATTTACGAATGTGCCTTATATCATTGATGGAGCAACCCCCTATGCTGACCTAGGCCTCGTTAGCGTTGTATCTATCATGATTATACAAACCATTACGAGTAATACCTATGGTTTCTACCAAGCTGGTGCTGGCCGATTGAGCACAAAAGATGCCTTAAACGTAGTATTCCATATGCCAATGGTATACGCTATCCCTCTTGCTCTGATATGTCAGCTCTTACCATTTGATTTACATGGCCTCTTCTTCTTTGCACCTCTTAAGATTTTTGCTAATGCCTTTGTTGGTGTTGCGATGATTGCCTTAGGGGTACAAATTAATAGAACTCCATTAAACTTCTTTAAGGCCGATGTTATGCTCGCTACCTCCTTACGACTCATCGTAAGCCCTCTTATCGCAGCAGTTATTACTATACTATTTATTATGTTCTACGGCCCAATGCATCCAATAGCAGCACAGACTATAGTCATTACCTACAGTGTCCCAACAGCTATTAATATGGCACTCATTGCTATTGAAATGAAGAATAATCCTGAATATGCTACGCAAATCGTTATGGGCACCACAATTCTATCGGCAGTAACTATGCCGCTATTTATTACAATCGCCTATTATCTTTTCCCATTATATTAAAAATATAAAAATTATAAAAAAATCACTCATAGTCATCAACTATGAGTGATTTTTTTACGCCTTAGCATTTAGTCTCGTCAAACAAGTCACACAAAGGGTAACTATTATAGCACCTATAATTTCATTTAATCCTAAGTGATGATTAAGAATAACTACATCTAAACCCAAAGTAACTATTGGGCCCATTGCACTAATAACTGCTGCAAGAGATGCACTAATTTTCTTTAGCCCAAAGGACATTAAGTATGATGGAACTATAGAGCAGAAAATAGCCAAGAAAATTAAATAAATTATAGTATGAGGTTGGAGTGCTACAATCTCCGAAAAGCCCCCACTATTTAGTATAAAGCAAAAAAGTAAAAACACTGTAGTTATACACATATATGTACTAGTAAATATAGTAGGACTAATACTTAAAACGACCCGCTTACTATAAATCATAAATAAAGCCCAAAATATAGCAGAAACTAAAACTAATAATACGCCTATTAAAGTATTAGTAAAATGACTGTCAACAGTGGGATTAAACATAATCCCTAATCCTAAAACAGTAAGAATAATTAACACGATCTTTGAAATCGTAATTCTGGATAAATCTGATGATAGTAAAAATACATAGATTGGAAATGTAAATAAAACGGCACGTTCTAAAGAAGCAGAAATATATAATAAACCTATAAAATCTGCCATAGACGAAATTAAATAAAGAACCGCTCCCACAAAAGAATACTTAAAAACTTGTTTTTTATTCAAACTCTGCCAATTAAAATGAATCATTGGTAGGATAAAAAAAGGTAATGATAAAAGCGCTCTATATGCCAGAACACTCAAAGGACTTAATGAATCTAGATAAATTAACTTTGCCCAAATTGATTTAGTTGATAAAAATACCGTGGCAATAAATACCACAAATATACCTATATTTTTCATCAACAGGTTCACTATATATACATCTCCATTCTCATATCTAACATAACTAAAAACACCTTTCATTCATAATATGGTGAAAGGTGTTCATTATAATAAAACTTATTATTGATGTGATACGTGATCCATACCCATTCGTACAAGACCTTCTACATGATCATCATTTAAAGAATAATATGCAGTTTTCCCTTCCTTGCGATATGTTACAAGACGAGCTTGTCGCAATACTCGCAACTGATGTGAAATAGCAGATTGTCCCATGCCCATTGTCTCTGCAATATGATTAACACACATCTCATTTTCTAGCAGTATCTCAACAATCTTTAGGCGCGTTGGATCGCCAAGAATCTTAAACAATTCTGCTAACTTTAACAATGATTCGTTCCCGTCGATCATAGGGATCCTTTCTTTTAAACTAATACTAATAATCTATCTAAATTTAAATACTATCTCTATGCTATCTATTATATACAAAAAAAGGCTTTGTACACAATGACAAAGCCTTTAAATTGTATGATATTATTTAACGACCAATACTGGGCAAGAGGAATGACTAGTTACATAGCTACTTACACTACCCATGAATAAACCTTTCAAAGGTCCAAGACCACGGCTACCCATTACGATAAGATCAGCATTGTATTTTTTAGCAACGGCTAACAATGCTGGGCCTGGGGAACCAACTTCAAATACAGATTTAACTTTAACACCTGTAGGAATTTCTTTCACTACATCGTTCAAAATTTCTTTACCTGTTTCTTCCATGTCTTCTGCAATTTGTTCAGACACATAGCCACCAGAAATTGGTGTTTGATCAAAGTTGGAAATAGCAGATACAATATTTGCTACATGAACAACAATCAATTCTGCTTTGTTACGATCTGCTACTGCAAGTGCATGTTCTAGTGCACGTTTAGCATTTTCAGAACCATCAGTAGGTACGACAATAGTTTTGTAGGTAACCATATTAACCCCTCCTATTTCTAATCCCCATGAAGGGATATGATTAAAAATCGTTTAGTCTATTTATAATATTCTAGACGAATTAGGAAAAATCCTCTTTTTTTGATTAGGATTTATATACATTATAGCACATTTTTTTGCAGATTAAAGAACTTGAGACGAATTGTTGATATTTAAAGAATTCGTTAACTTAAATCCATCTAAAATATCGATTAGTTCAGGTGTAGTCAATACAGTACCAATTGGTGCTATCATGCGAGCTACACCGACATTGCCATTATTTCCAAGAATAATCGTAGCTCCAAATGTAACAGTTTCCGCCGTATTCGTATCTGCTACTTCAGGATTCTTCATTGTCCCAGCTACATAAAACATAACGGCACCATCAATAATATGTGTTTCATATCGTTCAATGGTGGCCCTATTTACATCCACCAAAGATTTCACGTATTGGTCACCTAGCATTTGCTTGCCCATCATCGTAGGCATAGCACTGCTCACCGCTTGTACAGGAACGGAAAAACTTTCTACGTCGAGACGAATCTTATCCTTTGTGAAAGTAATCTTTTTAGGGTCATTAATTCGTGTGAATCCTTTAGGACTAACGAATTTCAAGCCTTCTGCTACATTGATATCACTGGAACCTGACAATAGTTTCTTAACATTATTTAATGTAGAGCCAGTCTTCTTAGTATCTAACAAAGAAAATGAAGGAACTGTCGTTTCCATAAGACCTTGTTCCATAAATTTAGCCTGAATAGGTGGATACGTACTTACAAGATTATAGCGATGCGTTGGATCTTTTTCCATAATAAATTCAGCTTCAAAAATAGAATGAACCTTTTCCGTAGATGTCATCTCTGCATAGGACTTCGGTGTCGTACGGCTCCAGCGTGCTGCTTGTGCACCCTTTTTAGGGAAGAATCCGCCCACTATATCGTTAGTATCAAATACATTACTATGTTGACGCCAAATACGAAGGTATTCTTCATCCGTCATACCCTTAATTGGAACATCATACCATGTTGTATTCCACACCTTTTGTGACACATTGCCTTGCGGTGTATTATTTCTCTTTGTAAAAGACACGGTATAGGCGTCGTCTTGATTTGGTCCAGACAAATTAAAGGAATACCCCTGTATATGTTCACTTTCACTCCGTACATCCATATCAATCATAACACCATCATTTACACGCCAAGGAATGGTGAAAGTATAACCGTGTTTCGTATCCTTTACAACCGTATTCATCTTAGTAGCATACGATTTATATTGCTCTGGCAATACGGAAAGAGCATCTGCTTGCGAGGCTACGATAGACTTTGGCGTAGCATGTTCAGGAGAGGCTCCGTAAGCAATGCTAGATACGATAGACAATCCAGCTAATACTAATGCGATAGGTAATTTCATAAAGTTCCTTTCATATATGTGAAGGTACCACCTATGATTACATAGGTGGTAAGGATTATAACATATTTTCTAAAAAAGCTTTAGTTCTAGGGGATTGTGGATTGGTAAACAATTGTTCCGGTTCCCCTTCTTCTTGAATGATACCATCTGCCATAAAGATGATACGATCTGAAACTTCTCGAGCAAAGTTCATTTCATGGGTAACAATAATCATAGTCATCCGATCATCGGCTAGTTGTTTAATCGTTTTTAATACTTCTCCAGTCAATTCTGGATCAAGGGCAGACGTCGGTTCATCAAAGAGCATAATTTCTGGGTTCATGGCTAATGCACGAGCAATCGCTACACGCTGTTGTTGACCGCCAGACAATCTAGAGGGATACATATCTCGTTTATCCCAAAGACCTACCTTATTAAGTAAGCGTTCTGCGATTGGCATAATATCGGTATCTTTCATACCTTTTACCATACGCGGTGCCACCATAATATTTTCAAGAACAGTCATATGGGGGAACAAATTGAAGGATTGGAATACCATACCCATGCGAAGTAATAGATCATGCATGGTATGTTTATCAGCGTAGGTAACGACGCCACTAGCATCTGTAGATGCCAACGTTACACCATCAACGGTAATAGTACCACCGTCAATCGTTTCCAACTGACCTAAGCAGCGCAAAAATGTAGACTTACCGGAGCCAGATGGACCGATGATAGATACGATTTCACCTTTATTCATTTGCAAAGAAACATCTTTCAATACCACATTATTATTAAAGTGTTTCTCTATGCGTTCCATATTTACAAAAGTCATAATTACCTCTTACTCATCATATACAGAGAAACGTTTTTCTAAATAATTAAAGATATTCGTCAAAATGAACGTGAAGATTAGATAGAAAATAGCGGCCACAAGGAACGCAGAAATATCAAAATCACGTTGTACAATAGATTTTGTGATACGCAAGATATCATTCATAGCTAATACATATACGAGAGATGTATCTTTTAATAAGTTAATTGTTTCATTGGCAAGTGGAGGTAATACGCGCTTAAACATTTGCGGCAAAATGATGGTACGCATCGTTTGACCATAGGTAAAACCAAGTACTTTTGCCCCTTCGTATTGACCGCGTGGAATCGATTGAATACCGCCACGGAAGATTTCACATAGGTACGCTGCATAGTTGAGTACAAATGTAACCACAGCAGCCGTTGCATCATCCATTTGGATAGCCCCATCCGTCATGATTGGCAATGCAAAGTACATGAATAAAATTTGTAACATCAATGGCGTACCACGCATTAGATATACAAAGGCTTCAACAATTTTATCGACTACAGGAAGCTTAGATAGTCGCAGTAAAGCTAATATGATACCACCAGGTATAGATAGTACCCATACGACACAAAACAGTGCAATGGTGACCTTAAGCCCATCCGCAATGGTCGGGATAATCTGCAATAAATAATCTAACATGAAATACTCCTTCAAAACACGAATAGAGAAGAGGCACATGGCCTCTTCTCTAGTGTACATTTCGTTCTTTAATTATCAGTTGTACATACTGACCACAGTACTATTAGTATATCACGAATCGTACTATTTAGCATCGCTCTTATCTAGATCTGCACTAGAGCCCAACCATTTTTCAACAATTTTATCAGCAGTACCATCTTTTTTCATTTCGGCTAAGATACCATTGATTTTATCGCGTAATACGGTATCATCTTTGCGGAACCCTACAGCAAAGTTATCTACGCCGTAATCAGTGCCTTCTACAATTTTGTATTTGCCAGGTTCTTTTGTCATGAGGTAACGAGCAATAACACCATCAGCGATAACTGCATCGACACGACCAATGCCAAGATCCATGAACGCACTTACGAAATCAGCATAGGATTTAATTTCTTTAACAGTTTTGCCACTAGGATCGTTTTGTAATGCAGATTCACCAGTACTAGCTTGTTGCACACCTACAACCTTGCCAGCAAGATCAGATTTGCCCTTGATAGCATTATCATCGTTACGAACAACGATGTATTGTTTATCTTTCATATATGTATCGGAGAATAAGATATTTTTCTCACGTTCAGGAGAAACAGTTAAACCATTCCACAATACATCGATTTTCTTAGATTTTAACTCCGCTTCTTTGCTGGACCAGTCAATCGCTTTAAACTCAACGTCCATACCAGCGCGCTTAGCAGCCTCTTTAGCCAAGTCGATATCTAAACCTACGATTTCACCTTTATCATCTTTAAAGCCCATTGGTGGGAAGCTATCATCTAGGCCAATAACAATTTTCTTAGGTAATTGAGTATCAGCCTTCTTTGTATCACTACCACAACCGCTTACAAAAGCCATCATAGAAACTGCAGCCAAACCTACAGCCATAATCTTTTTCCAGTTCATAATATCCTCCACACAATATGTTATAGGTCATGTTTTAACTTATGAACCTATTATACTTTAGCGTATTAAAGTTGTAAATAGTTAAATCAATAAATTTACAAAATTATATATCATGTGTATCTCTATAATGTTTTATGGCGGCTTGAAGGCGCATTTTATCCTTATACGGTGCAAGTTGCAGATCTAAAGGTACTACATAAATGCCACCATGAGTATTAACGGCTTGTAGTTCTTTCCAATCAGGCGTAAACCCAACTACGCTTTCAAAAGGAACATACACATAGTAATCATCTAAATTAATGGCACTACGAAAATAGTCACGTAAATTTGTCGGTCTCTGTTTGATAACAAAGCCTTTGTCACAAATATATACGAGCACTACATCGAGCCCGTGTACCCACCATAACAAGCAAACGACCAATGCATAACAAAGCATGCGATTACCTATATCATGTGGGGCCCATTTAATGAGAGCAACACAAATTACAATGCCTAGAATCCGTCCTAGCCACTGTACGGCCTTATGTGTGGTGACCATGTGCTTTACATGGCCACCCGAAAATCGTTCGCTTACCTCTTGTTTTGTCATAATTGACCTCAAAAGTGTATGTAAATACTTATTTACGGCAAAGCCCCATCGCTTGTTCAACCTTGCGATACATCATAGATGCTTTTGCATGTGCTTTTGCAGCACCTTCATCTAAAATGACATCTAGTTCAGGGCTTGTTATGAGTTCATTGTATCGTTGTTGAATTGGCTCAAGTGTTGCTACAAGCAAATCAGCAATATCCGATTTAAATGCGCCATACCCTTTACCAGCATACATTTCTTCGATAGCTTCATAGCTGTCTTTTGTGATAGCACGGTAAATGCCCATCAAGTTAGAAATGCCAGGTTTGTTTTCTTTATCGTAACGCACCGCGTTGTCAGAGTCAGTTTGAGCGCGTTTCAATTTTTTCACGATCAAGTCTGGTGCATCCAAAAGACGGATTGTAGCATTTTGGTTATCATCAGATTTACTCATTTTCTTAGTTGGCTCTTGTAAGCTCATAACGCGAGCACCACCTTCGCCTACCTTGATATCAGGTACTACGAAAGTTTCGCCAAATCTACGGTTAAAACGCTCTGCCAAATTACGAGTTAACTCTAAATGTTGCTTTTGGTCCTCACCTACTGGAACATAGTTAGTACCATATAACAAAATATCTGCCGCCATCAATGGTGGGTATGTAAGCAAAGCTGTTGGAATGGACTCGCCTTGCTTTTGAGATTTATCCTTATATTGTGTCATACGTTCTAATTCGCCTACATAGCTAATAGATTGCATAACCCAACCAAGTTTTACATGTTCAGGTACTTCGGATTGAACAAATAATGTTACCTTTTTAGGATCTAGGCCAACAGCGAGGTATAACGCAGCCAAATTACGAGTATTTTGAAATAACTCTTTTGGATCTTGCGGTACAGTGATCGCATGTTGGTTAACGATGCAATAATAACATTCATCAGTATCTTGATAATCTAAGAAATTACGTAAAGCCCCCAAATAGTTGCCAAGTGTTAATTCCCCACTTGGTTGGATGCCGGAAAATATAACTGCCATAATAGTCTCCCTATATTGAAATAAACCAACAGTGCCGAAGCACTGTTGGTTATATATATTATTCTACGGTTACAGATTTAGCCAAGTTACGTGGTTTATCTACATCTGCGCCGCGTGTAATCGCTGCGTAGTACGCCAACAATTGCAATGGTACAACAGCGAGGATTGGAGCGATGAATTTATTGGCACGAGGCACATAGATTGTATGGTCTACGTGTTTAGACAATTCTTCGTCACCTTTCATGCCAATACCGATTACAACAGCTTCACGAGCTTTTACTTCGCGGATGTTGCTGATCATCTTATCGTACACATCTTCTTGTGTAGCCAATGCGATAACAGGTACGCCTTCTTCAATAAGAGCCAATGTACCATGTTTCAACTCGCCACCAGCATATGCTTCAGCGTGAATGTAAGAAATTTCTTTCAATTTCAAAGCACCTTCCATCGCTACTGCATAGTCGATAGCACGGCCTAAGAAGAACGCATCAGATTTAAAGCCATAATGTTTAGCAAAGGCTTTCATATCTTCATCTACTTCAAAGATTTCGTGAATCAAGGATGGCAAGTTTTTAATACCGCTAAGAATGTCTTCGCCTACAGCTGGATTCATCTTACCGTTCAATTGGCCAAGGTATACAGCGAACAACAAGCCTGCTACTAATTGAGTAGTGTAAGCTTTTGTAGATGCTACAGAGATTTCAGGACCTGCCCATGTGTACACAGTGTTATCTGCTTCACGAGAGATACTGGAACCTACTACGTTTGTAATCGCTAAGGATTTAGCACCTAAGCGTTTAGCCTCTTTCAAAGCAGCCAATGTATCAGATGTTTCACCAGATTGGCTGATAACGATACATAATGTTTTGTCATCAGTCAATGGATTGCTGTAACGGTACTCGGATGCGATTTCCACACTTACAGGAATGCGCGCCAAGCTTTCAATATATTGTTTTGTTACAAGACCTGCATGGTATGCTGTACCACAAGCAACGATAAGGATTTTATTGAAAGCTGCTACATCGTCAGCAGTCCAGTTTAACTCATCAAAAACAGCAGTCTTGCCGTCTTCAGAGATGTGTGTGCCGAATGTATCACGCACAGCTTTTGGTTGGTCATGAATTTCTTTCAACATGAAATGTTCATAACCGCCCTTTTCTGCAGCTTCTGCATTCCAGTTAACATGGAACACTTCTTTATCAACAGGGTTGCCTTTACGGTCAAATACGGATACATTATCACGCGTTACGATAGCTAATTCACCATCGTTCAAGATGTATGTATCACGTGTATAGTTAATGATTGCTGGAATATCGGAAGCAACGAAGTTTTCCCCTTTGCCAAGGCCGATAACTAATGGGTTTTCTTTTTTAGTACAAATGATTTTGTCCGGCTCATCAGCACAGATGATTTCAAGAGCATACGCACCATCAACACGATCAAGCATGCGACGAACAGTACTTACGAAATCGCCATCGTACATATCCTCTAATAAATGAGCTACTACTTCTGTATCAGTTTCAGATTTGAAATGGTACCCTTTTTCGATGAGCTCTTCTTTTAAAGGCATGTAGTTTTCGATGATACCATTGTGAACAACAGCAAATTTACCATCTTCAGAGGAGTGAGGATGGGCGTTCATATCGGATGGACGACCATGAGTAGCCCAACGAGTATGACCAATACCTACAGTCCCTTCATTAGGATCTGCTTTTACAATCGCCTCAAGATTAGCTAGACGGCCAACCTTTTTTTGAATTTTAATTACATTTTCAGGGCCGATAACAGCAATACCTGCAGAGTCATAACCACGGTATTCTAATTTCGCCATACCGTCCAATAAGAAATCAGATGCTTGATTAAAGCCAATGTATCCTACGATACCGCACATAAGTATATCCTCCTATAACTGGGGGCATTCTAGCCCCAGCCAAAAACTAAGGCTAACTAATTAATATTCTAGATTAATGTTCTAGATTAATGTTTCAATTATGTATTAATTATTACTTTAATACAATTCATTCAGATACACTTTGTCTCCATTGTTACCAATGGGCTTTTTAGTATCTGTTACGACATGAATGTGCCGGAAGAGCATCCGCTGATTATTCGATCACTCTTCACCTCGTCTACCCTAACGACTGCCTTCGCGGGTACTTGCGCTATTCGCCTTTACGAATTCGGAACTCCTTTCACTCATATGTGGCAGAACTAGTACAATTGTAATCATACTAAATTATATTATACTAAATCGATGTAATGAATGTAAAGAATCTAGACTTTATGAAAGCATTAAACACGAGATATAACTCTTATTTTCATAGGGCTCCATAGAATCAAATGATTTCATAGATTACTCATACACCATCATTATACTACTTACTATAAAGATTTTATACAATCATATTTATCAAAATTTACATGGTAAATATTTATTGTCTAAAAGGAGAGATTTAAATGAATACACAAAATAACAAAACACATAAAAAGGCAACATCCCTTAAACATAAACATTCATATAGAAAATTACGCCGTTGGGTGCTACCTGCAGTATTAGGTGCAGCCCTTTCTACATTGGCATTCCTTCCAACCTTTGCAGAAGACATACCAAGTGCTCCGCCAGCAGGGAATCCACCGCTGAGTGCACCTAATGGTCCAGCTCCAAAAGCCGAAGCTAATCCTAATACGTTCACAGGTACTACTGTTGTAACAGAAAATAAATCTATAGCACATGAATTGATGTCCAATACAACATCCGATCAGAATGCGTTCATCGGCAAACATAAAGCAGTCGTAAACATCGAAAACAGTGTATTCGATAAAACCGGCAATACGACAAGCGATGACAACAGTAATTTCCGTGGTCAAAATGCAGTAATCCTCGGCATCGATGGTAGTCAAATCAACATAAAGGGCAGCAATATTACATCCAATTCCAATGGTTCAAATGCAGTGTTTGCCACTGGTGAAGGCTCTATCATCAACGTGGAGAACACTAACATTCATACCAAAAATGATTCCTCTCGCGGTTTAGATGCCACCTATAAAGGCACTGTGAATGGTAAAAACCTTACCATTACAACCGAAGGTGCTCACTCCGCTACGCTTGCCACAGACCGCGGTGAAGGCACAATCACAGCAGAGGCTGCCAAATTAACAACAGCTGGTGACGGTAGTCCTATCATTTACTCCACGGGGAACATCACAGCAGACTACATCACAGGCGAGGCAAAAAATAGTGAAATCGGCGTCGTAGAAGGTAAAAACTCTATTACCCTTACAAACTCTAATGTAACGGGGAACAAAGATAATGGATTCATGCTCTACCAAAGCTTCTCTGGCGATGCTGAAAGCGGTATTGCACGACTCAAAGCAGAAAATAATACACTCACAACTCACGCTACAGGCGCGTTCATCTATGTAAATAACACCACTGCAGAGGTGGACCTGACTGGCAATGCCATTTCCACACCAAATACCACTACCTTAGTGAAAGCAGCGGCAGACAGCCGTTGGGGAAAAACTGGTGAAAACGGTGGTCACCTTACACTCCGTGCATCCAACCAAGCCTTAAACGGTAATATCGTAGCAGATGCCATCAGCACCATTGCACTAGACATGACAAATGGATCCAACCTCGTCGGGGCTATAAACACTGACAATACAGCTAAAGAAGTTACACTAAAACTTAGCAAAGATTCCACTTGGACACTTACCGGCAATAGCTATGTAAAATCCTTAACTAACGAAGACACAACAGGCAGTAATATTCACTTGAATGGATATAAACTTGTTGTAGCTGATAAATAATATATGTAACAAAAAGGGGCTATAACAGAATGCGGTTTTACCGCATTCTGTTATAGCCCCTTTTATTTAAATATTTCACTTATAACAGTAAACTACAATACTTACTACAATATTTAATAGTAAAAGTACAGCCAAAATATAAAAATTAATCTTAGATGCCTTAGAGTTAATGTTATTATCAATACTCAGACTCTGTTTTGAAAACAACTCTCGATTTCTATTTAATTCATCTTGTAAGTCGACAATCATAGATTTATTTAGTTCATTACAAGTTTTATTAGTATTATTCTCTTCAATTAATGATGACAATTGTTTTTGGTACTTAAAGAAATCATTTTGGAGACCAATAATCATGGATTTATTATTCTCATGACTTTCTTTATTAGCATTGTCCGCTTCAACCAACAATGTAAATTGTGCTTGATACTTATCTAAGTCACCTTTCAAACCTAGAATCATAGCTCTATTATTCTCAATACTAACCTTATTTGCATTATTTTGATCATCTATTTTAGAATCTAACTCAGCTAATATATTTTTAAAATTAGTTTCATTTAAATCGACCTGACAAAGTATTTTCTCTGTACGTTCAATATTATCTTTTAATAGCGCTCTATAATCTAAAAGTTGCTTAATTAACCCCTCAATCTTTTGATCTAGTATATCTTTATCAGCATCTATTACAGTCAAACTATCATTTATATCATTTTGACTTTTCTTTAGGGTTTTAACCTCTTCTTTTAATCTAGCCAGCTTTTTTTGTAAGTCTTCTTGTTCTTTTAATTGGGTTACAACACGCACTAACTCATTTCTGGCTAATTCAGAAATTTCCTTTTCAGAGGCCCCTTTTAGCCTTAATTCTATTTCTCTTACTAAACTTCTATTATAAGCAATATTAGTGGCACCCAATCGAAATAACCCATATGAAATATTCGTTAATCTTTTTTGATATTCAAATGTTTTTTTATGGGCATCACTAGATTCTTCTAAAGCCTTAGCCGTAGAAATAACTGCATTTTGTAATTTTTCTATTGCTCTATCTGTATCTATACTATCCCAAAAAATGCCATAATCAATTATTCCGTTCTTTACATCATCCGCTTCCTTTATAGCTGCATCCGCAGCTTCTTCTGCTTCAAGAATATGTTTTTCTAAATCATTTAATGCATCTATCCTTGTAGTAATTAAATCTGATAGATTTTCTTCTGTATATTCTGAAGTATCAATATTTACTAGTTGATCCATTCCAGGTTCAGCATCATAAACTTTTGCTTTAATATCAATTGTTTCCTTTTTATTCTTTTTCATTAATAACACCTAATCTAAAATCTCTAATAGTTGATTCTTTAATCCTGGATTACGGTTTTCTATCAATTGTGAATACTCCGAAATATTATTCAGGGAGCCAGCTATTAACTCTAACTGATTTTTATAATAACATTCAATTTCAACCGCTTTATTTTCCAACTCACTAATTGCTTTCTCAACAGACCTTGCCTCTATAAACATATCAGCTTGTTTATAAAGTACAATTGCATTCAAATTATAGATATACTCCATCTGTGTTGCCAAGAAACTAGTTTTTGTCGATTTTAATTTTAGTCCCATTTTAATATCTGAATAACAAGCTATTGCAAAACGTCCTATACCTACAAAATTAACTCGTAATACAAAACTTCCCCAAAATGCAGGATTTATTGCTCCACCGGTCTTAATCGCACTTCTAACTCCTGCATCAAACAAATCAACTGCGATAAATGTTCCTGTTGCAATAGTTAACATTCTATTAATTGTCCTATTGTTATAGGGAAATATTTTTTTCCAATTCAACTCACGTATAGAGTCATGTTGTTTTAACTCACTGTATAGTCGACGTATAAAATATGAAGCTCTAACTATTACCTCATTAATTATTACTGGTAGTGCTTGTCTCCCAATTTCATGCAAAACCGCCAATTCCCCCCTTAAATCAAATCTATCTTCTCTATATATTTTATGTAAGAATTCAGACAAATTCGTATTTCTTATAATTGGCAATCCCGATATTTCCTTTAACATAGAAACTAATGGTCCAGGAATTCCCATCCCAGCCCCGGCAGTCTTACTACTACCAGACATATCACTAATAAGATGGAAAAACCAATTAATTGTCCCAGCATAAAATTTATGAACAATATCGTGACCTATAAGTTCACCATTAGAAATTGTAATAGGAATAAACTCACCCTTAGAGTTACTAAAATAAGCCTCTTTTGTAAATTGTGTAAGGATAGAAAAAAATAAACCTATTATCGTAGGATGATGCGCAAAATCATCTAAATGATGGCTCTTAGCAGAAACTCCAATATCGCTTCCATTCCAAACATTATCACTAGGAATCTTAAAAGTTTCTTCTAACCTATCTATAGCTCCTTTTAGTCTATTACCTTTATATCCTTGAGACTTTGCTACCTTCATTACAACTTCATTGACTTTTTGGTTACTCCATGCTTTACCTCTTTCGAAGGAAAACTCTCCTACCCATAGACTATCAATTAAAGCCGCTATAACACCACTACTGACCGCAATAATATAATCAATAGTATCAGCATTATTGGTCAATCTTTCAATCTCAGATTTATAATTTTCAAGTTCATGTAACAATACGTCTTGTTGCATCTCTAGTTTATTCAAGGAGGATATTATTCTAGCTCTGCGTTCAAGATCATCTGGTAAAATATCAAATAAATCTGTTCTTGTAAATTCTATTTTTAAATCATTATCCTGAATGAGTAATGATCTATCCATGTACTGCTCCTCCTTTGAATTTCTTCTTTAATTTTCATATAATTTTCATGAGAATAATATGAGTTAATTATAATTCTCTCTTTCAGACTCGTCAATTAAACGATAATAAGAATTATGTTATATTTATTTAAACAAACACAACCACTCTATAAGGATAGATACGACTAATTAAATATTTAATCACTAAAACCAAAATTAACAACTACAATTCAACTTCCTAGTAAAAATAGTTACTCTCAGTAATTTAATATCACCTATAAGAAACGACACAGCGCATAAATATCAACGTATTATGATAAATCCATTTGACAACTATCTAACATACATATAAAGGTTATAAGACAAAAAGTGTGGGGGACTACTCCCAATAAGTTAGAAAATCTGTAGACATATAGAGCTCATTCTTAACAAGAGCATCACCCCATTGATTGAACAATCTATTTGACAATACTCAGATAAACATCTATAGATAACCGCAATCTATTAATCTGTAGGCATACTATTTAATAAATCTGAAATAGAAAGCGGTCTTGGCGAGTGCATATAGCACCACCAATAGACCGCTTTTAGTCTTCTTTCAAGTGAAAGTCCCCTATGAGCGCGTAACACACTTCTTAGTTGAGCATTTACGCCACTTTCAATACGATTATTTCTTGTAGGTACTGTAATATCAATACATTCTAAAAATGTAAATAAAGTTTGTTGCCTAATCAGGCGCCATAATGATGATTCGGCTTTAAGCAAACGCTCATGTGTAGATCGTTTATTTCCGAATTCATCAATCGTCATTTCTCGTAAAAAATCAGAATATGTCATTCGCCACGCTGAAAGCCCATTAATCCTTACAAAGGCTTGATCCATTGTTTTCACATTAAATAAAGCTTTGGCAAGATTATAAAGGTCCTTTCCTGCTAACGTTTTAGGTCTACTTGTCGTATACCGTCTAACCTGACAAAAAATGTGAAATAGGCATCTTTGGTGGCTACTATGAGGCCAAACTTTCCGTAATGCTTTAGGTAAACCATTAGCACCATCAGATACAACGACTTTAGGTTCAGCAATCCGTTCCATTAAACACTGCCAAGCTCTAGCATGCTCATAACGGCAGACATACCATCCTAGAACATGAGTATCATTGCAACAAATCAATACACATAAATTCCTAGATAAGTAAATTCCATCAAGGTATACCACATCATGTACTTCTTCCACCTTTTGTGGCAATGGCCATATGGACCAAAATTTAACGGTTTTACGCCTGAATGTACGGCCTTTACCAGGCGTATCAGCTTGAATATCGATGCTGAATAACCAATTCAAGAATAGGTTTAACTCTTTACTTAGATTATTAATTTTTACGGAAAATGCCACCTTACAATGTTTAGAAAACCAACGCTGAGAACCAGATTTTAAAACACCATGTTTAATACATTTTTCATTACAATCAGGACATTTTATTTGTCGCATAAACTCTTCCTCCATATTTGTTTATATATAGAAAGATATGACCTCATTTTAGTCAGTAAATACAAGGGTTAATTAATGTTTTCACCCACACTTTTTGTCCACCCTCAAACTTCTTCAGAAAAAGATTAAACCCTTATAACACTAGATATTTACTAGTGTTATAAGGGTTTTTACACACACTTTTTGTCCTATAACTCCCACTTTTTTTGGAAAGTTCATCGAAAACCAACCTCTATATTTATACTAAATAAACAAAAGAATTCCTTCACCCAAAGTTTATTTTATATTAAATAAGGGCATTTTAGGTTTATGTATTACTTTTTATTAGTAATATTGCTGATTGTAGACAACAGAGCATTACTATCTTTTAATAGATCTTTTACGTCTTCATTTTTTAAATAACCTGTATTTGAAGCAGAAAAAATTAAATCAGTAATTTTTAACAAAATAATATTTCTTGCTTCCTCATCTTTGCTAGTTTCAACAAATCCCCTATATGCAGCCAATGCATTTGCTTTAGTTTTATTTAAGGTGGCATTATGCTTTAGTATATTATGTTTATGTATAACAAAATATATTACAAATATAGAAAACAAAATTAAAGTCATTCGAAGAGATAAAAATGTTAATAATAGCACTATCGGTTCAATACCAGTAATAACTGGGAGATCTATATCTAACGACATCATTTTAAAGATCATACAAATAAAAAGAAAAATCAATACTATCCCAACTATCAACCATCTTACCGAAGCCTTTTGCAATCGGCTTGCTTCATTTTCATACACCTCCGTATAAACAGGCAGTGCTATTTCTCCAGCCAATATCTGCAACCCTTCTATGGAAGTGTTAACTCTATTTTCAAAAGAAGAAATTTCATTTGAGATATTTGAATATAAATCGGTCAATCCACTCAAAGATTTATTTAACTTATTTACTAATGAAAAAGTATAAAATGAATCTAACTCATTCTTATACTTATTAAATGTTGTCTCCAAAGATGATATATCCCGTTCTATATTATCACTACTATTATCCGGAGTTCCTTTAAATATATGTATAGACTTATTTAGTGTTATAAATGCAGATTTTAACTCATTTAAGATAGTATTTATCTTGTCCGCTTGTTCTGCTGTAAAGTCACCAAAATTCAACTCCATAAAAAACTGTAAATATGGTATTATGCAATCTTGAACTTTAAAAATACTATCAATATCTAAAACAATTGTACCACGCAATTGGATAAATTCATTCATACTTTGTTTTAACTGGTCTCTCAAACCTTCTGATACCATGGCTTATCACCTCAATACTCATAGCACGCTTGAAAATTATATATAGGATACTTAAATTTTACTAGTAAAGTAATATAATTCACAATAGAAATACCTATTATATAATACTCCAATATAACTCACATAAAAAGCAAATACCCCCATATACGTACTTTTAATAAGTGTAATAATAAAAGTGTAAACGAATATATGAGGGATTTCTCCTATCAATATCAAATTATATTATGCAATCAAGCTAAAATCTCAATTCAATTTATTTAAATTATTCAGCTAGCCCTTGTTCTCTACCAATAATATCGGCAATTTCTTGACATAAGGATTGTAATTCTTCTTGATTAGGCCCTTCAGCCATAACGCGAATGAGTGGTTCTGTACCAGATGCACGTACCAGTACGCGACCTTCGTCACCAAGTTCACCTTCAGCTGTTACAATAGCAGCCTTAATAATATCGTTTTCTTCCCAACCAGTCTTTGTGGCAACGCGTACGTTTATAAGAACTTGTGGGTATTTTGTCATAATGCCAGCCAATTCAGAAAGTGGTTGGCCTTTTTCTTTTACAAGAGCCGCCACTTGAACAGCAGTCAACATACCATCACCAGTTGTGTTATGATCGAGGAAAATGACGTGACCAGATTGTTCACCGCCAATGGAAAGGTCGTGTTCACGCATATATTCCAATACATAGCGGTCACCAACAGCAGTAGAAACGGTTTTCATACCAAGTTCTTCAGCTGCTTTGTGGAAGCCGATATTACTCATAACGGTACCAACTACGGTATCGCCTTTGAGCTTACCTTCTTCTTTCAATTTAAGAGCGCATAAAAGCATGATTTGGTCGCCATCGAGGACTTGACCTTTTTCGTCTACTAACAAGCAACGGTCTGCATCACCATCATTGGCAATGCCTAAATCAGCATGGTGTTGTTGAACAGCTACTTGCAAGCCTTCGATATGGGTAGAACCGCAATGATGATTGATGTTCAAACCATCTGGATTGACATTGATATTGATAACCTTTGCACCAAGACCAGACAAAATTTCAGGACCTACGCTAGAAGCGGCACCATTCGCGCCATCATAGACAATCGTTAAACCTTCAAGGGATGTATCGATTGTATGACGAACAAAGTGAGCATAGTGATGTGCAAGATTTGCATTATACTCTACACGACCAATACCAGCACCTGTAGGACGAGGTAATTCGTTATCTGCACTTTGACGTACATATACTTCTAATTGATCTTCTACGTCATCTGGTAATTTAAAACCACTACCATCAAAGAATTTAATACCATTATCTGGGAATGGGTTATGAGATGCAGAAATAACAGCGCCCGCATCAAAACCTTGTTGCTTTACAAGATATGCTACAGCAGGTGTAGGAATAACGCCAGCCATAACTACATTGCCGCCTACAGAACAAATGCCAGATGCCAATGCACATTCCAACATAGAACCAGAGATACGCGTATCTCTACCAATCAAAAATGTAGGATGTTCTTTTACTTTACCAAAATGTGTTGCCGCTGCACGCCCTAAATGGTATGCCAATTCAGGTGTTAAAAATTCATTAACAACGCCACGTACACCATCGGTACCAAATAATCGAGCCATATATATTCTCCTCCGTCTACAAACGAATGTATTTCAATCTATGTTGTGTGTATTATATCACACGAGTTTGTACAATTTATAAAATCCAGGTTGAACTTTCACCATAGCACGTAAATGTATAAATCTATTTGTGAAAGTATCATTCATTAGGTTTTGCATACATGCTCATGCACGCAATCGCCGTTTCTGCACCATCCAAAGCGGCACTCATGATGCCACCCGCATAGCCTGCACCTTCCCCCATCGGGTAAAAGCCACCGACTGTAGTGGATACGCGATTTTCATCACGACCCATACGAAGTGGAGAAGATGTGCGCGTTTCAACGCCGGTCATACAGATTTCAGGGTTATCAAAGCCTTTGATACGGCGTCCCCAATACGGTAAGGCCCGTTCTAAAACAGACGATACATAATCAGGTAAACACTGGTGCAAATCGCAATCTACGATATGAGGTTCATAACTATGTATACTGCTTTCAACAGACGGCGCATCAGCCTGGCCTAAGAAAGAACCTACCGTTTGAGCCGGTGCATTAAAGTTTGAACCACCCAATTTATAAGCCTTGCGTTCCCATTCTCGTTGAAATGCTACGCCATCTAGAGGATGGGTACCAAAATCATCAGGGCCTACGTTTACGACGATAGCACTATTTGCAACGCCACTGTCACGAGCATACAAGCTCATACCATTGGTTACAACACCGCCCGGTTCGGACGCAGATGCGACCACTTGCCCACCAGGACACATACAGAAGCTATAGGCAGTGCGTCCCGATTCCTTATCATGATATACCAAAGAATACTCAGCAGCCCCTAAACCTAGGCTTTTTGGATCCACACCGTACTGAGATTGATCGATAACATCTTGAGGATGCTCAATGCGAACACCAATAGCAAATGGTTTAGCTACCATATCGACACCGCGTTTAAATAACATTTCATACGTATCTCGCGCGCTATGACCTACACCAGATAAAACTAAAGTCGTATCAATACGTTCCGCACCATTCACCTCGATACCGACCACATGGTCCTGGTCAACAAACACATCGGTTACCTTAGCTCCAAAGCGGACTTCGCCGCCCCATTCGATAATGCGCTCACGCATGGCTTTTACCATATGACGTAATTTATCTGTTCCTACGTGAGGTTTATGCTTGTATAGGATTTCTTCCGGTGCCCCGAATTCTACAAAGTATTTTGAAATTTCATGCAACCGTGGATGTGTGACGCGCGTAGTCAATTTACCATCAGAAAATGTACCGGCCCCACCTTCACCGAATTGAACATTTGATTCAGGTTTAAAGGTTCCCGTTTTCCAAAATGTTTCTACATCCTTCGCACGAGTATCTACATCTTGTCCCCGTTCTAACACGATAGGGCGATAGCCTTCACGGGCTAAGTAAAAGGCCGCCATCATGCCTGCGGGACCAAATCCCATCACAACAGGTCTATGTGCTAGAGGTCTATCACCAATGGCAATCGGTTCTGGATCCTCAGGTGTAAATAAGGTAACATCCTTTTGCTTACCTAGTTTCTTAATGATTTTTTCTTCATGTTGAGCCTCTACAAAAAGGGTATACACAAATACAATATTGGGTTTCTTACGAGCATCGACGGCACGTCTCACCACATGAATTTTCTGTATATATCCCTTTAGTTGAGGGTATTTCTTTTCTACTATTTCCTCAATCGTAGCCTTTACGGTAACGGCTACGCGAAGATTTATTATTCTTATCATATCTATGCTTTTCTTTGTATATCCACTGTTACATGAACCGTAGTCATCTTACTAGTAAGGCCATCAGGAATTACTATATTATAGGTACCATCAATAGGTGCCGTAGCATTACTTATATCAATAGATTCCGTCTTAAGATCCGAAACAGAATCTACCATTTCTTCACGACCTGTAATTGTTACTTGTACAGGCTTAATCGTAATACCTTTGACTTCATAACCATCCGCTACTTGACCTACGGTTATTGCCGAAATAGGTACGGCTTTATCTTTTCTAAGTAAATTTAATTCATACTGTGCTTGACCTTGTGTTGGGCTAATATTTACATCGAGCACATTGCCCGCATTATCCCAAGCTTCCAAATCAGCAACAGCACTAAAGTTTTTAGTTTGACCGGCCACATTAACCTTCATGACAACCCGTGTGGCAGCCATTACTTGTTGTTTGCGACCAGATACCGTAACTTCCTTCGGAATGACTGTAACCGATTTTAATGCTACATTATCCGGAATTTGTCCAATTGGCACAATTTCAACAGGTAATTTCTTTGACGCAAATTCATCAACATTAATCGTTACCGTATCAGGTTTGATTTCAACTATGCTCATCCCCGATGGTGGATTAAAGTGGATGGTTACATTATTTTGTCCCGTCGAAACCCCTGATGCATCTATATAGGCCTTAAGATTATCAGACTTTAAGTTAATAATCGTATCGCGAGGCCCACTAAGCGTAACGCGTACATATTGAGGTGCATCCTCTATGATGTAATTAGCTGCCAAATTTTGCACCTGTACAGGCACCGTATAGGAAACCTCCATCACAGGATTTTGGTCGCGCATAATAAAAAACCACATGACGATGGCTGCCAATAATGAAAGTATTTTTGCAGGCCAGTTGCGTTTCAAATGAATCATCATTTCTTGCCACCCCATTTCCACATGCTCGTAATATTTTGACGAGGTCTTTCCATAAATGTACGAAGGGCCTCTTTAATTTGATCTTCTGGTAAGTGACGGTAAATATGTCCGCCATAGGTATAAGAAATGACACCCGTTTCTTCGCTGACAACAACGACAACTGCATCTGTTTGTTCCGACAGACCGATAGCCGCGCGATGACGTGTACCAAGTTCGGTACTTAATGTACGGTCCTCGGTAAGCGGCAATAGACAACCTGCAGCCTGAATGCGGCCATTGCGGATAATCATAGCCCCATCATGAAGAGGTGTACTAGGAACGAAAATATTTTTAATCAATTCCCGACTAAGTACAGCATCAACAATAATGCCTGTATCAATAAAGTCGTTTAAGCCTACCTCGCGTTCAAATACGATGAGGGCCCCTGTATGTTCACGAGACATAACGCGTGCAGCAGCCATCACTTCATTGATAGCCATGTCCATTTCTTCTTCGTTTACATTCTGTGCTTTACTAAAAATACGGCCACGCCCAAGTTGCTCTAGGGCACGACGTAATTCCGGTTGGAACACGACAGGTAACGCAAAGAGGATAACGGTCATCCCTTGTTGGAGAATCCAGTTAATAACATACAGATTCATTACATGGCTTAAAACATTCAAAATAGCCAAAAATAATAACCCTTTTAGCAAGGCTACAGCGCGTGTATCCTTTAAGAGTTTATACATATAATAAATACCGATAGCAACCGTCAAGATATCGATGAGATCAAGGATTCTAAAGGTATGTATGAGGGCTTCAAAATGCATATGTGCAACTCCTTATACAAAATAATAAGGTACAGCCATTACATTAGCTGTACCTTATATTTTATCGCATTTTATGAGCACTGTAAATTTAAAACAGGGTTATACATTTTGCGTTTTTCTAGAGTAATCAAACATTTGTGACAAATACTTATGCCTTTTGATTCATAAAGTACTCTGTTATAACTTGGTTTGGTGATTTAAAGTTTAAGACTTTTTGTGCAATGTTATTATATCTATTAGCATATCGACTATGTGCTTTTAGAAAACTCTCCATACTATTAAACTTACGAGAATAAAATCTTTCACTATCAATTCGATGACTGCGCTCTACCTTTCCATTCTGCCACGGAGAAAATGGTCTTGTCGTTTTATGCTCTATTCCTAATCTTTTTAATACAATATCAAATAAACACTCTCGATCTTTTACTCCATAGTTTGTAAATTCACGACCATTATCTGTTTGTATTGTATGAATAGGAAATCCCATTTTGGCTTCTAAATTTAATAAGAAGCGACTTGTATTAGTAACACTTTTTTCATCTATAATTTTTAGAATTCTCTTTCTAGAAAACTCATCAATAGCTGTAAGTTGATAGTAAGATTTTCCTTGTGTTGAAAAGGCTAAACTCTCGCGAGGTACGTATTTTATATCAATCTGAACCTTTTCTCCTGGATATGTTATTATATCCGGTTTCCACTTGCTTTTAGGAACAGATTTAACAACCTTTTTCTCTTTAATATGACACCTGATTTGTCGGCACATAGAGCCATATGAGCGTTTATAACCACGCTTTTTTGCCTCAACATATACTTGAGACAGCCCTTCATGTTTAAACTTAGAATGCATACGCTTGATAAGTGCTAGTTCTTCCTCAGTGTGTTGATTAGGATGAGAATGTGGTTTACGACTATACAATCGAAGTGAATCAATAGTCCCGTCGAAACGCTTCACCCAACGTTGTACTTGTTGTCTACTAGTATGATAGCGACGTGCAGCTTCAGCATTATTTCCATACTTTATAGCATATTCACATACTCGTTTACGAAATCTTAATTCTTCAGTTATAATAGAATGCATGAGAAGGAACTCCTTTTGTTGTAATGTTTGGATTAAGCAACTTCATTATAACAGAGTTCCTTCTCATTTTTTATTCACTTGTCACAAATGTATTATACTCTTACAAAACAGGGTTATACATTTTGCGTTTTAATCCACACATCCATGCATCCACCGCAGACCATGCCTTCTTTTACGGCTACATCATCATTTAATTTTACTTCAATACGTCGATGTTGCTCCTTCTTCTTCATGGAATCAATAGCACTGAGGCGTATTTCATTTTCTGCACGGCCACCGCCAATAGTGCCAAAAATAGATCCATCAGGGAATACAACCATCGATGTACCTGCTTTACGAGGCGTAGAACCAGCCGTATGAAGAATTGTTGCCACTGCTAGTGTTTCATCTGTGCGTTGACTCAAATATTCTACAAACTCACGATTCATGACTTACAACTCTCTTTCTGCGTAAAAACTGACCTTGTTTACCTCGTACAACAGCAAGGTACTCACTGACGATAGATAAAGCAATTTCCTCTGGTGTTTGAGCACCTAAATCTAGTCCAATAGGAGCATAGATCATATCGAGTTCCTCTTGCGTCCAACCTTTGGCTTTCAAATTTTCTAATGCATAATGAATGCGTTGTTGACTGCCCATAACACCCATATAAGTAGGCAGTTGATCTCTCAATTGTTCAAGGCATGTGTTATCGAATTCATGGGCTCTCGTAACGATAATAAATCCATTATATTCATCAAGAGGTAACTTATCTCTAAAATCATCTAAAGGCAAACATTTTCTTGTTACACGCTCATCAAAGAATTCAGGCACCACATATTCAGGTCGATCATCGACAACCGTAGCACGACATCCGATAAATAATAATAAATCCGTAATGGCACGGCTTACATGACCAGCCCCCAGTACAAGTACAGATGGATCCTTTTCAACAGGTTCAACAAAACATTCAGTACTACCAAATACACATAAAGCATTCGGCTTAACTCTATTTAGTGTAAAACCTTCTATAGCGTCACCATATAATATATCCCCATCCTGATTATAGATAGTTCTATCCCCTTGGCGAGGCCCCGATAGGATGGTCACCAAAAATGTTGGCTCCATCACCTGTAATCGGTCTTTCATAATATCATAAATGCTTTCCATCTTTATTCCTTTCATAGTCCCATGCTGTAACAGCCTCTAAGACACCGCCGCCAACAGCGAGGGATTTGTCAGAAATACTATAACAATGCGATTCCTCACAGCGAGCATCCACATCAGCCAATTTAAAATGATCAGAAACGATGAGTCCCGTTTTTAAAATGCCCCGTAACGTACCGGTAATCTTAGCTCGCACCGGTTCTTCATCGACATAACCAATCACTTCGTTAGCTTGCACCTCGTCACCAATATGACGTTTAGCTGTAAATACCCCTGCCTTTGGCGAATGAATCACCCGTTCATGGGTATAACCACCCACATTGCCAGGAATACCCGTATTTGGTTGCGCTTCACCATCATAAATGCAGCGTCCTAAATTATGGCCACGCATAGTTTCGATGACTACATTCACATCGCGGCCAGCGCTAAATCCAGGACCTACACCAATAACAAATGGCGCATCGAGTCTAGTAGTTCCCAAATTCTTTTTAGCCAAAATGGCATCTACAACAACATCCGGATGCAGTTGATCTAATAACTCTTCATAGGACGATGTTACAACAGGAATCACACCTTGTGATAACGTATCCTGAATTTCACCGATACACACATGACGTGCAACCAACCGTTCAAGAATCATTTCACCACAGTGAACAGCATTACCATAACTCACCTCTCTGCGAATCATAGTAGGTATAGCAATTTCATTAACTACTACAGGGTACCCTGCACGTCTCAATCTATAAATTGCACCGGAAGCGATATCGCCGCCTCCGCGCACAAGTATCAAAGGCTTCATACACCCTCACTTTCACGATGTTGCAAATCGTTATAATCCTCTGGCGTATCTATATCAAATCCCCATTCAGGAATAATACTTACATATTCTACAAAATTATGCCCCACACCACGAATGATCGTTCGTCCACCTTGGTCACCCTCGATGTGTTGCAAGTCCTCAAACCAATGGGCACCAAACAAAACTGGATTGCCAGGGTGTTGAGTTATTCCATATTTAGGTACTACGATTGTTCTATTTGTTTCATCCCTATACTGTTGAAAGCTAGTAATGAGTTGTTCAACAACCATTGGATTCAATAACGGTTGATCAGACACAGAGCAAATAATACCATCTAAAGCGCGTGTGCCAAATTCATTCATCAAGTATTTCACGCCTAATGCGATGGATGTGCCTTGACCTAAATCAGAACATTCGTTATGAATAATGGAAAATCCATAACTGCTAGCAATATGGTCAATATCATGGTCCCCACCTGTAACGGCAACCATTGGATAGGTTTTTAAATTCCATGAAGGATTAGTTCGTTTCCATCCAATTTGTAATGCATGACATACCGCGTCAAGAATCGTCTTTCCGCGCCACGGAAGTAATTGCTTATTTGTTCCCATTCGTTGAGACTGACCTGCTGCTAACAAAACAAGGCCAATACGAGGTGTTTCTCGTGAAAGGGCGCCCCCTAAGGGAGCGCTTTCACCTGTCTTATATTTCATTTTGCTACCTAGCGACATTGAATAATGCGACGAATTTCACAACTAGCCTTATACCCATCAGCCAACACAATGGCCGTGATATCACTATCTACCACATGACTTATGAAATCATCAATAATACGATGTTGTACCGTGTCATAACCCGTGCAGAACAAGATTTTCTTGCCCTTACTATATTGGAATAGCCCTTGTTTATGAAGCACGATTTGAGCAAGCATATGAGGTGTTACAATGGCACCTTCTTCGCGATGTACAATGGATTGCACTAATTCTAAATTATGTACATGATCTTCATCAAGGGATGCGCCCAACATTTGAAGGTTCACCACCCCTATAGTCGTCTTTGTTTGACTTGGGATAACAGGTTCCGTATGTTTTGGTGCCTTAAGCCATTTCTCTTTGGCTCCATCCGCTTCAACGACGATTTGCCAGTTTGGATGTAACGCACTAAGGCCATCTATGCTTTCACAATCTACAGCATCAACCTTAGTTCGTGTAATACCATTAAACCAGGCACCACAATAACCTTGTTGAATACGTTTTGTACAATATTCATCAACATCGTTGATATCCTTTGTATAAATAGGTTCATATTGAGCCACTTGTGATTCATACAACTGTGTTGTAGTCGTCACTACGATAGGTTGTCCTTGCAACCGACCATACTCGACTAGCTTAGATAAGACCGTTGTTTTGCCGCCAGCCCCAACCAATGCGACAATGCCAGGTTGGATAAGACGATTCCAGTACTGCGTTTGTGATGTCATAGCACGAGGCCCCCTTTAGGAATGTAGAAATGGTTATACTTTATATTTCTCGTCCATCCCCATAAATACCTTCTCTGGTGTCATAGGTAATGTACGAATATCCGCACCAACTGCATTTTTTACAGCATGTTGTATTGCGGGACAAGCTGTATTAATAACAATTTCACCGATGGATTTAACACCATATGCACCACTTTCCTCATATGATTCAACAAAGGCTGTATGTAATTCACCAATATCTTGACGTGTAGGAATTTTATAGGTCATAAAATTATTAGTTTCTAAACGACCATTACTAGAGTATCTAACGTCTTCATACAAAGCCATACCAATGGCTTGTACTGCGCCACCTTCTACCTGTACGCGCGCTAATTTAGGATTCACAACGGTACCACAGTCTACACAATTATACATATGTAACGGTATAATTTGTCCCGTTTGTTTATCTACCTTAACTTCAGCGATAGACGCCATGAATGGTGGTGGAGATGTATGACTACCCCATGTTGCAAAGCCCGTTAATTGTTCGGATGTAGTTCCGACTAATAGCTTAGGCGCTAATTCTTGAACGGACATTTTCTTTGTACCGTCCTTAGTCGTACCTACTAAGCCATCAAAATCAATATCTTCTGGTTTAACATCCATAAATTGCGCTAATTTATGGATTATCTTTTCTCTCAGTTCTTCAGCCGCCATTTTCGCCGCAGTACCCGTTACATAGGTCGTGCTCGATGCGTATGAACCCGGATCAAATGGTACGATATCCGTATCAGATTCGACAACCGTCATAGATTCCATAGGGCAACCAAGGGCTTCACAAGCCATTTGTGTAAGAATTGTATTAGCCCCCATCCCCATATCGGAAGAGCCCGTATACAATGTGTAGTTACCATCATCGCCAAGACGAATTTCTACAGATGCTACATCGATATTAGCAACACCGGACCCTTGTAAAGCAAGAGCCATCCCCAAACCGCCGCGATAGCGCTCATCAATGTCCCAGCTATGAGGACGTTCATCCCAACGAGCCATTTCCTTAACCTTATTTACGGTTTCTTGGAATAGTCCAGAATCCATAATTTCATCAGGATCATATACTAAGCTGCGTTCACCAGCAGCAATGAGATTCTTTTGACGAAGTTCAGCTGGATCGATTTCCATTTCGTCCGCCAAACGGTTTACTGCACATTCTAAAGGCCACAAAGCTTCTGTAGCACCATAGCCACGAAAGGCACCGCCCGGCGTATGATTCATGTAAACCCCTTCCGTGCCGTAGTGCACCGCTTTTGCCTTGTTATACAATGGCACGGATTTATGTTCCCCCGCTGTGGTTGTCGTAAAGCAGTGTGTTGCATGAGCACCTGCATCGGTAATGGAGTCCATGTCAATAACTTGGATAATGCCATCCTTTGTAGCACCTACGCGAATATACCATTCACGAGCATGACGTGTAGTAGAACAAGTTTGTGCTTCGGTTCTATCATATAGCAAATAACATGGCTTTTGTAATTTCCATGTTACAAATGCTGTCATCAATTCGGTACAAGCCGTTTGTTTCGATCCAAAACCACCGCCAATGCGAGGTTTAATAACGCGAATTTTAGATGCAGGAATTCCTAGTGCTCGTGCAATATGACGACGCACATGGAACACGATTTGCGTAGAGCTAACGATGACAATACGTCCTAAATGATCAATATAGCCAAAGCTTTGGAATGGTTCCATTGCAGATTGACGCGTAGCTTGGTCGAAATATGTGCCTTCTACGACATAATCGCATTTAGCAAGTTCCGCTTCAATATCACCAACACGCTTATGGTACGATACACAAATATTGCGTTTATAGTCTTGTCCTACCGGAATGTGATTAAGAATATCATCTTCTGGATGAACTACTGTTTCATGGTCCATAGCCGTGCGTAAATCAAGCACCGGTTTTTGCACCTCGTATTCAACCTTAATGAGAGGCATCGCCTTCAATGCAGTAGCTTCATCTTTAGCCACGACGAGGGCCACTTCATCACCTACATAGCGAACTACAGAATCGAGAATCAACGCATCATAGGCAGATGGCTCTGGATAGGTTTGACCTGCTAAAGTAAAACGCGTGTTCGGTACATCTTCATAGGTAAAAATAGCCTCTACACCAGGGATTAATTTAGCTTTAGATGTGTCAATAGATTTAATTTTCGCCTGTGCATGTGGACTACGCAATACCTTAATAATGAGGGCATCTTTTGGCACAAAATCCCCTGTATAAGAAGGTTTACCACTGAGTATACCCTTGGCATCGACTTTATCATAAGACTTACCAATGTGCTTCATTATAAACCTCCTTGTAGATACTTACGAACACCGCGGAGCTGCGACTCATAGCCGGTGCAGCGACAGAGATTGCCAATCAAGTATTCTCGGATTTCATCATCACTAGCATTAGGATTTCTACGCTTCAATGCGATAGCGCTCATCATCATACCGGTAGTACAGAAACCACATTGGTCAGCCCCTTCAGAAGCAAGACAATCTGCTAATAATGAGGCTTCTGCTTCAAGACCTTCAAGGGTCGTAATCGTATGACCGGGCGCACGGAATGTAGGATATGCACAGGATAGCGTGATTTCATCGTCGACCCAAACAGTACATAAACCACAGTTTGTCGTATCACAGCCACAGCGTACGCTATAATAGCCTAAGTTACGCAGTGTAGTTAATAGCATTTCATCCGTTGGCACATTAACGATTACATTCTTATTATTAATATTCAATACTAATTCCATTATTGTGCCACCTCCTTAACTAACCGACGAACCATGGCTTTAGCCATCTCAATGCGATATTCCTTGGATGCATGAGAATTCTTTTGATACACTAATTCCTCTGATGCAATCTGTGCTGCCTCAGCTAATGCATCTAATCCTTTTTCTGAAAGCAAGGCACTAGCTTTCTCAGCCAATTGTGCCACACCTGGACGAGTCCCGATATAGACTTCATAGTTTGTATCATCACGGCGAATAGAACCGGTTAAATACGGAAAGTCACCACGAGAAATGCGCAACGCCTCAACCGCAACAGGCACTTCGCGTTTAGGGATGCGAATTTCAACTAAAATATCGCGTTCCCGATAATTCATATAATCCTTCATGGACATACGACCACCTTTATAGGTTACGATGTCTGCATGAACAGCTAACAAGGCGGGAATAATATCAGAGAACCCAAATTTACTAGCCACGGAACCACCCATGGTAGCCATATTTCTAAATTGGACGCCTAAAATTTCCTTAATTCCACGCACTACGGCGCCACCACAAAATTGTTGTAACGGTTCAAACCGTTCTACATCACCTTGTGTCGCCATGGCACCAATAACAAATTCGTTATCTTCTTCACGAACATATCGTAAATCTAGTCCTGCCATATCGATTACTGCAGGCCATGTACGGCGACCCAATCGTAGCCAACACCCACCCGCAAGCATCGGTGCCGTCTTATTTTTTACGGCCATTTCATAGGCCTCTTCCACCGTCTTCGGTTGTAATACTTTCAAAAAGGCTAACATAATCTATCCTCACAATGGTATACTAAAAACAATCATTATCTTAAGCCATTTCCTATTAGCAATGTTGCCATAAAACCTTTTATTTTTGCTTATATATATAATTGTAACAACTATTACATCGTAAATCTATGACAAACAATATAAAATTACAAGAAGTTTGCAAACAATTACATATACCCGTAGTGGGCACCACGTCATGGCCACTCCCTATAGAGGCCCGTGAAATTTTGCAGGAATCCAATCCCTGTCCATTCACAGCAGCCGACATAGACGAACGACTGATAGGCACAACAGACTTTATGCCACGCAGTGCCATCGTCTGTCTATTTCCCTATCATGTGCCACATGAAGGTCCTACAAATCTATCCCGTTACACGTGGGCCACTGATTACCATCTAGTGGTGATAGACTATTTACAACGCCTCGTAGATGAACTTAAAACGACAGCCCCAGATGCATCATTCTCTATCCATTGCGATACGAGTCCCTTAGCTGATCGATATATGGCCTATTTAGCAGGCCTTGGGGTCTATGGAAAAAATAAATGCTTTATCAATCCAACTTGGGGTTCTTATATCGTCATCGGCACTGTGCTCACCACATTAGAGTTCGAACCCAATACGCCTATGACCGATACGTGTATGGGCTGTAATCGGTGTATTACATCCTGCTTAGGTCAATGTCTAAATGGCAATGCATTTAATTACGCCACCTGTAAAAGCTATTTAACGCAAAAAAAAGGCGATCTCACCGATGACGAACAAGCCATCATCAGGAAATCACCCTTGTTATTCGGTTGTGATGTATGCCAAGAAGTATGCCCCCATAATAAGGACTTACCTACAACACCCATTATTGAATTTCAATCTATCGAACCTTATGTGGATGTTGATGAATTAGAGTCTATGACCAATAAGGAGTTTAAGGCAAAACACGGCCATCGAGCTTTCTCATGGCGCGGTAAAAAGATATTGATACGCAATCAGGAATATATTACAAAACCTTAATACTACCTACTATATTTTATAGTAATTAAGTTTATCCAAGGACTCACTCAAGGCCGGTACATATTCTTCGATGAACATGTCCACCTCTGGCATATTTAGAGCTTTCAACTTGGCCAAAATCGTATCGTGCGCCTCCTTGAATTCATCATTGCCCGCATGTAATTCATTAACGCATTTCATATAGGCGGACAAGGTATCGGCAGCTTTCACAATCGACCATTCAGGCAATGTTTCAGCATCTACAATATACGGTTTATAAACGGATTGCAATCTTTTCGGCAATGTGCTTAACATTTTTTCTTGCGCTAAGGTTTCCACCTCGCCATACAAAGAACGAAGCTTAGGATCAAAGTATTTAATAGGCGTCGGCATATCCCCTGTAAAGATTTCACTCACCTCATGGTACATGGCAATGACGGCCACCTTGTTAATATCTAAATTTCCACCGAAATATTCATTTTTAAGAGCCGCCAAATTATGGGCTACCATGGCTACCTCAAGGCTGTGTTCTTGAATATTTTCTGTTTCCGTATTGCGCATCAAGCTCCAACGGTTAATAAAGCGCATCCGTTTTAAAAAAGCAAAAAATGAACTCATACATATCCCCCTTACAATGAAGGTCCCACCAGAAGGTAGGACCTTTTATAGTATGTATAACTAAATAGTTATGATATTAAATGACACCGCGTAATTTAAAGCCATAGTCTAGGAACTGAACGGCCTCATTCCAACGGTTGTCATCATTGAGCATCACCACAATCATAGTATGCCCATTTCGCGTAGCCGATGCGATTAAACATTCACCAGCCGCATTTGTAAAGCCCGTCTTTAAGCCATTAGCACCAGGATATTTATTACGGATAAAATGGTTTGTAGTGCGAATCGTTTCAGGCGCACGGTTTTGATAAGGCACCTTATAGTAATCATTGGCCACCTTATCGCGGAACATTTGATATTTCATCCCATAAGCTGCAATCAAAGCCAAATCTCGTGCCGTCGAATGATGACCCATTTGGGTCAATCCATGAGGGTTGAGGAATACGCTGTTTTTAGCCCCCGCCTTAGCAGCTATGCGATTCATATCCTTCGCAAAATTTTCTACAGACCCACTTACGTTCTCTGCCACCACTACGGCCGCATCATTACCAGATGCTACCATCATACCTTCAAGAACACCTTCCAAGGTGATTTGGTCGCCTACTTGTATACCAAGATTAGATTCTTCCATGCTCGTCGCATAGGGACTAATCGTAGCTAACTCATCTAATTGTGTTCCTTTTAACTCAAGTGCTGTTAATAAGGTTACCATTTTCGTAGTACTTGCCGGATGCATCCATTTATCGGGATTCTTGGCGAATAAAATCTCCTTATTATCCGCATCAATGAGTACTACTGCTTCACCAATGGTAGATGGTGGCGTAGGTGCAGTACCATGAGCAACAGTACCTAAGAGCATGGCACCTATGAAAGCTAACGCCAATATAAAACGTTGCCATACTAAGTGCCTATGCATTATTAAATCTCTCATATCAATCTCTTTCTACATATTATTAACTTGTAAATTCATGATTTATCAGATTTCTTGATTCGTGGTAGTTACTTTTTTCTTAGTTTCTTTAATTTCATCTGTAGCAGTATCTGCATTTTGTATATATACAACACGTTGTGGATATGGAATATCTATACCATGCTTATCAAAAGCATCTTTTACATCGGACATAATACTATATCGAACCTCAAGAAACTGACTAGTTTTAACTTCTGCAAACGCAGAAATACGCACAGAGTTATCACCAAATTCAGAAATACCAATCTCCATATATTTAGCATTTAGAATACGTTTATCCTTGGCAAAAACGTCCTTTAAAATTCTGATTGCTTCATGATGATCATTGTTATAGCCAATATCAAAAACAAACGGAATCATTCGTTCAGTCATATAGGAATAATTCGTTACTGATTGAGATGTAAGAATCGAATTTGGTATGTACACCCGTTTCTGATCCTTTGTAGTGATAATGGTATTCATAAACTGTATGGATGTAACGCTACCTGTAATGTCCCCAACCTCAATATAGTGTCCAGCGCGAAATGGTTTAAATATTAAAATCAATAATCCAGATGCCAAGTTTGACATATTATTTTGTAATGCCAAGCCGATACCTAAACCAAAGGCACCAAAGGCAGCCACAAAGGATGTAGTAGGAACACCAATTTGATTAAGACAGATTAATAATAAACCTACAAGCAATACATAATTAATAATTTGAGATACAAAGCCCATTGCGGCAGTATCATAGTTGGCCCGTGTCATAACACGAACAGCAAGAGTTTTAATCCACCGAATAATATAGCGGCCTACCAAAAATATAATAAGAGCAAGCAAAATATTGCCGGCTTGGCTAAAAAACCATTCTCTTAATTTTAACAATACATTGGCATCTTTAAATAACAGCTCTGATGCGGTTGCTAAGAATTCGTACATGTATACCCCCACAATGCTTAAGGTGACTTACTCAAATCTATGGTAAACATATGATATAATTTCACATGTAAATATTATGTATTATAAACAACTTATATGAAGATAATAAAATATTATCTTTTATTATAGCTTTATATTCTATATCTAACAATGATAAACTAGGGAGTCCTATATGTCTAATAATCCATATACAGCGCCAGATGAATTAATAACAGGCGGTCATGTCACTAAAGAATGCAACTCTGTAACCGTACTCTTTGACGACATTCACTATTCCTTAAGCAGCGGTCAACTAAATGGAGGCTTTCACCATACATTAGGTGTACGCAATCAACAATTAACCTACCATATTGAAACAGAAAAGGATTTACCAGGTGGCTCTGTAGCAAACTATTTAGCTCAAGAATTTGAGCATATCGATGTGCCTGTACATTTCAGCACTGCACTGTTAACCTCTGCTACACCATCCCTTCATGCGTACACAATGGTACAAGAAAGTGATACAATCGTTGAAACCATTGTCACTGGTGGTTATAAGAAAACGGCCCATCGTGCAGGTACAGGTTATTGTTATGAAGAAAAAGATGGTGAATTCCACACCCCTGGCACAATTAATATCCTCGTATTTACCAACAAGGCCTTAACAGATAGTGCGATGGTGAAAGCCATCATGACGATTACCGAGGCTAAAACAGCAGCATTACAAGATTGGAAGGTAGAAAGTACCAAGGACTTCCACAAATACAATACACATATAGTTCACAGTTTAGCAAAAGAAACGAATACCTCCGCTACTGGAACTGCTACAGATGGCATCATCTTAACCATCAATGCAAATGGCGATGTATTAACTGATGCAGGATCCTATTCCCTATTCGGCGACACATTAGCCAAAGCTGTATACCTAGGTGTACAACGAGCATTAGAAAATGCCATCGGTACCGAATGATTTATACAAGCAAAAGGCCCTTTGTGAATAATCACAAAGGGTCTTTTTATATCTGTCTCATCCGCATACAATCGCTTGTAAAGGTTAGTATTCTTTAAAGATTCGTTCCAAATCCTTGCAAGTGCGTTCCTTTTGTAAGGCCAACATCAACAAGATACGAGCCTTTTGAGGTGACAAGCTATCACATACAAAATAGCCTGCCTCCACATCTTGGGGAACCTTAGATACTATACCACTTCCCGTTCTGGATGCGCGTACAACAGGTATTGGTAAATTGGATGTTACCTTGCGGATAGGTTCTGGTATCGTACCATGGCCTAAGCCAGCTAAGATCAAACCCGATGGGTTCGTTGCCACTATGGCAAGCCCCATAATTTCTTCGATACCTGCATAACAGGTTAAGATTTCAACACGTGGTAAGTCATCGTCCTCTGGCAAGCCAAACTCAGATTCCATCGTATGCTTACGCAACGGACACATATAGTATTGGGCTATACCATCTTGTACAATACCAAGATGACCTGCATTAGGACTACCAAAGGTTGCCACGTTAGTTGTATTCATTTTCGTTACATCACGAGCACCATCAATATAGCCATTCATAACTACCAGTACGCCCTTATTATATGATTCTGGTGTTCGAGCCACTTGTATAGCTTGCAACAAATTAATAGGGCCATCGGCACTGATAGCTCCTGCTGGACGCATCGAACCAGTTATAACGATAGGCTTATCAGTATGGACAGTAAGATGCAAAAAGTACGCAGTTTCCTCCATACTATCCGTGCCATGTGTAATAACAACACCCGCAATATCATCATTATCCACACATTTTTGTACTAATTTTGATAGACGGACCCATTGAAATAGCGTTATATCTGAACTTTCAATATTACAAAATTGATTGCACACAAAAGGTCCATAATCTCTAACGCCAGGTACAGAGGATATAATTTCTTCTAAGGGCAATACACCTGCTGTATACCCCGTCAAATCAGTATCCGAAGCACCTTGTCCCGCAATGGTACCACCAGTACCAATGATTGCAATTTTCTTAGTCATCTTATCCTCCTATAGGTATCATAATGTAGAAGGTTTAAAGGAAGGCATTAATTCGAGTTTATGCCGATTAATTCGTTGTAGATAATCAATGCGCTCCTTCGTTTGTATATCTTCAATTTCGCCGGTTCGAATATATCGATCGAGAACGGCATAGGTAAATCCTAGTTTATCCTCATCAGATTGACCACTGAGCCCATCACTAGGCGTTTTGTCTACTAAATGACGCGGAATATCCAAAAGGCGTCCAATTTGACGCACCTCTTCAACCACGAGATTCGCCAATGGACTAAAGTCACCCGCTGCATCGCCAAACTTGGTAGAGTAGCCCACATAGTCTTCAGAGCCATTACATGTATTAGCAACACGTGCACCATGTGGCAAATTTTGACCTACCGCATATAATGTGGCCATCCGCAAACGAGGTGGCGTATTGATTTCTGCATCTCGCGCTAAAGCTGTACGGCCCGTTACATTGGAAAAGCCCTCTCCTTGTACAATGGCCTTCGTTAATGCACGATAGGCATTACCAATATTCACAATCATATAGGGGATACCAAGATGCGCCACCACCTCTTTTGCATCATCTATATCGGATTGTACATCATTTGGCATAAGGACGCCTACAACGCGTTCTGCACCAAGCGCCTCCTTACAAAGAGCGGCTACTACACTAGAATCCTTACCGCCCGAAATGCCGACTACAGCGGAGCATGCAGGTCCATTTTGTTCAAAATAGTCCCGAATCCACGCCACTAATTCCTCTTTTGTTCGTTCTGGATGTGTAAGCATAGGCCCTCCTATTTTTTACGACCAATACGATTCAATAAGTCCATCTTCATATGGTAATAGTCAGGGCTCATATCTAGATAGTGACGATGTGGATTTTCAAAGCGCTGTTCTTCCGGCCAAATCTCATGAGTTAATTGTTCTTGTACATAGGCGCGTATCGATTCCAATGTTGGGGATGGTACGATTTGCTCGCCCCCTTTAATCATGAGTTCCTGCATATTTTTAAATGTACAGTTTTCATAATACAATTCTCTCCACGGTTTTTCTGGATCGATATAACGATATGGTTTGTCTGTGGATGGCACTTCGCCAGGTAATGTCAATAATTCAGCAATAGCGCGACCATCTTCATTATAAACGCGATATACCTGTTTCAATCCAGGATTGGTAATCTTTTCCACAGACTCAGAAATCTTAATGCGCGGTTCCCATACGCCGCCTTTTTCAACGCCTGCAATCTTGTATACAGCGCCGAATACAGGATCCGTTTTCGACGTAATCAATCGTTCCCCCACGCCAAAGATATCAATAGGGCCACCTTGATTTAATAAGGATGAAATCGTATATTCATCAAGGCTATTAGATGCCATGATCTTGCAATCATTCATCCCCGCATCATCGAGCATACGACGCGCTTGCTTAGCTAAATATGCTAAGTCACCAGAATCGAGGCGGATACCTTTTAATCGATGACCATTCGGTTCCAAAATATCCTTGGCAACCTTAATGGCATTTGGTACACCCGATTCTAATACATTATAGGTATCCACCAAGAACACAGCGCTGTCCGGATACACTTCAGCATAGGACTTGAATGCTTCATATTCAGAATCGTGGTACATAACCCAACTATGTGCCATGGTACCATTTACAGGAATCCCAAATTGTTGTCCCGCTAGAACTGTGGCAGTCCCATTGACACCGCCTATGAAAGCCGCCCGCGCACCATATACAGCAGCATCTACATTGTGAGCGCGACGAGCCCCAAAATCGGATACAATGCGCCCATCAGCGGCGCGCACGATGCGGTTCGCCTTTGTAGCAATAAGCGATTGATGATTAATCATGGTAAGCACTGCTGTTTCCACAATTTGTGCGTCGATAAGAGGTGCTACGATGGTCATAATCGGCTCATTAGGATATATAATGGTACCTTCTTTGAAGGCATATACATCACCGGTAAATTTGAAGTTGCGCAAATACTCTAAAAATTCATCACTAAATAAATGCAATGATTTAAAATACGCCATATCCTCCTCATCGAAATGAAGATTCAAAATGTATTCTAAAACTTGTTCCAATCCGCCAAAGATAGCAAATCCACCTTTGTCCGGATTGCGACGGTAAAATACGTCGAAGGCAACGCGGTCTGTATTGTCTTGTTTCGTAAAGTACCCATGAGCCATGGTCATCTCATAGAGATCCATAAGCATACTAATGTTGCGACGTTCATGTTGCATACTTTCACCATCCTATATAAATAAAAGGTATATAATACAGCGCGTTCGTTATACATTACGCATGATACTATTATAAACTATATACATCGTCTTTTCTATTCATAGTACATGTGATATAACTATATTATAGATAATAATTACTTATTAACTAATGAATAAACATGAATAATCTCATAGCAACTAAGATAATTAGAATTATATGGGATATATTTTCAGAATGAGAGGTGCCAAATGGACGCAATCGTTCAAGCAAAACGCGTATTAGAAATATTTAAAGAAATGAGCCAAATCCCACGTGGATCTGGCAACGAAAAGGGCATTAGCGATTACATTGTCAATTTTGCTCACAATTTAGGTCTCGAAGCTACACAAGATAGCGAATGGAATGTAGTCATCAAAAAACCAGCTACACCTGGCTATGAAAATCGTCCATCCGTCATCCTTCAAGGTCATATCGATATGGTATGCGTAAAAGGTCATGATTCCAACCATGATTTTACAAAAGATCCAATCGCCAACATCATCGAAGGTGAATGGATGCACGCCGATGACACTACATTGGGTGCAGATAATGGCATGGGCGGCGCTATGATTTTAGCAGTCCTAGAAGATAAGAACCAACAACATGGTCCACTACAAGTATTGTTCACAACTAACGAAGAAACAGGTATGGATGGTGCTGCAGCGGTAAAAGAAGGTCAAGTAACAGGTGACTATCTAATCAACTTAGACACTGAAGTGGAACATGAGTTCTGCGTGAGCTGCGCTGGCGGCTGCCACGTTAATGTATCCATCCCACTATTGCGCGAAAATAATCTACCTGGTTATGATGCAGGGCTTTCACTAACTGTAAAAGGTTTAAAGGGTGGTCATTCCGGTATCGAAATCATCGAACAACGAGCTAATGCAAACCAAGTACTTGCTCGCGTTCTTTATGATTTAGAAAAACAATATTCCTTTAATCTAGCTTCTTTCGTAGGTGGCGTTAAACATAATGCGATTCCATCTAAAGCGGTTGCAACCATGTCTGTACGCAACGATGATATAGAAGCGATTAAGACCCTTATCAAATTCTACGAAAAAGAATACAAACATGAATTTGCAATCAAAGATCCTGATTTAACATTCGTAGTGGAAGAAATTCCTACACCGGCAACAGTGTATGCTGATGATACAGCAGAAGCCTTAATTTCCTACCTCTATCTTGCAGAAGATGGTGTTCACTCTATGAGTCAAACCATCGAAGGGCTTGTAGAAACATCAGATAATCTCGCTATCGTTTCTGAAGGCACACATACGATAGACATCCTCGTATCAGTTCGTAGCTCTAATAAAAACAGCTTAGAATACTTAACTAAAAAATTATTACTCCTTGCTGATACATTAGGTGTTTCTGCTACCCGCAGCGGTGGTTATCCTGCATGGGAATACGATAAAGGCTCTAAACTAGAAGAACAAGTTATCGCACTTTACAATACCATGTCCGACACCCCTGCCCGCGTGAATGCAGTCCATGCAGGCCTAGAATGTGGCTTATTAAAGAATGTTTTACCAAATACTGAAATGATCAGCTTTGGTCCAACAATCATCAGCCCACATACAAATATGGAACGCGTACATCTACCTTCTGTAGAACATGTATATGTATTCCTTAAAGCATTACTAGAAAAATTACAATAATTTTTCAAAGTTTTACAAAATAATATTTATTCAAATAAGCGTATGTACTCATATATATCCTATGAGGCATACGCTTTTTTTGTAAAGTCAACGTTATAAATATATAAACATGTTCACATATACTCATATTAGTATAATATTATCAATTTTTCTTATAAATCGCTTATTACTTAACTTTGTGAACTATTGTTCATACCCTTATGGGTATTTTTATATGTTATGTAAGAGTAGTATACTATGTTTACATTTACAAGGGAGGCGTATTATGATACCAATTACGATCATATCCGGATTCTTAGGAGCCGGAAAAACAACGTATCTACAACATATATTAAACTGTCGTAACACCAATGAACGTATATTAATTATAGAAAATGATTTTGGTGAAACCAGTCTTGATGCAAAGCAATTATCCACATCGGGCGCAACTGTACGTGAAGTAACATCCGGTTGTATTTGCTGCAGTCTCCAAGGCAACTTTAAAAATGCCCTAATCGATATTCTATCTACGCAAGATATCGATCAAATCTATATAGAGCCATCTGGGGTGAGCAAATTAAGTGAAATTTTATATACTTGTGACGATGACGATATCACCAGTAAAGCCTATATCAGCATGATTATTACAATCGTAGATGCTATGCAGGCACCTATGGCAATTAAGAACTTTGGTCCCTTCTTTAAAGACCAAATAAAACACTGTTATGCTATTCTACTTACTCACATAGAGGATGAAAAACAGGTTGAAAAAGCAAAACAACTCATCGTTGAATTAGCACCACATACACCAATTTATACCGATGTAGATGCACTTCAACAGGATATACACCAACTAAAATCTAATACTCATAAGGCACATGAACATGATTCCGAAACCTGCAGTTGCCATACATGTAACGACAGTGAGGATTACAACGGTGCTCACCACAACAATCACAGTCATCATGGCCATGACGGCCACCATCATGAGCACCAACCTTTTGTGAGCTATACATTCCATAATCTACAAACCCTCACTCATACGCAATGGATTGATTTTTGTAATAAATTACCGTCTACAGTACTACGTGTTAAAGGTATCGTTCCTACCACTTCAGGACCTATGGAATTACAATACACCCTCCAATCCTGTTCTCTTACAGATACGCACTTAAAGGACTACCACCTAGTTGTTATTGGCACCGATATAGACATTTCATCCATACAGGAGAAAGTGTGTAGTGCATCATGATTCCTGTATATATCGTAATGGGCTTATTAGGCTCTGGTAAAACCTCCCTAATCAATGTAGAGCTACGAGAACGAAAGAAACTTGGCTCTACAGAAATTATCAGCTTTGAAACAGGTAATACAGAGTTTATAAAAAAGCCTTTATCGATTGAGCCAGATGATATAGAAGAAAATCTACATCATGTAGTACAACAGATACAGGATTATCTCTCTACGACAACGCCGAAAGAAATATGGGTTGAATGGAATGGCATGTTTTCATTTCAACAATTAGAACGCATCTTCTTCAATTCAATTCTAAAAGAATTCTGTCATCTAGAACGCGTCATCTACACAGCAAACAGCAACAGTATAACATCTATGATACAGGCACTAGGGGATAGAGTTGTATCGCAACTATACAGCGCCGATTATATTATGTTATATGCGAATGATACGACACAAACCAAAGCAGTAAAGAAACTCTTACAATCCTACAATCCGGAATGTTCCATATTAGTCAATCCCACTACAAAAGACATCCACAATAAACTAACTAAACCGATATGGCCATGGTCGTTGTACGGTATTGTGGCTATATTGACATTATATATATTACTGGTCACTGTATTCCGTCATAGCATTTCCTATTCCATCCATCAAGTTTTGGCCATTGCATCAGGCATCATTTTTGAAGGGATACCGTTTTTATTGTTAGGAACCATCATTTCTTCTGCTATCACACTATTGGTACCTGATCGTTGGCTAATGCGTTATCTGAAAGCAGACTCTATTAAAAGCTATGGCATCGCCATTGGTAGCGGTCTTGTATTACCTATCTGCGATTGTGCTACTATTCCTATGTTTAATGCATTATTAAAGCGTGGTATCCCTCAACATATAGGATTATTGTTTATGCTCGCAAGTCCTATTATGAACCCCATCGCATTATTAGCAACCTATTATGCATTTCCAGAGACGCCACAAATAATACTAGCTCGCATAATTGGTGGTATATTAATCGCATGTATGGTGGCCCTCACATTTAAATGGAAACCACACAAATTATCTACCATCACTAACAATTTACCTCAGCCAAAAGATTATCAGTATGGTTCACCAAATCAAGAAGGCAATAAAAAGAAAATCTTTCTATTGCACGTAGAGCGTGAATTCAGTCAATTACTTATTTACTTCTCTGCAGCAGCTTTCACATTAGCCCTATTCCAAGTATGGATAAAACCTACCTTCTTTTCTGGTTCACTCGATGTAGCCACACCTATTGCTAATGCATTATTACTAGCTTTAGCTTTCCTCTTCTCCCTATGTTCTACATCAGATGCCATTATAGGCCGTTCGTTAAGCAATTTATTTCCTATATCAGCAGTTCTTGGTTTCCTATGGTTAGGTCCTATGATTGACATCAAAAACGTATATATGTTACGTCAGTATATCTCAACATCATTTATACTTCGTTTAGTTATTACTATTAGTATTATTACGTATATCATGACATTGCTATTTCAATTTTTATTTAATGTATAAGGAGAACAGACTATGTTATCAGAACTACGAAACAAAGATATACTCAGTGTCATCAAGGGTCTGCTATATACGGCATTAGGTATTAGTTTTTTATATCTACTCATTACGGGCCAATATAAATTATATGTGGCTCCTCGATATGAATTATTTTTACTCTTAGCAGGTATAGCACTGTTATTGGGAGGCATTATTTCAATCCTTTGGTCCCCAAATAAACAATATAAACATAATTGGCGCTCTATTACACCAATCATAATTCCTCTTGTGTTATTTGTGGTTCCACCAATTTTATCGCCTAATTCTGTACAAGTAACTGGAAATACGGCCGCCACAGAAGATACTAATGATTTTAATTTTTCTCAAGACGATATTGGCGAAGTTATTACAATCAATAATGAGGCCAAAGATCCTGGCATTTCAAAATCTAAAAAGGAAATCGTATTAAACTCGGATAACTATTATCGCACCATCGTTGCACTCGGTTCTAAACCAGAGGAATATGTAGGGTACAAAATCTATATGACAGGTTATGTTAACCGAGAAGACAATACATTAAAATCCAATGAGTTTACACTTTCACGTATGGCCATGGCTTGCTGTATTGCAGACGTCGCCCCTATTGGTCTAACAATGCATAAGAATGATGGGGATTCTTATAGCAATAAACAATGGGTAACCATAGAAGGCACTGTAGCCACACGAGACTTTCACGGGCGCAAGCAACCATACATAGAAATCAACAAAACAAAAGATGCACAAGAAATTTTAGGATATGTATATCCATAGCATAGTAAAAGGGCTACCACAAATGTGATAGCCCTCTATTACTATTTTGTATATATTATCGCAAATGGCCTATAATACGTTTCCCCATCACAGCAGCTACAGCACATAAAAATACGTCAGGCCCAACAGGAATCAAGAAACAAGACCAAATAACAGCCCACCAACCAATAGGTGTCCCTAAATATACATTCATTATCATATATAAATAGATCATGCCAAAACCATATACAATGAGAAGATTGATAATAGCACCAATGAGCAATGTTTTAACAGAATGTGTTGGTGAAAGCTCACTGAAGCGCCCCACCACATAGGCGCCAACCATGAATCCAATCAAATAACCAAATGTAGGTTGCAATACATAGCCTGGCCCGCCGCCAGATGTAAACACAGGTACACCGATAAGTCCCAATATAATATAGATCCCTACACTAATGGCACCGAGGCGGCTGCCTAATATAATACCAGCCAGTGTAGTAAATAAAATCTGCAGTGTAAATGGACAGTTTGGAAGTGGCACACGAATAAATGCACCGGCTGTAATTAATGTTACAAATAAGGCTGTCATTGTCAACTCTCTTGTGCTGAGACGTCGATTGGAAATGGAACTCATGGTATACCTCCATTAATAGAATAAAAGAAACCTATCTAAACAAACTACATATCTATTCAAGGTTATTAAACCATTCCATTTTATTTATGTCAACCGTATATGCCAGTATTAAGTTTACATTATGCAAAATATGCAAATAAAAAAGAGGATATACATAATGTATGTCGAATATATTATGTATATACCTAAAAATAAGTATATAGTTTTATTTTTCATTTTATATTCATTTTGTGATATTAAATTATGTATAAGTAGATTGAGTAAAATCTACTTGCACAATTGCTTTTGAGCAAAATCCTTTTATGGAGGTAATTAACATGAAAAAAGTAAATAATTTGTCTAAAGTATTATGTGCTCTTGGCGTAAGTACTGTATTGATTGCAGGCGTAGCATCTGCAGCGTCTACTTACCCAGCTCCTAGTTCCTGGAATGGTGTTGGTAGCGTAGCATCTCCAATGCAAAGTAGCGAAATCGACTACGTAGGCGCTGTTACTACATTACATCGCTACTATCCAGATGCAATGGTAACTTCTATCTCCTATGATGCAAAACATCATCCAACTTACGAAGTAGAAGCATATACTAAGACACAAAAAGTGGAAATGAAAATCGATGAAGCAACAGGTCAAGTTGTTTCCAATCAAGCAAAATCCATTAGTGCATGGAACAAATTAAAGAAATCTCACAGCTTTAATCCACAAAACTCCATCACACCAGAATCTGCTGAAACAAGAGCTATCGAACGCGTAGGCAGCGATTTCCAAACAATGGAATGGGAATTGGAAATGGACGGCAACAAACTTGTCTACAAACTAGACATGACTAACGGCGGCGACAAAAAAGCAGACGTTAAGATCGATGCTATTTCCGGTAAAGTTCTCAGTGCTAAAGTAAAAACTACAAAATACTAAGCATAACCCATATATTATATAGATACACCTAACCACTATATAATATATCTCTCCAATTTCTTAACACACTCATAAAACTAAACACTCATAAAAACTATACACACATAAAACAAACCCTTTTAAACACACATATACACATATTAAAAGACCTTGAATCGTTGAATTCAAGGTCTTTTTCTTTGGGTTATAGGACAAAAAGGCTGTACCAAATTATGTCACGACATCTTGGTACAGCCTCTTATTACAAGGTTTTCTTTTTATGTTCTATAGGTTTTTGGAATTATGCTTTAAGGAGTTTAGAAGTTAAGATTAAGCTTTATCCAATGCTTGAGAAAGATCATCGATAATATCATCAATATTTTCAAGACCAACAGACAAGCGGATCATATCTGGTGTTACGCCAGCAGATTTTTGTTGTTCTTCGTTAAGTTGTGCATGTGTTGTAGATGCAGGGTGAATAACAAGAGATTTAGCATCCGCCACATTAGCAAGGTTAGAGAAGATTTGCAATGCATCAACCAATTTAATGCCTGCCTCTTTGCCGCCTTTTACGCCGAATGTGAATACTGCACCAACTCCTTTAGGGAAGTATTTATCAGCTAATGGTTTATATTTACTATCTGCAAGTTCTGGATAGTTAACCCAAGCAACTTTAGGATGTTTGCTCAAGAAATCAACTACTTTACGAGCATTTTCTACGTGACGTTCTACACGCAAGGACAATGTTTCGATACCTTGCAAGATTTGCCATGCTGCTAAAGGCGTAATGCATGCGCCTGTATCGCGAAGCAATTGAGCACGAATTTTTACGGTGAAAGGAATTGGTAAGTCACCATATACTAGACCGTTGTAGTGTTCGTCCCCTTCAGCAAAGCTAGGATATTTACCAGATGCTTTATAGTCGAATTTACCAGATTCTACAACTACACCAGCCAATGTTGTACCATGACCACCAAGATATTTAGTAGCAGAGTGAACGACTACGTCTGCACCATGTTCTAATGGACGGAACAAGTATGGGGATGCGAATGTATTATCTACGATTAAGATAATATTATGTTTATGTGCAATATCAGCTACTGCTTGAACATCGATAAGGTTAATGCCAGGATTACCGATAGTTTCGATATATACAGCTTTTGTGTTGTCATCAATAGCTGCTTCAAACTCTTCCAAATTGTCAGGATTAACGAATTTAGTTTCGATACCCAAACGAGGCAATGTAGCAGTGAATAAGTTATATGTACCACCATACAATGTAGATGCAGCAACAATATTATCACCTGCGCTTGCTACATTCAAAATGGAGTATGTAATCGCTGCAGAACCAGATGCTACAGCAATACCACCAGCACCACCTTCAAGTTGAGCTACACGCGCATCCAATACGTCAGTAGTAGGATTGCCAAGACGAGAATAAATACCACCAGGATTAGTCAAAGCAAAACGGCCAGCTGCTTCCTCTGCATCTTTAAATACGAAAGATGTCGTTTGGTAAATAGGTACTGCACGGGAACCTGTTGGATCCACGGTATGACCTGCATGTAATTGTAATGTTTCAAATTTATATTGTTTGCTCATTAAATTCAACTCCCATTCATCTAAAGGAATAAACTTCATTTCTTATACCTATTATATTACTATGTATTAAAAAATATGTCTACCACTTTTTATAATACATTCTCCATAACTATAAGCTATAGCAAAAATTTTGGTGCCTATCTATGTACCGGTAAACCAAATCAATTCCCAATGGCTCCACCGGCCGGGTCTGACTCCGGCCTGCGGCCTCCGCAGGGCCAAAGTCGCCCTTGGAAACCGATTTGGTTTTCTTCATATATAACATATTCAAAGGGCGCCAAAATTTGGGTGCCTTCAACTTAAAGTTCGAGATGAGAAGAACCTACCAGTTCTCAAAACGACTTCGGGCTCTACTAAAATTTGGGTGCATCTTAAAATTATAGCTGATATGGAAAGAACCGAATGCGTTCCCAAAGACGACTTTGGCCCTGCGTAGGCCGTAGGCCGGAGTCAGACCCGGCCGGTGGAGTCTTTGGGAACACATTCGGTTCACTTACATACTCTGCATTTAAATATAAGCACCAAAATTTTTATCTCGTTCAAACTTCATTTTCTGAATTTGTTCAATAATATATGGTGTTTCTTGGTATACGTAATAGTTCAACCAATTCGTAAATAGCAATGTGCTTACGGAACGCCATCTTACGATTGGTTTTTGTTTTGGATCATCATCAGGGAAATAGTTTTCTGGTACCGCAATGTCTTCACCTTTAGCAAGGTCTCGTACATATTCGCGATTGAGTGTATCCCAATCGTACTCGGAGTGACCAAAAACAAAGATGTGTTTATTATCTAAGCTTCGTACGATGGCAGCCCCAGTTGGTTCAGAACCAGCTAACAATTCTAATTCCCTATGTGCTTTAATTTGCTCTAATGAAACTGTAGTATGGCGGGAGTGCGGCATCCAGAACTTTTCATCAAAACCTCGTAAGAGAACCGGTTGGTCGTTATAGATATCATGTTCATAAACGCCGAACAATTTAGTATCCATAATTTGTTTATTAATGCCGAAATGATGGTACAGGCCAGCCTGTGCGCCCCAACAAATATAGAACGTGGAGCATACGTGTTCTTCACTCCAATCCATAATTTCTACAAGCTCATCCCAATAGTCAACCTCTTCAAAAGGCATCAACTCTACAGGAGCACCGGTAATAATCAAGCCATCAAAACACTCATCTTTAACTTCGTCAAAGGTACGGTAAAAAGTCTCTAAATATTCTTCATCTACATTCTTAGATTTTCGAGATGCTGTATGTAATAAAGTTAAGTTTACTTGCAATGGGCTATTACTAAGAGCGCGAAGGATTTGTGTTTCCGTAACCTCTTTTGTAGGCATCAAATTGATAAGCAAAATATGAAGCGGACGAATTTGTTGTGTTTCCGCTCGTTCCGTATCCATTACAAAGATATTCTCTTGTGCTAACTTTGTTATAGCCGGTAAATTCTTAATAACTTTAATCGGCATTGTGAAACCTCCTAAAACCCTTTAGCGACATAAGCGCGACGCAATGCCTCTAAACCTTCTGTCAATATTGCACGAGGACAGGCAACATTGATGCGTTCAAACTTTTCACCATCTTTACCAAACATGGAGCCACTATCCAGCCATAGCTTTGCATCATTAAGTAGCCACCGTTCACGTTCTTCTGGTGTCAATGGCAGTTCAGAGCAATCAAACCACATGAGATACGTACCCTCAGGTCGATACATGTGAAGCTTTGGCAAATGTTCCTTAAAATAATCAAGGGTATATTGAATATTCCCTTGAATGTATCCCTTTAATTCATCAAGCCATGGTCCACCCACTTCATAAGCACCTTGGCAACCTACAAGTCCCATCGTGTTCAATTGACTATAGCCTGCACGGTCGATTTCTTTGACAAATCTACGACGCAAGGAATCATTAGGGATGAAAATATTAGATACTTGTAAACCTGCAATATTAAAGGACTTACTAGGTGCTGTACAAACGATGCAATGCTCCGCATAGCTTTCACCAAGATTAGCAAAAACAGTATGCTTGTGACCATCCCATACGAAATCCGCGTGAATTTCATCGCTAATAATAATAACATTATGTTTAATACAAATATCACCAAGACGTTTTAACTCATCTTCGCTCCACACGCGGCCCACAGGATTATGCGGATTACAAAGCAAGAATAATGTTACATTATGCTCAACAATAGCGCGTTCTACGCCTTCAAAATCGATTGTATATGTATCTGCCCCTTGAATTAAAGGAACGTTAATCAAATTACGATCATTATCATCGATGACCATGCTAAATGGATAGTATACAGGTTGATTAATGAGTACGCCTTCCCCTTCCTTTGTGAAAGCACGCACTGCCATAGCAAGAGCAAATACAACGCCCGGAGTTTTTACGAGCCATTTTTTATCTATATTCCAATTAAAACGACTAGCGAACCATTCTTTTAGTACATTGAAATATGCATCATCAGATTCCGTATATCCGAAAATACCATGATTAACGCGATCTAACAAGACTTGCTTTAATTCACTAGGAATTTCAAAGTCCATATCCGCTACCCAAAATGGTAATACATCAGCAGGTTTACCACGTTGTACAGCAAAATCATATTTTAGAGACTTTGTATGTTTGCGATCTACGATTTTGTCAAAATTATATCGGCCCATAATAGCCTCCTTTTATTTATTGAAAGCTTGTGCTAAATCAGCAATCAAATCATCTGTGTCTTCAATGCCAACAGACAAGCGCAACAAGCGACGTGTAATCCCTTTGCGTTCCGCATCTTCAGGTTTTAAATCTGGATGTGTTTGTGTAACAGGATATGTCAACAAGGATTCGGTGCCGCCTAAACTTTCAGCAAATTGAATCAATTGAATACCTTCTAACACTTGTTTAGCGGTCTCTTCACTATCTACTTCAAAGGACAACATACCACCAAAGCCAGTAGTTTGAGATTTGTTCACTTCATAGCCTGGATGTTCTGGAAGTCCAGGGAATAATACCTTTGTTACCTTCGGTTCTTGTTTCAACCATTCTGCGAGAGCGATGGCATTCTTTTGATGCTGTTCCATACGGAGCGCCAAAGTTTTGATGCCACGAATGACAAGCCAGCTATCAAAGGCAGATAAACACGCGCCTACTGTCTTATAAATAAGGCGCAATTGAGCTGCCAATTCATTATCTTTTACAATGGTAAATCCAGAAATTACATCATGATGACCACCGATAAATTTAGTCCCACTATGGACAACAATATCTGCACCAAGATGTAATGGTTTTTGGAAATAAGGGCTTAAAAATGTATTATCTACAATAACAAGTGCATTACGATCATGTGCCATTTTACTCAACGCACGTACATCGGTAATTTCCATCATCGGATTTGTAGGCGTTTCAATGTACACAGCTTTAGTGTTTGGTTTAAAAGCCGCTTGCACTGCATCAAGATCAGATGTACCTACATAGGTAAATTCGACACCATTCTTTTCGTAGATATTAGTAAATAATCGAATGGATCCACCATACAAATCATCCCCTAAAATAACATGATCTCCAGGGGAAAACAAATGGAATACTGCATCAACAGCAGCCATCCCCGAAGAAAAAGCGATTGCATCAGTACCTTCTTCAAGTCCTGCAATTAATGTTTCAAGGCGATCACGAGTTGGGTTAGACTCACGTGTATATTGAAATCCTGTTGTTTCACCTAAACCAGGATGTGTAAATGTACTGGACATATAAATGGCTGGAGAGATGGCCCCTGTACTATCCGGTCTACCACTACCGTGAACACATTTTGTATTAAACTTCATCGTATCGTCTCCTTATATATCTGATGAGATATGTTTCTATCTGCAAACTACAACTGTAGATAATATAATTCCTGTATTTAACTAGGAAATAATAATCCCACTACGAAACTATAGTATTATAATATATCTATTATAAAAAAGTACGCTGTGCTTAGTCAATTAAAAAGGCTTGTCATATAGCTGAATACGTCTATTGAGTCATATGTATTTTGAATGAGTTGTCATAACTTTTAGTTTACATACAATAAAGGTCTGTGAAAATGCAATTTTGCTCATTTTCACAGACCTTCTATTTTAATCCTGATGCTCTATACATATATTCAATTCGCTAACATCCAATCCACTAGTAACCATAATACAACTAACACCACTATAAGTATTATAGTCAATGGTGTAGATGGCGTCGCATCAATAAATCCATATTTATGTGCCATTTGCTTTGTAATGACTTCTACCCCTGTTGGATTTCCAAACCGGTTAGCCGCGGTCTTTCCAGGCAAGGCCATTAATATTAATACTGCCGGAATCCCGACAAAAGGAATGAGTCCCAATAGAACAGGCCACCCAGACCAACCAAGATCATGTAAACGTCGAACAGCAACGGCTACACCTGGTATGATAAATCCAATCGACAAAATAAAAAGGACTACCAAACCTAGTCCAACGCCCGTTGTCCCCGATACAGGTGTTACACAACTAATAGCAGCACATATAAATAATATAATGGCTATAATTAATTGGTATACAAGCATAAAATGCCAGTATTCACTGCGACTAGCACGGCCCTCAAAATCCGCATATTTATGAACCACACAGTGTTTAAAATTTTCTATAAAACCCAATTCATAGGCATCAAGTGGTAATGGAATATTTTTCATATACCCACAATACGGGCAATAACGCTCTGAACTAGGTATTCTTTGTCCACACTTTGGACAAGCACGCATGCCGAACCTCTTTCTACAATATGATTTACATAATACTTAGTATCTAATTCGAATTATTTAGTTTCATCTATTATTCATTTTACAATATTTTTCAATATAGTCAATAAATCCACATTTAAACTTTCATAAAATTTTCATATAAAAAGAACCTCGTCTTACCAAATGGTAAAACGAGGTTTGACTAGAACATGCCTCTAGCATTAAAGGATACCCATGCACTTTCAACAAACTGCTGGGTAAAAATCCAAACGTATAAAATAATAGCCACCGCACCCATCAAAATATCTTCTCTTACAGTAGGCGTATGCTCTAGGCCTAACTGTTGCTCCATAACAGGTGTAACACAGGTATACCCTGTTTTTCCCCCATACACATTCATGGATACGTCACCTTTTTTCACAAGATTAGATAAGAGCACAAAGATACCAACAATAGGAATAAATACTAAAAGAAATGTTAATCCGCTCTTTCCAACATCATGCAATCGACGACAGGTAATAGCAAGACTGGGTAGAAAAAATACGAGCTGTAATATGACGAGCAGCACCATTGCATAATCACTAGCAGCCGATGTATTGCCGAGCACCATATCTACGATAAGACCGAAACCAGCTAGCCCGTCTAAAATAATTTCTCGGCACACCATAAAGCGCCAAAATTCACTGCGGCTAGCACGGCCAGAAAAGGTAACATATTGCTTGAATCCACGTTTAAGGGCATCCATATAACTTACATCATATATCATATTCTGATTCATAGGCCCTCCTTATCGCTCTTCATATTTTTGATCGTACGGCACGATCGACTCAATACGCCACGTATCATGCTCATATATCATCTTGACGAACATTTGATTAGGATAGGCTTTATCTGTGAAAGTCAGCTCAAAGGAAATATGATCTACATCGTCATCATCTCTCAACACAGCTTGTAAACGAAGCGAAGACATTTGACGATTATGAGTAGCTTTAACAGATTTAACCCATTGATCATAGGTGCCATATTTTTCACGTTCTCGATGAGCTAATAAACGATATGCCGCTTGATATTGTTCCTTATTAAGATATGTATAATAATTTATTACAACCTGTTTAGCAGATTCAACAGCTGTACTACTACCTAAGGTCTTTTGTGCCATAATCATAAACGCACCAGGTTGCATCTGTAAATACGCATCGATTTCCTTATCTGCAGCAGAGGAAAAACTATATATCCCAATACCCCAGCTAACAATAGTAAGAAAAACAGCAGCAATAATACTTATTTTCCCATATGATGTATGAGATGCATTGCTTAATATACCTAGGTTTTGCGGATTATCCACCGCGTTATCGCTAAATAAATCTATTTCTTCAAAGGATTCAACTGAGCTTTCAATAATAGGATGTTTCTTTGTACCTCGCAGCAATAATACGATAACGATTAGAATGCCTATATAGGGAATAAAGCCTAACAGCAAAAGCCATTCGCTATTATTTGTATCATGTAAGCGACGTACCATAGCACCCAAATTAGGCAATGTAAGAGCCATAATCGAAATAAACCACAGCGCAAAAACTATGCCTATTGTATATATAAATAGGGCACTATACAGGGACAGTAAACCTAGCACGGCTAAGCAAACACCAACAATCAAATGTTCAACGAGCATAAATCGCCAAAATGCGCCCCGAGAAATGGTGCCAGAAAAATCACAATACCGATCTATAATATTATCTTTTATTGTATCAATTACTAATTGTCGTATCATTAAACATCCTTTTTCTCAAACGACAGGGCAACTATATTATGCACCAGCCTTTAAAACGGCTTGTTTCATAGACTGTACATAATCAAACAATGCTTGATCTGCATTTTCCCCATGTTCAGCAATGATTTTAACAATAGCGGAACCTACGATAGCACCATCGGATACGCGAGCCATAGCTTCCGCTTGTTCAGGCTTGGAAATGCCGAAGCCAACGGCAACAGGAATATCTGTGTATTTGCGAATGGTCTCAACGATGGATTTAATATCCGTCTTGATTTCGCTACGCATACCGGTAACGCCCAAGGACGATACACAATACACGAATCCTTCCGCTTCTTTTGCGATCATTTCGATACGGTTTTCAGATGTTGGAGCAATCAAGGATACTACTTCAACACCATGCTTATGAGCAATTGTTCCAAGTTCACCTTTTTCTTCAAACGGCATATCTGGCACAATAACGCCAGAAATGCCAACCTCTTCACAGAGGGTAAAGAATTTTTCACGACCGAATACATAGATAGGATTCAAATAGGTCATGAATACGAGTGGCACTGTCACCGCATCATCACCAGTACGCAAACGGCGTACCATATCGAAGATATCGTGAATTTTTACACCTGTAGACAATGCACGCGTGCTTGCCTCTTGGATAACTGGGCCTTCCGCTGTCGGGTCTGAGAACGGAATACCAATTTCCACCATATCAGCGCCAGCTTTCACCATGATGCGAATATACCGTTCCGTATTCTCAATACCATGGTCACCAGCACTAATAAATGGGATGAATGCCTTGCCCTTTGTGAAAGCGTCTTTAATTTTACTCATGAAGATCCACCCCTCTGTATTTCGCCATAGCCGCAACGTCCTTATCGCCACGACCAGATAAACAAATAATAATGATATCGTCCTTACTCATTGTAGGCGCAATTTTACGTGCATGTGCCACCGCATGAGCACTTTCAATAGCAGGAATAATCCCTTCTAAGCGAGATAAGTATTCAAACGCATCTACTGCTTCATCATCTGTAACAGGTACGTATTCAGCACGACCACTGTCGCGTAAGTACGCATGTTCAGGTCCAATACCAGGATAATCAAGGCCTGCAGAGATGGAATATACTGGCGCAATTTGACCATCTTCATCTTGGCAGAAGTAGGATTTCATGCCGTGGAAGATACCTACTGTACCATTTGCCATCGTAGCAGCATTCATATCTGTATCTACGCCGTGACCAGCTGCTTCACAACCAATGAGGCGTACACCTTCATCAGGAATGAAGTTATAGAACATCCCCATCGCATTGGAGCCGCCACCAACACAGGCCATAACAGCTGTTGGCAACTTACCTTCCGCTTCGAGAATTTGTTCACGCGCTTCACGGCTGATGATGGATTGGAAATCACGAACGATCATCGGGAATGGATGAGCCCCCATAACGGAGCCCAACACATAGTGTGTATCGGACATACGATTTGTCCATTCGCGCATCGCTTCGGATACAGCATCTTTCAATGTGCTAGTACCTGTTGTTACAGGATGTACCTTTGCGCCCAATAATTCCATGCGATATACGTTGAGTGCTTGTCGTTCACAGTCCTCAGCACCCATGAATACTTCACATTCCATGCCCATCAATGCGGCTACCGTAGCTGTTGCTACACCGTGTTGACCAGCCCCAGTTTCAGCGATTACCCGTGTTTTACCCATCCGTTTTGCCAATAGCATTTGGCCAATTACGTTATTCAATTTGTGAGAACCAGTATGGTTTAAATCTTCCCGTTTCAGATAAATTTTGGCACCACCAAGATCCTTTGTCATGCGGTCTGCATAATACAAAAGGGATGGACGACCTGTATATTTTTTATGTAAATCCTCAAGTTCGCGCACGAAATCAGGATCATCTTTGTACTTATTGTACGCTTCTTCCAATTCGATGACTGCATTCATCAATGTTTCTGGCATAAATTGACCACCGAAGGCGCCAAAATAGCCATGTCTTTGTTCACTCATATAACTTACCTTCCTATACTCTTCACAATCTTGGTGAAAGCTGTAATCTTCTCATCGTCCTTCACACCATTTGTTTCAATGCCACTGCTAATATCAATACCATATGGGCGAACGGTGCGAATCGCACGCGCCACATTTGTACTGTCGATACCTCCAGCTAGCATGAATGGACGTTCAAACGTATCTAAAGAGGACCAGTCGAATACTTCTCCTGTACCGCCCCTCTCATCTTTATGATATGCATCAAAGAGAAGCATATCTGCACTGCTATCGATCCACTTCTCTACATCTGCCGCACTTCGGATTTGAATCGCTTTCCAAACCTCTACATTAGTACGTTCTTTTAAGGATTGGATGAAAGCTTCATCTTCATCGCCATGCAATTGCACAGCATCAAGATTCGCTGTATCGGCAATACGAACAAGATTATCTAATGTTTCATTAACAAAAACGCCTACTGTTTTAACTACCTTTGTGTCATAGTGATTTATACATTGCTTATGTAGTTCTTCAACCAATATTTCAGCTTGCTCCACTGTGACTTGTCGTTTGCTCGGTGCAAATACCAATCCCATATAGTCTGGTTTTGCTTCTACTACAGCAGGGATTGTTTCAACCTTGGAGATGCCACACATCTTAACCTTTGGTGTGTAATAGGTTGGGCCATACAGATATGCCAATTTTTCCACCTTGTTAGGAGAACGCATAAAGGTTTCACCCATCAAGGCGACACCGATATTGTTATCCCGCAACACTTGGATATCCTCTGGCGTTTCTAGACCGCTTTCAGATACAAAGATCACATCGTCTTGAACGAGATTACGCAAGCGCACACTGTTTTGTACATCTACGGTGAAGTCTTTCAAATTGCGGTTATTAACGCCAATAATGCGAGCACCGCAATCGATAGCCATTTGTACTTCGTTTTCATCGTGAGCCTCAACCAAGGAGGACAAACCAAGAGAGTCAGCTAACTCACGGAACTTGGTCAATGTTGGCACATCTAAACATGCACAGATTAATAGGATTGCACTAGCGCCCCATACCTTTGCTTGGTAGATTTGGTACTCATCGATGATGAAGTCCTTACGAAGTACAGGGATTTTGACAGTGCTTGCAATTTCTTGCAAATATTTTTTATCACCTTTAAAGAAGTCTGGCTCCGTCAAAACGGAGATAGCCGCAGCACCAGCCACTTCATATTCTTTGGCAATGTCTAAATAGGGAAAGTGCTCTGCTATGATGCCTTTTGATGGAGATGCCTTCTTTACTTCGCAAATGAAGTTAAAGTCTTGCTGACGAAGGGCTGCTTCAAAAGGAAATCCTGTATCAGATGGTAACGCCAACGCCGCTGCTTTTACAGCCTCAGGTGATTCCACCTGTTTTTCTTGGGCTACCCGAATTTTGGTAGCCTCTACAATTGTATCTAAAATCAATGGTTATACCTCTTGTGTTGCTTTCACAAATTGTTCCATTGTAGCAAGAGCCTCGCCAGAATCGATCATATGTTTTGCCTCTTCAATGCCCTCTGCTAAAGTAATACCCTCTTTTGCAAGATAAATGGCCATTCCTGCGTTAAGAAGAACTGCGGTGCGTTTCCCGCCTTGCTCACCACTGAGAACGCGGCGAGTAATCTCAGCATTTACTGTTGCGTCGCCACCTTCAAGCTCAGTTTTATCAGTGTATTCGAAGCCATAGTCCTTAGGATCGAATTCGTAGCTTGTGAAAGTACCATTATTAATTTCGCATACGTACGTTTTGTTGGTAGCCGTAATTTCATCAAGGCCATCGAAGCCGTGTACCACAGCACCGCGTTTCACACCGAGGTTAGCCAATACATGAGCCAATGGCTCTACCAAGGATTTATCGTAAACGCCCATCAACTCAACCGTAGCGCCTGCTGGGTTCGCCAACGGCCCAAGGATGTTGAACACAGTACGAACGCCCAACGCTTTACGTACAGGGCCTGCATATTTCATAGCTTGGTGATATACAGGAGCAAACATGAAGCACATATTGGCTTTATTGAGAACTGCCTCGTTTTGTTCACCATTAAGCTCTAATTTAGCGCCTAATGCTTCGATCAAATCAGCAGCACCACATTTACTGGATACACTACGGTTACCATGTTTTGCTACAGGAATACCTGCAGCGGAAATAATGAAACCAGATGTAGTAGAAATATTGAATGTATTCGCTTCGTCCCCGCCAGTACCTACAATTTCCACAACAGTACCTTCATGAAGTACAGAACCTGCTTTCTCGCGCATAACCTCAGCGAACGCCGTAACCTCATCTACAGTAGGGCCTTTTGCTGCTAGAGCACATAAGAAACCAGCCATAGGGACTTCGGCTACATCTCCACTCATAATCTTGTTCATTGTATCCTTTGCAAGGTCATAAGATAAATCTTGACCATGGGTTACTTTATATAATGCTTCTTGGATCATTTATAACTCCTTACTTGTTGTTCATTTTGCTTTTGTTCAACGGTAATAGGGCATAGACTCTCATTCATATCGCTTGTGGATTCACAGGGACCTATTCCCTCCACCGGCCGGGTCTGACTTCGGCCTGCGGCCTTCGCAGGGCCAAAGTCGGGACTAGAACCCTGTGAATCCACAATAACACTACGACATTTAGTCCTCTATATGCCCTACTACCTGCTAGAACCGCTATCAAAATGAACAACAATTAAATATTTAAAAATGTTTCTGCGGCGCTCGGAAGAAGAACGGCGCTGCCGTTCTTTTCCTTTTGCGTTTAAGGAAACAAATGATTCGTATATTTCTAAAGTCCTATGATGATAGGACGATAGGGGAGCCCAAACGACTTCGGGCTCCGCGAAGCGCAGTAGCGTGTCGGCTTGGGTGCCCCTATCGTCCGCTACATCAGCGACTTAAGAAATTGCGAATCATTTGTTCCCCATTTGGTGTCATAATGGATTCCGGATGGAATTGCACGCCGTAGATTGGGTAGTCTTTGTGTTCTACGCTCATTACTTCGCCGTCGTCTGTAACGGATGTAACGATGAGTTCGCTTGGCATGGTTTCGTCAATGATCGCCAAGGAGTGGTAACGTGCTACTTCAAATTGTTCAGGTACGCCTTTAAGGATTTTGGATGGGTATACTTGTTTAGCTACGCTTTGTTTGCCGTGCATAACTTGTTTTGCATAGGAAACGGTGCCGCCGAATACTTCGCCGATGGCTTGGTGACCAAGGCATACGCCGAGGATTGGGAATTCGCCTTTGCATTCACGCAATAGGTCTTCGTATACACCTGCATCAGCTGGTCTACCAGGTCCTGGTGAAAGTATCACATAGTCTGGTTTCAACGCGCGGATTTCTTCAACTGTTAATTCATCGCTACGGATGACTTTAATATCTGGATCGATAGAGCCTACTAATTGGTATAAATTAAAGGAAAAGCTATCGTAATTATCTATAAGGAGTACCATTATTCTACCTCCTGTGCATCTGTAATTGCGGAAATCATGGATTGGCCTTTGATCAAGGTTTCGTTATATTCACTAGCAGGAACACTATCGCGAACAATACCAGCGCCGGCGCGAACATAGACCTTACCGCCTTTATTCATAGCCATGCGGATGCCAATACATACGTCCATATTACCAGAGAAATCGATGTAACCTACAGCGCCGCCGTATACACCGCGCGGGCTTTTTTCAAGTTCATGTAAAATCTCGATAGCACGAATTTTAGGAGCTCCGGACAATGTGCCAGCTGGCAATGTAGCACCGATGGCATCGAGAGCATCTTTACCGTCTTGAATGTCGCCGCTTACAGTAGATGTAATGTGAATTACATGGGAGAAACGTTGCAACATATGTAACGCCTCTACTTGTACGGAACCGAATTTAGCAATTTTACCTAAATCGTTACGGCCAAGGTCAACGAGCATGTTATGTTCAGCCAACTCTTTCTCGTCGTTAATGAGTTTTTCTTCAATAGCGAGGTCCTCTGCTTCGGTTTTACCGCGGCGCATAGTACCTGCAATTGGGAAGGTGTACATTTTACCATCCGTCAATTTTACCAATGTTTCTGGAGAAGCACCTGTAAGCTCTACATCGCCACCAGATAAGTAGAACATATATGGAGATGGGTTCAATGTACGCAATACGCGGTACGCATTTAACAAGCTACCATCGAACTCAGCTTCACGGCGATTAGATACAACACATTGGAAGATATCCCCTTCCTTGATGTAATGCTGTGTCTTTTTAACAATTGCCTCAAACTCGTCCTTTGTAAACTCAGAGGTAAACTCTGTTTTAAGGATGCCTTTGGGAACATCTGCCTCTTTGCCGTTTACTACGAGATCAGCTAATGCTTTAAGTTCAAGCTCAGCCTTGTTGTAGTTACGTTCTAAATCGCTAGTGCTAATATTAGCAATCAAGTAGATTTTATTTTTATAATGGTCAAAGGCGATTACCTTATCGAAGAGCATAAGGTCTACATCGTTTACCATAGCAGAGTCATCATCTGGCGTTGGGAAATCCAATGTTGGCTCGATGTAGCGAATGTATTCACATGCGAAGTAGCCTACAAAGCCACCTGTAAAGGTGGGTAATTCTTCTAAGCGAGGGCTTTTGTATTGGCTCAAAATATTGCGAATTTCTGCAGCTGGGTCAGAGCATTCAAAGGTACGCGTTGTACCGTCTTTGATAGTCATTGTATGATTTTTGCAGAAGAGCTCAATCTTAGGGTCATAGCCCAAGAAGGAGTAACGGCCCCAATGATTACTATTATCCGCACTTTCAAGCAAGTACGTATGACTGCTCACTTGTTTTAATGCTTTCAACACACTAATCGGTGTGCGTACGTCGGATAAAATTTCCATATATACAGGTACGATATCGTAGCCCGGTGCGATAGCTTTCACACGGTCAAGACTAGGGAAAATCATGAGAACCTCCATCTGGCATTTGCCAATAAAAAAACTCGCCCATGACAATATAACGTCAAGGACGAGTCTATAGTTCTATTATTACAATATGATTGTATTATGCTATAAATCGCGGTACCACCTTGTTTGAATGCAGCGCATTCCCCTTTCGCAGGATACTAACATATCCCTCACGACTAACGCTCGTGTGACGTCGCACCATACTAGGAATGAAATTCATTCTTTTCCATGCGCCCTCGGTGGTCCATTTAATAAGCTGCGTACTACGGGTTCTCAGCTAATCCCGCTCTCTGTGAGTGCATTTCCTATTTTTATCTCCACCTCATCGGTTTCTTTTAGGCGAGTATAAAATTATAATCTGATTATAATGTTTCTATAGAATGAAAGTCAAGGAAAATCTTAACTTTCAATATGCCAAGATTTTTTAAACAAAAGATGATAACTAACAAAAATATTAATATACGGAACGAAAAGGCCAATAATCCATAACCCACTTAATAGGGAATCATGAAGTCTACGTATACTTAATGTAATCATTGCTATAGCTGGCCATATTAGGATAACCATAAAACCCCAACGTGGTATATAAAGAGGGATACCACGTTGAACAATTAACGACACTACGGATATAGCCATATACATAATAACATCCATGAAAAGACGAGATCCTACAAGACCAACCCAAAAAGCTGATACGGAAGCTCTTCCTTTAATATCAAATGGCTTAACAAATAAAACATCCCATATACAACCACACACATAGTCGAATGTACCAATATCTTTATCTTCACTAACGGTGGAGCTTCTATCGTAGGCAATAATATAGTTATTATAGCTATCCCGCCCTTCATCTAAGCCATACTCATTAGAATCAGTCACACTAAGAGGCAACGCAAAACAAGCCAAGACAAAATACTCCCAGAAGAATCCGTCCCAATAAAAGTTTGTATTTATAAAGGTTTCAGATATAGATTTCCAACTGAAACTCATCCCCCAATACACCCACAAACTTAGGCATGCTATGGGAACTAAGATCATATACCACAAGGATGAACCACAGTCATTTAGTCTACGTTTGAGGATAAAAATAGATGCAATTACATGTATAATCTGTAGACATCCAAAATAAATATAAGACAAATACTGACTATCTTGCAGTGAACTACCTTGAATAAGCACTACCAATAAACCAAATATAAGATAGGCTAAAAATTTACTAACCATTAAGCCAAGTACACCCCACAAATATGCTAGTCTGCCTATCCTTTGATTCACTCGCAACATTTCTATATTTTGTTTAAATAGTGAAATTTCATTATGTAACCACATTAAAATAAAGCTCTCTTCTCTTTCAGGATTAATTATATCTATACATCACAACTATAAAATTCAATTAAAAAACATATAGATAAACAGTAAAATGATAAGACTCAAATATACAATTACAACTAAGCTATTCTTGTAGTACTTAGATTCTTTCCTTTGAGCAATCTGTAAAATTTGACTAATACCAAAAGAAATACCCGTAACTAACAGTAATCTAAAAGAATTTGCTGTCAGACCTTCAATATAATAATAGAACAGCACAACAGCTATCAATAACGAACTACATATACAGACCCATTTATATAAATTGGGAAATAGCATACATTCTCTCCTATCTGCTTCACGCTCAGAGAGTTGCTTGCCCATAACGTACTTATAATACCCTCTACAATTAAGAATCAACATAACTAAGGCTGCAATCATCATATCAAAATTTATATTTCTCATATTCATCCCTTTTATTGTTATATCACACCCAGTTTTCTATCTATTCTAATATAAATAATTAAAATTGAATATATTATTCCTCAAGCAATCGATAATTTATATTGTTTTCCTCTAAACACTAATAGTATACTGAAATTACATATGTTATCAGCTTCTACTGATTATTATGCGGAGGAGAGAGCATGAGTTTTTATTTTACTGATCAAATACAGCAGTCTTTCAATAAAATATTCCATCAATGTAATAAAGATATCGCTTGGGAGGGTAAGGCTGAGCTTGACGCCCTTGTGAAACTTGACGAGGAAGGCCAAAAGATTCCTGGTATTGGCGATGTGTACGCTATTTTGGCACGCGTCTATTCTGGCCCTCAGTTCACCTGGATTGAAGCAGGCTTTCCAGAGGATGACACAAAGGCGTATAGTTATTTACATACAGCTATTCGCAAAGGCAGTGCCATCGCTATTTTACAAGCTATGCGTACCTCAGGTGCCCTTACACCAACGATTGAAAAAGAGTTGCCTATGACAAAGGACCAAGCCTTCCAGCGCGTCTATGAGGGCGCCCAAAAGGGTTGTTCATACTGCGCCTACGCCATTGCCAATGTATTCCAATGGGGGGATTACCACATCTTACCATCGGCTCAAAAGGTGGCTAATGAAGGTGAACCATCTACCTTTATCCGTTTCTTAAAAGGCTTGTTTGTCCAAGCAGATCAACGTAGATTCGCAAATAAAATAACTGCCATTGCTCAGCAATGGTTGCGTAAATCCGCCGAAGCAGGCCTTGTTATTGCATACCGCAACTTACGCATTACCTATGTAGAGCAAAATAATAGTGTAATGGAAGAACAAGTCATTTTTGAAGGGGCTGCAGCAGGTTTGCCACTCATGATGTATTTAGCTGGCGATATTTGTAAGTCTCGCGGGGAGCATGAACGAGCGCTCGAATATTTTGAGCGCGGTGCCGCCATGAATAATGGCATGTGTTTGCGTGAAGCTGCCGAGTACTATGCAAAACCTTGTGAGTCTAACAAACGAATCCCTCAGAATATTCAAAAGGCCCTCAAATACTATGAGCGTGCTGCTATAAGCCCAGATTATTTAGACTTTAATGACCACGCTTATGTTACAATGCAAGCCATCATTCTTCGCACATTGAATATCGATGGTCAGTCTCAAGACTGGTCTCGCATCGCCCACTTATTACAACAACCAGCTATTTACACTCTCGACGCTATTTGGCCATATCTCGCTTATGTATTTACTTTCAAAAAAGGTAATACCCCTGCTATAAGAACCGCCATAGAGTGCGTCAATCAGGCTAGCAAATGTTTCGATAGATACGGTAGTTATGACTATGCGGACCATCTATGGCAACTGGCCGCCGGCTATTGCTACGAAATTGGTGCCATTACAAAAGAACCTGATTTAGACCAAGCCGTTACGTTTTACGAGCATGCTCGTGAAAGCATCAATCGTCTCAACACAAGAAACGATAATTGGTTAGGTACTGGTGAGCCGTTGGTAATTCCTGACGAAGCCTCTGAGCGATTAGAGGCCTTTGAACTCGTTGATGGACATTATCAGTACAAAGAAGGAATAACGCAATCTTCTACAACATGTAATCCTATGCCCCCTGCATGGCCTCAAAACTCCGTTGATGTATTAGAAATCTTCGAGAATTCTACTACTGGTTGGCGCACGAATAAATACGACTGGCCGTTTATCGAGCGCGAATGGGATACACAAAAATATCTCAGCTTTATCATCTACGATAATCGCCAATCCATAGAAAACGTAATTTACGATGTGTACAGTATCGTTATGTTCCACAATGAAGATAAGAACACTTGTACTATCTATCTATACGGCTACAGCGAGGATCCTGCGGAATGTGATGAAACCTTGGAGCCTATGATATATGAAATAAGAGACTATAAGGAGATGTCTATTTCTGAAGGTCTCGGTTTAATTAAAGAATTCTATGATAATGCTACATTGCCTGTGATTGATGAAAGCTGGGAGAAACAGTACAAAAATACTACGCCACCTCGAGAATATGTATTAACTTGCGACAACGATATTTTCTACCTCAATCAATATGAACTTTCCAATCAAATGATTAAGGATGCCTTAGAAGGCGTAGCCAATGGCACGTACGATATCATTGCGGTTCGCCCATCCAACCTCGACGATCCGGGTATTAGCTACTTCATCGAGCGCGGAAAAGGTAAAAACTTACACATTCGCCTCTATATCACTACAGAAGACGACATAGGAGACGAGATCGTATATGGCTTTGAACGGGATTCTAGCAACTTAACCTCTATTAACTACTGGATTCAAGAATCTATAACAAGCAATAAACTGCCGGACTTAAGCGATTGGGAAGAAGTTAAAAAGAAAGACTAAAGGAGGGATACTTTGGAAACGTGGAAACGAACGGTGTACATTTGCGCATTCTGCATATTCTTCATGTCCCTCGGGGTTAGTCAGGTAAGCCCTATTCTTCCTCTATACTTCCATGAAATGGGCTTAAGCGATACAGGATCGATAGCACAATGGTCCGGTGCCTCCATGAGCATCACCTTCCTCATTGTCTGCTTAGCAGCTCCCTTCTGGGGCCGATTAGCAGACCGTAAGGGACGTAAGATTACCCTCATACGCTCTAGTCTTGGTATGGCTATATGTAGTATATTATTGGGCTTTCAGACTACACCAGAAGGTGTGTTCCTCGTTCGTACATTGCAAGGGTTAGTAAGCGGTTTTTACCCCGCATCGGTAACACTTATCGCGTCAGAAACACCGCAAAACCATACAGGTTGGGCTCTAGGGATTATAGGATCCTTTAGCCTTGCAGGCTCACTAGCCGGTCCGCTTGTAGGAGGGTATCTCAGTGATGTAGTAGGTATTCGAAATGACTTCTTTATCATCGGGGCCCTTATGCTTATCTCTTTTGGCTTGACGGCAATGCTGGTACATGAAAACTATGTTCCAAAGCCACTTGTTGAGAAGCAAACCTTTAGAAATCTAAAAACTCACTTACCTGAGTTTTCTAGTTTAGTCGCTTTATCTGCAACCTCCTTCCTGTATGCCATTTCGGTTACCGCCATCTCCCCCATTATGACGGTTTACATTAAAGGAATGCTACCAAGCAATACGGAAAATATAGCCTTTATTTCTGGTGCTGTGTTCTCTGCCATGGGTATCGCCCAATTCTTTAGTAGCTCTCCACTCGGGAAATTAGTAGACCGTATAGGCCCTAGAAAGGTGCTCATCTACTCGATGATCTATGTAGGTCTACTCAATATACCGCAAGCCTATGTGGACTCTGTGTATGTACTTGGGTTTATCCGTTTCTTGCAAGGTTTTGGGCTAGGTGGTATGTTACCTGCGCTCAATACCTATTTAGCATCAAAAACACCTAAGGAATATACGGGACAAATATTCTCGTACAATCAGTCTTGTTTGTCTATGGGTTACTTTCTAGGCTCCTTTGGTGGTTCCATTGTAGCCGCTCAATTTGGCTTCACAACCCTTTTCTGGGCATGTAGCCTTACCTTTATTGGCGCCGCCCTGTGGGTTTCGTTAAAACTAAAGTAACGCCGCAATACAACGAAAACAGTGCAAATGCATTAAAGAAACTATATAAACAAATAAAAAGAGCTGTTCTCAGAACTCAGATATGTAGTGACCCCAAAAAGTTAGACTTTTTATTCCGAGTAACCAAAACTGGTTGCTCGGAATTTTTTATGCTGCAGTAGTAGCTAAACGATAGTCAATTGGACTTAGCCAGTTCAATCTTTCCTTAATTCGTTTAGTATTGTAATACATAATATAGTTTTCAATCGCCATTTTTAACTCATCATAGCTATGAAAAGTATTGCCATAATACAGCTCTTGTTTTAAGATGGCAAAGAAATTTTCCATTGGTGAATTGTCGAGACAATTACCGTTTCTAGACATACTTTGGAATATATTATGCACTTTTAAATTATGTTGATACGCTTTCATTTGGTAACCCCAACCACGGTCAGAATGAAATGTCCGCCTATACTTAGCATCAGCAGTCTTTTCAATCGCCTGTTTCTGTGCTGAAAGTATAGACTCAGCTGATGGTGTAGGACTTATACTAAAACTGATAATTTCAAGATTATATAAATCCATAAATGGATCTAAGTATAGTTTTCTGACTTTCAAAGCACCATTTGCATCTAGTTCATAATACTTAAATTCAGTTGTATCTGTAGTAATTTTTTGATGTGGTTGATTATAATGGAATCTACGCTTAATGCGATTAGGTGCAATCCGTCCTTTAACACCTTTATACGAGTTATATTTTCGGCTCTTACGAGAAAATGCTATTACTTGCAAATTGAACTTTTGCATAATTCGTTGTAATCGTTTCTTATTAACAACAATACCTCGTGATTGTAACGAGGGTAACAATCTTCTATATCCATAGTTGGGATGGTCTTTACGAATATCTTCAATAGCTATTCGTATTTGTAGATCTGGATCTACTCGGTCAAAGCGCTGTTGCCAGTACATATATGTTGCTTTTGGAAAACATAAGGCAGCAAGAATCTCAGTTAGTTTGAATTCTCTTCGGAGACTGCTAATGATTCTTGCTGCTCTTTCATTTTCCGAGCATCCTCGAGGCGCAATCTCCTCAATTCTTTTAAATAGGCATTCTCTATTTGAGCATAGCGTAATTGTTTTTCCAGTTCTAAAATACGAGCTTGCTCTGGTGTTAATTCTTTTTTCTTCTTTTGGTTACGAGATTTAGTATGTGTGCTAATCTTTGCTTTTTCATCTGTTCGACTCATGGTAGGTATTCGTCCTTTCGGTCGCTCGACAAAAGTATTGGCCCCATATTTCATAAAATCCGATTTCCAGCGAGCTATTAATGAAGGATTATTCAGCCCGTATTGTAATGCAATTTGCCGATACGATAATTCACTAGTTAAGTATGACTCTACCACAGCTAGCTTAAATTCTGAAGTATATCTTGTATTATGTCGCTTTCGACACAAACCATCTTTACCAAATTCTTTAAATGCACTAATCCAACGACGTACCTGCGATGTAGTCTTTACACCATATTTCTTAGTTAAATACTCATATCCACCCTCGCCATTTAGATATGCGGTAACGACTTTTAATTTAAATATAAGGCTATATTTTGCCATAGAAAAACCGACCTCCTTAACGTTAAGATTTTTGGTCTAACATTAAGGGGTCGGTTCAGACTTAAGAATCATGACGGGTTTTCTTTTATATAACTACTTTAATCATAGTAATTATTAGGCTTTTACTAAGCCACCCCATATAGAACTATAGTAACAATAGCATAATCACTACTGTAGCAATAATACATGGTACAGCATTGCGTTTTGCCATTTCCATAGGGTTAATACCTGCAAGGCCAGCAATGATAATACCTGCACCTGCTACCGGACTCATACTACGACCGATGCCAGCACCCAATTGGGCCATGGAGCCGAGTTGCATAATGCCATAGCCAAAGTCTGCCGCATGCGGTGTTACAGCTCCGTTAAATGCAAGGGCTGCCGCATTACCAGAACCAGAGATAACAGCTAATAAGAATGGACCAAAGGCTGCACCAATTTGAGCGATTTGTTGAGAGTTCTTCATGCCATCAATGAGTGCACTTGTAAGGCCGATATATTGCATACCAGCTGTAAAGCATGCAGCAGCAGCCATAAGACCGACTACATCACACATGCCATCGCCAGTACCGCGGAAGAATTTCTTAACTGCTTCCGTTACATTAGGACGTACGGCAATAATACCAATAGCTGTACCAATGAGCATAGATACAGGAACAGAAATTTCAGGAATCACTGCTACTTGTTTACTACCAAGTACGAGTAATACAAGCGGAATGATTGGGATGATAGCATATAAATAATTTACTTTAAATTCTTTACCTTCTTCCGCGTTAGCCTCTTTCAATACATATCCTATATGCTCTTTCTTAACGATAGCTACGATATTGAGCAAGATAGCTGCTACGACAATGCCAATAATGGCTTGCATAGAGAAGCTAGCGATAACGGTCATTACCTCTTCACCAGCGAGTTGTGCTACTTGAGGGTTAAACATAAGACCAGGACTCAATGCACTACCCCAAGTCCCTAAGAAAATAGCGGAACCTGCCATCGCTGGATGCACACCGGAGCGAATAAGTGCAGGAATTAATAGAGCACCTACTGCAGCTGCACAGCCTGCCGCTGTAGGTAACGCAATATTGATCAAGAACGTAATAATAACGGCACCAGGAATGATGATTTTAGTCATTTTTTTAAGGCCTGCAGAGATGAAATATACCATGTGCTCTGTACATTTTGTATACTCCATAACATAACTAAAACCAAGCACTGTACAAATAGTTGGTACAAGACCTGGGTTTGTAAGCTCTTTCACAAATGCCGTCGTACCAGCACCAAGCTGTCCACCAATAAAACACATTAATAAGCCCGATAATAATAACACAAGCCGCGTTTCAAACTGTTTAATAATGGCAATGAACGTCGCCACTACAATAACAATACCAGCTATAACCATATTCTCTCCAATCCGTGTAATTTCAGTTCAGAATAGTTACAACCGCTCTATTCAATCGTATATCTGAAATACACCATTACACATATTGATATCAACTTACACAAGTTTTGTTGTTTCTAAACTAAGTTTTCTAAGTACTGTATCTAGTACCTTAGCACCCGTTATGATGTCAGCCAGGTCCGTAAATTCAGATGGATTATGGCTAATACCTTCACGGCATGGAATAAAAATCATTCCGGTAGGAACTACATCAGCCCAATGCATGGCATCATGACCAGCACCGCTTGGCATAGTCATATAGTCTACACCTACAGACTTAACAGCCTCTTCAATTTCGCGAATCATTGCTGGATGCATTGCCACCGGATGATCTTGTGCAATAGGTTCAATCGTATAGGATAAGCCTCGTTTCTCTGCAGTAACATCAATAAACTCTTTAATAAGAGTGCCCACAGAATCGCGAGCTACTTTAGATATGCTACGAATATCTACACCGAGTTTTACTGCCCCAGGAATAACGTTCATCGCTCCTGGCACAACCTCTACTACTCCGACTGTACCCACTACTGGAGGCTCTTCTTGCATGGATGCAATCTCCTCAATACCGAGAATGATTTTAGAAGCCCCACAGAGTGCATCATGACGCAAGTTCATCGGTGTGGCCCCACTATGATCAGCATTACCACGAATGGTTACATAGAACCGTTCTGGTGCGGCAATCCCGGTTACAATGCCGATAGGTTTAGCTTCGTGCTCTAACACTTTACCTTGTTCAATATGAATTTCTGTGAAAGACTTTACAGGTCTCTTATATTCCATATGCTCAATAGCATCTGGATTTAAATTACGCTCTTTCAATGCATCATACAAGGAAATGCCTTGTTTATCTACTAAGCGATGTAAATCTTGCAATGTCAATTCATCGCGCATAGCTTTACTACCCAATGTGGCTGCTCCAAAGCGGCTAGACTCTTCACACATAAAGTCTACTACTGCAATGGTATGGTCATGTTCAAAACCATCATCAGTCATACTGCGAACCGCTTCGATAGCAGATAATACACCCACAACACCATCATAATTGCCCCCATTAGGCACGCTGTCCGTATGAGAACCAACCATGACAACCGGTAAATCAGGATTCTTACCTACCTTATAGCCAATGACATTCCCAAAACCGTCTGTTTCTACAGTTAAGCCTGCGTCAACCATGCGTTTTATAATATATTGGCGGCCTGCCCAGTCTGCATCGGTGAAAGCAATCCGATTAATGCCTTCACCAGGTGCAGTTAACTGTGCCATAGCCTCAAAATCACTAGCTAATCGCTCTCGTTGAATCATATAACACCTCACAATCTAATACCTATATTACAACACATAATATATAGGTCCACTATACATATTCTTGATGCATACATCTATATAGTTATACATCTATAATGTAATGTATACATCATAATCAATATAGTCTATTTTAAATAGTGAGTAGCAATTGTCCCTAATGCAATAATACCATTTAGCATGTCTTCTTCATCAATATCGAATAATGGATTATGATGAGGTGCTTTAATAGCAGAGCCTAATACCATATATGTTGCTCGTCCACCACGATCAATAACACGGTTTAGGAAATAGGCACAGTCTTCACTGCCACCGCCACTATAATCAAATGGTACTTTTTTGAAAATGCCTAGTGGTTCAACGATAGATTGTACTTCACGTGCTAAATCATCACTAATACGACCTGCCGGTGTTTCACCTTGTTTTGTAATCTCAAAGGTACAATCATGCATTTCTGCAGCACCTTTAATAATCGTTTTAGTGCGTTCAATCATATAATCATTGATGTCTGTAGTAGCACCGCGAGTCTCTAGTTTAAGAACAGCTATATCAGGTGTAACATTACGACCTGTACCACTTTCAAAAACACCTACATTCATACGGGAAGCCCCTTGGCTATGGCGAGCAATGGCTTGTAAGTTAAGAACCGCTGTACAGCCTGCTAGCATTGCATTTTGTGCTTTCTCCGGAGAGCCACCTGCATGAGCTGAATAGCCATGGAATACAGCATCAAGTTTTGTAGTCGCTAAAAAGCCATGATCGCTACAAGCAAAGCAATTAGATAACTGTTCATTAAATCCGATATGCATGCCGAACATCAAGTCTACATCATCTACTACGCCAGCCTCTACCATCGCTTTAGCACCACGTACGCCTTCCTCTGCTGGTTGGAAGATCAGTTTAATAGTACCCTTCAAGCCATCCTTATGTGTAGCAATATATTCAGCAAGACCAAGCCCCATTGTCATATGTGTATCATGACCACACGCATGCATAGCCTTCTCATGGCGGGAACGGAAACCATTCTTAGCAGGAATATGGTTAGATGCTTTAGATTCGATTACATCATTGGAATCCATATCTGCACGGAACGCTACTACAGGACCAACATCACTAAACTTCATAGTTGCCTCAATAGCTGTTTTACCATAGCCCATCTTTTCTACTAGTTCAGGATCAGCACCTTCATCGATGGCACGATCCATAGCGGCTTTCATCACTTCATCACTAGGTAATCCCATACGAGAGTTTAAATCGAGCACTTCTGAGCCCAATGCCACATCATAGCCCAATGAAATGAGTTTATCTGCAACCTTGGCTGCAGAGCGGTACTCAAGCCACGCTGGCTCTGGATACATATGAAAATCGCGGCGCATAGCTATAAACGCATCACGACGCTGTTGTACAAATTCCTTAATGTCCATAATTATCTCCTTAATAAAGCTAAATCTATCTACTTCTACTATATGAATAGATGTAGGAATAGTCAACAAACGGAACTATGTATACAGTATAAATCGAATACCACCTTACATAAAATAACAAAAACCTATATTACTATGACAAAATATGATAATCATAGCTATATAGGTTTTAAAAGTAATCTATTTATGTTTAAGATTCATTGAATCTACGCAATTTCTTCTTTATTAAGTTTTTCCAATACGTCTCGTTTAAGTTGTCGTTGGCGATCCCAGGCAATAATAAATACGGTTGCGATGATGCAGAACATCCCGAATATACCAACTAATGTAAATTCATTACCTAACAAAGCCCAGCCAAACAAGGCGGCTGAAATCGGCTCTAAAGAAGACAAGATTGAACCTTGAATAGCACCAATACGACGCACACCTTCAATATAGGCATTAAAGGATACTACAGTCCCTAGGATAATAATCGTAAACAAACCAACCCAAGTCATACCATCCCAAATAGCTTCTGATGCCACTTGACGGAATACGATACACGCCAAAATGCCAGATATAAACATCCCAAAGCCAACGATGGATGATGTACTGTATTTTTTTAAGAGTTCAATAGGTTCCAATGTGTAAACACAAATACTCGCCGCAGAAATGAGGCCCCAAAACAAAGCATCCCCATTAAATGCAGATAGATTTAGCCCCTTTTGCATGATAATACACACCGTACCAATCATAGCGAGGGCCACACAGTATAATTCTGGTAAGGATGGCTTTTTAAAATATCGTAAGAATAAATAAATAATGAGCAACGTCGGTGCTACATATTGTAATACAGTAGCCACGCCTACACCTGAAATAGCGATAGCTTTAAAGTACGAGTACTGTGCTAACGCAATGCCCAATAAACCGAATATGAGGAGTTTACCAAAGTCTTTTGGATTTTTAAATATATCAAAAATTCGTATCCCATCCTGTATATAGGAGAGTAGAATTGTTAATAAACCTGCTAAAAGTAAGCGCACTTCTAACAGCCACTCTACATTTAAATGCTTTGCATTTTCGAGGAATTGCACCGATGTACCTGAAAGCCCCCAAAATAGTGCCCCCATAATGGCAAGGCCCATGCCTATCCACTGTTTTTCTTCCATACAACCTCCGCATAAGGATTGATTACTATTACAAAAAGTTTATCATTAAGATGATTGACCTCGTTTTTCTAAGGCAATGATGATAACTGTAGCAATAATCATGGCCATCCCTAAGATACCAACCCAGTTAAATTGATTACCTAACAAAGCCCATCCAAAGAAGGCTGCTGAAATCGGCTCAATCGATGACAAAATCGATCCTGGAACCGCACCAATGCGTTTAACCCCTTCAAGGTACGCATTAAAGGACACGATGGTGCCAAGAAAAACTACATTAAAACAGCCTACCACAGTCCATACATCCCACGTCGCATACGAATGAGGTTGCTGGAAAAGCGCCGCTGCCACAAGACCACTGAGGAGCATACCAAAGCCTACAATAGGAATTGTCCCATAGGTAGCTAATAATCGTACTGGGGAAACACTATATACGGCTACGCCCACGGCAGATAATAAGCCCCAGAATAATACATCACTGCGGAAGCTTTCAAAAGAAAAACCATTATTGCCCATCAAGCAAATAGTACCTACTAAAGCAAGGATAACTGAAATGATTTCTCCTGTAGAAGGCCGTTTGCCATAACGCATCAGCAAATAAATGATAATCATAGACGGCGCCAAATATTGCAGCACCGTCGCAATGCCCGCACCGGCGATGACGATGGAACGGAAATAGGTATATTGGCACAGGGCCATACCAAATACGCCGAATATGACGAGTCCTAATGTATCTCGCCAATTACGGAATACATTAAAAATCGTATTGCCTTGACGAATCCATCCATATAGAACGGTTAAAAGGCCGGCCGTAATAAGACGCATCGTCAAGAGCCATTCTAGGTTCATATTGCGGAAATTACCTACGAATTGAACGGATGTGCCTGACACGCCCCACAAGGTGGCGCCTAATAATGTTAATATAATACCGATAATTTCATATCGTTTCATCATGTTACTCACCTAATAGAGACACGTGCACCTTTACAACAACCTTACGAATTTTTATAGGCTTATCGTCAACCGCTAAAAGAGGACGATGAATATCCGATGGGAAAAATACCGTATAATACCCTTCTGGACAGTGGATGTGACCTTCATCGACAGATTCATTAGGATAAAAATAGCAGTCTCGTTCAGGATAGGATTCGATAGGCTTTACTCGGCCATGGTCCACAAAAAAGCCCATATTCTCTTGACCCTTCACCATAAACTGTATATCTATATAATTTTTATGAGATTCTGGTTTTGTAGTTTCAAATAATTTTGTTTCTACATCATCTACATTGGCATACATCATATCGCCTTCGATAGCATGACGACCTCCTGGCAATTCTTGTAAATCAGTGTTTTTTAAGAAATCAAGGGCTCGAACAATGGCTGCTGGGTAGCCCATTTTTGTATAATCTGCATGTATACTGGAGAAAAACATAACTATATCCTTTCTGTAAGAACCATACTGTATAGACATACTATATTCAAATACAATATCAATATGATCTTTATACTCTTATCGTAGCACATAAAAAGCTTAGCTTCCACATAGGATTACATAAATATAAACCCTCCATACGCTACATATATGGAGGGTTTGTAAAATACTATTCAGTTTTATGACTTACGTCAAGACTGTTATACATATGAAGTTGTCTATGAAATTGTATATGCAGTTGTTACTTACATGTTAATTCATATTAGAATTAACTACATGGCCAATTTTATATTACTCTTGTTCCTTAAAAGCAGCGATTATTTCATCTGCTTGTTTGTGAGGAACCTCTTCATAACTGTAGAACTGACGATTAAATACGCCTTGACCTTGCGTCATGGAACGCAATACAGTAACATAATCTGACATTTCTGCCAACGGTACTTGCGCTTTAACAACAGATATACCAGTTCTTTCACTTTGTTCCATGCCTAATACACGACCTCGACGACTATTTAAATCGCCCATGATGTCACCCATGAAAGCATCTGGTGCAAACACGTTAACTTCATAGATTGGTTCTAATAGGACTGGTTTCGCCTTTGGAATTACATCCTTGATAGCCTGTGACGTAGCTACTTTAAATGCTAACTCTGAGGAGTCTACACTATGGTAAGATCCATCCAAGAGTGTCACTTGCACGCCAATCATAGGATATCCCGCAATTAAGCCTTTTTCTAGGGTTTCTCTGGCACCCTTTTCCACTGCTGGTATATATTGTCTTGGTACAGCACCACCAAAAATCTTGTCTACAAAGGCAAATTCTTGACCATCATATAATGGATCAACTTGAATTTTAACATGTCCATACTGACCATGACCGCCACTTTGTTTTTTATATTTCGATTCTGTTTCTGCAGATCCTTTAATTGTTTCACGGTATGGAATATATGGTGTTACAAGTTTCGCTTGTACGCCGTATTTACGGTCCATCTTGTTAAGGATATGTTCTAAGTGCACTTCGCCCATGCAGTCAATTTGCAATTGGCGAGCTTCCGGATTTTTCACAACTACACAAGTTGGATCTTCTTCGGCTACTTTTAACACAGCACTAGCTAATTTTTCCTCTTCACCTTTTTTCACAGCTTCCATAGCTATAGTATATAAAGGTTGAGGGAAACGAATCGCATCGTACTTCACCTTAAAATCAGGAGCTGTTAAGGTATCGCCTGTTTTTGCATTAGCTAATTTCGGTATCACTACGATATCGCCAGCTTTTGCGGCAGTCACTGGAATTTGTTGCTTCCCGATAAGGGTAACCATCTTATTCCATTTTTCCTCAGTTCCTTGATTAACGTTGAACAGCTTATCACCTTCTTTGAGTTCACCAGAGAAGATGCGTACAAAGCTTTGTTTGCCTGCGAATGGGTCAAGCAAGGTTTTAAACACGAATGCGGTTAGGGGTTTATCCACATGCACCACAACTGGTTCACCAGTGTCTGCTGATTCAGCAGTCATCACTTTTTTTGCTGCATCTGGCATATACCGAATCATTCTGTCTAATACTTGATCTAAGCCAATACGGGATGTGGCGCTGCCACACATGATTGGACACACACGGCCTGTAATCATCCCTTCGCGTAGACCTTGACGAATTTCTTCTAATGAAAGTTCTTCGCCTTCTAAATATTTTTCCAACAATTCATCGCTACCTTCAGCCGCGGCCTCTACGGTCATTTCCCGTATTTCTTGGGCCTTTTCGATAAGATGAGCCGGTACAGCAATCTCTGTTGGTTGGCCGTCTTTGTAAGTAAACGCAGTCATTTTGGCTACGTCTATAACGCCTTCAAAATTGGCACCTTCGCCAATTGGAATTTGGAGTGGCATAATTGCCTTGCCAAATAGTTCACGCATACGTTCAATAGTACCGAAGAAATCAGCACCATCAACGTCCATTTTATTGATAAATGCCATACGTGGCATTTGTAATTCAACAGCATAATCCCACGCGCGCACCGTATCTGTTTCAACGCCAGTCGTTGCAGATAATACCATTAACATGCCATCACAAGCACGCAATGCGGCACGAACTTCGCCATGGAATTCATTGTAACCCGGTGTATCAATAAAGTTAACCTTATGGTCATGCCATTCACAAGGGGCCATACCCAATTGAATCGTTACATTCCGTTTAATCTCTTCTGGCTCAAAGTCCATAATATGTTTATTATCTTGACCACGGCCAACAAAATCAACAGCACCAGAGGTTAATAACAAGGATTCTACTAAAGCCGTTTTCCCCGCCCCATCGTGGGACACCACAGCTACATTACGAATCTGATCACTACTATATTCTTTCATCGGAATCGCCTCCTTATGTGAAACTTTGAGTTCTTGATATATGATTTCGACGTAATACTATAAAAATCCTCTTTTTCCGAAAAAATATTTATCGAAAAAAGAGGATTTTTTATAATAATGAAATTATCGGCCTACCAAGGCTGCACAGCCACCAAAAAGAGCCATGAAAATAAGCGAAATAATGACGAAGATAACAAATGTTACGATACCGGCAATGAATACTTGCATCTTAGTCAACGTAGTTTGTCTTGCCATCAATTCAAGGCCTACCCACACGGATAAGACAAAAATTACTAAAGAGCCTAAATTAGAAATAAGCTTGGATAATGTAGAGCTACCAAATAGGCCACCGAAGATAGCCATGAGAATAAAAACAATTGTATACACACAAGTACATAATAATACTTCATAACCTTGTAGATACCATTGGACCTTCATAACAGACTGTACATCGTCAGTACCGCCCATTTTTACAGCCACCCAGTTAAATACATAGGACCCAACAGCCACCATGACAAAGGACCAAATGATACTAGCAATATAGGCTAGAATAAAGAAGAAGCCTACGCCAGCCCCAAGGAGCATGCCCATAGCAGAAAATTCGTTTCTAGGAAGCAATGGGAACAACAAGGCCCCAAACAAACCTAGTAAAATGTAAGGAATCGCCCATAAGAGCGCTGTCCCTAAGAAGCCCTTTTTCAATGTACCATACTGTACGACTTGATCGATACCACCCTTGAATGGTTGAGTCAATAGATTCCAAAAGTCAGAATACCATTTTGTTTCCATAAAATCACCTCATATAATAAAACAAAATAAACTATGTTCTTATTATATCTGGGTTTTATTTATATTTCTACATAAATATAAAAATTATAAACAATTTAATCAATAATCTATATCAATGTGTTTAAAACGACCCAGTTCGCTTACCGTAATGCTTGGAATCCCCATTTTTCTTCCATCCAACAGTATCACCAATGGACATAACGCGACGCGTCAAGCAATCTTTACATTTATCTGCATTATCATCCACGCATGGTTTATTATCATATAACAAATATTTGGCACGATGTTCTGGGATTGTAATGATAGGCATCAAAATATTGGCACCTGCAGCGAGCCCCTTTTCACGACCTAGTGGATCTAATGCTTGTAACGCTGTAGTAGCTGCAATATTTACGTCTTTCAAGAATAGACGCGTTAAGGCAATCATCTTGAGCCCTAGTTGAATACGGCGCAATTTACCAGCCTCATCATCAATGCCCATTGCTAATGCCTCTTGGCCTAATGGCGTATCATGATGCACCACATAGGGACCCATGCCAATCATATCGATATCCATATCACGGTAGAACAAGATATCGTTCACAAGGTCTTCCTCTGTTTGCCCAGGCAGACCAATCATAACGCCTGTACCCACTTGAAATCCTACACGACGCAAACGGCGTAGACATTCAACTCGAGTTTCAAAGGAATGTAGTTCATCGCGAGGATGAATTTTGTGATATAGCTCTTTATTCGTCGTTTCAATGCGCAATAGGTAACGGCTAGCACCCGCCTCACGCATGCGGCGGTACGCCTCTTCACTTTGCTCCCCTACGCACATCGTAATACCAAGGGAACCATCGCCGATGGCTTTGATGTCGCGGATAAGATCGACTACATAATCGACAAATACATCATCACAACGTTCTCCAGATTGAAGCGTAATAGAACCATATTCATGGTCATACGCCCACTGCGCCATCTTGATGATATCTTCACGATTCATATCAAAGCGTTCCGTCTTATCATTTTCGCGGCGAATACCGCAGTAATTACAGTTTTTAATGCATCGGTTCGAGAATTCGATGAGGCCACGATAATACGCTACAGGTTGTACATATTTTGCCTTCACTTCGTACGCTTTTTTATATATTAGCTGCAACTGTTCTTCATCAGTTACAGACATAAGAAATCTTAGCTCATCCTCTGTCAGCCATTCATCGCCGACGAGGTCTTTTGTGAGAATATCTTGCACTTGCAAATCATCACTTCCTTTCATAACGAATCGTCATCGATTCGCTTGGTATCGTAATAGATTCAATATCTGTAACGCAGACAAATCCATTAATTTCGCGTGGTAAATCTCTCACATGCTTTACTTGGTTCATCAAACATGCATGCGCCATCATACCACGACTCATTTTGGAGGACGTACTCATCTGTTTAAATGTGTCGCCTCGTAATTCCCAAAATTCAACGGTTACCACCTTTGGATGGTTCACCATTTTTGCATATTCTTTAGACGCTAAACTTAGGATCCAATCCTCCTTGTGAAAGTATGCATCCACCGCTTCACGCCAGGTTTCATATAAATTTATCCCTACCTTATCGACCATATCTAATCGATAGTCTCTAACGCCCATCGTAGGCTCTACAATGCCGTATAATGCAGACATAATAGCGAGATGAGTTTCACCAAAAGCCTTTGCCTCATCAGATAGTCCTGCCCAATCTAAATATTTAAAGGCAATGCCATCATAGCTTTCACAAGCAAGACCTACAGGATGGGCCTCAAACTCTTGATAAAAATCAAAGAGAGCTTGCGCCTTATCTTCCTTTAGTTTTAGGGCCTTGCCAAGTGCTGCTACATCGAGAGATTGTACATGTTTTACAATCTTTTGCGTAATCTGAGGCTGAAATTGACCGTCACGGACCGCAACTGTTGCATCGGAAATTGTTTTTGTCTTACTAGGAGAGAGGACGATTTTCATGGGATAATTCCGCCTTGATACTTTCCTCTGTCAAATTGTCGATAAGATCTGGATTCCACAACATGAGAGGCACGGCCACAACGTGACTAGCTTTCATTTCTTTACACAATTTAATGCATTCTGCCAAATAAGGAGATTCATTATCGTGGATATCGCAAATGATAACTACATGGCGTCCCTTAAGATTAACCCCTTCGTAATCGATGCTTTCACCAGACACCGTAAGCAAACCGGTTTCCAAACGGCCTTCACTCATATCATTTACGCGAGACATTAAAATATGCTCAAGCATAGTGGATACAGGTGTTACAACAGGGCCTGTACCAACGAGGGCCTCTGGTTGGGCATGAACGATAACAGTTTTCTTGCGTTTATCCGTTCTAAACTCCATGAGTGCATGTTCTAATGCGGAGAAGAACACAAATAATTGCCAAGGATCTAAGGATCCTGTTTGGAACATATCGATAATAGCGCCATCCTCTTCGATGTTAAGGCGCGCTAATAATTCTTCTGCAATGTCGTGAACGACCTCTTTATAATCTGATTGTAAAGGTGCATTTAATTCATTCATATCTTTTTCTGTTGTCATGAAATCCTCCCAAAAACATATATAAACTGCTATACCAGCAAATTAAATTTTATTCTTTATTGTACCATATTTCACAGGCTTATACGTTACTACAACTACATTTCATAAATCTATTTGGTTCTAGTTCTAGACAAAATAAAATACCGCCTATTTCTGTGAAAGCTTTCACAAAAACAAGCGGTATATATTAGCCTATAACTAATAAGTAAATATTCATCAATGTTACGATAATACCAATGCCCCAAAGAATAATCCCCGTAAATCGGCGGTTCGTATAAGCGCCCATCACACGACGGCTACTCGTCATATATAATTGCAAGAATATGGTAATCGGCAACTGTAAACTCAAGAACATTTGCGAAACGAGCAATGCTTGAAAGGAGTCCGTAATAAACAAGATCAATAATAGTGCAGGAATATATGTTAACCCCAATCCCAAGCGACTATGAAAATCCTTCATATCATAAGACTCGCCAAACATGCCCGCAAATATACTCGCCCCAGCCATACCGGCTGTCGCCGATGATGCAAGGCCGGCAAATAGCAAGGCCAAAGCAAAGATGGTACCTGCAGCAGGTCCAATTAAAGGTCTCAATAATTCCTCTGCCTGTTCTAATTCGGTAACAGCAATGCCATGACTAAAAAATACGGCCGCTGCCAACAAAATCATTGCGGAATTAATCATCCAACCAATGCCCATAGATAATAATGTATCTACGAATTCATAGCGCAACTGGCGATGCATAATCTCCTTATCTTGTCGATTGAACTGACGACTTTGGATAACCTCGGAGTGCAAAAACAAATTATGAGGCATAACGACGGCCCCTAAAATGCTCAGGATAACGAGCATCGATTCGTTAGGTATGCTCGGATTGACCCAGCCAATACCCGCTGCAGCCCAATTAACATCGACCATATTGACCTCCACAAGGTAGGCCAATGCGATAAGAGATACAAACCCAGCTATGATACGTTCTAATTTACTATAGGAGTTTGTAATGAGCATAATTGTGCATACGATAGCCGTTAATACGCTACCGATAACGAGAGGGATGCCGAACAGCATCTTCAATGCAATGGCAGCGCCAATAAATTCCGCCAGCGCCGTGGCTACGGCTGCAATCCCCGCTGTACTGAGCACCGTACGAGATAACCATTTCGGTAAGAATTCATAAGCACATTCTGCTAAACATTGCCCCCGTACAATGCCTAGATGGGCCACATTATGCTGCAATAAGATAAGCATAAGTGTAGATAATGTTACAACCCATAGCAATTCATAACCATAGCTAGCACCAGCTGCTAAGTTAGCCGCCCAGTTACCGGGGTCGATAAATCCGACGGTTACAATAATACCCGGTCCGATATATTTAAATACTTCACTAACATGTTGTTTGCCATTCTGATGGACGGTAAACAACTTATTTTTAAGAAAATTAATCATGTTATTCCCTTATAGGGATTATAGAGTGAACGTCATTTCTGTTTGCACACGTGCATCTGCTTTAGATTTACCATCCTTGGAACCTGTATAGCGAATACGAACATCACCGTTAGTCTTTACACGAGAATCATCAATCTTGAATTTCTTCATTTTTTCCTTAATTTGTTCATCTGTTAACGCCCGTTCTTTTGGCTTAGCCACTTCATCAGTGGCCGCATCGAGAGATTCCTGTTGTTTTTCGGATACCTTTACATCTTTACCAGATTTCTTAACGCGTTTTTCATCTAATTTTTGACGGCGTTCTTCGGTGAGTTTCTTATCTCGTTCAATGCGATAATCCATGACATCACGCATGTTTTCTTGGTAAATACGCAACGCAAATTGACGATCATTGTCGTTCATTTGTTCCCGTTTTTCTACGACTTCGTCAAGCAAGGGCATCAACTCATCCTTTGTATAGCTAGTGCTATCATCGAATGTAAATCCATGTGTGTCCGTAATGGCCCCATGTTTTACCAGTGTCTTCAACGCCTTATAGGTCCAATCATTTGGTGTAATAAGGTTAGCACTACCAGGATGTGCAGCAGATACTACCTTAACATCATCAGTACTCATACCATCTACCACGGGACGGGCACTAGGAATTGCAAAGTCTTCCGCATGTGCCACCCCAAAAGATGCCACTAAACAAAGAGCACCCACACCAAGAGCGCGACGAATCATTGTTAATCGACGTGTATATTGTGTATTCATAAATGTCTCCTTAAATTAAATTTTATACAATTTATTATAAGCAATTAGATATGAATACGTCAACTCTATCCCCTTTCCTTACACTGTATAGTTAATCATAACCACCCGTAGAACGGGTGGTTTGCTCTGACCCTATAAGGGTCTTTCTCTAGTGGTGGCCCTCTAAAGAGGGCTTTGAATGATCTGACAACCACTCTATTACCACTGGCTGCCCCCTACTCGGGGGCTTTTATTTTGCCTATTTTACCGGCTCACCCGTAAACGGGTCGGTATATTCTTTAAAGTTTAATGTATCTTGTGCTATATCTTCTTGTAATTGATTGCGAATATACTCTTTTATCGCTCCTTCGTATCTTCCCACTGTATCCACATAATATCCTCTACACCAGAAATGTCTATTTCCATACTTATATTTTAAATTTGCGTGTTTATCGAATATCATGAGGCTACTTTTGCTTTTTAAATATCCCATAAAACTTGATACACTTAAATGTGGTGGAATAGTTACTAACATATGAATATGATCCGGACAGCATTCTGCCTCTATAATCTCTACATTTTTTCTATTACATAAATCTCTTAAAATTTTACCTACATCAGCTTTTATCCGTCCATAAATTATTTGCCTTCTATACTTTGGTGCAAAAACAATATGATATTTACATCTCCATTTACTATGTGATAAGCTTTTTACGTCATTCATTGACATTGAACCTCCTATGTTGAAATGTTGTGGTTGCCAGACCAACTTCATTTTACCACTAGGAGGTTCTTTCCTTTTCTCTAAGAATTTTTTACCGACCCCCAGTTTAACTGGGGGTTTAGTCATGCCTATTCGGCGTACAACAATAAAAAAGACCTCACATCAGACGATGTGAGGTCTCAGCATGGCGGAGGATTAGGGATTCGAACCCTAGCGACGGTAACCCGCCCTAACGATTTAGCAAACCGTCCTCTTCAGCCTCTTGAGTAATCCTCCATGCTTTACTGGGTAATCATATCATACCCAGTAAGGCGTTGTCAATTGAATTATTTCAACATAGATTCAATGAACCAAATTTGTTTTACATAATACTCAATGTGGTCTTCCATCATGTTGGAAAGCAAGAAATTATCTTCTTCACCAGCTGCTTCACGAATAGCAGCCGCTTGATCCTTCATATATTTGAAGTCATGAAGTAAAATTTCGATAACTTTATGTTGAGGAATATCTTCTTGACCTAATTCACCGATTTTTGCCAATTTAGCATATTCAACAGAGTTTACCAATGGGAATTCACCTTGCATTTTTACATGTTCAGCTACTGCATCAAAATATTCAAAGGCTTCATCATAAATGGATTCCAAGTATTCATGGATAGATTTGAATTGTGGACCAGTTACATTGAAATGAAGATTGTGTAATTTTACATTCCATACGGAAAGATCTGCTAAATATTGATTTACTTGTTGTACGTTTTTCATAATAATTACTCCTTTTTCATTTAATTCTCAATTATAATTTATCCTAATATAGGACAAATCTTGTCGGCTTCTAAACCTGTTATTTATTTATGTAATTTGTAATCAATATTGATTACATAATTATATTAACAATAATGATTTTCCTTGTCAATAACTTTATCGATTTTTTTCAATGATTTTTTTATGAAACAAAAAACCTCTTACCATCAGATATGCATCTAACAAGCAAGAGGTCTAAGCCAGTCTATTTATATATAGTATTCTATGTAGTTTTCAGGATATGGGCTATCATTCGATGCACCATTTTTATTCTTTCGTCTAGGTTTCCGAACATACATATTTTCCGGATCTGTTTCAAAGATAACCATATCTTTCGGAATATCGTGTTTTATAACTAGATTACAACCGATTTTAGTGCGCGCTCCAATCGTAATATCCCCTAAAATTTTTGTACCTGTACCAATGAGAACATCATCTTCAATGGTGGGATGGCGTTTTGTTTTCTTAGAGGACATACCGCCCAATGTTACTTGGTGGAACAATGTCACATTATCTCCGACGACGGCGGTTTCACCGATAACAACACCCATACCATGGTCAATAAATAAGCCTCGACCTATGGTAGCACCCGGATGAATCTCAATGCCTGTTACATGACGAGAATGAAGTGCTATACGGCGTGCCAATGTAGGCCATCCCGCCTTATAAAGGCGATGCGCAAAGAAATGCCAGAACAAAGCCGTAATATGAGGATACGTCCATATAACCATCCACACATTAGTGGCCGCTGGGTCAGAATCCATGACGCGTTTAATATTATATTGAATTTTGCCCCATAACTCGCGCAAACCTTGCATCATAAGTACTCCATATCTACGTTCATTACACGAACAGTGTGTCTATCAAAAATATAACGCCCTTGGATACTCCCAAGGGCGTAAGTCACGGTTTTAACGATCACCAAACTATACACTGGGTATAATCATTTGTACACTCTATAAATATATTCCTACTCTAACACCTAGGAATATATCTGTCAAGAATTTTGAGGGTCTTTAAAGCCCGCAGTTTATAGGAAATAACTGAGTTTATCGTATGTTTCCAAGCGTGCTAATCACCGAATCCCACGTAATAGGTACCGTCATAATGGCGACGGCAATTCCTATCCACAAAAGACTGCCCACGATAACTATAAGCCTAGAGAGCACAAACTGAAAAGCCCTACTATTGCCATATAAGATGATGTTCTTTCGTTCATGCAATACAATATGGCCCCATAAAAAGCCAGCCAAGGTATACGTTAAAATATGTGGATCTAATATCAAATAAGAAACCACATCTGGCATATGCTCTTTTCTAGATATAATTGGTGAAAGCAAGCCATTCACTTCAACGGCCCAAAGTTTATACCAGAATAACATCAATAAGGCAGGCCACATAGAACGCCATGTCATCCATAAAACATAACAATAATTTACCAACGCCCCTGCTACTTGATTATGATGCTTGTGTATATATCGTTCCATCCGCGACTCTGAACCATAACTTTGCTCAATTTGCCAATAGTGAAACTGTACATTTCGTTCCCCATGTGTAAAATCTACGAATGCCAAGGTTTGTAGTAGGACGAGAGCAAATATAACAATGGTAACGAGCTGAAACCATTCACTAAACAGCCAGCTAGACGGCACCATACTGTCTGTTACAGTAATGTCGATGCGCAATACTAATAGTATCAACGCTATATAAGCACTCCATCGTGTCCATCGGCTGTATGTATGTAATGAACTATGACTACCAACGACGAGCGCTGCTGGATGCAAAGACAATAATAGGCCAAATACAAAGCAAAATATGATTGCCGAGATGACAGCTATAAATTCGTAATTCATCTTAACGGTACGCTACGCGTTCAGGCTGCATATCATGGAAATGAAGGCGCTCTTTCGCCGTCTTTTCCCACTCTGTACCAGGCTTGCCGTAATTTGCATATGGATCGATGGACAAACCACCGCGCGGTGTAAACTTGCCCCATACTTCGATGTACTTAGGTTCCATCAACTTAATGAGGTCCTTCATGATGATGTTGATACAATCTTCGTGAAAATCCCCATGGTTGCGGAAACTAAATAGATATAATTTTAAAGACTTGGACTCCACCATTTTCTTATCTGGTACATACGAAATATAGATGGTCGCAAAGTCTGGTTGACCTGTCATAGGACACAAGCTTGTAAACTCAGGACAGTTAAACTTAACGAAATAATCATTATCAGGATGTTTGTTATCAAATGCCTCTAACACCTGTGGTGCATAATCAGTAGGATAATCGGTCTTGTGACCTAACATCGTTACGCCTTGTAACTCTTTTTCAGATCTGCCGGATGCCATAAGGAACCTCTTTCTATAAAATAATATAATATATGGAGTAATTCATACGATACTTAATTATATCATAGGAGGTTCAACCTCATTATATTTACGCTTCTATATACGTAACTAATTGTTTAAGATGTTCTAAAATAATGATTATATTGATCTCCAAAGATTAATACCACCAATAGTAAACGCGATTAGTTTTATCAATATACCACTTTCAACTTGTATGCCCCAACCAATAAAACAAATACCTATAATTATACTTGATATACGGGCAAAATAACTTGTTTTACTATATTTCAATAAACGTATAGCCTTTTTTATACCTTCCACAAACCGGCCTTCCTTTATATATCTATGAATGACTTTTATTTCCCCAATATTTAGATATATAAATATCGCATTAATAGCTCCAAAACAGGCTATAGCATCTATCTTACGATACGGTCCATCTCCTAACTGAAGTAGTGAGTATACAAGAGCTACATCCAATAAAAAAAGAACAACAAACATATATATAGCTTTAAAAAAATTTTTATTGTTAGCAGACATTCCTACTTCTGTAAGAGTATAATACATTTGTGACAAGTGAATAAAAAATGAGAAGGAACTCTGTTATAATGAAGTTGCTTAATCCAAACATTACAACAAAAGGAGTTCCTTCTCATGCATTCTATTATAACTGAAGAATTAAGATTTCGTAAACGAGTATGTGAATATGCTATAAAGTATGGAAATAATGCTGAAGCTGCACGTCGCTATCATACTAGTAGACAACAAGTACAACGTTGGGTGAAGCGTTTCGACGGGACTATTGATTCACTTCGATTGTATAGTCGTAAACCACATTCTCATCCTAATCAACACACTGAGGAAGAACTAGCACTTATCAAGCGTATGCATTCTAAGTTTAAACATGAAGGGCTGTCTCAAGTATATGTTGAGGCAAAAAAGCGTGGTTATAAACGCTCATATGGCTCTATGTGCCGACAAATCAGGTGTCATATTAAAGAGAAAAAGGTTGTTAAATCTGTTCCTAAAAGCAAGTGGAAACCGGATATAATAACATATCCAGGAGAAAAGGTTCAGATTGATATAAAATACGTACCTCGCGAGAGTTTAGCCTTTTCAACACAAGGAAAATCTTACTATCAACTTACAGCTATTGATGAGTTTTCTAGAAAGAGAATTCTAAAAATTATAGATGAAAAAAGTGTTACTAATACAAGTCGCTTCTTATTAAATTTAGAAGCCAAAATGGGATTTCCTATTCATACAATACAAACAGATAATGGTCGTGAATTTACAAACTATGGAGTAAAAGATCGAGAGTGTTTATTTGATATTGTATTAAAAAGATTAGGAATAGAGCATAAAACGACAAGACCATTTTCTCCGTGGCAGAATGGAAAGGTAGAGCGCAGTCATCGAATTGATAGTGAAAGATTTTATTCTCGTAAGTTTAATAGTATGGAGAGTTTTCTAAAAGCACATAGTCGATATGCTAATAGATATAATAACATTGCACAAAAAGTCTTAAACTTTAAATCACCAAACCAAGTTATAACAGAGTACTTTATGAATCAAAAGGCATAAGTATTTGTCACAAATGTTTGATTACTCTAGATATTGTTAGCAGACATTCCTACTTCTCTCTTGACTCTAATCTTCACCCTATATGCACTAGTAATTTTATATACATCATTAGGATAACATAGTTGATTTTTTTAGCAAAGTATATGTCTATGACTCCTACAAAACAAACTATTAACTTATTCTAGCTTAATTTAAATTGCATGAAATTAAAGTTTATAATAAAATATTCATATACATCTGATAACATTAGTTTATTCAGAACGATATAACACCTTATGGAGGTCCCTTATGAAACTAAAACAGCTTATTTTATCTAGCATCGCTCTAGGTGCGTTAGCTTTCACAGTAGGCATGGCGCAACCAGCACATGCAGCAATCGGCATGGAAACACCTGCGCCAGCACAAAATTTAGAGAAACCTGCATCTGTAACGACACAACATCACATCAATGTAGATGGCAAGGTATTAGAACCGGTAAAAGACCATCAAAATGTAGCCTATGTAGACGGTCAACCGCTCGTAGCACTGCGCCAAGTATCGGAAGCGTTAGGCTATAAGGTGGCGTGGGACGCACCAACAAAAACAGCATTGGTAGATATGAGTATTGCTACACTAGCCATCCAACCAGATCAAGCGCAAATCGTAAGAAAGGGCAAGTTGCAAATCATCAACCTTGATACATCCGAATCTATGCTGCCTACACCGCGCATGATAGATGGTCAATTGTTCGTGAGCCCTAGTGCATTCAAATTACTATTAAATGACGTAAAAATCACGAAGAACGAAATTTTCATCGCTCCACAACGGGCTCAGCTAGCATCCACAACCAATACGAATGTACCTCACAAAAACGAAATCAGTACATTCTTGCCGCCATCAGACAATACGTCTGCCAAGGTAGAGACTAGTTCCAAAGTGGAGTCCAACACGAAATCCACTACAAAGGACGAACCTCTTATCAAGGTTAAACATACACAAACAACTGACAACAACACAAAATAATAATACAAATAGTAAAGCCCTTCGGATGCAACCGAAGGGCTTTGGTATATGCAAGAACGGCAGTTCTAACAAGGACCGCCGTTTTGTTATCCCCTATTATTTAAAGAGGGTGTTAAACAAGTTTTGCAACAAGGAAAGCAAAGAGCTAAGAATATCTTGTACTGTTTTATCTGTATTATTTGTAGTGTTAGCTGTTGTTACAGAACCAGCTGTTTTAGTAGGCTCTACAGTTGTTGTCGTTTTTGCAGTAGGAGCTGGTGTAACTGTAGTTGTTACAGGTTCCACAGGGGCTCTACCAGTAGATGGTGTAGGTGTCAAAACTGGTGGGCGAATGGAATCAGTATATTTATAGCCATAAGATGCGTTAGCTGGTTGTGCTGTAAATGCTACAACGCCTAAAGCCATAACAGACGCCATAAGTGTTATAGATAATTTTTTAGCTTTTCTCATAAGAAACCTCCTAATAAAACACATATATAATCCACTATGTTATCAAATGTTTTGATAACATTTCGCATTTTATACTTAAGAGATAAGCTGAACATGAAAATTTTCAAATTTCATCGAATCTTAATCGATTTCAAGCTATCGGAAAATCCTTTGATTGCTTCTTTGGCATCATCTAAAACGCCTTTTGCATCACTTGGTGGCTTTATACCTTCGTGCTTCATCGATTGACTATTATCTTGAGCGCGTTTCATATTTTGACTTGCCTGTGCCATATCATTTTTTATACCATCCATTGTACGCCCAAGCTCGCCAAAGATACTTTCATCATAAATGGCAAAATTACTCCCCCCATTGGATGTAATATTCAATGGCCCCAATGTTAATTCGCCATTATCGATATGCAATGCATCCGTTGAAATCGTTGTTACCGATGTATGTACTTTCACATCAAAGAACGATAAATGACGTCCTTGATTGTGAAAGCGTCCCGTAATAGATTGTATAGGAATGAGTATGTAACGACCTGCACCAGATGTAAAATCGCCCCACACCACCATATCTTTAGGCTGTCCCTTACTTGAGAAGTTAAGGTTCGCCGATACAGGAACAGCAAAATCCGGTGTTTTTAAGGCCATGCTACTATCTAGATCTGTGGCGACCCCCACTAATTCATAGGCCCGCGTATCTAGATTATATACACCTTTAGCCTTTAACTTACCGCCAAATACATTCGCATATACCTCTTTAAAATCCAATATGCCATCTTGATAGGTCACATCGCCTACCACATTTTCAAAGGTTAGTGCAGGGATTCTAAGGATTGGCATGGTAACACGTCCCGATGCAAAGGGCCGATTAATATCCCCCGTCACTGCTGTCAGCAAGGTCATCTTATCGTGAATACTATCACCAAATCCTAAGGATGCCGGATCTACACCATAAATATTTAGATTCATATTCAGCGTAGGCATACGATGCTTAAGCACATCTTTTAGATCGATACGGCCTTCCAATGTGAGGCCATCCCCAATGGCGGTGCCTCCGAATTTACCAGTTGTTAGATTCATGCGAATGGCACGATTCGTATCAATATCAAATCGAGCATTCACATTCTTCATCACATAATGTCGATTCTTTTGGAATATTTCCAATTGGCAGTCTGAAAGCTTCACAATCGCATCGATATGTTGACCATTCCAATTAAAGTTACGCACCTTTTTCCCTAGCTCTTCTTGACGTTCTAGGGTCGTTTTTTTAGGTGCTTTAGGTCGCTGTTCTACTTCAGATAAGGGTTTATTAATATCAGGAGAAGCCGGCACAAAATCGACCCGATTATCGTCATCTAAATCTACTACAATGACCGCATCATTTAATTCTATGCCTCGTATGGCAGATGCCTTAAAATTACGAGTAATCACATCCCACATATTAACGCGTATCTTACCGGAAGGTACGGTCATCAACTGATGTCCATCGTCATCAGCCCATTGCAAATCCTCAAAGGATATGGTCCCCCATGGGGTGGCGCTCAGGCTAGCGACGGTAATAGTCCCTCGCATCATGGTCTGACGTGCTATTACCTCATTAAAAATAACACCCATGCCTCTACTCGCAATAGTAGCTAAGATGGAGATAATGACTACCGTAATTCCAATAAATGCAATAATGCCTAGTATACCTCGCTTATATAGTTGTATATATTTGCTCCAATACGAGCGTAATCGTCTAGTCATACAATTATTATAGCATTAAATTTTACAAAACCAATCACCCACAAATGTATAAACACAAAGAGCTGCTACACACCAAGGTATGTAGCAGCTCGCGTATTACATATATGATTAATTAAGCTTCATCATCAGTAACGGCCTTCGTACCGCGCGTACCGGTTCTAATCCGCATAGAATCTTCTACATCGTACACGAAAATCTTACCGTCTCCTACCTCGCCAGTTTGCAAAGTATCGCGCGCCGTATCCATTACAAGATCAACAGGCACGTCACATACAACGGTTTCAACCTTCACCATTGGTACAAGATTGACCGCATACTCTTGCCCACGATAAACTTCTGTATGCCCTTTTTGCAATCCACAGCCAAATACTTGGGAGACCGTCATCCCTTGAATGCCAATGCGATTCAAGGCTTCTTTTAAATCTTCTAATTGCTCTGCCCGAGCAATGATATCTACTTTCTTCATCCGTTTCATAGTATCACCTCATCTACGTTTTCATTACATCTATTGTACCATCTGTGAAAGCTAGCTTTCACCATGAATACGTTACACCAAGGAATGTTGGTCAGAGGTAATAAAACGTCCACTGCTCTTAAATTCAGATTGATTATACGCACCTTCGCCATGTTCACTAATGTCGATACCCAAAGATTCGGCACTGATGCTAACGCGCATATCCATAAAGTAGCTAACCACCTTGAAAATGACAACCGTACCAATAATAGCAAGAGCAATAGCTACGACAAGAGAAATCAATTGAGGAATGAGCAAGTTACCACCATAGAACAATCCATCTGCGCCATCAGGATTTACAGTAACCGTAGCAAATAAACCGGTAGCAATGGCACCCCACATACCACCTACACCGTGGATACCAAAGGCATCGAGAGAATCATCATAGCCAACCTTGCTCTTTAAAATTGCGACCGCCACATAGCAACAGATGGCGCCGATAAAACCGATTGGAATCGCTGCTACAGGTGTTACAAAACCAGCTGCTGGCGTAATAGCAACAAGGCCAGATACACCTCCAGATACGGCACCTAACACGGTCGGTTTACCACGGTGATATCGTTCTACCAACACCCAACCAACGATGCCGATAGCAGCAGACATTTGCGTCGTCAACACTGCATTTGCAGCCAAGGTGCTTGCCCCTAGAGCAGAACCGGCATTAAAACCGAACCAACCGAACCATAACATGGCACCACCGAGGACGGTCATTGGCAAGTGATGCGGTAACATTGGCATGCGCCCATAACCGCGGCGACGACCTAAGAGCAAACAAAGTACTAGACCTGATACGCCAGACAATACATGGATAACAAGGCCGCCTGCAAAGTCGAGTGCCCCTAGATTAGCGAGGAATCCACCACCCCATACCCAATGGGCCATAGGATTATAAATGAGTACGGACCAAATCACAGCGAATACTACAAAGGGTGCAAAACGCATACGTCCCGTAATAGAACCGCTCATAATGGCTGGTGTGATAATAGCAAACATACATTGAAATGCAATAAATGCCATTTCTGGAATATTCGCACCTTCCATGATGCTATTCTCTGTGCCCATAAGACCAATTTTATTGAGGCTGCCAATAATACCATGTACATCGTCACCAAAGATCAATGTGTAGCCTATGAGCATAAATTCTACAGAAATCACACCTATCAGAAAGAAGCTCTGCATGATGGTGCTAAGCACGTTTTTACTACGCGACATGCCTCCATAAAATAGCGCAAGCCCTGGTGTCATAAAAAACACCATGGCCGTCGCCACGAGTATCCATGCTGTATTACCTGTGTCGATTCCCATCATAATAAACTCCTTTCATAACAAAAGCGCCTAGTCTCAGAATAATCTGAAAACTAGGCGCCATTACCTAACTATTTTATTGTAGTAATATATATCACTACATACATCGTATATTAGATTATGATGTATGTCAATAAATTCTATAGAATTTTACATTTTCTTTTCTAAAGCATTTTAAAACTCTATAAAGCTAAACGTTTTAATATCATTCAAGTCCATATTCAGGTAAAGGAGTAAACAAATACTTCTTACATGTATATATAGGTTACCATTTTATAAAAGACATCCCCTTTTTATGTCTCTCTCTATCTATCACTCTTGGTTATCATATAAAACTATTTATTTAAACTTTACAAAGCATAAAAGTTGAGATGCTAAATAATATTAAGAATTAATAATTATGATAAGAGCCGCCTATTAAAGTCGGCTTTTTTTGTATGTCTTCCCCCAATTACATAATTCGGTCATAAGTGGAATCAGTGTTTTACCTGTATCTGTCATAGAATATTTAACTCTAATTGGCGATTCATCATATACAACTCTAGATACAATACCCGCTTCTTCTAGTATACGTAATTGAGCCGTCAACACTTTTGTCGTTATATCTCCTAATAATCGTTGTAATTGATTAAAGTGAATTGACTCGCCCTTTAGTAAATAATACAGTATTTTTAACCTCCACTTACCGCTTAACAGATTTAAAGCAATCTCCATAGGACATTCTTGATTAATAGAATCTACTTTCGACAAAATACTACCTTCTTTCACACCTACTATACTAAAGGATACGTGGTATAGAAAAAGTGCCTTCTTGTTATATATCATAATAAAGCGTACAGTTATTACTATAATATATTTAGCAGTAAAATAATAGGAGATGAATAACAATGGTTATAGATAGTCACGAACACGTAATATTGCCAACCGAAAATCAAATAGAGTTGATGGATCAATCAAAAATTGATAAAGCTATTCTATTTACTACAACTCCTCATCCCGAACAGTCTCATTCTTTACAGGAATTAAAACAACAAATTTCTATGCTAAGTTCCGTGTTAAATGGAGATATAAATGCGAAAGAAAAGAAAAGACTATATGAAAATAATATAAAAGATTTAACCACAGCAATGAATTATTACCCTGATAGATTTCTAGGTTTTGGAAATATACCATTAGGTATGAAACCATTCGATATAGAATTATGGATTGACAAACAAATATGTAGAAATCACTTAATGGGGCTTGGAGAATTTACACCTAGTACTATTGCTCAAATACAACAAATAGGGGACATTATGAAAATAGTATGCTCCAATAGAATATATCCCCTCTGGATACATACATTTCTACCAGTAACAAAAGAAATGATCTTTTCACTTGTAGATTTATGTAAAAAATTCCCTACAGTGCCAATCATTTTTGGTCATTTAGGCGGTACTAATTGGATGGAATTAATTGAATTAGCAAAAACAGTACCTAATATATATTTAGATTTATCAGCACAATTTACATCTATAGCAACAAAAATGGCATTATTAGAACTGCCTGAAAGATGCTTATTTAGTTCTGATGCACCATATGGTGACCCCTTTCTCTATCGACAAATGATAGAATATCTAAGTCCATCAAAAACAATCACAAATCTAGTATTAGGAGAAAATATTATGGAATTGCTTACCAAATTAAATCTACTGTAATATGTCTGTTTGATTAAATTAAAGAGCTTTAAAGAACGTATTACTTTAAAAGCCTTGGTATTTTCTATATTTTAAAGGGACTGCAACTAGAATGCGGTTTTACCGCATTCTGTTACAGCCCCTTTATATATTGCAATAATTAATATTATGCTTTTGCTTCTTTACCGTATTTCACAAGGCTTTCAGCTTCAATTTCAGCTTGTGTACGGTAGTCTTGAGGCATGCTAGATAAGCGAATCCAGCTACGTACAGCCTCTACTAATACGATGAGAATCATGAGGAACATAGCAGCACTGAACGCTACTAGGATCCATTTACCAGCTGGGATATAGCTGTTAAATACGTTTTCAAAGTCGGCAGCGATAGCAACGATAGCCATGAGGATACAAGGAATACCTGTTACCCATGCATAACGTTTGTGACCAAGTCGCATGATAACTGTAGTACCTACAGCCAATGTCATAGTACCTAATAATTGGTTAGATACACCGAATAGAGGCCAAATAATACCGATGTTACCTTGTAGAACTAGGTAGCCCCACAAAATACAAATTAAAGCTGCACAACCATAAACGCCAGGAGCCCAATGTTGGTCGTTGAATTTAGGATGGAAATGACCTAATAATTCTTGAAGCAAGTAACGACCTACACGAGTACCAGCATCGATCAAAGTCATGATGAACAATGCTTCGAACATGATACAGAAGTGATACCAGTAACCCATCAAGTGAGACATGTTAGGCAATTTAGAGAAGATATGAGCCATACCTACTGCAAGGGATACGGCACCACCAGGACGGTGCATCAAGTCTTCGCCAACCATTGCGGACAATGCTGGTAATTCATGAACTTGAAGTCCTAATGCCTTAAAGGATTCAACTGTAGAGTTAATAGCAAAGTAATCATCTGGATGCAATGCAGTGGCTGCGATCAACGCCATCATAGCGATGAAGCCTTCTGTTAACATCGCACCATAACCGATAGGTAAAATTTCTTTTTCATTAGTAAGCATTTTAGGTGTTGTACCTGTTGCGATAACAGTATGGAAACCAGATAACGCACCACATGCGATAGTAATGAAGATGTAAGGGAATACAGAACCTTTCAATACAGGACCGCCGCCCCAGATGTAAGGGGTAACAGCTGGCATTTGAATTTCAGGCATTACGATGATAATACCAAGAGCCAATGCGCCGATTGTACCGATTTTAAGGTATGTGGACAAGTAGTCACGAGGAGCAAGCAACAACCATACTGGCAATGCTGCTGCAAAGAAACCATAGATAGCAAGCATGATTTCGATGGTTTGCAAATCATATGTGAACCAAGAAGCATATTCGCTAGCTGCTACGTTTGGACCGTAGATGATAGCTGCGAAGATCAATGCTACACCGATAACAGTTGCTTCTTGAATTTTACCAGGACGCAACCATTTCAAATAAATACCAATGAAAATAGCGATTGGGATTGTAGCAAATACAGAGAAGAAACCCCAAGGGGAATTATGCAATGCGTTAGCTACTACTACGGCCATACCAGCAAGGGTAATGATCAATAGGAATAATGTTGCAAGCATCGCGCCAAAACCAGCAAATTTACTGATTTCTTCACGGGCAATATCCGCGATGGATTTGCCGTCATAACGAACGGATGCGAACAAGATAACCATGTCATGTACAGCGCCGGCTAATACGGAACCAATAAGAATCCATAATGCACCAGGCAAATACCCGAACTGAGCTGCGATAACAGGACCTACAAGAGGGCCTGCACCAGCAATCGCTGCAAAGTGATGACCAAATGTTACCCATTTGTTTGTTGGCACGTAATCGTGACCATCATTGTGAACCATAGCTGGCGTTGGGCGATACTGATCGAGTGTGAGCACCTTGGCCGCTATGAAAGCCCCATAAAAGCGGTACGCTAAAATTAGAATACACGCGGAGGCTATAACTAAGTAAATACCATTCATAACCATAAAAACACCTCCAATGTACATGACATCGGAGGTGCCGAATAAATATTTCTAATAAAACTAGGTCTCCAATGCCACCGTAGCTTATAAATTGATGAGTACTTACATACTCATTGTATATCTAAACAAAAATATGTCAATTTACACTTTCTCATTCTAGATATTCATTATTCGTTAAAAGCATATATCGAAGACTATTTTATTTTTTTAATATGATATTTCCAAACGTACGTAACAGATTAAGCCCAACAGATCCGCTTTTTTCAGGGTGAAACTGCATGCCATACACATTCCCCTTCTCAACAATACCCGGTACCTTAATTCCATAATCTGCAGTTGTTGTAATATATTGAGAATCGGTATCCACGTAATAAGAGTGCACAAAATATGTATATTTATCAGCTATATCAGAAAAAACGCTATCTTTACGGCATAGTGTATTCTGATTCCATCCCATATGAGGCACACGAAGGTCAAGGTTATTAGGAATAGCTTTCACAGTGCCCGGTATAATGCCCAGCCCTGGTGTTGGTCCATATTCTTCGGATTCATCAAATAAAAGCTGCATACCTAAACAAATACCGAGCAACGGTATATTGCGCTCCACCACCTCATGAATGACCTCGATAAGGCCGCGCTCACGAAGGACTGAAACGGCCGATGCATAGGCGCCGACACCTGGTAGAATCACACCATCAGCAGCCAAAATCGTATCTCGATCAGCGGTCAATACCGCATCAAGTCCGATATATTGTAATGCTTTTTGTACATTAAATGTATTGCCCGCATCATAATCAATTATGGCAATCATAGTGACATCCTTTCTTTTATTGGCGAGCCATATAGTCTTTTAAAATAGAGCGCATAATAGCACCATCACTAGCGATCGGCAATGTTACGCGCAACCAATTGTCTCGTTGTCCTCGGCGCACTTGATAGCCCTTAGCTAGCCATGCATCAGCGAGACCTTCCGCATTCGGTACGGACATAAAGATGAAATTAGCACCGCTTTTATAATACGTGCCACCTACTTCATCCAACATTTGTTCCCACAACGCGCGTTCTGCAGCATTCTTTTCTACAGTGCTACGCAAAAATTCACGATCACCAAAGGCAGCCTCAGCAGCCACTTGAGACAAGGTGTTCAAATTATATGGCAAGCGAATGGTTTGAATATAATTAGCTAATTCAGCGCTACTCATCATATAGCCAACACGGTAGTTCGCAAGGCCATAGGCCTTCGAGAAGGTACGCATGATAAATACATTAGGAAATTCATCAAGTAACGCTCGTGCCGTTGGCACCTCTACGAAGGTTACGAAATCGATATACGCCTCATCGATGATAACTAAAACATCTTTCGGCAATGTACTAATAAAGTTACGGATATCTTCAACAGATTCATAGGTTCCTGTTGGGTTGTTAGGATTACAAATCCATACGAGGCGCGTCGTATCATCTACAGCTTGGCGCATCGCCTTAAAATCGTATTGACCTGTTGCCTCAATACACGGAACCTCGCGGATAACAGCACCTTCTACAAGGCCATTAAGACCATATTCAGAGAATGCGGGCACGCTGATAACGATAGAATCACCGGCATTGATAAATGTTTTATTTACCATGGAAATCACTTCATCAAGGCCGACGCCAATAACAAGTTGATTTTCTACTACCTTCCAATAGTCCGCTAATACGCTTCGCAAGGATGATGCGTTGCCATCCGGATATAGATTGGCATCATTGTTCGCCACATAGTCTAGTACTGCGTCGCGCACCTTTGGCGATGTACCATAAGGGTTTTCATTGGCTGACAATCGCACAAGGCGCTCCACACCGAGGCGAGCTTTGACGGACTCTGCCGGTTCCTCTGGCACATAGGGCTTTAATTGGCCAATAATTTTCTTCATACTCTACTCCTTACAAATCTGTAATCGCTTTGCGTTCCTGTGTTTTGCTGATAACGCCTTCACGGCTTGCCAACTCTTCTAAGATGGCTTCATAAGGAACGCCTTTTTCTACCAATAGCACGAGCAAATGATAGAGTACGTCTGCTGTTTCATATACGAGTTCCTGAGGATCTTCGTTCTTAGCTGCGATAACAACTTCTGTTGCTTCTTCGCCTACCTTTTTCAAGATTTTATCGAGTCCCTTGTCGAACAAGTAATTCGTATAGGATCCTTCCTTTGGAGTTTCCTTGCGCCCTTTGATAATGGCGTATAATTCTTCTAATGTTTGTTGATTGGCCATTGTTCTTCTCCTTTGTAAAAGCTAACGCCTATGCGTCATCTCACCTCATATTTCGTATATCTCTACGCTTCTACATCGTTAAAAAAGCAGCTCACCGCTCCTGTATGACATGCAGGCCCTTCCGCATTGACGAGGACTAGCAATGTATCGCCATCGCAATCGAGCTTCATATCCACCACGTGTTGCACATTACCACTGGTACCGCCCTTATGCCAAAGTTCTTGGCGAGAACGAGACCAGAACCAAGTTTCCTTGGTTTCCAGTGTTTTGTGAAAGCTCTCTTCGTTCATCCATGCCACCATGAGCACTGCTTTTGTTGTATTATCTTGAACGACCGTCGGTAACAGGCCGCCACCCTTATTAAAGTCTGGTTTCATGTATGCTACAATCTCCTACCCTATCTAACAGCAATGCCCGCTGCCTTCAATTGTGATTTTAAATCGGGAATGCTAATTTCACCAAAGTGGAATATAGACGCTGCTAGCGCACCAGTAACACCAGTCTCGGTGAATACATCGATAAAATGCTGTACCGTACCAGCTCCACCGGAGGCTATAATCGGTACATCTACGACCTCTTCCAAGGCTTTATATAATTTAATATCAAAACCGGATTTAGTGCCATCCTTATCCATGCTTGTTACCAACAACTCACCAGCGCCACGGCTCACAGCTTCTTTAGCCCACGCAAGGGCTTCCCAATCGCTACGCTTGCGACCACCATGGGTATACACATACCATTTACCCGTCTCTGGATCCGTTTTTACATCAATGGCTACTACCATACATTGATTGCCAAACTTTTGAGCGCCTTCACTGATGAGTTCTGGACGTGCTAAAGCAGCTGAATTAAGCGATACCTTATCAGCGCCAGCTTTCAATAGCGCGCTCATATCGTCCACCGTTTTAATGCCACCACCTACGGTGAGGGGCATGAACACATGTTTTGAAATGTCTGTCACCACATCACGCATCGTCGTACGTCTGTCTACCGTAGCCGTAATATCGAGGAATACGAGCTCATCGGCGCCCTGTTCCTCATAGGTAGCCGCAATATCGACAGGGCTACCTACATCAACGAGGTTTACAAAGTTAACACCTTTTTTTACGCGACCATTATCTACGTCTAAACAAGGAATAATCCGTTTCGCTAACATGATGCATTCTCCTTATTAAACGCAGCAATTTCCTCTAACGTAATAGTGCCTTCATACAAGGCCTTGCCTACAATACTGTCTACTACACCGCGTTGTTCAAGGTTTTTAATATCCTCTAAATTGCGGACACCACCGGATGCAACAATACGGGCCGTAGGGAATTGATCTTGTAAAGAACCCAATAGGTCTTCATTAGCCCCTTGCATGGTGCCATCTCGGTCCACATCGGTAACGATAAAATACTTTGCACCGGCTGCCACCATAGCACCGATAAGGTCGGTCATAGGCACATCAGATTGGTCGAGCCAACCTTCCGAAGCGACCTTACCATTCTTACCATCTACACCGATGACGATGCGTTCTGGTCCGTATTCGGCGATGACCTGTTTCGTCAATTGAGGATTCTTAAGGGCTACGGAGCCGAGAATAACGCGATTAACGCCCATTGCTAAATATAAATCTACAGCCGCTTTATCGCGAATACCGCCACCGATTTCTAACACACCTGTAAATGCAGCGCGTACGCGTTTAACAATATCTACATTGACCGGTTTCCCCGCCTTTGCCCCATCTAAATCGACGAGGTGCAACGCGCCAACACCAGCAGCCTCGTATTGAGATGCCTGGTCAACCGGATTCGGATTAATGATGGTTTCCTTCGCAAAATCGCCCTTATACAGACGTACGCTGCGACCATCTTGTAAATCTATAGCTGGAAAAATCATAGTATCTCCTCTATTCACGAGCCTTATGTGGCCCTGCTTTCACCATTCACAAGGACTCGATTAAATCATGCCCTTTGTAGAATTCACACCATGAATGTCTGGGTTAATCGTAACCGCCTTACGCAATGCGCGACCAGTAGCCTTAAACATGCTTTCAATAATATGATGCGTATTGCGACCATATTCATTGCGCACATGTAAATTCATGGCACCACTCACAGTCAAGGCTTGGAAGAAATCCTCTACCAATTCTGTTTCAAAATTGCCACCCAACACAGGTGTTGTAAATTCACCATTAAACACGAGGTATGGACGGCCACTGAGATCGATGACAACCTGTGTCAACGCTTCATCCATAGGTACCCACGCATCGCCATAGCGCTCAATACCCGCCTTGTCACCAAGGGCTTGTGTCAATGCTTGACCCAAGGTTAATGCAATGTCCTCTACCGTGTGATGCGCATCTACATACGTATCGCCTACGGCTTTCACAGCCAGACCAAAACGGCCATGCTTAGCCAACAAATGGAGCATATGATCAAGGAAACCGATGCCTGTATCAACGTGAATATCTTGATTTCCATCGAGGGTAAGTGTAATTGTAATATCTGTTTCACCCGTTTTACGAGTTACCGTAGCTGACCGATTTGTTCTCATCATAGTATCCTCTTATCATTAAGGAAGCCATTTAAGGCGTTCCCATCCATACAATTATTTTTCAAAGCGCACTTCAATAGCACGAGCATGTGCTTCAAGGCCTTCTGTACGAGCCAAGGTAGTAATATCCTTCGCCACTTCTTGCAAACGTTCACGGCTAAATTGAGTAAAGGAAATGCGTTTTACGAAATCGTACACACCTAGTGGGGACGAGAATTTTGCAGTGCCGCTCGTAGGTAATACGTGGTTTGTACCGCCTACATAGTCGCCCAATGGTTCAGATGCATATCTGCCAAGGAATACGGAACCCGCATTTTCTACCATGCTCATATATTTCATAGGGTCTGGTAATTGAATTTCCAAATGTTCTGGTGCCACTTCGTTCATTACAGTAAACATATCTTCTGCGCTATCCATAACAGCAATATAGCTATTGTTTTCGATAGCTGGACGAGCAATACTTTCACGAGGTAATTGTGAAAGTTGACGTTCTACCTCATCGGATACGAGTTGTGCTAGTTTTTCACTATTTGTAACCATGATGGCACGAGCTCGTGGATCATGTTCTGCTTGGGATAACAAGTCCGCTGCAAGATGTACTGGATTAGCACTTTCATCAGCGATAACGCCGATTTCACTAGGGCCTGCAATCATGTCGATATCAACTTGACCAAATACTTGGCGTTTTGCAGTGGCCACATAAATGTTACCAGGGCCTACGATTTTATCTACTTTAGGAATTTGTTCTGTACCATAGGCAAGAGCCGCAACACCTTGAGCACCACCCACTTGGTATACCGCATCAACGCCAGCAAGTTTTGCAGCACCTAAGACAGCAGGATTAATGCCATCTTTTTGTGGAGGTGTGACCATGATGATTTCCTTAACACCAGCGATTTTTGCAGGCAATGCAGTCATCATAATGGTAGATGGATATGCCGCTGTACCCCCAGGAACATAGAGGCCAACACGAGCCAATGGCGTTACCTTTTGACCACGCGTAATGCCTGGTGTATCCATGTCTACAAAGCCTTGTTCAATTTCACGGCTGTGAAATTCGGTAATATTTTTCTTCGCTACCAATAAAGCATGTTTTAAATCTTCTGGTAAATTATCCCATGCTGCATCGATAATAGATTGATCTACCTTGAAATCATCTAGTTTTACACCATCGAATTTTTCAGAATATTCACGGAGTGCTGCATCCCCATTAGCACGTACATTTTCGATGATATCGTACACGCGGCGTTCAATTTCCATATCTGTTGTTTGTTGTGTATATTGACGGACAATGCTGAGCATTGTATCAAGGGATTCTTTGTAAATTTTCATTGTATGTCCTCATTTCAAACTATGTATATGAATACTTCTATTGTAAACGTTTCTCATCACATCGCAATAGCATAGGCAATCTATTTTTTATCAATAGCCGATTGTAATTGGTCAATCAACGCAAAGATGGTATTTCTTTTTTGTTTTAATGCCAATGGATTTGCTACAAGGCGCGTTGAGATTGGTTGGAGCCAATCATAGATTTTAAGATTATTTTCTCGTAGCGTTGTACCCGTTTCCGTAATATCTACAATGGCATCGGCCAGACCTACGAGGGGCGCCAATTCAACGGAACCTTCGATTTTAATGATTTCTACGTCTTGAGATCCGAAATATTGTTTTGTAATGGTTGGATATTTTGTACCAATCCGTTGACGACGGCCTTCCTTCGGATTATACCCTTCTAAAGAAGCCAAGATAAATTGGCATTGACCCGTTTTCAAATCTAGCATTTCGTAAGATGTATTATCTTGTTCATCCAGTACATCGCTACCAACGATGCCCAAATCAACGACGCCATTATTTAAATATGTCGTTACATCAGGGCCTTTCGCTAAGATAACCTCTACCGAATCCCCCAATGGAATGATCAACTTACGCGCCTTGTTGCGCAACGGTTCACAATCAATGCCACAAGACTCTAAGAGAGGAATAAAATCCTTTTCAACGCGCCCCTTTGTTAAAGCGATGCGCAATTTGCCATTATCTTGAATGTTGCTTTCACCTTGCATAAGCACATCTGTAAGGACATCAATGTTGAAAGCCATACCAACGGATGGCATCGGTGTGCCATCAAATCCAGATAAGAGACCATCATAGCGGCCACCGCTGACAATGTATTGAGATACACCATCTACATAGCCTCTAAAGGTAAGGCCTGTGTAATAGGATTGAAGTGGTTCTGTAGACACATCAATGCGAACTTGTTGGCCAGTCGCTTCAATTTGTCCCGCTAGATCCATAAGGCTATCTAAAATACGTTGTGCCCCTGCAGGCAAGATGACTTGACTAAGCTCATTTTTAATATCATTTACAGTGCCGAATAAGCGAGGCCAAATCGTAAGGAATGGATACAATGCATTATTTTTAAATTCGCTAATCAATTCGTTATAGCGTGGCAAATATTTTGTAAATAACGCATCGAGCAAATCTGCCCTTTCCCCATCGGTCAAGCCCAATGCATCGGTGATAGCACGGGAGAAACGAGCATCACCAATTTCTAATAATAAGGTATTATTGAGCTGTGATTCATTTACCTCTTTAATGATGGCAAAGCATTCTAGCTCAGCATCAATACCTTCATAGCCGACCATTTCGATGCCACCTTGTGTGACTTGGTTGATATCGCCGCGATGTTGCTTATTTTTCATCAACACGTCGCCAAGATAGTAGAACTTGCGAGGCAATTCAATATTCGTAGTCGCCAAGAAACGACCGATTGGCATGGTTAAATCAGGGCGGATAACCACAGATGCATCAGAACTACCAAAGAATTCGTACATATGTTGACCACGGCCTAATGTGTAACCATTAAACACATCTTTGTATTCTACAAGAGGTGTAGAAATTTTTGTATACTGACGATTGCGGCAAAGGCTGAGCAAATATTGGCTCACATCATCCTTGCGCTCCGCCACAGCACCTATATCATCACGAAAACCTGTAGGCAACTGTTTCTGTACCATGAGGATCATCCTTTCAATAAACCATGCTAATATTACTATTTAAAATATATAGAGTCTTTTATATTTTATCGCTTTAGCGTATTAAAGTATAAAACTATAATAATACTCCTCTATAGAATTGTCAATAGAGGAGTATTAATTCTAATCCCAAACCTTTGCTACATCCGCTACGCTATGCGCATCGGATCCTAGCACAAAGGGTACACCAATAATAGCAGCTATTCCTTGAATAAAACGGCTTGGATACATTTCACCGCAATCAGGTTTAAAGAACCCACTCATATTATAATCTAATTCTCTACCTTGAACGCGCATAATATGTAGTATATCGCTCACCAATTGGGCATTTCGTTTATCTAAATGGTGTTCAAATCCGAAATGATGTTGGTATTTCTTGATTAAATCAAAGTGGCCAATTCGCTTTGGCGTATATGTACCTAAATCAGCGCGCACCGCTTGGCGAATGATACTAAAGTATTTATAATACAATTCACTTTGATTAGAAATCCAAGGGCCAAATCCCTTTTCAAATTCCTCTGTATTATAGTCAACACAGTAGTATTTGCCACCTACACCATCCATAAAGTGAACAGATAATATATTATCATCCGTCAATGGACCATAGCGATCAAGAAAGTCTTGAATGTCGCTTTCAAAACCAGGGATATAATCCACCTCAAAGCCAAGGGAAATATCGATATGCGTACCATAGGCACGTTGTAATTCACGTCCTAATTCGAGATAGGAATCCACTTGATTGAGTTTAAGAGACGCCGTGTCATAAGCAACCTTGTCACCACCGTACTCTGCCTCAAAGGCCTTTGGTAACGGAGCATGCTCTGTTAAACACACCTTTTCGATGCGCAATTCAATGGCTTTTTCAATCATCAATGCCGTTCTATCACCGCTACCATGTGGACATAATTCAGTATGAAAATGACCATCTACCAATCGGCTACGATACGTACTATTGCCTATGAATTGCCGTTCTGCTTTCATATTTATCATAACTTACTTAACCCCTGTCTATGCGTAACATATAATCCGCAACCCCACGAATATATGAATGATTTAATATCTATTATTATACCAATAATGCGTAAGTTTCGGTATCCTGATATTTTCCATGTTTAAAACCAACTTCAGGGGTAAGTCCACAATAGGTAAAGCCAAATCGATTGTGTAATTTTGTGCTTTCCTCATTGCCTGCCGTAATAACAGATACTACATTATGAAGCATTGTATCTTCTTTAGCCATCTCCAAAATACGTTCCATCAACTGTGTTGCCACACCTTGACCACGGTAATCTTGGTGAATATAAATAGATAATTCTACAGTACTTTTGAAAGCATCCTTTAATCGATATGGTGAAAGCGATGCATAACCTACCACTACATCATCAATGGTGCCTACAATGATAGGGTGATGCTCATCACTGTGAGCATTATACCACTCATGCCACTCTTCTAGTGTACGCGGTTCAAGGTCTAAGGTGGCTACACCATGTATGACCTCGTAGTTATATATGGCCAAACAAGCAGATATATTATTTTTTGTGATTGATTGAATGACTAATTCACTCATATATTCCTCTAAAACAGTTTATAAAAATAACCTTAGTTGTAACTACCTATAACTATTGGCTCAACAATAAGACAAAAAAATAAGCAAGAAAAAGGACGAGCTGCAACTCGTCCTTTTTTGTTATATTGTAGGTAATTTTGTACGCTTTACTACCTATTTGTAGTATATCATAAATATATAACACTGACTAGTAATAGAAGATAGTCAATTATATCTCTATAATACTCCAAATAGAATAAGCGTAACTACAACTAACGCAACAATAACTATATAGTCTAATAGTTTAAGGCCTACAGACGCGGCAAAGCTATGTGTCTTACCACCAAAGCCTCTAAGTTCCAAGGATAATGCCATTGTTTCAGAACGGCCCAAGGATTTTAAAAGCAAAGGTTGGATAACGGAGCCATAGGATTTCATGCGTTTAAAGATATTGCCTTCTAAAGAAAGACCTCGGCAGGATTGCGCCTCTTGTACAGCCTTGCTTTCACCAATAAAATCAGGTACAAAGCGAAGAGCTGCAGTAAACATAAATGCATATTCATAAGGAATTTTGCATTGTGTTACAAGGGCCGCTGTTAAATCTTGTAACTTCGTTGTTGCCAAGAGTGCAATAAATACAAGCGTCATGGCTAGCATGCGAAGGCCGGATACAACAGCAGATACAACGTCTCCACTGCCTAAGTATTGAACAACACCTAAGAATACGGCGAATACGATTAAAGCAAACACGGCCTTGTATTGTTTCCATAATAAGCCTGTCAACAAGAGCGCTACTAATTCTACGACAACCAATGCCATCAATGACATCCAGTCCCGCAAGAAGATGGCCCATACGGATACAGCGAGGGTCATCAAAATTTTTGTTAATGGTACTAATCGTTCCATGGTCCCCTCCTATTCTGCCAATTGCGCGATAAGGCGCGTCCGTAATTCATCCATCGATTTACAGTAACCTAAACCTGGTACTGCTTGTGAAAGTTCTACACTTGGCGGTTTTGTGAGACCAAGATCATGTAGTTCATCGGTAGATTTTGAAAATAATTCTTCTGGTGTGCCATCAAAGGATACGGTACGATGACCCATGATGATGGCACGGGAACATTCAGAAGCCATGATTTCCATATCATGGGTAATCAATAAGATTGTAATACCTTCGCTGTTCAACTGACGTAACAAGGCCAACAATTCTTTTGTTTCCTTACCATCCTGACCACTTGTAGGTTCATCGAGAATAAGAATTTTAGACTGCATTGCCAATGCAGAGGCAATAGCAACGCGTTGCTTTTCACCACGACGCAATGTAGGTGGATACTCGTTGCGCAAATGACTAATACCACAGCGTTCTAACACGTCATCTACAATGCGTGCAACCTCATCTTTAGAACGTCCCAAGGATTCAGGACCAAATGCCACCTCTGTTGCCACAGTAGGTCTAAACATTTGGCGATCTGGTTGTTGGAATACATACCCAATGAATTGGCCCCGTTTAGATGGCGGCATAGATGTAATATCCTTGCCGTTATAACGGATATGGCCTTCAGCAGCCTTTTCGAGGCCTACTAAGAGCCGTGTAATCGTCGTTTTACCACAACCATTTTTACCACCAACAGCAATAAATTCGCCTTCATGAATGGTAAAGTTTACATTTCTAAAAATATCTACGGTAGGCACATAGCCAAATCGTAAGTTTTCTACCTTAAGCATGTGCGCCACCTCCTGTACTTTCACCTACATGATTACTATGTTGAACTTGGCTTTCACCAGCATCACTTGTATGTTCATAACGAGAACGGTCGATAGCCTTGGCCATTTCAATGTGATGAAGGCCCTTAATAGCTGATTCGATGCTAAGCCAAGGTTCATCACTATGGTAACCGGCCTTTTCCAATTCCATATACGTTGTAAATACGGATGGCAATGCTTCTACATAAATATCATGGTTATACATATATTCCAAGGTTGTAGCCACATCGTTATCGCATACGATTTCACCGTCCACCATAAGCGCCATGCGATTAGCATATGGCAATACAGCATGCAAATCATGGTCGATAACCACAACAGTGATACCATGATTGCGGTTTAAATCACCAACGAGGCGATATAGTTCGGCTGTCCCATCTGGGTCAAGAGAACTCGTTGGTTCATCAAGAATGAGGACAGATGGATTGGTTGCCAACACAGAAGCAATCGCCAAACGTTGACGTTGACCGCCTGACAAACTCGTAATTTTACGATCCTCAAGGCCTTCAATACCAACCTGTTTAAACACCTCAGCACAACGAGCATCAATGGTTGCTCGATCGTAACCACGGTTTTCCATAGCGAAGGCTACTTCTTCGCGAACCGTCATCGTTACGAGTTGTGTATCATAATCGGCAAGAACAACGCCAACATGATTTGCTAACTCAGGAATCGATAATTGCGTTGTAGCCTTACCATCTACGAATACCATACCTTCTAGACGACCACCATAGAATTTTGGCACCGCCCCAACCATGGCCATACAAAGCGTACTTTTACCACAACCAGCAGGACCTGTTACAACGAGGAAATCACCATCATGCACATCGAGGTTGATGTTCTTTAACGTAGGCGCAGTCGCCTTAGGATGGTAATAGTTCATATGCTCAATGGAAATCTTTGCATCCCGTTCTGGCGTAATAACGAGACCACAATGGTCGCTAGAAGCTTCGCTACCGGTAGGCAACATGCCTCGCTTAGCGAACATCTTTTGAGCTGGAATGTACAACACTGGTGTAATCGCTGCATTTACAGCCGCTACCACTAACACAAGAGGCCACATAGCATACAGATATACATTATTAGGCAAGTTTGCAATTTGCCATAACAACGTAACAAAAATACCACCAGATACAACAGTCGTAAAGAATGAACCTACAATCGGCGTGATTTCAAAGGAACCAATTTTACCGATTTTCATAGATGTCATGGTACGAGAAATAAATGTTATCACCAATGCACCAGCTGGTTCGGATAACAAGTTACCATATGGGAAACCAGATTTTGATGTCAACACCTCAATCAAGGCCGCTACTAAACCAATCCCTAGTGTTTGAGAAACACTTGGCTTTGTCAGCAAAATCGCTACGCAATACGCTGCAATCATCCAGTTTGGTGTAATTCCTGCAAAACTAGGACTCACCAAGTGCAAAATTGTACCCAACGCAAGCATTAAGGTGCTCACCGTTACCCATCTAAACTGTCCACCCTGATCATGGGTGTACACGAGATCCTTTATCCGTTCCATAATAGCCTCTTTTCTAAAAATGAATATATAATCTATATTTTATCACTCTTCGAGGACTTTTGCACGCATGACGGTTAAAAGTAATATCTCAACTTGTATAAACTCACTTCAGATCTTTTAATCTTTCAGTGAGAAACGTTTCTACACATTCCTCAAAGCTTAGATCCATGCGTTCCGCGAGGATTGCTAACCACCATACACATTCGCCAATTTTAGATGGTAACAATTCTTTGTCTGCACTAGGCCAACGACCTTGATTATCCATAGTCAATCGCCCCACTAAGCCCGCATCAGTCAAGAATGCCAATGCATCTTCTTCTACCGACCAAACAGAACCATGTATCTCTTTTTCTAGTTCAAAATATTTATTTCTTATTTCTTTTGAAAGTAAGTTTACTTCTTTTAAATCCATGATGTCCTCCTAGAAAGATTTCTTAATACCCAAATCTAGTATAACCTGATTCGTCTTAATCTATTATCAATAATACCTTTAGATATACTATGCTCTACCTGTTCTCTTGGTGTTAAAAATAGAATAAGAATGGCTTAATACCCAACTAAGAAATATTAAGTCATTCTCATTTTTATTTTCCTGAAGTTTTATCTTCGCTAGTTGTTTCAGCAACTTTCGCTCTAATATCTTTTGCCGCCCCTGCAGATTTTTCTTTAACGGTTTCAGTAATATCTTTTGCCGCATCCGCCGTTATATCTTTTACTTCTCTAGCCTTTTGTTTTAGCTCTTCAGCCTTTACCTTAAGGGTAGCTTCTAAATCTTTTGCCACATCTGCAGACTTTGCTTTTACCAATTCATTTACATCATGTGCTGCATCAGCAGATTTAGCTTTAACATCTGCCGTCTTTTCTTTAACTAATACCTTTACTTCTTGCGCCGCATCAGCGGATTTAGCCTTCACATCTTTTGCTTTTTCTTTAGCCAATATCTTTACTTCTTGTGCAGCATCAGCAGTTAAATCTTTTACAACACTAGCTTTAGACTTAGCTAATTCTTTTACATCCTTTACAGCATCTCCTAATTGATCTAAAAACTTCATGTTAGTTCCCTCCAAATAATTTTGTAATGAATGCCTTCTCTCTTTCAATTACAGATTAAAATTAAATAAAATCTTACTTTTATATCATTAAATCACAATGCATTCAAATTATAAAGAGTGTTCGCGCATCTTCATGTTACTATTAAAATCATTTTATAGCACCATCTATTAATGATGGTGCCTTTAAAAACTAATGTACTTCATCCAATAGTATTTTAAGATAATCACGTCTACTATTTAATATTCTATCAATATAGATAGTCTGATCTAAATAACGGTAAAAACTTAAATAATTATGACAAAGCAAATATCTATATTCAATTTTACTCCCCATATTTATCAATAACCGCTGCCCCATTTCTGGAAAAGCGCTTAAGGAATCATTCGTAGTCACTATATCCAAAACAGTTTTCTTAGCTAACTCAATATCACCGGTTTCTTCTTCTATATAAGATTTTATTTTAAGCAAATCTTCTCGTGCTTTTGGTGCATAGTTAATTTGATTATCCATCGTTAAATTCCCAATTCACTTTTTAGTTGCTCTGATGAAATCCACCCTTGTTCTTCACCAGATTTACGACCTATCTCTAATGCGCCCATAAGTTTTATCGTAGCCATCACACGTTCATAATCTTGAATATCCATAATTGCATATCGACCTCTACCATTTTTAGTTAAGAATACGGGACTATCTATAGCAACATCACGCAATACTTCAGAATAATTACGTAAATCTGAAATAGGTTTTATATTCGGCATACTATCACCTCCAAAATACTTTAGTGATATAACACTCATTTTGCAAATACCTTATCACTATTGTAGTTAAATTATCGTGTAAATTCAACAGTAAATTTTACAGCATTCCTAAAATTACTATCAACATATATGATACTGCTTTCTTCCTTTTCTTGTTATATACTTGTGATATAATGCGCATAGATACTTATATACGAAGAAATCGACAATAATTTAATAACTAATATAATAATTTTTAATTACTTTTACTTAATAATATATAATTTATTTTTAAATAAAGGAAATATATCATGGCACAAGTATTAATCATAATTGATATACAAGAAGGATTAGTTAAGTTAAACCCTTATAATGCTAAAAATTTTATATCAAATACAAAAGCAATCATTCAACATTTTAGAGAGCAAAATATAGAAGTAATTTTCTTCAGACACTCTGAAGATGAAGGCTTATTAGCAACGGGCAGTGATAATTGGCAAGTCTATCACGAATTAAAGCCTCAAGAAAACGAAAAGATTTTCAATAAATATTACAATAGCATCTTCAAGGACACTGAATTAAAGGAATATTTAAACCGAAAAAATATTACCGATTTAACATTTGTAGGAATGCAAGTGGAATTTTGCATTGATACATCTGTGAAAGTAGGCTTTGAATATGGTTATAAAATCACCATCGTCGAAGATGCGATCTCAACCTTTGACAACATCCATCTATCTGCCGATCAAATCTTATCCTTTTACAAAGAAAAAATTTGGAGAAATCGATTTGCGCAACTAAGAACAACAAAAGAAATTCTAGCTATTAATTAAATTGTTATTCTCACTTTCTCGTCATATAGTTGTGATATAATACATATAAATACTTATGCCTAGGACATAGGAGGTCTACATGTACAAATATATTACAATCTTAGGCGCTGCAGGCCAAATTGCACAACGCTTAACGGCGACGTTATTAACATATACAGATATGCACATCACATTATATGGACGTCAATTGAGCACACGCATTCATCCGGAAATTTTAGAACACGAACGGATAACCGTTATCGAAGGATCGTTCCAAAGCCCTAAAAAATTAGAGGAAGCCGTTAAGAATACAGAAGTCGTATTCCTCAGTGCTATGGAAACAGGCAGTGATATGGCAGCTATTGTGAAAGCACTTGCTCGCCAAAACATTCGTCGTATCATCGGCTTATCCATGGCTGGCCTATCTGGTGAATTTCCAACGGCTTTAGAAAAATTTACCTTCGATAGTCTACCAATTAGCTATGTACAAGGCGAGCGTCAGGCGCGCAACGTATTACGCGAATCCAACTTAAACTACACGATTTTACGTCTACCTTGGCTTTATAATGACATGGAAAATACGAATTATGAATTAATCCCTGAAGGTGCTCCTTTCAATGATGCACAAGTTACACGAGAAGCTGTGGTTAAAGCTGTTTACGATATCCTACACGTTGAAGACGAAACACCATTCAGCCGTGCCAGCATTGGTGTAGGTGAACCTGGTACACACTACGATAAACCATCGTTTTTATAATCACCATATATTAGGAGACCTCTATGGAACTTTCAAATGATAGAATCACTCTAGAATACAAAACATATAATATGTTAAAAGCCCAACTAGAGATATTATCATCTCTGGTTGAAGGACAAAATGACATCATTCAAGGACGTACAACAACCATAGAAGAAACTTTTAATCGTATTGATAAAATGATGCATCAATTGGACTAATCTGATATTAATATCCTTAACGGTTTATAAAACTATAAAATTCATTCGGTATACATTTCTTACTTAAGAAAATGTATACCGATTTTTTATTCCCATAATTTATGGTTATTTATGTAGATAAACAACGTTATTTACGCTATACTAATAACAGAATTAAGATACACTAATAAACAGGTAAGGAGATATCATGAATCGCATTGTTGTTATAGGTAGTTGCAACATGGATATTGTGGTCCTCGCGGATAAACGTCCCGCAGCAGGCGAAACAATTATGGGCAACGAATTGCACATCGCTCACGGTGGCAAAGGTGCAAACCAAGCGGTTGCTGCCGCTCGCCTAGGCGCAGAGGTTACCATGGTAGGCTGCATCGGTCAAGATGCATATGGACAAATGATTTTGGATAACCTCAAAGAAAATCATATCAATACGGACTATATCGTCACTGTCCCAGATACGACAACAGGTACTGCTCATATCACGTTAGCTGAAGGCGACAATAGCATTATTGTCATCGCTGGTGCTAATGCTAAGGTAGACCAGTCTGTAGTCGATAATGCTTGGCCTGCTATCGAGCAAGCAGATCTCGTAATGGTGCAAAATGAGATTCCTATTCCAACTATTGAATACATCGTTCGTCGTTGTCACGAGGCTAATGTGAAAGTCCTCTTAAATCCGGCTCCGGCAGCTGATCTCAATCCTGAATGGTTGGAACTAGCAACCTATATTACACCAAACGAGCACGAATTATCGGCACTCTACCCTAACAAAACTACAGAGGAAACATTATTAGCTAATGAAAACAAGATTATCGTTACTCTTGGCAGTAAAGGTGTAGGCTATGCTGACAACGGCGAAATCCACACCGTATCCGGCTTCAAGGTTAAACCAGTAGATACAACAGGTGCAGGCGATACCTTCAACGGTGCCTTTGCAACAGCTATCGTTAATGGTAAAAGCTTAGCCGACGCATTGCACTACGGCAATGCAGCTGCGGCCCTTTCCATCCAAAAACTAGGTGCCCAGTCGGGTATGCCTACGAAGGATGAGGTCGACGCATTCTTATCCAAGTAACACTAAGGAACCGAATAGGACTTTAAAAGCTCCACCGGCCGGGTCTGACTACGGCCTACGGCCTTCGCAGGGCCAAAGTCGCTTTGAAAGTCCTATTCAGCTCCAACGAAAATTACCTGATAGCAAATGCATTCGACCTCTATATAATAAGGGGAACAATGAACGAGGCTTTAACAGCCTCATTCATTGAAATGAAAGGAGTTAACATGCAACGACACGGCATTTTAAATAGTCATATTGCTAAGATTCTTGCAGATCTTGGTCATACAGATACGATTTGTATTTCTGATTGTGGTCTACCCGTACCTGAAGGGGTTCAAAAGATTGACCTTGCTTTAGAATTCGGTATACCAAGTTTTGAGCAGGTTGTATCTCTCATTACAAAGCATATGAAGATTGAAGCAATTCATATCGCTAAGGAAATGAAGGATTTTAATCCAAAGGGTCATGCCTTCTTGGAATCCACATTCCCTTGCGCTGATTTCGAATGGATTACAACTAGTCACGATGCTTTCAAAGAAGCAACAAAACAATGCAAATGCATTATTAGAACTGGTGAAGCATCTCCGTATGCCAACATTATCTTGCGCGCCGATTGTATTTTCAGCGATCGTCCCTAGAGCAATAGATTAAGAGATACTTTCACAAGTCATATAGGAGTAGTTATGGAAATTGTTATGTCAGGCATTGCAAAGGCATTTGGTACGAACCAAGTACTACGCGATGTAAGTATTACCCTCAAGGAGGGCGAGGTTCACGCCTTGATGGGCGAAAACGGGGCCGGCAAGTCCACCCTTATGAATATCCTTACCGGGATTCACAAGGCAGATGCTGGTAAAATCACCATCGACGGCGTAGAGCGCACCTTCCCGAACCCGAGAGAGGCCGAGCTAAACGGTGTAGCTTTCATCCACCAAGAGCTCAATATTTGGCCAAATCTAACATTGTTAGAAAATCTATATTTAATGAGACCGAAGCGCAATAAATTCGGTATGCTCGATAAAAAGGCGATGCTCGAAGAAGCACAAAATACGTGCCGCGAACTAGGCATCGAATTGCCGCTCACAACGGAAGCAGGCCTTTGCTCCGTCGGTCACCAACAGATGACAGAAATTCTTCGTATCTTAATGTTAGATGCCAAGGTTGTCATCATGGACGAACCGACAGCAGCCCTCACAGAGCGTGAAACGGCGACATTGTTCAAAATGATGCGCAAAATGAAAGCACGCGGTGTGGCAATCGTATATATCTCTCACCGTATGGAAGAGGTATTTAGCGAATGCGACACGATCACGGTTATGCGTGATGGTCACACCATCATTACGAAGCCAACTGCTGAGATTTCTGTAGACGAAGTGGTACGCCACATGGTAGGCCGTTCTATCGACGAGTTCTATCCTGCTCGTACAACTACACCAGGTGAAGTTGTGATGAGCGTCGATAACCTCAAACCAGAAGGTTTCGACAACGAAATCTCCTTTTCATTGCGCAAAGGCGAAATCCTCGGCGTAGCAGGTCTCATGGGCGCTGGCCGTACAGAAATCATGCGCGCTATCTTTGGTGTAGATAAACACAATGGCGGTACCGTAACAGTTAACGGATCTGTTCTCAATTGTAAAAAACCAGAAGATGCCATCAAAGCTGGCATTGCTTTCATCACAGAAAATAGAAAGAGCGAAGGCTTGATCCTCGATTTCTCCATCGGTTCCAATATTACATTACCGAACCTTGGCGACATTTGTCCATCTCATGTACTGGATAAGGGCAAGCTCAATTCCTTTGCTGACGAATTGTCTAAAAAGCTAGGCGTTAAAACACAATCTATTCACGAACCGGCATCGTCCCTATCTGGTGGTAACCAACAAAAGGTGGTTATCGCGAAATGGGTTGGTAAAAAGCCATCCATTATCATCATGGACGAACCGACACGCGGTATCGACATCGGTGCGAAACGTGATATTTATGATTTAATGAACGAATTAACGAACGATGGTGTGTCCATTATCATGGTGTCCTCTGAGTTACCTGAAGTGCTAGGCATGAGCGACCGTGTTATGGTCATTCATGAAGGTCGCGTAGCAGGTATCTTGGACCGCTGCGATGCAACACCAGAATCGATTATGACATTAGCCACAGGAGGACAATAATGGACAGCAAAGCTCTACAATATGTTAAAAAATTAGGCCCCCTCATCGGCCTCATCCTATTATTTATCATTATCTCTGTCATGAACGACAGTTTCCTTGAATTCTCTAACTTGCGTAACTTGTTGCGCCAAGTATCCATCAATGCAATCATCGCCTTTGGTATGACCTTCGTCATCTTAACTGGCGGTATCGATTTATCCGTTGGTTCCATCCTTGCCCTCTCTAGTGCAGTGATGGCCAACCTCATCGTAACTGGTACTGATCCTGTATTGGCTATCGTATTAGCTGCCGGTGCAGGTCTTGTATTGGGCGGTATTAACGGTCTCGTTATTACTTATGGCCGCGTAGCTCCATTTATCGCTACCTTGGCGACCATGACAATCTACCGTGGTGCGACACTAGTATTCACAGATGGTAACCCAATCTCCGGTCTCACACAAGACCCTCTATTCCACGGCTTTGGCCAAGGGGATATTGCAGGCCTTCCCGTTCCAGCCATCACAATGTTCCTAGCTTTCATCATCCTTTGGTTCGTATTGAGCCGCACATCCTTAGGCCGTAAAACATACGCCGTAGGTGGTAGCGAAAAGGTTAGTTACATTGCTGGTATCAAGATTGACCGCGTTAAAATCTTCGTGTATGCCTTGACTGGTATGCTCTGTGGTATCGCTGGTGCAATCATCACATCTCGTCTTAACTCTGCACAACCTACAGCAGGTGCAGGCTACGAACTTGACGCTATCGCAGCCGTAGTTCTTGGCGGCACAAGCCTTGCTGGTGGTCGTGGTCATATCGTTGGCACATTAATTGGTGCCCTAATTATCGGTACCCTCAACAACGGGTTAAATATTCTCGACGTTTCCAGTTTCTATCAACAAGTTGTAAAAGGTATTGTCATTTTATTGGCGGTTCTTGCAGACCGCAAGAAAGCCTAGGAGGTTTCTATGAAAAAACTATTGTTACTGTTGGCGATGGCTATCATGGTTATCGGTCTTGTAGCAGGCTGTGGTAAAAGCGCTGATAACGGCGGCGACAAAAAGTCCGGCACGATTGGCTTCTCTGTTTCCACATTGAACAACCCATTCTTCGTATCTATGAAAGAAGGCGTTGAGGCTCAAGCTAAAGCGCTTGGTCTTAAAGTTAAAATCGTTGATGCTCAAAACGACCCTGCTAAACAAGCAAATGATATTTCTGACTTAATTGAAAGCGGCGTTTCCGTATTGATCATCAACCCTGTAGACTCTGCAGCTATCTCTACTTCTGTAGAAGCAGCAAATGCTAAAAACATTCCTGTAATCACTGTCGACCGCTCTGCTGATAAAGGCAAAGTAGTAGCTCACATCGCTTCCGATAACGTAAAAGGCGGCGAAATGGCAGCTCAACTGATCGTTGATAAAGTAGGCAAAGCTGCAAAAGTAGCTGAAATCGAAGGTATCCCTGGTGCTTCCGCAACTCGTGAACGGGGCCAAGGTTTCCATAACGTAGCTGACAAAGACTTAACAGTAGTAGCAAAGCAAAGTGCTGACTTCGACCGCACAAAAGGTTTGAACGTAGCAACAAATATCTTGCAAGCTAACCCAGACGTACAAGCTATCTTCGCTCATAATGACGAAATGGCATTGGGCGCTATCCAAGCAGCTAAATCCGCAGGCAAAACAATCTTCATCGTAGGCTTCGACGGTACTGCTGACGCAGATAAAGCTGTTCAAGACGGCACATTGGCTGCAACAATTGCTCAACAACCAGACCAAATGGGTAAAATCGCTATCGATACAGCTCAAAAAGTTATCAAAGGCGAAGCTGTAGAAGCTAAAATTCCTGTAGATCTTAAAGTTGTTACAAAATAATTGTATATAGAAACTGGGTACAGAAAAAGAGTCGCACCGTTTGGTGCGACTCTTTTTAATTGCTAAATTATAGAACATTAGGAGATAGGGGCTCGAATACATCCCCTTCTACAAAATAGAACAGGCCTGTTCTATTTTTTTAGTCCCCCTATATACCCTTTCTGAGATTTAGTACAGGCCTGTTCTAATTCTGAAACCACATATATAAGCTACTTTGAAATTGGTACAGTTGTGTACTAATTTATAAAATATATAGCTATTATATGCCTACTTCAATAATTTTTTAGATTTATGCAATATAAACTAAATTTCTTTAGGTTCTCGCTCAAGAAAAACTTTGAAAAGCTCAATAAACTTGGGTAAATACGTTTGGTCTAAGCTTTCAACAGTCATCTTACACTCGTAATTATACTCACATATAACAACATTGATATTAAAACCACCTTTGGAATCTAATGTAAATATAAGTTTATTGCCACCGTTACTCAGATAATGGCGAAAACTAGCTTTTCCTTTACAAGTTTGATTCATGTCGACAAGCTCATTATAACCTCTATGTATCCCCCACCAATCACCGGTATCAATGATAGCTGAGCAACAATGATTCCCTTGTTTGATATAAATACCAAAGGCTCCAAAAGGAGATAGTTGTGTATCCATATCAAATGCTATTGTTAAATTAGATTCATTTACAATTTCATACATTATCATTACTCTCCGTAAACAACTTTATATTGTTTATTATAGCATCCAATCTAAAAGCTAATAAACTCAGATAATCTGAGTTGTAACTACATCCATAGAAAGGTTTTTTCTTATGCTATAATGAGCATATATAAAACTCAAAGGAAAGGAGGATTCATATGGAGTATGTATTACTCAACAAGGATACCCCTCTCTTGCAGTTTTGCATCGAGAGGCACGAAGATGTTGTCAACTTAACCACATTGGTTCGCATGGATATTTCTGATTTAACAATCATAGATAATGCGACATTACCAATAAATATGCAACCTACCATAAAAGGACTAAAAAATTGGTTATTACAACGTAAGATTCCAAATAATCGTGCATTTGTTGAGAATTTATTAGATGCCATTTCAGATACAGAAAATCCATATCGATATTTAGATGTAACCTATGGTCTATCTCTAAATGATACATATTGGGTAAAACCGACTCATTCCACTATTTCATGGTCAGATGTTAATTTATACGACAATCCATTTAGCGAAATTGTGGCAGGCATCGCTTTCACAGGCAAAGATAGTCATATACAAGGGATTGTGACGACCCCAGAATACACAACAAACGGCATGCTCCGTAAGTGTTGGCATCGTGAAAATGATGTCATTTATTTATATAAAGGTTCAACACCTCGCTATGCCAATGGAGGGCTTGAGGCACTCAACGAAGTATATGCTAGTCAAATTGCAGCAGCTATGGGCTTAGCACATGTGGAATATAAACTCACTACATTCCATAATCAACTAGTCAGTGCTTGTCCTCTATTCACATCAGAACAGATTGGATATATGCCTATATCTGGGCTCTTAAATGAACCAATTTCTCGGGATGAACTCATGTTATATGATAAGCAGCACGATATAGCTAGCTTGTACGGTATTATCCCATTTTCTGATATGATGGTATTTGATGCACTCATTCATAATACTGATCGACACCTCAACAATTTTGGTGTTCTCATCGATAATGAAAGCAATCGTATCCTAGGTCCTGCACCTTTATTTGATCATGGAAATTCATTATTCTACAATATAACTAACGATGAATATGCCGATTTAAATGGTGTGAAAGATATCAGTTTTTGGGGACTCTCCTTTAATACATTGGCAAAATTATATCTTCATGATTCGCACCGTGCCATGTTAACACCATTATTAGGATTTAAATTTAATCGTATCCCATCAGATATATTAACAGATGCAAAATTAGATATATTAGAATCCTATATCCAACAACGATCTGCTTATTTCATACATTTACTCGATGAAAGATACATCAATTTCATGCATCCTAATATACCTCAACAATAGCAAAAGAGGCTGTCAATAATGACAGCCTCTTATTACATTTTGAACAACCCCTACTACAAAATAGAACAGGCCTGTTCTATTTTGTAGTACCCCTATATATCCTTTCTGAGAATTAGTACAGGCCTGTACTAATACTGAAACCACATGTATAGGACGTTCTGAGATTAGAACATAAAGTTCACGTCTGTACGCCAGTAATCACCTAATTTATTACCGTCCATGTCTTTATTGCCGAAGCCATAGTAAGCACCGATGGATACATTTTGGAATGGTACGTAGTTTACATTAGCTACAAAGCCTTTAAAACCATTACGTACATGAGCAACGCCCTTAGTATCCACATAGTGTTGATTGTAGAAGCTATAGGCCGGTGCAAAGGCACTACTGAAGACAGGCGAGTTAGCTTCTTCATAGTAATATTGACCACGTACGCTATAAGTACGCGCTTTACTAATATTGTAATTACCATAACCTACACTAGCCATCCAAGCTTGGGAATTGGATATGCCTGGTGCTGTAAGCCATTCACCGAATACATTCCAACGGTTAAAGTTCATATTCGCGTTAAGGCCCCAAATGTTCTTATATGGAGAATCGATAAAGGATTTAACTTGTTTACCTGTAGCCGCATCAATGTCTTGACCTTGATATAATTTACCATTATGGAATCGGCCATACATACCGCCAAGAGTAACATGTTTGTTAAGTTTACCTTTCACTTCTAGCATAGCTGCAGAGATAGTGTTTTCCTTATTTTGGTAGGTACCTGCACCACCCCACCAGTAACCATAGCTAGCGGATACATCTAGCTTACCATGTTTATACATGAGGCGCGCCCCATCGATGAGGTCATCATACATGAGCCCTAGTGCAGGCGTATAGAGTTGACGACCTACGCGCAATGTTGTGTCTTTACCAAAATGATGATCTACATAAGCAAGATTTACCTGAGCTATATTAGCATTGCTATTGCCGAGCTCACCGGAACCTTGTACACGAACAACGGCATCGGTTTTATCATTGACCTTAGCATTAAAGATCACACGAGCCCGATAATCAAAGGAGGAATGCTTTCCATAAGCATACGCATCATTTTTCAATTGACTGCCGCGATAACGTAAACGATAATTACCTGTTACCTTCACATTACCCACTTGATTTTCTAATTTTGCTACACGCACGCCCAATGTATTAAGTTCATTGCTAAATTCATCGGCCAAGCGATTGATCATAGCTTGTTGTTCCGCATTAGCACGATCTTGATTCGCCATGGCTTTCGCTACCATTTGGGCCATTTCGTACCGCGTAATATCTTTATTGCCTTTGAAAGTCCCATCTGGGTAGCCATTAATAATACCGGCAGATGCCAATTGTTCTACGGATTGATAGGCCCAACTAGAAGGCTCTACATCACTAAATGGATTTGCTGCATAGGCACTAACAGAACCCAATACAAAACAAGAAACTAAACTTGCTACTAATTTTTTATTCATAGAGATAACCCACTCTCATCTATACACAAACAAAATATATGACTCTATATGCTCTACACCGCATCATCATACTATATAACATGCGATACACGTATTAAAGATACCGACTATTCATGAGGTGTTGTATAGTTGATATCTTGTGCCTTGTAGCTTTCACCATGAGCCAATACATGAACGATGGTTTCTAATGTGGCACGTACAGTTTCAATAGCCATACTTGGTTGATTTGGTTTATCCACCACTTGAGATGGCAAGTACGGAATGTGCATGAAGCCCGCCTTAATATTACCTTTTTGTGCCGCATAATGGCATACACCATACATCAAATGATTGCATACAAAGGTACCGGCTGTATTAGAAACTTTTGCAGGAATGCCATTTTGATGCAATGCGTTAACAATGTTTTTAATTGGCAACGTTGCAAAATAGGCACTAGGACCATCAGATACAACAGGTTCATCTTCAGGTTGGTTGCCTCCATTGTCTGGAATGCGGAAGTCATCGCAGTTAATAGCAACACGTTCCACTGTAATATCTGGACGGCCACCTGCTTGACCTACACATAGAATAAAGTCTGGTTGGCATTTTTCAGCAGCTGCTTTCACAGTATCAACAGAAGTATAACGTACAGTTGGCACCATTTGAGTGACCACCTTGTAATCGCCATCAGTATAACCATCCATCGTTTTTACAGCTTCCCATGCAGGATTAATAGGTTCGCCACCAAATGGATCAAATCCAGTAATTAAAATAGTTTTCATCATAACACCTCATAAGGATATTTCAAAAGATTGTTCATCCACAGAACAAGGTCTTAAATAAAATAGTACATCAATAGGATGTTCAACACGAGCATAATCAATGCAATTGGAAGTTGAGCTTTAATAACACCGTATTGATCACGCATCTCAAGAAGCGCTACCGGTACAATGTTAAAGTTGGCAGCCATAGGTGTCATCAAGGTACCGCAATAGCCAGCAAGCATTGCGATAGCACCAATAGCAGCTGGGTTTGCACCATGAGCTACAACGAGCATTGGAACACCGATAGCACTTGTAATCATCGCAAAGGCTGCAAAAGCGTTACCCATTATCATTGTGAAAATGACCATACCGATGCAGTATGCTACAACTACGAGGAATACATTATCTGCAGGCACCACACTAGCTACAGCACTGGATATAATTTTACCAACGCCAGCCAAATTAAATAGATAGCCTAAGGCCGCTAATAATTGGGACAAGATAGCAGTCCAACCGATAGCATCGATAAGACGACGACCTTCATGGAAACCTTGGTTAAATGAACCCTTAGTGATGTAAAGAGCAGCACACATTGCGATGATGGCCGCAATACCAATGCCTACAAGAGCACCTAATTTAGTAAAGAAGCCAATGATGAATGTGATGATACCAACAAGTAAAGCCGGTACGAAAATAACATTACCAATACGGACTGCTTCATCTTTTTTGAATTCAATAGGAGATTCAAAGTAATGACCTTTGCCGAGTTGTTTTACCAAGACGATAGCAGCCATGGCGATAACGAGCCAGCCATTTATTTCCTTTGATAGATAAGAACCAAAGATAAAGGACACGCTGTACAAGAGCCAGAATAAACCTGTACCGATACGGTATTTATGTTCTTTATCTAAAAATGATTGAATGGCAAAGATAAATAAGATGATCCCTACGAGAAGGTATACATAATCTAAGGGCTGCATTTTATAGATAAGTTCTAACATATTATTCAGCCTCCTTCTTTAATTCTTCTGGTGTAACAAGGATATTAAATTCATTAGGTACTAATTTACCAGCTTTCATATCCTCTTCGTCACGAGCTACAGAGGCTTGAATTGTTTTATCAAAGATAATAAAGCGAATGAAGTTAACGATATAGGCACAAACAGCAGTTGGCAATCCGTATAACACCATATCTGTTAACTCTACAGAATAGCCTAATTGTTCCATAACACCTTTGATAAGCAATAACCCACCAGCAGCAAGGAACAAGTTTTGACCGAAGAAATTGCCTGTATTATCTGCAGAAGCAGCTACACCACGCACCTTATCAAGAGTACGTTGAGATACGGGGCGACCTTGAGCTACTGCAGCTTCACTCATAGGTGCAATCAACGGACGTACCATGGCAACCATACCGGACATGTTAATACCAAAAGCTACAGTTACTTGGCGCACAAATAGGTAAATCATAAAGATACGACCAGCCGTAGCAGCGTTGATCTTGCCGATCAAAATTTCTGCCCGTTCACGTAAGCCATGACGTTCCATAAGACCAATAACAGGTAAAATCAAAATAAATAATGACATATAACGATTTTTAACGAAAGCCTCCCCAATGGCACCAACGATATCGTTGATACTGAGACCACCTGCAAGGCCCGTTACAAAACCTGCGGCTACGACAACTAACAAGGCATTAAAGCGCAGCATCAGACCAATGACCATCACTAAAATACCAGATAAGACTAACATAGTCTCACATCCTTTCAATAAACCATCTACCATTCAAAACGAACGCATAGATATGACATATATGTATATATTATATATCTAAATGTAAAAATTCTGCACTATCTTGTACAAAAAAATACACCTCACGAGGAATATCCTCACAAGGTGCTTGTATTAGTTATATCAAGTCTTTTTTAAACAATACCGTTGTATGTTGTTTTCCTCTAAAATGTACTTGATCATAAGCTTTAAATCCAAAGGATTCATACATCTTAGGCAACCATGGATGCTCTTTAGCCGTACCCAATGTAACGGCTGGTGTCTTAAATTGAGTTTTTAACAACTCTTCTGCATAACCAAGTGTTTCCCGTGCATAGCCTTTGCCTTTGAAAGCTGGTGCTGTTACGAAATGGGCAATATGTGGAAATTTATCCGGTGTAGAGTATTTAACCCATGGCATGCAGAATGTAATAGAGCTCACTAATTGTCCGTCAATATACAATCCATATACAGGATAGGTTTCAATCCACTCTTTAGATTCTTCTTCGGTAAAATCGATGGCATCAAAGGTGATTGGAAAATCTTTAATAGCTGCATAACCATCAATTAAAACCTTATGGTATTCCGCTGTATCTTCTACTGTTAATTGTCTGAATTCTTTCATTGTCTTGCCCTCATTTTATATCTTTATCAAACTACTATTTTTTATATTTTATACATATATTCTGTATATTTATTATCATAAATGTAATTATACTACTATGTGTATCTAAATGCAATAATTTTACATAAATATTTGATGAAGTTTTATAATCTTTATAATAAACAAAAACAGGATGCATCACGAGGATACATCCTGTTTTGGAGCTTTCACAAGCTCGAGGGGAAGTTATAATCAATATATTATTGGCTAATACGGGAACCATATACGTCGCGTTGGTTTTTAGGTTCGTTGTTAACGCGAACACGTTCTGTTTTATGACGGTCATTATCGCCACCAGAAATACGGTCAACACGGTAATGGTTAAGACGAATATTTTGTAATTCAGGTTGGAATTCGTCCATAGCACGACGCATGTTATCATCGATAGGTGCACCATTTTGAAGAGCACGGTACAACATAGTTGCGAATTCGTAACGAGTCATTGTTGCATCGCCTTTGAATGTGCCATCAGGGTAACCAACAAGGATACCATTACCTGCCAATTGGCTAATGTATTGGTAAGCCCAGTGATTGCGAGGAACATCTGGGAATTCAGCAGTTTTGCTAGGATCGATTGCATGTGGATTCAATACTTGTAACAAGTTATTGTATTTATTTTCAATATCTTGAAGACGTGCGTTCAATTCAGCAATTTCACGGCCCATAGCTACACGGGAACGAGATTCAGGAGCGCGTTTACCAAGACGAATGGATACGCCTGCATTTAATTGAGGGTTACCATTACCTACTGTGCTACCGATGGAGAACATTGTATCTTCATTAGGACGGTAGAAAGCGCCCAATGCAGCAGAGTTAGCATTATGGTAGTGACCATAACCAGCAGCTACTGTCCATTTATCATCTGGGTTGAAGTCTAATGGATGTAACGCAGCCAATGCAGCAGACCCTGCACCTACTTTGTTAACGCGTTGTTCTATGTCGCCTACACGGTTAGTCAAGTTAGTAATGTTATTGTTGATGGTACCTGGTGTAGAGTTATCGATTTGATTTTGTAAATCCTTTGCTACAGAGAACAATTGACTACCATTTACAGCATCTGTAGATGTAGCAGAGATTTCGCCTGCTGCTACGTTCTTAATTTGACGTTCTTGACCAACTTGACCTACAGAAACAGAGCCTTTAGTTGCAGAACCTACACCAGCAAAACCACCATATGTATGAGTTGCGATTGGAGCACCACTTGTAATGCTAGTTGTTGTGATAGAAGCATTATTTACAGCTGTTGCCGGAGCAGATTGAGATTGGAAGCCAATAGCAACCGAATTTGCATCAGTCGCAACGGAGTGGTCACCAATTGCCATAGCATGGTCAGCTGTAGCATGTGCATCAGAGCCAAAAGCATTAGCACGTAGACCTCGAGCTTGTGCACCCGCACCATAAGCCTGTGCATGGTCACCAGAAGCAATAGCGGAAGAACCGATTGCATTAGTATGTGCACCAGTTGCCTCTGCACTAGAACCAATTGCATTTGATTTGTATCCAGCAGCTTGTGCTTCAAAACCAATAGCTTGGGAACGAACTTCAGATGCATTTGCACGTGTACCAATTGCAGTAGACCAAGTACGTTCAGCGTCTGCAGCGTGACCGATAGCAATAGCTTCACTCATTTTAGCTTGAGACCCATTACCTACTGCCAATGCAGAACTACCTAATGCAGTATTTTCAGAACCAATAGCTACAGAATTAGATTTCCAATCTCCTGGACGTAATGTTGCACTATCTGGTTCGTTATCATAATCACGATCACGGAAATTAGAAGTCGATTCACCTACAGTGTTTTTGTAACCATAGCCAATGGCATGTGTACCATTAATAACATTGCTATCACCAAATGCTTGTGCATAAGAGCCTTCTACAGTATTGCCATCACCAAATGCGTTAGCTTGGTCACCATTAACTGTATTTTGGTTACCATAAGCACTGCTAGAACCAGTAGCACTTGTAATACTATTACCTTGACCAACTGCGATGCTAGTAGCTGTACCAGTTGCAACAGTACCATAAGAAACACTATTGTGTGTAGTGTCTGGAGTTTGACCAGCTTGATCACCTACGGCTGCAAAAATAAAACCACCTGCTGTAGATACAGGTGCTGCTGCACTAACAGGAGCAACTGCGGATACACCAACAGCTGCTGTAGCAGCCAATACTGCAAATGCTAATTTTTTGGAATGTTTGTTTTCTCTCATCTTACACCCTCACTAAATTAAAATCCTTAACAATATACAATACAATTTTTCAGCCTCTCTATTCGCCTCTCTCTTTAGCCTAACCTAAACATATTTTTTCTCTCTATCTCTAAATAATTATGTTTGAGTTAGTTTAAGAAAAATTTATATTGTTAATTACTTGCATAGCATATCAAAATTTTACGATATGCACAAGACTTTTTTCCATATAAAGTTCATTAATAACACTTCACATACATCAAAAATAGCTTGATTGCCATTGTTCTATACCCTATTGATATGCTCATCAATTTTTATGATGAGCTTTAAAATCAGAATATTTTGTACCCTTTTCATACGATACATCAATTTACTTATAAATAATCAATATTTTAATAAGCACAGCAAATCCAAAACACATCACCCTCACTATATTTTCATGAACCAATTATGAATACTAGATGTTTCTATTCATTTACGATACTGAATAATTAGTTGTTTTTATGTATTTTTAAATATATTTTAATATTAATTCGAACATTATCTCAACCACATCAAATCTCTATTTTTAAACAAACTATAAACTGTCTTTTCCCTTTTCCCTTTTCATTTTCACTAACCTTCCATAAGTACTTAATTACGAAAATCATATACAGAATTATTAATTTACATTTATATACATACAGGATATAATCAAGATGAACACTATATATCTTATTTCGTAATATATAAAGGAGAGGATATTATGGAAAAAGTAAACCAACGCGGAAAGTATTTATTCATTGCTGGTATTATTAGTTTAATTATTGCCATCGTAATCTTATTTGTCATTCCAGATCCATCAGCTAACAATGTGGAGATTGCAAAAAAAGCTACTAGTGCAATGCAAGCGGCACAAGAAATCTCTAAAAACAATCAAAGTAGTATTTTAATGCATACAATTGGCATGGGTCTATTAGGCTTTGGTATCACTGGGACTGTGGGTGGTTTCATCCTAAAATCTTTTAAGAAAAAACAATAGAATATCTCATATAAAAAGGTGTTACTACATCCCCTATTGAAACAGTATTAGCTGTTATCAATACAACGAGGATGTGTAACACCTTTTTATTATCTATTTGATTTATTATAAAAGAACTATCAAACCTATTTAACACGTTTCATAATTAGCAATGCCAAAATAATCCCTAATGAGGATGTCACAAGTTGTGGCCAACTAGATACAAAGAGCATGGCATTTACAATCTTTGGTGGAAGTTGGAATAAAGAGAAAAACAACGAATATCCGCCAAATAGAACGCCTGCTTTCACCAATGCAGCCACAATGATAAGTAAAAGTTTTGGTTTATGTTGCAACCAATGTGCGACTAATACATAGGCTGTCGTGCCTAATCCTGTAATAAAAATAAATGGTGGCAATGGCAACATACCTTGTAAATGTGCTACAACTGGCGCAACCCAGGCAATAACAAGACCATTTTTCCAACCATAGCGCCATGTGGCTAACACAAATGTAGCCGATGTGATAGACCCAATAAGGAACATACTGATCTGATTTGGAATAAATGGAAACATAAGACGCAAACTTTGAGCCAACAAGGCTACGGCCAACAAAAGGCCGGTGCCTGTAATAGATTTTGTAGACATAAGAACCTCCCCTTATACGATATATACTTTACAAGAGGTACTTACCTCAAATACATACATTAAGCTTTCAAAAAAAATAAACGTACTCGATCATATACCCAGTTATAGACATAGGTGTACACCAAGATAATCAAAGTCATAGAAATATCCGTAATAAAAGCCATCCACAGGGTGATACTCATCATATACATAATCATTGGCACCGTAGCCGCCAATAATAGACCTTCAAACAATACAGCATGAATCGTGCGAATTACAGGGCCTCGTGCCAATCGATCACCTGGTACTAATTTATCAAAGATCCAGTTAAATATGAAATTCCATATGACTGCAGTCAACGAAATTAATATCATCAACAACAATGGTTGCCCCTCATGAGGAATAAATTCAATGACTAGCATCCCGATTAAAATCGCACCCAGTTCAAATATTACTGATTGTATCGTACGTTCAAGAATAGACATATATACCTCGCGTTTATATGCAACCTCTATATGCGTTATTATAACACAATCTAGAGTTTCATTTTAGGTATGAAAAAGCCCTAATATATCTATCGAGCGACTTGTTTCTAAGTGAGTCACTCCACTTTAGGATAAAAAAAGACCCACGGAACATTCTGTTAGCGCGACCATCCTGCAGATGTAACGCCACTTTTGGATAGAAAAAGCCCTAATATATCTATCGAGCGACTTGCGAAGAACTGGAGCGCAGAGAGATATATTAGGGCTTTAAAACTAGCCTAAAAGTGGCATTACGAACTGGATCCATGGAATCCCCACCACGATAAAGATCGCGAGGTAGATAATCCCAAAGATAGCGCCTAATTTCCAGAATTCAGGACCTTTGTTATAGCCACTAGCAAACCAGATTGGGCTGTGGCCAGTACCATACGGTGTGAGGATACCCATAATACCCATTGGTACTAACAGAATTAACATAACTTGAGCTGGATCAACGCCAGGAATTTGAAGAATTAGAGTAGCAAACAAGCCTACCATAGCTGTTACATAAGCAGTGCCAGAAGCAAAGAAGTAGCGAAGTAAGCAGAATGCTAATAACAAACCAAGAACTGCCATTGTAGGATCTAAAGAAACCAAAGAACCACCAGCAGATTTAGCAAGCCATTCCAAGAAGCCTACATTTTTAAGGCCAGAAGCCATAGGTACGAGTGTAGCAAACCAAGTCAAAACATTCCATGCTGGTTTGTTAGCAAGGAAGTCTTGCCAAGTCATAATCTTAGTGAAAATCATCAAGATAATAACGATCAAAGCTGTTGTTGTAGGGTTTACTTTGAATGTAGACGCACCAATCCACAACACAAGAGCCAATACGGAAATTAAGGCCATGAAGATTTCACTGCGTGTCATGGAACCTAGTTTCTTATACTCATCCTTTGCCCAGGCTGCAATTTCAGGGGAGCCTTTCACCTCTGGTTTGCAGAATACATAGGTCAACAATGGAGTGATGATGAACAAGATAAGGCCTACTGGCAAGAATGCGAGGAACCATGTGCCCCAGTTCGCCGCTACGATGCCAGATTTAGCAGACAATTCTAGAGCCAATGGATTTGGCGCTGCACCAGTCAAGAAGATAGAGCTAGACACACATGTAGTTGCCAACGCTACCCAGTTCAAATAGGAACCAATTTTACGAGGGTTCTTATCTGGATAGGAGTCAAACATCGGACAAATACTAGATACGATTGGATAAATGGTACCACCAGAACGAGCCGCATTACTTGGAATAAATGGAGCCAATACAAGGTCCGTAATAGCGATAGCATAACCAAGACCTAAAGAGGACTTGCCAAGCTTTGCTACGAGGAACAAAGCAATACGACGGCCAAGGCCAGAGTTTTCATAACCAATACCAATCATGAAAGCGGCAAAGATCAACCATACGATGGCATTAGAGAAACCACTAAGGCCCCAGCTGATAGCTTGCGCATCAGTAATCGCCTTAGCGACACCGGTTGCTTTATCTACCACAGGGGCAGGACCAACCTTAAACAACATAGATACGGTAACTGCAATGATACCGATGAAAGCTGGTGGGATTGGCTCTAAAATCAACCCTACCACAAGGCCTGCGAAAATACTTACATAAATCCAAGAATTTGCGCTAAGACCTTCAGGAGCACCGATGAGCCATACAATAATAGCTACTACAAGCGGTGCGAATAATTTCCAATTCAACTTCATTAGAAACTCTCCTTACTACTTCAAAACAAAAATTGCAAAAAAATGCCTATTTAGTATATCAAAGATTTTAATAAGATGATATAAACTCAATCATAACACTTATTAATTGATAATAAACTTTTAGTAATAAATTTCATCCTACTAGTAGTAGAAAACGGCACATTGTGGAATAAGGGACACATCACTAACTGATAGAGCGTGGTGGTCACCATAAAGAACTCTATGAAAACTATGCGGCAGGAATAAGAATTTAAAGCGAAAGAAACCCCTACACATGCTCGCTCCAGCTAGCTTAACGGACAAGGCCATTGGCCTTGTCCTACTAAAGTCGCTGTGCTTGTGTAGGGGTTTCTTTACGCTATGTACTAACAGACACTACTAAAGTCGCATACTTGTACAGGACCGACTTTTTACGTTCCATAAATTATTGGCACAGAAACAAAAGAACCACTGATAAGCTGCAACTTATCAGTGGTTCTCTTATTTGTGCATATGCATAGCACGTTTCTCTAGTAAAAGTATATCATGAACCTATCTAGAGAACAAGTAGAACACCCAGATACTTTATTTCGATTTAGTATCCCTTCTTATTCACCTTTTGGTACAAACCATAGGCCATTGTTATTTTTATCCATGTAGTCTTTGAATTCTTGAGAGTGGTAAGCTGCTACGATGTCTTTTGCCCATTGTGCATCTTTGTTTTTCTCATTAACTACGAGTTGTAATAACCATTGTGGCAATACGTCTTCATTTGCCAATGCAGATTTAGGATCAATTTTTGCATTATAGATAATAGCGCCTGTAATAACGATATAATCAAAGTCAGTACGTACAGAAGGAATTGTAAGGGATTTCATTTCTGTAAATTTAAGATGTTTAGGATTTTCAATAATATCTGCTTGAGTTACTGTTGCTAAATCTTTGTTAGGATCAAGCTTAATCCAACCGATTTTTTGCAATAACGCATAAGCACGAGCCATGTTGGATGCATCATTAGGTACAGCAATAGTGTCGCCATCTGCCACTTGATCTAAAGATGTTTTAGATCCACTAAAGATACCTGCTGGTACTGTTGGAATTGGTGTTAATGCTACAAGATGACCATTTTGTTTTTCGTTAAAGTTTTTCATGTATGCTGTATGTTGTTCAACGTTAAAGTCAACCTCACCATCACTTAACACTTGGTCAGCTTGTACCAAATCAGACATATCTACGCCTTTAAAGGTATAGCCTTGTTTCTCCAAAATTGGTTTTACACCTTTTTCAAACAATTCAGAGTAAGGCCCCTGAGATTTACTGTAGGTTAATTCTTTTTTAGCACCATTATCGCTATTATTAGAACCGCAGCCGGCGATAAAAGCTACGCTAAATACTAATGCCGCACCAAGGGCAAGAAGCTTTTTAAATTTCATAGTACATTCTCCTATACTTTCACAATCAATATAACTAAAATCTATTTCATCAAATTAGGAACGACGCGCACGACGTGCAAAATAGTTACCTATTGTTTGAATAATTTGAACAAAAATAATCAAAATAACTACGGTAAATAACATCAATGGGAAGTTCAATCGTTCATAACCATAGGTGAGGGCCAAATCACCTACACCACCAGCACCAATAGCACCAGCCATAGCAGTAGCACCGATTAGACCAATAGTACCCGTTGTAATAGATAAAATAAGCGAACCTTTTGCTTCTGGTAAAAGAAAATGCCAAATCACTTCAAAATGAGAGGCCCCCATCGATTGTGCTGCCTCGATAATGCCTTTATTAACCTCTAAAATAGAGTTTTCAAAGAGTCGAGCAAGATAAGGTGCAATGAATATAACAAGTGGTACAATAGCCGCTGTTGTACCAACACGAGTCCCTACAATCATCTTAGTTAACGGTAATATAAACACCATCAAAATGATAAATGGTATAGAACGCACAATATTAACAATTGTATTTGTAATGGTATAAACAATACTATTTTTAACGATACCATTAGGATTTGTTACTACCAGTGTGACTGCGATAATTAGACCTAGTACTGTACCAATGAATAGAGATAGGAACACCATATATAATGTCTGTTCTGCGGCTAATAATAACTGCGATCCTGGAACACCAAGTTCTTGCATGAAGAAATCCATTATAGTGTCACCTCCTGCCATTCAATACCTTGAGCGATAAGATACTCTTTTACTTTGCCCACCTCAAAATCATCGCCAATAAACTGAACAATGAATATACCAAGTACAGTATGTTCTAACTCTGTTACCGTAGCAAATAATACACTCGTTTCTAAATCAAAGGTTTTATTAATATGATATAGAACATTATCTGTCGTATTATTCCCTAAGAAATGCATCTTAAGAATTGTGTATGGCCTTTTATCACAAGCTAATGTATGTTTCACTGTTGATGGAATTTCATCAGGAATTACAGTCCTAACAAATCGCTTTGTTGTTTCGTGTTTAGGTTTACTAAACACCTCAAGTACAGATCCGCTCTCTATGAGCTTTCCATGCTCCATAACTACAACTCGATTACATATTTTCTGAATTACATCGATTTCATGAGTTACGATAACTACTGTTACTCCTAGTTCACGATTAACACGTTCTAGTAATTGTAATATAGAATCTGTCGTATCAGGATCTAGAGCGCTGGTTGCTTCATCACAAAGCAATATGGATGGATCTGTAGCTAATGCACGAGCAATACCAACGCGTTGTTTTTGACCACCAGATAATTCTCCAGGATATGCATTTGCTTTATCGCCCAAATCAACAAAGTCTAATAAGGTTTTAACTTTTTTATCAATGTCGGATTTTGGCACTTTATTAAGAATTAGTGGGATAGCCACATTATCATACACAGATTTAGCATTCAACAAATTGAACTGTTGAAAAACCATACCGATGCGCTTACGAACCTTTCTAAGCTCATTAAAACTTAAACCATTGATATTCACACCATCTATTTCAACATGACCAGAGGTAGGTACCTCTAAGGCATTAATCATGCGAAGCAGTGTAGATTTACCAGCTCCACTAAAGCCAATAATGCCAAATATATCGCCTTTTTCTATGGTAAAGTTTACATCAGATAATGCAGTAACCTTTTGCTTATTAACGTCAAACTCTTTCGTTACATTTCGTATAGCAATCACTGTACCACCTCTTTCCCTATATATTAGTAGGAATTAATGTTTTTCTAAAACATATCTTTAAAGTATGTTTTAATTGTATACTTAGATTACTACAATTTATAATGACTGTCAAACACAAAAAAGAACCTCAACACTAAATGAACTGCACCTCCAAAAATTGTGTCCAAATTTTGGGGTGCAGTTCAAAAAAGGTTGAGGTTCTTTTATTTATCTATATCGATTAAATAAGTACAATGATCCTAGTATAATTGGCGCGCCAATATAGAGTCCCATATTAGGATATTCTCCTAATAAAAAGGCTGCTACTACGGCTGCCACGATTGGCGAGATATACATAAAATTGGTTACATCCGAAACTTTTTCAGCATGTTCAAAGGCATAGCTCCAGAATACGAATCCTAATGCACTGGAAAAGAATGCTAGGTATACCATAGCAAGCTTCGCAGTGATTGGTGCGGCTACAATCATTTCAATAGCATGATCTGCAAAAGGTAGTGCCATAATGGCACCTGTAAACATGGACCACATAGCGATAGTAATAGAGTTATAACCTTTCAGGCTAAGCCCGCGATTTAGAATATTATAAACCGCAAACAGTATCATACCAATCAACGTCCATATGGCCCCCATTGGAATGGTCAGAGTGGAATTCCAAAGAATAATAACGGCCACACCTATAAAAGCAGTTATGGTGAAGAGCCAACCTATAGGGCGTATTTTATCCTTATAGACTACCAATGCCATCAATGCTGTAGTCATCGGTGTCAAAGCCATAATAATACTAGATGTAGCAGCCGGTATTGTTCGCAATCCTTCATTAAAAACGACTTGGTAAACGAAGTTTCCTGTAGCCCCTAACAGAATATATAGGCCCCACTCACGCCAAGATGTAGGTATATGTAATCCCTTAAATACACCAATAATTAGCATGAGTATAGCACCACCTACAACCCTCGCTACCGAGAGTGTCAATGCATCTACTGATTGCAATGCCACTTTACCAAAAGGAAACGCCGTAGCCCAAACGGCAATGGTGGCAGATGCCCCTAAAATGGCTTTCATACGATTTGTCATTAGCATCTACCTTTCTACATAATTCCATAATCAATACTATCTAAATATTACCATAATAACTCCCTACAATTCCAAGAAGATCCAACACAATATATCGAATACTTTCCATTTATTGATATAAGTTTTCATTATTTAAAGATAATACAAAAATAGTTCTTTCAAATATACATATCCAAATAAAGCAAGTTAAGTACTACACTTTCAATATATTTACATAGTGTTTTCAATATTATTAAATTACAAATAACACCTATTCTTACGAAATTTGCATAGTATATATTGAAAATCCATATCATTTATATATTGTGAGTTTTAGATAAACATTGTACACTAGATATATCAAAATCTATAGTTATATCCATTTATGGAGGTGCAAAATGCAACATACTGCATGGAAAGATTTTAACACAGGTGTGTGGGATAAAGCGATTGACGTACGCGACTTTATCCAAAGAAACTATGTTCCCTATGAAGGGGACGACTCCTTCCTAGTTGGTCCTACAGAACGTACTACAAAATTGTGGGACAAGGTAATGAAACTATACGAAGAAGAACGCGAAAAAGGTGGCATGCTTGATGCCGATACTTCCGTGGCTACACACATCACTGCGCATGCGCCAGGATATATCGACAAAGACCTTGAAACTATCGTTGGTTTACAAACTGATAAACCTCTAAAACGCGCTATGTTCCCTTATGGTGGCCTTCGTACAGCAAAATCTGCCATCGAAGAATATGGCTTCAAAATGGATCCTCAAACAGAGGATTTCTTCAAAAAACATCGTAAAACTCACAATGACGGCGTATTCGATGTATACACTCCAGAAATGCGTGCTGCTCGTACAGCGCACATCGTAACTGGCTTGCCAGATGCATATAGCCGTGGCCGTATCATCGGTGACTACCGTCGTATCGCATTATATGGTATCGACTACTTAATCGAAGAGAAAAACCAAGAATTCAGCATCACTATGGGTGATATGCTAGAAGACGTAATCCGCGACCGCGAAGAGATCAAAGAACAAATTCGTTCCTTGAAAGAATTGAAAGAAATGGCTGCATCCTATGGTTACGATATTTCCGAACCAGCTAAAGATGTTAAAGAAGCTATGCAATGGATTTACTTTGGCTACCTTGGCGCTATCAAAGAACAAAATGGTGCCGCTATGTCCATCGGCCGTAACTCTACATTCCTTGATATCTACGCTGAACGCGACCTTCGCAACGGCACATACACAGAAGAACAAATCCAAGAATTCGTAGACCATTTCATCATGAAATTGCGTATGGTTCGCTTCGCGCGTATCCACGAATACAACAACTTGTTCACAGGCGACCCTGTTTGGACTACGGAATCCATCGGTGGTATGGGTACTGACGGCCGTACATTGGTTTCCAAAATGTCCTTCCGTTACCTACATACATTGACCAACCTTGGTCCTGCTCCAGAACCAAACCTCACTGTATTATGGTCCCCTCGCATGCCTATCGGTTTCCGCCGTTTCTGTGCGAAGTTATCTATCGAAACATCTTCTATCCAATACGAAAACGACGAATTGATGCGTCCTAACTCCGGTGATGACTACGCTATCGCATGTTGCGTATCCCCAATGCGTATTGGTAAAGAAATGCAATTCTTCGGCGCTCGTTCTAACCTAGCAAAATGCTTGCTTTACGCAATTAACGGCGGCGTTGACGAAAAACTTAAGAAACAAATCGGTCCTAAATACCGTCCTATTACATCCGAATACTTAGACTTTGACGAAGTATGGGAAAAATTCGACGACATGATGGAATGGTTGGCAGGCGTATATGTAAACGCATTGAACATCATTCACTACATGCATGATAAATACGCTTATGAAAAACTCGAAATGGCATTGCATGACCGCAAGGTAACTCGTTGGTTCGCAACTGGTATTGCTGGTTTATCCGTAGTAGCTGATTCCTTGTCCGCTATTAAATACGCTAAGGTAAAACCTATTCGTGACGAAAACGGCATCGCTGTTGATTTCGAAATCGAAGGTGAATTCCCTAAATATGGTAACGATGACGATCGTGTAGATAGCTTGGCTTCCATGGTTGTTTCCACATTCATGAACAAGGTGCGTAAACATCCTACATACCGTCAATCCGTTCCTACTATGAGCTTGTTAACAATTACTTCTAACGTAGTGTATGGTACTGCAACAGGTTCCACACCAGATGGCCGTAAAGCTGGTCAAGCTTTCGCTCCTGGTGCTAACCCTATGCATGGTCGTGATTCTCACGGTGCCGTAGCTTCGTTATCTTCCGTTGCAAAAATGCCATGGCGCGATTGCTCTGACGGTATTTCCAATACCTTCTCCATCGTTCCAGACGCATTAGGTAAATCTGGTGAAACATTTGTATCCGTAGGCGATTTTGATATTGAGTTAGACCCTTCTCAATTGCCTAACAGCAATACAAACTTCGCTTGCAGCGAACCAAATGTTACTATAGAGGAAGATAAATAATCTTCCACCGTATTGTATGCTTTCACCGGCATCAATACTCGTATTTTGGTTGAAAGGAGGAATACCCATGAGCAACCAACAACAAGTGGATAACTTGGTAGAATTATTGGATGGCTACTCCCAAAAGGGCGGTCACCATTTGAACGTTAACGTGTTCACTCGTGAAACATTGTTAGACGCTCAAAAACATCCTGAGTTGTACCCTCAATTGACTGTTCGTGTATCTGGTTATGCAGTACACTTCAACAAATTGACGAAACAACAACAAGATGAAGTTATTTCCCGTACATTCCATCAACAAATCTAATCGAGGTTTTCTATGACAGGACGTATTCATTCACTAGAAACGATGGGTACGGTTGATGGTCCAGGCATGCGCATGGTGGTATTCCTTCAAGGATGCCCCATGCGTTGTGCCTATTGCCATAATCCAGATACGTGGAATGAAGAAAGCCAAGAAGCTAAGTTCATGACCGTTGAAGAAATTTGGCAGCAATACGAACGTAACCGTCAGTTCTATACGAACGGTGGCATTACTGTCACAGGTGGGGAAGCATTGATGCAAATTGACTTTGTCATCGAGCTTTTCACATATTTTAGTGAAAGAAACGTCCATACCTGTTTAGATACAAGTGGAATTTGTTTTGATCCCCACCAAGAGGTGGCATACCGTAAGTTACTGAGCGTAACGAGTCTCGTCATTTTGGATATTAAGGACATCGACCCTACTGTCCACAAATGGCTAACCGCACAGCCTTTAGAACCAATCCTTCAATTCGCAAAACTGACAGCTGATGTAAATGTGCCGATTTGGGTGCGTCATGTGGTGGTACCTACCGTTACAGACAATACAGATCGTCACTATAGGCTAGGCTTTTTCTTAGGCTCACTACGCAACTTACAAGCCGTCGACTGTTTACCATATCATGTGATGGGTGTTGCCAAATACAAGGAGTTAGGGATTACCTACCGCCTTGATGGCATCCCGGCCGCTACAAAGGATTTAGCCGCCAAAGCGAGCAAAACCGTTGTAGAAGGCATCAAGGCATATCGTAGACATTGGTGGAGTCCCATCAAAACACAAACTAATCATAATCAAGTTTGAGGATAACTACCTCCCTTGATATATATCATATATATATATTAAAAACTTGATCTATGATACTAGCCCTAAACGAAAATAACCCCTGACCACACAACCGGTCAGGGGTTATTTGTGTATCTATTAGGAAACGACGTTAATCGGTTCACCTTTCAAAAAGGCTTGTACATTATCGCGAATAATACCCACCAAACGTTGACGCGTTTCGAGGCCCTTCCAGCCCATATGAGGTGTGATAATGACATTATCTAATGTATACAGAGGGCTATCCTCTGCTGGAGGTTCTACCTCTTGTACATCAAGGCCAGCACCGTGAATGCGTTTAGCTGCCAAGGCGTCACATAAATCCGCTTCATTAATAAGTGCACCGCGCCCCGTATTAATGATGACAGCATTAGATTTCATCTTAGCGATTGTATCCTTATTAATCAAATGTTTTGTCTTATCATTCAATGGGCAATGTAAGGAAATATAATCACTTTGCGCGAGTAATTCATCAAGGCTTACATAGCAAATACCCTCGCTATCTTCCTTTGGCGTACGCGTATGAATTAAAATGTTCATATCTAACGCCCTTGCAACCTTTACAACAGCCATGCCGATATGACCGGCGCCGATGATACCTAATGTTTTACCATTAACTTCGGTGTGAGGGACTTGTAAATGTTTAGTAAAATTGCTACGGTCGCCTCTAGCAAGCATACCGATTTGTTGCTGCATAGTAGATGCAAAATTTAGAAGCATCATAATCGCCGTATGAGCTACTCGTTCCGTACTATAAGCTGGAATATTGCACACCGTAATGCCCTTAGCACGCGCCGCATCAAGGTCGATGTTGTTATATCCAGTACCCGCTTCTACGATGAGTTTCACAGATTCAGGAAATTGTGAAAGCAACTCTGGCCCTACAGGTATTTCTTTTGTTACCACTACAGTAGCGCCTTGAATGCGTTCAATAAGCTCAGCATTTGTGCTATCGTCATACACTTGTACATCATTTGATAATACAGAAAAATCTAGCAAGTGATCATAATTCATCTTACCAGCATTAACCACTACAACTCGTTCGTTCATCATATCCTCCTCACGATTGTTATCATAAGTGAAATCATTTTATATACTAATTATACTACCAAAAGCTGTGAATTATACGTCATATTCAATATCATCCTATACTAATTATGACTAATAACATCTAGATAATAAGTGTAAATGAAATTTTAGCATAAACTTTCACAAAAACTATTGTTTAATTCCCTAAAAGTTATACAATAAAAGTAATGTATTTTAGGAGTGAAATTATCATGAGACCAACATATTTAACGATTGATACAAGCTTGGTTCGCGAGAACCTACGCAAAATAAAAGACAGTCTCCCTGAGTGGAGTACATCCACAGCTGTTATCAAGGCCAATGGCTATGGTCACGGCAGCGTTATGATGGGACGTATTGCTGTTGAAGAAGGTTATGAATCCTTAGCCGTTGCCATTCCAGAAGAGTCTGTACCACTTCGCAATGCTGGCATTATGGTACCTATTTATCTATTGGGTCTGACGAGACCACAATCCTTTGAACTTGTAGCGGATACGAATTCCATTCCCGCCGTTTGCGAATCTACTGATTTAGAGGCCCTCAACAAAGTGGCGGACAATCACGATATGATTATCCGCGTTGCCGTAGCCGTTGATACAGGCATGCACCGCATAGGTATTAAACCAGAAAATGCGGTGGAATTCATTAAGCGCGTTGAATCCTATCCAAATCTTGCAGTAGACGGATTCTTTTCACACATGAGTAATGCCGATGCAGCAGATCAAAGTCACGCTCATGGACAGGCTCAAAAATTCCATACAATGGTGGATGAAATTCGTGCCTTTAGACCTGATGCGGACTATCGTTTCTCCCTCGCCAACAGTGCCGGCCTACTATCCGTAAAGGATAGTCTCTTCACAGATGCACGACCAGGTATCATCCAATACGGCATTATGCCATCTCTCGATGTGCCAAATCGATTAGGTCTAAAACCGGTTCTCTCCTTCCACAGTGAAGTCGTTCATGTGCAGCATCTCGAAGCAGGCGAAGGTATTGGTTATGGTTCTACCTATGTCACACCAGAACCGATGACAATCGCTACTATTCCTGTAGGCTACGCCGACGGGTATCCACGCAGCCTATCTAATCGTGGTACTGTTCTCATCCAAGGCACCCGTTGCCCTGTTGTAGGACGCATTTGTATGGACCAATTCATGGTAGCCGTACCTGATACGATTACGGTCAAACCAGGCGACAAGGTAGTACTATTGGGGTCTCAAGGTCATGAAAGCATCTCGGCTCTTGAAATTGCAGCCCTTGCCTCCACCATTCCTTATGAAATCTTCTGTGGCTTCTCTGATCGCGTGCCAAGACAATACATATAACACAAGAGGATGACACAATTTATTCTATTGTCATCCACAAAAGTAAAAGCACCACCGAAATTCGGTGGTGCTTTTATTCTCCTATACCATACACATATGGATTGTGTGTGTTGTGTGTGTATTGTGTGTTGTGAGAGAGATATTTTATATACATCATGTATATACTTATGAATTGGGAGGGAACCCTTCATAAGGAGGCCCTAAGGAGACAGACGGCATAGGAGAGAGTCAATGTTTGTCTGATCCACCAAAGGGCCCGTATCTGGGTGCACTGGGAGATGTATGCACCCCAACGCGCCGATGGGATGGCGCAATGTATGTGTATTGGTATAGTAGATTATTTATGAGCTTTATCTGCTTTTTCAGCTTTTACAGCTGGAGCAGATTGAGCTTTTTTATTGGATTTTACGACCTTAGTTGTTTTATGGTCTTTTGTATCCGCTTTTACAACCTTTGTTGTTTTTGCATCCTTTTTATCTGCTTTTGCAACTACAGGAGTTGTATCAGCATCCATGGATGCCGCTGCAGGGTTTGCTGCTGCAGGAACTACAACAGGTTGTGCAGTTTCGTTTACTGCAGGCTTAGCAGTTTCAGTCGCTACAGTTTTTGGAGCTTCAGGTTTAGCAGCTTCAGGGGCTACAGATTTAGCAGTTTCAGTCACTACAGGTTTAGTATTTTCATTTGCTACAGGTTTAATAGCTGCAGACACATCAATTTTTGGTGCTGTTGCTTCTTGTTTTACTACTGGTGCAGTTTGTACTGCTTCTTTTACTACCGGCACAGGTTGTACTTGTGGGGCTTCTGCTGCATAAGCAACTACGCTAGTGCCTAATACACCAGCTACTGCCAATGCAAGGCTAGTTCTTACGATAGATTTCTTCATCATGTCCTCCTAAGTTTCAAATAGTTAATTGCATATAAGCTATGGAATATAACCTATGTACAATCACATCTGTTTACCACCTAGGCCTATGGCGGCTAACTGAGACCATCTTAGCCACCGCGTATGAGATGCAAATTAAGATATCAGAACAGCTCAATTTATTGCATGAAATATATATGAATTTTCGGCTAAATTTCTATAGAATTTTTACAAATGTGATTCATGAATCATCAATTCATATTATGTCTGCTGATTTCTGTGAAAGCCCATAGCATGCAACATTTCCCATATTATTAAATACTAATTTTTTCAATATGACCCACAGCTAGATCATTCATGAGTAAATTTTTAGAAAAAATACTATATTTAGCTACCAAAAAGCTACCAATAGATTTGTAATTTTTAAAAAATAAATTTGAAATACTGGTTAGCAACTCTTGCGAGTTTTCCCTATTTATTGCTCGCAATATAAATTGAAAATAGGCATGGAAAAGACGATAGATTTTTTATTTCTATCGTCTTTAATACTTTATATTCCCTTCGACAAACTTGAAGTTGTTTACTTACAGTACTCCTCTATTTTGTAGCTATATTCTTTTAGAAGTCCCCGTGAATAAATCTTTTTATTTTTTGAATCTCTAACTTCTTTCCAAAGGATAGCCGCAACTTTTAACTTGTTAGAGTAATGATTGCTAAACTCATCTGCACAAAAATCCTTTAGAAATTGATTCCATTGGCAAGCTGAATTATCATACTTGGCGTAGTCTGACTCTCCATAGTATATTTTAATCATATCTTGGATTGTAAAATTTATGTTGTTGTCCCGTTTTACTTTTCGCCAAGCTGTTGCCATATCAGCATTAAATTTAAAGGGATTAACACCTGTTACAGCTGAAAAATAATCACGAAATTTCTGATTAAAGGAAAACCCACATTCAAGTAATGATGTATTTAGGGTTATTATTTCGGTTTGATTTTTATTTCTTTTCCTCAAAAATTTTTCTACTCTATTTCCCTTAAAATATTGTTCTATAATATGATTTAATTCTTTTTTTGTACATCTGTATTCTAATCCAAGGTACTTACAAATTTGTGAAAGCTCTTCTCGATACCAGTAGTATCTGTTAAATTCTTCAAATGATTTTATATCTCTAAAATCAGGTCTATTTTCTTCCAAATGCTCACCTCTACAACTCCAAATTTCTAAATGGGGTTTTTTTATATATTAGATACTTTCAACAAAACGCAACATTCCAGATACCCTAAAAAAGCTATTAAACATATATTGACATATATTAACATACTCTAATATATAATAAGAACCCCCTAGGCGATAACCTAAAGGGTTTTTTAGAGAGGACAAATTATAATCAACTTATAGACTATCATGAATATCTAAGAGTATCAATGAAGCTGGTATTATCTATATTTATTTAATCTATCCAATTCATTGATACTCACAGAAATTCATAAAATTAGTTGGAGCTGATAATAGGATTCGAACCTACGACCTACTCATTACGAATGAGCCGCTCTACCAACTGAGCTATACCAGCATGTGTATAGTAACATCCTACTCCTATTGCAGTAAGATGTCAAATACACCTATTTTACGCCTTTTACAGATACGAGTTCACCTGTGAAAGCATCTACATGTACCTCAATTTCTTGATGATTCGCGGCACCAAATTCTACATCATATACAAAACGACCTTTTTCATTTTTTACAGACCAGCTATTAAGGCTTGTTGCTTGGCCTTTTGTTTGAGCAAAGGCAAAGTTTACAACTGCGTCTGGTGTTAAGATACGAGTTGGATCAAAGGCCTTTTTCTCTAAACTAACCTTGTATGCGCCTTCTTTTGTTTCACCAATTTGATTTGTATTATAGTTGTATTTCAACTCATATTTACCTGTTGAATCAAAGCCTTCAACTTCATATTTAATTTGACCATCTTCGCCATCAAATGCAATTTCTGTAATCGCTGCTTTTGGATGTTGTTGAATGAAAGCATTGAGCAATGTATTGGCGCCTACAATGGCTGCATGATTAGCATCAACAACTGCTACTGTCGGTTGTACCGGTACAATACTAGCCGCATCAACAACTGGTGCATTTACCCCAAATGCCGCTGCTAGTGCCAATGCAATACCGCCTTTTACGAACATAGATTTCATAAGTTCCTCCTACATAAATAGTATTAGTAAATATTCCATATACTACTATTATACACAATAATTAGTGCTTTCACGAACAAAATCATAATCTAAAATAACACCCACGAATAGATTGCATATGTTACAATTTAATTAGTAAAACAGTAGTTAATAATATATACAAGTGAGTACTATGATTTCTTTATATCCAACCTTTTACCATACATTTCAATGCAAAGCCAATCAATGTCATCATACATGTTGTCAAAAGTGGACTATCGATGTAGATGAGGAGACGGCTAAATTATATCAAACACTGCCTACACCATTAGGCGAAGACCTACGGAAATTTATGACCGTCGATGACGAAGGCTATTATTTCATGTTTAGCGACAAACAGCCTACCTGTCCGTTGCTACGGGAAGATGGATTGTGCCGCGTAGTCTTAGAACTAGGCGAAGATAGTTTATGCGATACCTGCCATATGCATCCGCGGTTCTATAAATATATCGAAGACCTCGAGCTCTGTGGCGTCGGTCTATCCTGCGAAGAATCGGTAGAAAAGTTACTAGCTACCGAAGGCGATCAATTGCAATTCACCATCGAAGATGATGACGGCGAATTTACTGCTGAAGACCGTCCCGTACTCGAAAATATCTTTGACCTCTTAGCATTAGGTATTAATCCTGCTATTTGTCAGTTTACACTCAATCATTCTATCCACTACTGCCAAGAGTTAGTGACTGTATATAAAAAAACGGAGCCTATCGACGAGGAATGGACAAAACAACTAGTCCATTTAGAGGCCATGCTGTCATCGACAACGGCATCAACTACTATGGACTTACTTAAGGCCGACACAATCGATGTATCCGCACTCAACAAGGTGTATCAATACATCTTATACCGCCAAATTGATATGCTCGCAGAATACTCGTTAGAAAGCCTTGTGCGATACGCCTTTGACGCCACAGTATTCATCGCACTACTAACACATCAATTCGGAAATCTGCCTGAGCAAATTAGACGCTGGTCGGAACAAATTGAATATGACGAAGATAATGTATCCTTCCTATTCGATGCCTATGAAAAAAGCAACTATGACCAATAATGCGTAGTAGCTATATAACAGACCAAAAGACCCATTCCACAAAGCGGAATGGGTCTTTTTAAAATAGTAGTATGCCTAAAAATTTCATGCCTATCCATACGATATAAGCACCACAAATAACGAGAAGCCCTTCAAAGGCATTACCCGAAACAGCGGCCCCTACAATACGTCCTACCACAGTAATTAAGGACATGGTAAGAAGTAAGCAAATAATCGTAAGGAATACGCCCAATAACAACACAAGAACGACAGGAGCTTTTGCTAAAGCAAAAAGTACGCCTAGGCTTAACATATAAATGCCGATGACCACCTGCGCATAGGCAATGCAGTGGAATACGCCCGTTAAAATAGTCATCGTATAACAATGACGGGCACGCCATAGCGCATAACCACTGATGAGTATAGCCATAACTAAGGCTTTCACAATCAGCAATAACCATCTGCTCACATCCCAAAGAGATGTGGTCGTGCTCAACTTTTGTAATAATCCATTGAGTTCAATGACGTTAACCATAGGAAGTTGTTCAAGCTTCATAAAGGTAGCGGGATTCATGATGAAATTTTTCATAGCCTCCGCATACACCGAATCACCTATAGCGGTAAATTGGTAACATATAACGGCGAGCACAATCATCACGATTAATTGAGTTATGCTAGTACGTTGACGATATATGCGCACGCCATCCGTATCGATAGGCCCTACTAATCGATCAAAGAATTCAATCATATGTCCTCTTAATACTTATTAATACAACACAATACCCAGTATGCATCAATGCACACAAACAGTGCGTTTTTCATGAAACGCTCATTCATTATAACATAAAAGCAAGGTATACTCTATACCTTGCTTTTAATTTTATTATATTTTTATGTTATAAATAGTTTAATTTTACTCATAAAAAGTTATTGCAAACTTCCTAAGATTTTAGTCAAATTATCATCCATTCGTTCAAGATATGTTTTATCATCTTCCTTGCTTTCGATAGTATAAATAGTTTCTACCTTAGCGCCTACTTCTTGAGCTAATGTCTTAGATACTTCTGGACTAGCCATTTCTTCTGCGAAGATTGTGGTAATCTTGTTTTCCTTACAGTATTCGATGAGTTTAGCCAATTGTGCCGCATTTGGTTCACCTTCTGCAAATACATCTTCTACGCTATTTTGTTCTAATCCAAAGTCACGGCATAGATATGCAAAAGCAGCATGACCTGTTACAAAGTTTTTGTGTGGAGCTTTTGCAAATTGACCTTCATATTTTTGAATCATCGCATCTAATTTTGCCACATAATCATTGTAGTTCTTTTCGTAATAATCCTTGTTCGTAGGATCTACCTTTACCAATGCATCCTTAATATTTTTAACTTCGATCTTAGCATTTTTCAAAGACAACCATGTATGAGGATCTTCTGCGCCATGTTCTTTAATTTCGTCAGGATCTGTGTTCTTAATAGCCTCTACACCGTCAGATGCTTTCACAGATACAAGTTTGTCGTTTTTAGCCGCATCAATCGCTTGTTGCGCCCAAGGTTCCATGCCAAGTCCGTTATAAACAAATACTTGCGCTGATGCTAATTGTTTCATATTCTCTGGTTTTAATTCAAAGTCATGTGGTTCCGTACCATCTGGAATAATCGTAGATACCTCTACCTTATCGCCACCGATAGCCTTCGCAAATTCAGACATAGCATTAAAACTTGTTACCACTTGGATTTTCTTACCTGCTTGTTCCTTTGGCGCATCATTACCACAGCCTGCAAATAGAGCAGCCATCAGCACGCCAACTACTAACAATACCAGTTTCTTGACCATAGTAGGCCTCCTTTTTCTAAATCCTGAGTGCTCATGCTATTATAGTATATATAGTATTCTTTACTTGCAGTTGCGACTCAGTTGCATTTGTAATATAGTTATAGTATAAACGTAGTAATAATTTTGTCAATCAGAAAAGTGGTTTTTATGTTATCAATTCAACATCTTTATTTTTCATACCAAGGTCAACCGCCCTATGTGCTAAATGATTTAAACGTAGAGATGCATAGCGGCGATTATATTTCCATCGTAGGCGACAATGGTTCTGGTAAAAGCACCCTCTTGCGCCTCATTCTAGGTTTTCTAACGCCTGTAAAAGGTTCCATCACATGCAACACGAACAATATTCGTTATGTATCACAAAAGAATGATTTTTCCCATGCTGGATTTCCTATTACAGTCTATGAAATTCTAGATTCCTATCGCAAGCTATTGAACATCAAAGATAAGCATGAAGTGAATCGCGTTCTTGAACTCACACATATGACAGAGTTTAAAGACCGCCTCATCAGCAAATTATCCGGCGGTCAAGCACAGCGCGTTTCTATCGCACGGGCCCTTATCGGCAATCCAGATCTCATCATTCTCGATGAACCATCAACGGGCATCGACCGCAAGAGCCAAGAAGGTATTTATGCCCTCTTGCGCACACTAAATCAGGAACACCATATTACTATTATTTCTGTAGAGCATAATTTGGAAATGGCTCTTGCAAATTCGACAAATATCTATCACATTGCAAATGGTCAAGGTCATCTCTGTTCCCCTGAACAATATGCTTGCGAAATCATGCATAACACGGGATGCAATTCTGTGGACCATGAAAACTGTTCCTGCTTTACAGATGTGACGGCTCAGGCTCAGGCTCAGGCTCAGGCTCAGGCTCAGGCTCAGGCTCAGGCTCAGGCTCAGGCTCAGGCTGATGATACAACATCTAAGGAGGTGCGCCATGTTTAATTATGATTTCATGCAAAATGCCTTCTTCGTAGCAGTCTGCATTTCTCTATTATGCCCATGCATCGGTATATTTATGGTACTACGCCGGTCCAGTATGATTGGCGACACCATGAGCCACGCATCCCTCGCCGGAATTACCCTAGGCTTATTGACCAATACGAACCCTATATTAGGGGCTTTCATATTCACCGCTATCTGCGGCGCTCTTATCGAGTTCTTGCGGAAATACTTTTCTCACCACCTCGATTTGATTCTTACCATCATCTTATCTCTCAGCATCGGTACAGCCATTACCCTCATCAGTTCGGGCAAGCTGAAAGCTAACGCTAACGTGTTCTTCTTCGGTAGCATCTTAACCGTAAATACTACAGATATGATTAGCATTGCAGTACTTACCATATTATCTGTGTTAACCTTGTATTTCCTCTACAACTCACTGCTCTACATCGCCTACGATGAAGAGGCAGCACGAGTAGCGGGTGTAAAAGTGGATTTGATTAACTATGTATTTGCTATCTTAATGGCGGCAGCCGTATCCATTTCCATCAAAATCGTCGGCGTTCTCGTATTAAGTGCCATGATTGCCTTACCGGTAGCCTCTGCATTACAATTGGAAAAAGGTTTTAGAACAACCTTACTCTGCTCCATTGGATTTAGTTTACTGGCCATGATTATCGGCCTATTCGGATCCTATTACCTCAACGTAGCACCAGGTGGCTTTGTATCACTTACATCGGTATTCATCCTATTGGTAGTACTCATTATCAAGAATATTAAATCCATTATTCGGAGGATGCAATTTAGTAAATAAATAGTATGTGTACAAGAGTACATACAGTTAATAGTTACCCCATAATAGAAAGCGTTATTATGAATACAACACATTGGCCAGAAGGCATAAAAAAGACCAAACAGCGCGAAGCTATTTGGTCCGTATTAAACTCAACGGATAAACCGATTACCGCCATCGAAATTGCTGAACGATTAGGCGATGGCAGCACCACCTGGATGTCTACCATTTACCGCACCCTTGAGTTATTAGAAACAAAAGATATCGTTACACGTACCACCATCATGGGTAGCGACATGGCGTACTACGAAATTACACCCCATACGCACCGTCACTATGCGGTATGTACAAAATGCGGTGCTATGATACCTCTACATACCTGCCCCGTCGTAGAAATGCCACAGGAACTTACAGATGTAGATTTTACAGTAACAGAACATCACCTAGAAATTGCGGGAATCTGCAAGGACTGTAAAAACAGATAAAACGCCAAAAGGGCCCCTAGTCTAATGTACTAGGGGCCCTTTCATATGGGATATCTAATATCAATCTATATAGTTTTTAATCGCTTCATTGAACAATGTTACCTTATATTCGCGAATCTCATAGGTTGCCAATTGCTCCGCATAATATGCGTCAAATTGTACCGCCTCTTCTAAGTCCTCAACTGTTCCTTGAGCGATAATAAGGCTTTCACCAGAGTTATCTGGTCTTGAGCCAAACATTAAAAATTTTCCTGCATCAAAATATGTTTTATACCAGATATGATGCTTCTCTCTCATTGCCTCGAATGCTTCCGGCGGGATGCGATTCATATCTAGCTTGATAGAAATCGTATACATAATAGGCTCCTATATCATCTTTCTCTACCATACTATATATCCCTCTCTTATGTATAGTATAGCATTTTTCCAATAATGTATCCATTGCACAACAATTAACAGGGCCTAGTCGTATGTGACTAGGCCCTGTGTATTATGCATAGTATAGGATTTTATACGCTTTCACCAATTACAACATCAATGGAGCAACAACGAAACCAAGTGCTACAGAAATAGCAATGGCAAGTACGCCTGGGATGAAGAAGGGATGGTTAAATACGAGATGACCGATTCGGGTCGAACCTGTATCATCCATTTGTACAGCCCCCAAAAGTGTTGGGTATGTAGGTAGTACAAAGAGTGCAGATACGGCCGCAAAGGATGCGATAATGATATATACAGATCCCGTATTTTCCGGTGTAATACCTAAAGCAAGGATTACTGCCGGTACAAGTGCTTGTGTAGTCGCTGCTTGGCTATACAAAAGCGTACTAGCAAAGAAGAAGGCAACTGCTAACAAGAATGGATATGCCGTTACCATGCTAGAGGCCATGGCTTTAATTTCAGGGATATGACCTTTTACAAAGGTATCGCCTAACCACGCTACGCCGAGAACACAGACGCAAGCAGATAAACCAGATTTGAATGTACTTGTGTTGACAAGTTGTGCTGTATCTAATTTACAGAAGAATGTGATAGCCGCTGCAATAATCATCATGAATCCGACGATGGCATCGTTTCGACCAAATATAACCGGTTTAATGATACCGATATTCTTGGAAATCGCTGTTGCATAGAATACGATACAAATGATACCGATTAAGAAGATTAATACAGATTTTTTCGCACCTGGTTTTAGATGGAAATCCACATTCTTTTCGCGAGGTGGTGCCACATGGCCTGCGGCCAAACGTTCTTGGTAAACAGGATCAGAAGACAAATCATTGTTCGTAAAGGTCGACATGATAAAGGCAGTAATCATAACCGCAATAAATGTTGTGGAAATACAAATACCAAGCAATGTTGGATAGCTAACACCGAACGGTTCAAGGAATCCGCTCATAGCAACAACCGCTGCGGATACAGGGCTTGCGGTAATACCGATTTGACTGGCTACAACGGCAATCGATAGTGGTACGGACGGCTTGATATTCTCGCTCTTTGCAACCTCTACAATTACAGGAATCATAGAAAATGCCGTATGACCTGTACCAGCCAAGATTGTCAAGAAATACGTAACTGTAGGAGCTAAATAGTTGATGTGTTTAGGATTTTTACGCAAGATATTTTCCGCAATGCGTACTAAATAATCTAAACCACCAGCCAACTGCAATGCACAAATTGCGGCAATGGCTGACATAATGATTAAGATAACATCCCAAGGAATTTGCCCTGGGAACATCCCCATACCGAGGCTCAGCAATACGACGCCGAGGCCGCCAGCATAGCCGATGCCCATGCCACCGAGGCGTACGCCCAAGAAGATGGCACCGAACAAAATAATGACTTGCATAATTACATAAATGTCCATACGATGACCTCCTTTGAATATATATACTATACATATATAGTATCATAGATATGCAGAATAATCATCGTATTTTGAGAATGTATAGAATATATTTTACATTATGCAAGTAAAATGCCTTTTATTATAGAATGATTGGCTTCAAATCTTCTAATACGCCCTCTTCTTCTGTGGCACGTTTAATGCTTTCACCTACGATGCGAACCATGTCTTCCAATTGTTCCACCGTGGATGCCAATGGTGGCATAAGGATAACCACATCGCCGATTGGGCGGCAAATAAGGCCTTGTTCACGAGCTAAAACGGCAACCTTTGCACCTACCGCATCATTTGGGCGATACGCTTCGTGAGTAGCAACGTCCTTTTCAAGTTCAATACCTACAATAAGACCTCGTTGACGTACTTCTTTAACGTGCTTTAACGCTTCGATAGGTTTAAGTGCCTTTGTGAAAGCCTCAATCTTCGCAGATAATCCTTCGATAACCTTTTCATCGCGGAATACTTTCAACGAAGCCAATGCAACAGCACATGCCAAGGCATTACCGGTGTAGGAATGGCCATGATAGAATGTTTTCTTTTCTTCAAATGTGCCAAGAAATGCATCGAATACGCGTTTTGTAGTCAATGTAGCGGCCAACGGCAAATAACCACCCGTAATCCCTTTGGATAAGGTCATAAAATCAGGCGATACGCCTTCATGTTCACAAGCAAAGAATTTACCTGTACGGCCAAAGCCTGTTGCCACTTCATCAACGATGAGGAATACATCATGTTTGGCAGTTAACTCACGAACGCGTTTTAAATAGCCGTGAGGCATAACAAGCATACCGGCCGCAGCTTGCACTAATGGTTCCATAACCAGAGCTGTAATTTCATCTCCTTCTTCATTGAGGATACGTTCCAATTCTGCTAAGGAATCTTCAAATGCTTTATCTCGATCTGCTACATCACGGTATACACCAGGGCTTGGCAAGGTTAAAGGTTTGAACAACAAATTATGGAACACTTGATGGAACAACTGAATCCCACCTACGGATACAGTACCTAATGTATCACCATGATAGCCCGCATTGAGTGCAATAAATTTCGTTTTCTTTGTTTGACCTACTAATTGACGGTATTGGTACGCCATCTTAATAGCGACTTCAATAGCCGTACTACCATCATCGGATAAGAATACCTTTTCCAAACCTTCTGGTGCCAATTCAACTAATTCTTTACACAACTGCGCTGATGGAGGACTCACCAATCCGAGCAATGTGCTATGCGCAATCTTATCAACTTGGTCCTTCAACGCTTGATTAAGCACAGGATGATTATGTCCATGAATATTAACCCACAAGGATGATACACCATCATAATACTTTTTACCCTTGTCATCGATCAAATACACGCCTTCACCGCGTTCGATAACTACAGGTTCTTGTGCTAACCAGTCTTGCATTTGCGTAAATGGATGCCATACAAATTCGTGGTCCCATTGTGCAATTTGTGAAAGTTGTTTCTCTGCCATCATAACACCTCATACTTAAGATTTTATATCTATACTATCTACTTAATTCCAGATTCCTTGTATATAGAGCTTTCACTAAATGCCCCATATAGTTTGCCAAATCTTAGCCGAATCTAAGAACGAACGCCCCCAACCAAGTTTGATATGAGCTTGATTAGGTCCTTGATATGGAGGAAGTACACCGAGCACCGGAATACCGGTATACCGTTCCATATCCTCAATATTCGTCTTTAATAAGAATGGATCCACCACAGTCGTATCATTTACAATGATTCCTTTTACATCAATATGATGCTGTTTTGCATACTCATACGTTAACACAACGCGATTGATAGAACCCAGACGCCCATCAGCAATCAATATGGCAGGATATGCAATATCCGTCATAAGATTTGTAAACGTAATATCCTTAGTAAGAGGCGTTGTAATTCCACCAGCCCCTTCTACAAATGTAATATCGTGTTGATTTACAACCGTTTTTACATGATCTACGATTTCCGGATAATCGATCTCTACACCGGCCAACTCTGCCGCCAAACGCGGTGAATAATCCCCTGCCAATGCAATAGGATTCACCTCGCGACGACGGGACTCAGGAATACCTACAGACTGCATCAAATAGGTGGCATCCTTACTTTCAAGACCCATGCATATTTCATCTTCATCCATCGTTCCGCATTGAGAAAACGGAACCGCACTAGACGACACAGGCTTAATCATGCCCACATCAAAACCATCGTCCACTGCTAAGGCCCCAAGCAAACCTGTGACAAACGTCTTACCTACATCCGTATCCGTACCAATAATAGAAACACCTAACTGTCTCATACGAGCACCTCTTTACCATATCAAATCAGCATTAACAACTATGCATATATAATTAGTTGACAATTTAATTACAGTATAAAACTTACAAATAGAACAGTCAACTATATACAATCTATACAGGTTGACAATTTTCAGCTATAGCAAGAGCCCCCCATACCCTCGCAGCGACATTCCACTCTTAAATATAGAGAGATTCCGCTATATTGAGCGGGTAAGCATAACCCAATGAGACTAGTTTACACGCAAAGTAAATAGAAATAGAGGGTCCCTTTCCACAGCGACTTTGGCCCTGCGAAGGCCGTAGGCCGGAGTCAGACCCGGCCGGTGTTCTCTCTCATTAAATGCAGAGGAATTCCGCTACATTGTGGTTATGAGAAAACTCGATGGGACCTAATTACATCTATAGTTATAGCAAGAGCCACGCATACTCTCGCGCGACTTTGGCCCTGCGAAGGCCGCAGGCCGTAGTCAGACCCGGCCGGTGGAGCGAGAGTATGCGTGGCTCTTGATAACCTAAATGTAGAATTGTAATAGGGCCCCATCGAGTAGATGATTAAACCTCAATATAGCGGAATTCCCCTGTATCAGGATCCATCATCCCCCCATAGAATCCCATGCCTCTTGGGAATAATGGATGGTGACGCAAGAATTTAACTGTATAGCGTACATTTTCTTCAGAAATGTGGAAACGGTCCATCCAATCGATAAGACCTGGTTCAATCATGCGAATGGCATCTTCATTAATGCCTTTGGCTTTCATAGAGTCCATAAATTGTTCTGCGGAAAAGTCAATCATACCACAGTTTTCGTGACCGATGACGATTACATCTTCGATGCCCATGCCATATGTAGACACAAGCAAGCTTTGAACGATGTTATCAATCGGTTGCGTTACGCTGTTGCCGGCCGTCTTAATTGTAATGACCTCGCCGCGATCAAATCCCAAGGATTCTTCGAGCATCCCCACTAAACGCGTATCCATACATGTTACAATGGCTAATTTCTTTGTAGGATGACTAGTTAAACCCTTTTGAGCAAGCTCAGGGTGTTTAGCTACATATTCTTTGTTTTTTTCAATGATACCATTAATATCAATCATAATGCACCTCGCATATTCTATGAGACATGTTGATGTTCTCTACGTATTTTACTAGGAATCATATTTCATTAAGTATAATTATCCCGTATAAGATTATATAAAACTTTCACCATAAGATACAATACTATAAGCTATGTATACAAGATACTTAATGAGGAATCCCCCTCGATTAATTCCCCCGATTATGTTACTATTAAGTCGTAGTTTATTTATACATCCTGTGCGATACCACAGCGATGTATGTACCAAGTAGGTACAGTTAGGAGGTTTTATGATGGGTATCAATGCAAAAACACTGCCAGGCATATTGCTTTGTGCAATTCTAGCTATTCCATGTTGGCTATTAGGACAGCATTTTCATTTTATCGGCAGTCCAATCTTCGCTATTATCCTCGGTATTATTATTGGTTCTTTATTCACATCTTGGAAACGAGAAAAAACGGGCGCCGGCATTGGATTTACGTCTAAAAAAATCTTACAATGGGCCGTTATCCTTCTCGGCTTTGGTCTTAACATCACCCAAGTATTGCATGTAGGTTGGGTTTCCTTACCAATTATCATCTCAACCATTGCCACATCGCTTATCGTTTCTTTCATCATATTCAAAGCCACGCATATCGATTCTAACACAGCCGTTTTGATTGGCGTTGGTTCTTCCATCTGTGGTGGTAGTGCCATTGCGGCGGCGGCGCCTGTTGTGAAAGCTAGCGATCAAGATATTGCACAAGCTATTTCCGTTGTATTCTTCTTCAATGTAGTCGCTGCATTCGTATTCCCACCTCTTGGCGATGCTATTGGGTTGTCTAACATGGGCTTTGGCCTCTTTGCGGGCACAGCCGTTAACGATACATCATCCGTAACAGCTACTGCTGCTGTTTGGGATAGCATGAAGGGCACAGGCACACAAGTTCTTGAATATGCAACCATCGTTAAATTGACACGTACATTGGCAATCATCCCTATCTGTTTAGGTCTTGCTAGCTATCAAGTGTACAAAGCCAAACAAGCGGCTAAGGCAAGTGATAACGCTGAATCTGTTAATATTGCAGCAATCTTCCCTAAGTTCGTTCTTTACTTTGTCATTTGTTCTCTTATTACAACTGTATTGTCCTATGCAAATGTGGACATTCACTTCTTAGACATATTCAAAACTATTTCTAAATACTTTATCACCATGGCCATGGTTGCTATTGGGCTTAATACAAATCTTGTTAAGCTTATTAAATCTGGTGGTAGTGCCCTTGCATTAGGCGCTGCATGCTGGATTTGCATCGCCCTCGTCAGCCTAGGGATGCAACATGTTATCGGTTTATGGTAAAATAGAATAAAGCTTCGTTTAATACAGAATAGATTTCTATGTAGTACTTTATAACACTACACAGGGGTCTATTCTTTTATTATACGTACCAAATTTACCAAAACGTATCATCCATCAAGAAAGGAGGATTATCTATGTATTTCCTGCAAGGTTTATTAGTAGGTCTCGCCACGTTTGCACCGATTGGGATGCAAAATCTATTTATCATTAATACGGCCCTCGTCCAACCATTGCCACGTATCCTGTTAACTATCACTATCATTGGTCTATTCGATATGACCTTGAGTACGGCGGCCTTTTACGGCATTGGGGCGCTCCTCGAGGCATGGCCAGTCTTCAACCTGATCATTCTCATTGCAGGCGGCTTGCTCGTAGCCTACCTAGGATACAAAACATTTAAAACTACACCTTCACTCAAAAAGGTTGATACGAACATCCCCATCAAAAATATCCTGTTAATGGCACTTCTCGTTACATGGGGCAATCCGCAAGCAGTCATCGATGCATCCATGATGCTCGGCGCCTTTCGCGCTAATATTCCTGCTGAAAGCATATATCACTTCTTCTTTGGATTCCTCGCGATGACACCGATTTGGTTTGGATTCCTTGCTGGAACCATGTATATACTAGCTAAGAAAATTAAGATATCCCATCTCGTATGGATCAATCGCGTATGCGGTACCGTATTAATCATATATGGCATAAAGCTCGTCTATGATGGCATTCTAATGATGCTGTCCATATAAACACAAAACAGGTATCGCCTGAAATCACTACACCATAAAGCTGTGTGGTTTTAGGCGATACCTGTTTTATTCATATATGTTGTTATTTAAAACTCATCGAGGACCTGTAGGAAAATATCTTTAAATGCCTCTGCATAGGTATTAGGATTTTGTGGACTCACATAGAAATAGTAATCCTTTTCTATAGGTTTACCATTATTTAATATACATTTTCGCTCAATACCTGGAATGGTATCCACTAGATACTTGAATCGGTCTACCAATAATATACCTTGTCCAGCACCAACGAGAAAACGGGCTTCTTCAAGATTTTTAACTTGTAGGAACGATCCCATAAATCCCATCGATTTTCGATAGTTTTCCTCTTCATCTAACCGTTGGTCATCATGACATACAAGAATTAACGGCAAATCTAATAATTCTTTCAGCTCTACAGCCCCCTCCGGTGTATACCCCTTGGGCACCTCTGCTATAACGGTGGCCTTACTAATAGGATATGCTACATAATCATTATCCGACTTAATTTGCCAATAGTCATTAAAAATGATATCCACCAAATTATCATCGATCATTTGATTCAATTCAGAATGGCTGCCACTATACATACGCACATCGAGGTCACGATACCGTTTTGTAGTGCGCATTAATGCCTGCTGCAATGCAATGCCACTATAGCGATTTAAATAGCCAATACGCAAATACTTACGCTCATTTTTACCGACACGCACCGTCTCATCTTGTAAATTTTTAACACGCGTCATCAGCTGTTTACCATTCCGATATAAATATTCACCAGCCGGTGTTAGATGAAAGCTACGCTTTTCACGTATCATCAATGGAACGCCAAGGCTAGCCTCCAAGGATTTAATTTGTTGTGAAATAGCCGACTGAGACACATAGTGCTCATAGGCTGCCTGTGTAAAGCTGTTATGCTCTACAACAGAAATAAAATACTCCAATTGTTTTAATAACATGATGAACTCTCTCAATACACACAATCTCAAACAATAAACCTGTCACTATCCAGACATCTAGATACTCTCTCGCAACAGGCTACGCCACACAAATATAGCGGCTATAAAAAAGATACTAGCAGTACTCCAAAATACCATGCCATAACCAAACCAATTAGCGATCATACCACTAATCATAGGGCCCAACACATTGCCCATCATGGCTACACTGGATACAGCACCAAAGACAATACTTCGCCGCTCTTTGGGAACAGCCTTTGAAATCAAGGTATTCGCTATAGGCGTAATAAAGCCCATAAAGAATCCTGCAATGGTTCTAAATATACCTAAGCCCCACACATTTGGCATAAGATATTGGAGGATAAAAAATCCGCCTACACCACAGGTGGCCGTCAATAATATATTCGGCATAGACATCCATTTAGTAATGCGACCGATTGAAATCGATGCTAGTGCACTAAACAGACCGGCCCCAAAGATAATAACACCTACAATGGTAGCCACAAAATCATCATTTACTTGCATATAGTGTTTAATGTAGAGTGGCAATATAGGGCCTATACCGGTAATACCAAAGTTACATAAAAATTGCATAACCACGAGCAATCGTACACGTGGGATAGCAAGAAATGATTTAATTAATGACCATTGGGACTCATTACTATCTACCTTATGCGCATGCTGTAGATTAGGCATGAGTAGGTACACACCTAACAAGCACAAACCTGATAAGATGGAAAACATAAAGAACGGAGCCCGATAGCCTAATAAATCGGCAGCAAGACCACCCATAAGAGGGCCAAAAACAAGACCCATCACCATCGACGCTTGGTACAATCCCATTGCCCATGGTACGCGTTCCTCTGGTGTGATTAATACAATGATACCAAGTCCAATGGGTACAAAACCACCCACTAAGCCTTGTAAGGTACGCAACACTAACAGCTGACTCGGCGTTTGTGCAAAACCGGCAGCCCCTACAGCTAGCATCAGAGTGGCAAGGATGAACATCATCACCCGCCGAGGCCCTAGTTCATTGGCTTTCCTGGACCAAAAGGGAGCACTCAAGGCTACCATACAAGGTGTTACACCAGATACAAGACCGGCCCACATAGCAGCCTCTCCTTGATTGGTGAGCCCTAGATCTACCAAATATAAAGGTATAAATGATAATACGCCGATAATAGTAATGCCCGCACCGACTTGTATAGCGCAAATCAAATAGATGATGCGCTTCCATGAAATATCCATACAACCTTCAAGCAATTAATCAAAATACATTATTTAGAATATATTTACATAAATATATTAAGATAACTTACCTATATATTGTATCGTAAACACACAAAAAAGACCATCTCTTATGTACTAATAAGTAAAGATAGGCACAAAAAAAGCTCTCATCTCTTAGTAATAGACGAGAGCTTCTATTTATAAAAAATATATACTACATTCTTAGTATTGCTTTTGTTTGATCATCCAATAGATGTAATAAATAACCAATGCATAGGTTAATATATCAAATACAGGTAAGAATGGTACCATTTTGGACAAACGACCAAAACCATGAACATGAATGTTTGCTGCAATGATGGCAATAAGATTTAAACGATGAATCCAAATCGCTTTCTTACGAGATACGGATTTTGCCATATTTCCAATCCAAGGTGTTAAGTATAGTACACCAAAGATAAGAGCAATAAACATGGCTCCAAGGGAGATATAACCGCCCCAAAAACCTAAGAAAGATTTTAGGGCCTTTAAGAAGTATACATACCAGTGAGCACAGACTAAGACAACGCTGACAATACCTACAATACGATGCACTTCAAACATTTCTTTTGGATTATATCGTTTGATAAACCATTTTGGCTTCGTTGCAATGTAGGTTAATACAAGCCATGCAGCATAGGGAATTAAACCTAAATGAACCTTCCAGTTACCAAATGATCTGCCGCTAGTTACATAACCATATTCTACCATTCCCATTAAAATAAGTGCTAACACAGCGATCCAAATAAGAATATGATACTTACTCTTAAATTGTTTCTTCACTACTTCTGCCATTATCGAGACTCCTCACAGTTAAATATATATGATGTTAAATAATTCCACATAAGATAATACCAATTTTCATTCTCACAGTAAAGTGAAAATGTATACCAATCTCACATAAAAACATGAATATTTCTCATATAGCAGGAATATGCCCAGATTACAATATAAACTTTAAATATTATCCAAGAGCAGATAAAAACTAAAAGCCCTCACAGCCGTAAAAGCGACAGCTTTCACAACCATGAGGGCTATTAGAGAAACTAGTATACCGTATGCAACCGATATAAAGTTTCAACTATTCAATTATACACGATCACGTTTGCGATATACGATGAACGGACGTGCTAAGTAGTTGAGTGGAACACTCAAGCAGTGTACCAAACGGCTAAATGGGAAGATAATAGCTACCACCATCCACGCTAACATGTGGAATTTAAACATGAATGGTACGCCTTCCATCAAGGATGGATCCGGCATAAAGGATAGTAAGCTACGGAACCAAGGGCCGATGGATACGCGGTAATCAAAGAAACCAGATGCATTAAGCAATGTACCAGCCATACCACTAAAAATAGCTAATGTTAAGAACAAGTATAACCATTTATCAAGGCCAGATGTATTAACTTTCATAGCAGGCACAGTAAAGCGACGTTTCATCAAAAGCAAGAAGCCTACGATGAAAATGATACCCGCTACAGCACCCATGTATAACGCACCTTCATGGTACATATGGTCATTAATACCGATTGCAGCAGTCCAAGTTTTAGGGATTAACACACCTACTACGTGACCACCGATAACGCAAAGCAAGCCAAAGTGGAACAATGGATTGGCAATGCGCAATTGTTTTTTCTCTAAAAATTCACTCGATTTTGTAGTCCAGTTTCTTTCAAAGTAGAAGAAACGAACCAAAGTACCTACGATTAAGAAGGTGAAAGCGATGTAAGGCAAAGCGCCCCAAAGGAATAGATTCATCGTGCACCGTCCTCCAATCCATTTGCAACAGACAAGATAATATCAAACAAGAATGCATAAGGCAATTTAGCCTCAATGAAGCGTTCTCTAATGTATTCCAATTTTGGCTTACAATAGTCGTAAATTTCTTTTGCTTTTTCATCATCGATAACGGCACATAATTCAAGAAGTGCTGGAATATAGTCTGGCATTTCTTTTGGCAAATCATAGTCGTTTTCTAGGAAGAACGCTTTAAATTTAACGAGTTCTTCTGCTTGTTCCCCAGTACCTTGTAATTCATAAGTCGACAAATACATCGTTGTATTTTGACTAAAATCAAAGGTACGAACAAATTGGTCTTCAAATTCTTTTTTATCGGAGTCCTCTACATAGTCGAAGAATTCTAATAAACCTTGGCGAAGTTGAGGATGCCCAACGGATTGGGCGTCCTCTCTCCATTCAGGTAATTCGTTATACCATTGTTCATCAGGATAGCGTAGAAGAAATGACGCAATAAGAGCGATTTTCTGAGCATCCTTCATTATTGACATCCCCCTGTAGGGCAAGCAAAACCGCGATTTTGTTGCATTTCTAGGCGACCTTCGCGAGATACTTTTACATCAGATGGAATAACAAAGCGATCATTGTATTTGGACAATGCCAACAATTTGTACATACCGTACATTTGATCCTCTGTTAACTCCACATTGTGATCGATAGGACCGTCACCTGTTTCACGACGGCGCATGTATTCACGCATGTCGAGAACACGTTGCAATGTACGAGCTAAAATTTCTGTATTACCTGCTGTAAACAAGTTAGCAAGGTATTGTACAGGTACGCGCATTTCATGTGCATCTGGCAAGTATACATCAGATGTTACACGTTGCAAGATTGGGCTGAGTGGTGGTACATACCAAACCATTGGCAATGTGCGATACTCAGGATGCAATGGCAATGCCACGCCCCACTCTTTTACAAGTTTGTATACAGGAGATTTTTGAGCTGCTTTAATCCATGCTTCAGAGATGCCTTCAGCACGAGCCGCTTTGATAACCTCTGGATCATGAGGATCCAAAATCAAATCTAATGTATTTTCGTAAATATCTTGTTCATTTTTTGTAGCTGCCATAGCTTCTACTTTGTCCATATCGTAGAATACAACGCCAACATAGCGCATACGACCTACACAAGTTTCAGCACAGATTTGAGGCAAGCCATTTTCTAAGCGTGGGTAACAGAATACGCATTTTTCAGCTTTATTAGTTTCCCAGTTATAGAAGATTTTTTTGTATGGACAAGATGGAACGCAATGTCTCCAACCGCGGCATACGTCTTGAGATACGAGAACCACACCATCTTCGTCGCGTTTATAAATCGCGCCGGATGGACATGCAGCTACACATGCAGGGTTCAAGCAGTGGTTACAAAGACGAGGCAAATAACGCATGAATACTTCTTCGTAGTCAAATACGATATCTTGGCCCATCTTAGTTAAGTTCACATCAGAGCGAGCATGTTGACCACCAGCCAAATCGTCATCCCAGTTAGGGCCCCAAGTAACTTCCATTTTTTGTTTAGTCACAAGGGAACGAGGACGAGCAACTGGTTGGTTGTTTTTACGACCACCATGAATCAATGTTTCATAGTCGTAAGTCCAAGGTTCGAAATAATCCTTCAACTCTGGTTGTTCAGGATGGAAGAATAATTTCATCAAACGATTTGTTTTAGAACCTGTAGAAAGAGCTAATTTGCCAGAGTTATCTAATGTCCAGCCGCCTTTCCATTTTTCTTGGTCTTCCCAATGACGTGGGTAACCTACGCCTGGGCGAGTTTCCACGTTATTGAAGTACATATATTCCGCGCCTTCGCGGTTCGTCCATGTATTTTTACAAGTGATAGAGCATGTATGACAACCCAAACACTTATCCAAATTTAGGACCATAGATACTTGAGCCTTAATCTTCAAGCCAATCTACCTCCTTCATTTTACGAGCCACAATTGTCATATCACGTTGGTTACCAGTTGGGCCATAGTAGTTAAAGCCATAGCTCAATTGGCCATAACCGCCGATCATGTGTGTCGGTTTCATGTGAATATGAGTTGGTGCATTATGCGTACCACCGCGTTGTTTCTTAACTTTCGCGCCAGGAACGTTGATGTGACGATCTTGGGAATGGTGCATATAGGAAATGCCGCGAGGAATACGTGGGGAAACTACAGCACGAGCTGCAACGATACCGTTTTTATTGAAAGCTTCTACCCAATCATTATCCTTAACGTCGATTTCTGCTGCATCGTCTTCGTTGAGCCAAATAGTTTGACCACCGCGGAACAATGTCAACATTTGTTGGCTATCGAAATACATACTATGTGTAGACCACTTGTGATGTGGTGTTAAGTATTTCAATGTGATTTCAGGAACACCTTCTTGTTTGTAGTCACCTTGTACTGGTTTATAGGACAATACCGGTTTGTACAACGCCATAGCTTCACCGTAATCGCGCATCATTTCATGGTCACAATAGAAGGATTGACGACCTGTTACGGTACGGAATGGTACCTTATCTTCTGTAGATGTAGTAAATGGAGAATAACGACGGTTTTTATCGTTCTTACCAGTACTTGTTACAGAGCTAATGATGAAGCGTGGTTGACGAACCATGTCATCGAAAGTAATTTTTTCTTGTTCACGACCTTTTGCGTTCTTTTCAAGACCAGAAAGGCCTGTTTTTTCTTCCATTGCTTTCCAAGAGCGAACAGCCAATTTACCGTTTGTACAAGAGGACAATGTCAATACGGCGTTACAAGCTTCCTTACATTCGTAAATGCTAGGGCGGCCATGAGAAATGAATTCTGGATTATCGATGACACCATTTTGTGCGTACAATGTTTGATATTCATCAGATACATCCCAAGCCATGCCATGAGCCCCCATTTTGTTTTCGATGTTAGGTCCCAATGCAATGTATTTTTCAAAGATTTTACTATAATCGCGTTTTACATGAACGAGGTTCGGCATTGTTTTACCAGGAATTGGTTCACATTCGCCTTTGCTCCAGTCGAGAACCTTACCTTCTGGTTGAGCCACTTCACCTGGGCTATCATGACCAAGAGGTAATGCTACGATATCTTCGTATTCTGTGAAGCCAGACTCTTTCGCTACGCGAGATACTGTTTCTGCAAGGGTACGGAATGTATCCCAGTCAGATTTAGTTTCCCATGCGCAATCAACAGCCGCTTGGAATACGTGTACATATGGATGCATATCTGTAGAAGACAAGTCTTCTTTTTCATACCATGTAGCCGCTGGGAATACAATATCAGAATACAAGCCTGTAGAAGCCATACGGAAGTCGATGTCGATTAAGAGGTCAAGCTTACCAGCTTCATCTGCTTCGCGCCATTTGATCTCTTCTGGTTTTACTGGTGCGTCATCATCTTCGAGAACACCATGTTTTGTACCAAGTAAATGTTTCAAGAAGTATTCATGGCCTTTAGAGGAAGAACCGATAAGGTTCGCACGCCATACAAACAAGTTGCGTGGGTGGTTTTCTTTAGCCGCTGGATCTTCTACGCAGAATTGTAATTCTTTATTTTTCAATGCTTGCGCCACATATTGGTTAATCTCTGCTTCTGTACCAGCACCTGCTGCACGAGCATCGTTAATCAATTCTTGGCTGCCTTTATTGAAAGTAGGGTACGATGGCAACCAGCCTAAACGTGCAGCCAATACATTGTAGTCACCAGGGTGACGGTAACGAGGCTTAGCTAATTTAGATACGCGGTCTGCCAAATCGATGCAATCAGAACGATATTGTTCTGTAGCAAAGTAGAACCAAGATGTACCATTTTGCAAACGAGGCGCTTTACTCCAGTCGTTAGCTGTCATGATACCGCCCCAACCTTCAACAGGACGAAGTTTTTCTTGACCTACGTAGTGAGCCCAGCCACCACCGTTAACACCTTCTGTACCACAGAACATGATGAGGTTCAAGATTGTACGGTAAATGATATCCGCATGGTACCAGTGGTTGATACCACCGCCCATGATAATCATGGAACGACCTTTAGTTTTTTCTGCATTATCTGCAAATTCACGAGCTGTGGCAATAGCAATATCTGCTTTTACGCCAGTGATTTTTTCTTGCCATGTAGGTGTGTAAGGAGTGTCATCAGTATAAGATGTTGCCACTTCACCACCGATACCACGATCGATACCATAGTTAGCAAGAATAAGGTCATATACAGTAGTTACTTTTACAGGACCGTCTACAGTTTGTACTGTAATAGTTGGAATAGCACGTTCAATAACGCCTTCGTGCTCTTCATCGCCAAAGTACGGTAACTTAACAACAGTCACATCTTGGCGTTGGTCAAACACGGATAAGCGAGGGTCAATTTTAGCCCCTGTATTGCGGTTTTCAAGGCGTAAGTTCCATTTTTGTGGATTTGTGTGACGGTCGCCCATTGTACCATTTGGAACAACGATTTCATTTGTTGTTTCATCAATTAATACAGTTTGGAAATCAGCACCGTCTTCTTTGCTACCTAAATCCTTAGCGTTTAAGAAACGACCTGGTTGTATTGCACCGTTGATGTCTTCAACGCGTACAAGGAATGGCATATCGGTAAACTCTTTAGCATACTCTTTGAAGTATGGAGTTTCCTTATCGATGTAGTATTCTTTTAAGATAACATGACCCATTGCCATAGCAAGAGCCGCATCAGTGCCGGCTTTCACATTAAGCCAAGCATCAGAAGAAGTTGTAGATTCCGCATAGTCAGGAGATACAGATACAACCTTAGTACCTTTGTAACGGACCTCTGTCAAGAAGTGAGCATCAGGCGTACGTGTCAACGGTACGTTGGACCCCCAAGTCATGATGTAGCCAGCATTGTACCAGTCACCAGATTCAGGTGTATCCGTTTGTTCACCCCAAACTTGTGGACTGGATGGTGGCAAATCGGCATACCAGTCATAGAAGGACAATGGTGAACCACCCATTAAGTTAAGGAAACGAGCACCTGCTGCATAGGACAACATGGACATCGCTGGAATTACAGAGAAGCCTGCGTTGCGGTCAGGGCCGTATGTTTTTGCTGTATATAGTAAAGATGCTGCAGTGATTTCTGTCGCTTCGTCCCAAGTGGAGCGCACAAAGCCACCCATACCACGGGCAGATTTATATTTTTTCGCCTTTTCAGGATCTTCTACGATAGATTTCCATGCTTCGATAGGATTTTTAGCTGTTTTCTTAGCTTCTCTCCAAAGCTCAGCCAATTCGCCGCGTACATATGGATATTTTACGCGCAATGGGCTGTATAAATACCAAGAGAATGTCGCACCACGAGGGCACCCACGTGGTTCATAGTCCGGCATATCATCAGGTGTTTCCGGATAATCTGTAGCTTGGTTTTCCCATGCTACGACGCCATTTTTAACGTAAATGTTCCAGCTACAAGAACCAGTACAGTTTACGCCATGTGTTGTGCGGACCACTTTATCGTAGGACCAACGGTCACGATAAAAATTTTCCCATTCGCGACCGCCTTCTTCTGTGATTTGGTGACCGCTTGGAGATACGTCCTTCTTGCGAAGAAACTTGAATTTCTGAGACAATAAACTCATCTCGTGTCCTCCTTAAAACTACAAAAAAGCCCTTGCGTTAGCAATGCCAACAACAAGGGCGAATATCCACAATTATTCGATATTACTGATATTAGGATCGATCGTGTCGCTATCTAAATCGAGTAATCCGATTAATGCATCTAAGTCACAGATTACCAGATGGTGTTTATCATAGGCTACATAGCCTAATTTTCGTAACTCACTGAGCATGCGGTTTAAACTTTCCCGAGATGTGGCAGCAAATTCAGCTAACTCTTGATTTGTTAACGCGATGTCTATATAGATACCGTCATCACGTTGAATACCATAGCTATTAGCTAAACGCAATAGTGTCGAATAAAATGCACCTTTTTTGCCATACAACAACAAATCTCTGTATTTGGCTTGTTGTCGCCGCATATGAAGTGTATAGATTTTCATCATTGCAATAGCCAGTGAATGGTCCTTTGCAATGGCTGGTTCCAAAACATCATAACGGATGGAATATACCGAGCATTTTTCACGTGCAATCGCATTGAACACGTAAGTCCGGGTGTTCGTCTCGTACAAAGGAATTTCACCAAGCACATTATTTGGCCCCACCAACCGATGAGCAAAAATATGACCACTTGCCTCAAATTTCTTAATACTAAGTCGCCCTTCGCGGACAATAAAAAAATGATCTGCTATATCACCTTCGTGAAACAAAAACTCGCCTTTTTCAAGGTGAATTGTTTCTCCTGGCAATGCAAGTAACTGGTTAATTAACTCCTGTTCCATACTATCACCGTGCATCTTTCAGTGTCATTTGTCCATATTGATTGTGAAAGTAGCTTTCACAATCAGCCATGCACAAAAGGCACATATACTATATACTTTACGTATATTATCCCTATTATAACCGATTAATTCTCATATAAGTGTGTTTTTCGTCACATTCACATTATATTCTGTCCTATATAATAATGGTGTGATTTTAGGCACACTCTCTATTATTATAGTACCACATTTTACAAGGCTTTTAAACGAGATGTGCCACATATTCGTGTGAAAAGATCTACCCTTTATCACATGTGTTTTAGTTAAAGGAGAGCTCTCATGTCAGAACTGAAAATGCCTCAAGTAGGTGCAAGTCGCAAAGAGATTGTTGCGAACTGGCAACCAGAAAATCCCGAATTTTGGGAAAAGTTTGGTAAAAAAATCGCCAAACAAAATTTGGTAATATCCACTATTGCCTTAACCTTAGCCTTTTGCGTATGGTATCTATGGGCTACCATCGCAGCACAATTAAATGGCGCAGGTTTCCACTTTACAACTGAACAATTATTTACACTCGCAGCTTTACCAGGTCTTGTAGGTGCTACATTACGTTTCGTATATACCTACATGCCGGCCTTAATCGGTGGTAAGAACTGGACATTTATTTCCACACTTATTCTATTAGTTCCTGTTGTATGGCTTGGCTTTGCCGTTCAAGATACAACAACTTCTTATACGACATTCATGATCTTAACTGCCCTCATCGGTTTAGCGGGCGGCAACTTCTCGTCCTCCATGGCGTACATTGGCAACTTCTTCCCTAAATCCGAAAAAGGTACTGCTCTTGGTATCAACGGCGGCGTTGGTAACCTTGGTGTTTCTGTAATCTACTTCTTGGCTCCATTTGCTATGGGTTCTACTGCACTAGGTAGTGTATTTGGTGTAACACCAGCTATCATCAAAGGTAACGCAGTATACCTTGCCAATGCAGCTTTCATGTGGATCGTACCACTCGTTGTTATCCTTGCACTTATGACACGTTTCATGGATAACTTACCACTAGAAAAACCAAATCCTAAAAATCTTGTACAAATCTTTGGGAACAAACACACTTGGGCGTTTACATTACTTTATACATGTTCCTTCGGTGCTTTCTCCGGTTACGCAGCAGCACTTGGTCTATTAGTAGGTAAAGAATTCCCAGAAGTACCATTTGCTTCTATCGCATTCGTAGGTCCACTTGTTGCAGGTGCCCTTCGTCCTGTAGGCGGTTGGTTATCCGACAAAATCAACAGCGGTACAAAAGTTACCTTTGTTAGCCTCATCGGCTTATGTGCTACCACTGCATTGATCGCAGTTGGTGTAGATATGCACAACTTCCCATTCTTCTTTGCTATGTCCGTATTGACATTCGTATGCTGCGGCTTTGCAACAGGCGCTACATTCCGTATGATTCCTCACGTATTTGGCAATCCATTGCTTTCCTCTTTAATTACAGGTTTCGTAGCTGCTGTAGCTGCATACGGTGCATTCATTACACCTAAAATCTTCGGTTTCGTATACTCCACATTCGGCAATATTCATCCTGCATTCGCAGTACTACTAGCATTCAACATCGTAACAGTTGCGGTTTGCTTCTGGTTCTATGTGAGAAAAGGGGCAAACATGAACGTATAAATTCATGTTCTACCTTATAGCTGTATAGAAAATATAATTTACATCATTAAAGAAAATATAATTCACCCTTAATTTGGGTAATGAAATACCCCCTCAGTCGTCCTCCACCGCCTTAACGGCCTGCGGCTAGGCCTTGGCCTAGCAAAGTCGGACTCTCTGAGGGGGTTATTTCATTAGAAATTAGATGTGAATTAGATTATCTACATGGTGAATTATATTTTCTGCCACAGCAATTACGGTTATCCATGAATTTATGCGTTCTAAATAGACAGAACGGTCTGCAGCCTAGGGCCTTGACCTAGTAAAGTCGGATAATTGTGGGTGTTCTTTTATTGGAATTTAAATCTGTATTAGAACATCACATAGTAAATTATATTTTCTGCCACAGCAATTACGGTCGCCCATGAATTTATGCGTTCTAAATAAACAGAACGGCCTGCGGCCTAGGGCCTTGGCCTAGCAAAGTCGGACTCTCTGAGGGGGTTATTTCATTAAAAATTAGATGTGAATTAGATTATCTACATGGTGAATTATATTTTCTGCCACAGCAATTACGGTTGCTCATGAATTTATGCGTTCTAAATAGACAGAACGGTCTGCGGCCTAGGGACTTGACCTCATCCATATACCTCTTCTAGAAATTAGTACAGGCCTGTACTAATTTCTAGGTGAGCATGTATTGATGCACCAAGGAAGTATGTGAGCCTTATATGCTTATTTTCTTTGTAACCCACGGCAAACGAGTTCAAAGATAACTTTCTGTGCTTCTAACCATTCATCGCTTTGGGACCACTTATATTGTTTATTAACAGCATATAGTCCGTGCACTAAAAATACAAAAACGGATACACCCACGTCAAATGAAGTCCCAAGTGCTTCTGCCATAACAAGCCCTTGCCGATCTTTTTCACTCCGTATAATTCGTTGCAATACATATTCTGAAATTTGGTCATCTAAAAATAAAGGTAAATACTTTTTATGTCGTATAATACGCTGACATAAGGGCAATCTATCAAAAATAGAATCGTATGCTTCTCTCAACGAAACAGAATTAGAAGCAGCTGATAAGGTGTTAGCTATAGTTTGTAAATTATTATTATCTACCATTCCTGGTCGCGAATAAGCGATTGCATCATCTACTAAATCATCAACAATTTCCATGATATTGCTATAGTGTAAATAAAAAGTAGAGCGAGTTATACCTGATGCTTTACACAACAATGTTACGGTTAAAGACTCAAAAGAATGGTTTTCTAAACAACTAAGCAACCCTTCTTTTAACAACATTCGTGTCATTTCTTTTCGAGTTATCATATAACCTCCAATATAGACACATTTATACAATGTGTCTATTAACAAACATAGTGTCAATTATTGTTGAGACTAGTATAACAAAACAAGGTACACTTATTCTAGGGATTACAAACAGTAATCTATTTGATGAGATTTTCAAAATACAATTAAGGAGATACCTATGACACAATATACTCACATTAGAAATGCTACAGGAAAATTAACAATAAAAAACACAACATTTCTTATTGATCCATTCTTAGCACCCAAAGATACTTATCCTGGCTTTGAAGGAACATTTAACTATCAACAAAGAATGCCTATGGTTGATTTGCCTGTATCAATGGACAATCTATTAAGCAATGTAACTGCAGTAGTAGTTACACACACACATCTCGATCATTGGGATGACATGGCAATTAAATCTATTCCAAAGTCACTTCCTATTTTTGTGCAAAATACAGCGGACAAAGAACTTATTATCTCCCAAGGCTTTAATGATGTACGCATCATTTTTGAAAGTCTTGAGTTTAATGGTATCACATTAAGAAAAACAGGTGGCTCACACGGCACTGTAGAAATGTATGCAAATCCAGTTCTCGCACCATTAGCAGGCGATGCAATGGGCGTTATTTTTGAAGCAGAAGGCGAACCAACTGTGTACCTTGTAGGCGATACAGTATGGACAAGCGATGTAGAGAAGGCCCTTCTTCGCTTCGACCCTAATGTTATTATTATGAATACAGGATATGCTCAAATTTTGGGCTTTGAAGATAGTATTATTATGGGGACAAAAGATATTGGCCGCATGGTAGTACGCAAACCAGAAGCTAAAATTATTGCGGTTCACATGGATACAGTTAATCATACAGCAACAAGCCGTAAGGATGTGCACAAATTTATCAAAGGCACCCATATCGAAAGCCATGTAGCAGTCCCTGAGGATGGAGAAACTATTATACTATAAGTTACTATATACCTATGTTGTTTTTATGTTGTTATTGAGGTATACTATAAACATAAAGAGAGTCATTGACGTGTGCAAGCGTTAGGCTCATCTAAAAATTTGGGAAATAAGATGCGCCTAACGTGTAAGTATTACCAGTACTTATTACGTTAGGCGTTTCTTAAGTTTATTTAAGTAAACTTAAGATAGATACAATTATGGAAATTACAAAAAGAATTATATAAACCTTCTCGAATTTACTCATAATATCACCACCTTTCGGTGATGAACCTAACTCACGTCAATGACTCCTGTTATTAGTATAGCAGAGTTATAAATGATGTAATAGATTAAGTTAATAAGCTTTTGATTAAAAAATGAAGCGTCAGGTCTACCTGACGCTTTTATTCTTTCATGAATAATTATTAGTTAAAGACCCTCTTCAGAATCCGACTTTGCCCCTGTTCCGAAGGAACAGATCTGGGCGGTGGAGGATTATGGAGAGGGTCTTTTGTTTATATTATATTATTTTACTTCTGCCCAACCTAAAGCAGCACGTTTTTCATCGATATCTGCCAAGATTTTTTCAGCAACTTTAGCTGGATCTGTATTTACATACATAACAGAGCCTAGGATGTCTTTAGTGTCTTCTTTCAACCATTTTGTAACAGCATCAGAGCCTTGTGTAGGTGGCTCAACGCAGTGGTAGGAGTTGATACCCATTAGACGGAAGCCAAGGGATGCATCGATACCTTTTTCGTTGGACCATTCAGGGCTAGACATAGCAAATGGTAATTGAGGCAAGTTAAGGCCTAATTCTGCTGCGATACCACCGAAGATACCGGAGGAACGTGCATTATCTACACATTCGCCAACATGCCATACTGGTGGTTGATCATCGCCCAAGAACTCTTGCAATGCAGGGCTACATTTCTTAATAGCATCTGTATTACAGTAACCAAGTTTCATCAATGGGAAGGACGCACAACCATTTGTTAAGATGATACAGCCATTTTTGATAAGTGTATCAACGATATCTACAGTTGCTTTTTCGTAGATAACGCGAGGGTTGGAACAACCTACTACGTTAACGATACCACGAACTTTACCAGATTTTAAAGCCTCTGCCAATGGTTTGAAGGAACCGTAATGTTTAACAGTGGATTCTGGAGAGAAACCAACTTCAGCAGTGATTTCGTATGGCGGAATGAATACAGGCATACCTTTACGCAATTCATGAGCTTCAAGAGCGCGATCCAAGATTTTGCGAGCCAATGCTTTTGTTTCAGACAAGTTAGTATGATGGTGATCGTAACCGATGTGTTCTGCACCTGGTAAACGAGCTGCATCAGATGTAGTGATAACCTTTGTATTGAAGCAACGTGCTACGTCCATAATAGCAGGGTAAACGTCTTGAACGTCGGCTACCCAGCAGTCAAGAGCACCTGTACCAAGTACAAGTTCCGCACCGATAGCATTACACAATGGAATAACATTTTCATAACGGTACATACTGGACAAACCAGAGCAGCAGATACCGTAGAATTGGATACCTTTAGCACCGATAGCTTTCGCTTTTTCTAGGTACTCTTCAGAGGCGCCAATTGTACAAATTTGGGATACCAATGTTGGCAAGTGACCATGCACAGCGATGTTAACATAACCTTTTTTCAAAGCACCAATGTTAACTTTGGATGTACGACGACCACCTTGTCCGAACAATGCGTCTGTTGCGATGTCTGCTGCCACTACGCCTGTGAATGTGAAAGCAAGACCACAACGCAAGAATTGTTTCATGTTGCTTTCCCAATCGCCATCTGTACCTACGCATGTACGATGGTATGCATCAAATGCTTCATTGTACGCGGAAATAGGCAAAATATCCAAGTTTTTCCAAACTTCGCGACGTTCAGCAGGAGCCATTGCTGTAATTGTTTTATATTCGCCAGGCAATGCACGGCTCAAGTCTTCTAATAAAACGTCTGCTAAATCATTAGCTACTTCTTTCAAGGAACGACCTTCTTCAGGGATGTTGAAAGCCTTACATACAGTACGAATTTTTTCTTCGCCCAAAATTGGAATATCCAATTGATCATTAGCGGCAGCTTTCAAAGAAATCAAAATTTCACGAGCATGCGCACCATGTTGAGTCAAACCACCAGCAGCAGCACGTGTCATGTTACGAGCTACGATAAGGTCAGCATCGGCACCGCAAACGCCACGAGGGCTCTTAGGCGTAATTTTACATGGACCCATGAAACAAATACGACAACATACGCCAGCAATACCGAACGCACATTGAGGTTGTTGTTTATCGAAACGGTCGAATACAGTGTCGCAACCAATTTGTTCCATACGAAGAATCATCTCACGCACGGCAGGGTCAGGAGTTTGCTCGATAACATCTTGCTTAGTAGGCCATGTTTTACGATACTCAGCAACAGCCTTAAGATAATCATTTACGCCATGTTCATGAGGCACGCCTGGTTCATGAGTGTGTGGCACCCATTTATCCGTCGGCATAGCCTTTGCATGACTATGGTCGTGACCATGTTCATGATCGTGGTCGTGGTCGTGGTCGTGACCATGATGATGATAACCGCCACAATGGTCATGGTCATGATGATGTTCGTCATGACTGTGGTCATGGATGTTTTTGTTTTCCACATCTTTATTCATAATAAACCTCCTAGGGGCCTACATAGGCCAACTGACAATAACAAGAAAACATATTCTACATTTACTTCTAGTTAATTCCACCATAATGATGGGCTTTAAATCCTATCTTCAAAATATGTTTTAATCTATTACAAGTATATTTTTTGAGAGGACAATTGTCAATCTAATTTTATACATATTATAAAAAATATCGTCTCCAATCCCCCATTATAACAATGTTTTTCAATTATAAAACTCATAATAATTTCATGAAACAAACTTATTTTTAATTCCTATTTATTAAAGGAATTAAAATTACTCATGAGAAATAAACACCTTATAATACTAATTCTATATACACCAACAATTCTCCTGCATCATTTTCACAAAATCTTACTGCTCCATCTAAAATATTTAAAACATTAGCTCCGCTTTAGCGCAGTAGCTTCTCTAACGCAAATGTGCTAAAAACTTTAATGTATAAGCATAAAGGATAAAGTAAAAACAGCCCGTCACAAATGACTTCTGGCTCCGCTTTAGCGCAGTAGCGTGTCTCTCTTAACGCAGATATGATAAAAACTTTAATGTACTTACTGAATAAGTAAGGATGAAAAAATCCTCCTCAAACGACTTCGGGCTCCGCGTAGCGCAGTAGCGTGTCGGCTTGAGGAGGATTTTTTATCCGCCACCGTATTTAGGTGTTACATTAAAGTTTTTAGTACATCAAGTACTTCGTGTGGTAATTCATTTTTACCGTCTTTGAGTTTTTCCACGTATTCAGAGCGGAATTCAAAGGCTTGGTGTAGTTGGTGATGGTATTCACGTACATCAAATGGTGGTTCGAATCCTGGCACTTCTACGTAGGATAGGTTTTCATAGGCACCGAATGGTTCGAATTGTAGGTCTCCTTCTACTAGGCGTTCTAATAAATCAAGGGTCACTTCTTTAGGGATTTTCTTTTCAAGGAAGAATCCGGTGTTCATGATATAACAATCTACGCCACATTCTTTGAAGAGTTTTTTGTAGCTTTCATAATCACGAACTAACGGATAGGTACGGAATGGGTTTGCATATGGCTCAATAACGAGTGCATTTGGATCGACGTTGGCATCGAGTTTTTCAGCAGTAGAGCGGCGTGTTGCAAGGGTTGCGCCCATAGTGGCAGCTAATACAGGGTCGTCGATTTTAAGGATTGGTGGCAATGTTTTATCTTTCATCAGCCACACAATGGCATTAACCGGTTCGTCCACGTGGTTTACGCGATTGTCTGTCCAGAATTGGGATTTAATAGCACGGCCATTGTTGTTGCGCACGTCCTCAGCCAATACGACCTTATTACCATTTTCATCGAGGGTAACGCCTACGTTTTGCAATGTTAATAAGTATTTATTAGCAGGGTGTTCCACAGGATAATCCTGCATTTTATCAAAGTATGTTGGTTCCATCGCAACGGAGGACAAATCATTTGTATTGATGATATATGCATCGTCATGCAAGATAGAAATATCATAGCGACCATTGTGTTTTTCGTGAGTCAATGTAGATTTACCGGAACCGGATAAACCAAATACGCCGATTGTGAAAGACTCACCATTTTTAAGGTTATAGCGTTTCATACCGCCGTGGCAGGCTACGTAGCCATAACGATTTGCTAAGGACCAAGCCAATGTCAATGTGCCTTTTTTATGTTCCCCAAAGTAACGCATGCCAAGAATCATCGCGCAGTTATGAGCAGGGTCAAAAATAGCAAGACCACCTGGATGACCTGGTACTACATAGTCAGGGTCAGAGTAGATATAAATATCCCCTTCCGGGATGTCTTTACTGTTGTTATAGAACTCTTTCACTGCATCGTCAAAGAATTTAAAGTTCATAACCCAAGAATACATGATAGATGCATGATCCTTTGGAATCATAAGATGAGCACGAGCCGTGAATTTTTGATCAAGACCAACCACAACTTGTGTAGAAATCCATTCTTTATTGCGACTATCATACACAGCATCACGAGCGATACCGGCTAATTCGACTTCATCAATACCTTCATCACCAATAATACGGCGAGCCTTCGCATAGCGGCCAGTCGTTTTACCATCATTAGTTACGAGAATTTTAGCGTCAGCTGGTAAACCTTGTTCTTCTGGTTTAAATACAGGCATATCAAGAAGAATGACACCTGGTTCTTGCGTTGCCAATGTATACGCTTCTGCTACAGATGTAACAGGTTTTACGTTATTGCCATAAAATGCAGTTTCAATGGTGCTGCGTAATTTAGAAAATAACGGATTTGTCTTGATTTCACTTTGATTCCAAATGCGACGTGTTGCCATTCTAATCCTCACCTTTATCGTATAACTTTATAAAAACCTATCGGTACGTGTATTGAAAATACTTCTAATAATTTCTATTTTACCTGTTTTTAATAAATTTGTATACACGAAAGAGATAAATAAAAGTAAATTATTGTATGTTTATTTTAAATTAGTGCAACACATTTTGTAATAATAAAATGAGGCAAGGTCACGCGACCTCGCCTCTTATTTATTTACCTAGAAGAGTTACTTTTTATTAATAAATGCGTTGATTATCGCCTACAAAGTCAGTTTTATCCCAAGTCAACAATGTACAGGAGCCTTCTAATTCACGGATATGTGTACAATCTTGCATCATTTCTAGTACGCCTCGGAATTTACCATTTTCATCGCGCACGGCCGTGTAGATAACATAGATAAACAAGCCCGGTTTATTGATCCAAAATTCTGCTTGGCTTTGTTCTCCCGAACGGAATGTCTCTACGATTTCTTCTACTACATGAACAGACTTCGCAGGATGGCAATTCTTCACCTCACGGCCAATAACATTAGCACTACGAGGGAATATACGATGTGGCGTATCGCTGTAGAACTTAACGAGTTCATTTTCATCTACATAGGATAAATCCACAGGCAGATGACGGAACAACAAATTAATTTGCTCTAAGGTCAATTTGCCAGTGGCCACATCGAGGACTGTATCTTTACCAACTGGTACTCCACCTACAGGACCTACATACTTAGATAATAAGCCTGCTAAATCATTTAGAAGCTCATTAGATACGGCACTATTATGACCAGCAGCATTTCCATTTAATAGGGCTGCGGAATCGTTAATACCTGGCACTACATATAAACCTGGTGCGTTAATAATAGCATAACCGATTTCATGGTCATTTTTACTCATGCGCACAAACTCTTCATCGCTTAATAATTTAAAGGATGTTGGCAATAAAACCTCTAACTCCTTAGAGTTCAAATCACGTAACTTTGCCAGTGTTTCTGGAACAGATGCTAGGAATTCTTCGTATTTATCTTCACGAAGCAATGTATAGGATGCAGAGATAGAATCACGCACGCCCTTATCAAAGGTCCACATAATACGCGTAGGACGATCAAACCCATGATTTTCTAACATTGGATATAATTGATTTTGCTTACGAGATAGATGGATACGCCATTCTGCTAAGGAATCAAAAACACCAAGCCAAGGATTTTTAATAAACTTATCTTGTTTTAACAATTCATCCGCTTCAAGAGCTACCTTTTCAACCGCATTAATTTCTTCTAAATAAGCCCACAACGGATGATTCTCTGGGTACTCATTTTCGGCACGTACTAATACACCGTCAAATAAATTCAACAAATCATCCATCTTGTCTAGTATTTCTTCATCCTTATAGACACCTTTCAAACTTTGCTCTGCATAAGCAAATTCGTCAGGCGTACAAGTACCTAACTTTTCTTTTAAAATACGGTTACCCTCTTCCAAGGATAATTTACCGTCTAAATAATCCTCTTTAATAGATACAATAATTCTGTACCGTTCGTTATTAATGTCTAGCTTTTGCTGTAATGGATTCATATGCTTATACCTCCAGGGGTCAAAGACTATTAGTATATACAATATATTATTACTATATTAAATATACTTTTATTATATTCATTTTGAAAGTGATTTTCAGTTGCTACAGATACATTTCCCAAGATGATTGAGCCACAAAATACTTTCCCCCAATATAATTAAATCCTTAAGTACTTTCACCAGCACATAAAAAGGCACCCATACAATGTATGAGTGCCTTCTATTAATTTCTCAAATCAATATATTCAGTTTTAGATGCCTCTACAGGATTGCCATTGCTATCCGTAGCCGGTGTAAATTTCCATGTAGAAATTGTGTTCACGATAGATGCATCCGCATCACTACTACCAGTGGTTCCCTGTAATTCTACATGAGAAACGGATCCATCTGTATTAATAGTAAAGTTTACATTAACAACAGTTGCATCACCGGCATAACCATGTAGTACACCAGAATCAAAGCCTGGTGTAGATATTGCTTTTGGCGCTTCATAAGGTGTGGCCGCCAAAGAAACAGCGGCAGACATGGACATTATTAATGCCGTTAAGGCAACACAACGCAATACATTACTCATCATCTTTCTCCTCATTTAGTCTTATGACCACTCTCATTATTGAGTCCTAGACTGTTTCACTCCTTATTTTGCCTTAGGACCATTCGCTTTCGCATTCACATCAGACGCATGATTATCGTTAGACTGTGATTTGTCTACCGTCAATTTACCATTGCCGGACTTAGCTGGAGCATTACCCTTTGGCAATGTAATTGTCATGCCTATGATGGATGCATGGGCTTTTTGATCTGTGCCAATAGCCGGCGTAAATTCCCATTGTCTAATAGCAGCTTTCACAGCCTCATCAACAGGACCATAACCAGAGGATTGTTCTACAAAGACATTTTCAACCTTGCCTTGTTTGTTAATTAGGAATCGTACACGCATATGATCTGCTACGGTAATTCCATTTGGAATAGCTGGCATCGTAGGTTTAACGATGGATACCTCGCGAGGTGCTTCTGTAAATCTACCCGCAGCCGCATCAGCATGAGCAGGCATCATAGCACCTACCGCAAATGTAAGAACAGCAGCACACGCGAATCGAGTTAATATATTCATGGTTTGTTCCCCCTCGAAATTAATATAATAAATATACATATATAATACTCGATAAAGATGAAGAAAAAAATACCTAACTGCAAAATGTAGTCTATTAGTAAAAAATATATGTATAGAATAATTTTTATTGATAATTTTTCTCATATATGTTATATTCATATTGACTAAATTGATCGGATTACACATCAAGTTGATGTAACAAAATTACAAAAGGAGGTTCATCATGAGACGTAGAAAGCGTATTCAAATGAAGGTCATGATGGTACTTGGTATCGTTGCCCTCGTTGGGCCTAACCATCTACAAGCTCTTATCCACTAAATGATCGTGACCCTAGCAGAAGACTGTATAACTGCCAATAGCCGCTACGTTAGTAGCGGCTATTTTTCCGCTTAAATAAGGGTAGTTAACAAGATAACCAAAGATGTTAAACTCAGTACCTATAAAAGGAGGTTTATTATGAAATTCAATCGAATCTTGCTAATAGTCGTATCATTAGCTCTTATGTTATTCGCATTAGCAGGCTGTGGAAAAGATACAGCACAAGACAACCAGAAGAAATTAAACGTAGTTGCTACAACAACAATGTTAACGGATTTAGTAAAAGAAATTGGCGGTGACCATGTGTCTGTACAAGGACTCATGGGTCCTGGCGTAGATCCTCACCTCTATCAAGCGAGCGCCGGCGATGTAACAACTATGTCTAAGGCAGATGTTGTAGTGTACAACGGCATTCACTTAGAAGGTAAAATGGGTTCTATTTTCGACAATTTAACAAAACAAAATAAAGCTACTATCCGCGTATCCGACGCCATTAATCCAGCTACTCTACTCGACTTTGACGAAGAAGATGGCGTGAAAACTAAAGACCCTCATATTTGGTTCGATGTAGCGAATTGGAAACTTGCAGCCAAGGCTGTATACGAAGGACTTTCAAAAGCAGATCCAGCTCACAAAGAGGATTTCAAAAAACGGTATGATGCGTACCTCACTAAATTAGATGACACAGATGCATACATTAAAGCACAAGCAGAATCTATTCCTAAAGAATCTCGCGTTCTTGTAACAGCACACGATGCTTTCCAATACTTTGCTCGTGCGTATGGCTTTGAAGTAAAAGGTTTACAAGGTGTAAGTACCGCTACAGAAGCAGGCACACAAGATGTAAATGAACTTGTTCAATTTATCGTAGATCACAAAATTAAAGCCATCTTCGTAGAATCTTCTGTACCACACAAAACAATTGAAGCCGTTCAAGAAGCAGCTAAGGCTAAAGGCTGGAACGTTGCTATCGGTGGCGAATTATACTCCGACTCCCTCGGTTCTGAAGGCACTGAAGGCGGCACATATATCGGTATGGTAAAAGCCAATATCGATACCATCGCTAAAGCACTTAAATAAACAATGATAAAAGGAGGTCTCTATGGAATGGGCCGTTGAAGTTGAAGATATGACCGTAGCCTATACGACAAAACCCGTATTATGGGACGTAGATATGAAGGTACCCATCGGTTCCTTAGCGGCCATCGTCGGACCTAATGGGGCCGGTAAATCTACATTATTAAAGGCCATGTTAGGCCTATTAACAGTTATCTCAGGTAGTGTTAAGTTTTATATCGACCACCACCTTGCAATGGACAAAAAGGATTACAAGAAAATCGCCTATGTTCCTCAAAGCGGTAGCGTAGACTGGGACTTTCCTACTACCGTATTAGACGTTGTACTTATGGGCCGCTATGGTCATCTAGGTTGGTTCAAACGACCAAGTAAAAAGGATAAGGAACTGGCCCTCTCCATGATTGAAAAAATGGGCATGAGCGACTATGTAAACAGACAAATTCGTCAACTTTCAGGGGGTCAACAACAGCGTGTGTTCCTCGCAAGAGCCCTCGTACAAGAGGCAGATATTTACCTCATGGACGAGCCCTTCAAGGGCGTCGATAAAACGACGGAGCACGCCATTATCTCCCTTTTACAAGAAATGAAAGCGCGCGGCAAAACGGTGATCGTCGTACATCACGATTTAAATACGGTACCTCAATATTTCGACTGGGTAACGATGGTCAATAAGCAAACTGTTGCCTATGGACCCGTAGCAGAGACCTTTACCGATGAGGCCATCGAGCGCACCTATGGCAAGGGGAGGACTGTATGACCATACTCCAATCCTATACGACACAGATGGTATTGCTCGGCACGGCTCTCTTGGGCCTTGCCAGTGGTATTGCAGGCACCTTTGCAGTACTGCGCAAGGAAAGCCTCATCGGTGACGGTCTCTCCCACGCGGCACTGCCTGGTGTAGTCATCGCGTTCTTACTGACCGGTATAAAAGACATTGAGGTACTCATTATAGGTGCTGCCCTGTCCTCTATCACTGCGGCGTGGCTCATTACCATCACCGTAGAAAACAGTAAAATCAAATTTGATGGGGCTTTGGCTACTATACTATCTGCTTTCTTTGGTCTTGGTATGGTTCTACTCACCTACCTTCAAAGTCTGAACAATGCAGGTCAGGCGGGGCTTTCAAAATTTATATTTGGACAGGCCGCCACCATATTAGCCCGCGATGTGTACATTACATCGGCGGCAGCGCTCATCATTATCGTTTTAACAGCCTTATTTTGGAAAGAGCTAAAGCTCATCTCCTTCGACGTAGAATACGCTAAAACATTGCAAATTCCCGTCACCTTTACACTCATTTTATATCGTTCCCTATTGATCATGACCATCATCATCGGCATTCAATCAGTAGGTGCTATCTTAATCAGTTCCCTACTCATTGCTCCGGCCGTAGGGGCCCGTCAGTGGACGAACAAGCTAGGTACCATGTGTATGCTAGCAGGATGTTTCGGCATGGTATCTGCTATTGGCGGTACCATTTGGAGTACAACAGTACAAAAACTGCCTACAGGACCTGCGATCATCGTCATTCTGTCGGTTATCGTACTGCTGAGCCTCATATTTGCACCTAATAGAGGCATCTTGTGGCAATTCCGGAAAAGAGGTGCCCCATGACAGTACATACAGAGATTTTACTCATCGCCATTGCGGTATCCATCGCGTGCGCTATCCCTGGTGTATTCCTCGTGCTGCGCCGCATGTCCATGATGGCCGACGCCATTACGCATACCGTATTTCTCGGCATCGTGCTCGCTTTCTTTGTAACGGAAGACTTAAACTCTCCCTTGCTTTTAGTAGGGGCAACCGTAGTCGGCGTAGGAACAGTGTGGCTTACAGAGATGATTCATAACACGGGCCTCGTCAACGAAGACGCGTCCATTGGTATCATCTTCCCGCTCCTCTTCTCCATTGCCATCATCCTCGTCAGTCTCTACAGCGGCAACGCACACCTTGACGTAGATACGGCACTTCTAGGGGAAATCGCATTCGCCCCGTTCGACAGATGGATTCTAAACGGTACCGACTTAGGTCCTGTTTCACTATGGATTTCCCTTGGGGTGGCATTCATCAACCTCGTATTAGTTATGCTCTTCTACAAGGAATTGCAGCTATCGACCTTCGATCCACTATTAGCAGGGCTCTTCGGCTTTATGCCCGCCCTCATCCACTACGTGCTGATGACCATGGTATCCCTCACCGTGGTGGCTTCATTCCAAGCGGTAGGCGCCATTCTCGTTATCGGCCTCATGATCGGACCTGCGGTTATTGCTTATTTATGGACGGACTCTGTGAAAGCCATGCTCACTAGCAGTATCATCATCGGTATTATCTGTGCCGTTATCGGTACGGAAGTCGCTTTCACCCTAGACGTATCCATTGCAGGCGCTATCGCAACAACGATTGGTCTCGCATTATTAATTGCCGTTATTTGCACGCCAAAGACAGGCTATATTGCAACCTATCTTCGCCAACGCCACTTGCGTCGTCACTATCGAGAAACAATGATGCTCTGCCACATCTATACCCATATGAATACACCTGTGGCGGCCATCGAAAACGGTATCGGCACCATTCACGAACACTTGAACTGGAAGCCAGACTATACACACCAAGCCGCATCACACCTTAAGAAACAAGGCTTTTTGTATGTAACAAATGGGTACTATATGTTGACCGATAAAGGCGTGGCGCAAGTAAAAGAAATTATTTAAATACAATACCAATACTTTTCCCAACAAAAAAGAAGCTGAAACCAATGCTAATCTGCAAGATTTCAGCTTCTTCTTTTATATTTAATTATATGGCTAGAACACAACACGCATCTGATACCACTTAGCACCGCCGTGATCAGATACAGACTCCCCTTCATTTACAAAGCCAAACTTGGCGTAATAATGAATCTTTTCTTTCTTACATGTTAAAATAACGCCTTTTCGATTTTCTTGTTTGGCCAATTCTATGAAAGCCTCAATCAACTGCCCCCCTACACCGCGATTGCGATACGCTGGCATTGTATTTAGGCCAAATATCATCTGCCATGCCCCATCAGGATTGTGCATAGATGCATCAGCAAACATCTCATCGGTTAGGATTTCATCATCCGTTACAAATCCATCGATAAAACCGATAGGTGTATCACCGTCAAAAATAATAAGGAAATGATCTGCATAGTGGGCAAGGCGTTCTTTAAACGCTTCACGAGGTGCTGCTTCGGCTGGTGGGAAACAGGTAGATTCTATATTTGTAACAATGTCTAAATCATTAGTAGTGGCTTTTCGTATATTCATATTAATCAACTAATTCCTTTCTCATATAGATAACATCATCCATAGGGTTATGATAATACGGCTCACATTCAGTAAAGCCATGTTTCTTGTACAAATAAATGGCTGCTTTCAATGGTTTAATTGTATCTAACACCATTTCTTTATAACCAGAGACCTTAGCATGATCCATGATACTTTCAATCAGATGTTCACCTAGATCATGACCGCGATTCTCAGGACGTACATAAAGACGCTTCATTTCACAACGGATCTCATTATGCTGGTAATAGGCCACCATGCCTAAAACCGTATTATTATCATCGACTGCGACTAATAATTCACCATTAGGAGCTGTATATTTTTCAGCGATATCAGCCAATTCTTTATCTAAATTTTGAAAGGATAAATCACGACCAAGCCACTGCGCATACTCTTGAATTAACTCTTTTACTTGATCTAAATACGGTTTGCCATCAATTATATTAATCATATGCACTCCACCGATTGATTACTATAACTTTCTCATCTCACGCACGAATGCCTCAGCCTCTTGTAAGTTCTTTGGAAACTCGAAATACATATATCTCTCAGTTCCATAAATAGGATTTCTAAAATCATAGCCACTCAATAACAAATACTCTATGATTTTCCACTCTTTATCATTAGATTTTTTAGGAGCTTTGAACTTCTCATTTACAAAGTACATTTTACCTTTACATATAGGACAGGTTTTATTTGTATCAAATAACTCATAATTCGTACCCTCCGATAAGGAGATTCGGCAGTTAGTACATACATTTTTATAGCCCATAATTATTTTCTCCCATATGAATTATGATGAAAGAATCGTAAAACTATATTATATCTTTTAACCAAAAAGACTTTTATAAAGTGCCTTAATTTCTCGTCCGTATTTCACTGCACTGGGAATATACAATCTTTTATAATAGTCTTCTAATATGTCTGGGTAATTTTTCAAAATATCAAATTCAATCATATACAAAGCAATACTTGTTATAGAATATTTTCCTATTTCAAGTATAGTTGATTTATCTTCTCTATCTAATTCTTCGCCTTTCGTAAAATCCCCATCAGGATATTCATCACAAGTTTCATCACTGTATTGCCAAAAGGCTTTACTCCAAAGAATCAGTGCTTTACGATTGTATTTTATTAACTGCTCGAAAAACTGTATTAACTCTTTCTCAGAATATAACTTGCAATTAAACCCTTCTAATAAAAATTGCCTTTGATTCAATCGATTTCTTAGTTCTTGAATTTCTATGCTTTGTAGTTCTTTATTAAAGTTATCAGACCCTAATTCATCTATAATATCTAAATATATAGGGCTATCTAAAAATTCTTTTAATGTTTTCATATCCTTACAAAATTAACACCTTCCATAATAAAAAACTCCATATCTGCTTTTATAACAAAGTAATTTACAATTTCAAAAACTAACAAAATATTAACTCATATTAGGCCTCATTCAATTACATATACCATATCACCTGTAAAGTATATGTTCATTATACAGTGAACGGGGTTTCCTTCAGTCCATAACCATCCTTTGAGTACAGCACGTCCCCAATTATAGGTCTCCGTAATGACCTCAAACTCACTTTCACTATACTCCTGTTTATACTGAGGTAATTCAATTCTTTTACCTGTGAAAGTATCTAATATTGTACTATCAAAGACGAAAATTTCTAAATCATCAATATCACACTTCTCAAATACAATCTTGGCCTTATGAGTCTGTTCATCACCATTATCATAGGAAAAAATATAATCAAGGGTAAAGATTAAATTACCGTCTGTGTATTCTATTTTTTGTACCTTTGCATCGTGGAGAGAATACTTAAAGTACTCTCCAAAAGATCTTGTGATTTTCATAGGCCCTACTCCAATAATAATTGATATTTATGTATCTATTTATTTCATCATTTTTTTATAATGTTTTGAGTATCCAGTATGTTCAAAAACTAATTCAAAAGCAGTCTTAAAATCATTATAATCAAACTCTTTTATATCAAATATATTCTGTCCTTTTGAGTGTGACTCTCTATTCATATAACGATTAAACGCCATAAAATTAGTTTTCTGTAATTCTGCCTTCTGGAATACATTATTATAATCCTGTTTTTCTACAAAATTAAAAAAATATTCAATTATATTTCTCATACAATTTGCAATAAGAGCCGGTGGTTGATTTTGATCCTTAACAATATACCAGTACGCCTGGTAATCATTTTGAATCTCTTCATATTTCATAGCACTAAAGAAACTACCAGCCTCATTTTTACACAATCTAAATAGTTTCTGAGTTTCCTCTCGCTCTTTATGATTTATATTTGTCAGCTCATAGAAAAAATATAAACTATGTGTAAGAATAAATACTTGCTCATACATATCAGTCCTTAGAAATTCATTATGAATCAATCTACCTATATTAAAAATATGTATATGTGACAAACTAGAGATAGGATCATCTATTATAATAATTTTATTTGTTGAAGTGGAATCACTCTTTACTTCACCTTTACATCTCTCTAAAAAATATAAAAAACTAATTACCATCTTTTCACCTTCACTTAGAGTATGAAAAACATGGTCATCTTCACAGCCAGCTCTTTTAATATGATATAAAGATTCTTCATCAGAATATTTTTCAATTGAAAAATCTATTATTCCAATATCTAAAAGAGCTCCTTTTATATTATCAATCGCTTCATCTATATTAACAGTCCTCTTTTGATTTTCTCTGATAATACTTTGCTGATTATCTATTTCTTTTTTTAAGCCATCTATCTTCTTATTATATTCTGTTACATAATTATCATGTTCTTTTTTCTTTTTATTATAATCACTAATAATAGTAGCAAATCTTATTTGCATTAAATCCCAAAATTTTTCTTTTATTTTATTCCTACTAGCTTCAATATTTTCAATTTTTTTATTGTACTCTAATATCCTCTGGTTAGTCTCTTCAATAATTTTATTAATATTAGATACAACATCCTCAGAAGATTCTAACATTACACTTAGGCTCGGAGTATTTATTTTATCCTCTATTTTAGATTTATTAGATTTTATTAAGTGCTCTAAAGTTAATAAATTTCTTTCTATAGCATCGACATTATTATTTAAAAATCTATTAGCTTTAAGTTTTTTAACTTCATCAAATATATATGTAGCCTTATTCGAATAGTCTTTTAGCAAGCAACGTAATTTATTTTTATCATCTTCATAACTATTATCAAAATATTTATATATTTCTTCAACAAATTCTTTTGAGATTGTTTTTTGTTGGCAAAAAGGGCAAATGCTTGGATTTTTATCAGTATCTATATAAGCTAACCCTTTATTCACCCAATCAGAATTTTTTAACTTATCAATAACTACAGAAATAGTACTATTATTATTTCCCACAATTATTTTCTCAAGAAGTTCTAAATTCTCTATCTTATCTTCAACTAAACTGATTTTATTTATACTAGATTCTTTTCCAGCTCCAGATTTTAAATCAGTAGCTTCGTTTTTTAATGTTTCTAGCGAATAATCAGGCTCTATTTTAACCCTCTTCAGACTAACTAAATAGTTGAACAATGTATCTTTACTGCTTTTTAATCTATCTAAACAATAACCTAATACATTATTTTCCGTAGTAAATTCCTTTTTGATTACCCAAACTTCATTTTTATAGTTATCAACACTCTTAGTATATTGTTCTAATGTATTTTTCGCTTCCTGTTCAGCCTTCTCCTTCTCTTTCTCTATTTTAGAGAGTTCATTCCTTGCCTTATCAATAACTTCCTTAATTTCTTTATTTTCTTTTGATAATGTAAAAATTCCAGGGATATCCTCTGTTTCATAAAAATTGTCTCTAATAAATTGTTGATTATAGACCAAAACTGTATCAGATTCCTTTAATCCCTCAATAGAGCAATCTGCAAACTTATTATCTGACCTATTATATAGAAAGTTTGAAAGTGTACTCTTTCCAGTCCCATTTAATCCATATAATAAATTAACTTTTTTATCAGTTTCAAGTGAGGTTGATGTTTTATAGCTTGCAACATTATTCATTATAATTTTTGTAATCATAAATTAATTAACTCCCCATACGTTTAATACACTTAATTGCTATTTAAGATTAGACAATTATATCTCCCTTTGCTCTATTCTACGCCTGATATTATAAAGAACACCTCCCTATAATACTAAAAGCCTCCCACCAAAATGATGGGAGGCTTTTATGCACACTAAAAATTCAATAACTAACTCCCTTTCAAATCTATTCTTTTACCTTTCAGTTGAATTTGGTATTACTCAAAAAGTACAGTTAATGAATTTATAAATCAATATTTACTTCTTATTCCCACTCAATAGTTGCAGGTGGTTTAGATGTAATATCGTACACGATACGGTTGATATGTTGTACTTCGTTTACGATACGACGGGAGATTGTGTCCAATACGTCGTAAGGGATGCGTGCCCAGTCAGCAGTCATGAAGTCTGTTGTTGTTACGCCACGCAATGCCAATGTGTAATCGTATGTACGGAAGTCACCCATAACGCCTACAGTACGTGTAGATGTTAATACTGCAAAGTATTGGTTGATGTCGCGATCAAGGCCAGCTTTTGCAATTTCGTCACGGAAGATGTAGTCCGCATCACGCAAGATGTCGAGTTTGTCTTTCGTGATTTCGCCCATTACGCGAATAGCAAGACCAGGACCTGGGAATGGTTGACGCCATACGAGGTAGTCAGCCAAGCCTAATTCAGAACCAAGTTCACGCACTTCGTCTTTGAAGAGGTTGCGCAATGGTTCGATAAGGCCTTTGAAATCTACAACTGCAGGCAAGCCGCCTACGTTGTGGTGAGATTTGATAACTTCTGCTTCGCCAGTACCGGACTCAATAACATCAGGGTAGATTGTACCTTGCGCCAAGAAGTCAACGGAGCCGATTTTACGACCTTCGTCTTCGAATACACGGATAAATTCTTCGCCGATAGTTTTACGTTTAGCTTCTGGATCTTCAAGACCAGCCAATTTATCTAAGAAACGTTTTTCTGCATCGACGCGGATGAAATGCATGCCGGAATCTTTGAAAGCTGCTTCAACTTCGTCGCCTTCGTTTTTACGCATTAAACCATGGTCAACGAAGATACAAGTCAATTGATCGCCAACAGCTTTAGAAATAAGAGCTGCTGCAACGGAGCTATCTACACCGCCGGACAATGCCAACAATACTTTGCCATCGCCTACAGTGTTACGAATTTCTTCAATAGCAGTTTTTGCATAGTTTGCCATTGTCCATGTGCCTGTGAAACCACATACTTCGTACAAGAAGTTGTGAAGCATTTCTTTACCATGTTCAGTGTGCAATACTTCTGCATGGTATTGCATAGCGTATAATTTGCGTTCTTTATTTTGCATGGATGCAACAGGGCAATCTTTTGTATATGCAACGATTTCAAAACCTTCAGGTACTTTTGCTACATAGTCAACGTGGGACATCCAAACAACTTGGTCTTCGTCCAAGCCTTTGAACAATGGGGATGTAGTATCCACTTTAGTAGGTGTTTTACCAAATTCACGGTTGTCTGCAGATTTAACTTCGCCGCCCAATGTATGCGCCATAAATTGCATACCATAGCACATGCCAAGAACTGGAATGCCAAGTTCAAAGATTTCCTTTTCAATTTTAGGGGAATTCTCTTCGTACACGCTGTTAGGGCCACCAGTGAAGATGATACCTTGCGGCTTCAATTCCTTAATTTTTTCTAATGCTTTGTTGTATGGATATACTTCGCAGTATACATGATTTTCACGAACACGGCGTGCAATCAACTGATTATATTGACCGCCGAAATCGACAACAATAACAAATTCCTTGTTTTCCATAGTTCCTCCGTATGCATCTATTTGTGAAAGTATATTCACCAATTTATAATGTCCATACATTCCTGTACTGGGGGTGCGTTTTAACAAGCAAAACGCTAAATTTCATTACATTTTATTATACCATACGAAGTATATGGACTCCATATATTCCGTATGAAAGTTATAAAACACTTTTTAACGTTCGGATTTTTAATATATTTCAGTTCCTGACAGTTCAAGGTCGCCCTTTCACATACCTATTTTAAAATAGAACAGGCCTGTTCTATTTTTAGAAGGTCTATTACACATACCTGTTTCAAATTAGTACAGGCCTGTTCTATTTTTTAGAAGACCTATTACTCGTGCCCGTTTCAAATTAGTACAGGCCTGTTCTATTTTTAGAAGGCCTATTGCACGTGCCCATTTCAGATTAGTACAGGCCTGTTCTATTTTTTAGAAGGTCTATTACACACATCCATTTCAGATTACTACAGGCCTGTTCTATTTTTTAGAAGGTCTATTACACACATCCATTTCAGATTACTACAGGCCTGTTCTATTTTTTAGAGAGCCTATTGTACATACCCATTCTAGATTAGTACAGGCCTGTTCTATCTTTAAGTAGCTTATGCATTTGTACGGCCCCGACAGGACAGATTGAATAACAATCTCCACAACTGATACAGCCGTTACCAATAATAAATTTGGTAGTTCCTTCGGTGATGCATTGTACAGGGCAATCTTCAGCACAGGCACCGCATTTAACGCAGGTATCGTCTATATCAAATTTTAAATTGCCCATATTACATCACCTCACAATCAATCATGGGATTAATGGTCAATTCACTATCGAATATACTTCTATTTACCTTCTAATTTGCGATTATATGCAATAGCCGAATAGAGTGCACGAGCTACGCCGTAATTGTTATTATCCGTTGTCGCATAGCGTGCGGCAGCTTTCACATTATCTCGTGCGTTCCCCATAGCCACGCTAGCACCAGCAAAGCGAATCATGGATAGATCATTTTCGCTATCGCCGATGGTCATCACTTCGTCAGGCGTATAGCCCCAATGGTTCGCCAAGGCCTCTACGGCCGTGCCTTTTGTCGTATGAGGCAATACAAATTCTAAATTTTCTTCGCTTGATTCAAGGACGTCGTAAAAACGTTCGCGCCCTTTACCATCTGTGGCTGCCCCTTGGAAGTCATCGCGTAAATCAGCTAGGATGCGTTCGCGTATACGTTCATCGCCGTAAAAGATTTGGATTTTCTCCGGTCCTTCTGGCAAAGATTCTAGATGTGCCAATAAATCGGGCACCATCGTGCGCGTTTTCAAGATAAATGGTCTAATATTGGGTCTAAAGAAATGCTCCGCTTGTGATGTTTCATTGCCCACTGTTGGATATTGTCCGAAAATTTCGGCTTTCACATAAGCCTCTACAAACACACCGTAGGTCATGAGTTTCCGTACTAAATCTATGGCACGAGTTTTATCAAAGGAGATATGAACCAGTTCCTTTTTCTCCTCTTTATCCATGACATAGGCACCATTGGTACACACAAAGTAGCGCAAGCACGGCATGGCATCGATGACATCATCCATCTCATGCCACGCACGGCCCGATGCGATAGCCACGCGGATACCGCTTTCACGAGCAGCACGAACAGCAGATACCACCTCAGGGTCCACGGATTTCGCATCGTTCACCAAGGTGCCGTCCACGTCGGACGCGATGAATCGAATCGGCGTATCGCCAGTAAGACCTATATAATTTTTAATATCTAATGGTTCAGATGAGGACATAAAACCTCCTTTAATACAATATAATTTTTACTTGATGTACAATAAAGATAGCATATAAATTTATAGAATTATCGGTTTAAAGGATGTGAAATCATATGCATATACTAATCGATCGAGATGCCGTTTGTGCCGCCGATGATATGAATCATCATCGGGAAGAATTTACCGTACCTAATGATATAACCATAGCCGGTTTATTTGAACTTCTTGAATTTAAATACATCCCATTCATCGCTGGCAATGACGTAGTATGGGGGCTCTATCACCACGATGTTGAAGTAGGAACCTATTTTACCAAAATTCAAAGTTTTATAAATGGCAATATGTCATTATCGTCTATTATCAGTGATTCTGAAAGAGATACCGAATTCTATCTACGATATTACAGCTCTCCCGATAGTTATAGGAAGCACTTTATTAACATCGCGAATCTCGATTAGAAACTACTTAGTACTGTTGAACTCGGACACAATTTCTTCTAAGACAGCTGGATTTTCTACTAATCGTAACAATGTACGCCCAATGATATGAGCCCCATCTACGATGGTTTGTTCAATGGTTGGTTCCAGCATAGCATCCGCAAATTCCTTCGCATGACATACCTTATCTGGACCTGCCAAGCGTAGTTTAGGATGGAATGCGGCGCATTGATAGCTGACGTTACCGATATCGGAACTACCGCCAATGTCTGCTGGACCCGGTTCAAAATCAAGGCCCATATCGGCCATCACGTCTTCGATGAGGTGTGTGCCGCGATGGTTTTGGTTCATATCATCATAAGGATTACCGTAAAACTCAACGTCTACAGTCGTACCGGTACAAAGGGCAGCGCCTTCAAAAATCTTTTTAATTTGCTCGGACAAACCGTTCAAATACTCTCGTTCTGTGTGACGTACGGTTACCTCTAGTTCGCCATAGGCAGGAATGACGTTGGATGCGGTACCACCGTTAATGATCCACGTGCCGATGCGAGATTCTGGTCGCACTTGTTGGCGCAGCATATCCATGGCATGGATGGCGAGTTGTACGCCATTTACCGCATTGATGCCATTCCAAGGCTCACCAGCCGCATGAGCTGATTTACCATGGTACTTAGCGCGGAAACAGTCGAGTGCCAAGAATTGTGAATTTGGCCGTGTTTCTTCGCCGTCGAGATGGACCATTATAGCAAAATCATAGGCCTTAAACACGCCAGCGTTGCACATATCCACCTTGCAGCCCATCGCTTCCTCATCAGGTGTGCCGATGATGTCAATGTCCATAATGAAAGCTACGCCATCTTGCTGCATCTTATGTAATGCAAGGGCTGCCAAGGTGCTCATAGATCCACTCGCACAATGTCCGCACGCATGGCCCACATCTGGGAGCGCATCGTATTCACATAATATAGCTAAACGGCCCCTAGGATTATCTACTTTCACAACAGACGCCTTAAATGCAGTCGGCAAGTGACAGAACTCATAGGTCACAGGAATACCGTGTTTTTCAAGGACAGCACCGATTGTCTTAACAGACTTAAATTCATGACTAGACAGTTCTGGATTCTTCGCCAATGTATAGTTAATGGTGAAAGCCTCTTGGGCGAAGCTTTCACAAGCACTGGAAAATTGTTCAGTAAGAGACATAGGTCCTCCTAAATATGTGTATAAATAATCGACCTTATTTAGTAAAAGGTACATTTCGTGTACTTAATTTGTTTACGCACCTTTAATTATACAATGTTATTGCCTATTGGTTCAAAATTCCGTACAATAGAAACAGATTAATATGTTTGTATCGTGTTTGAGGAGGATACTATGTTTAAATTCAAAAAATTAACAGCCATCGCACTCGTAGCTGTTGCTGCTATGGGTTTATTGGCTGGTTGTGGCAGCGAAAAAAGCAAAATGACACAAGAGGCTGGCGTGTTACGTGTAGGTTCTGAAACTACATTCCCACCATTCGAATTCACTGAAGGCGATAAATACGTTGGTTTCGACGTTGATTTGTCCGAAGCAATCGCTAAAAAATTGGGCCTAAAAATGGAATTCAAATCCATGGGCTTTGACGCTTTGATTCCAGCAGTTCAATCTGGCGACATCGACATGATCGCAGCAGGCATCAACGCAACTCCTGAACGTGAAAAAGCATTAGACTTCTCTGATGTATACTTTGACCAAGGCGGTTTCATCACAGTGGTTCGCAAAGACAACTCCACAATCCACAACATGGACGAACTTGCTGGTAAAACTGTAGGCGTTCAAATTGGTACTGTTCCTGCAGACATGGCAAAAGCTATTCCTAACACAACAGTAAAAGAAATGGACTCCAACTCCAATATCTTTATGGAACTAAAAGCTGGCACAATCGATGGTGCTATCATCGATAACGCAGTTGCTATGTACTACCTAAAACAAGGTGCTGACAAAGACCTTAAACTCGTAGGCGAACCTACTAAAGCCCCTGGTACAGTACTTGGTGTGAAAAAAGGCAACAAAGAATTGCAAGACGCTGTTAACAAAGCACTTAAAGAACTTAAAGAAGATGGCACATACCAAAAAATTTACGATAAATGGTTTGGTGACTATAACAAAAAATAATTTCTAGTCAACGGCTAGAACGATAATCAAAAGATACCCCACGAAAAAACTCCACCGGCCGGGTCTGTCCCCTACGGGGCAGGGCCAAAGTCGTTTTTTCATGGGGTATCTTTTTTCATATCCACTCTAACCTGACTTAGAAATTATTTTTTCGTTATACGGATAAGAGAATACTGCGCTACGCGGAGCCCGAAGTCGTTTTCAGAACCGGTTCTTTTTTACTATCCTATAACCGTAAATAGAAATTATTTTTTGTCTCTATAGGGGGCAGGGCCGACGCAGGGTGTGAGCTAACAGAGGAGCACGGCGACGCTTGGGAGCCACACATCGCTAATCCAGAGGCGTAAGATTTTCCAAAGGAAAATCCACAGCATCTGGAAAAGTCAGTTTTTGCCAGGTGTCTTTTTTTGCATTCTACAACACGTGTTAGAAATTATTTTTTATCATATATCCAAGGAGAAAGAGGCCGTAGGCCCTCCTTTCTCTGTCCAGCGGCTGGGTTGGCAATAACGGATTTTATCAATTTCACTACTATCATATTCCGCGTGTCGGCTATGGATTGAGAGATAGAACCGATGGGCCCAAAAATCCGACTTTGGCCCTGCGGAGCCCGAAGGGCGTAGTCAGACCCGGCCAGTGGAGGTTCTCAGGACACGTCATCACACGGGCCGTAGGCCCTCCTGTCCCTCGGCTGGGTGGGCAATAACGGGTTTTATCAATTTCACTACTATTATATACCGAATTGACACTAGCCTTAATGCGTGGGGCGGTGGCGTGTTCTGAAACCGACTTTGGCCCTGCGGAGCCCGCAGGGCGTAGTCAGACCCGGCCGGTGGAGGTTCTCAGGGCACGTCGTCACACGGGCCGTAGGCCCTCCTTTCTATCGGTTGGGTTGGCAATAACGGATTTTATCAATTTCACTACTATTATATTCCGCGTGTCGGCTATGGACCGAGAGATAGAACCGATGGGCCCAAAAATCCGACTTTGGCCCTGTGAGCCCGAAGGGCGAATCAGACCCGGCCGGTGGAGGATTTTTGGGCCCATCGGTTCTTTTCCTCTTCTACCATTTCCTACCGCGGTATATAATAATAGTGTATTGTATAAAAACGAAAGGAGGGCCTATGGCTCAATATTTCACAGACCGCCTCCAACGGGTCTTCCACTTAATTTTTATGTCTTATGATCCGCAGTCCGCTCAAGAGGGTCTGCGCATTTTAGAGTCGATTGTAAATAATCAATCGAATGTGACAAAGCCAATTCAGCATGAATTGCGCAACACTGCTACATCGCAAGGTAGTGCTGGTGAATCAGATGCTGAGGAAGTCTACCAGAAGGCTTTATCTCCTGAGGAACGTGAATTAGGAGACGCATACGCCCTATTGGCACGCGTATATGCTGGTCCGCGATTTACGTGGGCCGAGTCGGGTTTTCCAGAGGATAATATGCGCACGTATCAATGTTTGCATGATAGTATCCGCCGGTATAGTCCGATTGGTACGTTGCAAGCATTGCGCATAGCTGGGTCGATTACGCCTACGGTGAGGCGAGATATGCAGTTGTCCTTTGATGATGCATTCCGCATCATCTATGATTACGCAAAGCAAGACGATGCATACTGCCAATATATTATAGGTAATGTATTTTTCTGGGGCGATTACCACGTTATTAACCAAGCTAAACAACTATTAGGCCCAGAAAAGGCTAGCTTTAGTCAACGATTACAGCAAGCGACGCGCAGCAAGAGTTTACGTGAAGTCATTGCTACCTTGCGCGGCATGGTAGACGAAGAAACACTACAAGCAAAATCTCGGGAGCATGCGAAATACTGGTTTACCAAAGCCCTTGATCAAGGGCTCGCCATGTTCCAAGGGAACTTGCGCAATATTTATATCGATGAAGGCGATTATGAAAATGCACGCCGTGTGGCACGCAGGGCAGCTGAACTAGGCAATCCAACCATGATGCTCTATACGGCTCTCGACCATCACGAAAGAGGCGAGTTTACAGATGCTTTCACATGGTTTACAAAGGGCGCCGAACTAGGCCAGCCAGAATGTATCGCGGAACTCGCCGACTATTACTACCATTTTTATGAGCAACCTGCGTTGCGCGCTGCCATCCCGTATGACCCAATCAAGGCTACTGAACTGTATCAACAGGCGGCCACAAAGGACTTTAATGACGCCGGTTATGCAGCGTTGCAAGCCGCATTTAACTATATCTTTCACATTGGAGGGCTCCCGCTCGACTGGGGGCTCATCGCCGATTTGACACACATGGCGGCGACAAAGGATCGGTTCCTGTTCTCCTTGCCGTATATCAGTTATATGCGCATTCACGGCATCGGCGTGACCAAAAACATCCGTTTTGCTATTCAATCCTTGACCCGCGTGTTAGAGGAAGAGAAACGGGCGCTTCAAGAGGAGGACCGCGTGCTCTTCTACGACATCACCCGTGCGCTCACACGCGTTGCCTTGGGCTACGCCTATGAAAAAGGTTATGTTACGGGAACACCTGACCTCGACAGTGCCGTTCATTATTATGAAAGCTCCCATCAGTACATCGTGTCACATCTCGCCAATCGCAGCGAAGAAATCAAAGATATTCCGGTAGATGATGAAGCAGCAGAACGATTAGCAGCTTTCGAAAAGGTAGATGGCCATTGGCATTACAAGGAAGGTATAACCGAATCCTCTACGACCGTGCGCCCGGCCCCTACCACATGGCCTCACAATGCAGCCCGATTATCCGTTACTATGAATGGCTTTCAGTGGGATACCACATTATATGACCGAGAAACCATCGACAAGGCCCTATCCACACAAGATACGGTGGTGCTTAGCTTTTACAATCATTTCCTAACCATTCCAGACAAATTGCGGAATATCTATAAACTGGAGACTAAACGTATGCCACGCAACACCTATCAGGTTCGGTTATACGGATACGATCCAGCCGAAGGGCATGAGATTATCTATAAATCGCTGCTCAATGCAGAGGACGCCCATAATTTGTGGCATGATCTTTATGAAAGCCACCGTTTACCGGATCTTTCAGATGCATGGGCCATCGAAACAGACGAGGAAAAACCGACGTGGCACTATGTACTCGACGTCGATCAAGAACCATTCCTACTCGAGGAATATGACGATGCCAACGCCATGATACAAGCATCATTAGAAGGCCTCAAGAGCAATCGCTACGAACAAATCAACGTTCGTACCCATGATTTTATTGGGCCATCCTATTTCATATTCAAGGGCAAGCGGTCCACACCATTTAGGGTGCAACTGTACCTCAAGGAATCGATGCGCCACATCATCGACGAACACGGCAAGCAAAAGGACATTCCCGGTAATACATACCTATTTGAACAGTACTTTGGCAACGAAGTATCCTTGAACTACTGGATACAACGGACCATTACGACCTTAGACATTCCAGAACTAGATAACTGGAAACCACTCAGCGTACCTAAGGATTTGCAATAGCAAATAAAAATTAAAAGAACGCATACAAGGCCCCGATATTCAACTTATCAATTGAATGCCTAGGCCTCTGTGCGTTCTTTTTATTATATTAAAACTATGTTGTTACAAATTATAAACCTACATCGACAACGCCATGATCATAAGTTTCTTCCTCAACTTCTTGTACAACCATATCACTACGATGTACTTTATCAAGCATCTTAGAACGTGCTGTTGTAATAGTACTTTCACTATGTTTACCACCATGCCAAGCAAACTTGGATGTGCCAATTGTATATTTCAAGGTTGCATAAGGGCCACTCAAATGATGAGATGCCGTTTGATAACCAGCATCAAGAGTAAGATGTGGTGTAATATGGAATTCTGCGCCTACTTTAAAACCTTTTATGGCATCCCGTTGATTTAATTTATAATAGCCAACTTTCACAGGGGATCTACCACGCCAATTATAATAGTCCGCATAGACACGAGCCCAACGAGCATTTTTAAAGGTTCGTGAGTATCCTACATCAAATCCACTGGCAGCAACCTTTTCTGATAACATCCAATGATTTTCATAATCAACCTTAGCATAATTATAAAGACTAGTATCAGAATCCCTACCGTATGGATACAATCCTGTAGGATCATACCATCTGATACTTCTCCCATGGAGCCCTATATATTTTCTATCATCAGTCCCCAAGTTTCGGTACAGATTAGCATGAAATTCATTAAGGCCTGCCACATATTCTACACCGCCACTAACGCGCTTATAACCACCTTTAAATACGTGGTCATAGAATGCATTAACACCAACATAAGCATGTTCACCTTTACTAAGACGACGATAGCCAATACCAATATTTGCATTCATACCTAAGGATTCTTCCTTATCTGTTTGCCTGTTATGTACCGTAAACGTTCCTGCAGGTCTATCTGGAACCCAATAGTTATTTAATTTATTATAGGATATTTTTTCACCACTACGACCTATACGCCCTTGTACAAAGACAACACTTTTAGTATTTTCATCATAATGAGTTACAGGTTGTAATGTCTCAATGTATAACTTGTTAAGTTCTGTAGATTTGGATTTATCAGAAGTCCCCACAATAGGATGATTTTGCCAAGGCATAAAATTATGGTATTGATGGCTACTCGACTCTTCAGAATTTTTCATACCAACGCCGACTACCACATCTGTACGATCCATCCAGCTAGAACGAACAGCCTCTTTCCTAGCCGCATCGGATGCAGTTATTTGCTGTGCAGAATCTAGGCCATTTACCGCTTGAACCTCTGCTGCCATTCCTATTGTAGATATGCTGAAAGTCATAGCCCCTAAAACCATAGCTTTCAATAATAACTTACCTGACATTATATATAGTCCCCTCTCATGACAATGATAAAACTAACATTTTCTCCATATTATAAATGATCAATAGGTGCTAAATAAAAATATTCAATGTCATCAAAGGATTCTACAATCATGTCTTGACGACGTACCTTATTTAGCATTTTAGAACGAGCTGTAGTAATCGTATCATCACTATGCTTGCCACCCCAGAAGGCAAATTTAGATGTACCTAATGTATATTTCACAGTACCATACATACCCTTCGACATATTGTTTGCATTGTTATACCCAATATCTAAGGATATATGCGGTGTTAACTGTAATTCAGCACCGATTTTAATGCCCTTATAGTGGTTTGCATTCCGCACAGAAAACCATGGCACATCCCAATGGCCTGGACGCCCATAATTATATTCTTGACTATGACCGAATCCATGGCCTTTCCAACGATATCCATTTACATAGGCACGAGCCCAGCGAGCATTCTTGAAGGATCTAGCAAAACCGATTTCATAGCCACCCAGTGCTCTACCGCCTTTGTAAGTATTATAGTTTTCACTAGGAATCGTATTATACGGAAATGTTGATGGGTAACCATTAGGATACAAGCGTTTAGGGTACGGGTTGCCACCAAAACCTCTTACGACGCCCGTATTACCAAGCCCCTTATACACATTAGCATATACTTCGTTAAGTCCATTTACATACTCTACGCCACCGCTGATGCGATTATAATTGCCTGTGAAAGCTCGATCAACGAATGCATTAACACCTACATAGGCATGTTCATTTCGGCTAAGGCGTCGATAGCCAATACCAACCGTACCGATAATCCCTAATGTTTCTGATGATTTTTCATCCGTATTTATTTTAGTGTAACTAGATTGCCCATGCCGATTGATTGTTAATTCAGGGAGAAAGTAACCACGCATCTCTTTCGATGCTATTTTCTCACCGCCCCGTCCAATGCGCCCCTGTACAAATAGAACACTTTTACTGTTCTCATCATAATGAGAAATAGGCTGCAATGTTTCTATATAGGCTTTCGTTAGATTGCCGTAATCAGATTGCTTATTATAAATGGTATCCAAATCATCCGTTAGAAAGTGTCCTTTATCTAATTTAGACTGGCCTCCGGTCTGTACACCTACAGCAATATCAGTTCTATCCATCCAATTGGATTGTACCGCCTCATGCTTTGCTATATCGCTCACTTGTGGCGCCACATTAGCCGCTCCCACTACAGCACTTGTACTACACACCATGGCCCCCAAGACCATAGATGTTAATACTAACTTATATTTCATTACTAAACTTCTCTCCTTTTAATTTTATAAATTATCCCAAGGTACTACAGCCCAATACTCTTCATACGACTTGCCTATAGTCATAGGACTACGGTCTACCTTGTCTAACATTCTAGCACGAGCATTCGTAATGGTATCATCACTATGTTTTCCACCATGCCAAGCAAATTTAGATGTCCCCAATGTGTATTTAACAAATCCATAAGCACCACTAGCATACTTACTATCCGATGTATAGCCTAAATCTAAGGATACATGCGGTGTCACTTGTAATGTAGTACCCACTTGCCAACCAGAACTATTATTAAGATCAGAAATCGGAGAAGTCCCCCCACTATATGATGAAATGCCGAGCCCCTTCCAGTGATAAGAGCCTATATGCACACGAGCCCACCGAGCATTTTTAAATGAACGAGTATAAGTTACATCATAACCAGATAATACTTTTTGAGACTTATATACCGTGTAATTAGCAGTTCCTCCATTCAAAGGAAATGGGAGATGCGATTCAGGTACACCCACCATATAGGATTGAGATTTTATATTTCCCAAACCTCTATATACATTAACACGAACTTCATTAAGCCCTGATACATATTCTAAGCCTCCACTAACTCGATTAGCATTCTCAGAGAAGGCACGATCTACAAATGCATTAATACCTACATAAGCATGTTCATGTTTGCTGAGCTGGCGATACCCTAAGCCAATATTACCCACAGTACCTAAAGTTTTTGTCTCATCATGTCGCTCTGGTTTAGTCTTTGTTTCCACAGTACCTGTAGCCAAGTCGTATGGATACCAAATGCCACCACTACCATCAAAATAATTAACCTTATGTTCTTGCCCACCTTTACCGACGCCGCCTTGTACAAACAATACGGACTTGGAGTTTTCATCATAATGAGTTAAGGGTTGCAATGTTTCTACAGATACTTGCTTACCCAGTTTCGATTGTGTGCCTAACTTAATATCCGTGCGGTCCATCCAATTGGATTGCACTGCCTCATGTTTTTCTGTATCACTTACTTGTGACGCCACATTGGCCGCTCCCACTACGGCACTCGTGCTACACGCTATGGCCCCCAAGACCATAGATGTTAATACCAACTTATATTTCATTACTAAACTTCTCTCCTTTTAGTTTTATAAATATCATCAATTTTATAAGTGATCATTAGGTCTTACATACCAATCTTCTTCATATGTATGGCCTATTGTCATAGGACTACGGTCTACCTTATCTAGCATTCTATCGCGAGCATTCGTAATGGTATCATCACTATGTTTACCACCATGCCAAGCAAACTTGGATGTTCCCAATGTATATTTAACAAATCCATAAGCACCACTAGTATCTTTGCTATCCGCCGTATAGCCTAAATCTAGCGATACATGTGGCGTTACTTGCAATGTAGTTCCTACATTCCATCCGTGACTGTTGCCAATTTCAAGCGTTTTCAATAATGCGTTGCTATGATTAGGCACACTAAGACCATTCCAATGATATACGGTTGCATGTACACGGGCCCAACGGGCATTTTTAAATGTACGAGCATAACTTACATCATATCCAGATAATACCTTTTGAGACGTATGTGGCATATAGTAAGAAGGGCCACCATCTAAATCAAATGTGAAGTACGATGGCGGTAAATGTATCATATCAGATTGCGATTTCACACTCCCTAAGCCTCTATATACATTAGCACGAACTTCGTTAAGACCGGCCACATATTCTAGCCCCCCACTCACACGATTAGCATTTTCTGAAAAAGCACGATCAACAAAGGCATTAACACCAACATAAGCATGCTCATTCTTACTAAGATGGCGATACCCTAAGCCCACATTAGCTACAGCACCTAATGACTTCGTATTTTCATACTTCTCTGCTCTATACCGTTGATCACCTTTACCCGTTACAGGATTATAAGGATACCAAATCTCATTATATCCGTGATAGTAACTAGCAGAATGTTCTTGACCACCTCTGCCAATGCCGCCTTGTACAAACAATACGGACTTGGAGTTTTCATCATAATGAGTTAACGGTTGTAACGTTTCTACAGATACTTGAGTGCCCATCTTAGATTGTGTGCCAACCTTAATATCTGTACGGTCCATCCAATTGGATTGCACTGCCTCATGTTTTTCCGTATCTTGTTTATTTTGTTGCATATTGGTTGCATCTTGTATAGGTGTAGCCTCTACACCCGCTGCAAATCCAATAGCATTAATAGAACAAGCTATGGCCCCAAGAACCATAGCTTTTACAACTAATATTCTTTTCATGTCTCTCAGTCTCCCTCTATATATAGTTCTAAGATATATATTCATCTTTATTTCATTTTTATTATATGTATATATTTAGATATAGTCAACAAAACTACCTATATTTAAACCAACAATAAATATCGTTTAAATCTCAAATCTGTATATTATTTCATTCTATTGTAAGTAAAAATATACACAAAGAAAAAACCCTCAAAGCCGAGTATAAATACTCAAGCTTTGAGGGTTTATGAGGGTTTTGGGAACTTTATTATTTAAATAAAGGCAATAATGCGTTTACCAAACCAGTAAGAGCAGCCATAACAGCTTTAATGATTGTTACTACCATTGCATATTCCTCCTTCTCATACACTCATTTACTAAACTAACTATAAATATCATAAACGAGTATTTTAACTATAATATGAAACGAGTAGATTTTTACACATAAAGCTTTCATGAGGAAAATCGGCCGATAACAATTATCATCAAGTATTTAAGGAGAATGGTAGTATACAATGAATTCATAAATCTAAAAAATTTTTAAGTGAAATACCAAAATATCCCCTTTAGAAGGCGACTTTTGGCCCTGTTCCAAAGGAACAGACCCGGCCGATGGAGCCTTCTGAAGGGGCTATTTTGACAATGTATTTAAATCGATTGTGGAATTATAACGCTTTTACTACTTCTGCACAACGATGGCAAAGTGTAGGATGTTCGCTATCTTGGCCTACTGTATCGCGGTGGATCCAGCAGCGTTCACATTTTTCAAGTTCAGATGGAGCAACTACTGTTGCAACGCCTGTTTCTTCGTCTTTTACAGCCTCTGCTGGAGCAGCGCCATTTACGATGTGAGCTTCAGATACGATAACAAGTTTAGCTAAGCCTTCTTCACCAAGAGCGTTCAATGCGTCAAATGCAGCACCTTCAGCGTATACTGTAACGGATGCATCCAATGGGTGACCGATTGTTTTGTTTTGACGAGCAAGTTCCAATGCTTTTTGTACGGATGTACGCAAGTCTAACAATTGGCTCCATTTATCGGACAATTCTTGGTTGAAGTGTTCAGGATGACCTTGTGGCCAATCTTGAAGCATAACGGATTCAGGCATGCCATCTTCTTTAGGCATGTATTTCCAAACTTCTTCTGCTGTGAAGGAAAGTACTGGAGATACCATGGCTACCAATGTTTTCAAGATTTCATACATTGCTGTTTGAGCAGAACGACGAGCTACGTTGTTTTTGCTTTCAGCATACATAGTATCTTTCATTACATCAAGGTAGATGGAGCTCAAGTCTACTGTGCAGAAGTTATGAATTGCATGGTACAACATGTGGAATTCATAGTTTTCGTACGCTTCAGTAACCTTTTGACGTACTTCTTCTAAGCGCAACAATGCCCATTTATCGAATTCGGACATATCTGCGTAAGCCACTTTATCAGTGTTTGGATTGAAGTCATCCAAGTTACCAAGCAAGAAGCGGAATGTATTACGGATCTTACGATATACTTCGGATAATTGTTTTACGATGTCTTTGGACAAACGTACGTCTGCTTGGTAATCTGCGGAGGATACCCACAAACGCATAACGTCAGCGCCGTATACGTCGATGATGTCGCTTGGAGCTACTGTATTACCTACAGATTTAGACATTTTGCGACCTTCGCCGTCCACAACGAAGCCGTGAGTCAATACAGAGTTGTATGGTGCTTTACCTGTTGTTGCTACTGCAGTTAACAAAGAAGAGTTGAACCAACCGCGATGTTGGTCGGAACCTTCAAGGTACATAGCACATGGTACATCTAAGCCGTTAACTTCAAGTACGCCAGACCAGGAGGAGCCAGAGTCGAACCATACGTCCATGATGTCTGTTTCTTTTTTGAATTCATCATGACCGCAATGAGGACATTTGAAGCCTTCTGGCAACAATTCTTTTGCACTGTGAGCCCACCAAGCATCAGAGCCTTCTACAGCTACTTTTTCTTGTAATGCTTTGATAGTATCATCGTTGATGATGTGCTCGCCGCAGCTTTCACAATAGTAAATAGGAATTGGCACGCCCCAAATACGTTGACGGGAAATTACCCAGTCACCACGGTCGCGAACCATGTTGAAGATACGATCATGGCCCCATTTAGGAATCCATTGTACTTGATTGTCGATTGCATCAAGCGCTTGTTGACGGTAACCATCTACAGAGGAGAACCATTGTTCTGTAGCACGGTAGATAACAGGGTTTTTACAACGCCAGCAGTGAGCATATTGGTGACGCAAGCTAGATTTGTGAAGCAATGCATTGTTGTGCGCCAAGATTTTAATAACAGGCACTTCTGCATCGTGAATTTCTACGCCAGCCAATGGGAATTCAGTATCACCATAACGGTTGTCGTCTACTTGTTTAGTATAGTGACCAGTTTCGTTAACAAGGGATACGATAGGAAGTTCAGTTTTACCTTCCTTGTTATAACGCATAACGATGTTAAAGTCGTCTTCACCGTGTGCAGGAGCTGTATGTACGCAACCAGTACCTGCTTCAAGTGTTACATGGTCGCCACACAATACTGTGGATGTACGTTCTACGAATGGATGTTTGAATTCAGCCAATTCTAAGTCTGCGCCAGAGAAGCGATTTACGATTTCGTAGTCTTCGATGCCGATATCTTTCATAGCCGCATCAACGAGTTCAGTAGCCATCAAGTAGTATTCGTCGCCAGCTTTTACCCAGCCATATTCAAGGTCAGGGTTAACAGAAATAGCTACGTTGGCAGGCATTGTCCAAGGAGTAGTTGTCCAAATAACAGAGTATGCTTGTTTTGGATCTACGCCAGCTGGCAATGTCACCTTTTTCTCAGATACGTAAGGGAATTTTACGTAGATGGAGAAAGATTTTTTCTCAGCATATTCAATTTCTGCTTCTGCCAATGCAGTTTCGCAGTGCGTACACCAGTATACAGTTTTAAGACCTTTGTAGATATGACCGCGTTTTGCCATTTCGCCGAAGATGCCAAGTTGTTTTACTTCGAACTCAGGACGCAATGTCAAATATGGACGGTCCCATTCGCCTAATACACCAAAACGAATAAAGTCTTGTTTTTGAGTTTCTACGCATTCCAATGCATATTCCTTACATTTGTTGCGCAAGTCCAATGGAGCCATTTCATGACGGTTAAGACCAGTGTTTTTAATAACCGCATGCTCGATTGGCAAACCATGTGTATCCCAACCAGGGATGTAACGTGTATAGTGACCAGTCATAGTCTTGTATTTCATGATGATGTCCTTCAACGTTTTGTTGAGGGCATGACCGATGTGCAATTTACCGTTCGCATATGGAGGGCCATCATGCAAAATGAAAGGTTTTGCGTCTTTACGCAATTCCAAACGTTTTTGATAAATTTTGTTGTCTTCCCAGAATTTTAAAATTTCTGGTTCGCGCTTAGGCAAATTGCCGCGCATTGGGAATTCTGTTTCAGGCAAATGTAACGTCTTACCGTAATCCATGATGTGCTCCTTTTACATAAAAAAATCGCCCGCCCCCGAAGGGACGGACGTAATATCCGTGGTACCACCCTACTGACTCTCGTTACTGGTGAAAGCTAGCGCCCTCGCATATTCTGCGATTATTACACCATGCTAGTGCATAATTGTAACACATAAGGCGAGCCCATCACGTAAACTGTGAAAGCCACTTAAACATATAACGGTGTTCACCGGCAGGGTTGCTGCTTGCTCCAAAGTGATCCGCACATCTCTAGATTTCCAAACCTTTCAGCCCATGAGTTTGGTCTCTACTAAATCCGTCTGAGACATGCCGTCTTTTTCAACGCAATATTCATATAATAGATAATTATAGGGCTCATGAGGGTAGCTTGTCAAATATATTCTACCCAAAATGTTATATCATGTTTAATATATAACATTTCACATTATAATTCTTGTGGCACATACGGCTTCTGCACAGAATCTAATAATGAAAAATTCATTGGACTACGTACCATTTCATTATATTGCTCAACCACGGCCTCTTCCGTTTCACTACGTGGATCAGCAATAAAATCCTCAATCGCTTTGTCGAGATGTTTCTTTTGCTCTAACCGATTCTGAGCCTCGGCGGCAGTAACCTTTGCCCCAATCTCATCGGCGGCTTCTTTCTTTGCTTTCACCCATTGGAAATCACTATCGGATTTATGCTCCATAATATGATCTACAATATCGCCATAAATAATCATCATTTCCAACATATTAGCACCATTAGTTTGGCCATTGTTACGCATCAGCTTAACAAAACGTTCGCCCTCCTGCTTATAATATGTTTTAACAATGGTATCTAATGCATCATATTTTGGTTCAAATGTATCCATTAATGATGAAAGTTTCTCCAACTGCGTGTGAGCAAATTCATAATTATCTGATTCATAGCGTTTTTCTTTATAATACGTATCTAGCTCTTTTACAGCCACCACAATGTCGTGCAATACCGGTAATAAAGCATCTGTAGCTGCTTCCAAGTCACTATATGTGTGCCCCGCTTCTCGTGCAGCAATGAGTTCTTGCTCAAGACGTTCGTAATCCCGCTCTTTAAACTCAGCTAACGGTATATTTTGTCGTGCTTGCTGCACCGTTTCCATATGTTGATGACTATATTTTACACTAGTGAAATTAAACTCATTCGTAGCGGCCAAATAAAATCTAAAAACGCGCCAGATCTCCTTCTCACTATCGCTTTGCGTTGCTTTCACCTGACTGTTAGTCTTTAAATTATCCATATTAAATTCACAGCCACTTACAACGCCTACACTCGCTACGATGCAAATAACTAAACCTAGGCGGCACCACCAATTCTGACCACTCATCTATCGCTCCTAAATGCTCTACATTCCCATAAATTAATATTACAGATATTGTATAAAATTAATACATCCAATTCAAGATGAGGAAATAGCTGTACATACAGAGAAATGAAACTACTTCGGAACGGTATGATAAAACTGCAAAAATAGCGGAATAATTGTAGATGTGTATCAATAAATCATAACAGTGATATTCTCCTTGTTTTTGCAAACATTAGTTCTATAATATAGATATAAGAAAACCCCATACAAAGTATGGGGTCAACTGAGACAACCGAGAGACGAACATTCCGCTCTTTAATGTCTCTAGGACGTTATCTTTAAACAAAGTATATCAACAACATGTACCTATGTCAACGTAAAGGAGAGAGAGCATGAACACAACAGGTATGACAAAAGAAAAACTTCTAATCGTAACATTACCAAATACATTAACATTTAAACACAAGGGGATTATCGACTTTGATAATATTCTTAAATTATTTAGATGGGATTACGAAGGTAACTCAGTAACAATTGATGCAAGACAATGTAAAATGGCGGATTATCAGTCTTTAATTCTACTAATTCAATATATATGGTATCTAAAAAGAAACCATGTATATGTGAATTTGAGATATACAAAAAATACTCAATTTTATAATATGTGGAAAAATATTGATGGCAAGGGGTGTTTTAACGTTCTAGACAATACACAAGACAATTTTCACTACGTTTACAACAAGCCCATCTTCGCCATTAAATACAAAGATCATAATATTACGCAAATGCTAAATACAATTCGTGATTACGCTATGGACTTACCTACAGATTTAATTAGAGGATATGAGGATGCAGTTCGTTATATCATATCCGAACTAACATATAATGCATTAGAACACGGTTTTAATCCTCAGATTCCATCATTATTACAATTTAACTGGTATCGAGATAAAAACCAACTATCATTTATTCTTGCTGACCTTGGTGTAGGTATTAAAACACATTTAGAACAAACCTATGCACCCTTCACAAACAATACAGATGCCATCGCTATGGCACTAGAGCCTGAAATCTCTGGTACATTTGGCGTCAACGTAGGACCTTATAAACAGCAAAACAATGCTGGCATGGGCCTTTACTTGTCTAGTAATCTTGGTAAAACATTAGAAGCAGATATGTATATCGTATCAGGTGATGGTGTCGCACATATTTCTCCACTAGATGTAACCTACACAACACTAGAAAACGCTTGGCCCGGCACATTTATATACATGACCATTGGTTTTGATAGATTAAAAACATATGACCTTCATAAACACCTAGAGGATTTCAGAAAACACGCCACCGAAACTGTAGCTAAACGAAATAATATAGTCCGCGCTCCCGAATTGTACATTGATATGTATAACTATTGCGGAGAACGGTGTGAAGTCAAATTAGAGGCCATTAATCTTAGAGAGCGAAAAATCATACCTGCTATACAAAAAGGAGAAACCGTAATCCTTGATTTCTCTCACGCTATAACAGCTACACACAGCTTCTTAACCGCTTTATTGGCAGATCCAATTAAAATTCTAGGTCTCAAATCATATAAACAAATCAAGATTATAGGAGCTAATGAAACCATTCGGACAATTATAGATTTTGTGTTTGATACATATACTAACTAGAAGCTACTACATAAAAAAAAGGTGTACCAACACGTTCATTTGTGTTGGTACACCTTTTTTAATATCTTGCCATATAAGCAATGATTATGCTAATAAAGCTTTTACAAGTTCTTCTGCTTTACCAAAATCATCTGCATCTGGATTCCAGTTACATTTAATTTCAGGTTCTACCACGGAGAAACCATATTTAGTTAATTCTTCACGAAGTACCTTCGTAGATTCACCAGACCAACCGTAGGTACCAAATACGGCAGCCTTTTTATTTTTAAACTTCAATTCACGCAAGAAGTCTAGCCAACCAGCTACAGAAGAGATAACACTATTCCCTACTGTCGGAGAACCAACGGCAATCGCTTTTGATTTGAATACTTCTGTCATGATGTCGTTTTTATTTGTTTTACTGATATTAAAGATCTTAACCCGTGTATCAGGAGATTGTTTAGCAATCTCATCAGCAATTTTATGGGCTAATTTCTTTGTACCATCCCACATAGTGTCATATACGACTGTAATTTGGTCTTCTTGGTATGCTTGAGACCACTCATAGTATTTCTCTACGATTTGCAATGGGTTTTCACGCCAAATTGCACCATGGCTAGTAGCGATAATATCAATTGGCAAGTTGAGCTTTTGAATTTCTTCAACCTTAGCTTTTACCAATGGAGAGAATGGATTCAAAATATTGGCGTAATATTTCATCGCCTCTGCCCATAGACGACATTGATCAGCCTTATCGGCCCACAATTCTTCTACGGCGAAATGTTGTCCGAACGCATCGTTAGAGAACAAAATATTATCGCCAGTCATATAGGTTGCCATAGAGTCAGGCCAGTGCAGCATGCGCATTTCTACGAATACCAAAGATTTACCATTGCCGATATCTACGGAATCACCTGTCTTCACGGTTTTAAAATTCCATTCTGGATGATGATATTGACCAACCAAGGACTTAACGGCATTTTCTGTACAGTAAATCGGCGTATTAGGGATTTTTTCCATCAACGCTGGCAAGGAACCGCTGTGATCGACTTCGCCGTGATTACATACGATAAAATCAATCTTGTTTAGATCAATTTCAGATTCCAAATTATCAATAAACTCTGAGGAATGAGGTTTCCATACGGTATCGATGAGGACGGTTTTTTCCTCTTCAATCAAGTACGCATTTTGACTAGATCCATTATTAATACTGTAATCAGAACCGTGGAATTCTTGCAATTCCCAATCAATTTTACCAACCCAAGATACGTTATTTTTTATATGCTTTCTCATAATAACCTCCATAATTCTTGTGAAAGTCTTTCACAATTAACAATATGTATGGCCTATGTGGCATCTGTGTATATGTACCTATCTATGTACCTATGCATATATCACAACTCGGTCATTAACTATGGTTTTATTATAACCATATCGCATAGTTAAGTCTGTATCTGTAGGTACAGATTTGATAATTATTCTAAAAAACCACTCATAGATAATCAAATTCTATACATTAGCGTACAATAGATTTACTATGAGTGGTTACGAGCATATGTAGTTTCAATAGCGGATTATTTATTATCTAGCTTAAATAAGCTAGGATAACGTCCGATTATTTATTCTCAGTCTTAGATAATCCTGGGATAGCTTTATAGATATATAACGCAATATATCCATCAACCATGCTATGAACGATAGTACCGCCGCCTACCAGAACGAATACGACATAAATTAGATCGATATTTGGTATCGTAGTTGTCGTATAGAATAATAGACACGCAAGCACTTCACCAATAGCATGAACGATAGCACAAGCAAGGTTGAAAGCAGCAAAGGATAAGGCCCCTGTTAATACACCTGGATGATGTTTTATATAATAAGCACCCATCAAGGCAAAGATGATATGAGAGGCAGCGCGCATAACGATAACGATAGGGAAGCCAGCTACAAAGAAACCTAGCGTAGAGCCGATAACAACACAAGCAGCCATCTTACGAGACAAGAACATGGCTAGGAATATAGGCACGTGACTCGCTAGTGTATACGATGCCGGTGGAATGACAACTTTCAGAGTCATCATAATAGGAATCATGATAGCTAATGCCATCAACAACGCAGTAATAGTTAAATTTCGATACATGGAAGAATTCATAAAGGCCTCCTTATTAGCTCTTCTCTCATCTAACAATACGATTATGGTAATTATGATATAAGACCAATCTAATGAATGACTACGTTAACAGTCTTATAGATTATTGACCTACGTTCCCCCACAAGTTAAGGATGACAACACCAACCACAATAAGACCTATCCCCAAAATAGTGTACATATTATAGCCCTCACTAAAGATAAAGACAGAAATGAGTGCTGTCACCACAAGGCCTACGCCAGACCAAGTAGCATAGGTAACACTGAGCGGAATATATTTCAGTACATGCGTCAATGTATAGAAAGATCCTACATAGCCACATACGCAGGCAATAGTCTGTAACGGCCGCGTAAAACCATCAGATGCTTTCAACATGGTCGTTGCAAATAATTCAAGCCCTATAGATAAGGCAAGTAAAAAATATGGTAACATAACGCCTCCCACAAAAAAGAGAGGGCCTTACTACCCTCTCTTCAATACATAAGTACGCACTCAATCGCACCTATTATAAGCGTTCGATAACAGCTTGCGCCATTTCTGTGGTACCTACACGTTTCAAACCTTCGCGGTAGATATCGCCTGTGCGGTAACCATCAACAAGCACTTGTTCAACAGCTTTTTCAATAGCGTCAGCCACTTGAGGTAACTCAAGAGAGTGACGGCACATCATAGCTGCGGACAAGATTGTCCCCAATGGGTTCGCCAAGTTTTGGCCCATAATATCTGGTGCAGAACCGTGGATTGGCTCGTACAATGCTGTGCCAGTACCCATGGATGCAGATGGTAAAAGCCCGATAGAACCAGAAATAACAGCGCCTTCGTCAGACAAGATATCGCCGAACAAGTTTGTTGTAACGATAACGTCGAATTGTGCAGGATTTACAACAAGTTGCATCGCTGTATTATCTACATAGAAGTAATCTGTTGCGATATCTGGATTAGCTGCCGCTTTCTCGTGAGCGATTTTACGCCACAAACGAGAAGAAGCCAATACATTTGCTTTATCTACAGATACAACCTTTTTATTACGTTTGCGAGCTGTTTCCATAGCGATGTCCATGATGCGCTCTACTTCATAACGGCTGTATGTTTCTTTATCCCATGCAAACTCGTTAGCACCTTCCCCTTGTGCCTCTTCGCGTTCACCGAAGTAAATACCACCAGTCAACTCACGAACGATAACGAAATCTACATCTTGTACGAGTTCCTTTTTAAGAGGAGAATACTCTTGCAAAGATGGATAGATTTTTACAGGACGCAAGTTACAGAATAAACCAAGCTCCTTACGAAGACCGAGGATTGCTTTTTCAGGACGGATAGCAGGATCTACATTATCCCATTTAGGACCGCCTACAGCACCAAGTAATACAGCATCAGCAGCTTTACAAGCCTCGATTGTATCCTCAGTCAAAGGCACACCGTATGCATCAATAGACGCACCGCCCGCTTTTTTATCAATCCAATTAACCTTTACATTAGCTTTCTCAAAAGCCACATCACACACAGCCTTCGCTGCAGCAATAATCTCAGTACCGATACCATCACCAGGGATCAATACGATATTTTTTTCGCTCATTCTTATTTCCTCATATACTACATTCATCCGAGGCAAGGTAAAGCCCTAAAGCTCCAGCTAGCTTAACGGCCTTCGCCCAAGGGGCTCGACCTACTAAAGTCGCTTGAGGACTTCACCTTGCCTCTACATCATCAATACATTGCGGAACCCCGCAAGACCGAAAAACACACCCACCCTCAGAACAGGGGTCACAACTTTGCGAAATACCGCAAAGTTGTAGAGTGTAGGGATGGAATGCTTTGTTTTAACCGACTTTGCTAGGTCGAACCCCTCGGGTGAAGACCGCTAAGGCAACTGGAGGGAAAAACAAACATTCCATCCCGGATATGTACTACTTGCGATGTTTCGCAAAGTTCACAAGACCTCCTGCTGCCGCAATGTCTTGAATGAATTGTGGCAATTCAGTGCCTTGGTATTGTTCGTTTTTAGTCAAGTTGTATACGATACCTTTAGACAAGTCTACGCCGATTGCATCGCCAGCGTCGATACGATCGACTTGTTCGCCGATTTCAATTACTGGTAAACCGATGTTGATAGCATTACGGAAGAAGATACGAGCAAAGGAGTGTGCAATGATAACAGGCACGCCTTTTGCTTTGATAACGCCTGGTGCGTGTTCACGGGAGGAACCACAGCCAAAATTTTTACCAGCTACCATGATTTCGCCAGCTTTCACATTGGGAGCGAAAGTAGTATCAATATCTTCCATCGCATGTTCAGCTAATTCGTTCCAATCGGCAATTGCCAAGTATCGAGCTGGAATGATTACGTCTGTATCTACATCGTCGCCGTAGCGCCAGATTTTTTTGCTTTCAAAATCCATATTAAACCTCCTCAGGGCCTGCAATGCGGCCTAATACAGCACTTGCTGCCGCCACGTAAGGGCTTGCCAAATATACTTCAGAATCAACGTGACCCATACGACCACGGAAGTTACGATTTGTAGTGGAAACGGTTCTTTCACCAGCTGCCATGATACCCATGTAACCACCTAGGCAAGGACCACATGTTGGCGTGGACACGGCGCAGTCAGCTTGAATGAAGATGTCCAATAAACCATCTTTCATAGCTTGATCGTATACATCTTGGGAACCAGGAATTACGATACAACGAACGAATGGAGCTACTTTGCGACCTTTGAAGATTTCTGCAGCTGCCACCAAGTCTTCGTAACGGCCATTTGTACAGGAACCGATGATAACTTGATCGATTTTAATATCTTTGTCGATCTCGTTGATGTAATGTGTGTTGGATGGCAAATGAGGGAATGCTACAACTGGTTGCAATTTAGACAAATCGATAGTCACAGTTTGAGCATATACTGCATCAGGGTCTGGATTAATTGGTTCTACAGGACGATTTACGCGACCTTTAATGTATGCTTCAGTAATTTCATCATATGGGAATACGCCACATTTACCGCCAGCTTCGATGGCCATGTTACAGATTGTAAGACGATCAGCCATAGTCATATGTTGTACGCCTTCGCCAGCAAATTCAAGAGCCATGTAACGAGCACCATCTACGCCGATTTTACCGATTAAATCAAGGATTACGTCTTTACCAGTTACCCATTTGTTAGGTTTGCCGATAAGCTCAACCTTAATTGTTTCAGGCACTTTGAACCAAGTTTTACCTTCTGCCATAGCAACGCCCGCATCAGTGGAGCCTACGCCTGTGGAGAATGCATTTACCGCACCATATGTACAAGTGTGGGAGTCCGCACCAATCATCATTTCCCCAGGACCGATAAGGCCTTTTTCTGGCAAAATAACGTGCTCAATACCCATTCTACCCACTTCAAAGTAGTTTGTAATGCCATGTTCGCGTACGAAGTCGCGCATGACTTTCGCTTGTGTAGCGGATTGAATATCTTTATTTGGTGTGAAATGATCCGGCACCAAGTAGATTTTATGACGGTCAAATACAGGTTTGCCGATTTTCAAGAACTCCTTACGCGCTGGTGGGAATGTGATGTCGTTCATCAAAACAGCGTCCAAATGACATTCGATGATTTGGCCTGGCTTTACAACATCAAGACCCGCGTGGCGAGCCATATTCTTTTCAGTAATGGTCATACCCATATTATTCTTCCTCCTGTTGTTCTAGCTCCATAGCTAGGAATACTGAGTTAACTGCATTAATATATGCGTTCACACTTGATTTAACGATATCGGTGCTAATACCACGACCATGGTACAAGCGACCGTTGTATTCAACCTTAAGGGTTGCCTCCCCAAGGGCATCCTTACCAGCTGTGATGGCACGGATTTGGTAGTCTTTTAAGCTAATTGGCAAGCCAACCACACGTTCAACGGCTTTAAGGGATGCGTCTACTGGACCATCACCAACGGCAGCATCGGCTTTTTCACCTTCTGGTGTCATGAGGCGAACGTCAGCATAGGCGTAGCCTTTTTCACCCAATTTGTAGTATTGAGCCACGAGCTCGAATGCTTTTTTGTGATGTAAGTTATCTACTACAAGAGCGATAATGTCATCATCGTATACTTGTTTTTTACGGTCTGCCAATTCTTTGAATTTAGCGAAGAGGTCGTTGATTTTCTCTTCTGTGAAAGATTGGAAACCAAGTTTTGCCAAATGATCAGCAAAGGCATGACGACCAGAGTGTTTGCCCAATACGAGGTCTGTTTTTTCAGCCCCTACGGACTCAGGAGTCATGATTTCATATGTTTCAGGATTGCTCATCATACCATGTTGATGGATACCAGACTCATGAGCAAAAGCGTTAGAACCTACGATTGGTTTGTTTGGTGGAACTACGACACCTGTCAAACGACTTACTAGTTTAGAAACTTTCGTAAATTGTTTTGTATCGATGTTCACTTGAAGGTCGCCGAAGTAATCATGGCGTGTTTTAAGAGCCATTACCACTTCTTCAATCGCTACGTTACCAGCCCGTTCGCCTAGGCCATTAATTGTGCCTTCTACTTGGCGTGCACCTGCTTTAATAGCAGCTAACGTATTTGCATTAGCAAGACCTAAGTCATCATGACAGTGAACGGAGATAATTGCATTTTCAATGCCTGGTGTATGTTCTTTAATATAGCGGATTTTATCACCGAACTCATTAGAGTTCATGTAACCTACTGTATCTGGTACATTAATAATTGTTGCACCACCAGCAATGGCAACACCAAATACTTGGCATGCGAAATCTAAATCAGAGCGTGCCGCATCTTCACCGGAGAACTCGATTTCATCAACCTTACCTTTTGCATATGCCAATACGGATTTAACCTTATCCAATACCTCTTGGCGAGTCATTTTTAATTTATATTCCATATGAAGTTCGGAAATAGCAATGAATACATGTAAACGGCTACGTTCCGCATCTTTCAACGCATCAATCGCTTTTTGTACATCCTTTTCATTAGCACGAGCCAACGCACAAATTGTTGCACCTTTGACTTCGCGTGCAATCGTTTGTACCGCGTCAAAATCTCCTGGGGATGCTGCTGGGAAACCAGCCTCGATTACATCAATGCCAAGGCGTACTAGGCCTTTCGCAATTTCAATTTTTTCAGGAGTTTGTAAGGATACACCTGGTGTTTGTTCCCCATCACGAAGGGTTGTATCGAAGAAATATACGCGATTTTGATCCATAATCTTCACCTTTTCTGTACTAATAAAACACAACACTTTATTATATCTATTCATTGTGAAAGTTTAGTCAAACAAAACGTAGAATTAAAGTGCGTGCTCGCAAGCGACTTTAGTAGGTCGAGGCCCTAGGCCGAAGACCGTTACTCTTGCTAATAAGAACTGTTAAATGTCGGTCGCAGCCGACTTTGGCCCTGCGAAGGCCGTAGGCCGAAGTCAGACCCGGCCGGTGGAGGCTCCGACCAGTATTTGAGAGTATAAAAAAAGCCCCTCAGAGCAACTGTCGTTACTCAAAGGGGCGTTATATACATAACACGGTACCACCCTAATTGGGACTCGTTTCGGTTATAACGGCACCACCGTCAACGACTACTGCTGTATTCGCCATCAAAGCTCACGGGAGAGTGTCAGCATACAACCTCTATTGCCTCACACCAACCGGCAACTCTCTGAAAGCAGGATTTGTAAACCTTTATACCCATTCATAGCTTGTATTTAAGATATAAAGATATTGTACTTTATTCTATAGAGTTATGTCAATTAGGATATGATGAAGTTTTACTGAGTCAATATAGGACAATCAATCTTAAAAGCTTATCCATTCTAAATCCTCAAAATCATTTAGAATTCGTTTATTCATTTTTACCACTTGATTAGATAGCTCTATTCGACCATTAACAAATGAAATATCTGTATACCATTCTTGTAAGTTGGCATATACTTTATCCTCTAAATCGATAATCACAGTTTCTATAGGATTCCAGGTTTTACATTTTACGGACTCCACCATAACCATGCTACTACCTATGAACGTAACATCTCTACCATACATCCAAAACGGCAATGCTTTCCCCTTTATAGAAATAGAATAAATAGCATCTCCATGAGGCGGTTCCATTTCATATTGCGCTTTTATATTGTACTTTTCCATTATCTCATTGCTAGCATTTTCTATATATGGCAATGTTGAAATCTTGTAATTTTTTAGGTTCATAAAAACTCCATTATTTTTAATATGAAGCACACCAAAGAGGACTGTATATCGCTATTTGTGTAAAAAGTATTTTGCTATACTATAGGTGTTGCTAACCCTAATCTGGCAACAGAAAGGGGGTGTAGTTATTGCACAACAACTATCAATTTTGGCTAGCCGTCATGGTAAATGTACTCGCCTACTACATTTGCAAGTGGTTAGACGCTTTCCTAGCCCTTTTCTTTAGCAACTAGCCCAACGCTCTAACATTAGCGTAATAATGTAAAAAATCCCTCGGAGTTGCAGCTCCGGGGGATTTTGTAGTTAATTGCACAACTATCAATTGCCTATCTATAATATACTACACTCAAAGTGTTTTTTCAATAATCTACGCTCTTAATCATTTCTTTGGCCCGTTCAATAGGAATAGGCTCATTAAATAAGAGCACATGGTTCTGCCCCTCATACTCCCAAGATGCTAAGTAAACGGCGTCATCCACCATTCGATAGGTTACCGTCATACCATTCACAATATCCGTCTTCTGAGGCACATAATCCTTATAATCGCCTGCAATATTACCTGATAGAGTCGATACGCGATACTTAATATACTTTGGCATATCATCTACACGGTCAAAATATGTTCCTTTTAAAAGCTCATGATAGGCATACACAACTTGTAATACATCGTGATCCACAATGGATACATGTACGGAACGTAATCCCTCTAAACCACTTGGCAACTGCGGCTTAAAGTTCAGATGTTGCTTAGCCTCATATAGGGTATCAAACACCTCTAGAGATTGACCTTTACGAGTGCTTCTATAATCCTCATCAGTCATAGTGCAACTTCCAAGTCTATCTGGACAAGGAAACTCATTTCGATCCCCATAAGGCTGATCATAAATCGAATTACCATTAAGACGGAACCGCATCAACTCATCTGCGGACACAACATTGATGGAACCTATAAAAGCTAGCGTAGCTAACGCACATACAACCTTTTTCATGATATATTCTCCTGTAAACAAACTACATATAGTAAGTTAATTATATCACCTAAAAAGCTAATATTCTTATATTCATAAGTATTTTTCGTCCAGGAAAAGATATGTATTATGCTTGCAATTCGCAGTTATAAGATCGCAATTATATAGCATTTGCATTACAATAGAAGTAACAGGAGGTGATACTATGGCTAAAACAGCCTCTATCAGTTTGCGTATCGAGCCAGCTGTAAAAGCACAATTAGAAGCACTATATGCTAGCTTTGGCATATCCGTAACTGATGCGATTAATATTTTTCTCCACACATCACTAATGGAAGGCGGATTTCCATTTCAACCTAAACAACCTCGTTATAATCCAGAAACAGAAGCTGCTATTCAAGAAACGAAAGATATATTGGCAGAAAAAGTAAAAGCAAAATCATATGCTAATGTAAAAGAAATGATTGAGGATTTAGGATTGGAGTAATCAGTTATGTTGAGATTAGTGCTTAGCAGTAAGTTCAAAAAGGACCTAAAGCGCTCAAAAAAACGCGGTAAAGATCTCAATAAACTCTATTCAATCATCAATAAATTACAGAATCAAACGCTATTAGATCCTAGTTATAAAGATTATCCATTAACAGGAAACTACGAAGGCTTTAGAGAATTACATATCGAGCCAAATTGGCTTCTAATTTATGCAATTAAAGATGACATATTAGTATTATCTTTAACTCGCACGGGTAGCCACTCAGATTTATTCTAACTAAGCTTAAGAGGAATGTGAAAGCATTCCTCTTTTCTATTTCCCTAAAAATTTATACCAGTTATCATCATAAATCTATCCTATTTGATAGTATCTATCGCAAATCATTCTACTATTCAAAATTATTGTAGGTGTTATAATGAACTTAACAAAAGGAACAGGTGCTCATATGATACTAAATGCACTATTCCAAACTATAGTTAGTAATTATATGGAGGAAATAATCATGACACATACACAATTAACACAACTCGTACAAGCATTATTAGATGCACCACAAAGCAATCCTAAAGTAAAGGAATTCGCTCAATCTTGGATTAATGCAGAAGGTACACCTAAACAAGAAGAACTTACAAAACAACTCGTATCCGTAGCAGAACAAAACATTGCACTTATCGACGAAACAATCGGCTTTGCAGGATCTGAACTTGCTACACAAATCCTTGGCGAAGAAGGCGCCGCTAACCTATTACAACACGCTAAAGACATCAAAGCAGAAGGTGCAGAATTCTGTGACTGCCCTGCCTGCGTAGCCGCAAAAAATATTATCGATTTGAAAGCAGAAATTGTATAAAATTGCCTAAAACAAAACCGGTTCCTATCTAGGAAGCCGGTTTTATTTTTATCGATCATTACCGTAATCTTCAACAAACTTTTTCTCACCATTATGAGTTTCATAGTACTTTAATGCTGCTAAGTCACGTCGCCTACGTCTATTTGCATAATATACTTTACCATTACTACGCTTATTTTCTATAAACCAACAATAATCTTCAAAATCATTGCTTAGCTTGCGCCCACATTCGTCACTCATCTTAAACAATATCTTTAATCTATCCGCAGCATATATGCCTTTTTCAACACTATATCCCGCACGTGTATATTTACTGTCAGCTCCCCAACTAGGTTTATCATCAAATTTCAGCCCTTGTAAAATTTTATTGTTCTTCTCAACAATAACTGCTATCTCATTTAAAGTCATAAATTGACTATCTTGATTACATTTTCTAAAGACTATTTTTTGCTCGTTATCTCGTATATAGTCATAAGGTAATTCTCTAACAATATTATCTAATTCTTTTTCAATTAGCAAAACAGCCTCTTTATACAGAGTATTCTTTTCTACATAAGTATTTAACTTTGCCATACAAATTTGTTGTATAAAGGTCTTCTTATCTCCAACAACAATATATTCATTCTCTTTATGACAATAAATTTTTGTATCTAACACTATATCTATAGGTAAATCTTTTGAAACTACTACTTTACAAGGTTCAAACTCATCAATATGTCGTTCTAATAGTTTCTGACATGAAATAATTCTTTGTACTGCTATATACATAATGTCTCCCATCACTTATAAGACAATACTAACTATCACTTTTAAATAGATTATTTTACCTCTAATGATTGCAATCTTTGAACAATTTTATCTGCATACCTATAGATATCACTAATATTTTCAATTGTATATTTAATTTGTTCACCATTTTCTACAATGCCAATATATTTCTTGTTCTTTTTGATATAGATACGACATAACCATTTAGTAATATGATTGTCTAAAATAATTGCAAAGTAGCTTTCTTTGTCACTATAAGTAATCCGGTCTACATTTATATACTTACTTAGAATTGCTCTAACAATATAATATGATTCAAGTTCTTCTTCTGTTGTAACAATTTTACTTTCTACTTCTTCATTAGTATTTATTTCTTCGTTGTCTAATTGAGGGGTACTTGATTCAGTTGGTTCAGTATTTGCAAAGGCAGTCTCAATCTTTTTACTAAGCATTTCTTTTATAATATAATCAAAGGCATTTTTTACAATAGGAGTATATTTTTCAATAACAGCCTGTGTTTTTACTCGATTATAAACACCTTTACCCAATATAAATTTAACTAATTCATCACTAGGATTTTCTATTTCATCTTTAATAATTTGTCGAATCTGAGCCTCATTTTTTAAGCCTTCTGCCGAATCATAAATAGCATCTCGATCAAATTTTTCTTTTGTAAAATGCTGTAACTTTGCAATTTGCTCATCACGTAGTTCTAATAGATTAATTTCTAAAAATGGCGCTTCATCCATCTTATTAACTTCATCAATATCTGTATAGAATCTATATACAATACCGTTTGTAAGAATAGCAAACTTAGCTGTTGTTGTACCGAAATAACGATATAGTTGAGAGTCATGTTTTTCCAGTTTTTCATTAATTGATTTGCACTCAACTAAGATAACAGGTTCATTGTCTAGCTTGATTGCATAATCAACTTTTTCTCCCTTTTTAAGTCCCACATCTGCTACAAACTCTGGCATAAATTCATTTGGATTAAATACATCATAACCAAGAATTCTAAAGAACGGCATAATAAGGGATGTCTTTGTTGCCTCTTCTGTCAAAATGTCATTCTTTAAAGTCTTAATCCTTTGTACATGTGATTTAATAAGGCCTTCAAATTCCATAACAATACCTCCTATACATTAATACATACTTCACCTTATTTATATATTTCTACATAGAAACAAGATTTCCTGCATATATTAGCATTATTAATTTATAAAAGTAATAAACAGGAAGTAATAGTAAAAAGGCTGTAACAGAATACATTTGTGCATTCTGCTACAGCCTCTTTGTTTACTCACTCGCTTCCACAAGTGCTTTTGTATAAGGATGTACCGCTTCTTTGAGTCGTTTTGATTCGATAATTTCAACGATATGTCCGTCTTTCATAACGATGATTCGGTCTGTTACGGCTTGTAAAAGTCCAATATCATGGCTGACGAATACGTAGCCGAAGGGTTGTTCCCTGTGGAGTTTTTGTAATAAATCTAGTACCAGCTTTTGATTCACCGCATCAAGGGCTGATGTAGGTTCATCAAAGAGTACTAGTTTTGGATGCATCAGCATAATCCGTGCTAATACAACACGTTGTAACTGCCCACCACTCACTTCGTGTGGATACTTTTGAACAATCGCTTTCGGTAAATCTACATGTTGAATCCACTTACGAATATCGTCCTTTGCGGCAGCCATATCCATAAAACCATAGTTGATATATGGCTCTAGCAGAAATGCTTCTAAGTTCATCCGCGGCGGAATGATGGACAAGGGATTTTGAAACATCATCTGCATGGAGCGATAGATATCTCTATAGTTTTGAATGGATGTAACATCCTCTCCGAATAGTCGTAAAGTACCAGATGTCGGTTTTTCTAGCATCGCAATTAATTTGAGAAGTGTACTTTTACCAGAACCACTACCGCCAGCAATGCCAACGCGTTCATTCGGTGCCACTGAGAAGGATACGTCATGTACGGCATGAATCGTATGATGGTGGTTTGTATATTGTTTACCTATATGCTCGACTTGAATCATGTTACACCACTTTCATTACGGAGTCTAACAATACCCGCGTATAGTCATCCTTTGGATAATGTATAACCTCTTCTGTTGGCCCTACTTCAACGAGATGTCCCTTATTCATAACGCCAATGCTATGAGCAATACGTGCAGCAGCCTTGATATTATGGGTTACGATAATTACCGTTGCTCCAAGGGCTTGCGTCACTTCACGTAACAGATCTAACACAGAGGCTTGCACGAGTATATCTAAGGCGCTAGTGGGTTCATCGGCAAAGACAATAGTAGGTTTTAAGATGAGGCTCAATGCTATGGCTAACCGTTGTTGCATACCACCGCTCAACTGGAATGGATACGACTGTAATATACGTTCTCCGTCAGTTAAGTGAACAAGATTAAGCATATCTATAACGCGGCTTACATCATAGCTTTCACCATGGGCACGGAACAAATCCTTAAAATGATTTTCTACGGTCCGATTTGGATTTAAATAGGCACTAGGATTTTGAAAGATCATGGAAATCTCTGTACCACGTAATTTGCGCCAATCGCTATCACTCAAGGTAGAGATGTCGATGCCATTTAACAAAATTTGACCTGTTATAGTAGCTTGTTTCAACATGCCAAAGGCGGCGCTGACTAGCGTAGATTTACCAGATCCGCTTTCACCAACGATGGCAAAGACCTCGCCATTAGGCACGGAGAAGGATATATTGCGCACCGCCTCTTCCGTACCATATGCAATTGTTACATCATCAAATACAATGCAATCCGATTTATTCAATAGTAGAATCCTTTGTTAATAAGTAGTAATCGATTGGATGTACTGGTACATTTTTAACCTTATTAGTGGATACAACTGTTGCACTTGGATACAACAAGTAAATATCTGCTACATCATCAACTAAGATTTGTTGTGCTTGTCTTGCAATATTAGAGCGTTCGTTTTGATCAAATGTTACGGACAATTGGTCGATTAACGCATCTACTTGAGGGTTAGAGTAAGCGCCAACATTAGCTTTTGCGCCGGATTTGTAGAATAAGCTGAGGAACCAATAAGGATCATTTGTAGACATGGTAATAACATTACGTTCTACCAAGTCAAAACCATCTGTACCTAGTGTATCCACTTCATCAGGGCTTTGTAATTTCTTAAGCGTTACATTGATACCCGCTTGTTTCAATTCTTGTTGAATTTCTTCGTACATGCTAGTATCTTTACCCCATACAGCTAGTGTTAAAGATAATTCTTTACCATCTTTTGCATACACGCCGTTTGCATTTTTAGCATAACCAGCTTGAGTTAAAATTTGGTCAGCCTTGGCAACATCAGTTGTCGCCTTATTAGCAATTGTGTCATAGCCTAAGTTAGCAGATGGTGGGAATGGTGCCGCACCTGGTGTAGAACCGTTACCGATGATTTTTGCCATAGAATCATAATTAATAATATGAGCAACTGCATTACGTACAGCTTTGTCATGTAATGGAGATGCTACAGTTTGGTTCATTTTTAACATGAACACACGCACGCCAGCGATATCTTGGATATTGAAACCATCTTTAAACAAGCTACGGTTAGCAGAATCTACTTTTTGGATAACATCTACATCTTTAGATTGTAATGCCATCGCGCGCTTATTGTTGTCTTCGATATCTTTTACTGTTACAGAATCAAGACCTGGTTTACCACCCCAGTAATCTGCAAAGGCTTCTAGCTCAATGGTTTCACCCTTTGTGAAAGATTTAATTTTGTAAGGGCCCGTAAGAACTGGTTTCGTTGCCACGTCCTTAAGATCCGCTGTATCCATGATGACAAACGCAGGTTCTGTTAAGCTAGACAACAAGGAGCCATTTGGTTCTGTTGTTTTGATAATCAAGTTTTGACCATCTACGGTAATGGACTCGATTTTAACAGCTTTTGCGGAACGAGCACTTTGTTTCATAGTGTACTCGATGGACTCTTTTACCTTTTGTGGCGTCATAGGTGTGCCATTTTGGAATTTAACATTTTCACGGATATGGAATTTCCATGTAGTAGGGTCCACATTTTCCCAAGAATCTGCTAATTGAGGGGTAAATTTCATGTCTGGTGTTACAGTTGCCAATGTTTCACCGGCACCGATGCGCGTCAATGTCCATGCATCCCACTCGTGTGTTGGGTCTAATGTTTCACCAAACCAATACAGACCAACATTCATGTGTTTTCCTTGCTTAGCCGTATCACTACCACACCCCGTCAAGAGGGCCACCATAGACAACATGGCTAAACATACTAATAACCAACGTTTCATACTTTCTCCTTTAAAAATACATCGCCCACTAGGGCTTTCACCATAAAAAATCTATACAAAGCGCAGTTAACGAGATACATCGAGTGCATCGCGCAACGCATCGCCAATATAGTTGAATAAAACAACAGTAATAAAAATGGCAAGCCCTGGATAGATCAATAGCCACGGTGCCGTTTGTAGGAAATCTCGGGAACTTAATAAGATTGTGCCCCACTCTGGATCTGGCGGTTGTACACCGATACCGATAAGCGAGAAACTAGCTACTAAGATAATAACGTCTCCGAGATGTTGAATGATTACAATCAATAGGGGTGGCAGCACATTTGGCAAAATGTATCGCCACAGGATGCGCAGATTTGATGCGCCCGACATGCGAGCGAAGGTAATGTACTCCGCGTGGCGTTCAATCTGTACAAGACCACGTGTAATGCGCGCATATTCCGCCCATTTTGTAATACACAAGGAAATAATGACATTCGGAATGGTAGGTCCCATGATACCGATGAACGCGATGGCAATTACCATATTCGGAAATCCTAACACCAAATCAATCAAGCGAGACAGCCAGCGGTCAATACGAGGCGTAGAAAATCCTGCTACCCCACCAATAACGATGCCGATAGCACCGCTGATACCAATGATGATGAAAGCAATTCCTAATGATGCTTTACCGCCATAAAGGATGCGAGACCACACATCACGGCCCAGCTGATCAGTGCCTAATAAGTGCGTGCTACTAATATCTTGCAATCGGTCTGCCACATTCGTAGCCTCTGGATTAAATGGAGCTATGTATGGAGCACAGAGGAATAGTAAAATCCATAAAGTTGCTAAGACTAACATAATGTATAAGATGTACGGCTTTTGTCTATTCATAAGAGCCTCCTTGTATAGCGGCCCTTCGCTTAGGGTTTTGCCAATAACTCAATACATCAATGATGATATTGATAATAATGAACACCAATGTAATCCAAATGATATAGCCCTGCATCAATACAAAGTCTCGCGCCATAATGCCTTGTACCATCATGTACCCAATACCCTTGATGGCGAATACTGTTTCAATAACAGCAGAGCCACCAAGCATAGCGCCCATCGTTACGCCCATCATAGGTAATAACATCAGTCCTACATGAGGGAATATATATCGAGTAAATACCATCCACTCTGGTAAGCCTAATGCACGCGCCCCTTGAACGAAGGGACGCCTGGATATCTCTAAAATAGCATTACGCAAGCGACGGATATATAGTCCACATAGCCATAGAGCTAATGTAACAGCTGGCAATATATAAGCAGAGAAACCATTTGTGTTCGTTACTGATACAATCTGTAATTTAACGCCAAATAAGTAGAGCAACAATAACCCCACCCAGAAGCTAGGAATCGCTAAGGCTAGAAACGTCAATAATCGTACACCATGATCCACCCATGAATCCTTGTACTTGGCGGACAGCATCCCTAGTGGAATGGTCACTACAATTCCCATGACAAGTGCTAGTGATACGAGGCCCAATGTATTAGGCAAGGCCCCCGATAACAATGTGATTACCGGCATTGAATACAGGATCGATTCCCCAAAATCACCCCGTACAATTTGTCCAAGCCAACGCACATACTGTTGCCACCACGGATCATTGAGACCTAATTGTTCTCTTAATTGAGCCACCAACACCGGATCAGGCGTGGCACCCACGAGATTAAATTTCATTGCCACCGGGTCGATAGGAGATAATTTTATCAATACAAATGTACCAATAGTAACTACCAATAAAATACCTACAATACTCGCCAAACGCTGTAGTATTAATCGATACAATCCATCACCTACCTCCTTTATCACTAAGAAACTATATACCTTTATTGTAGCAATAATATGCACATCCATGTATACCCATCCAGGTATATTATAACTATTCTCATTATGAAAGTTTCACATAACGAAAAAACAGCCCCTCATACGAGGAGCTGTTTATATAAAACCCTTACATTTCATGCGAGTACTGCACTGTAGATCGCATGCCATTCCATCAAGAATAGTTTGTATCAGGCTGTATTATTTCATATGTGATTTTGGTGCAACTGTATTAGCAATGATCGCTTTTGCCATATCGCGATTGACAGGACGTTCAAAGTACATCGCGTGGTTTTGACCATCTTTTGTCCAACCAGCGAAGTATACCATTTTTTCGCCACCTTTGAAAGTAACCTTTGTACCATTTACCTTTTCTGTAGCTGTAACGCGATAATCGTTATAATGACCACTGATATCACCTTTTGTAGTACCTACGCGATATACAATACGTTTGCCTGCTGCTTGATTGCGAGTAGAATCTTCACCAGCTTGGTAAACATACACAACTTGCAAAACATCTTTATTGATTGTGCTTACAGACTCAATATTATAACCTACAGGTAATACTTTAGGTAGATGAGGCATAATATTCATGTATTTAGCAGCTTCATCAATAGTGGCGAATTCATGAATTGGGCTTGGCATGCCAACCATAGACGCTGCCTGTTCTGCAACTACAGGTTTAGCTGGATCTGGTTTTACATCTAAAGTACCTTGCGCACCAGCAACGCCATAAGAACCTACGCACGCACAAGCCACAGCCAACAATACAAATTTTTTAATCATGGGTATAATCTCCTTTCCCGCAACATAAAAATTATTAAAAACACATTTATTTTGTATGTGATTTTTCCTCAACAATATTACGGATAATAGCCTTCGCCACATCTCGTGTAACGGGGCGATAAAAATCTAAAAAATGATTTTGTCCATCTTTCATCCACGATGCAAGATAAACCATTTTGTCACTGCCTTTGAAAGTAACCTTTGTACCATCTACACTTTCAGTTTCTATAACCTTATGAATTTTATGGTCACCACTGATATCACCAGTTAACTTAGATGAACGATATATAATATATGCACCTCCATCTTGATTATAACATGGATCCGCACCAGATTTGTAGACATACACAACTTGTAATATATCTTTTTCTAAAGTGATGACAGATTGAATATTAAAGCCTACAGGTAACAACTTTGGCATCTGTGGTGTAATATTCATATACTCCGCCGCTTCTTTAACTGTGGTGAACACATGTACAGGACTCGGCATAATAAAATTTGGTTCCCTAGGTTCAACTGAGATTCCACCAGTCATAGGCACAGAACGATCCCCAACAGATGGCTCGTGAGCACTAGTAATGCTATAGGAACCAATAGCTGCACATGCTAAAGAAGCCACTAGTAATGTCTTTATTTTTGTTGACATAACAACAATCTCCAAAAACAAGTTTTGTAAAATTATATTTATTAAAATATACTTAATATGTATATCCTAAATGATGTAGGATTTCAAGTAATAAATGCTACCTATATCATTTTAACAAGCTTAGTATTTAGCCTATTATTTCTTATGTACCATAAAGCCTGCCGCTTGTTGGTTCGCCATGATGGTTACATCAGAGATTTGCAAGCGTTTAGGTTGGTTCGTTACATATAGTACTACATCGGCTACGTCTTCTGGTTGGATTGCATCAATACCAGCGTAGACAGATTTAGCTCGTTCCGCATCACCGTGGAATCGTACTTCACTGAATGGAGTTTCTACGATGCCTGGTTGAATGGTAGTAACCTTAATATCTGTAGCTATGGTATCCATGCGGATGCCATCGCTTAATGTCTTAACAGCTGCCTTTGTAGCACAGTACACAGCGCCGCCTGGGTACGCATAAATCCCAGCAGTAGAGCCCATGTTCACAATATGACCACTATTTTGAGCCATCATGAACGTCAATACAGCCTTAGTCACATAAAGAAGGCCTAATACATTCGTATTAATCATTGTGACTGCATCTTCTACGGTACTATCTTGAAATGGATCGAGTCCCTGTGCCAGACCTGCATTATTTACAAGTACATCAATGCCACCAAAAGCTTCTATAGCTGGTTTTACCTTAGCATCTACATCTTCACGTTTGCTCACATCAAGTACAAGCGTATCCACACGAATGCCATATTGTTGCTCAAAATCTTCCTTAATCGCCGCCAAGCGGTCTGCACGACGACCAGCAATCAATACATTATCTCCATCTTGAGCGAAAGCACGAGCACACTCAAGGCCGATACCAGAAGTAGCACCTGTAACGAAAATTTTGCGGTTCATATGTATTCCTCCTTCTATTTAACAGTGATGACAGGGGCGGAAAAAAGACACGCTATCGCGCAAGCGGGACCCGAAGTCTTTTTTCCGCCCCTATCATCACAAGCTTTAAATACATAGGTCCTGAATTACATAATGAAACGCAAAGATTTTCATTGCTAAACAAAGAAAAGGAAGTAATTCAGGACCTCTATCAGATTGTGTCCTCTCTACGGTAAGGCCAAAGTCGGTTTTGGAAGCCCATCAGGACCTGTTTTAAATACGTTATCCTTATTTCCCGCAAAGATTTTTGTTACGGGGAAAGGGAAAGTTGTAATTCAGGGCCTCAATTATAATTTATGTTTAGTGGATCCTTCTTTTGGATTTGTATCGATTGTTTTACCAAGTTCGGTTTCATTTATATCTTGGATTTCATAGCCCCAGCGTTTTAGCATGGTTTGTTGTTCTTGTTTTAGGAAATCGAAGAATTGAATGCGATGTTGCTCGGGGCTTTCATAATATCCAATTAAAGCGGTCCGATATTCTACTTCGCAAGATTTCGTTATCGTAATTGGGCATAATCCATTCTGAATAAGGTTTCCATTCATCATGAGCAGAGCGGTTCGTTTATTGCCATCGCCAAAGAACTGGTTCCGAGCCATCTCGGCATATAATAGAAGCGATTGTTCCAACGGATTATCCTCTAGCTCTTGGCACCTAGCTATTAATTCGTTCCAACAGGAATTTAAATCCAAAGGATTAGGCGGTGTATAACTTGTACCACCTATAGCTACTGGTGCATTGCGAAATCCACCAAATCCTAGGCGGTTCTCACTTTCAGAAACTAACTTATTATATTCGATAGCCACTAACTTATTAATCTGAAATCGTTTTAACCGCAAATCCTCTATCAAGGCTTGCCAGCCACGATTAATATTATCTATTTGTCGAGTTTCACTCACACTGAGCCCCGCCACAGAAGTACCACACACAATCGTCTCAACCTGCGGATACGTCGCCGTGTTTCCCTCCATCTGTGCCATATCAAACACAAACTGAGCCCGCAACTTCTCAGCGATAAACAATGCCAAATCAAAACCTACATAACCATTACTATCAGCAGTCACAACATCACCTCCCTACGTCCATTCAACTATGATATGTATAACACCATTTTACCATATTTCTACTTATATTATTTCAACGAATATGTCGGTGCTAAGTTAAGAGGAAACATAAAAAGATTGGGCCTATGGCTATATCAACTGTAGAAGAAAGAAAGGACCCCTTTCGAAAAACGACTTTGGCCCTGCGGAGGCCGCAGGCCGGAGTCAGACCCGGCCGGTGGAGTTTTTCGGAAGGGGTCCTTTCTACTACGGCAATTAAGCTAAGGGCCCAATCTTTTTATGTTCTATTTTAAATGCGCCAACATATCGTTGAGAACTTCCATACAATCCCCAACAATCCCATAGTTCGCGTGTTGGAAGATTTCTGCATTTGGATCGTTGTTAATAGCCACAATTGTATCAGCACCGGAGATGCCACTCACGTGTTGGATTGCGCCAGAGATACCAAATGCCAAGTATAGTTTAGGGCTTACGGTTTTACCTGTTTGGCCTACTTGGTATGGCAATTCAATCCAACCTTTTTCAACGAGTGGACGGGTAGCGCCTACAACGCCGCCGATAGCATCAGCGAGTTCGTAGAGTTTATCAAAGTTTTCCTTTGAACCCATACCACGACCGCCAGCTACGATGATATCCGCTTCTTGGATATTATAACCAGACTTGCTGAATGGAATAAAATCTAGTCGTTTAGTGCGAATGTCTTCAGACTTGAGGTCAAATTGTTCAAGTTGGATACGGCCCCAACTGTCCGCAATGCGCTCAGGCTTTTTGAATACATTAGGACGAACAGAGCCCATTTGTGGACGATGGTTTGGCGAAATAATTTCAGCCAAGATATTACCACCTAAAGCAGGACGGGTCCATTCTACAAGGCCTTCTTCTGTATCTACGGTTAGGATAGTGCAATCTGCTACAACGCCATTTTGCATGCGACCAGACATGCGTGGTGCTAAGTCACGACCATTATTGGTAGCACCAATTAAAAGGATATTCGGTTTATGGTCTTCAAAGAAATCCGTCAATACCTTTGTATAGCCATCTGTTGTATAGTATTTCAAGAGGGAACTTTCAAAAACGTGAACAATATCGGCGCCATGAGCCACAAGTTCCTCTGCCTCAGCTTGTACGTTTTCACCGAGGAGCATGACTTGCACGAGCTGACCCAGTTCCTTGGCGATGCGGCGGGCTTGACCGATAAGTTCATACGTAACTGGATGCACTACATCATCGATGGTATCAGCTACGACAAAAACGTCTCTGTATTCATCAAAATTTGTCATTATCGGTCACCTCCTTCGGAAACAGCATCAGCTTTAGCGGCCTCTGCTGCAAATGTATTTGGATCTACCGCCTTAGGTTCGCTAGGCACCACGCTTTCAACAGACGCAGCTCGCTGTACTGGGTCATTTACGTCAATGCCCTCATCGTCTTGCGCCTCTACAACCGGTGTGTCATTTGGCACCAAAAGGTGTGCGAACTTTTCAGGCTTGATGTGGTACGCCAATTCAAGCACCTTTTTAGCGCCTTCGTCGACGGATGAAAGCATTTCTACCTTGCCACGAAGCGGTGGTTGGTATACCTTGCGTACCCGTGTTGGGGAACCGGTAAGGCCAATGCGGCTTTCATCAATATGAGGCATATCACGTAAGGTAATATGATTAATAGTATATCGTTTCGCGTAAATGGAGCTCCAAAGGCCAGGTTGACGTGGCTCGTTAAGTTCGGCTGTCGTCGTCACAAGCAATGGCAACGGAGCTTCAATCACTTCATAACCATTCTCGTGCTCCCGCTTTACAATCGCCTTTTGAGAGGCTTGGTCTACGGAAAATTCACAAGCATAGGTAGCTTGCGCCATACCGAGTTCCTCTGCGATTTGAGGACCCACCTGTGCTGTATCGCCATCGATAGCTTGTTTACCGCAGAAAATGAGTTGGAATTGACGGTTCATGGTTCGTTGAATATGACGAATAGCGGATGCAATCGTATAACTTGTAGCCAATGTATCGGCACCACCAAAGGCACGATCTGTTACGAGCACCGCATCATCAGCGCCTAACGCCAAGCATTGACGCAATGCCTCTTCAGCTTGTGGAGGACCCATTGTCACAACCGTAACGCGACTGCCTTCAATTTGGTCTTTCACAGTCAAAGCCGCCTCAAGCGCGTGCATGTCGTAAGGGTTTACAATACTAGGCAGACCTGTGCGGATGAGATTATTTGTTTCCGGATCTAGTTTAATTTCCGACGTATCCGGTACTTGTTTTATACAGACTAATAATTCCATGCACTCACCCCTGTCTAAACTCTACGCCCTTGGCGTTACGAGGATATTTCCAAGTCTTAACAACACTGTGTCCACATAATACGCGACATGTTCCACATTCGAGGCAGCCCGCAAAATCAAAGGCTAACTTGCCATCTTCTTGTAATGTATATAGTCCTGCAGGACAACCATTCACGAGCTTCATCGCCTCTTCGCGGCTTACGCTTTCACCATCAATAATGATGTGAGGACACGTTTCATCTACATAATATTTATTCGCGCCCAAACGCTCTTCTAATTTCATAGGGAACGCACCCCTTTCCATGCATCACGAATCAATCTAAATAGGCCTACATCCTTGACGCGGCGCAACAATTTTTTCATCAATGGCACCGCACCGTCACCATTTACGGTGAATACATCACGCATAAGATTGTTTACAAATGCAGGGTACTCATTAAAAATCCGCGGATTAGAGGCCAAGAATTTCGGCATATTTTTATACAATTTCATATCGCGACGCAACCAAGACGCCTTGATTTGTTTTTCGTACAATTTAGTAACGCGGTCCATATTTTCGTCGCGTAGCGCCACATTGACCGCCTCAGCCGCGCACATGCCGGACTCGATAGCCAGATCCATACCACGAATCGTGTACCCTAGATTCATACACATCCGCGCCGCATCGCCAACGACGATGTAACCCTTGCCGCCCAATTTTGGCATCGCTTTATAACCGCCTTCAGGCACAAGATGCGCGCTGTGTTCCTTTAATTGACCATTTTTCAAAAGCGGTGCAATTCTAGGATGACTGGTGAAAGCCTCCAACATTTCGTCAACTGATTTATCTGCCAAGCCGATATCCTCAAGGCCTACTACCATGCCTACGGAAAGGCTGTCCTTGTTCGTATATATAAAGCCGCCGCCTAGTAGACCATCTGTCATATCGCCCAACGTAAGCCATGCCATGCCTTCATCACTAGATAACATAAGGCGATTCTCGAGGTCCTCTTTTTTGAATTTATATACCTCTTTTACACCCACAGCCATCGTCTTAGGATCTGTAGGGTCAGTTAAACCAGCCTCTTCTAAGAGCACTGTGTTGGCCCCCTCTGCGATGATAACAAGCTTTGCATACACCTCATCGTCGTGACAACGTACACCTACAACGCGACGTTTTTTGCCTTCTCCTTCGGTGATGAGTTCCGTTACCTGTACATTAGAAACGAGCAAAGCCCCTTTCTTCTCAGCCTCTTCGGCCAGCCATTTATCGAATTTAGCACGCAACACAACATAGGATTCTTCATTTTCTTTCACATCTTGGTAACTATATTCGATGGTCGTCATCTCATTGCCAGCGCCGATGGAAATGCGTTCCTTCGTCACCTTTCTTTCAAGAGGCGCACGATCCCTAAAATCCGGTACCAATCTCTCTAGGGAGTGCGTATAAATACGGCCGCCCATCATATTCTTAGCACCTGGTGCCATCCCGCGCTCAATGACCAACACCTTCACACGCTGCTCCGCCAAACGTAACGCCGCTGCAGCACCCGCCGGCCCTGCCCCCACGACGATAACGTCAAATCTCTCATTTCGATCTATTGCCATATACTCAGCTCCTTTTTATGAAAGCCTAACTTACATAAGTCTATATATTATATATTCACGATACAGATTGAAAATACCTTTTTAACATACCACATGTACATGAAAATTTTATAAGAAAATAAAAAATGGGCTGGTCGAGACCAGCCCATCAAGTATGCTCCGAAAAGACATACCGCAATTAACATTATTATAAAATGTATCAGAAAACTAATCAAATACATTTTCACTATAAAACAGAAAATAGTATATAAAAATCATATAAGACTATAAAAACTTAGCCCTCTAACTATACTATTTCCGAAGTTGCTTATAAAATCAATTTGAAAGCCTGCGTGAAATGCGGGCCTTTCTCTTCTAGCACATAAAGTTTCTTGCGTGGAGGTATAGGCTTCTAAAAACGACTTTGCCCTGTTCTCTACACTTAAAGTTTTTGGAGAGGCAGTGAGGACTTTCAAAAGCTGACTTTGGCCCTGCGTAGCCCGAAGGGCGAAGTCAGACCCGGCCGGTGGAAGCTTTTGGAAGTCCCCACTGCCACCCCCATAAAAATTTATAAATTTTCCTAGCTTTCACATAAAAATTAGCGTATGATAAATGTAAGTAATATTCTCTATACGGAGCAAGACGCGTATATAATACGACCGCATAATGCAAGACCACGGTCAAAGTAAGGCACTCAACATTTTGGTATTTACCTCAAGGAGGCCATATGGATCCGCAAAGAATTCTGAAAGCATTATCCAATCCACATCGGTTAGATATTATATTGTGGCTAAAGCACCCAGAGCAAGAATTCGGTGTTCAAGTACACTCTAAAACTCTCATCGATTTTCCAAACAGCGTTAGCGTTAAGAGTATTCAAAAACGCTGTGGTGTATCGCAATCGTCTGTATCTACATTTATGACTATATTAGAGCGTGCAGGCCTTGTGGAATCGCGAAAAATTGACCAATACACCTATTATAGGCGCAATGAAACAGTTATCCGCGAGTTTGGCGAATGGTACAACAAAGAAGTATCCATCCAAACCGATAATATCGACAAATTATTGGAAACAGTAACCTTAGACGACACATCCTATCCATCAACAGAGGATAGTTCTATGCTAAATCAACAACAAAGCATAGGCATATCTACTAAGGGACTAGACTATGAAAAAGATAATACCTAAACACAACTCCCTATCATTACTTTATAGGGAACAATAAAGGAGCTATACTGCTAGAGGCTAACCTCAGCAATATAGCTCCTTTTACATTTATTTTTCTGTTCTATCGATTCTCGCTCTTACACGTTTTATTTATCGTTGCGCTTCATATGCTCTAAATAGTTTAGATAGCAATACAGGCGCTAGTTTTAAAAGATCTGGGTTTTCGCAGAAGGATACGCGAAGTTGTGTCTTACCAGGATTGTGTTCCCTATCGGCACCACTGTAGAATCCGTTTAGTGGAGCCATGAGCAATGTATAGTCATTGCCATCATCCAAGGTCACACGACCGTGTTCAGCACACCAAGCAGCAAATTCAACGCCGTCAAAGCCAGGTTTTGCTACATTGCGCACGTCGATAACGAAATAGATGGACGCTTCTGGATTAGAGATAATGAAATCTGGTTCTACCTCTTTGAATCCCTTGTGAAGTTCATAAATCATTTCGCGATAGTAATCACGTTGTTGCTCATACCAGTTATGAAGATCAGCGTGGCTTTCATGAGCCAAGGCACCAAAAATATATTGACCAAGCGTATTAGCACTGAGATTCGCCGTATATTCAGCAACAGATTTTTCATAGCACAACGCATTGTCTGTAATGATGGCGCCAATGCGAAGGCCACAAGCATTCCAAACCTTAGAGGCCGTTTCAAGACTGATACGACGACCTTCGATACCTGGTACATCCTTATTCGTCAATGTCCAAATACTAGATGTTTCCTTGCCTTTTTCATAGGCCAATTCACGATAGGCTTCGTCGGAAATAATCCATAAATTATATTTTACGCACAAAGATGCATATTCAATCAAAGTTTCCTTGCTGAATAGTTGACCAGTTGGATTGTCGTAAGGAATAATCAACAATGCCCCTGGTTTTGTTTCTATAATGCGTTTTTCCACGGTTTCAATGGATGGTAATTCAAATTCGCCATTCTCGTTCAGGCGTCGTTCTACGGTTACCGTTTTACGACCAATGCGATGACCTACCGCATCGTAGTTCGTGTAGGACGGATTGAACATCAATAGAGGACGTTCCTCTTCACCTGCACCGCCACAAACGCCAAGCATGATGATTTCCATCGCCATGGACGCACCATCTGTAACGAGTACATTAAGGCCTGTTGTATCGAAACCTTGGCTACGCAAAATATGCAAGAATGCTTCACGACATTCATCGGTACCCGTTGTTGGTACATAGGGTACGATACCTGTACTGAAAGGACTATTTGGTCCGCCTAGAGTAAATAGTCGGCGCTGCATGGCGGGATGCATAGGACGCATAACATTACCAATAGAACCGTTAACCAAAATAGGTGGGTTCTTTCGCTCTAAAAATTTAATTTGCCCCATGCGGATCCCCGACGGCTTGCGAGCCATCATATACGGGGATAAAACCGGTAGTTCCATACAGAATCCAACTCCTCTAAATAAACGCCTTACACAAAAATAAGGCTGTAATACGCATACATTGATATATATAGATACATTCTATTATAGTGCTTTTACAAGAGAAAATCTATAGTTTTATCATTGTAGCTTACAGCCTTATCAATTTTTATTCTTAACCAGCAAATTAGATAGTAACTTCAATACCTAAGCGGAAGTTGCGACCTTGACCTGGCCACCAATCACCTGCATGGCCATAGCGAACACTAGATTGTTCTGCATAATATGTATCAAATAAGTTATTAATTCGACCAAATACAGTCACATTTTCACGTACGCGATAGTTAGCACTGATATCAGTAATCCAATATGTTGTACGAGGGAAGATATTAGCCGCAGGACCTGGACGGTCGATGACACCGCGAATATCTAAATGAGCATCCCATTTAGCATCGTTGTAATCGAGACCTGCATTAACCGCATGTTTAGGAACATACCCATCGCGATTAGCTTTGCGCGTAGGCGTTGCATCGATATGTGTATACGTATAGCCAAGGCGAGCAGACAAATGTTTCGTCAATTGTTTACGGACATCTGCATTGATGCCATATGCTTTTTCTGTATCAAAATTGCGGTATTCACCTGAGAACGCTGCAGGGTTTGTCATTACCCAACCAATTTTATCTTTTGTACTGCGACTAAAGAAGCTGAGATTGCTGTTCCAAGTTTTACCGAATTTATGATGAACACCTAAGCTCCATTCATGACCTGTTTCAGGTTTCAAATTGCGGTTGCCATTTGTGCCATCAAAGAGTTGATATGGTGTAGGAGCCAAGAAGTATTCTTTATACGCTGCATATACATTCGTTTTAGCATTCACATCGTAGCCAACGCTAATGGATGGAGATGTATGTGTACCAAATGCAGAGTGATGGTCAACGCGAACACCTGGTATGACAGTCCATTTTGGAGCAACCTTCCACTCATCTTGTACGAAGTAAGATGTGTTCGTAAGTTTTACACCACCCATATTAAGCACCTTATCTTGACGCCAATCAATACCGCCAACTACGGTATGATCTTTTGCTTTATACGTCACTTGGTCACCAAACGCACGAGTCTTAATATCTGTTAAATAACCATCATATTTAGTTTTATAATGATTATCTAATACGTACAATTGATGGCTCCAACGTTTATTGATGTTATTATTCCAAACAGCACGGAAGGAATCACTTGCTTCTGTACCGTAACGAATGTGATTAAGGCGCCCCATATGGTCAGAATACATCGCATCACCACGATATGTATCATAGAATACCTTCACATCATTTTTGTCATTGATTTTGTTGCCTACCATGAAGGAACCAGTATGGCTATTAGCATGTTGTGGAATGCGCACCCCATGACCATCCTTGTAAGAACCAATGATGTCCTTTTGCAAGCCTACGCGCCAGTACCAATCGTTTTTGCTACCTTCATTGGTAATCGCGTATTGCTCAAGATTATTGCTGCCGCCCATCATGCGAAGCTTAGTTTGAACACCTTCCTCAGGTTTTGCAGTGATAACGTTAACTACGCCACCGATAGCGCCAGAACCATATAAGGTAGAACCGGCACCGCGTTGTACTTCAATGCGGTCGATGCTAGACATATCTTTCAAAATTGTCATCGGTGGATTCACGCCAGCCGCGCCCATATTGATGCCGTCCACTAAATATAGTACTTGGTCGGAACCATTGATACGAAACGCATTAGAATTCGTGTAACCTACGCCACCACCATACGTATTGATATCTACTCCCGGCACGATACGCATCGCTTCATTCATATTAGTTGCGTGACGTTCGCGGATATCATCGCCTGTGACTACACCTACGCTAGCTGGTACTTGTGAAAGCTGTTGTTCACTACGCGTTGCAGTAACGACAATGGTATGAGAATCTTGTGCATCAACAGCTAATACGCTAGGTGCACTAATTGTGCTACCAAATACAAGAGCTAATCCCACATATAGAGATAAACGTTGTTTCTTTGATACTTTCATAAAAACCTCCACACACATCAAACTATAAATTACATACTATAAATATTTTGTGCCATAGATACCATTGCTCGAGTCATAAATTGAGAATAACTCATGACCTGCGAGGAATCTACAAGGTACACACGACGATTGGCGATGGCCTTAACGCCCTGCAAAGCAGGATCAGAGTAAAGCTGCTCTGCCGTTGCTGGCGTAGTGCCATCTGATGTATAGGCCACAGAAGGAATAAAAATGATATCAGGGTTAGATTTTATTAAATCCTCTCTCGTCCCATTATCAAAAGGGCCTAATCCTATTTGAGCGGCCGCATTGGTTACCTTCAAATAGTTACACATATCATCAAAGGTTGAACCCTTGCCGCCTGTTAAACCAAATTGGGAATAAAACGCTACCAAAGGACGTTCTCCACTATGCTTATTGGCCAATTCTTCTACAGTTTTCAAATCTGCATCCATGCTGGCAATCATGGATTCATCAGATGCATGTAATAGCCCAGCAATCTCATGAATAGTAGCTTTTGCTTCTTTTACCGTAGTAGGCGTTTTATATACATAAACAGGAATCTGCATATTGCGCATTTCCCCAATCGCATCTGGAGACATCCAATTGGGTACTAATACTAAATCTGGCTGTACTGAGAGCATGGACTCAGCAGATGCTTTCACATGTTTCTCTACCTTAGCCGACGCGTCGGGCACATTATTAGGTACCGTACCAACAGCGGCTACGCGGCTTGGATCAACCAAGGATAGGACTATATCCTCTGTGCTAGCAGCAATAGGAACGATGTGCTTAGGTTCAGTCGGCACCGTAACAACAGTGCCTGTGCCATCCGTCACCTGATGTGTAGCGCCCGTAGTTTCCAGCTGTTTAGGACCACAGCCGAACACCAGAAGTACCATCATGACTATGGTACATATAATAGATATTCTTTGTTTCATACTAACGACCTTCTATAACACCTTCTATGGAAATATATAAGGACTGCAAATTCTCTAGCATCTTTGGAGATGCATCCCAGTAGCCACGTTGAGCGGCTTCTAACAAAATTTCCGCAATGCGCTGCAAGGCCCACGGATTTACATCACGCATCCAGTCTTGCACCGTTGTATCTAAAGCATACTTGTTAGCATAACCTTCATAGACCCAGTCGGGCACTATATCGCTCGTCGCATCCCAACCAAAGCTATGGGATACTACATTGGACATATCCGATGCACCTTTGTAACCATGATTCATCATAGCTTGAATGAATTTCGGGTTTTGTGTTTCCCCTTGCACAACGCGACGCAGCTCATCCGACAAGGACCGCATCACAACGCGGCTACGGTCGGTGCTATCCCCCACATAGGCGCGAGGCGCACTGCCCTTTGCAGTCCGCACTGCTGCAATGAGACCACCATGATAGCTATAATAATCGTCAGCACTCAAAATATGAGTTTCCCGATTATCTTCATTCTTAATAGTCACATCCATGGTCGTTAATCGACGCTGGAATAGCCTCATATCCTGAGGAATATCCTGATGCAGGTGAAAGCTACTCCACTTGCTATACACTTGCGCAATATCTTCTACGGACTGCCAGTTTTTGCCTTCTATCAAAGCACCTACACCGGTGCCATAGGCCTGTGGCGGGTCACCGAAGATACGGAGTCGCGCCTTTTTAGTAGCCAACAAAGGATCCTCACCTTGCTCCACGAGCCACTCTACATCATCGTGAATATGCTTTTTCACATAGTTATCTTCTAGTGGTTCATCTAAGTCTGCCACCAGTTCAACAGCCTTGTCGAGCCAACTAATGGCAGTAGGCATCATATCTCGAATGAGGCCACTGATGCGCCCCATTACGTCGATACGAGGCCGTTGTAATTCTTCTAAAGGAATCACCTCTAGGCCTGAAATGCGACCATTGGACTGCCATTTAGGGCGAACGCCTAATAAATAAAGAAATTCCCCTAAACACTGGCCGTGACTTCTAGAGTTGCTACTAGCCCAGAGAATGATGCCTACCGTTTCAGGGTACCGTTGTTCATTTAAGATATAGTCAGCAATGACTTGGTCTGCCAAGTCTATCCCTAGCTGATAAGCAATCTTTGTGGGTAGTGCCCGTTCATCGAGGCCATAGAAGTTCCGCCCCGTAGGCAATACATCAACTTGACCGCTGGAAGGAGCCCCACCAGGGCCTGGTTCAACATATTTTCCCTGCAAGCCCTGCGAAATGGATATAATCTCATTCTTTGTTTGCCCTAATTTAGGTATGTACTCGCGCACAATGACTGCGGCCAAAGGCGCTAGCCGTTCTGGTACTGTATAATTTGGTGTATTCACCACATACCTTACAAACGCACGCAGTTCATTCCAAATTTGATCAATGATGTGACTATAACGAATCCCCTCGTTATTTACGTCCCCTGCATGTCGCTCTATATAGGACCAATCATAACCTAATTCTTCGGCTAAGATTTCAAGACCCGATGCAATATCCCCTTGTGGCGTCCGTACAATGGCGGTAATAAATTCCTCTAGATCTACACCTTCAGGTCCCTGCCCTAAAATGTGCAAGCCATTTCTCATCTGCATATGCTTTAGGTCGCTTAACTTTTCATGGACAGCTGTAATAAGATCGTCCATCTCCATCGTAGCGCCTTGTTCTTCATCGATGAGATGACACGCCATGGCTTTCTCTCGAATCACGTTCTCTATATCCGATACACTCTCAGGATGCTCTTGCTCAAAATGACTATGTTCATCGAGTAAGGCTTCTAGTTCTTCAAACTCATCATATAGACCAGCCGTCGTCATCGGTGGCGACAGATGCCCCACTAAACAAGCGGAGCTACGCCGCTTAGCTTGGATACCTTCACCAATAATAGTCGTCCAGTACGGGTAAATATTAGGTAACGAGGATATACCAATTTCAGGATAGCAACTAGCACTGAGGCCTGCTCCCTTACCTGGGAGCCATTCTAAGGAGCCATGGGTACCGACATGGATGACCGCATCCGCTTCAAATACAGTTCTTACCCAATGGTAAAAGGCCAAGTATTGATGCGGTGGTGGCAAACAGGGATCGTGGTAAATGGCAGATACATTCTCCCCAAAACCACGAGGTGGTTGCACTGTAATCCATAGATTCCCATTGGAAAATCCAGGGATAATAACCTCATCATCGTAGACGAATACATCTCTAGGCGCCGCGCCCCAAGACTCGATCATAGACTTTTGCGTATCTTCTGGCAGCGTTTCAAAATATGCTTTGTAATCAGCACTACTCAAACGCCCTTCTGCAGAAGCTAAGAGCTCATCAGTGAGCATAGACCTGTCATTCGTCATATGAGATGTGACTATATCCATCAACTCTGCACTCGTTTCTGGCACAGTATCTACGGTATAGCCCTCATCTTGCATACGCTGTAATAGTCGTCGTACCGATTCAGGTGTATCTAGACCTGCGGCGGATCCAATATTAGAGTTTTTAGGCGGATAGTTATGCAAAATAATGGCTACCTTTCGCTCCGATGCTGGAATATGTCGTAATTTAGACCATTTAATGGCCCGCTCTACAATAGCACCGATGCGTTCTTTTACAGGTAGATACACATAGTGACCACGCTCATCAAAGGTTTGACACGCCACGACGCCACCCTGAATGACGCCATCGAGCTCAGGTTGTGATATAGATAAATTCACGTCCAAAGGCGTCACGCCTTGCGGGTCCGCAGCCCAGGTTTTCTCATCCATGTATATGGTATAGCCCTGAATAATAGGCACATCCTGTAACTTTAATTCCTCCAAAGTTTGCGCCCCTAAGGACTGATAGGAGAATTTACAAGTATTTATGAGCACATCAAAGGGAAATACATCCTTACCAAAGAGATAGTTCATGGACAGCTTCATATTAGGAATGCCTACACGAGGATTCGAGCCATACTGCCCATAAAAAATAATCGGGTTGTACTGATGTTTATAAATCTCTTCGAATAAGGCCTGTTGATACTCAATATCCCCCATAATCCATTCGTCGCGATAGAAATACACCGCGATGGACGGCCAATCTGGATTTCCTTCGGCCTCCATGAACTCATCATAGGTTACGTAGATATTTCCATCGCGGCCCATGATGGCTTGCCACGGAATGTGATCAGGTTCCTCCCATTCGGAGATTGGTTTTGTACTGAAAGCACCGTTAATAAGGCGCACATAGTTCATGACGCCACTGGTGCGGCGATAGCTTTCAAGAAATCTCCGTTGATTTTCGTCTATATTGCGATAGAGAATATCTGTTTTCTTAGGCTCTACCACATCAATCCAATACTTAGGATGATGCGCATATAGCCAACGCTCTAGACGTTCTAAAAATGGCGAATCTAAGCCAACCCCCATATTCGTTACGAGAACGACATCTGCAGCGCGTAGGCGGCTTTCAAAATCCTCATCCCAAAGTGGCTGTTTTTTCATATTACAGATGTCCACCTCACCCTGTATTAATTCAGGATAGGTGGCAACAGCCTTTTCTATATATTGGATTTGTTTTCCTAAATTAGAAATATACATGAGACGACTCATGATCTACCTCCGCGATACTCGTAATATACCATCCGCCGTAATAGTATCCATGGCGTAATAACTGCCATTCATTAATTTACATAATTCCTTAGCAAGGCCTAGCTTGATAAAGCCCGTTTCCGTATCAATAACGATACAGTCTACAGGCAAGGTCCCAAGAATACGAGCCCATTGTTTGGCCTCTGCTACGGGATTCTCTAAGTCCCCCGACGTAGCACGTCCATCGGTGATACATATAATCTGAATGCGTTCTGCCCGATGGGCACGCAACAATCTATCGCACATGGTGTAGGCCATGCGTAAACCGTGAGCTAATGGCGTTTTACCACCTGTAGGCATAGAGGCTAATAGTCGCTCTGCCCGCTCTACGCTACGCGTGAACGGCAATAACACCTCTGCCGATTCCTTGCGAAAAGCAATGAGCCCTACTGAGTCACGGTGAATATAGGAATCACGCAAGAGGCTCAAAATAGCGGATTTCGTGGCCTCCATGCGATGACGCGCCGCCATAGAACCGCTCGCATCCACCACAAAGAGCTGATATGCGCCAACACGTTTTTCTCGAGCTTTACGGCGATAGTCCTGTGGTTTTATCACTATAGATAATCCCTTAGCTTCTTGTTGTTCTAATGGCAGAGACTGCGTAGATTGTGTTTCTTGTTCCACCTTAACAGCAGCTCGCAACCGTTGGTAGGGTGCTGCCGCTCGCAATGTATCGACTAAGGCCAAGTCCTCAAGAGCATGTTCATCTTGATAGGCTCGAATCATGCGGCCTCGAGTGTCCTTTGTTTTAGTCATGAGGCGACGACCAGAACCCTTACGATACTGGCGGTCTACCGTCTTATAAGACTGTAATTTCCAATGAAACATCTGGTTAGCTATACGGGCAACAGTATCAGGCAAAGATACAGAAGATAGCCCGTTAGATACATCAGCATCAGTGCTTCTTGAATCAGAACTATCAGGTTCCTTAGGGTTAGCGTCATTAGTGCCGCTAGTTTCTTCTTGATTAGCGTTGCCGAATACGTCTTGATTAGACGCTCCATCTTCGGTACCACTTATATCATTATTGGAATTATCTGATTCATTGGGATTGGATTCATCACCATTAGAATCTTCTCCACCCGAATTACTCGAGTTATCTACATCAGAGTCCTCTGCTATTTCAGTATTCTTCTGTAACTGATTTTGGTCGTTTGTACTGCTTCCATTATCCCCTTGTGATGATTGAGATTCTGATACTTCATCTCGCTTCATACGATGGGGCAAAACATATAAAGCGGCTCGGTCTGCATGGATGGGCTTGCAGTATGAGCTGCCATCTAGGATTGCTAACGATTTCATAACTTGCAGCAATACGTATTCTGCACCATGCCCTACAGTGCGTGCTTGTAGTGCATAGGATATGGCTAGTGAAAGCATAGCATCCGAAACAGCAATATTCTGAACTCGTTTAGTAGCTATGAGAGATAACATATCCTCAGCTGAAATAACATCTATTGAACTAGTTTCCTCCTCACATAAGGCATCGTCCAAGTCTGATTGATTACCCCCTGCTATAGATGCTTCACCACATAGGATTTCTTCTCGATTTTGTTGCAACACAGCTATACGAGATTCTAGTGTAGGTGCAGCCATAGATACATGCACATCGACGAGTTCCCACTCCGCATCATCTAGTGTTCTATCTTCATGATTGATAGTCATGATGAGCAGTATTTGACGTCGCTTCGCCTCTACTAATAAGGCATGACGAACCTCAGTTGATAGAACGTGCCCATCATCGACAACCCAACATCGAGTGCTAGTGTCATCTAAAAGACCTGCGGACATAATCATCTTGCCCTGCTCTAGGGACGCTTCAAAATCGATAGTCTCTTGTAATTGTGAATTTTCTACATAAATGGGTATCAAACGATAAGGGATTCGCCACGCCTCGAGGCACTGACGAAGGATATAACTTTTACCCACACCAGTACCACCAGAAATAACGAGAGTATGAATCTGATTGTTTACAAGGCCTATTTTGAGGGCCTCTTGCACAGATGTACCCATAATTAGCCCTCGAGCACTGCAGTTACCACTGCATCAATACGGTCTTCATCATGGCCTTGCTCTTCAAAAGGTAATCGACGTAACCGATGTTTCAATGTTAAACGGGCGGCCACCTTAAGGTCATCATCCGTAATTTGATATCGCCCGTGAAAGGCTGCATGAGCGCGAGCGGTGTGCATCATCGTAATATCTGGGCGATGACCATCAACGCCGACACCAATGCTGATGCTCGCAATTTTTAACAATACATCATCCGTTGGTGTGATACTCGATAACAACTGACGAGCTTGTAACAAACGTTCGCGCAAATCATGTTCTGACTCAGCATATGATTCAATAAAACTATCTGGATTGTCACCAAAGGCTAGACGGCGCTTGATAACCTCCATACGCTGTGCTGGATCATGTTCCCCATAGACCATGACGGATAGACCAAAGCGATCTAATAGTTGAGGTCTAAGGTCGCCTTCTTCTGGATTCATCGTGCCTACGAGGATAAAACGAGACGGATGGGAATGACTCACCCCTTCACGCTCTACCGTATTCACACCCATAGCAGCTACATCGAGTAAAATATCTACAATGTGGTCATCTAAGAGATTGACCTCATCTACATAGAGAATATTTTGATGGGCAGCCTGTAGAATACCCGGTTCAAAGGCTTTCACCCCGTCCTGTAAGGCCTTTTCTAAATTAATAGACCCTACCACACGATCCTCTGTCGCATTGATAGGTAATTCTACAACAGTCATTGCATCAGCCCCTAGTTCCATAGGAGGTAACAGATTCGCTAGTGCACGAACCGCCGTAGATTTAGCAGTGCCCTTTTCACCTTCAATTAATACACCACCAATGGATGGATTGATAGCATTGAGTAACAGGGCTAATTTCATGTCCTCTTGCCCCACAATAGCAGTAAATGGATATAACATAAGCCTAACCTCATTTAGGATAGAAACATCTTATTTCAACTCAAGACAGAACCTTTATTTCAACTCAGGATCGATAGATATGTCTGTACTACCACCTGTTTGTTTAAAGTCATCAATATTCGTAGTGCCCTTAGGGAATACGAATATTCGTTGTTGTTTAAAGTACGGATCATCATAGACCGCAGCAGATAAACGGAATGCGTTCCGTAAATTTTCCGCCGTCAACACATCTCTCGGCGTCCCTACATCTACAATGTGACCATCGCTTACTAAGACAAGCTTAGTGCAATATTTAGCAGCTAATTCTAAATCATGAACGACGATTAGAATCGTTTTGCCTTCGTCGCATAATCGACGCCCTTCGTGAAAGATATCATCGGCGTACACCAAATCGAGGGCTGCTGTCGGTTCATCTAGTAACAACACCTCGGTTTGTTGTGCTAGTGCCTTCGCTAGGAATACCCGTTGTCGTTCACCACCACTAAGGTTTTGCACAGACCGATGTCGCAGGTGATACACGCCTACCTCTTTCATCGCTTTTTCCACAATGGCCTTATCGTCTGGGCCTTCTTGTTGCCACCATTTTAAATAAGGATAGCGTGCTGTCATTACAATATCGATGGCTTCATAATCAAAAGAAACGTTGACGGACTGTTGCATATATGCCACATGATGAGCAATTTCCTTATCGCTTAAGGAAGCGATGCTTTTACCATCCCACAAAACCTGACCACCAGAGATAGGATACAGGCCGCGCAAGGTCTTTAATAGCGTCGTTTTACCAGAACCATTAGGGCCGATAATGCCAACGAATTCACCACTATCAATAGAAAAGGACGCGTCCTTTAGAATAGCGTTTTCCCCTAATGTAACAGATAGGGATTGAACATCTAATTTCATTAGGCTCCTCCTTTACTACGCAAACGATGAAGCAAATATAAGAAATATGGTGCCCCTAAGAGAGCGGTCATGATGCCAACGCGAATTTCAATAGGTTGTGCTATAACGCGCCCCAATGTATCACAAAATACGAGGAATAATGCCCCTCCAACGGCCGCCATAGGCAACAGTATCCGGTGATCAGGTCCTACCAAGAGGCGTACAATATGAGGGACCACAAGGCCTACAAAGCCAATGGAACCACTGACGCATACGGCAGTAGCCGTAACCACAGATGATAAGAACAGGAACAACATACGATATGCCATAACAGGTAAGCCCAAAGCACGAGCCTCAGTATCACCCAAAACGAGCACATTAAGATGACGGCCAAGCATCATCAAAATAATGCTGCCTGTCACGATAGGCCCTACTGCTAGTGCCACATGATCCCAACGACGGAAATCAAGGCCACCGACCATCCAGAATAGGAATTCACGCAATCGGTATTCGTTGATCATCGTCAAAATGCCGGATGTAAAAGCACCGAGTAACATGCTAACAGCAACGCCAGCCAGTAATAAGGTCGTCGTATCTAATTTATTATTGCGCAAGGTTAAAATAATAGTGATCCCCACAGATACAAAAGCCCCAATAAAGGCAAAAGCAGGCATATAAAACATGCCAAGAGATGTTACGCCGAGAGCAATGGCGATAACCGCACCAAGAGATGCCCCTGCGGATACACCCATAATACCAGGGTCTGCCAATGGATTCGAAAAAACACCTTGCATAACGGCACCAGACAATGCGAGTGCACCGCCTACGAGAAGGCCAATGATGAGGCGTGGCATGCGGATAAACCACAATACCGCCTCTTGTTCAGCTGTAATAGGCTCCGTAAAATGTACCGGTATGCCCATACCATTTAAAATACTTTGCATTCCCCCACCGATAGGGATCATAATCGTCCCTACATGGAGCGCTAGTAAGCTCACAATACACAGCAATACACCAATTATGGCAATTGCCACGATTCGTTGTTTCTGTTTAGTCATGAGAATTCCTTTCTAACTGAGGATACACAGTATGCATAATAGCTAGCATCGCCTCACCAATGTGTTGATTCATTGTATATAAGTACGCCGCTGGCAAGGCTTTCACACGGTTTTCTCGTATAGCCGGCATATTTTGAAAGGCCGGATTATCAAGATATCGACTAGCTAAATTCTTATCCATGCCCTTATAGGACGGAATAAATATATAATCTGGATCCATAGCTAACACGCGTTCATCCCCAAAGGGTGTCCGTGGCGGTAAACCGAGGAGATTCGGCGCATTATAGATACTCATGTATTTACACATATCATCAAACAGGCTGTCCGTTCCCGTGTATCCATCCATGGATGATACGAAGAGAACGCTTTTACGTTCCTCTGGTGCAATCGATTCACTAAGGCGTTTCATCTCAGCTAATTCACGTCGAATCTTCTGTTCATAAAACTGCCCCTTTTCATCTTCCCCCACAATATGAGCAATGTCCGTCACATTCTTAATCACCGACTCCACCGTAGTTCCAGTTGGCACTACAACAGTAGGTATGCCCATATGGCGTAAGCCTTCAATAACATCTGCGCTCGTATAATCAGGCGCTATGACAAGATCGGGGTCCAAGGCGATGATTTTCTCTAACGGATAGGAACTCATAACAGGTTTGACCAACTTGGCACGCTTCGCCTCTAAAGAATACTCCTCATAGGTAGACAATTTATTAATACCCACCAAACGATTCGGTTCTACCAGACCTAATAGGATCGTATCCGATGCAGAAGACAATGCCAAAATACGCTTCGGATGTTCAGGCACCGCTACGCGAACCCCATCATAACTTTCAACATAACGCGCATGAGGTATCACCTGAGATTCCTCTTGAGGACCGCACCCCGTTACAACTACAAAAAGGAGTATCACCAAACATATAAGATACGCAATGCTCTTGTTCATGATGATACTCCTTGTATAGTTCTAATAGAGAATTATAGTAATCTAGAATTTTTGTGTGTAGCTGAGTTGATAATTAAATGGCTCATCCCAATATTCCCAATCACCGTTGGAAATAACATTGTGGCGATTCAATAAATTACGTGCATCGAGTCGTACAGAAGAATTTTCATTGAACTGATACCCTACATACGCATTCCACGCTACAAGATTTGGATTGATGCCGCCGTCGCGGTTCTTCATCCGTTTTGTTACAAAATTGATGCTAGATCCAGCGGTCCAAGTGGAACTATTGTAATGAATGCCCCCTGTAAATTGTAATTTTGGATTAGCTTGGTTCCAGTAGTTTTTGTCGATTTCCATTTGCTTTGGATTCGAATAGGATGCACCGATGGACATCTTTAATCGGTCCGTCAACTTGCGACCATATTCGGCTTCAATGCCCACATTTCTATAGCGACCACCATTGACGCGAATCGTATTGCGGCCATTGCTATCTGGTTTCCAAGAGAAGAAATTCTTGAAATTCATATAGAACGCAGCTACTTTCCAACTATCTTTATCGGTAATGTGCTTGTAGCCCAATTCATAGTTCCAACCTTCTTCAGGCTTCAAATTGCGCCCGCTAACCGATTGATATTGTCGGTTTACCGTTTTAAATGTATCGCTTAGATTAGGCATGGTAAAAGCTTTGCCTACATTCATATATACAGAGGATTCTTTATTGATACGGTGATTCAATTGGAATTGTGGTGTCAACACATGTTGATTCTTTACAGGATCCTTGATGTCCGTATACCGCAATCCAACAACGGTACTCCATGTAGGATTGATTTGATAGGAATAACTACCATAAAAATCTAAGCTATGACGATGAGGACTTGCATATACAGGACCTGATGTAGTGCGGTACGTTTCACGTTTACCCAATACACCGGCAATTAGATAATCCTTACCACCTCTAAAATCCCATTCGTGTTGTACATCAAAACCATATTGACGAGCAATATAGTTACTATCATTAGATGTATAGGATGGAAGACTATGTTTACGATTTTTTCCCTTCAAATCTCGATCATTATAGAAGAGTGTGCCCGTCGTATTTCCATCCTTATAAATCAAGGACGCATTGTTCTTAGAATCATCATATGCATATGTTGTAGAGTGGCGATTGCGATTCGTCGCATTGCTTTCAGTACTCAACTGAGCATAGGCCGATTTACCTTCAAAGCGGCTAAAGTTCAATGTTACCTTGTCGCTCAATTTGCCGCTCATAAATATACCTAAGGAATTCCCCTTATCCCGTGCTGTATAGTATTCATACCCACGAGGGTGACTCACCGAATCTGTACGAACTGGTGTAGACGGATCTTGTTTACCAAAGAATCCCCGTTCTATACCAATCAAGAAACGCGGCGTGCCGTAGTTGATTTTATAGGTTTGACTACCCATATTGCCTACTCCAATAGTAGCAGAGCCACCTTCTTTAGTAGGTGTTTTAGTAATGACATTAACAACGCCGCTCATCGCATCAGAACCATATAAAGCAGAAGCGGCGCCTTTCAACACTTCGATACGGGCGATAGAACCTGTTGGAATAGAGCTAAGACCACCCTTACCATTAAGGTTCATCGGTACGCCATTGACGAGAATGAGTGAACCTCGTTCTAATCCACGAATATTGACCCGACTATCCATGGCACCATATTCAAGGCCAGATGCACCATAGGAGAAAGATGTAATACCAGGCACCATGTTCACCGCATCAAAGGCATTTTTAGCACCGCTATTCATGATATCTTTGTCCGTAATAACATCCATCGCTGCCGGCGTATCTAGGTTCAACAACGCCATCCGATTAGCTGTTACATTAATGACATGGCTTTCAGGTGCGCCATTTACTTCAGTAGATGCTGCCGTAGTAGGAGTATCTGCCGTAGCCGTTACATCCGCTGCATATGCATGCACAGATAATCCCATCAAAGCCAATCCTATAAGTACAGAAGTCCGTCGTTTCTTAAGAGTGTTCATAACAAATCCCTCGTAATACACACTAATTATTCATAAAAACTACATAATTGTATTATTACACATTTAAAAGGACTGCACAAAACCCATACCCCCTATCAGTACTGGATTTTATATAAATCTCTACAAATAAATATTAGAACTTTTGTGTATAACTCAATTCATATGTGAATGGGTCACCCCAGTATTCATAATCCCCATTGGTGATAACGTTGTGACGGTCTAACAAATTGCGTGCATCTAGACGAAGTGTTGCATCTTTATTGAAATGATAGCCTACGTATGCATTCCAAAGGGCAATATTAGGGTTTAAGCCACCATCTCGATTGCGCAACCGTTTGGTAACAAAGCTAAAGGATGTGCCTGCTTCCCACGTTGGGCTTTCATAGCGAATGCCTGTAGTGAATTGCAATTTAGGGGCCGCTTGTTTCCAATAATTTTCATTCATTTCCTTTTGTCTTGGATTAGAATAGGAACCACTCACGTTCCATTTGAGGCGGTCGGATAAACGTCTACCATATTCGGCTTCGATGCCCACGTTACGGAATTTCCCGCCATTTACGCGCACCAAAGGTCGACCATTTGCATCCGGTTGCCATTGGAAGAAGTTTTTGAAATCCATATAGAACACATCAACCTTCCAATCATCCTTTTTGTTAATCCGCTTGTACCCAATTTCATAGTTCCAACCCTCTTCTGGTTTGAGATTTTTGCTGCTTACCGCTGTATACCGACGGCTAACGCTGCGGAATGTATCGCTCAAGCTAGGCATTGTGAAAGCTTTCCCTACGTTCACATACATGGAGGATTGTTTATTGATAGAGTGCAACAATTGGAATTGAGGAGTCAATACATGCTGATCTTTAATTGGATCATCGATTACGGTATAACGCAATCCTAAAATGGACGTCCATTTAGGATTGATTTCATAAGAATAACTACCATATACGGCATAACTATTGCGTTTCGGATGGATATACACAGGTACAGCCGTTGCATGATAGATTTCTTGTTTACCCGTAACACCTGCGATTAAATAGTCCTTACCATCTCTAAAATCCCATTCATGCTGTACATCAAAACCATATTGACGTGCGCGATAGCTTGTTTCAGTTGCCTTAACTTGGGACGTATTGTGCACCCGGCTCGTACCACGCATCGTACGGTCATTATAAAACAAGGTTCCGGTAGTCCCCTTGTCCTTATAAATTAAGGATGCATTATTGCGGTCATCCTTATAGTTATACGTTGTAGAATGTCTTGCTTGGTTAACAGGATTCGTTTCCGTACTGATTAGGCCAAAAGAAGATTTACTTTCAGCGCGGTTGAAATTCAAGGTTACCTTATCTGAAAGCTTACCGCTCATAAATAGACCCAACGAATTGCCCTTATTGCGAGTACTATAGTAATCGTAATGTTTAGTACCGGCATAATCGTAGCGAACCGGTGTAGATGGGTCCTGTGTGCCCCAGTATTTTCGATCGATGCCAACGATAAATCTATCGGTTCCATAAGTCACATCGTAGCGTTTAGCCCCCTCATTGCCTACGGCAACCGTAGCAGAACCGCCCTCTGTAGATGGGGTCTTAGTAATGACATTAATAACGCCACCTAATGCCTCTGCACCATACAATGTAGAAGCGGCGCCTTTCACCACCTCGATACGTTTTATAGCACTCGTAGGAATAGAACCGAGACCGCCCTTACCATTGAGATTCATAGGCACGCCATTGACGAGAACAAGGGCCCCTCGATCAAGTCCACGTATATTCGTACGGCTATCCATGCCGCCAAAATCGGCACCACCGGCACCGTAGGAATTAATTGTCACCCCTGGCACCGTAGCGACCGCATCAAAGGCAGTGGTAGCACCACTATTTTTTAAATCCTCAGGTGTGATTACATTCATCGCTACAGGTGTGTCCAAATCTAGGAGGGCTGTGCGATTAGCGGTAACATTGATTACATTGGACGACTCTTGATTCTGATTAGTTGTCATATCTACCGCATAACCATTTACACTCATACTAAGTAACGCCATCATTGTGGCCACATATACACGTTTATTCATTTCATTCATCATCCTCTATGTTTTATTAAAACTATGTTAATTCTGTTAATTTGTAGCCTCCGAACTACAGTGGGAATTTGGTTGTAGGGGATATGAACCTTCTCATATCCCCTATATAAACTGTAATCCATTTAATTCAATTTAGGCTCATTCAAAATATAATCATTATTCAAATTCATATCTTATATAAAAAACGTCTGATTTAGGTTCTCCGGTCGTATTTGTAGCACCACCGGACCTAGCCGCCAGTGCCAATGCATCATTATCAAGAAGGCTAGAACCACTACTCCTCTCAATTTCAGCCCTTACATAATTACCTTCGCCATCAAAATAAACCCTAATGGTGACTGTCCCTGTAATACCTCTTCGTACAGCTTGTGCTGGCATGACTTTATTGGCATCTAAACTAGCACGATAACCGGAAACATCAAAGTATCCCGAACCTTCCGTATCACTAGTCCCAGGATTGCCGCTCTGTGTACCAGGGCCGTCATTTGCTTTACCACCATTGCCAACGGGGCCACCACCCGGACCTGATGTATCACCATCGCCGGGAACACCCACTGGATTATCTGTATTCCCATGTAGATTTACACTAGCCGCTTCATCGCCACCTAGATAAGGGTTAAGATTTTGCAAGCCCGGTGTCGGTTTTCCCGATAAATCCGGTAATACACTACCTGACTTACCACCCGCAGCATTTTCTTTATCATCAGAGACAATTTTCTCTTGCTGTTTCTTCTCCTGCTCAGGGGGTTCCGGTTGCACCATGTCAAGATTGATGACCAAATCTTTCTTTGGCGTTTCTGGTGGTTTTAAATGGCCGAACAAATCGCCTACAACACCCCAATATGCTAAGTTGACCACCAATGCAGCGATAAAAGGAATGCCATATCGTTTACTCACCATATGATCACTTCCGTTCTGTCGCTACGCTGACAAATCGAGCACCACTCATCTTGAGATTATCCAAAATGCTAATAACATCCTTATACGCAATATCTTCAGATGCACGGACGATAAAAGCTTGTTGTGGTTCCTTCGCAACGATGCCTTGAATTTCATTGCCCAAATCATCAGGTCTAATTTCACGTTCGTTCAAATACATCTTATGAGTAGCTGTGAGCGAAATCGTAATCGGCTCAATCGTTTTTGCCGTTGATGCAGAGGCCTTTGGCAAATTGAGCGGAATTTGTTCCTCTGTATTCATATATAACGTACTCATCATGAAAAATACGAGCAAGAAAAATACAATATCAATCATAGGTATAATCATGATGGTAGGTTCTTTTTGTATCCCTACTGAACTACGTTTCATCGTTGACTCCTAATATATAAATCCAAGATAGAACCTAAGCGTTGTTCCAATTTTGCAATATCATAATTTACTTTACTTGTGCACCAGCTGTGGATAGCTAATGCTACGATGGCTACTGAAAGCCCTGTAGCAGTCGCAATCAACGCTTCGGATACACCACCAGTAATAACGGTAGGGGCACCGATATCGCCACCAACAGCAGCGAATGAGCGAATCATACCGACTACAGTACCCAATAGACCTAGTAATGGAGCCATAGTAACCATCATGCTGAGCCAGTTAAGACCGCGTTTTAAACGTTCATCCATATACCCTACTACATCATGAAGGCGGTTTTCTAAGCCTTCAAAGTTATATACGGAATCAACAATCGGTGTTACAAATTGACTAAGCGCATCATCATTATTCTTAATCGCTTGTTCTAATGCAATCCAATCATTCGCATTACGACCTGCTTCAATGCTATCTGCTAATTGTTGAATTTCAGTGTCAATGCGACGATACATACGAATTCGCTCAAATAAAATCGTACATGCTGCCAACATAAATAAAACTAGCGGATACATGACTACGCCACCCGCATTAAAAAGATGAATTGCATACTCCATAATAACCTCCTCAAACTTATAATTATAAATTTGTACTCTACTGCGTATAAAACACAAATGTAATCTGTATTAATCGTTATATTACGATTAACACTAAGTTATTTTATTATTTCATAAACAAATACGTAGCACAATAAACCTATACCCTGTATAGGTATGATATTTTACTCTATGTATTTTTATAATTACTAATTTCTCTATTGAATACATACATTTGTCTATTATATAAAAACACTAATAATTCTCATGCTAAAAATTATTTATCTGCTCTCAATACATATAAAAAAAAGCAGTCTATAGAAATGTTTTCTATAGACTGCCTATACAGATATTATCTAAATTCTTAGCATACTAAGAGGCTGAACATAATACCTCTATCAAGTACATATTTATTAATTCTATACAATTTTATGAATATTATTCATACCTGCATAACCATTCGTTTAAACTATCCTATGACACCGTTATATCATCATACTAAAACTTATGTATATGCATCCTCTCGCTACGAAATAATGATACTTAAACAGTATCTTACTTATCAATACACTATCTTGCATACACCACTTGAGCTATTGTATAAATACCTCGTCCAATATGGTAACTCTTGGCCAACAGGGCATCCGTAGACACGATGGCTACCTTTTTGTTTTTAATAGCTTTCAAATTTGCCAATGCAGGGTCATTATAGTAATTGGCATAGATTGCATCGCGATTATAATCCGGTGCATGTATGTCCATCGGTACAATGATAACATCAGGGTCGGCCTTAATAAGGTCTGCCTTTGTACCAAAGTAAGATTGTTTCACTCCGCTCTTAGCAGCTGCATTATCTACGCCCACATAGGTGAGCATATCGGCGATCAAGGTTTTCGGTTTACCATATAATCCGTTTTCATTATACACAGCAACGGTCTGCTTTGGATCGTCGCGGTGCGCAAAACGAAGCGATTCTGTATCGCGGATGTAGTTCATCATCGTCGCTATGAGGCTGTCCGCCTTGCTTTCACGGCCTAGTAATTTACCTACATTACGCGTCTGGTCCTCTACGTCTTTCACAGTCGCAGGCGCTCTTAATAATGCTACCTTAACGCCCTTTTCTCGCAATGGACTAACGAGTTCTATGGATTCAGCGCCATCTTCAATGATAACAATATCTGGCTTTAACGCCACAATAGCATTCACATCAGGCGCCACCCGTTGCTTAACGGTATTAGTCACTTGATACGGTGCTGCGGTAGTAGCCACTACGGAATCACCGGCCAATTCGCTCACCAAATCCGCCACATTAGGCCCTACGGCGACGATACGCTCTGCCTTATGATCTAATGTAACCGTTGTACTGGTTCCATCCACCATCATATAGTGCCCGTGAGAGCTTAATATGCCGAATAGGCCCCCACTTGTAAAGTTTTGCCAAGAACGGTACATACCAAGAGCTGCTACCACCAGCCCGACAATACAAATAGCCAAAACAATCATCAAACGACGTAATTGCATAAGCTCTCCTCCTATGCTTTCAAAAAAATCTCATCATGCAATACACTGTAAACTAGCAGCAACAATATAAGAACTATATCGTTAATTAGCTGGCACACTTTGGTATTTTACATAATTCTTATACGACCAATCGCCATACAACCATTTCGACATCTGTTCCATTTCATAATACATCCACGATGAATAGCTCATGATGTGCATGTCATTAATAGGATACACATAGCCCTTTTTCACAGCTGTTATATTCTGTAGCTCCGGATCATGCATAATGGCATCTATATCCTGCTTATACTCAGGTTGTTTGACCGAATATATGGTAGGCACAAAAATAACATCAGGATTGATGCGAATCAAATCCGCTTTTGTGCCCATGTTTTCTTGCATGTTGAAAGTAGGATAGCTCGCCCGATAGTCCCAAACATCAGATAGAACATTAGGATCCTTACCACGCTCTATGATTTTCAAGTTACCTGCACCATCGATGCCATGAATCATTTCAATCATATCCCGAAGTACACCAGAGCGATACACACCATGCGTCGGATTATATAACACAATCACCGGTTTCACATCATTTTTATGAGACTCCATCTGTTTTTTGACATGCATAACAGAACTATTAATCGAAGATTCTGCACTTGTACTGTTAAATAGCTTAGCCACTTGCTTCGTATTAAGGGTTACATCCTTTAAGCTATCTTTCAGCGTATAAATAAACACAGGAATACCGGCAGCGCGCAACGATGCCACTAATCCTGGCGGCGTCGTCTCTGGAGCTACAACCACATCTGGTTCATAGGATTTTATAGACTCCACCGTAGGCTGTACACGGCCCTTTATCTCTGTACTAGAGACATAGGGAGACCCATCGGTGGCTACAACATAGGGCTCACCAGCAGCACCAACCAAGTCCACCGTTCCGGTTCCCAAGGTAACGACGCGGCGCACATAATCCGGCACGACCATCTCTGTATGTTGACTATCTTGAATCTTTCGGTGATTCGCAGCCGTTAACATCCGACCTATCACACCATGCCTCGGTATAACATCACCTAACAACTCTGGCGCCATGCCGATAACTAAACCTATGGCAATACAAATGCCCATGACTATATATGGTAGTACAATCCATTTTATCTTCTTCATAAGCGGTCTCTCTCCGTATATCACTTACGAGTCATACGATTTCTTTGGTAAAAGCACAAACTACTACAACATAAGGTATTTCGCTGTCATACTATATGCTTGTTTAACTATTTCTTACTAACTTTTTTACTTGGTCTCGCTGCTTATTTAACTATTTCTTACTAGCTTTTTTCTTGTTTGTTTTTGCTGCTTGTTTGCCTTTCGCAGGGCCTGCGGCTTTCACAAAGGAATTATTTAAATTGGTAGCAACCATAAGGGCCACATCAGCATTAGGAGTTGTGACAATAGAACGACCTGCCACGGTCACAGTAGGTCCATCATAAGATGCACCACCTGGCTGAATTTGACCATTATGGTACAAGCGCGCCAATTTACCAGCCATGAAATAAGCTCGTTCTTCGCCCGTATAGCGACCACTATTGGCAGGGCTATAGATATTCACGCCATTCACAAATACCACGCCATTATCGACCGTAACGTGATTGCCAGAATAGGTATACATGCGATCAATATTGTCCTTTACACGGCTACTCGTCTTAGGGTGATTGTTAGGGCTAAATACTTGGTTCAAACCTTCACGGTACAAATCACCATATTTATTACGAAGCACCGCCATAGAAGCAGCAGCACCGCCCACATTGTAAGGAGACTCGCTCAAAATTTTAAAGCCCAATTCGTCAGCCGCCTTTTCTTGGCCCATCGTGAATACTTGGTTCTCCATGTAATTACCAGCAATATTGGACAAAATAGCCGCATTACCGCCACCGCCAGCAGCAAGGCTCACCGCTGTAGATAAACCTACTTGCTTCTTGAGACCATTGACAATGTCCTTGTGCTCGCCATGAGAAATTTCATGAGCCATAACATAAGCGAGCTCATCATCATCTAATAGATCCAAAGCGCCCTTGTTAACAGACATCACGCGACCAACCGTAGCGAACGCATTGAAATCATCGCTAGGATTTGCGTACACCACATACGAACGCTTGACGCTAGGCGAAGCCTCTAAGGTCTTCATGATGCGTTGCACCCGTGCTTGTGCCGCACTATCCTCTAAATAGCCAGTTTGTTTCTTTGCACGAGCTAAGCTTTGTTCTTGGCCTTCCTTAGAATTATCCATTTTATTGAAAGCCGTGGATACATATGCATACGCCACTGCACCACCAATTAACGTTTGTGCAGCCCCCGCAGAAGCAGCCTCTACCGTTGTTGGTACTACGGCAACTGTTGTTAATGAAAGCCCCATCACAGCGGCTAGTACCAAAGATTTAATTTTCTTATTCATATTTGAACCTCTCATTGTCTCTCAAAATAAACGCAGTCTTACTTAGATTCACCAACAAGCTCAATAGCCACCTTACCATCTTTAGATACAGCACCACCATGAGTGTACCCAACAACATCAAACCCAGCTGCCGCGCATTGGCGAGCTATGCTTTCATAATTATCATTCTTACCACGCGTACAGGTGGAAAGATGAATGGTAGTAACACCATTTTTCTTGAAAGAAGCCAATTTCTTCTCCAAATCGCCACCGCTATGGGTAAAACCAACCAGCTCAGTATCCTCATCAGCATAGCGCTCGAAAGAATCCACTTTATTCATATATGCCTTAAGACAACCACCGCAAGAACAACGTTGCATTGTGTCTTCGTTCACTAGAACTGCAATCTTCTTAGACATAAACCCTCCTTAGGTAACATACATAATATTATGCATATTATATCACACTAAATTGATAAAAATTATGAATACAGAAAATTAAGAGCACGTGAGAATGCAGGGCTAAGCCAACGTGAATTAGCAGAACGTTCTGGTGTCCCACAGTCTACCATTGCTAGAATAGAACGTGGTTATAATACAAGTATTGATACACTTAGCAAAATCGCTTTCGCATTAAATAAGAGAGTGAAAATTAAGTTTTATATAATAATAGCCCCTATCATAATTAGTATGATAGGGGCTATCGTATTTATATTGCATTATATTGTAATACTATATCAAATCTTTTGGAGTAAGATTTATATACGTATTACATAATATCTTCTTCACGACCGAATTTACCATTTTTGTATTCGCCATATGCGAGAATAAGCTCTGTTTTATTTGTCATAACAAATGATCCTTGTTTTACCACTGGTTCATTGAGTGGTTCTCCAGCGAGAACGAAGATTTCAAGACCTTCATCACCAGACTCTACCTCAAAGCGCTCTCCATCATTGTTGAAAAGTACAAAGTCTCCAGATTCTATGCTTTCACCATTGGCACTGCCTGTACCATTAATCACAAGGAAGCCTGTATTCCAAGTCATATTCTCAGAAATAGAGATCCATGAATTAGGTTGAAGTTTTAATTTGTAAATATTCATCGGTGTATGGGATTTAGCAGGACCTGTTATATGTCTGAAAGCACCGGTGTAAACGATGGCATCGATTGTTTCATCAAGAGATTGATACCGCCCCATTGTGGTAGCAGGTATATATTGATATGCAGGTGTATCGTTTTTATGACGTTCAGGTAGATTTATCCATAATTGTAAAGCATGGAACAAACGTCCCCGCTTTGCATATTCTTTTTCATGAAATTCTTTGTGCAAAACACCACTAGCTGCAGTCATCCATTGCACATCACCAGAGTGAATAACACCACTATTACCAGCTGCATCTTTATGCCCAATGGAGCCGGAAAAAGAAAATCTTACCGTTTCAAAGCCTTTATGGGGATGTGGAGTGTCACCTGTATCAAAAGGACTGCCCTCAAAATAATATGGCTCGTTATAATCGAGTAACAAAAATGGAGACATACGATCAAGCATAGGTGACTCATCGCTATCAGGGAAGTACTGACGTACTCTAAATCCAGTGCCTACCCAATGAATATCAGGAGCTTTAATAATTCTTTCAATTGTTCTTACAGGATTCATTCTATCACCTCTTAATCGAACAGGATTTATAATAGTTGTATTATATATGAATAGTTGTATTATATATGAATAGTTGCTCATATATCTTAATACTATTATATCTAATTTTTTCGATAAGTCAAGGGGTGGGCTATTAGAATAGTAAAGACAGCCTAGGATGATAGAAATCCATACAACAAAAAAAGACACACCCTAGGGTGTGTCTTTTAGCTTAATCAGCGACTTCCTATCCTCCCAGGCCGTCTCCAGCCAAGTACTTTCGGCGTTTACGAGCTTAACTACTGTGTTCGAGATGGGAACAGGTGGACCCTCGTAGCTATCGCCACTGAATCTGTCAGAGTTTGTACTCTGAAAACCACATAGAAGTTATATATATTTGTTGCACATGTCTGCTTATTGTTATTAAGTAAAGCCCTCGATCTATTAGTACCAGTCAGCTCCAAGCCTCACAGCTCTTCCACACCTGGCCTATCAACCATGTCGTCTACATGGGATCTTACTAGCTTATGCTATGAGAAACCTCATCTCAAGGCTGGTTTCACGCTTAGATGCTTTCAGCGTTTATCCGTCCCGAACGTAGCTACCCAACTGTACCCTTGGCAGGATAATTGGTACACCAGCGGTTCGTCCACTCCGGTCCTCTCGTACTAGGAGCAGCCCCCTTCAAGTTTCTTGCGCCCGCGATGGATAGGGACCGAACTGTCTCACGACGTTCTGAACCCAGCTCACGTACCACTTTAATCGGCGAACAGCCGAACCCTTGGGACCTACTTCAGCCCCAGGATGTGATGAGCCGACATCGAGGTGCCAAACCTCCCCGTCGATATGGACTCTTGGGAGAGATTAGCCTGTTATCCCCAGGGTAGCTTTTATCCGTTGAGCGATGGCCCTTCCACTCGGCACCACCGGATCACTAAGCCCGACTTTCGTCCCTGCTCGACCTGTCCGTCTCGCAGTCAAGCTCCCTTCTGCCTTTACACTCTTCGAGCGATTTCCGTCCGCTCTGAGGGAACCTTTGGGCGCCTCCGTTACTCTTTAGGAGGCGACCGCCCCAGTCAAACTGCCCGCCTAAGACTGTCCAGCCGGTTGTTAATCGGCCTGTTAGAAATCAATTAATCAAAGGGTGGTATCCCAACAACGACTCCTCTAAGACTGGCGCCCTAGATTCTAAGTCTCCCACCTATCCTGTACATTCATTAACTAAGTTCAATCTTAGGTTGCAGTAAAGCTCCATGGGGTCTTTCTGTCCAGTCGCGGGTAACCTGCATCTTCACAGGTACTTCAATTTCACCGGGTCCCTCGTTGAGACAGTGCGCAAGTCGTTACACCTTTCGTGCGGGTCGGAACTTACCCGACAAGGAATTTCGCTACCTTAGGACCGTTATAGTTACGGCCGCCGTTTACTGGGGCTTCAATTCAGAGCTTCGACCGAAGTCTAACCCCTCCTCTTAACCTTCCAGCACCGGGCAGGTGTCAGCACCTATACATCAGCTTTCGCTTTAGCAGGCACCTGTGTTTGTGGTAAACAGTCGCTTGCGCCTCTCTTGTGCCACTCATTCATGCTCCACGCGTTACTGCCCTTCACACTACATGAGTCCTCCTTTTCCCGAAGTTACGGAGGCATTTTGCCGAGTTCCTTAACGAGGGTTTTCCCGCGCACCTTAGGATTCTCTCCCCGCCTACCTGTGTCGGTTTTGGTACGGGCGATGTGTCTCTACCTAGAAGCTTTTCTCGACAGTGTAGGATCAATCACTTCGCTGTAAACAGCTCGTCATCACATCTCAGCTTTTAGAGTTACGGATTTGCCTATAACTCAACCTACATGCTTAAACACGCACTTCCAATCGCGTGCTGACCTACCTTACTGTGTCACTCCTTCGATCAAACGATTCACACCGGTACAGGAATTTCAACCTGTTGTCCATCGCCTACGCTTTTCCGCCTCGGCTTAGGTCCCGACTTACCCTGAGACGACGATCGTTGCTCAGGAACCCTTAGGCTTTCGGTGGAATGGATTCTCACCATTCTTTTCGCTACTCATACCGACATTCTCACTTCTCACCAGTCCACAACTCCTTACGGTACTGCTTCAATCCGATGAGAACGCTCCCCTACCCATATACATTGCTGCATATGACACGACTTCGGTTTCATACTTTAGCCCCGGACATTTTCGGCGCAGAGTCTCTCGACCAGTGAGCTATTACGCACTCTTTAAATGGTGGCTGCTTCTAAGCCAACATCCTGGTTGTTTTGGAAATTCCACATCCTTCGCCACTTAGTATGACATTGGGGACCTTAGTCGGTGTTCTGGGCTGTTTCCCTCTTGACAATGGACCTTATCATTCACTGTCTGACTCCCGAGTATAAGTATAGCCATTCGTAGTTTGACTAGGTTCGGTAACCGGTATGGCCCCTAGCCCGATCAGTGCTCTACCGCCTATACTCTCAACCTCGAGGCTAGCCCTAAAGCTATTTCGGGGAGAACCAGCTATCTCCGTGTTCGATTGGCATTTCACCCCTATCCACAACTCATCCCAAAGCTTTTCAACGCTCACGAGTTCGGTCCTCCACACAATTTTACCTGTGCTTCAACCTGGCCATGGATAGATCACTACGGTTTCGGGTCTACTATCACTAACTGAACGCCCTGTTCAGACTCGCTTTCGCTGCGGCTCCATGTTTTCCACTTAACCTCGCTAGCAACAGTAACTCGTCGGTTCATTCTTCAATAGGCACGCCGTCGTCCTGATATATATACAGACTTCGACTGTTTGTAGACATACGGTTTCAGGTTCTCTTTCACTCCCCGCCAGGGGTTCTTTTCACCTTTCCCTCACGGTACTATGCGCTATCGGTCGATATCAGTATTTTGGCTTGGAGGGTGGTCCCCCCTGCTTCCCACAAGGTTTCACGTGTCTCGTGGTACTCTGGATACAGTCCCATGTATGCAAGGTTTCGATTACAGGGCTTTCACCTTCTGCGGCTGAGCTTTCCAACTCAATTCTTCTACCTCATTTACACTTGATGACTGTCCTCAACCCCGGTGCGGTTGCCCGCTCCGGTTTGGCCTCTTTCCCGTTCGCTCGCCGCTACTAAGAAAATCTCGTTTGATTACTCTTCCTCTGGGTAATTAGATGTTTCAGTTCCCCAGGTGCCCTCCTCATACTCAAAGGTATGGGTGACAGTGCATAACCACTGCCGGGTTCCCCCATTCGGAAATCTACGGGTCAAAGGTTGCTTGCACCTCTCCGTAGCTTATCGCAGCTTACCGCGTCCTTCTTCGGCTGATATCGCCAAGGCATCCGCCGTACGCCCTTAAAATCTTTACTTAAAATACTTTCGTATTTGAGATTTTATTGACATGCATTAGATACATTGTCGTTTTTTGTAGCCGTACATTTTCATGTACGTCACCAATAAGTCAGAGAATTATTTCCTATGTGCTCGGGTCAACCTACTTAGAAATTCTAAGAGATGACCTTACAAATATATATAATAATTATCTTCTATGTAGTTTTCAAAGAACAAATCTGCCGATAAATTCCGTGTTACTCGTCGTTGCATTCGTTTCACTTGTCTTACGTAATTACCATTACGTGGCGACGTCGTTCAACTCATGCGCCTAGATTAACGCGTAATTTATACGTCATATTAAATTGAGAAATCATTTACAGATCTCTCAAAACCGAACAATGTAGGTTGTAAGTACAGCTAGCGCATATGCTACGTCTACTTACTGGCCAAAGTGTCGACCTAAGTGACATCCAAGCTCTTGGCCTGGTGTATGTCTCCCTAGAAAGGAGGTGATCCAGCCACACCTTCCGATACGGCTACCTTGTTACGACTTCACCCCAATCATCGACTTTACCTTAGACGGCTGGCTCCCGAAGGTTACCCCACCGGCTTTGGGCACTTCCGACTTTCGTGGTGTGACGGGCGGTGTGTACAAGGCCCGGGAACGTATTCACCGCAGTATGCTGACCTGCGATTACTAGCGATTCCGACTTCACGTAGGCGAGTTGCAGCCTACGATCCGAACTGAGAGAGTGTTTCTCGGGTTTGCTCCACCTCGCGGTTTCGCTTCCGTCTATTAACTCCCATTGTAGTACGTGTGTAGCCCAGGTCATAAGGGGCATGATGATTTGACGTCATCCCCGCCTTCCTCCGCATTGTCTGCGGCAGTCTCTCATGAGTTCCCACCCGAAGTGCTGGCAACATAAGATAGGGGTTGCGCTCGTTGCGGGACTTAACCCAACATCTCACGACACGAGCTGACGACAACCGTGCACCACCTGTTTTCTGGCTTCCGAAGAAGAGGAACCATCTCTGGTTCTGTCCATCAATGTCAAGACCTGGTAAGGTTCTTCGCGTTGCGTCGAATTAAACCACATACTCCACCGCTTGTGCGGGCCCCCGTCAATTCCTTTGAGTTTCAACCTTGCGGTCGTACTCCCCAGGCGGGGTACTTATTGCGTTAACTCCGGCACAGAAGGGGTCGATACCTCCTACACCTAGTACCCATCGTTTACGGCCAGGACTACCGGGGTATCTAATCCCGTTCGCTCCCCTGGCTTTCGCGCCTCAGCGTCAGTTTTCGTCCAGAAAGTCGCCTTCGCCACTGGTGTTCTTCCTAATATCTACGCATTTCACCGCTACACTAGGAATTCCACTTTCCTCTCCGATACTCTAGATTGGCAGTTTCCATCCCATCACGGGGTTAAGCCCCGAACTTTTAAGACAGACTGACCAATCCGCCTGCGCGCGCTTTACGCCCAATAATTCCGGACAACGCTTGCCACCTACGTATTACCGCGGCTGCTGGCACGTAGTTAGCCGTGGCTTTCTATTCCGGTACCGTCAAATCCTCGCACTATTTGCACAAGAACCATTCGTCCCGATTAACAGAGCTTTACAACCCGAAGGCCGTCATCACTCACGCGGCGTTGCTCCGTCAGACTTTCGTCCATTGCGGAAGATTCCCCACTGCTGCCTCCCGTAGGAGTCTGGGCCGTGTCTCAGTCCCAATGTGGCCGTTCATCCTCTCAGACCGGCTACTGATCATCGCCTTGGTGGGCCGTTACCCCTCCAACTAGCTAATCAGACGCAATCCCCTCCTTCAGTGATAGCTTATAAATAGAGGCCACCTTTCATCCAGTCTCGATGCCGAGATTGGATCGTATGCGGTATTAGCAGTCGTTTCCAACTGTTGTCCCCCTCTGAAGGGCAGGTTGATTACGCGTTACTCACCCGTTCGCCACTAAGATTGATAGAAGCAAGCTTCCATCGCTCTTCGTTCGACTTGCATGTGTTAAGCACGCCGCCAGCGTTCGTCCTGAGCCAGGATCAAACTCTCCAAGATATCTTGAAGCTATTTGAATAGCTCATTATTTGTTGTCGTTACATTTAAGTAACTTTGAATTATGGTTGGTTTTGACTATGTCAAAACCCGCACTCTGGCATATGTTCAATCATATGATTGATTACCTATCATTGTTCAGTTTTCAAAGATCTGTACCAGTTAGACTAGATATTATCTAGCTCCAAAGCACTTTCATTTGAAGTGTTTCACCAACTGGCGACTAGATTATAATAACATGTTGACCATTCAGTGTCAAGCACTTTTTATAATCTTTTTTAGAATTTTGTAATTACCTCTATGTGAGGGATTTACATAAAATTCCAAAATAACTAACAAAGAATCTAGATTGTATCTAGTGTTTCCTCATTAAGAAACAGTCGCCTCAACGACTGTATGGTTATTATAGTACAAACAAGAGATGCGCGCAAGTCCTAATTTTAAAAAATTTGAAACTTTTTTCACCTTTTCTGTATAATGTATTTATTTATTTTGATACTACTATATATTGTATTTGATAACCCCCTTTTTATATTTCTATAGACTATAAATACAATATATGCTATTCCACTAATTAGTTTCAGTTATATCTATTAATTAGTACAGGCCTGTTCTATTTCTCTGGAGACCTTGCAACCGTCATTCTACATTTAGTACAGGCCTGTTCTATTTCTTGGGAGACCTTGCAACT
>NZ_KE150483.1:1292266-1298691 GCF_000411535.1 Veillonella sp. HPA0037
TTAGTACAGGCCTGTTCTATCTCTCAGGAGACCTTGCAACTATCATCCTACAATTAGTACAGGCCTGTTCTATTTCTTGGGAGACCTTACAACTGTCATTCTACATTTAGTACAGGCCTGTAGTAATTAATTAACACTATATAATACTATAATATGCTTATGTAACATCATTATGTTTATATAACCCATTGATCTACCTTAACGTCCATCTGATATACCATTTACATTCTTTTATAAAACAAATGACGCCACCCACAAGGGTGGCGTCATTCGTATAAGGATTATTTGTGCCCTAGTTAGGGGTTCTAGGGTATATACGGCCCCTATATCAGCATATGAGGGGCCATATTGTTTTTTTAAAGATATACGGTCAGCAATCTTATTGTTGAATTGCTTTACGCAAATCAATTGTGTGAGGAGCGGAAGGTTCCACTGGCTCATTGATTGCTTTGCGAAGGTCTACTACATGTTCTTCAGTAGCAGTAGGCTCTTCACTTGCTTTGTTTTTTACGGTTTCTTTAGCTGCGTACCAAATTGTTTCGTTCATCATGTGACGAAGGTCTTCGTTGTTCACATGTTCTTGATCTTGAGCCATGATATCCAAGATTGCGTCTTCCAAAGCACTTGCTTCATCGTTAGTCATAGGACCGCCGATTTCTTTTTGTCTTTGAACGACTGCATTGATTTGGTCTACCATGCCGCGTAATACGTTGAATCCGTAGCTATTTACGAAACCATCTTTTTCATTGTATTTTGGCATATCAAAGAATTCGTATTCATTTTTGTTACGGTTTTCGCCGTTCCAGTTGAATGCGACTTCAAAGCCATGAACACGTCCCAAGGAATGTGTGCGGAAGTAGTCCGCATAGTTATGTTTATCCTTAGAATGTAACCATTTACTTTCAGCCTTAGTCAATTGTTCATGATTGTCATGTTTAATCTTAGCTTTAGTATAGTTAACTTCTGCATTTTGCCATGCTTGTACAAATGTATGCAAAGCTTGTACCGTTTGTGGGCTAGCCACAGGAACGAGTACGACAGAGCCTGTAGTTGGTGTAGAAGCAGGGTTAGGCAAAATCAAATTGTCATCATATGTTGGTGAGCCAGCAGCATATCCTGTAATGGATGCAGCGCTCATAAGTGCTGCTGCTGTGAAAGCAAGCATTGTAGATTTTTTCATATCTATTCCTCTTTTCATTGTCGAATATTAGCGATGGTAGGGGATTCAAGGAGAATCCCCATCCATGTGTATCTTATTACATACCTAATTTAGCCATCATAGCAGCCATTTGAGCTTTCAATTGGTCTACTTCGCTTTGTAAGCCTGCATTTTGAGCCTTAATTTGTTCATTTTCAGCTTTCAAATCAGATACTTCGCCTTTTAATCCGGCATTTTGTGCTTTCATAGAAGCCACTTCAGTTTGCATTGCATATGTAGAGCTGATAGGACCCTTACGGTAACGATCTGCTACAGCAGCTTCGCTATCGCGGTTGCCGACCTTCCAAGTTACACCAGCGTTAGCCATCATATGGCCGTTGCCGCCAGCCCAGGACACGCCTGCATGGAACATTGTGGATTCGTTCTTGTAGTGAGCTACGCCCAATGCCAATGCGGAGTTGCCACGATAGTTACCATAACCAGCCATGATTTGAGTTGGTTCCATTGGATCGTATTGGATAGGTTTCAACGCGGATAATGCAGCAGATTGTGCACCTACATGACCGATTTCTTCACCTAGTTGATCTACGCGAGGGTCAGCTGCAGGGTTAACATGTAAATCGTATTCATGTTTGTTAGGATCTGTACTTAGATCTGTAACGCGTACAGTGCCATCAGTAGATTTAACAGTTGTTAAGGAATCGCGCAATTGGTTAACGTTTACGCCATCAGTACCATCGATACCAGGTGCAAGGTTAACGATGCGGTTACCAGTCATGCTGAGGTTACCACCATGAACTTCAAAAGCTGGAGTTACAGCAGTATCACGGTCGTATTTATTACCGCCTGGATTAGCATTAATGCGAAGAGTTGCACCACCATTGCTGATAGAGTTGATTTCAGTCAAGTCATGAGCCAAGCTGTAAGTGATGGAGTTATCAATCTTATCGTCGCCATTAACATTTTTGCGTTCTACAACCATGTTGTCGCCAGCGATGTATTGAGTACCTTTGTCAACCTTCTTAACTTCTTTTAAGCCTTTAGCCACACCAGAACCTTCAGTACCAACGGAAGCATTTACTTTCGCGCCAGAAAGATCAGCGTTTACAGTGTATGTTTTTTGACCAGTTGCGTTATCAGTTGCTTCATCAACGGATACGTTTTGACCAGCTTTTACGATTGTGCCAAGGCCAGTGATAACCTTTTTACCTTCGTTAGTGATGTTGGACAAGTCTTGACGAGCGATACCGGAAATAGTTGCTTTCACAGGGTTGCCGTGTTCGTCAACTAATTGTTTACCAGAACCATCAACATAAGTCATTTCAACGGTGCCGTTTTGGCTAACTTCGTAGTTGCCGTCTTTGATACGAGTATCGTTAGCTTTGGAGATACGTTTGATGTCGCCGATGTTAGCGCCATTGGAATCTACATCGCCACCAGATTTCACGTTGTGAATTTGTTGGCCACCCATATCAACATTGTTCTTAGTGATAGTAGGACCACCAGTGATAGTCAAACCATCGTTGTTAACTACTGTATCACCAATTTTTACGGAACCGTTTGGAGTCAAGTCGATGTTGTTATTCAATGCGAATTCTACTTTTGCACCGTCACCAGTGTTAGTTTGTTTAACAGTGAGGTTCTTACCACCAGAGAATTCTACAGTTTTACCATCAGTGATGTTTTTAGCTGTTTTATCAGAATCGCTAGTAGTATTACCAGTAGATTTAACATTGAAGCCGTTCATGGTACCAACGCCGTCAGCACTAATTGTCATCTTACCAGCTGCATCAGTAGAAACTTTGATGTGGTCGCCGCCTACAACATTAACTTTTCCGCCTACAGGTTTAACGTCTGTACCATTAGCTTGGATAGTCCAGATATCATCTAAGTTAGCTACTTGTTTAGTGCCGTTCTTAGTTGTGTACTCGATACGATCATTACCTGCATTGTAGTTAATAGTTGTATGAGATGTTGGGCTACCTAAGTGGATTGTGTTAGTTTGAACGCTGTTAAGCTCTTTCAAATCTTTATCCAATGCGAATTCGTAAGTTTGTTCTTCGCCGTTTACAGTTTGTTTTACGTTCAAGTTTTTACCTGCGCCGTAATTTACTGTGCTGCCAGGTTTAACGATTGTTGCAGTGGATGTACCTACTACATTACCTGTTGCATTAGCTTTCCAACCGGAGTTATTGATTGTATCAACTACAGTTTTAACTGTTGCGATACCATCTTTACCATCTACGCCTGGTTTGCCGTCTGTACCTTGTTTGATGTTGCCAAGGTTAACGTCGTATTTAACTTGACCATTTGCATCAACGGAAGCAGATGTGTAGTTACCATCAACAAAATTCAAACCTTTAGACAATTTAACGGATTGAGTATTAGTGCCATTAGCAGAGTATTTCAATTCTGCATCGCCAAGGTTAACGCCAGTAGCACTTACCTTGTAGATTGTTTGACCATCAGCACCAATACGGGATGTTACTTTTACGTTATCCCCTTCTTCAACCTCAGTCTTAGCGGATTTCAATTGTTTTACGTTAACTGCATCAGTATCGTTTACGCCAGCTTTCACATTAGTGATGTTATAACCACCAACATTTACATTGCCGCCGTCGAATTTGAATTCATTACCGCCGATTGTGAAAGTAGCAGGACCACCGTTTTTAATCGTGTTGATGTTGTTCAAGTCCTTAGCCAAACCGATGTTGATTTCGCTGTTGCCATCAGCACCTTGCGTAATGCTTGTTTTGATGTTAGAGGAATCGTATTCGGAATCAGCTTTAGCGCCTGTGCCTTTAACAGTTACTTTGGAGCCAAGTTTATTTTTCTTTTCGCCACCAGAGTTAGCGTCGAAACGTAAACCATCATCCAAAGTAGCTACTTCGTGTTTATTGTTGTTATGATCTTCGTAAACGATGCGAGTTACGCCGTCAGCGCCTTTTTCGCCCTTCATAGTAAGACCGTCTTTGCCGTCCTTACCATTTAAGCCGATGGAGCCGTCTTTACCGTTGATAACAACGGAGGAACCATCTTTACCATTTACACCAATCTTACCGTCAACACCGTCTTTGCCATCTTTACCAACTTTGATGTCATCGGACAATGCATAGTTGTAAGTATGATCGCCTGTTACAGCATTAACGATTTGTTCAACAGTTAAGTTTTTACCAGCACCGAAGTTTACAGTTGTGCCAGGTTTAACGATTGTTGCAGCATGGTTATTGACTGTGTTACCAGTAACATCACCTTTCCAGCCGGAGTTGTTGATTGTATCAACTACAGTTTTAACTGTTGCGATACCATCTTTACCATCTACGCCTGGTTTACCGTCAACGCCGTCTTTCACCTTACCGATTGTTACGTCGTATTTAACTTGACCATTTGCATCAACAGAAGCAGATGTGTAGTTACCGTCAACGAAGTTCAAGCCTTGAGACAATTTAACGGATTGCGTGTTAGTGCCGTTAGCGGAGTATTTCAATACTGCATCGCCAAGAGCTACGTCGTTCGCATTAACAGTGTAAATTGTATGACCATCATTACCGTAAGTTGTGTCTACAGTTACATTATTACCAGCCTTAACTTCTGTTTTAGCTGTCTTCAATTGTTTTACGTTAACTGCATCAGTATCATTTACACCAGCATCTACGTTAACAATTGTTTTATTACCAGCATTGATACCAGTCTTAGTAATGGATGGGCCACCAGAGATAGTCAAGCCATTGTTATTAACTACAGTATCGCCGATTGTTAAGGAACCAGATGGAGTCAAGTTCACTTCTTTGGACAATTGAACCTTCAACTTGCCATCTACGTTATTCACGCCGATGTTGTTGTCAGTCAATTTGGACTTATCTGCACCACCAACAAGGTCCATAGTTTCGTTCAATTTCTTAGCGATCACTTTGGATTTGTCAGCACCTTGTGCATCGTCGCCAGCATATTTCATGCCGTCATCCAATGTAGCCACTTCATGTGTATTCTTGCTGTTATCTTCGTATACGATACGAGTGATACCATCTTTACCGTTTACACCAGGTTGACCGTCTTTTGCTTTCATAGTAAGACCATCTTTGCCGTCCTTACCATTTAAGCCGATGGAGCCGTCTTTACCGTTGATCACAACCGAGGAGCCATCTTTACCGTTAACACCGATCTTACCATCAATGCCGTCTTTACCATCTTTACCAATCTTAATGTCGTTGGACAATGCATATGTATATGTTTGTTCACCAGTTGCATTATCGATATGTTGAGCAATTGTCAAGTTATCGCCTGCTGCATAGGAAACAGTCTTGCCGTTGCCTACAGCTGTAACTGCATGGTTACCAACTACATTGCCTTTAGCGTCAGTGGAGAAGGAATAACCATCTTTGATTTGATCAGCTAAACCGGACAAGTCGATTTTTGCGATTGTACCAGCTTGGTTAGCGCCGTTGCCATCATTGTATTTCAATGTTACAGATTTGCTTGCTGTATCGTAAGCGTAAGATGTAGTTGTTTCACCTTGACGATTAGATGTAGTAGGAGCAATATGCAAATCGTTAGCTTTGGAAATCGTCTTAACGTCGCCGATGTTAGCACCATTGGTATCATCAGTGGAGTTGTTGTTTACGATACCAGATTTGAGGTTCGTAATGTTGTTGCCACCCATGTTCACATTGCCGCCGTCGAATTTGAATTCGTTGCCGCCGATTGTGAAAGTAGCAGGACCACCGTTTTTAATTGTGTTGATGTTGTTCAAGTCTTTAGCCAAGCCGATGTTGATTTCGCTGTTACCATCAGCACCTTGCGTGATGCTTGTTTTGATGTTAGAGGAATCGTATTCGGAATCAGCTTTAGCACCTGTACCTTTTACAGTAACTTTGGAGCCAAGTTTATTTTTCTTTTCGCCACCGGAGTTAGCGTCGAAACGTAAACCATCATCCAATGTAGCTACTTCGTGTTTATTGTTGTCATGATCTTCGTAAACGATGCGAGTTACGCCGTCAGCGCCTTTTTCGCCTTTCATAGTAAGACCGTCTTTGCCGTCCTTACCATTTAAGCCGATGGAGCCGTCTTTACCATTGATCACAACAGAGGAACCATCTTTACCGTTTACGCCGATTTTACCGTCAACGCCGTCTTTGCCATCTTTACCAATCTTGATATCGTTAGCCAAGTCGAATTCAACCTTAGCGCCGTCATTGTTGCTAGTTTGTTTTACAGTCAAATTCTTGCCTGCTGCCATTTCAACTGTTTTACCATCAGAGATAGTTTT
>NZ_KE150483.1:1299086-1299589 GCF_000411535.1 Veillonella sp. HPA0037
CCTTGTGCATCGTCGCCAGCATATTTCATGCCGTCATCCAATGTAGCCACTTCATGTGTATTCTTGCTGTTATCTTCGTATACGATACGAGTGATACCATTAGTACCATTTTTACCGTCTACGCCATCTTGACCTTTTTCGCCACGGATAGTAAGACCATCTTTACCGTCCTTACCATTGAGGCCGATAGAACCATCTTTACCGTTGATCACAACGGAGGAACCATCTTTACCGTTTACGCCGATTTTACCATCGATGCCATCTTTACCGTCTTTGCCGACCTTGATGTCATTGGACAATGCGTATGTATAAGTGTGTTCACCAGTTGTAGCGTCGATATCTTGTTTTATAGTCAAGTTATCGCCTGCTGCATAGGAAACAGTTTTACCATTGCCAACAGCTGTTACAGCATGGTTACCAACTACATTGCCTTTAGCGTCAGTGGAGAAGGAATAACCGTCTTTGATTTGATCAGCCAAACCGGACAAGTCGATTTTTGCGAT
>NZ_KE150483.1:1299599-1309206 GCF_000411535.1 Veillonella sp. HPA0037
GCATGGTTACCAACTACATTGCCTTTAGCGTCAGTGGAGAAGGAATAACCGTCTTTGATTTGATCAGCCAAACCGGACAAGTCGATTTTTGCGATTGTACCAGCTTGGTTAGCGCCGTTGCCATCGTTGTATTTCAATGTTACGGATTTGCTTGCTGTATCGTAAGCGTAAGATGTAGTTGTTTCACCAGCACGATTAGATGTTGTAGGAGCAATGTGCAAGTCGTTAGCTTTGGAAATAGTCTTAACGTCGCCGATGTTAGCAGCATTTGTGTTATCTGTATCATTGTTATTTACAATGCCAGATTTAAGGTTAGTAATGTTATTACCACCGATGCTTACGTTGCCGCCATTGAATGCAAAGTTATCGCCACCAATTGTGAAAGTAGCATTGCCACCGTTCTTAATTGTGTTGATGTTTTTCAAGTCTTTGTTCAATTGAACTTCTAAAGTATCTGTACCATCAGCTTTTACGTTGATGTTACCAGCTGCGCTCTTGAATGTAGCAGATGTATTTTTATCTACGCCTTCACCTTGTACTTTTACTAAGCTGTTCAATTTTTGTTTGTTCACTGTATCAGTGTTGTTACCAGTGAAGTTCAAACCATCATCTAACGTAGCCACTTCATGTTTATCATGGTTGTTATCTTCATAAACAATACGAGTGATGCCATCTTTGCCGTTTAAGCCAGGTTGGCCTTTTTCGCCCTTCATAGTAAGACCGTCTTTGCCGTCCTTACCATTTAAGCCGATGGAGCCGTCTTTACCATTGATCACAACGGAAGAACCATCTTTACCGTTTACGCCGATTTTGCCGTCAACGCCGTCTCTACCGTCTTTGCCGTCGTTACCAATCTTGATATCGTTAGCCAAGTCGAATTCAACCTTAGCACCGTCGTTGTTGCTAGTTTGTTTTACAGTTAAGTTCTTGCCTGCTGCCATTTCAACTGTTTTACCATCAGAGATAGTTTTAGCAGCTGTTTCAGAATCAGCAGTTGTGTTACCTGTGGATTTCACATTCCATACGGATTGTGCAGCACCAGGAGCCACGTGCAAGTCGTAAGTCACTTGGTTACCGTTTTCAGTTTTGTTAATTGTTACGGAGTTATCGTTAGATGTAACAACTGTACGAGCATCTTTCAACTGTTTAACGTTAACTGCGTCTGTATCGTTTACGCCAGCTTTCACATTAGTAATGTTCAAGTTACCAGCGTTGATGCCAGTCTTAGTAACGGATGGGCCGCCTGTAATTGTTAAACCACCATTGTTGAGAATTGTGTCACCAATTTTCAAGGAACCATTTGGTGTTAAATCAACATCATTGGACAATGCATATGTATAAGTATGTTCACCAGTTGTATTATCAATATTTTGAGCAACAGTTAAGTTTTTACCTGCTGCATAAGAAACAGTTTTACCATTTGCTACAGGTGTAACAGCATGGTTACCAACTACATTACCTTTAGCGTCAGTAGAGAAGGAATAACCGTCTTTGATTTGATCAGCCAAACCGGATAAGTCAATTTTTGCTACTGTACCAGCTTGAGTTGCGCCATTACCATCGTTATATTTCAATGTTACAGATTTGCTTGCTGCATCGTAAGCGTAAGATGTAGTAGTTTCACCTTGACGATTAGATGTTGTAGGTGCAATGTGTAAATCGTTTTCTTTAGAAATACGTTTTACATCACCAATATTAGCTGCGTTATTGATAACATCACCACCAGATTTAAGGTTAGTAATGTTTTGGTCACCCATGTTGATAGGGCCATTAGTGATGTTGATGGAGTTAGGACCGAATTCCATTTTTGGACCATTTGTAGTGTTGGAAATGGAATTGATGTTTACTAAATCTTTATTCACATCGTATTTAACAACGCCTTCAGCATCTACAGAAGCTGTTGTGTTTTTACCGTTAACGAAGTTCAAACCTTTATCCAATGTAACTGTTTGAGCATTTTGACCATTCGCTTTGTATGTCAAAGGAATTTGAGTAGCCGCTTTGTTACCATCGAATGTTACTGTATAAGTTGTGTTATGGTTTGTTTCATCTTGTACAGGTGTCACAGTGATAGGGTTGTTAGTTGTATTTGTAGTATTTACAGTTACCGCTTCACGAGCTGCGTCTTTTACGTCGTTACGGGATACGTTTACTTCGTAAGTTGCACCAGCGTCGCCATATTGGTCACCTGCTTGAGGAGTAACCTTAGCAATGTTTTTATCTGTAGAACTACTGGAATCAGCTTTTGCTTTCACCTTTTCAGTAGAAGCAGCTGTAGGTGTTACATTATCAACGTCTACTGTGTAAATTGTTTTCTTACCACCGTCAACAGTATTTTCTGTTACAGAAGTAACCTTCGCAGCATTTTTACCACGAACCTCTACAGTATTGTTCAATTTACCTTTAGCTTCATCGGACAAGTCAACAGCTACGTTGCTGCCAGATGCAGTTGTTTTGATGTATTGGCCATTGTTAGCACCAATTACGCCAAAGCTCAAGCCACCAGCTTGGTTCAATTTTTGAAGATCAGTAGCGCCTGTGTTACCAGTCAAGCCAACTGTGTTATTGAAACCGTTATTAACGATGCTTAATTGTTCTTCAGTAGCGGCGCGACCTTTTTTAGCGAAATCTGGAGCATCCAAAGTTACGTTAGTTAAACCAGTGATGTCACCAACTTTAGCATTCAAGTTAATGTTGTGATCACCTGCTACGTTAACAGTTTGGTTACCACCGAATACAACCTTGCCATCGCCAGCTTTGTTTGTGATGGATGTAATGTCGTTTAAATCACCTTCAACGTCTACTTTGAAAGTTTTAACGCCATTGATTTCACGGTTGCTCACCTTTGTATTCTTACCATTTTCCATATCGATGGATTTTTTAGCAAGATTTTGGATAACTGTTTCGCCACCCTTGTTGATATTGGAAAGATCTTGTTTAGCAATACCTGTGATAACAGCTGTTTCGTTAGGAACGTCCTTGTTGTTGCCATCAAGGTAAGTCATTGTTACTTTGCCGTTGTTATCAACTGCGTATTCACCAGGTTTGATGTGACGTTCATCAGCACGAACTTGTTTCAATTGGCTAACATTAACTGCATCGTTATCATTTACGCCAGCTTTTACATTAGTAATGTTCAAACCACCAGCATTGATACCAGTTTTAGTAATGGAAGGACCACCGTTGATAGTCAAACCATTGTCAGTGATGTTAGTGTCGCCGATTTTGATAGACCCATCTGGAGTCAAATCGATGTCTTTGTTCAATGCAAATTCAACAGCTGCATTACCATTTTTATTAGTTTGTTTAATGGTCATGTTTTTGCCGGCTTGCATTTCCACAGTTTTGCCGTCACGGATTTCTTGAACACCAGCAGAACCTTGTGCAACCTTACCTTCTGTAGCAGAAGATTTCACGTTGAAGGAGCTCATATCGCCAGTTTTCAAACCGCTCAAGTCGATAACTGCTTTAGGGCCGTTAACAGTTTTGCCATTACCATCTTGGTATGTTAATGTAACCTTTTTGTTAGCGTCTACAGTGTATTCAGCTACGTTATTGTTAGTACCTGCTGTAGGAGCTACATGCAAGTCATTAGCTTTGGAAATACGAGTTACGTCGCCGATGTTAGCAGCGTTATTGATTACATTGCCACCAGATTTAAGGTTAGTGATGTTATTATCACCAAGATCTAGGTTACCACCAGTGATGCTGATGTTGTCACCACCAAAGTGCATTGTAGGACCGCCATTGTTAGTAATGGAAGTAATACCACCAAGATCACTATTTAAAGAGTATGTATATGTTTGTTCGCCTGCAGATTGGTTGATATCTTGTTTTACTGTTAAGTTTTTACCAGCTGCATAGGTAACAGTTTGACCGCTTTCAACTTTAGTTGCTGTAGCAGTACCATCTAATTTACCACCGTTAGCCTTAGCATTTGTTAAGAAATCGTATTTTGCAGCAGCGTCTGCAGCGTTGATTGTGTATGTAGTACGACCATCAACTGTTTTTTCATCAACAGTAACGTTTTTACCAGCTTTCACCATGCCTTTGTCATCAAATGTCAAAGTCAATCTGGAGTCTTTAGTATTTTCATCAGCAACAGCTGCGGATACACGGCCTTCACCACGAACATTCAATTTACCGCCGTCAGCCAAGAAGTCGCTGGAACCAGTATTACCAGTCAACGCAACGCCAACGTTTTTCAATTGAGCTACGTTAACAGCATCTGTATCAGCAGTACCAGCAGCAAGGCCTGTCAATTGACGAGTCAATGTACTACCATTACCGATGGATACAGCAGCCGTAGTAGCTGTGCGAACATTATTAGCTAAGTTTTTGTAATGACGTGTATGGTCATCGGAAGGATTGTAACCTTTAACGCCTTTATCTGTTGTTGTAACAGAGCTAGAGCCTAGTGCTACACCATTGGCAATGTTAGCTTCTGCTGCATTACCTAATGCAGTAGCAGCTTCTGCATTCGCTTTAGTTGTACGACCTAATGCAACGCCATATTTACCACCTGCACGAGAGCCAGCACCTTCAGCGATGGCAGCTTCTCCAGTAGCTTGAGATTGCATGCCGATAGCGATGGAGTTTACACCAGATGCAATTACTTTAGGAGAACCTTTACCACTTTGACCAATAGCAATAGAATTGTCACCAGAAGCCTCTGCACGAGCACCGACTACAGTAGATCCAGAACCAGATGCAGTTGTTTCACGACCGATAGCAATCGTATCTAGGTGAGTTGCAACGTTGTCACGACCGATAGCGATTTGAGAGTTTTCATCTCTAGTATTCGCAGCATTTCGACCATCATTAGAAGAATCAGTCAAGTTATTTTTACCAATGGAGATACCACCCATTGTTTTTGCATTATTTTGTTGACCTAATGTGATTGTATCAGCTACATGGGATGTATTTTCAGAACCGATGGCAACAGAGTTTTGGCCCAATGCATTTTCTTTATAACCAGCTGCAAAAGATCCAGGACCAGCAGAATTGGAATATACACCCATAGCAGCTGATTCTCTACCAGTCGCACTAGAATAGTTACCAACTACTGTAGAGTACGCTCCAGCTTGCAAAGGTGCTGTAGCCCAAGTACCTTTTGTATAGTTAACATTGTTATAGGAACCGATTGCAATAGCACTTTTAGCATTGGCATTACTTACGTTACCAATAGCTACTGTTGCAGCGCCACTTGCTCTATTACCAGCACCGATAGCAGTAGAAGCACCGCCTCTAGATTCATTTTGATTACCTACAGCTAAGCCAGAATTACCATATGCTTGGTTATTTGCACCAAGAGCCGTAGTGCCATCTTGATCATCAGTTGTGTTTTGGTAACCAACAACGATGGAGTTAACGCCAACACTATTACTAGGTTTAGCATTAGCTGCAATATTAATACGACTATCTTGAGTATTTACACTGCCATCAGGACTTCTATAGGCATCTACAGGCGTACCCATTTGTGCGCCAACGCCAACAAGCGCTAAACCAGCCAATACGCTAGCTAGGACTTTCTTTTTGCCGCTATTATTTTTCGCAATTTCAGGAACTACAACGTAGCATTCCTTGGATTTGCTCCAAACGACTTTAAAGACCTTATTCATAAAACCTTTGAACCCCTTTCTCATAAGTACATGAAAAATGTAACTTTTACACTTTAGTTCACTTCATGAAGAGTGGTTTTTCTCTCATTCACACACACTTCATATAGGATAACTTAATAATATCAATTTATTAATTAATTGTAAATACTTTTACGCCTATTTATTTAATGAAATTTTATATTTTAGATGAAAATAAACTGAAATTTATATGTATGTGTAAAAACAATCACATTTATCAAAAAGTACGCTATAACTATGTTTATAGCGTACTCAGCGACATTTTCTTCATATACTTTTCATATAAGTCACAGTTCTTTTTAGTTTATAAATATGTTAAATAATATAAAATCAGACAAAATAAGGTATTTAACCAACGCCACTATTCTATAAATTTAATAAATCGAAATTACACGATTAATCAGTAAAATACTGTATTTATAAGACATTCATCAATTCAATACATTAAATTGTATAATGCTAAATTTTATGGTTTATTAATATATATCTATTAATATATGCTAGTATTCCAAATAAAACTACACACAAAATGAACCTATGGATCTACTATAAACCATATTTTATGCACCAAAAAACGCCCACACTATGGGACGGTACTTTCAAAATTGCATTCAATTCAAAAGTCCGTTCTCACAGTGTGAGCGTTTTTATTATGGCCCCTATAGAAGAAAGGGGGGTGGGATTAGAGAGCCTATAAGGGCCATATGGATTTATAATTTAGTGTTCAGCCAGATTATTTGCCTATAGCATCACGTAAGTTTACTTTACGGGATTGAGGTTGATCTACAGGCGGATTAGCCATTGCTGCGCGAAGGTCTACTTCGTGGTCATCACCAGCTTGAGGTTCTTCGCTAGCTTTGTTTTTCACCGTTTGTTTTGCGGCGTACCAAATTGTTTCGTTCATGTAGTGACGAAGTTCATCATTGTTTACATGTTCTTGATCATGAGCCATGATGTCCAAAATGGAGTCTTCCAACGCTTGTGCTTCTTCGTCAGTCATAGGACCGCCGATTTTCTTTTGCTCTTGGATAACTGCATTGATTTGGTCTACCATGCCACGAAGTACATTGTACCCATAGCTATTGGTGAAACCATCTTGCTCATTGTATTTTGGCATATCAAAGTATTCGTATTCATTTTTGTTGCGATTTTCACCGTTCCAGTTCATGAACACTTCTTGACCATGCACACGACCGATGGAATGTGTGCGGAAATAGTCAGCATAGTTATGTTTGTCATAAGAATGCAACCAAACCTTTTCAAATTTCGTCAATTGTTTATGATCATCGTATTTAACCTTAGCTTTTGCAATGTTGATTTCTGCATTTTGCCAAGCTTTCACATAATCATGAACAGCTGCCACCGTTTGTGGGCTCGCTACAGGAACGAGTACAACAGAGCCGAGTTGTGGCGTCATTACAGGGTTTTTAACAATTAATACATCATCATATGTAGGTGCGCTGGCTGCGTGACCAGTAAGGGATGCAGCGCTCATTAATACTGCTGCTGTGAAAGCAAGCATTGTAGATTTTTTCATATCTATTCCTCTTTTCTTAGTCGAACCAAAAGGGACGAGAGGGTTCTCGGTATCGAGTTCCCTCTTCCCGTTATCTGTGAAAGTTTAATCTATCAAATTATAAACCTAATTTTGCCATCATTGCAGCAATTTGAGCTTTCATTTGTTCATTTTCTGCTTTCAAGTCAGATACTTCGCCTTTTAATCCGGCATTTTGAGCTTTCATAGCTGCCATTTCTTGTTGCATTGCATACGCGGAACTGATAGGGCCTTTGCGATAACGATCTGCTACAGCAGCTTCGCTATCACGGTTACCAACTTTCCAAGTTACACCAGCGTTTGCCATCATGTGGCTAGAACCACCAGCCCAGGATACACCACCATGGATTAATGTAGATTCATTTTTGTAATGAGCTACGCCAAGAGCCACTGCGGAGTTACCACGGTAGTTACCATAACCAGCCATGATTTGAGTTGGTTCTAATGGGTCGTATTGGATAGGTTTCAATGCGGAGAGAGCTGCGCCTTGAGCACCTACACGACCGATTTCTTCGCCAAGCATATCTACACGAGGGTCAGCTGCAGGAGCACCTGGAGTGCCTGTTACTGCCAAGTCGTAAACTGGAGCACCATTAGCATCTGTAGTTTTATTAATTACAACAGAGTGGTTGTTAGATGTAACCTTAGTCAATTGACCAACACGTGCCGCATCTGTTGGATCTGTACCTTTACCAATGTTAGTAATTTTCTTACCACCCATGTTAAGATCGCCATTTGTTACATTGATGGAGTTACCACCGAATGTCATTTTAGGACCACCAGCAGCATTAGAGATGGATGTAATACCTGTTAGATCACCCATTACGTCAAATGTAACTTTACCATCAGCAGCTGTACGAGCTTTTGTATTTGTGCCATCAATGAAGTTCAAGCCATCGGACAATTTAACTGTACGAGCACTGCCACCGTTTTGTTTGTATGTTAAAGGAATTTGAGTTGCAGCTTGATTACCATCGAAACCAACTTTATAAGTTGTTTCATGAGCTACAGATGTATCAGCAGTTACTGTAATAGCAGGGCTTGCAGAAGTTACTTTAACAGCTTCTTTAGCAGCATCTTTAACAGCATTTTTAGATACAGACACTTCATATGTTGCACCAGCTGCACCGAATGTATCGCCAGCTTTTGGAGCTACTGTAGCAATATTTGTATCACCAGCAGCTGCGGTACCAGCTTGTACTTTTTCAACGGCTTTTTTCTTAGCCTCAGTAAGAACTTTATTCAATTGTTCTTCAGTTGCTGCACGACCCTTAGTTGCAAATGTAGGATCAGTAAGATCTACATTTGTTAAACCAGTGATGTCGCCAGTTTGACCATCGATTTTAACTTTATGAGTATCACCAATAGTTACAACAGGTTTTAAGGATACTTTGTAGTTAGTATGACCATCTGCTGCTGTAGTATCAGTATCAACCTTAACGTTATTATCGCCAGCTTCTACTGTTGTTTTCGCTGCATCAGTGTATTTCTTCAATTGGGAACCATTAACTGCATCTTTAGATGTTGCATTTACATCACCATCAGCTACGTTAGTGATTTTCTTATCGCCTGCATCTACACCAGTCTTAGTAATGGAAGGACCATTAGCAATTGTCACACCATCTTTATTGACAGTAGTATCGCCCGCTTTCAAGGAACCATTCGTACCAAGATCAACATCTTTGTTCAATGCATAGTTAACAGTTGTGTTGCCATTACCGTCATTAGTTTGAGTAACAATCAAGTTTTTGCCAGCTTGCATATCTACAGTTTTACCATTTTTGATGTTTTCTGTTGTATCGCCAGCATGAGTACCTACTGTAGCAGATTCTGCAGATGTTTTCACATTGAATCCATCCATAGAACCAAAACCAGTTGCACTGATTGTCATTTTGCCATTAGCTGCATCAGGAGTAATTGTGATATGATCACCAGCTACAAGATTTACCTTGCCAGATTTAGCAGGAACATCAGTACCATTAGCTTGGATTGTCCACAATTGATCTGTAGTAGCTACAGTTTTTGTAGTGCCACCATTAGTTGTGAAAGTAATGTTATCACCATTACTTTGAATAGTGTTACCACCAAGTTGGATGCTGTTCAAACCTTTGAGGTTTTTGTTCAACTTAACAGTTAATGTATCTGTACCATCCGCTTCTACTGCGATGTTGTCTTTAGCAGATTCGAATTTAGTCGTACCATCAGACAGTACTACATATTTCTTACCTGTTGCAGGATCAACTACAGTACTTTCTTTTGTACCTTCACCTTGAACTTTTACAAGTGTATTAAGTTTATGGTTATTTACAGTAGATTCATTGTTACCAGTGAATTTCAAACCATCGTTAAGTGTAGCAACCTCTTGTTTACCACCCTTATCTTCGTAAACGATACGAGTCATGCCATCTTTACC
>NZ_KE150483.1:1310556-1372905 GCF_000411535.1 Veillonella sp. HPA0037
ACAGTAGCAATACCATCTTTACCAGCTGCACCAGCTTGTCCTGGAACACCAGGTTTACCATCAGTTACTGTTGGAGCTGTACCAAGGTTAACATCAAATGTTACTTTACCATCAGCACCAACGCTAGCAGTTGTATAATCACCACCTGTGAAGTTCAAGCCTTTATCAAGTTTTACTGTTTGATCAGCAGTTGTAGTAGTACCATTAGTTGCTTTATAAGTTAATGGAATTTGTTTTGCAGCTTTATTGCCATCAAAAGTCACTTCATAAGTTGTATTATGATTAGCTGCATCTTCTTTAGGTGTTACTGTGATTGGGTTATCAGCATTTGGTGTGTATGTAGTACCAGATTTTGTACCACCATTATTAATCGTTACTGCTTCACGAGCTGCGTCTTTAACAGCGTTACGGGATACGGATACTTCATAAGTCGCATTAGCAGCACCAAATGTATCACCAGATTTTGGTCCTACCTCTGCAATGTTTTTGTCATCAGTAGCATCGGCTGCTTTTTGTACTTTTTCAGTAGAAGTAGTACCACCTGTTGCCAAACCAGACAAGTCGATAACAGCTTCTTTACCATTAACTACAGTATTATTACCATCTGTATACGTTAATTTAACTTTTTTATCAGCACCAGGTGTATATGTGCCAGGAGTAATGTGTAATTCAGTATCTTTCAACTGTTTCACGTTAACTGCATCATTATCACCTGTACCAGGAGCCAAGTTCACAATCTTATTATTTGTTGTGCCATTACCCATGGACAAGTTACCACCAGAGATAGTTACAGCAGGAGTAGTTGCACCAGTTGGAACATTACTAATAGTGATAGAAGAACCGCCATTAGAGATAGAGTTAATATCTTTTAGCTCTTTAGCTAAACCAACGTTGATTGTTGTATTGCCATCAGAGCCTTGTTCAATATTCGTTCTGATATTAGCTGTGTTGTATTCATCAGCATATGCTTTACCCGCAGTTAAAGCACCAGAGCCTTGAACTGTTACTGTAGAACCAAGTTTATTCGTTTTAACGCCGCCTTCATTAGCGTCAAATTTTAAGCCTTTATCAGTCAATCCGTCAGCTGTGTTCTTCAAGTCAGATACGTTTACTGCTGCATTTGGAGTTGCAGTGTTAGCAGCATCTAACTTAGTCAAGAAAGAATCACCTGCATTACCAGCGTTTTTAATAGCGGAGCCAACGTTGTTAACGATGGAGTTACCGCCAGTTACATTACCAGCTGCATCTTGAATGGATGTAATAACATCAGCCGGTGCTACTTCTGTACCATCAGGCTTATGGAATTTACCATCTTTATCCTTAGTTAGCTTGTTACCATTTTTATCTGTATAAACAGCAGGTGTTACTGCATTGATAGTCATAGAACCATCGGCAGTAGTTGGAGTTGTGATAAGGATATTTTCGCCAGCTTTTACATTAACCTTACCATTAACAGGAGCAACATCAGTACCATTACCTTGGATTGTCCATATATCATCAGTAGTTGCTACTTTCTTAGTATCTGTAGTACCAGGGGTTACACCAGGTGTTGTGTATTCAATACGTTTATCACCAGTATTATAAGTAATATTAGTTGTGCCACCAGGTGTCGTATGGTCGCCTAATTCAACAGTCTTAGTTTGAACAGAATCCAAACCTTTAAGTTTTTTAGACAATTGAACAAGTAATTTACCATTACCATCGTTATTTACACCGATGTTGTCAGTAGTCAAGTCAGCTTTGTTAGCACCACCGATAATATCTAATGTTTCGTTAAGTTTCTTAGCAATAACTTTAGTTTTATCAGCACCTTGTGCATCATCACCTGCATATTTCATACCATCATTAAGTGTAGCAACCTCTTGTTTACCACCCTTATCTTCGTAAACGATACGAGTCATGCCATCTTTACCGTTATGGCCATTTACGCCATCATGACCGTCAGTGCCGTCAACGCCTTTAGCACCTTTTTCTACATGAATGTCTACACGGTTAGTACCATCAAGGCCATCTACACCGTCTTTACCATCGTGAACGGATTCTACATCAAGATTCTTATCCAATGCATAGTTAATAGTTGTATTACCATTACCATCATTAGTTTGTTTCACAGTCATGTTCAGTACTTTCTTTTGTACCTTCACCTTGAACTTTTACAAGTGTATTAAGTTTATGGTTATTTACAGTAGATTCATTGTTACCAGTGAATTTCAAACCATCGTTAAGTGTAGCAACCTCTTGTTTACCACCCTTATCTTCGTAAACGATACGAGTCATGCCATCTTTACCATTATGGCCATTTACGCCATCATGACCGTCAGTGCCGTCAACGCCTTTAGCACCTTTTTCTACATGAATGTCTACACGGTTAGTACCATCAAGGCCATCTACACCGTCTTTACCATCGATACCAATCTTACCATCTTTACCGTCTTTACCAACGTGAACGGATTCTACATCAAGATTCTTATCCAATGCATAGTTAATAGTTGTATTACCATTACCATCATTAGTTTGTTTCACAGTCATGTTTTTACCAGCTTGGAAATCAACAGAATTTTGATTACCAATTACTTGGCTAGTGTCACCAGCATGTTTACCTACTTCAGAACCTGCAGTTGTATTTTCTGCAGATGTTTTAGCCGTCCAAGTAGAAGCTGTTGTACCACCAGTATTCAAAGCGGAGAAATCGATAACTGCTTTAGTATCAGTGACTGCATGACCATTACCATCATTGTAAGTCAATGTAACAGTTTTACTAGCTGCATCATATTTGTATACATTTGCAGTACCCCCAGCATTAGCTGTACCACCTTTAGTTTCAGTAGAGCCAGTTGCCACAGTTGTAGGTGCAATATGACGTTCATTTGCTTTCAACGCATCATGAACAGATTTCAATTGGTCTTCTGTAGCTGCTTGGCCAGATGTGATATTTGTTGGATCAAATGTTTTATTTTGTAATCCACCAATTGTACCTGTGCTTGCATTAAGTGTAATACTATGATCACCATCTACAGCAACAGTTTTATTTGGACCAAAGGAAATTTTACCGTTGTTTGTACCACCATTTGTAATGGAAGAAATACCAGTTAAATCGCCCTTAACATTTACTTTATATGTTGTACTATTATCAACTGCGTCTGTGCCTTCTTCAACAGTTGTATTTTTACCATTGATAACTTTTGCCTTCTTGGCAATGCCAGTAATTTTAGTTGTTTCGGTTAAATCTTTGCCATTACCATCAACATATTTTAATGTTACAGAGCCATCATTAGCAACAGCATAAGTATCAGGCTTAATATGTTTTTCATCGCCAAGATTTGCAACTTTATTTGTTACAGTAGCGCCAGGTGTAGCACCAGGATTTGTATCTGGAGATGTAATTGTAATATGATCACCATCAGTCTTAATTGTACTACCACCAATTTCTACTGAAGTTAAATCTTTAAGATCTTTATTCAAAGAATAAGTGTATGTATGTTCACCAGTCAAATCTTGTTTAACTGTTAAGTTTTTACCAGCCGCAAAGTTTACTTGATCACCAGGTTTTACAACAGTCGCTGTAGAGCTACCATCAAGTGTACCACCATTTGCTTTAGCATTTGCTTTCCAACCAGAGTTATTGATTGTATCTACTACAGTCTTAACAGTGGCAATACCATCTTTACCAGCAGCACCAGCTTGTCCTGGAACACCAGGTTTACCATCAGTTACTGTTGGAGCTGTACCAAGGTTAACATCGAATACAACCTTACCATCAGCACCAACGCTAGCAGTTGTATAATCACCACCTGTGAAGTTCAAGCCTTTATCAAGTTTAACTGTTTGAGCAGCACTTGTAGTAGTACCATTAGTTGCTTTATAAGTTAACGGGATTTGTTTTGCGGCTTTGTCACCATCGAATGTAACAGCATATGTTGTATTGTGGTTAGTATTATCTGGTGTTGCTGTTACAGAAATAGGGTTATTTGCATCTGCTGTATAAGTACCACCAGTAGTTGTGCCACCGTTATTTACTGTTACAGCTTCACGAGCTGCGTCTTTAACAGCATTACGGGATACGGATACTTCATACGTTGCATTAGCAGCACCGTATGTATCGCCAGTTTGTGGATTTACTTCTGCGATATTCGTATCATTAGCTCCATTGGCTGCTTTTTTTACTTTTTCAGTAGAAGAAGTACCACCTGTAGGCAAACCAGACAAGTCGATCTTAGCAACTACATCTTGTCCGTTATCTTTAACAGTTTCACCTTTACCATTTACATATGTCATAGTAACAGTCTTATCAGCTGCTACTGTGTATGTACCTGGTTTGATATGTGTATCTGTATCGCTTGCAATTTTCTTAACATCGCCAATATTAGCAGCATTAGAATCAGTGTCACCACCAGATTTAAGGTTAGTAATGTTATTACCACCAACATCGACATTGCCACCAGTAATGCTTACTGCAGGTGTATTATTAGTACCACCTGGGTTACTGTTAAGAGTGATGGAGGAGCTGCCGTTAGATATAGAGTTGATACCCTTCAAATTTTTATTCAACTTGAGTTCCAATGTATCTGTGCCATTAGCTACTACAGCGATGTTACCAGCTGCAGATGCGAAGCTTGGAACGTCTGTTGCAGCAACGCCTTCACCTTGAACTTTTACAAGGGAACCGAGTTTATGAGCATTTACAGTTGCATCATTGTTACCAGTGAAATTCAAACCTTTATTAATCAATGCATCAGATGTGTTCTTAAGGTCTTTTACGTTTACAGCTGCATTTGGTGTGTTAGTAGCGGCTGTATCCAACTTAGTTAAGAATGTATTGCCTGTAGACGTACCAGTTTTATCGATAGCAGAGCCAACGTTGTTGATAACCATATTACCGCCAGTTGTGTTGCCATTGCCATCCATGAAGGATGTGATTACATCACCTTTGTCTACATTATTACCAGCAGCAAGATTACTATTTGTTGTGAAAGTGCCATCTAGACGTTTATACACTTTTGTACCATCAGCTTTAGTATAAACAGCAGGTGTTACAGCGTTTACAGTGTAAGTTGTTCGACCTGTTGTTGCATCAGAGCTTTCAGATACATTGACATTATCACCAGCTTTTACAATAGTGCCAAGTTTAGTAATTTCTTTCTTACCTTCATTTGTGATGTTAGAAAGATCATTTTTAGCAATGCCTTTAATAACTGCTTTTTCATTAGCAACAGCGTTATTATTACCATCAAGGTATGTCATAGTTACATCGCCATTACTATCGACAGTATATTCATGGCCAGTAGTTGTAGGTGCAATGTGACGTTCAGCAGCTTTTACAGCATGTAATTGAGATCCGTTAACTGCATCAGTAGATGTAGCATTTACATCACCATTAGCAACACCTGTAATTTTATTATTAGATACATTAACCGGGCCACCAGAAATAGTTGTACCACCGGTAGTGAACTCGATTTTACCGCCACCGTTATTTGTAATGGAAGAAATACCTGTTAAAGCACCTTCTACGTTTACTTTATATGGACTAGCCGTTGTACCTGCGCCAGTTACAGTTGTGTTTTTACCATCGGCTACTACAGTTTTGCTTCCTGCTGCAGCGTCGATTTCAAAGTATGTTTTACCAGCTGCATCTGTTTTTTGATCTACAGTAACTGCAGAACCAGTTTTAGCTTTCACCAAGCCATCGTAATCAAATTTAATATTTACATTAGCATCTTTACCGTTTGCATCGTTTTCGGACACAGTTGTAACACGGTTGCTATCGCCTTTAATGTTCAATTGACCATTGTAAGCAAGGAAATCAGCCGCAACTTTATTGGTACCAATGGTAGCTGTATTAGTATCAGCACCTACACGAACGCCAACGTTTTTTAATTGTGCTACGTTTACTGCATCAGTATCTTCCTTACCTGCTGCAAGGCCAGTGATTTGACGAGTTACTGTGGTTCCATCACCTACAGAAACTGCTGCCAATGTGGATGTTTGTACATTACCAGTTAAATTAGTATATTTTCTTGTACGATTTTCTGCTGAGTCGAAACCTTGTACACCTGCCGCAGTAGATGCTACAGACGTAGAACCAATTGCAACACCATCGGCAGTATTTGCAGTAGCTTTATAACCTACTGCAACGGATCTTGCCTGAGCTGCATTAGCACCAGCACCCAATGCAGCCGCACGTTCAGCCGCATTCGATAAGCCACCAACTGCAGTAGCATAATCAACAGCTTTAACGGTCTTTCCTGCTGAAGCACTACCGATTGCAACAGAATAATCACCAATGGATTCAACATTGCCACCAATACCAATTGAACCTGTCTTTGTTGATTGAACATTACTACCAATAGCAGTTGTATTAAGATGAGTAGACTGTGTTCCATTACCAAGAGCAACAGAGCTTTGACCACTAGCAGTAGCAGAAGTGCCAATGGCAGCCGTATCTAAACCACTTGCCGTTGCTCCATGCCCAACTGCAATAGCATTCTTTTTAGATGCTGTTGTTTTATTACCTGCACCAGTATCACTACCAATAGCAATAGCTTGCTCAGCCGTAGCTTCGGCATGACCACCGATAGCCATTGCTCTAGCTGCTTTTGCTTTTGCATTATCGCCAATAGCAACACCACTAATACCAGTAGTTTCGGATTGGTAACCACCTGCAAATGCATATGTACCGCTTGCAGTTGCACCTGGGCCAACACCTGTGGAGTTTTTATCAGCACTAACCATATTACCTAATGCAACGGCAGCTTCATCAGTAGCACTAGCTCGATAACCAACTGCAACTGACATCTTACCGCTTGCATTGGTTACACCACCCATTGCAATGGATATTTCACCGTTAGCATTTGAGAAACTACCGATAGCTACAGAATGTTTACCTGCTGGTTGACCGTTTGCATTATTGTGCATACCAACAGCAACAGCAGCTTCTTGATTTGCCCATGTATCAGGGCCTACTGCTAGTGTTTCTACAGCTGAATTATCATGGCCGCCCAAACCACTATACGCTTGTACTTGAGCCCCTGCACCAACCATAGCTAAGCCAGCCAATACGCTAGCTAAAACTTTTTTCTTACCACCATTGTTTTTCGCTACTTCAGATACTACAACGTAGCATTCTTTTGTTTTGCTCCAAACAACTTTAAAGATCTTATTCATATTTCTATGAACCCCTTTCTTTTTCTCTTTCTTTAAGACACTTATAATCCTTAATTAATCCCTATTCAATAGAAATAAAAATCATTGTGTGAAGAACATTTTCTCATGTTTCACTTTTCATTCATCTTACTTCATGTACATACTATAACAAAAAATTTTCTTTTTGTAAAACATTTTCTCTCATTTTTTTCTCATAAAATTGGAAAAATGTTTTATTTTTTAATTTTTGTTAAGAAATGGTGTATTTTTTACACATTTTTGTGCGATTTTTTTCAATTTCAGTAAACATATATTAATCATTTTCGATTTATTTACTTACCAAAATATTAATAATCACGATTTCTTCATAAACATGATATTAATATGTTTATACACTACAAGTTTTTTCGATATATTGTAAAATGCTATTAAACCATGTTAAATAAGGATATAAAAACCATTACCTATCAAGAAAAACAATCATTTAAATTAGCAAAACTTATCAAATATACCTTGCAAAGCATGAATGAGGTATTCATGAATAAATAGCTAGATAATTGAGATATTATTTATAGCTATAATATAAACGCCATTATAACAACTAGATGCTTGTTATAATGGCATTTACAATCCGGTATTTACTATTTCCAATAACCGGTCTGATTAAATTCAATTCCAGCAATATAACTAAGCAAACTAGATGCTATCATTTGTGCAAGATCTTTTTCACCATATATGATAGCTATAGTTAAAGATACCACTAGAGCAAGAATTACAATACCATCAGTATTAATAAATACTTTATTTTGTTTCATATTCATCACATCCTTTCTAATAAAATCAGATATAGTAAAGACTGTAAAAATTGTTTTCATTCGCATTATGTATATACTTTTATTTAAATCCATGGATATGCAATTATAACTAACAGTCAACTTTACTATTACTCAATAAATAAATTGCTAATCACAATAGTGCTATTAAATTAACCTATAAAGTTATGACAAAAATAACCACTAACTCCGTAGTACTAAATATATTTTTGAGATGCATCAATCTACACCTCCTTTCTTATAGAAAACAATGTGTAGCTCAGACTATATTGATGACAATCTCTACACTAATAGAGTTATGAGCCCATCAGATACCAAAGGAATATAACAATACCTTTAAAATCCCCAAAAATCTAAACCGATTCAGGACCATATACTCCTGCCTTACGATTAGGTCTCATCTTACTCATTACCATTGAACTCAAAAGTAATCACATTAATTTGATATTTTTACTTAATCTATATTCATGACTGATCCTCTTACAAAGTCTCATCAAATAGAATTCACTAAAATAAAAAGGCCACGCGCAACAACCATATGGTTATTACGCGTGACCTATATAAAACGTATACGTATATCTAGAAACCTCAGCAAGCTTTCCTCAAATATGTTGTATCTATAACTCATGCAATTTTCTATATATAGTATATATATATATAGGGACATAAACTTTCACCATAAAACAATGTAGTATGATATACTAATCTACAGTAATACATGAGGGAGTGTAGAACAAAGGGGTTAATTATGAAAAAAGAAACTAAAAAAAATAAGGCCGCATCAGCCTCTGCTGAAACGGCAACAAACAAGAATATCGTATCTAAACCGGATGCAACGGATACGACAACGCATACTATGGACGTGCCTACGGATGTGGAAAAGGGTATTAATGATTTAAAAGCGTCCTACGATACGTTCCTATATATTTCAAAGCCATTTTCTAGCACGAATATCAACAATTTATACGCAAAGGCTAAGATTTATGGACTTGATCCGGTGGCGCCGAGCAAGGCGCGCGTGTTAGAGCTTGGCGCATCCTGCGGCGGTAATATCATCCCACAAGCGATGTACTATCCTACGGCGACTTTCACAGGCATCGATTTATCCGGCGTACAGGTGGAGCATGGCAAGGAGATCATCGAATCCATCGGCCTTAAGAACGTGACGCTGCTCGAAAAAAACATTATGGACGTGGATACGAATTTCGGCACCTTCGATTACATCATCGTTCATGGTATCTGGTCTTGGGTACCGGACATGGTGAAAGACAAAATTCTCGATATTTGTAGCGAGAATTTATCGAGCCGTGGCATCGCTTATGTATCGTACAATACGTACCCTGGCTGGAAACGCTTAGAGCAATTGCGCGATATTATGTTGTACGCGGATAAACGGGCGGAAGATAAGGGTTTATTAGAACGCACGTTGTATACGAAGAGTGTGTTAAAGCTTGTAGCGGAAACGATGAACAGCGACGATCGTTCTCGGGCACAATCCAATTACAAAATTAACAACATCAATCGGGTGTTGCAATCCAACGATTACTACGTGGCACACGAATACCTAGAAACCTTTAACGATCCTGTGTACGTATCTGACTTCATCGAACGCGCTCGTCAACACGGCTGTGCCTATGTAGGCGACGAATCATTACAACGATCCTTCATTACCTGGCTTTCAGGAGACGTGGAAAAAAACATTTCCACCCTATCCAACGGCAATTATATTGACAAGGAACAGTTCTACGATTACGTGTACGACACGCAATTCCGCATGAGCCTATTGACGAAACTATCCAACGAGGACAAGATCAACCACGACGAAACGGTGACCCAAGACATCTTGAACAACCTGTACTTTATGGCGCCGTCTAGAAATGTGAAGGGCGTTCCTGAGGACTGGACCAATACCGTTCACATCGCTATCAAGGTGTTGATGGATACGTTCAAGGAATTCACCGTTCAGGATATTGTCAACTATATTAGTTCCCACTATCCGGGCTATGTCATCGATGGCGATGTATTATATCAACGTCTGTTCCTACTCATCGTGACGGACAACCTCAACATTTACGGTTCTTCCTATCCTCGCACGCCGTTTGTTGAAAATGAAAGCTACATCCCAGAGCGCTTTATCAAATACATCGAAACCATTGTGGAAAAAGGTGGCAGCCAATACCTCACACCGGGTAACATGTACAACCAAGTGGACGGGGACGTCGACAACGGCCTATTATATGTGATGAAACAATTGGCTAAACCAATCTCTCGGGCCGATTTAATCGCCAACCTCGACGAAAATCTAACTGTTAACCGCACCACTAAGGACGGCTATAACTACGTTGTACCGACCGAAGAATACATGGACGAAGTGTTGACACACATTGAAATGTTGGGGTACTTTACGAAATAATTTGAATACGAAAAAGGAGCTGTAACAAAACAGCTCCTTTTTATTGCTATCTATCAATCCACTCTATATAAAACATAATCCTAAATTAGAATTACGTTCTAATGAGTGATTATCTTGTTTTATATAATCCCATGATTCTTTATAACCTTTACATTGAGAAAATGTAGACTCACTTATAAATTTAATAAACGCATTTATATCATCATAATACATTTCGGTAAAAGCCAATGAGTTAGCCTTTTTCTCCTCATCAGTAGCATTGGGCTTATCATGTAACACATGATCCAGGTTACAAGACATATAATATATTTTATAAGGAATATTATTCCACATTACAGAGGTCCTTGAACTTAAAGCATTCAAATTCTCACGCTTATGCTCGTTTCGCTCGATAGCAACTTGTCGATTTGGGACTATAACAGACTGTAATGTATATACAAATTTATCTTTTGTCTCATCCTCAATAATGACAGAGTCATCAACAAAAGCTCCATCCATATCAACTAAATGTATAATTTGCTGAACATCCGCAGCTTTAAAATGATTATTTTCAGCATATACCTTAATTTCATTACCTAATCGAGCCTTAATATTCGACTGGTTTATTCCTCTTTTAGAGGTAATATCACCGTACATAATTTTCATATGTACAGTATTACTATCAAAAAATTTAGAGAAATATAATTCTAATGAATCCGCATCAGAAGGTCCTTCAACAATAACAAGCACTATTTTTCGTCGTGCCATTTATATGCACCAGCTTTCCTAAAAGCATAAGAAATTTCAGCATTATTTGTCGATTTATATAATTCTTCGTTCTGTTCCCCAAGCATGATATCTCTATAGTAAAAGTCGCGTAAGTTATTACTTGTCTTTACATTAACCATTCGCGTATATCGATTGCTAGGATTAGTTGTGGTAAAAGCAATACAGCCTTTATCAAGTGTTTCTAAAGGTCTTAGGTTATGAGATGTAAATATTAATTGGCCTTCGCCTTTCTCTGAAATAATTCGTAAAATCTCACCAAGTAGATATTCAAAGATACCCGAGTCTAGCTCATCTATGGCAACAGTAATAGATTTTCTATTATAGACAGAAATTAATAGACCTAAAACGGAAATAATTTTACGTATCCCTTCAGATTCATATTTTAATGGAATATATGTATTTGATTTATAGGATACTAACTCAAATCGCTCTCCGTCTTGATTATCCTGCAATTTTTCCTTACCTAGTGTTTCTACACCTATAGTTAATCCTGGTACAATTTGGGTTAATACCAAATTCATCATAGTTATACTATCTCTAATATCTTGTACAACGGCTATAGGAAATACATTAGGTTGATTTAAGGATAATCCAATCGTACCTACAATATGTCTCGTATCAGCCCGATAGTTAATCTCTAATGGTAATGCATCGAGACTAATTAAGCCACTATGTTCCGTTGTTACTACAAATAAATCATGATTTCCATACTTCACTAAGTCTGTCAAAATCGAATATACTAATGCAAAATCTTGATTTGATTCCATCACTTCATTACGACTATGAAGTCGTTTCATAAACTCAGGAGAGAAAATAAAGGATCGTGATTCCGCATTCGCTTGTTTTTTATTTACGATTAGATCTGTAATATCATCAATATCACGACCAACTAGTAAGTCTAATTTTGATTTAGGTTTAAAGATTTGCTTAGCCGGTACATTCGTGTCAATTAAAACACTTTTTCTAATATTGGTTTCTATACTTTCAAGCTTATATTGTAAGCGCTCTTTTGTAATACAAATACGATGTTCTCCATCTCTGGTATCATCCGATATATTACTTTCACCAGTAATCGATGAAGTAATGCCTAATTCCACCTCATAATCTACTAAAATATGTTTATGATTATCCTCTATTAACAATTCAAAATTTAATTCACACGTATGAGAGGCAGAGGATATATTGATATAATCACGAATTGTAGAAGGCAATTTTTGGCCTGTAAGTAATAATTTTAAAATGCTAATCGCATCTATAAGTGCCGTTTTACCGGAACCATTTTGACCATATATACCTAATAGACTCGATTTATAGTCCTTTCTTGTATTTATGAAATTGATACGACCGTGTTCAATATTCTTTATATTATCTATCGTCATAGATGCTAAACGAATATATTTGGTAGTGTTCATATACTTACCTCCTAGTATGCTAAGTGTAACACACCAACCATTTATATTCAATTAAATTGCAAAAACGATATTTTATATTACGATTTACTATTTTAATTTACGTTTTGTAATACTACAAATAAAAAACCGATACAAACTCTACTACTAATCGCTAGAGTTCGTATCGGTTTTCTCTCTATATATTATTTTTTATTCAATCTAACTCGTTCAATTGTCGGTTGACCTTGGCTATTTTTTGCCACTGTGTCAACGCGGAACAATGCCATTTCTGGATTGAATTCTGTTACGAGTTGTTCGTCTACTTGTACGCCGTTTTGAAGGGCACGGTATACGATTTCTGCAAATTCGTAGCGAGTTAACAAGCGATCACCACCAAATGTACCATCTGGGTAGCCTTCTACCAAGCCGCGACGAGATAAATCGCTTACGGCTTCGTAAGCCCAATGGTTGCTAGCCACATCTGGGAATAATGTAGTGCGGTCTGCTTTCATATGCGTACCTGCCACATCGTTTAAGAGGGCTGTCAATTTTTGGATTTGTGCATTTTGAAGAGCTACTGTTTTCTTAAGTTCTAACACTTCTTTACCGATGGCTACGCGAGAACGAGATACATTGCTATGAGCGCCGACTTTCACAGAAAGGCCGGCATTCACAACAGTTTCCCCATTACCCAATGTAGAACCTACGCTCAATTGAACATCCTCGTTAGGACGATAGAATGCACCGAGTGCAGCAGCATTGCCATTGTGGTAATGACCATAGCCGGCAGCAAAGTCCCATTTAGCATCTGGATCAAAGTCGAGCGGATGAAGGGCCGCCAAGGCAGCCGAACCAGCTACGGCCTTGTTAACGCGTTTATCTAAGCGGGATACATCTTTTTTAAGATTCGTTACATCCCCTTGAACGTTGACAGTATTGTATGCATTCACGGATATCATGTCATGTAATCGTTTAAGTTGTGCCACATTCACCGCATCAGTATCATTTGTACCAGCTGCAACGGATGTGATTTGGCGCGTTACGCCATTCGCTACATCACCAACGGATACAGCAGATGCTGTGGATTTCCAGGTAGCAGATGTATCGGTAGATGGCGCATTAGTAAGGATATCATAACCAACTGCACCTGTGGCTACTGTCGCTTTAGAACCACTACCAAGTGCTACACCACCTTCGGTGGATACGTCTGTGTTATGACCAAGGGCCACTGCATCGTGAACTGCTGTTGTCGTTCCATTGTCGCTAGAGCCGATAATAACAGCATGATTAGCACCTGTTACGGTACGGTTATCGCCGACGATAATCGTATTCTTTGCATCAGAAACGGTGTTCTTAGAACCGATAGCAGTCAAATGCTGTACATTAGATGCAGTATTACCTACGCCCATAACAAGGTTGTCTGCGCTTTCAGCACGGTTAGCACCTGTTACAGTATTGTTAATACCAACCATAGCTGTACGCAATGTGTAGTCTGCTTTGTTACCGCCACCAAAGGCCATCGTTGCGCCGCCACCGTTAGATTCTTTTACGGCTTCACGGAATTTACCAGCTAATTCCTTCGCAGAATTGCCACCATCCTCCGGTGCACCATAAATAGATGTAACGGAATTAGTAATTTCGTTACCAGCACCCATGATAATAGAACCATTGGAATTGAAAGTTCGGTTTGCTGTACCAACGATACTATTAGCAATACCAGAGTAATAGTTATTAGCTGTTTTAGATTCGATGCTATTTAAAGAACCATTAATAGTGGATCCCAAGTTCTTAACAGGATTTGCCATACGTCCACCATTATATCCACTGGAAATAATGTTATAAGTACCTGTATTAGTAGCAAATGCACCATTAGTAAAGCTATTGGCACCTACTGTAGTGGCATACGCATTCAATGCATCTTTACGAGTAGTCGCTGTATCTACTGTAGTATCACCAAGTTCACCTTTATAGTTATGGGAACCAATCATAGTACTGCCAGTACGAGCAAATGTATTGTCACCAATTGCTACGCTACCTACTACCTTTGTTGGATCCGACGGAATTCTTGCAGAAGAGAACCAACTACCACTAAAGGTTGTTTGACCTAATGCAAAGCTAGCCTCAACACCACCAGACATATTTTCAATCTTTGCATTTTTACCGATTGCAACACTACCGCCTTGGCTAGCATAGTTATTGATGTTAGCACCGTTACCGACTACGATATCTCCTGTAGCAGCACTGGCGCCATTAGAATACCCAATCTTAGCACCATTACCAATTGCTACGTTTTCAATCTTTGGCGCATTGCTACCTGTCCCATAAGCAACACCATTACCAGCACCTGCCGTAACATCCGCTGCACTAGCCACACATAAACTGGATAACAACATACCATTAATCAATATCGCCAATAAGCGTTTCCGTTTGTTCATAATCTTCCCTCTCCATTTACAAACAAATACATAATACGATCTCTCACTCATCATTTATTCATGATGTTTACATGAATTATATTATCATATTTTAAATATTTGTAAATAGTTTGTTTATAATTATCTTAAATTTATTAACAGATTTATAAGATAATTAATATAATAAAAAACGGATAGCTAATCGCAATGGACTAACTATCCGCTTATATACTGAGGTTTTTATGAATGATCTGTTTATATTATACAGCTATCTGAGTGTCTCAATATTATCTGTTATTCAATTTTTGTACGAGCATATCTACTGTTTCTTGTAACTTTTTATTTTGGGCCTCCAATGTATCAACCCGTTGTTCGAGAGCATTATAGGACGCAGGAGAGATTTTTTGTAGCGTTTTGTTTTCACCGAATTTATAGGATACACCAAGGTTAGCCATGATGTGGTCATTAACGGTAGCACCGGCTGTGAGGAGTAAGTTTTCCTTTGGATAATACCCCACACCGAGGGCTAGCGCATTGGCATCTTTGTAGTGGCCAATACCGCCCATCACTTGTACTCGATTATCTGGATCAAATTGCATTGGATGTAATGCAGCTAGTGCCGCAGCACGAGCATCGCCTTTATTGGCCTCTTTTCCAATGTTGCTAATTTTGTTATATAGATTATCGATTTGTTGATTGGCACCATATAATTGGGAACCATTGATGGCATCCGTAGAATCCGCGCTTACGCGGCCTGCCGCTACATGAGTGATGGTCCGTTCTTGATTGGTAGCGCCTACGGATACGGTGGATACTGGTGCAGTGCCGGCAAAGTTTACGGTGCCACCTGCATAAGTGTAGCTTGGGGTGCTCACCACATCACTACTTTCAGCAGTGGAATTATTACCTAATACAACTGCATTATCTAGAGATGTTTTTACATTATTACCCATTACGAATGTGTTATTGGCACCAATTTCGTTCTTGTTACCTACGCTATAGGAGTTATCCCCCTTAACAGTGGCCACATTATACGTACCTACACCAAAGGCGCCAGATTGGTCACCTTCAATCTTGTTGTATGCACCTATGGCAGAATTCTTGTTACCTTCAAAAATAACGCCATGACCCATGCCATAGTTGAAATCACCATTTACATTAGAGTTAGAGCCAATCAACACTGTATTGTTACCTGTGCTGCCACCCGCTTGGCCAGCACCAAGCCATACGTTTTTATTCCCCTTAGCATTAGAACCGGCGAAAGCACCGATAGCAATTGTATCAGAAATAGTTGATTTAAAGCCTGCCGCAAAGTTACCTAAGAAATTATAGTCTCCTTTGCCTTCCATAAATGTTTTAGCACCTAATGCGACGTTCCCACCACCTTGAGAACCATTCAATGCTACACGACCAATGGCAATGTTATTACCCGTTGCATTTGGATCTCCTGAATGAGAATATGGATTACTGTTGGTTGCCCCAGCTTGACCACCTAAGGATACATTATCCGAATTGGTGAAAGAAGCACCCTGTAGTCCGATATTATAGGCTGCACCACCAGCGGAAACAATAGGTGTATCAGCGGCTTGCACCAAGCCTATAGACGATACACTAAACACACTCATCATTGAAACAATACATAATTTTGTTGCGTAATTCATATTACGACCCTCCCACACTTTCAAAATGTGTTGCTATACTCCCGCTAGCGTTCTCGAGGCACCATAAATTTCAGCCACCACATAAGGGTTCCCGCAGGTACTCAATTTGGCGAGTATCCGTTTCGTATAATCTAGATGTTCTAACAAAGCATCGCGTAGTTTACGTTGCACGTGGTCAGGGGAATGAAATACGAGTATAGGATCAAAGTCTCCTATGATGATATACGTTGTATGTGGTTCTGGTCCTGGCTCAATGCGGTATTGAAATGGAATGATAACGTTGAATAAACCATATACCACATCACGCCCGATGGGTTTGCGCGATTTCAGGCTCGCAAAAGTCATGTTCGGACTCATCGTTCTAGGGTCCGTATACATCGGCTTTGACCGCCTCGACGATTGAATGCCGTTTGCTAGAACTCCCTCGTGGTGCGCTACTTCTCTCAATACCATCTTAATGGATTTATGGATGATTTCACGCCGACCATCTACATAGTAACACGCGGTACAATCACCGCCGTCAATATAGATTGGGATCAAGCAACATATATGGTGATCTACATCGCCATATATTGCATTTGGATTACAAGAAATTGATTCGTTATTACTTACATTTGCACACGTTGTATTCAACATTATCTTAACCTTTCTGTAAGATTAATAAATAGTCAGTAATAAAATAAGGAATTCCTCTTGTAAAAGCTTATAAATAACACGTGTTATAGTAGGTGCTTTAGCAGCACTTATGAGTTAATTGTATACCTATAATTACAAACTGTAAATATATAAATTAAAAAATATTTTAGATTTTTTAAAGTTACTTATAACTATGCATATTTTGCATATCTTGCATATCGAATTCTTTGTTATCCGCTACCATCATATAGTACCGCAATTGGTCGATGGCCTTTTTATGGCGTTGTTGCACAGCCTGTCTAGACTGATGTGTTTCACAGCCTATGTCTACGCAGCTCTTGCCATCTCGATATAGGGCATACAATAACTGTTGTTGCTGCCGTGGCAGTTTTCTGAAAGCAGACCACAGACGATTGCGCAATTCGTCTTCTGTCACCGTACCGACAATATCTCGTTCAAGATCCACATCGCTAGGGAACTGATCCATCGCTGGCTCTGATACATCATCACCAGTGCATAGAGGCAAGGTCAACTCGTGGCGCCACTGATGAGCCGATTGCTTATAAAAATTAAGATACCCATAATGAATGGCTGCTTTCACATAGCCAGAAAATGGTACCTTTCCCGATGTGTGAAAGCTATAGATGGATTCGATAAAGATGATCCACAGAAATGATTCGACGTCATCCGTCATCATTGCCGTACTACATCGGCTCGCATACCGCATGATGAGCGGTCGATAGCGCCGGCATAACTCGATTTGTGCCGCATCGATAGTCAATTCCTCGATAGGCCACACGGCTCGTTCCGTACTGAGCACCGATACACGACGTTCTTGGCAGACGCGCACTAAACTAAGGTCTGTCACCACTTGTAACACCTTTTGGGGACAAACCACATGCTTTGCGTTCATATTCGTTCCTTTCTGCCTAGGCTTACTTGAAATATACACCCAATTGAGTATTTAGACAAATGAGAAATTCCGCCATAAATGCATACATTTACAGCGGAATTTTTGTTGTTACATATGTATTTGTGTATAATTACAAACCTATTTCAGTAAAGTACGCCAATTTAGATCAATTTTACATAGCTCCATGAATTCGAATCGATCGTTGTACAATGAGCGAGTTCGAATCAATTACAAGTCGCACGAATTCGAATTCATTTCACTAAAACGATTGTATTAAGCGAGTGTATCTAGCGCAGGTTTTGCAATGGTATCGTAAATATATTGCCCTTGACCGCAATTGATTTCCTCAAGATTTGGGAACACGAACTGGTACCAAAATTGGAACATAGTATTCACAAAATGGTAATCTGCGTAACGCAATGGACCACGGCTACCACCTTGAATACGTCCAATAATTTCCATATCTAATAGGTCGGCCATACGCGTTGCAAAGGTGCCACTCTTAAGCTCACTGGCATGACATAATTCTGTATAGAATGGCTTATCCAATTGTGCCAATGCATAGAGAATCGCATTAGCGGCGCCTACATTACGAATGTAGCGCATAAGCAATCGTTGTGGTTCCGTACATAATATGCCTTGTGGCCTGAAGAATAGACGCACAATATTTTCATCTACCGATAAGGCGGGATCTATATGCACGAGGTTCCCCGGCATACCACCTGTTACATGGTATAGCTTAACAAGATCTTCGTCCGTATAGTCCCAACCTAATGCTCTCACATCATCAAGTGTGAACGGATTGACCTTGAAATAATTATGAATGTAGGCTGCAATCAAGCTTGATTCGCCTAAGATTCGCCCTTTTAATTCGTCCACATGGGTTCCCATGAGAAGTACGAATACTTTGCCATGGTCGCGATAGGTTTCCATCAAGTCACGCAATATGATAGGCGCTTGTGGAACCGTATCCACAAATGAAGGATAATCATCTATGATGAGCATGATCCGCTTGTCAAGACTTGCTTGAAAAACGCCACGCAATGCATCCTCTAAAGTCTTAAAAGACCCTGATGGCACCTTTAGTTCTCTCTCAATTGATCGAATATGAATGGACTCATTCGCCAAGCGACCAAGCAGATATATGGTATGACCCTTGCCTAATCGAGCCTGTAACGCTCTAGCGATATACGTTTTACCAACGCTGTAAGGACCGTGTACAACACTCATTTCCATGCGGTCCTGATTGTATAGTTCCATTATGGCGTCAATGACCACCTCATGGTTACTACATTTCATATAAGATCTCACCTCCCTTAAAATAGTTCTCAGGAGTTTATTATATCATATTTTAAATAAACTATAAAATATATCTTGTAAATTTTAACAAATAGATAATAAATTCATTTTTTACACATAAAAAACTCTTTTCCCATTATGATATGTACTCCTTTTACTGTTCGTCCAGTAAAGAGGGTACATTATTACAAGAAAAGAGTTTCTATGCCTAATTTTACATTTTTATTATTAAAGCTTACAGTTGTAAGCCATATCTATCGGTCATTGCTAAATTTCATGAGCATGATGCGGCGCACCGATTCATCAAGGCGTGCTTCGGAAATGGTTCCATTCTCTACAGCCTGCGTCAATGCATCGTGAACTGCCTTGATATGCTTGGCATGCTTACAAAGGATAACCATGTCGCTGCCTGCATTGATGGTGCGCACCGCATAATCCTCTATGGACATACCAGCAACAGCAGCACCGACCTCGATATCATCGGTAATCACGACGCCGTCAAAGCCCAGTTCATTCCGTAGCCAATCTGTAATGATCGGTTTAGATAGACTCACTGGATGATTCGCATCGATAGAGGGTACTTTCACAGCATTCACCATAATCATAGGATGTTCGTCACGCGTCGCATCGATGAGCTGAGCAAATACGCGACCATCATCGTCCATGAGGCTCGCCTTCGACGCATCTAGTTTCATGCCCGGCACCGTGTAATCAGCGCCGCCTGGAAAATATTGGTACCCCGTAAACACGCGATTCGCCGCATAGCGTTTAGTAATGGTCTCACCGATGCGCGCCGCCCGGTCCACATCGCTCGTGTATGAGTAAAACGAGTGGGTATTCACCATAACACCCAAATTGAGATTGAACCCAAGGTCGCGCATCTCAATGGCCGTGCGCGTCGCTAGACTCGACACCGCATCAAGCCCCTGCTTCGATAACAGCTTAGGGTCCGTCCACGGTAGCATCAAATTAGGTCTATACTGCATGCGTTCTCGATTCATGGCGATGAACGGTGGCATGAGGCTCGACGTATTCGCAGTGTCTCGTATGCCTTTTGTGAAAGCCCGCACTTGTTCCTTAGATTCCATATTATCATTATCTAATACAATACCGCCTACGCGATATTTACGTACTAATTCTTTTTGTGACTCGTCAAATGTAGTGCCTTCTAGACCGATACACATTAACTGACCAATCTTATCCTCTTGTGACATCGTGCGCACACTGCGGTCCGCCTTTTCCGCAGCCGACGCATTCATAGCGGCAATCGCCTTATACCCTACGGGCGCACGGTCAGAACTTGCCGTCGTGCTCGGCTCCTCTCGACTACACCCTACAATGGTGCCCATCGTGATGATCGCCAAAACACCACAAGCTAGCCTCTTTACGAACTGCTTCATATCTCTCTACCCTCTATGACAGCTCAAATACAATCAAGTTACGATTAGACCTCTGCCCCCCAGTCATAAGTCTATTGTTAACACTTTATACATTCTATTATATACCATCTATTTCATTAATGCCTCATTAGAAGACCACAATTTTCAACCTGCTGATTTGCTAATTCCGCATATTGATAGAAAGGAATGCATACAGATTACAAGTTAGAAATTTCTTCAGACAGCCTCATATATACAAAATAAAAACTGCAACCTAGTCATATATACTGTAACTGATACATTCTCAGTATACATAAGACTAAATTGCAGTTTTTAGGATTATTTACGAGTACGATTAGCCTCTGTTTCATCGGATTCAGATGTCGTACCTGTCGTTTGTTTCGATGTATTATGGAAGGTCATCACCGTTTTAGCCGCCACCTTTTTCACTGGGCCTGTTGGTAATACAATAGGTATTTGAGTGTTTACTTTCACAGGACCATTAGCAGGTACAGGGGCTTGAACTGGTGTCGACAAAGCCTTGACGATATTTGGTTGCGGTGCCGTTGGCGCTACAGATTGAGCCGCCGTTTGAGCTGCTATCGATTGAGATGCTGTTTGCTGTGCTACCACTGGTTTTGGTGCTTGTTTAGGTGCATCCGGTTGTTGACGTGCCACACGAGCCGCCGCCAAGATACCTGGGTTGCGATATAATAACTGACCACCTTCGGTAGACAATTTTTGATCGTAATAATATACATCAGCGTTGTAATACTCACTACCGCTCGCCACATCATAACGCAAACCAATCATGGTATACACCGTGAAATGTAGCAACCCATCCGGTTTACTGCGATCAATCGAATCGCGGTCCACGTACCAGTTATTGCCATTATAGGTGAAAGCATAAATATCTTGCCGAGCATCAGCATTGGGTATAACAGATATAAACAGCGCTGCTACAAACATAGCCACTGCGCATATACGTTGAAACATGAGGCCTCCTCATTATGAATTACTACCTATATTAATACTATATATATTATATGAATCACATCTTAATATATACATTAATATATACTAATGGTAGGTAGATTGTGTAGGTATAAAAATGATTGTATACGATTGAACAATTTATTATACCACATTTTCTGAGATTGCGTTCCTCTGACATCCCTACTTGGAATTAGAACAGGCCTGTAGTATTGATGGGCCCCTTTGATACTGCTCCTAAAAATTAGAACAGGCCTGTAGTAATTTCCGAACCTTCGTACATACCCTTTTAAAATTAGAACACGCCTGTTCTAATTCTAGAGAGACCATATTTATAAAAGCCCCAGAGTACTAACAGCTAATATATACAGCTATTAGTACTCTGGGGCTATTTATATATCGACTATATCCTCAGATTGTTTTAGGTAAACATATCTTAGAATTTATGTGTAAATCCAGCGTTCACAGACCAGCCTGCTTTATAGTCGCCAGATAATCCGGTGCTAATATCAGCGTAAAGGCTGTTGTTAGCATTGATGCCATAGTGGCCACCGAATGCAAGGTCAGTCCATGTCCCTTTAAGGTCTTGTTCTGTGGATTTCACAGTAGAACCACTTATGTATGTAGTTTTTACCGATCCAGAGAAGGCATGGTTAACACCTACACGAGTATAGATACTGCCAGCGCCAAAGGTCTTACCAATTTCAAGTCCAAGACCGCCAGCAGTGCTGCTTACACCAGCTTGGTCTACATGCATGGTGCCTGCATTAAAGCTATCTCCACCAAAGTGAGTATAGCTCAATTGTGCTTGCGGTTCGATGTATACACCATTTTGTAATTTCACAGTTTTACCATAGCGAGCGCCGATAGTGTATGCATTAGCCTTCGTTTCGCCAGATAGGCTTTCACCAATTTCATTACGAGCTGTGAAAGTATTCGTTACACGACCAACTTGGGATTCAAGTTGAATATATTGATCTCGGCCGAAATCTTTTAAACCATAGACGCCAACAGCAAAGGCCTTTTCTTTGCCAGAGCCATTGAATACATAATCATCATGGCCACGAAGGTAAGACACTTGACCGCCTACGGTCCAACCGCTACCAGTTTTAGCGTCGTAACCACCTTGAATGCGTGTATATGTTGTGTCGGTATCAATGCCTTGTGCATCATAGCTATATTGACCACCCCCAATATGGGCCCAAATACCTGTTGTTGCGCCTTGTTGCAATGCACGAGGACGGTAAGTATTTGTTAATGTGCGCCAGCCGTTGATGTTGCTCATAATCGCAGAACGAGCACCACGCATATGCGGAGTATCATATGCCGTTGATTGGGCTGGTGCCGGTTGCGGTGCTGGTGTTGGCGCCGGTTGTGGTGCAGGTTGCGGTGCCGGTGTTGGAGTTGGTGCCGGTTGTGGCGCCGGTGTTGGCGTTGGCGCCGGTTGCGGTGCTGGTGTTGGCGTTGGTGCCGGTTGCGGTGCTGGTGTTGGCGTTGGCGCCGGTTGTGGCGCTGGTGCCGGTGTTGGCGTTGGCACTGGTTGCGGTGCAGGTGTTACTGTTGTATTACCGTACACATATTTACCTTGACCATTTTGATCCGCTTGCCATGTAATAGCACCTTCTTTAGCATAGCCAGATGTTACTACCTTGAAACGACCAGATTCAGCACCTTCAGAAGCAATAGCTACTGTGCCTTCAAGATTTCTTTCACCAGTCACATAGTTATGATAATACACCTTATGTGCAAGATTATCTAAAACCTTATTTACATTATCCTCAGTAGACAAATCTAGCCCTTTGCGGCTAGTGTATAGATGAGCGCCAGCATTAGGGGCTGCACTTGTTATATGAATGTCTCCACCCCAGAAGGAATCGGCCGTTAAACCATTATATGTTGTGGTTGGCGGTGTATATTCTGGATCTTCGGTATCTGCATATTCGTCATTAGGATCATAAATAAAATTAACATGGCCTTCGAGCTTATCAATATACAGTTTATTATGCTCATTTTGCTCTACCATATTTTGAAAATTTCGATTCGTAGAACCAACGAGTCGATGTACACGGCTAGGCATAGTACTGCTATCAAGGTTAGTGCCATCAAGACCACCTTGATACAATAACTCCCAATCCCCTCTTTCACCAAGGAACACATTGATATTATTAAATTTTCGCCTATTTTCATCAGATAAATTGAAAGCTAGCCCAGACCAATTGGATTCCTCACCATCTATACCGATATTAATGGTTGAGCTATGAATTGGATCATTTTTAACTATAACATCGCCTTGAACGAATATTTCATCACCCGAAAACTGGCCCTCTTGGTCATTAACACCTATATTAATTGTGCCGCCTTGAGCAAGAGCAACAGGTGTATTCACACTACCAGAATAATACACACCTTTTTTCAATGTAATAGTACCACCATTTTTACTGGTAGCAAATGCACTATGACCATAGCCAATATGAGAACGCCCATCTTCAATAATAACCATACCACCATTCGCTACTATAGAAGATATATTTTTATCGTATTCTGGGAATACACGTATCATATCATCACTGTTAGCTACAAAATCTGTATTATCAGTATACGGAGCGGTATAAGCCGCATCTACCACCATATTAGGCATTACAAATCCAGCAATCGCCAGTGCCACAGCTAGCGATAGCTTTGCTTTACTTACATGTCTCATAAAAGTCCTCTCACTCACACAATGTAAACAAACTATAAATTATCTTAAATTATAATTTACAATTTGTTATTTGTAAATATGAGAGAAATAAAATTAGTACAGACCTGTAGTATTGCCTGGACCCTTTAATACCTCTCCTAAAAATTAGAACAGGCCTGTTCTATTTCTGGAGAGACCATATCAGGCTATCTTACAAATTAGAACAGGCCTGTTCTAATTCTAGAGACACTATATCAGGCTATCTTATTAATTACTACAGGCGTGTTCTAATTTAAAATCCCCTTGATAAGTACCGAGATACTCATCAAGGGGATTGTTTTAGTTATGGAAAAGACAAATAGCCCTTCGTTATCATAGGATAGCTAGTGAGCTCAAGTCACATTTTACGCTTTAAATATAACGCCATTATGCTCTAGTTGTTCCACCGTTTTTTTACCAATGCCTGGTAGCATCAATACTTCTTGTTTAGTAACTGTTTTAAAATCAGCTACTGTGTATAGGCCAGCTTGTGAAAGTGTAATCTGTGCACCAAACCGTATATTATCATATACCGGATTGCTACGCACAGCCCCGCCTTTAGCAACCTCTACGGGACTCATATGAGCTGTCTCGCATTTTCCTATATAACTATCATTAGAGTACCGATTCACAACAATTAGACCGGTAACACATTCATACGCATCATATAAAGTCTGCCATAATGGGCTTTCAAAACTCACCAATTGAGTCGGTAAAAATGAGATAGCAGTATATAAGCTTATTAATTCCCGTGGATCAAAATCTATATCAATCACTTGGTCTACCATATACATAATGGTCTCTAAATGGTCTTCCACAAAATCGTTCCACCGCGTTGCATCTTGTAATAACCAATCAATATCTTCATATTCGTCAACAAGATCTGCTAATACATCATAGGCAATCTTACTTTCACCACACTGCAAAGCCAATAAAATATACAACATATGCATCGGCAACATGATATCCGGTGCCTGATTAAATGCATTTTGTATATCATCGCAACATGCGAGATAGCGTTGATATACCTTGCGACCACGATTCCAGTCGGCCGCGCCACAACAAGCAACCATCATGTACACAAGGAATCCTGAATGGTCTTGCTTGTCCCCGTGAAAGACAGGAGTAAAGCATGCAATCGCATCATTATACATATTGTATTCTAAATATATCATCCCCATATCGATGAGGCATCGCATATAAGGACGAGCCTCGATTATATGCCAATCCATTTTCTTAGGTTTTTTCAACGATTCTACTAGCTGTTTTAGCTGATGAAGTTGAAAACTTGGATGCAACTCAAGAGCTATAAGTTCCCGTTTAGCATCTACTTCATCAGGACATAACGCAAGAATCTTATTGTAGAATTTCTTTGATTCCTCAGTCGTATCAGCCTCTTTTGCAGCCTCGTATAAATCACGTAATTTCATTTCTATCGTATCATTAAAATCACCACGATTATATTGAGTCATAAATGCTTCTATCAAATCCTCAATAGATTTGAATTCAGCCTCATGTTCAGATACAAATTGTTTCTGTAAACGTAATAATAACTCACTTTGAAAGCGAAACATAGAGTATCTCCTTATACATATAAACGTAAAAACACTACTTATCTGTAATATATCACGAGAGGGTATATTAATTCTAGAGGTAAGGCCTTGTTCTATTAATATCTCATCTGAAAATTAGTACAGGCCTGTAGTATTGCCTGGACCCTTTAATACCTCTCCTAAAAAATAGAACAGGCCTGTTCTATTTCTGGAGAGACCATATCAGGCTATCTTACTAATTAGAACACACCTGTTCTAATTCTGGAGACACTATATCAGGCTATCTTACAAATTAGAACACGCCTGTTCTAATTCTAAAGACACTATATCAGGCTATCTTACTAATTACTACAGGCGTGTTCTAATGTAAAATCCCCTTGATAAGTACCGAGATACTCATCAAGGGGATTGTGTTAGTTATGAACGATACCAATCATCATATTAGAATTGGTAGTTAAGGTCTACGCGGTAGTAGTTGGAAAGTTTTTCGTTATCGCCAGTAGCCTTGTTTGTTTTGTTATTAAATCCGTAGTATGCTGTTAAGCCCACGTTCTTTTGTAATGCGTAATCAGCAGTTAATAACCAGCCTTTGAAGCCTTGGTAGTTCATTGCACTAATTGTACCAGCTGGTGTAGCCATCCATGCGGTATTAGTTTTATCGTATGCAATGTCCCATGTGGAGGATGCAGCGCCTAAGTTTTGGCCGAAGTTGAAGTATTGTGCTTTTACGTCCCAAGAACCGCGTTTTGCTTGGTCGTAGTCACCATAGCCAAGGCCAGCAGTCCATGCAGAACCGTGAGAAACGCCAGCAGCTTTCACCCATTCGCCACCAACCCAAACTTTATCAAAGTTCATGTCTGTGCTGAAGCCATACATGTTTCTAAGTGCGTCACCACTAGATTTGTGCGCATTTCTACGGGCATAGAAGCCACCAAGGTTCACATGTTTATTAAGTTGACCTTTAACGCCTGCATAGGTGAAAGTTTTGTTGGATTTCTTAGTTAAACCGTCAAAAGCGCCTGCCACAGCATAGCCGTAGGCTGCTTGGAATTGAACTTTATCGTTGCCTGCATTGAATTGAACGCCGTCGAATGTGTCATCGTAAATCAAACCGTTTCCGAGCATTTGGTCGAAGCGACCAGCTTTCACAGACACGCGTTCACCAAATTTGTGATTTACATAAGCGCGATCGATAGTAGCCGTTGCATTGCCACCATTAGTCGCATCGCCAAATTCAAAGTCCCCAGAAGTTACGCGAACGACAGCATCTGTGCGGTCATTCACCTTCGCATTGAACTGAATGCGAGCACGCGCATCAAATTGGGAACCTTTGCTGTAATCGCCCATAGCGTTTACATAGTTACCATCTTTCTTTTGAGAACCAAGATAACGAAGGCGCATATCGCCGGTTACTTTCACATTACCAACGCGGTCCTCTAAACGAGCCACGCGAACGCCCAAGTTATTCAATTCGTTAGAGAATTCATCAGCCAAACGGTTAATCAAGGCTTGTTGTTCCGCATTCGCACGATCTTGGTTAGCAAGCGCCTTCGCTACCATTTGTGCCACTTGGAAACGAGTAATACCATTTTCGCCTCTGAAAGTCCCATCTGGATAGCCCGTGATGATGCCAGTGCTAGCCAATTGAGACACGGCTTGGTAGGCCCAAGAATCAGGGGTTACATCGGAAAATGGGTTCGCTGCAAACGCAGTTGTTACACCCAACACAGCTGTTGCTGCAAAGATAGCGGCAAATTGTTTTTTCATAACTATACCTCTCTCCAAAAAAGAAACATACACATCTGCAATTCGGCCCTACTAACACGTATCTCCCTAACCCCTTATAAGTGATAACCATTATATGCAAAATATAACATAAGTATAACATAATATAACAAACATTTTATATTTTAGTGTAAAGTTCATTGGATTTTCATGGGCCTCTAGAAAAACCTTGAGCATAGCAAAAAAGATGACGAAATATACATTTTGCCATCTTATTTCGCCATCTTTTTACATTTTATTAAGTTGTGCCAATCTATTTGATTAGAATTGGTAATTTAACTCTACGCGGTAGTAGTTAGCCAAGGATCGCTTATAACTAGCAAGTTCAGATTTTGTTTTACCTTTGAACCCAGCATAAACGCTAAGGCCTAAATCATCTTGTAATGCATAGTCCACAGTACCGAGCCAACCTTTATAACCATGGAACCACAAGTGTCCATCACTTTTAACTTGTGTTGAATCATAGGCAAGGTTCCATTTGGAGGATACAGCGCCCATTTTATCATCAATATTGAAGTATTGGGCTTTTACATCCCAAGTACCTTTTTTAGCTATGTCATACTGACCATATCCTACACCGGCAGTCCAGCCTGTACCATGGTCCGTATGGGCTGCTTTCACCCATTCGCCTCCAATCCAAACCTTATCAAAATTAATATCGGTATGGAAACCATAGAACTTTCTAAATGTGAAGCCCATATTATATGGTGAGTTCATACGAGCATAGAAACCTCCCATGCTGATATGTTTATTGGGCTGACCTTTGAGGCTAGCATAGGTAACGGTATCATTCATATCTGCGGAGGTATTGGTAAACATTCCTTTTAAGAAATAGCCATGGGCCCCTTGGAATTGAATTTTATCGTTGCCGATGTTAATTTGAGCACCATCAAATGCATCGTCATAGAAATAACCATTGCCGATGACTTGGTTAAAGCGACCTACCTTTGCCGATACATATTTGCCAAATCGATGATCCACATAAGCACGGTCGATGTAAGCTGCCCCAGTCATTTCACCTGTATTATCATCGTAAGTATCACCAAATTCAATAGAATCGGTTGTCATACGCACTACCGCATCCGTCTTGTCGTTAATCTTCGCATTGAATTGAACGCGTGCACGCATATCAAATTGGGACTTTTGGCTATACTCCCCTTGGGTTCTTATGAACCCATCGCTCGTAGCTTTAGTGCCAAGATACCGCAAACGCACATCACCAGTTACTTTCACATTGCCTACGCTGTCCTCTAAGCGATTGACGCGAACGCCCAAATTATTCAACTCATTGGAAAATTCATCAGCTAAACGATTAATCATCGCTTGTTGCTCTGCATTCGCGCGGTCCTGATTAGCCATGGCCTTTGCAATCATTTGTGCCATTTCAAAACGGGTAATGTCCTTTTGGCCTTTGAAAGTCCCATCTGGATAGCCATTAATAATACCAGCATTCGCCAATTGAGACACAGATTGATACGCCCAAGAATCCGGCGTTACATCGGAAAATGGATTCGCTGCGAACGCAGTCGTTACACCTAACACAGCCGTCGCTGCCAACACAGCAGCCAATTGATGTTTCATAAAATACCTCTCTTATACAGAAACTATATGTTACACGCAATAGTCGCATGAATCAATATATAAGTACCCTCGTTCCCTCTATATGAAAAACACACAACTATAATATTCCTTTCTAGTATAACAATGAGAGATAAATAATCGATAAGCAGAGCATAAAATATTCATATTATTTTCATTTTTACGCAAATATGAATCGAAAAAGGCTGTCCCTAAATATGATTAAATCACATTTTAGGACAGCCTTATTACTATAAAATTTTAACTACTTTAAATCATCCTCTTCATTCCGGCCTTCACAGAAGAAAATAATATAATGATCTGTACATATATCTGTTAATGTAGACATATTACACCTATTTAACAGTACCCGCTAACGCCTGCTCTGCTGCTTTCATAGATGCATATTTAGGCACTGTCCCTTTAATTAAATTACCTAAAATAACATTTGATTTGAGTAATTCATTACGTTCAATTTCATCACTGTATTTAACAGCCTCTAATATTCCATCACTACGTTTACGAGTAATATAAATATTATCTTTCCTTACAAAAGTATCCAATAGTTCTGGGTAATGGGTTGTAAAAATCAAGCAGGCCCCATAAGGGTTATAATCCCTATTTTCAAATAAAGATAGGATCCATTCTACAAGACGTTTATTAATATGATTTTCTATCTCATCGAATAAAATATACCCTCCTGCTTTCAATACAGATTGTAGAGCTGGAAAAAAGTGCAATGCTTTTACAGTACCAGAAGATAAGATGGATTCTAAATCATCATAGGATACATCATACTCAGAATCACCATCTTTTTTAAATTTCAACTTATATTTATCTTTACTATCTGACTGTTCAATACAACTGATTGCACTATCAAAACACTGTATAATCGACACATCAGGAATCATAGGTCTGATATTTCGAACCGTATTATATTTTTCAAATGAACAAAGTACCTTTGTTGCCTTATCCTTAAACATGCTTGCAATACTCATATCATCAAGTAAAAACTTAGCATCTTCAAAATCAGTACGTTGATTAATAACCTTAGAATGTACAAAATTAAATAGATTCTTTTTAGTCAATTTAGAAAACGATCGTACTTTCAATATCTCATTCTTATAAACAAAATCATATTCTTCGTCCAATGTATATCGTTTTATAATTGAAGATGTTAATTCTAAGATTTGTTTATCAATTTCAAACCACATAACAAAAACTATTGGTTTCTCATTTGTACCATCAACACTTCCTATAATTTTCTGAATAATTGGTTTAATATGAGGATCATTCAATCTAGCATCATTAGCCACAATCTGTAATAATATCTGAATAACTTCTAAAATCGTTGTCTTACCGGTCGCATTAAGACCTGTGAAAGCTATTAAATTTTGAGAATAAATAGACGCTCCACTATCAATTCTATAAGCCCTTTCTATGTTGTCATTATCAGTAATTAACTGACTTACTTTATCAGTTGCCACTAAATCAATATGTAAATTTTTACCAAATAGATTAGTGTTGTGTATTTCAAATCCTAACAACCGCACTTTAACACCTCCTTTTTTAATTATTATATCATAGTTATTCTATTTAAAACATTTAATTTGTTTAAAATCGAATAAGTGTGCAAAAAAAGATGGGGCTGCAACTAGAATGCGGTAAAACCGCATTCTGTTACAGCCCCTTTACATACATATAATTTTCTAATAATTATATATCTAATTATTTTTTTTGTATAAAACGAACTAAATACGGCATCACAGAATCAATAGTATTCTTAATTAAAACATCATATACTTCTTCTGTAATTTTATCACCTTCTGAAAGCCCCATCATATTCATAGTATTTTCCCATGCTTCACATATCAATATATTTAAATGATTATTATGTTGTTTATCACTAATAATCTTCATTAAATTTTCTAGAGAGTCTTTAAATAGAATTTGATTCCACTCCAAACTATTAAATATGTTATTTATATCATAAAACCAGGTTTGTGAAATATCTCGCTCTAAAATTTCTTGTCGATTCAAAATATTAAAAATATACGACTGATTAATATCCTCTCCATTATAATCATTATTTAATAGAACAGCATATTTAAAGGCGTTAAAATACTCTATATAACAATATAATTTTCCTGTTTCCTTATTCCCCTTAATAAGAATACTATGCAATACTTCCTTGCTATCTTTTTCTACAATTTCATAACCTAAATAACAGGGCTTTACATAATTAAATATCATTATTTCATCAGATATAATTTGCTTAATGTTAGTTATATAATAAGAGCTTCCTCCTGAATATATATAAAAACTTAGTGCTGTTTTATAAATTGACTTAAAAGCATCTGCGCCACCAATAGGTACATTAAATTTACACCAATTGTTAATATATTCTCTACTTCTTTCAGATTTACTAATCACTTGGTCAATCTCTAGATCAGGATTCTGACTTTTAATTTGATTTAAAAGCTGTTTAGCAATTTTTTCATTAGGCGCCTTCATTTTTATTTGATTATTATCTTGAATAATCTCTGGCTTTATACGGCTTGGTATCCCACCTGGTAAACATCTATATATTTCTCCCGTACTCTCATCTTTTACTTTAAACTCTTGTGGTTTACCTCTATCACGTTCAATATTTAACATATTCGCAAAAAAGTTTAGTTGTTTTGATATCTCCGCATCTATTTTTTGACCAGTATTCGAATTACAGTCCTTACATAATAAATTTTTAGATTTTAAATGCCCACCTATAGCATTAGGAATAATATGTTCTACACTTCTATTAGATTCATTTAATAACGTTCCACACAAATAGCATCTCGACATATAACAACTCTCCTAATCGTAATTTAAAAATAATGACTTAATTTAATTATCTTCCCAATTACTTATATGCTCCATAGCTTCTTTCTCATCAACACGATAACTTTCTGATTTACCATATGACAAAACAAAAGAAGCCAATTTAATCTGATCTTCTAATGTAAATATATCCAATAGTCCTTTATCAAACGCTTGAATTTTATCATATATTGTATCTTTAGAGACATATGTTAAATACTTATCTAATGGAAAATCCCATCCACTGTCACCATTACTACTCGTCCACCTGCTTGCAATAGCACATATAAATTTTAGTATATTGTGATCCTCTTTCAATATATTGTTTAAATAAGTTCTTGCTCTATCTTTATCTAAACACTCCCATAAATAGAAAGCCATATGGAAGTCTCTTATATCAATAATTAATTCAGATTGAGTAATCTCATAGATTTTTGAAACATAAACTGGCTCTATATCAATTAAATGCTGTAGTGTAATAAGTTGTTTCTCTATAGATTCCTCTTTTCCTGCGAGCCTTCCATGAGATAATTCTATTCTATTAATAAAAGATGCTAATGTTCCTAGTTGCTCTTTATTTATGTTTTCTAATGCATTTTTAATTAAACTATATCGTTCATTTTCATCATCAATCCTACTCATAATATCAAAAGTAAGGAATTCTGCTTTAGTATATGCTGATAAACTAAGAAATCCGCTATTATTAGAGAATGTGTATAGATTATTTAATATTACAGATGATAATAATCCTAACCGATTATAAGGAATAGTATCAACTAATGACCTTAATTCATCTATAAAATATTCAATATTCCCATCATTATTAATTTGAGTGATTGTAGTAATTAAATTATTTAACGCCATTTCATTTATACAATCATTAATTACATATCTTGGAACTGGAATTCCTTTCAAGTCAAACATAAAATATGAGTCAAATCGTTCTTCTTGTGCTACTCTCATCGTCTCCCTAATATTTGATGATGTATATCCAACTCTATTTTCATCAATATCATCTGCAAATACAGGAAATAATGTCGTGAGAAATTTGATTCCTATATCCGTATTTATACCTAATTTTTTAAATTCTTCACACATAGATATACGATAATTTTCTTTATTCCTCGATATAGTAGATAAACTGTGAGAATATGTACTACAAAGCAAGTCTTTATTTCCAGCTATCCACTGATATAGTTGAGGTTCTAAAACTTCAATAGTAGTAAGTGCTACCATATCTTCTAAAGAAGTTTCTTCATAGAGTATTTTATATCTAAATTGAAAAGTATTTATAACTCGATTTACGTCTCTTAGTGTCTTGATATAAGGTTCTATACAATATGTAAACACTTCACTCCAATAAGATTGATCAATTTGGGGTTTATCAGAAATAGCTTCAACTCTATCCTCAAGCTTTGTTAAAAATATCTCTCGTAACTTTGGCTTCATAAGTGCAGGTATTTCAAATGGAATCTGTACAATTTTTTCTAAATAGTCTGCCCCATCAATATCATGTACACTTTCTAAAGCTCTACATACAACATCTCTATCCATAGATAAAACATATATTATATTAGGAAAATTACCAACTTGCTTAACTAGTTGAAAAATATCTCTAATCTGTGTATTGGTTAAACGATCAATATCATCTATAATCACAATAATTTTTTGTTTACTTTTAATAAGTGCTCTTTCTAAATTTGTCTTTGCCTTATCTAAATTAGTATCTTCTAATATCTTTCCTCTAATATATTGATATAAACATTTTAAAGGGTACTTTAACAATATAATCCAATTCTGACTAAACACGACTGATGTATATGATAATAAATTTAAGACTCCAGAATACTGATCTATAGCCTTCACTACCTGTTTCATATTTTCATCATTACTACTAAATTTTATCTTTTTTCTCAGGTCATCAAAGAATATACTAATAAGATTGTCTTTATCAGAATAATTCCAAGGAGCAAAATTTACAATAATAGGGCTGTCATCATCATTCTCAGATAATTGATTGATTTCTTTTACGACCATATTCAAAATAGATGTCTTACCAGTGCCCCATTTACCAAATACTCCTATAACTAATCCATCTTTTCCATCATATTTGTATATTGCTTCCCCTAACTGTTTAGAGAATGTTGTTCTCCCTAGTAAATCCTGTTCTGAAGATTCAATTGGTTTATCTGAGTTGTAATTCATAATTTCCCCATAGTAAAACTACAATCCTACACCATACAAATATACCGGCTTAAACAATACTATCACTCAAGCCGGTTTTAAATTGATTACTATTATTATATCACTGACAAATAGATATTATTCACCATATGGTAACCATTATCAAATTAAAAGTAATTCTAACTATTCGTGCAAGAATATAAATTAAAAGGGGCTGTAACAGAATGCGGTTTTACCGCATTCTAGTTGCAGCCCCTTACTATGTTTTGCTAAACTATACCAATCTATACGATTAGAATTGGTAGTTAAGATCAACACGGTAGTAGTTAGATAATTTATCGATTACTCACCTGTTTCAATAAGTTTTCCCATTGTCCCCAAATAGATTCTGGGCTGAATTGTTTCATCCTGTCACGACCGGCTTGACCCATAGTAACGCGGAGATTTTGATTTTTTATCAAGCGTTCCAATGCTACCGTCAATGGTGCCACACCATCATCACATAAGATGCCTGTTACCCCATCGATGATAAGTTCATTGACAGCAGAACAAGATTTATAGCCAATTGCGGGTACTCCCATGCTCATTGCTTCCCCAAGTGAAAGCCCAAATCCTTCATAAGCACTTGGGAATGCAAATATATCTGACTTAACGAGTACACTTGGTACATCGGTGGTCGTTCCCATAAAATGAACACGATTTCCAAGTCCTGCCTTAGATACAATCATATCCAATTCTTTCTTGTAAATCTTACGGTCCTCTTGGCCCCATAACTCGATATCCCAGTTCGGATACTTATCGGCCAATGGTGCAAATGCCTCAATCAATAAATGTGGTCGCTTATGGTTCTTATCGAGTCGTGCTATAAATACGATTTTATAACGATCTTTTGCCTGTGAAAGCTCCGCCTGCTCCGTATATTGTGGGATGGCATTACCGATAACAACAGTCTTAGCCTCTGGTAAATGATTTTTGATATGTGCCTCAAAAGATGGTAATAATACTTGATTTACCGTACTCTTAGCAACCGCTTCAACCTCCTCTATAGGGTAGGTATTAAAATAATCCTCAGGGTCGCCATGGCTCATGGTGATAACAGGAATATTTGTTTTCAAATCCAGCAATAACGCCTTTGATGCTGCCGGTTGATATGACACGATTACGTCCGGCTTAGTTCGATCTAATACAGACTGAAGATGACCTAATAAATACTTCTTCGTAAACTCATTATTCACACCACGAGCTTTACGCTTATCAAAGGCACGCAAAATCTCCCGTTTTGCCTTATACCAAAGAGGAATAGAATGACTTTCACCCTCATAATGACATAAATCATATGCCTCGATGCCCGCATCAAGAGGATAATAAAAATCTCCTGTCTGCACATCGCTATACACAAGACTCACCTCGTGCCCACGGCGCTGCATCTCATTGGCGAACGCAGCCGTCACCTTAGCAAGGCCACCTGTATCGCCTACCATCTTTGTTAAATTTGCTAATAAAATACGCATTACACTCACCTTTTTATTGATTCTGTCTTTTTCTGTCTTCCTACTGTCTTCTTCTGTCTTCATAATAAACACTATATATAGATTAAATATGATATCTAAATACTAAATATAGTATCCAAATAATATAGAATGAAATGTTCTGTCTTTTTCTGTCTTCCTTCTGTCTTCTTCTGTCTTTTTCTGTCTTCTTCTGTCTTCCTTCTGTCTACTTTTTAGTATTCTAGCATATTTCTATCATAAATTTAATTTATAATACTGTCGTTTATCTCTTGGACTTGATCCAAACCATTCTACAATACCTAATGCTCTAAGATTTCCTAAAATTTTAGATACATTAGATCTACTTCTATTAACAATATTAATTGCTTTCGAAGTCGTTAAATGTTCTCCTGTATTATACATATATTGCACTAATCGTTTCTCTACAGGGCTTAACTCATCATAATTAGGAAATATCGTACCTAATAAATTTTCCTGACGAGTTTGCCGTGTTAATATACTATTTTCTAAGGTCAATACAACCTTATTGCCAGGTTCAGTATACACAGGGTCATGTAAATAATATTTAGCCATTTCAGAATAAATACGTTTTACACCTTCGTTCATCTCACGTACCCAACCAAATTCACTTAGTATACGTGCAATTCTAGGATTTCTAGAAAATCTCTCTTCTCTAATATTTTCTATAGTAACTATATTAGGCAATTTTCCTGGGCTTTCAATAGAAAGATGATCATCATACATCAAAACACGAATATGATCTCCATGTACAGAATAATCTCTATGAGTTACTGCATTAACAATACCTTCAAACCAAGCAAATTCTGGATATTCTGGAACCGTAGTAAAAATTCCATCATCTTGTAATGTTTGAAAATCTCTCAACTGTGTTTTTATAAATTCTCTTGACTCGGTAATAACATGAGGTAAAGCCTTATTAAACTCAATACTTTTTATAACATTAAAATCTTGACCTAGGCCCATTTCGGTTCCACCAAAACGAACAAATTTCAAACGTGCTTGTGGTAAAAATCGACTAGGATCTTTACCAAATAATAAAATCCCTGCTTTTGTTATATATCCATCACGATACAGATTTCGAGCTTTTAATACCTCTACTGTGGATAATGATACTTCTGTCCCCAAATGCTGCTGAAACTCAGTAATTAAGTCTTCATCTATATCTTCAAGTGTCGCATCTAATACTAACTCATCTTCTACATATCGTTGACCTCTATCATACTCCAACATTCTTCTACGTTCATATGATAATTCAATAGTTTCATCACCTTGACGTAAATATACTACATCATTTGGTGCAACAATTACTCGATTAACCGATGGGTCAACGCAAATAATTAAAATATTATCCGATTCACCAGCTTCATTTGTTACAGGAATAATATCAAACCTTTTCATAATAGGAGTACTAACTAATTCACGATCTATTTGTTGAAAAGACTCTATACTATGAGCTTTAGAGTGGTTAAATCCTGTAATTCGACCATCATCCTCAACACCAATAACTAAAATACCGCCATCAGCATTAGCAAAACCAATTAAAGTCTTTAATAACTCTCGTGGCTTTTTTCTTGCACTCTTTCTTTCTAAATATTGACTTTCTGGTGTAAAACAAAGATATTCAAGAGAATAGTTCAAATTCAACCCTCCATTCACTTTGATATTTCTAATAATAAAAGAACATTTGTTTCTTATAGTATATCAAAATATAGAACTTTTAGCGTTACATAATATTCTAAAAAAATCTCTTATCACTTTACTAATTCAAGTGATAAGAGATTTCTTAAAATAAATTATAAGGTTAGATAACTAATTATCCTTTTGGTGGATGTGGATCTTTCCCATGGCTATCTTTTTGTGCTATTCTACCATCTTTATTATGAATAATTAATTCACTACCTTGATTTTGACTAATTTTTCGTGCATAATCCGTAGCTGGTTGTTTAGTGTCAAAATGCTTAGTTGCCTTTGAGTTCCCTGCACCTTTAACATTCCAACCGCCATTCTTATCGGGAACAACATGCTGATTTTTTCCCATATAAATCTCCCCTTTTGAAGACAGAAATAATAATAGATTCTACAATATTATTACTATTATACTTATCTCCTATTACCCTATATAGATTTATAATATAGTTATAACTACTTATTTATTCTAACCCAATAATTTATTATAACTATAAGTTCGATAATAATTTTTTGGTACTATAATAAGTATAACTTATTAATTCAATTGTATAATATTTCTTTTTATACATCAAGTTAAATACTACAATATATATTTTCAATTGATAACTACTCTACCACATATTTATAATTATTAGCCCTAGGTATTTTCACAACCACATTAACAGCGCCATATTCTATGCCGTTCATTTTTATACGACCATTTATGATAACTGTATATTCTGTAGCAATTTTATGGTAGTGATGGCCTTCATAATCGCCTTCATTATGTCGTTTTACGGCTACTTCACAGTCATTTGTCTTAAATAAGGATGATTAGCCCCTGCACCACCCGTTACGCATATATTCAGGACCTATTCCCCTTGTAATTATTTAATATTACTAATGACCGGCTTTTCTGAAAGCATATCTATTGGTTCTTTTCGTTGATTGGTAACCGTTATTTCCATTTCTTTTGATACTACATCATATGAACAATGTTCTTCTACATATTTTGAGGAACATTTACCCATTTTTTCTCGTAAATCAATATTATCAAATAATTTAGAGACTTTTTCCACATAAGCATTCACATCTTTGACAGGCACTCTATATCCAGTCACATCATCAAAGATAAGATCATTATTCCCACCAATATCAGAACATACGGTAGCTAAACCACTACTCATAGCTTCTAATAAAGATGTAGGTAATCCTTCATGCTCAGATGGAAAAATATATACATCAGACAGTCTATGATATGGTGTAACATCATCAACTTCACCCACCACAATAATCGAATTATTACATTGCCCACTTACTCTTCGAGCCTCATCTAATAATGTATTATCACCACCACCAACTATATAGAATTTACTATATGGATAGTGTTCATATATTTGTTTCCAAACTGCCAAAGCTATAAGAATTCCTTTATTAGGTGCTACACGAGCACAGAATAATAAATTAGGAATAATGCTATCTAAACCTGCTTGTTGTTTTGCTATACATCTATCTTCATAGGAAACAAAAGGATATTTCTTTATATCGATACCATGTGGAATAACCGATATTTTATCTGGATTAATATGAGCATCTTTAATAAAACTTTCTTTAATTTCATGTGTTGTAGCAATATAATTATCACAAGATGCAAACAATTTTTCTCTAAATGATTGCTTGTTATTAAATACTTCAGCCTTACCCGTTAAAGCTAATGTAACAGGCTTATCTGTCAATTTAGCATATAATATAGCCCATACTGAAAATTTAGGTCTTCCTATAATATAAAAAGCATCAGTTTTACGGTGCGTTGTTAATAATCGTAAAAATATTTCAAGCCATCTAATTAATCCATGTAATCGGACTAGATCAATACAACCATCATATAATTCACGAACTTTAGTAAACCAATACTTTTTCTTAGCCATAATTGTTACATGATGGCCTAATCGAATCAATTCTTTTGCATGATTTAAACCATGTTTTTCACCACCACTTTGATTCGGCATCCCTGATTTATCGAATTTCTTTCCTACTGCAAAATCCTTAATTAATAAAACAATATTCATCTATTATTCCCCAATATTCTATATAGAAAAAACTCTCCTAATTTTTCTTATTTTCTTATATTTTTTCTTACGCTTATGATGATCCCATTTGTATAAACCCCAATCTTTTATCCAATGAATGCCTAAAGTAAATCTATCCCAATATGTTCCTTTTTTTAATATACACTCACAGTATATATCAGGAATATTTTTTAATTCACATCTTAAATGTACTTTATCTAGATTATTATTAGCCATAAAATCAAGTATATTCTCGTAAGTACATGAATTGATAAATACTCCATTACAATACCATATTAAATTAGGATTTTCAGATGATATTTCTTTGCCATCCTTTAAACTGCCTAAATATATAGATATATCTGCTTTTTTCTCATCCTTATATGTTATCCATTCATAAGCAAACTGTTGATTTATTAAAATTTGTAAATAATAAGGTTCATTAATGTTATCATTTATTTTAGGACCTCTATACCAATATACCTGATCACTATTAATTAATTGCATACTATGCCTATAAGCAGCTTGTGACGCATGGGCTGTTAATGCTAAATATATTGGATTTTTAATTAATATATTGCCTCTACACGATTTTGGTATTGGAATACGTAAACGACTTTCCCATGATAACTCCTTACTAGGAGTAGACCACTGTTCTGGATGACTTTTAGGATTCATTACAGAAGAGCACCAATGAATAGATCTCCAATCATCAATAGATTCATAAGCATTTCCATAAGCAAATGTCGTATATAATCTTATAGTACTACCACTTTTCCATAGTTTTTTCATTACTGTTAAAACAGCTTCTTCACATTGCCTATGATCACGATGCGAGTCAAACCCGGTACATATAATAGAATGAGGTTGCACATTTACTATCAAATGCTCTATATCCTGCAATAAAGTTTCCCAAGAAATATTTCGATTTCTATAATTAAAAATACTATCCTTATGCTCATATACAGAATAGGTATCATATCCACAGTCTGGATAATCAAGAAAATAAATATTTTGTGAAGATAAGCCTAATATTTTAGCTGCATCAATTGCTTCATTATTACGGAGTGGTACGTCATACTCCCAGTCACCATTTGTCATAAATGCTAATGAAACATCTAAACCTTCTGCAATAGATCCTATAATTGTACTACCTGCAACATTAATCTCATCATCTTGATGAGGCACGATTACTAATAATTTACATCCCCCAAAAAAAGATGTATAGGAAAAACTACTATCACCATCTTTATCAAAATTCCCCATTTACTCCCCCAAAATAATAATAATATAAATTTATAAGCTTTTTAGTTTTTGACGTGCTAGCTGCAAATCTTCAATCGTATCTATATCAATACTATACGTATTATCCATAATATATGGTATCACATTATCATTAAAGCTTAAATTTTCATCAACTTCATCAATACAATTTATATATATTGCACCATTTATCTTATAATAAAAATCCATATCTTGACGTCTAACAGTACTGTTTTGATTTAATATAGAGAGTAATTGACCATTTTTAATAGTTCTAACTAATATTGGTGAAATATCAATTTGATTTACACTAACTAGTGATTCTTGATTATTTTCAAAAAATAACAACAAAGACTCATCAATATGTTTTACTGTACGCATTGGAGAAGTTGGTTGTAATAAAATCAATACATCATACTCTCGTCCCATATCGCGTAATCTATTAATTGTATATATGATACTATCAATAGTTTTTGAATTATCAGTAGCTAAGGATTTAGGCCTAAAAAAAGGAACTTCTGCACCATATTTTAAACTAACAGACTTAATCTCTTCACCATCTGTACTAACAATAACATCATCTATATAGTTTGATTCTTTAGCAGCTTCAATAGAGTATGCAATTAATGGCTTATTATTTAAATCAATTATATTTTTATTAACAATACCCTTACTACCTTCTCTAGCCGGAATAATGGCTAAAATTCTCTTATCATTAAACATCTAACTTCCCCATTTACAAATCATAAGTTAATTTTTTTTGTAGCGGAATATTCCAGAATTCTTCATTCTTAATTTCATTTAGAAATAATTCAGCACTATTTCCTTCACCCCAATTTAAATTTGCTTCTTTATGCTTCCTTACAGCTTTAATCGATTCTAAAAGATCACTCGAAACACACTCTACGTGATGTATTGTAGTCTCTTTTCTTTTATCATATCGCCCTTCTTGTCTTGATCCTATATCAATTGTTTCAATACCAAAATAAGGTGCTTCTCTGACGCCCGCACTTGAATTACCGATTATAAAATCTGCATATTTAAGTAAAACAACAAAGGATTCAAATCTAACAGAAGGGAATACTCTAAAATTTCTTTTATCATCTAAACTGTGATATTCATCAATAATATAATGACTACCTAAATCATTATTCGGATATATCACTATAAAATTCTTGTTCGACTGTTTACATGCTTCTACAATATTCTTAATTTGATTTTTAATTAACTCTACTTCAGTTGTAACAGGGTGAAATAATAAAATACCATAATTTTCAAAAGGTATATCATAATGCTTTTTAACTGATTCAATAGATGGTAATTTAACACTCTTTATGATATCTATATCAGGAGAACCTATAACTTTGATATAATCTTTATTTTCACCTAATAATATCAATCTTTTTTTTGCATCTTCATTTGCAACAAAATGAATATGTGACAATTTTGTTATTGCATGCCGTATGGATTCATCAATTGTCCCTGAAACTTCACCACCCTCAATATGAATAACACGAATATTATTAAATGCACCAACAATAGCTCCCGCCAATGCATCAGGCCTATCACCATGAACAACAATGCTATCTGGTTTATTTTCTAAAACATATTTAGTTAAATTAGTTATAGTCCTACCCATATCAAAACTAGTATTTGAAGTTGGTATATTCTCTTTAGCAATATAGACTTTATCAAAACCATCTTTTAAAATTTCATGATAAGTATTACCACGACTTTCTAATAAATGCATCCCTGTTACATAGATATAAGCCTCAAAGTCTTTACTTTTTGATATTATATTTAGCAATGGTTTTATTTTCCCATAATCAGCTCTAGTTCCTGTTATAAAAAGAATCCGCCTCAAAAAAACTTCCCCTCTCAAAATATGACCCCTATTCAAACATCCCATAATCTAAATGTGTATCAGATTTAATATAGCATGTAGCAGTTTTCCCTAATAATGATTCATAATCTTTAGCTAAGATTTTTCCAGTCCCAGGTCTTTTTACCCAAATATTTTGTTTAGTTAATTTTTCGCCAGGTTTTATATCTTGTATACTAACTACAGTTGCAAAGGCAAAATCAATAGTTACTTGTTCCTCTTGTATAGGTGCTTTTATACCACCTAACATTAATGGGATTTCTTTTGCAGCATTTATCAGATTTGCTAAATCACTTTTATCCATAGAGCAAATAATATCAGGTCCTTTTCGATTTCTTGTATCTGTAAAATGGCGTTCAATAATTTTAGCCCCTAAAGCCATTGCAGCAATGCTAGAGTTATTATTTATTGTGTGGTCTGACAAGCCAATAGGAATATCAGGAAACGCCTGCATCATCTCTTGCATTGCACCGAGCCTAACCCACTCAGGCTTAGTAGGATATAAATTTGTAGTATGTAATAATGCAAAATCAACATTACTATCTCTTAATATTTCAACAGCTTTATTGACACTATTCAAATCATTCATACCGGTAGAAACAATCATAGGTTTTCCAAAGCTAGCTATATGTTTTAACAAAGGAAAATTATTCATTTCCCCTGACCCAATTTTATATCCTTTAACACCAAATGATTCTAACCTATCTGCAGCCGCTCTTGAAAAAGGTGTACTTATAAACTCCATACCCAAAGATTCTGTATACTTCATCAATTCATATTCTTCAGATTCATCTAAAGCAGCTTTATCCATTATTTCATAAATAGAAATATCAGCATTACCAGGAATAACAGACTGTGCAGCATGGCTCATTTCATCTTCCACAACATGTGTTTGATGTTTAACAAGAGATGCACCGGCCTTATATGCAGCATATACCATTTCTTTGGCTACAGATAATGAACCATTATGATTAATACCAATTTCAGGAATAATGAGTGGTAAACATCCATTCCCTACCTCAATGTGTCCAATATTAAATTTCTTCATTTATTGCTTCCCCTAAATCATGTAAATTTTTAACCGAAGTAACATACCCCAATTTTTCTGCTTTATTAAAGAATTGAGTTAATTCATTTATTAATGTACTATTATCAATTTTATATTTTTCACTAATCAACTTAACTACATATGGATATAAATAATAACTCTTTATATTATATGATTCACTTAAAATCATATGACAACATAACACACTAGAATATAAAGAATATTGTTTAACTTTTACCCTTCCATTATTTAATAAATATAATTCCCATGGGTAATCTATATCTACTGTATTCTCAATATCAGATTCTATAGGATGTTTTTTTCTTAATAAATTTGGTTTTTTTATCCGTATCTGATTAATAAAATTATCCTGACAACGCGCTGTTTCATAATCAACATATTCACCAATTGATCGATTCTGAAACAAATGAAATAATTGCCTAATTTTAGCTTTTAATGATAACTCAAATTTAAAAGGCTGAGAGAAAAATATTTCTAATAAACCGTTTCCTATTAATAATTCTTTATAATTAAATATATAATTATATAATTCAATTAATTCTTTATTCCTACTCGATATTTTCTCTATCTTATATAAATTATATTTTTTAGAATAATTCGCTAATCTTGGATCATATAAATAAATATCTTTACATTCTATAAAATTATTACATTGTTCAATATATGAGTCAAAATAAGATAAAACACCTTCATCAAAGAGTTTTATATTAATAGCTAATTCTCTAATTTTCTGTGAATATTTATCTAAAATTGTTATATCACTAGTAAAAATAGACATATACCTATCAATAGAAAAACTATTATTACAATCAAAAGAATGTATCACATCTTTTTGTAACCATTGATTATTAGTATTATTTTCTATCAGTTCATTTTTATTATATATATATATATTATTAAAAATATCTTTATCAATAAGTCTCTTAACCAACTTATTCCATTTATTTGAATTATAATTTACAAAGAGTAAGTCCTTATTTTCATTCGTTTTTTGGCATAAATTTAATACAGTCATTAACTGTATCTCTCTACTAACCACATACAGAATAGATTTAGCTTTCTCCATTCTATCCCCCAACTAAAACTATTTATTATCCTTTTATATATCGTCGTAAAATACTATCAAGAGATTTAGTTAATACTCCATAATCAAATACTGATCTTACATAAAATTGACTTTCTAACCCTTTACAATATAAATTATCATCACTCATTATATGTTTTAAAGAACTAACTAGTGCGTTTATATTTTTATTCTCTACAATACAACCAACTTTATTATTATTAGTAGTATCTAGAGTAAAATCACTATAATTTGTAATTACAGGATATGTACCAAAATACATTCCTTCTAAAGTAGATATACAAGTGCTTTCACTTAAACTAGTCATACAAATAATCTTAGCACATCTTAAATAAGAATATAATGTATTCCTATTGTTTATTTCACCAGTCATATTAATACAATTAGCTATGGCTGGATTTTTTTCTTTAAATAAAGCCACTTCCTTAGAAAACTCTTGAGTTGAGGGACCTATTAATAAAAACTTCCAGTTTTTTACTAATTCTATCGGTAAATTTCTTATAGCATTTAACAATAAAGAATTATTTTTTTCATAAGTACCTAATCTTCCTACAGTAACAACAATATTTTCTTTTGGTAAAGTATCAAGCTCAGTTAAATCTATATCTAATAAAGAAACTCCATTAGGTAAATATTCTATACGATTTTTAAATACAGATGTCTTTTTTAATGCTTCATAATACGACTTAGTTTCTACGGTAAAAACATCTACATACGAGCTTTTTATTTTCTCAAACCAATTTTTAATAGTTTGGAATGGACCATTATTACAAAAATGATTAAAACCACCAATCCCCATATCTAATTTAATATACACAACTACGTTTGGATTATACTTCTTACAAAGTTTTGCTAGTTTCCAAGCTGTACTACCATAATGAAATAGCATGATTGCATCATATTCTTGAATATGTTCCCGAATAAATTGCTTTGCTAATGATACCTGTTTTTTATAATCTAAATCATCAGTTTCCCCAAGACAGACTGGTGTTACATATTTTAAAAAAGTTTGATTCCACTCAGTTTCTTGAGGTCTAGTTTTATAAAAAACATAGGTTGATTCCCAATTAAAATCTTTAGCCAAAGTATATAAAAACATACCACAATCTTGAAATGCCCGTGCAGGCGTATCTGATGCATTAAATCGAATATGACATATTTTCTTTTTACCGTCTGCCCCCATCTTTAACCCCATTTATTTTAAATATTGTTTTATATTCTCTTTAATTTGTTCTTCGTACTGATCCAATAGTTCATATCTCTTCCGATATTGACTACGTTTTTGTGATTTAATTTCTTCAATCGGTTTTCTATATTCTTCCAATGGAATTTTAAAGAACCGTGGATCTTGTGTAACTGTACCGCCAATGTCTTCCCACAATGGATCGAGTTCAGCTACTTTTGCCTTATGGCCACGCACCATATGTGTATTGGCGTAGAAACCTTCGTCAGATACGGCGTACATGGATTGCACTTTACAGTATTTAGCGAGTTCCCGAATCAAAAATACGATAAAGTTTTTTGGGCGATAGCCAAACATTTTCTTTGTAATATGTTTCGCATTATCGAGGCCATCTTTATACCCTTGGATGGTACCAATCCACAATGCGGGTTCCCCTTCTAGACCTTTGCCGAGGCGGATATTCGCATGGTATACGCCTTGGTCCCCTAGTTGTAACAGAATGGTAAATAAACCTTCCTTACGTTGACCGGTCATAAAGTTAAGGTGTGCCGTCATGTTTAAGTCGGTATCTTCCCATAGCAGAATGCCTTGTTTTAATCCTTCTGGTTTTAGTTCATCCGGATTGTATAGCATTTCGATAGTCTCTGGCGTAAATACATCTTCTAAGGCTGTAAAGTGATTCTTTACCGCATCAATGCGTTCACGCAAGGTAGATTCTTTAAACAAGAAAATACGGCTCATCAACTCATACAGGCCTTCTTGTTTATCTAAAATATGTTGATCTGGTGCATAGCTTTCAAAAAAAGCCTTGTATTCCATCATCTCTTGCTTGTGGCCTACAGTTCGCAAGAAATGTAAGATTACGCGACGTGTTTCACGCCATGATTTTTTCCCATAAATAGCTCGACCATTAGCCCATTGGTCCTTTATATATTGAAACATACACTCTCCTTAGTTGTTCTATACATTAATAATCGAATCCATCATCCGTTTATGTCCAAAGTCTTCATTGGCTTGTACCAAACCCGCCTCATATATGTCTGGATTTTCAATCATTTTGTTTACGAATTGTTCTAATCCAGCGCGAATTGTATCCACCGAAGATATATCTAAGCTTTCACCAACATGATAATCGCGCAGCACCTCAGGATTGATTTCAGGTGATACCAAGGCCGGTTTATAGAACCCGATAGCCGTGTAGAGCATAGCGCTCCAGTGATAGCGATACCGCTCGGCACCGTATGGCATCAAGATGGCATCTACGTCTAGTAAAGTCTTATCCCAATCGGAACCGATGAGGTTCGCATGGAGAAATGAAAGCCCTGGCACGTCCTTGTATTCGTCAGCGATGGCATCAAATAGTTCGCCGTCCTCAGGTTTTGCCGTCGCCCCTTGTACCAAGAGTTCTACGGGACCTGTAAAGGTAGCCGTTTTGAAAGCATCCAACAAGGGGATAATATTCTTTTCCTTGCGGAATTGTCCGAAAAAGCCAAGACGCAGCGGCGTATGTGTAGAGAAGGTTGGCGTTTCGCCTGTGGATGGCGTAAATACAGGAGGCAAGATAGGACGTACGCGCGGTAAATCACTGCGCAGCATATCGTCGCGCAAGGTGACAACATCTAAGTAAATATTTGGATATCGATTGGCACGTTCTGCTTGTTTTAAGAACCGTACGTTTTCACCCTTGCCAATGCCATGGAAAATAAAATGGACAGGAACCTTTGCATGTTTGAGAGGCGTATCCAATAGCGCCTTTATATAGCGATATGTAGAGGTTGGAATAATCAACGCATCACAATTATGTTCCTCTAATTTCTTAGCAGCCGAAGTAAACCATGCACGACGACGTCGTTCACGTAATAGAGACAGGAATGGTTTTTTCCATTTCGATGCACCTGCATAGGTCACTACCTCTCCGCCCTCAAGATAGATAACCTCAACGCCATAATCAACCTTAAAAGTAAAGTTCTCCGGCACCATCAATACCGGTTCATGACCTTGGCGTTTTAATTCATTGATAATCATGCGGTCAAATTCCACCTCATGACCGGCAGGCATAATGATACTTTCCAAAATGGCTACGCGCATTGTGGTTCTTCCTTTCTCATACTCACACTCGTCTGTTATTCAGAAATTATAGTTTCCCATTAGATTTCAATAAATAGTATAGTTTTACATACTTAATCATGGTGTAGAAATAGTGATTCACAGATAGGATAAATCCCATTTTTCCATCTAAAAAGCCTCTATCTAAAATGTACACCTTGAAAAAAGCCCAGCTTGGACGGATAAGAATATCCTTTACAAAGGAACAGGATTTCCCATTTTCCTTATATTTCTTAGCCGCTAATGTCGTATAATTGTTGAATTTATTGAAGTACTGGTGCCAATTATCGTAGGTGTAGTGGTACATTTTGCCATGTAGTTTAGCCTCAGGATAGGTACTGGATATAGTTTCATGTACAAAACCTTCTATATTCGTGCCTTCTTTTGGCATAAATCGCAACACGTAATCGGGACGCAACACGCCATGGGTAGCCTTGTTGTGATGGAACACATTGGACCGTTCAATCCAGTATGCTTTTTTCTCATCCTTAGCTAGTACCTCTTGTACTTCTCGTTGTAATTCTGGCGAAATGCGTTCATCCGCATCGAGGAAAAAAATCCATTCGGATTGCGCCTCTTTAACGGCAAAGCGTCGTTGTTGGGACCAGTCGCCGTTCATAGCGTGATGTACGACGCGAGTCCCCATGGATTCAGCAATCTCTACCGTTTTATCCGTACTGCCATCGTCGATCAGAAGTACCTCATCTGCAAATTGTGCGGATGCGATGCAGTCTTTCATATGTTGTTCTTCATTTTTAGCCAAAATAATGACCGTTAGTGTTGCCATGTATGTCTCCCCTATTGTACATTAGCATAAAATTTCATCATCCACGCCGATAAGGAACGCCAATATTCTGCGTCCTGTGCGTGATTGTCGATTGGGCGGATGTATTCGGATGGTTCCGCCGTGTATGTTTGGTATTGTCCGTAGTCGCCGTGCACATCCCCTACCATGTCGCTTGTGATCCATTGGTATGGCGTTACGTGCACATCCGGTTGTTCATCGAATGCGGATGGCACCGCTGCATAATATTCAAATCCTTTTGGCGCTATGGCCTCTATGATGGTTGGCATAATGCTTAGATGCGTACCGATAGATGCGGATAGTGATGTTTGTGAAAGCTCAGGATGTTGCATGTAAAACACGGTATTGCGAATTTCACTCATCGTGTAATCCCGGTGTAAGAAGGATGTATTATTAAATTCACCAAATAGATTAGAATGGTCACCCGTTACGATGAACAAGCTATCTGGGAACTTCGCTTTCATAGCATCTACGAAATCAAAGATAGCCTTATCGCAATATTTGTAGGTTGCTAAGCCCTTATTGCCATCCTTGCGATTCAAAATATCATCGCCAACGCCAGGCAAATCACGATGGGCATCGAAATCAAGGTACTTATCTTCCAATTTATACGGACCATGATTAGTCGTAGTATACACAAAATGGAATGTTGGTTCATCCATATTTACAATGCGCTTTGCCGCCTCTTCGAGGAATACGTGATCGTATACGCCAAGCCATGTTTGTGGCGCATTAGGACCACAGAATTCGGTAGCATTTTCTATGCGGTCAAAGCCTTGGGCCTTGCCGTATTTCGTAAAGTTACCACTCGATGAGTTACCACCGTACCAGTAAATGGTTTGGTACCCTAATCGTTTTATCTGTGCTGCTAGAGCAGTAGGCAATGTATTGTTCCAGAACATTTCCTTTTCATTCAATTCCATGCCGCTATCGTAGATACCGCTCATAAGACTTGAAATAGAAGGGCGCGACACATTACCAGCTGGCAAGAAATTAGGTACACACGCCGTATGTTTATCAGCTGCAAAATGACGCAAACCTGGACAAATATTAAAGTCCATATACAACGGATCCATGGACCACTGAGGAATGCTTTCACCAACAATCAAAAAGATATGCTTAGGTTTAGCAATGCGAGCACCCTTCGCCACGCGTTTAAAGGCATGCAATGGGTTGTCCAACGTTTGCCAATCGCTGCGTGGCATGAGATGGTTCACATCCGCTACGAGTTCCTCATCTGATTTCATTTGGGCCGCCGTCAACGGCGTTTTACGAACCAATTTGAGAGCCTCTAAATCGTCGATGGTGGCCTTCGCAAAGAAGACATCTTCCTTAACGATAGTTGGCATCACGTCCCATTCTGGTTTATTGCGGTGATTCAATGTACCACCATAATGAAGCCAGTAGTAAATCACCACATAGAGCGCCAAAAATCCAAAGGCACTCGCGCCGGCTGCGATATTACTTTCAAAATGAGGATACGGAATGGACGGAATCGCAGATAACAACGTGCTAGCCCCATAGCTAATGGCCGCCACAGGAATGAATCCGGCGAGCACCCACCAACCCTTGTCTTGATTGAAGAAAATATCGATGAGGTTTTTCTTATCCGCATGCTTACCATAGTGCAACATGTAGTTGTAGGTGTCATTAAAGTGCTTATAGAACTGCATCTTGCCAGCAAAGGCAACATAGATAATGCAACTCAACACCGTATTGAGGACGATGGCTGCCGTCATGTAGTAATCTGGAAAGGCCAAGAACGGCAATGTACCGAGCACAAGCAAAATCAATAGTTGATACGCGTTGATATCCATGCCCCACCAAAATCCAAAGGTAAAGCAGGTACGAATAATCTTTCCCTTGCCCTTTAGCGTTTCGTACGGATGGTACACAGCGATAAAGATGGCCCTAAAGATAGCACAGAGTATAGGCATCCAGAGGAATAGTTTAATATTTTGTTGGAGGGATAAGAAAAATTGTTCACCCATGATTGTTCCTTTTGTAAGTAAACAAACCCTATATACTCCCTGACAATATCGAGTTCATTCCATTAATGATATAAATTAAAATATTCCCCTATTGGATAAGGTCCCCATTTTTTAACCGCCAAGCCGTTAATTCTCGCATGGTTTTCATAGAGTTAGCATATGCTTGCGGCATTTTCTCATCTTCTACATATATGCCAGTCTTATCCATCCACAAACGGTGATTGAATACGAACGGCCCTTGATTAAATAAACTCGGTACCATAGCCTCATAGGTTTGCCCTGTACGTCCTACAAGTTCAGCTAATGTTGGAATGATTTGAATACTCATGCCAAATGCATCTTGTGAAAGCCATTCTTTTTTGATGCCTTGACCGTAGAAAATAATCGGAATCGTGGATGCTACCTTAGGACCTTCCTCATGAGCAAAGGTAAAGCGTTCGCTATGGTCACCGGTGATAACAAATAATGAAGTTGGATCAGATTGTTCCTCTTTGCTAATAAATTCACCCATCACATGGTCTGCATACCATATGTGGCCCATTTCGTTAATTTGCTTATCCGTATTGACAATGGAATCTGGCAAGTTCTTACGAACTTTATCCGCATCATAGCCTTCCTTCGCCACATTCACACTATATGGAGGATGATTCGACGTAGTCATGATAACATTGATGATCTTTTCGCCACGATGTTTGTCCATGTATGCATTGATAGCCTTGAACATATCTCCATCGGCTACGCCCCAAGCATTTGTTTCGTTGCTCGGCATTTCAGATGCATCGTGAAATTCATCAAAACCTTGTTCTAATGCAAAGTTCTTAACATTTTGCCAAGTACTAAAACCGCCATACCAAAATACGGTCTTATAACCTAATTTTTTCATAACCGGTCCAATACCGAGGCCATACGGTTCTTGTAACATTCCTACGCTATAGTTTGGATACATCCCCGTATCCGGCATGCCCGTTAATAAACCAATAATGGCAGGCATCGTACCCGTTCCTTGGGCCAAGGCCATTTGCGTACTCATCGCCTGAGGGCTGGCTGCGTACTTACGACCTTGCTCTACAAGATAAGCACCAGGTTCGTTGAATTCAGCAAGGAATGGCCATAAACCATAGGATTCACCGAGAATGATATTAATAGATTGCGGTTGTTGTTGTAATCGCTCTGTTGTTATCGTTTTTGTGAAAGCTTCATCAAATCGTGTACTATTAGGATTACCGCCAATGGATTGTATTTTTTCATGTAACTCAGCAGGCGTTAAATGAATATCCTCTAATTCTGAAGTCCGTTTAGCAATGGATTTCACACGGTATAATGCTTGTGCATCGTCCAAGATGGTTTCATTTAATAAATTGGAATTAAGGCGTGCTGCGCTTTCCCAGTTAATAGAATTCGTGTAACCAAAGGCGCCACCAAAGCGGAAAAATAAGAATAGCACACCAAATCCGACAAAGCTGAGAATCCCCGTAATCCATTTACTGCGCTTGGTGCTAGGTAACCATTGAATGGTTTTCGTATTGAGGACTTTCACCAACAGCCAAGTCAAACCTATGCTGAGCGCAATACCACCAATTAAAAATGGGATAGCATGGTATTCATTGATACCCGTATTGATAATGGCATGAATATCGTCATGTTTACCATTGATAAGCATCGCATTATACGAAGAATTGAATATCGTATAAAACGGGATACGCCCCATAAAGAGCACTGTAAAGATGATGGTAACAAATCCGTACCAAACCTTGCGTACACCTTGGGCCTTCCATTTCGGCCACACTATAGATGGCAATGTAGCAAATAGCAAACTTACAAGGACAATCGATCCAACGGTCTTCAAACTCAACCGAAAACCGAGCCATAAAGACATTAAAATACTGTCCATTGTAGTCGTATCTAATTGAGATTGAAATATAATTAAAAATACGATTCTAAAAAGCGTAAACAAGATAGAAAAGAACAAAAATGCTTTTAATTCCTGTTGAATGCCTTTTATCCAGTTCAACCAACGATTCATACCATTCCCCAACTTTATATACTATACTTCCTACACCGCGGTCCTTTGCACCGCTTGCATTTTCCACAGCCCTTATCCGTAGTTTTCTGTCCGTGGTCATCTATGAAATCTACGGTTAGTCCTTTTTTGTGGACTTTTTGAACTCCTTCTTCAAGGCTTTTTCTAATTTCTTAGCCTTTTTATCCTTCTTAGCATCCTTGTCTTTTTTAGCTTTTTTAGAATCCTTATCCTTCTTGCTCTTTTTGGACTCTTTGTCCTTCTTGGACTTCTTAGATTCCTTTACAAATTCGAATTCTTTCTTAGACTGCTTGTCTTTCTTATCCTTTTTTTTATCTTTGTCTTTCTTTTTCTTATCTATTTTATTCTTTTTACCTGAAAGCTTCGCCCATTCTTCTTCTACGCGTTTCAGTTGTTTTTTGATAAGCTTGTCGATTTCCTTTTGTTGTTTAGTTTTATCCTTATCGCCCGTGGATTGTTTGGAGTACAACAAGGAATTTACCATATCATAAGGATCTAAGGACGTACGAATATCTCTGTCTAATAAGCTTTCATCATCAGAATCGTCCTCTTCGTCATCAAAGTCATCATCATTAACGTCATTACGACTCGATGTTGTTTTCTTATTGGCTAAATGCTCATTAAAATAAACAGCATCTTGATCATCGATAGGATATTCCTTAGAAAGGTCGATATCTTCGAGGTCATGATCTACATCGTGTAACTTAACTTGCTCCATTGCATAATCTAAATTATCTTGATTAGACGCACCATAGCCCATCGGTTTATCAAAGGAAAGAACATCGCCAAATAAATCGCGTTCCAAGCTTTCATAAGAATTAAGCATGCTCATGCGATCCTGAACGGCCTCAATTTGATTCCACAATTCCATCAAATTCGCCGTATACTGCATGCGTTCTTTAACCTCTAAATAGGCTTGGTGAATAACAAACAGTTCTTTTTCATTAAGACCTTCTTCTGCGCCGATTTCTTCAATCATTTGCTGAATCTCTTGATCGCGATTATAACGCTCTACTAAGGCACTGCGAATTTCTTCAATAAGACTTGCTGACACGCGTTCCATACGTTCCTCCTTTATGGTATATACTCAGCCCTAATCACTACGATTAATCATTACGAATCAATACATACCATGGTGAATAGAAAAATAAATTTTTATACTCTCTAATCTATTATTATATCAGAAAATATGCGGATTTTCTGCGTGTTTTGGTGAAAGTACGCAAAATTTGACTATCCTTTTATATCATGCTATTCTGATTAACAAAGGAAATTAGTATGAGGCAATGTTTTCATACGAAAAAATAGCAGGGTGGCAGCCCTGCTATTTTTTTAGATGAATCAATTTACTAAAACATATTCACCCTATATACCAATATGCGTTCTTTTTTATCAGTTTCTTGAAATAAATCACCGCATTGTATTATTTCTTCTTCTTCGAGGCGCACGTGGTTATTTAGGAAGTTTTCTACTTCTTCGTTAACATAGTAGAAGAATAGTAAAATTTCTCTTGGGTGATGATATAGAGAATCAAATATATTACCTAGTACACGTTTAATGGTATGCAGTGCAAAGGGGTTAAAGAAAAAGCATCGATCTGCATTATCTGGTAATGTAAAGGTGGCTGCATCGCCGAGGACAAAGGATACGCGATTTTTGGCAGCTGGACTTTCACCATTTATAACTGCACGTTCATACAAACGTTCATCGTATTCGATACCGATAGAATGGCACCGCGTCTGATTCGCCATAAATATGCTGACCCGGCCCTTGCCACTACCATAATCAATAAGGGTATTTTGTTTCGTAATATAACCACTATTAGCAAGGCGTTCAAGAACACAATAATCCGTTGGCTCATATGGATGATGCTCTGAATCCGAACGGCTATCATCACGGCCTGTGGTTTTAATCTGTAACACTTGTTCCCATTCCTGTTCGCTTGTCATCATAAAATATCCCCTATCGCTTATATACATGTATATTATAGTTTTATTAATGTTCTTATGAATCATTGTATACATAGATGGCATCATTTACAAACATTAGATAATCATGTAGTATATGGCAAGGAAGTTAATGCGTTCAATATGTTGCACGCAAAATGAAAAAGCAGGGTTGCCGCCCTGCTTTTTTATAACAATCACTGACCATTTACAAATAATAGTAAATTGTGTAATATAATAAGTGACAAAGGAAACCAATGTGTGACACGTTTTCACGCAAACAAAAAAGGAGGGGTGCCACCCTCCTTTTTTTGTGCTAGTTACTGACGGAAATATCCATCTAGCCACTTGCAGATGTAGTGACAAGTTACACCTGCTACGATGGATACAATTAAAGAAACCAATACGTCAAACACGTTTTCACCCCCTTTCTGTTACCAGTATGGGGCAGTAACACCTATAGTATACAACACTATTTACAAATAGTAGATAATATATAATAATAGTTAAAGGAAATAAGTATTTTGCAAACATTTTAATGCACGCAAAACAAAAGAGGAGGGTGTCCACCCTCCTTTTTTTGTGCTATTGTGCTATTTACCATATATGATTCGAATATGATATACTAAAGAGTAATATTTCAATTTTTCTCATGTGTAGAATTATTTAAAAAGGAGTATTTACTTACATGGACAGTGATCTGACCTTAGATTTTATAATTATCGTCATTTTAATCATCGCGAACGGCATTTTTTCTATGACCGAGCTCGCCATCGTCAATGCCAAGAAGCGTCGCCTCGAGGAGATGGCCGAGTCTGGCAATGAGCGCGCCAAGAAGGCCTTTGAGTTGGCGGAGAATCCTAACGAGATGTTCTCTACCATCCAAATCGGTATCACTCTCGTCGGCATTTTGACCGGTTTGTATTCCGGTGCCACCTTTTCCGCACCATTAGCTGACGTATTGGTGAAAGCCTTCCCTAGTATCGCTCCTTATGCGGCTTCTATCAGTTCCTTCTTAATTGTTTCTATCATCACCTATTTATCCCTTGTTATCGGTGAATTAGTGCCAAAACGCCTAGCCATCAACAGCCCTGAGGCCATTGCCGTTGTTGTTTCCAAGCCAATTTACTGGCTTTCACAAGCATTAAAACCAATCGTACTGTTCCTCGGCGTGTCCACCGATTTTCTATTGAAAATATTGGGCGTCACTGTGAAAGAAGAAGCGCCTGTAACAGAGTCGGAAATTAACAAAATGCTCACCGAAGGCGTAGCCATGGGGGCCTTTGAAGAAGAGGAACCAATCCTCGTAGAAAATATTTTCCACCTAGCAGATATGAACGCAGGCGACGTCATGACACCGCGGACGCAACTCAAATGGATTGATTTAAACTCGTCCGAAGAAGAAATCATGGAGGTCCTAAAAACGGCGAACCAATACCGCATTCCAGTAGGTGAAGACTCGCTCGACGAATTGCGCGGCGTAGTCAATGTAACCGATGTGATGGTCCAATGCTTACAAGGCGAAAAATCATTGCATCATGTCATCCATTCTTGCTTGAAAGAACCATTGCTCGTACCTGAGTCCATTTCTCTTATGAAATTACTCAACACATTGCGTAACGAAGGCGTTCACGAAACCATCGTCCTCGACGAATATGGTGGCTTTAGCGGCCTCGTTACCTTGCACGACATCATGGAAGAAATCGTAGGTCTCATGCCATCCGGCGAAGAAGAGCGCCAAGAAGAAGAAAACCGCATCGTCGAACGCGAAGACGGCACATGGCTCGTAGACGGTCTACTCGACGTAGACGAATTCAAAGAATTCTTCCACATTGTCAAAGAACTACCACGCGAAGAAGACGATCTCTACAAAACACTGGGCGGCCTTATGAACCTTCTATTCGGTAGAATCCCACGCGAAGGCGACAAAACCACCTGGGACGGATACACATTCGAAATCGTGGACATGGATAATACACGGATAGACAAAATTTTGGTTAGTTATGTTGAACCAGTTGTGGAACAAACAGAAGAATAAGGATTGAAGAGAGAACCCCTCCTGAAAGCCGACACGCTACTGCGCTACGCGGAGCCCGAAGTCGTTTTCAGGAGGGGTTCTCTCTTCTTCTATTCTACGTTTGTTGCACAACTTAGTTAACATAATCTTTTACGGATAGACAGGCCGGGTCTGACTCCGGCCTACGGCCTCCGTAGAGCCGACGCAGGGTGTGAGCTAACAGAGGAGCGTAGCGACGCATGGGAGCCACACATCGCTAATCCAGAGGCGTAAGATTTTCCATCGGAAAATCCACAGCATCTGGGAAAGTCGTTTTTGGAAGTCTATTTTTTATTACTAATATCCTATGATCCTACGTGCTCAAATTTTCATTTCTACTGTATTCACATAACCTAAATTTCTCCCCGAAGGTCCCCTCCTCCTAATATTAGAAAATATATATGTTAATGAATTAGCTAATTCATATCTACAGTAAAAAAGGTGTACCTTGTCCCAAAACGACTTCGGGCTCCGCGAAGCGCAGTAGCGTGTCGGCTTTGGGATAAGGTACACCTTTGTAGTTAATTATTTGTAGTTAATTAACATATATATTTTCTAATATAATTAATATCCTTATAGAATTTTTATCTAATATATAGTATTATTTAATTGTATAAAATATATATTTCATAGTAGTTATTGCTTTTACAATAATCTCTATTACGTGTGTGAAGGAGAGGATTATGAATCGTAGTGTATTAGGTTTGACCACGGTTCTGTTGATGAGTGCACTCATCATCGGCGGTTGTGGGTCGAATCAAGATGATCATGATACGAGTCTCAAGGTACGGACGATTACGATTGGCGAAGAGGCTGGAACGACGAGTGCTGGGTATTCGGGAACCATCAAGAATCGGACGGAAACGAATCTAGCATTCCAGGTGGGCGGCCGCGTGATTAATAAGTTTGTCAGTGTGGGCACTACTGTGCAGGCCGGTCAGGTAATTGCTCAGATTAATGGCGCTGATACGGCAAGTCAGGTGCAAAATGCGCAAGGTGCTGTTACGGCGGCGCAATCGGCCTATGATTTAGCCAATACAAATGCTGAAAGATACCGCGCTTTGTACGCTGAGCAGGCTATCAGCAAATTGCAATTGGATCAGGCTGAAAATCAACTGAATGCGGCGAAAGCTCAGTTGCAACAGGCCCAAGCAGGTCTCAATTTGAGTAACAATCAAAATAGTTATACTACTTTAGTTGCTCCAGACAGCGGTATTATTACGGCTCTCAATGTCGAGGCCGGTCAGGTCGTAGCAGCAGGCCAGGCAATAGGTACCTTGGCGGCCGGTCACGAACCTGAGGCGGTCATCGCTTTGCCAGAACAGGAAATGAGCAAAATTCACCCTGGTAGCACGGCGACCATCACATTTTGGGCTTTGCCTGATGTGAAAGTACAAGGTATTGTTCGCGAAATTTCACCGGTTCCCGACCCTGTAGCGCGGACGTATATGGTCAAAATTACCTTACAAAACCCTCCAAAAGAGGTGCAACTCGGTATGACTATCAATGCCATCCTCAATCAAACGGATACAACGGATATCTCCATACCGTTGACGGCGTTGGTGAAAGACAAACAAGGTAATAACGCAGTCTATGTCATTCGAGACAACAAAGCACATCTCGTTCCTATTCAAACTGGCGAATTTGGTAATAATTCGGTCATTGTTAAAAATGGCCTCGCTAAAGGGGATATCGTCATCACCGCAGGAACCCAACAATTACAAGAAGGAACGGCGGTGCATAAATGAAGAAGTTTAACTTAGCCGATTGGGCGTTACGCCATAAATCCATTATCTACTACTTCATTGCTGTACTCCTCACATTTGGTATATTCTCGTTCACCCACATGGGACGTATGGAAGACCCAGACTTTACGATGCGTACCATGGTTGTGGGTGTCTCATGGCCCGGTGCTTCACCGCAACAAATGTCAGATCAAGTAACGGACAAGCTCGAAGAAAAGCTACGAGATTTGCCGGGTGTGGATTATACAAAGTCTTTCACAGATGGTAGCAAATCTGTCATTTATATCAATCTGAAAGAAGATTTGCCATCGAACAAGATTCGTCCCGCTTGGGAAGAAGCGCGGAATATGATCAATGACGAATGGAAATCTTTGCCATCAGGTGTACAAGGCCCATCTATCAACGATCGATTCGATGATGTATATGGCACCATTTACGCACTTTCAGGTGACGAATTCTCGTACGAAGAAAAACGACAACAGGCGGAAAATTTAAAACGGCAACTCTTATCCGTTCCGAACGTTAAGAAGATCACTCTCATCGGGGTGCAAGAAAAGTCCTTGGATGTAACGATTAACAAGGACAAGCTCGCATCGTATCAGGTGAGCACCCAACAATTATTGACGGCCCTTAAACAGCAAAGCGCTATGGTGCCGGCGGGCATGGTCAATACGGATACAAATAATGTATATTTACGCATCAACGGCGTCTTTGATAGCGTGGATGCGGTCAAAAATATGCCGATTCGCATCAATAACCAAACAATTCGACTCGGCGATATTGCAGACGTAACGATGACCTATAAGGACCCATCCAGTCCTCAATTCTACTACGAAGGCAAGCCAGCCATTGGCATCGCCATTTCCATGGATGCAGGCGCCAATAATATCGAATTTGGTAAGGCTATCGATACGAAACTGAAAGAGCTAAAAACAACGATTCCTGCAGGCTTAAGCCTCGACCAAGTGTCGAATCAGCCGCACATTGTTAAGGAATCCATTGGCGATTTCTCGCAATCTTTATTCGAAGCCATCGCCATCGTATTGCTCGTCAGCTTTGCATCCCTCGGCATTCGCACCGGTATCGTGGTGGCCCTCACCATTCCGGTCGTCGTGTCTACGACATTCGTACTGATGTATGAAAATGGCATTTATTTGCATAAGGTTAGCCTTGGCGCCCTCATTTTGGCACTGGGCCTACTCGTTGATGATGCCATCATCGTCGTGGAAATGATGAGCGTTAAGCTCGAAGAAGGCTTTAATCACTGGCGCGCCGCTACTTTCGCCTATGAATCAACGGCCTTTCCAATGCTGTCTGGCACTCTCATTACCTGTGCCGGCTTCTTACCTCTCGCCTTGGCGGAGGGCATGGTTGCGGAATTCACGAAATCCCTGTCCATTGTTGTCTTCATGGCCCTCATCCTATCCTGGATTGCGTCCGTTCTGGTCAGTCCGGTGCTAGGCTATAAAATCATCGAAAACAAGGCTGAAAAACCCGAGTCGGAATGGACTCGTCGCGATCATATCATGCATCGTTTGAAAACCGTTTTTTATGCTCGTTTTGAAAGCCTCCTTCACTGGGCACTAGGTCATCATAAGGCCGTATTACTCCTAACATTAGGGGCTTTCATCCTATCCTTGCTTTCATTCCCGCTCATCAAACAGGAATTTTTCCCATCGTCGACGCGGAATGAAATCATCGTATCTATGCAATTTCCTCAAAGCTCGTCTATCGATTATACCCAAAGCCAAGCTAAATCGTTGGATGCTTTGTTAAAGGATAACGAACATATCGACCATTTCACAACCTATGTAGGCGAAGGGTCGCCGCGGTTTGTATTGACCTTAGAACCGGAATTGCCGCGTGCTAATTTCATGCAAACCATCATCGTTACAAAATCCCTAGAGGATCGAGATGCGTTGTTCAAGGATTTGCAAGATCAATTAAACGATCAATATCCATCGGCACTCATCAATATGCAATTCGTCCAAATCGGACCGCCGTCCAAATACCCTGTTATGCTCCGCGTATCGGGTCCTGATGCATCTGAGGTTAAAACGATTGCGAACGATGTGAAAGCCAAGATGCAGGAGGACAAGGATTTACATAATATTGCCTTCGATTGGCCAGATACTGAGCCAGTTGCTCAAATTCACATCGACCCAGATAAAGCGCGTTTGCTTGGCATTAATAGCTACGCCGTATCGCTTCATCTACAAAGTCTATTATCTGGCACAAAATCCGGTGAATATTACGAAGAAAATCAAACCATTCCTGTTACTTTCAGATTGGGCGGCAATGAAAACCACAACTTAGCGGTACTTTCATCATTACCAATCCAAACAGGAAACGGTTCCTATGTACCGCTTAGCCAAATCGCAACGATTTCTATGAGCCAAGAGGAAGGCATTATTTGGCACCGCAACATGATACCAACCATTAGCATTCATGCTAATGTAGGCCCTGACGTGCTCGGCAATGCTAAGACGAAAGAAATTTACAATAAACTTGCTGAATATCGTCAAGACTTACCAACTGGCTATACTATTGATCTCGATGGTTCTGCTGAAAAGAGCGTCACTGCTGTACAAAAATTGCTCATGCCAATGCCAATCATGCTCTTTGCAATCATGACGATTCTCATGTTCCAATTAAAGAGAATTGCCCTTATGTTTATGGCCCTATTTACAGCTCCGCTTGGACTCATCGGTGTTGTACTGGCCTTAAATATTACGCGTACACCACTTGGATTTATGGCCATACTCGGCATCATTGCCCTCTCCGGCATGATTATTCGTAACTCCATCATCCTGTTGGACCAAATCGAAATTCACCGCGCCGAAGGACAATCTGCCCGCGAAGCCATCATCAACTCCGCTACATTGCGTTTCAGACCAATCATGCTAACCGCCATTGCGGCCATCCTTGGTATGATACCACTCATGGGATCCGTATTCTGGAGCCCACTCGCCATCGCATTCAGCGGCGGTCTACTCGTAGCAACCATACTAACACTCATCGTACTACCAGTTATGTACGCAACATGGTATAAGGTTAAATAAATAATATAAATAGATATCTATTATCAATCTAATAATTGATTGACTACTAATTCTGATAATGTTAATATAACTTTGACAAGGGAAATAAATAAGTTGCAATGTATTCACGCAACAAAGAAAAAACAGCAGGGTGGCAGCCCTGCTGTTTTATATTGCCTTACATACATATCCCTATTTTAAAATAGAACAGGCCTGTTCTATTTTTTAAGAGCACCATACATACCTTTTTTAAATTAGTACACGCCTGTTCTATTTCTAAAAAGCACTATACACACCTTTATTAAATTACTACACGCCTGTTCTATTTCTAAAAAGCACCATACACACCTTTA
>NZ_KE150483.1:1373005-1446435 GCF_000411535.1 Veillonella sp. HPA0037
TAAATTACTACACGCCTGTTCTATTTCTAAAAAGCACCATACACACCTTTATTAAATTACTACACGCCTGTTCTATTTCTAAAAAGCACTATACATACCTTTCTTAAATTAGTACACGCCTGTTCTATTTCTAAAAAGCACTATACACACCTTTCTTAAATTAGTACACGCCTGTTCTAATTTTTTAAGAGCCCCATTATTGCACACTAAAAGGCAGCAGATTTTGTGATCTGCTGCCTTTTTCTCATCTAAACCTACCGATGGTGTATTTAAGCAAAATAGGATAAGTAGTGTTTTCGAACGACTTTTTCATTTAGCCTATTATATTTAATAAGAAAAGCTGAGCATGACTTCTATGCGACTTTACCTTCACTGTGGATTTCATTTCATAAAATCTTACGTTCAGGACTAAGTGATGTGTGGGCCTCATGCGTCGCTTTGCTCCTCTGCTGCCTCACACCCTACTTATGGCCCTTCTCACCCAGACCCGGCCGGTGGAAGTTTTAAGCAAAATAGGATAAGTAGTGTTTTCGAACGACTTTTGGGTAGGCCTTTAGGCCGTATAGCCAATGGAGTGAGGAGACACTACTTATCCTATTAATTTTGATTAAACTACAACGGCCGTCCCATTACATGTCACCATAAGCATGCCATTTTGTGCCCCTACGGTGCTGTATTGGAATGATACGCCAATAACGGCGTTAGCACCAATTTTGCTAGCTCGTTTTGCCATTTCATCGATTGCTGCTTGGCGTGCACTCATTAAGGAATCTTCATAGCTTCCGCTACGGCCACCAACGATGTCACGAATACCAGACATGAAATCTTTTACAAAGTTACGGCCTTCTACGACCTCACCAAATACGATACCTTTGTACTCTTGTACAGGTTTGTTTTCAATATGCATAGTTGTGGTAATAATCATAATTGTATCCTCTCTAATTAACTACAATATATATTGATTCATTATAGCAAGGCTTTTATAGAAAAACAATCTCATAATGATAGCTTTCATATAAAAACAATAACCTAATACTGCATGTACAAAAAAAGACCTATTCACTACTTTCATAATGAATAGGTCTAATTGTATTGCGTTTTTATTTGTCAAAATCGCGGTCTAGATTTACTTCTTTCAACGGAACGAGTTTAGTTTTGTTGATGTATTTGTAACCTAGGTAAACAGCGAAGAAGATAGGCAATCCGATATATGCAACGGATACGCCGTACCAGTCGATGGTATCGCCTGTGAAAGCGGAGTAGTTCTGGCCACAGATGATGATAACGCATAGGATGAACGCCAAGATTGGACCAACTGGGAACAACCACGCCTTGTAAGGCAATTCTTTAAGGTCTCTGCCTTGTGCAATGAACGCACGGCGGAAGCGATAATGGGAAATGGCAATACCTACCCAAGCGATGAAACCGCAAAGGCCGGAGATGTTAACAATCCATGTATACGCTGTACCTTCGCCGATAAAGCTTGTAAGGAATGCAAACAAGCCAATGGCTGTAGTCAATATCAATGCAGGAACTGGAACGCCGCGTTTGTTGAGTTTTGCAAAGATTTGTGGTGCTTGACCTTCCTTAGCGAGTGCGTAAAGCATACGCGTAGAGGAATAGAGGCCAGAGTTACCAGCACTCAATACGGCAGTTAAGATGATAGCATTGATAAAGCTAGCTGCAAATGCGAATCCAAAACGGTCAAATACGAGTGTAAATGGAGAAATGGATACGTTTTCTACACTGGAATTCAATAGGTTTGGATCAGTGTAAGGAATGAGGAAACCGATAACTATGAAAGCCCCAATATAGAACAATAGAATGCGCCAGAAGATGGAGTTAATCGCTTTTGGCACGTTCTTTTCAGGGTCTTCTGCTTCCCCAGCGGCTACGCCGATAAGCTCAGTACCTTGGAAGGAGAAACCAGCCACCATGAAGATAGCAAGGATGGATTCCCAACCGCCTACGAATGGTGCTTCACCTACTGTCCAATTCTCAAATCCAGGGGATGTACCGCCGATACCAAAGATGAGCATAAAGCCACAGAATAGGAATACGAAAACGGTAATAACCTTGATGGACGAGAACACGTACTCGCTTTCACCAAAGGAACGAGTGGACAAATAGTTAAGCCCAAATAGAATTAACAGGAACAATGCGGACCAAACGATGGCCGGTATGTCAGGGAACCAATATTTCATGATGAGCGCCCCTGCCAATACTTCGGCAGCCAATGTAATAGCCCAGTTAAACCAGTAGTTCCAACCTAAGGCAAAGCCAAAGGCAGGGTCTACATAGCGTTTTGCATAGGTTCCGAAAGAACCTGGAATCGGCAAGTACGTCGCCATTTCCCCAAGGGATGTCATGAGGAAATATACCATGATGCCGATGAGGCCGTAGGCCACAAGCGCACCACCAGGACCAGCCGTACTTACTACTTCACCACCGGCTACGAATAAGCCCGTACCGATGGCACCACCCAAGGCGATCATATTCATATGACGCGCTTTGAGGGATCGTTTTAAATGTTTTTGAGTATTAGAAGTATACTCTACGTTAGTATTCTGATTATCTGCCATGGGTCACCTCTTACAAATCTAGATTGCGCACATATTTTGCGTTGTCTTCAATAAATTTACGTCGAGGTTCAACCTTGTCGCCCATGAGCACCGTAAAGATTTTATCAGCTTCGATAGAATCCTCTAAGCTAACTTGTAAAATCGTACGATTTTCAGGGTTCATTGTTGTTTCCCATAATTGTTCAGGATTCATTTCACCTAAACCTTTGTAACGTTGAATTGTAATACCATCACGGCCTACTTCATCAAGCTTAGCTGTAAGTTCTGCATCAGAGTACACATACCAATGAGATTTGCCTTTTTTAATTTGGTATAAAGGTGGTTGTGCGATGTAGATATGGCCTTCTTCTACTAATGGTTTCATATAACGGTAGAAGAATGTGAGAAGCAATGTACGGATATGAGCACCATCAACGTCCGCATCTGTCATGATGATAATCTTGTTATAACGGGATTTTGTAATATCGAATTCATCGCCAATGCCTGTACCAAATGCGGTAATCATGGAACGAATTTCGTTATTCGCTAAAATCTTATCAAGACGTGCCTTTTCTACGTTAAGAATTTTACCACGCAATGGTAAAATCGCTTGGTAACGACGGTCGCGACCTTGTTTTGCAGAACCGCCCGCAGAATCACCTTCGACTAAATAAATTTCTGTCATAGATGTATCTTTTTCGGAGCAATCCGCTAATTTACCAGGAAGGCTGGATACTTCCAACGCATTTTTACGGCGTGTCAAATCGCGGGCCTTACGAGCTGCCTCGCGAGCACGGCTTGCCATCGTTGCTTTTTCGATGATTTTCTTCGCATCTTGTGGATGTTCTTCAAAAAATGTTTTAAGACCTTCAGATACGATAACATCGGTAATACCTTTAACTTCGCTATTGCCAAGTTTCGTTTTAGTTTGACCTTCGAACTGAGGTTCTAATACTTTCACAGACACAACCGCTGTCAAACCTTCACGAACGTCCTCGCCGGAAAGATTGCTTTCATTTTCCTTGATTAAACCGGATTTACGGCCATAATCATTGAGGGTACGCGTCAAGGCAGCACGGAAACCGGATAAATGGGTACCGCCGTCAACAGTGTTGATGTTGTTTACGAAGGACAACAAGTTTTCGCTGTAACTATCATTGTATTGCAACGCCACGTCTACCACAACGTCATCCTTTGTATTTTCGATGTCAATAACAGTTGGGTTAACAACTTCCTTGTTTTCGTTCAAGAATGCGATGAAAGAACTTAAACCACCTTCGTAATGGAAGCTTTCAATGCGAGGTTCCTCTTGACGCAAATCGCTCAATGTAATACGAAGGCCCTTGTTAAGGAATGCCAACTCTTGTAAACGAATTTTCAATGTATCGAAATTGAACACCGTCGTTTCAAAAATTTCAGAATCTGGTTTGAAAATAACAGTCGTACCAGTACCTTCTGCCTTGCCAATTTCATGCAATTCAGATGTTTTATGACCACGGGAAAAATCGATTTCTTGAATAATGCCATTTTGAGATACTTGAACCTTAGTCCATTCACTCAACGCATTGACTACGGAAATACCTACACCGTGAAGGCCGCCGGACACCTTATAGCCGCCACCGCCGAATTTACCGCCAGCATGCAATTTTGTTAAAACCAACTCTACCGCAGACATGCCGGACTCATGCATTCCTGTTGGAATACCACGACCATCATCGACAACGGTAATACTATTATCTTCATTAATGGATACTTCGATATGCGTCGCATACCCTGCGAGCGCTTCGTCCACTGAATTGTCTACTACTTCATAAACGAGGTGATGCAAACCGCGAATGGACGTACTACCAATGTACATCCCTGGGCGTTTACGGACCGCGTCTAGACCCTCAAGAACTTGTATATTCTGAGCGCCATAATTTTCTTCAGCCATTAAACAAACTCCTCCTAACGACATAAACCGCAATATGCTAATACACAACGCATTTGCGGTGCTAGATTATCTCTTTATTATACTATAGATTGCTTATATCGTGAAAGCCCTATAATTTGCTACTTAAGAGCATATAAAACTCATCAATCCGTTTTTTAAGCGTTTTAAGTGATATACCAGATGCATACACACCATCATCTGTTACAATATACGTTTTTACCTTATCCTCGGGCACGATATATATAACCTCTGCATCATAATTCGAAATGCCCGTCCTATGATGCTTACCAGACTCCGCATGAATCATAGTAATAATTGAATTCATAGGGATACTAAAATTATCGCCAATATGAAGATACATATTTCTCCTCTTATTTTCATCTAAGTAAGAATGCTAAATAAACTCCATTTTTCTCTGTCCTGCTATTGAATAGATGACCATTAATTTCGCAGCGACTTTGGCCCTGCGGAGCCCGAAGGGCGTAGTCAGACCCGGCCGGTGGAGCGAGAAATAATGGTCATCTATTCCAATATCCCCCTAAGCATATTTAGCTCTTTTTGTTTTTCCTCACTTAGGAATTTTGATCTGTATTTGTTACACAGGTTGATAACGTGCTGGTCTGTCAGTTCTTCAAGCCGTTTATGGGTGATGAGCATGGTGGCCATGTACATATGGTTTCGGCTTGTAGATCCGTGGTAGACCTTATCTAAATAAAAATAAATCAATTCTCGCATGGCTATGGAAAAGTCTTTAAAGGTACATTTGATGTATTGTTGAGCTTCGCTATATTTTATGTACGGATGTCGTCTAATTTGTGTTTTTATATCATTAATATGATTGCGATGCATTTCATATTCGCAGGACACACAATATTTTGTTTTCCTGCTCATCAACGTATGACAACGCTCGCATCGATGATAGCCGTGTTCTAGCAAATAGACTTCCTTTTTGCGGCTGCTAATGAGCACCTTTCGAAACGGTTCTTTTAATGTATCTTCTGCTAAGCTTTCAACCATAGCATCAATAGATTTCATATCATCATTGGACAATACGATTTTCGACATGTCGATATAGCCATCGATGTCGGGCATGTCTATTTTCAAAATTTCAGTATTCACCGTTTCTTTCACATAGCTCTGCCGATGCATAATAAGGCCCATTTCAGTGATGATATCACTTTTGTAATAGTCATTAATGGCCTTGAGGATGCGTTTTTGGTTCATCTTAACCTCTTGCATCCACTGCGAATTATCCGCGCTGAGCACAATTTTCGGAGGTTTGATGTCGATAATGCGCGTATGACCAGCATAAATGGGGCCCACCACATCACGCCAATGATGAATGAGTGTATTCAGTTTAAATTGTTCCAGTAAACCTAATTCATGTAGGCCACCAGGTAAGCACATTTCAAGGCTTTCCATAATGGATGTGCCCCTCCTGACATTGAATAAATTGAACACCTTGCATGTTTTCAAAATCATGTATATCCGTCGTGGTAATGACGGTTTGAATGCGTTTATGAATGAACTGCAACAAATTGTTCCGTCTCGCCTCGTCGAGCTCGCTCAACACATCGTCTAAGAGCAATACGGGATATTCGCCTACTTCGGATTTAATGAATTCTAATTCGCTCAGTTTTAGTGAAAGTACAGCCGTCCGCTGTTGCCCTTGGGATCCAAATTTTTTTAAATCGATAGCATCGGAAAAGAATCGTAAATCATCGCGATGAGGACCTACGCTTGTCGTCATGCGATGACGATCTTGAGGCAATGCATCATGTAGTAAATCGTAAAAGGCCTCCTTCGTGTACACCATATGACCCTCTTCCCCATATGGTTGTTCATAGCCTATGGTGAGATTTTCTAGTCCTCCCGTCAATTTACGATTCATCAAATCGATAAGCAAATTGATTTTCTTTAAACTTTCCATCCGTTTTTTTACGATGAAAGCCGCCATATCCGCCAGTTGTACATCCCATTCAGCAAGAGGAATATTCTGTTTACCGCGATATTCCTTCAATAATGTATTCCGTTGTTGCAATAAACGATTATATTGCAATAATTGATGATAATAAGTAGCGCTCGTTTGGGATATTTCCATATCTAAAAATCTGCGACGACCCGATGGACTGCCCTTGATGAGCTGTAAATCCTCTGGGCAGAAGATGACCGTATTTAAAGTACCAATCAATTCCTTTTGCGAAATCTTAGTATCATTTAAGCGGATATCCTTAGGACCTTGTCGAAATAGCTTGATATTAACCTTTTGTGGTGTCTCCTTTTTCTCAAAGTTCACCACAATGCCCGCTTCATTAGCGTTAAATAAAAGCATATCCGACGTATCATTTGTGCGGTGGCTTTTACCAATGGTACCGACGTAAATAGCCTCTAAAATATTGGTTTTACCAGCCCCATTGGTACCGTACAAGACGATGATTTCAGGCTGCAAATCAAGGGTTAAATCCTTATAGTTGCGAAATTGGAACAATTGCAGTGAGTTAATTCTCACCGATTATGCCTCCTCTTTGGTAACGATGAATTCCACATCGAGACCTTCTACACCAATCACATCGCCAACGCGACATTTTTTGCGTTTTTCTGTAACGATGGTGCCATTTAATGTCAGCACTTGATCATCGATGAGACCTTTTACTTGTCCCCCTGTTTCAATGACGCCTTCTAATTTAAGCAATTGATCGATTTGAATATACTCCGTATGGATTGGTACAGGTTGTTGTTTCATAACGTCCTCCTATGGTGGACAAATTACAGGATATACCAAGTATATAATCATGACTAAAACTCATCATTATATACTTGATAATATGAATTTTTATGCATATAAATATGCAATTATTTATATATAATACATAATTAATTCTCAATATAAAAAGCAGTATTAGAAATAGCTTTCACAAATATGAGAATATATTACCATATCTAACAATTAAGAATTTGTACGAACAGGTGTTACTACATAGGTATAGTTCGGATTATTATCTTGGCGAATCACAACAGGACCATTTTGTTTTAAATACATGTGTATGTTATCGCCTGTGCTATGACGCAAAATATCGGAAATATAACGACCATTAAAGGAAATCGTAAACGGTGTGCCCTTAAATTCCACAGGAATTTCTTCCTTCGCCATACCAATTTCAGCATTTTGGCTGGACAAAGTCACTTGTTCTTCGGACCAATCATAGCGAATAACGTTGTAACTCATATCTTTTGCTAACAAGGATACGCGATCAACAGCACCGGCAAATTCCTTGCGATCTACAACGGCACTAGAATCGAATTGAGCAGGAATTACCTTTTCATATTCTGGGTACGTGCCTTCGATTAAGCGGGAAATAATGTAGATGGATTCGAACATGAATACGATTTGTGTGCGGTTCCAAATGATTTTAATAATAGAAGGATTATCGGTTGGCAATAAACGAGATACTTCTGCCAAAGCCTTTGTTGGAATGATAACGCGCATAGGGGATGTGGCAGGTTCATCGATGGTTACCTTTTTAACAGCCATGCGATGAGTATCAGTAGCAACCATAGTCACTTCTTTGTCGTTTGCATCTTTGATTTCCAGCAAAGCACCAGCAAATACAGGGCGATCATCGTCGCTTGCTGCTGCATAGTTCGTAAGGTCGATGAGTTCTTTCATAGCTTGACTATCGATATTGACATAATCTTGGTCATGAATTTGTTCTACCAATGAGAAATCATCTGGATGCAAGGTTACTAAATTAAATTCAGAGGAACCGGATGTGATTTTTAGCGTATTGCCATCCTCAGGTTTGCTCAATTGAATCGTTTCGCCTGGTAATTTGCGGATTAATTCTTGGAAATAACGAGAAGCAACCACTAATGTACCTGGTTCTAAGATATCTGCGTCGATTGTTAATTTAATGCCTAATTCAAAATCGTTGCCTTGTAGTTCCACTTGATTGTTTTTTGTTGTTATATAAATGGAACCTGGTAGATTTGAACTTGTTTTATTTTGTGATACTTTTTGTAGAACGTTAATGGCTTTTTGGAGATTGGCCTTAGGGAATTTGATGTTCATAACGTAAATACTCTCCTTGTTTGTAATATTCGTTGTGCGATTTTCGTTGGTCCTCTATAGATAATCAACGATAGATCGGTTTTCTAATATGTTTTTGATTTGTTTGTTAGTTTAGTAGTATTTGTAGTAGGCGCTGTGAATGTGTGTACATGTGAAAGTTTTCTAGATTTCATGCGTTTCCACAGTTGTGGATAAGTATGTGTATACCTTGTTTTAGGTTATCCACATAATCACAGAAAATATTAAATTCCTCAATATCCACAGATTTATACACAACATATCCACAGAGTTATCCACACTCGTTTTAGTTGAGTGATGAAAGCTTTGATTTGATGTCTAGGATAATTTGTTTTGTTTCCGGATTCTTGTCGATTTCTTTGCTGATCTTATCGTATGCATGCAAAATCGTCGTATGATCTCTGGAAAAAGCCGCTGCGATTTGTGGGTAGCTTTCATTAATCACATCGCGGCACAAATACATGGCAATTTGCCGTGGAAATGCGAACTGAGCCTTCCGTTTCTTGCCTAACAAATCTTGTTTCTTAATATTAAAATAGGTACTGATAAAGTCTTGAATGGACTCGATGTCGATAAGTGTTACCCGTTCCGTCGTGATGATATCGGATAATGTTTTTTTCGTGTACTCCAAATCGATGCTGCTGGTCCGTTGTTCTAAGGATGCAGTACCGATGAGTTTATTGAAAGCCCCTTGTAGTACGCGAATGTTTTCATCGAATTGCAACGCCACGTAGTTGATGGCATCGTTGTCGATAACGAGATTACGATTCTTGTTGTTTTCCTTTTCAACGAGGGCTTTCAAAATGGCGATACGCGTTTCCAAATCTGGATTTTCCATGGTCGCCACATAGCCCGCTTGGAATCTAGAACGCAAGCGCTCTTCGAATTGATCCATGTCGTTTGGCATGGTATCGCTGGTGAGGACGATTTGCTTGTTATTGTCCAATAATTCATTGAAGGTGTTGAAAAACTCTGTTTTCGTGCCCTCTTTATTTTCCAAGAACTGAATATCATCGATGAGCAATACGTCGATGTTGCGGAACGTATTGCGGAACAACTCTCCTTGCCGCTTGCGTATGGATTCGATGAATAAATTCATGAACTTTTCGCTCGTTGTGCACATCACCTTGAGATTAGGATATCTTTCAACGATGGCATTACCGATGGCGTGCATCAAATGCGTTTTACCGAGGCCCGATGGACCGTAGATAAAGAGCGGATTATAATCACCACCAGGATGCTCCGACACATTTTGGGCTGCTCCAAACGGAATGCGGTTCGCATTGCCTGTAATGTAATTATCAAATCGATACCCACTGTTGAGCTGAGACGATGACAAATCGATAGGAATATCCGTAGATTGCAACGTTTGCACCATTTGTGGCTGATCTACAGGAAACATCGGTTCATCTGGAATTAACTCGTCCACCTCTTTACGCTGGATATACACAGGATCTGCGTACACCGGTGTGTAAAATTCCTCTTGATATGGAACCTCCTGCTTTGTAGGTTTAGAGGATTTTTTATCGATGTTGTCCGCGTCACTTACCACCGTATTTTCTATAGTGTTCGTACTAGTATTTTCTGCAGTATTCTCTGTGAAAGTATCTGCTACATGCGGTGCTGTTGGAACATCATCCTTTTGTGGAAACAAATCCAATAAAACCATATTTAATTCTTTGCCTGTCACTTGCTTGATGGCATCTGTTAACAACTTACTGACCGTTTGCTGAGATTCGATGACACTTTTTATAAAACTCTGCATAACCCCAATGTGTATAGAATTATTATCTATACTCATCGGTATGAGAGAAGTACTCAAACTTGAATAAATCGCAGGCGGCAGTGTTTGTTTTGCTACTTGTAATATACGTTCCCATATATCATTAATATCAGCTGCTTGCATTTTGTTCCTCTTGTGTATAACTTTTACTAAAAATGTGTATAACTTTCGTTATTATGTGCATAACTTATTCTAAAACTGTGGAAAAACCACAAATGCCTGTGAATAACCTGTGCACAACTTGTGAATAAGAGAAAATAAAATTCCCTTCCAACCTTATAAATACTGAGTTTATACTATTCACAGGTTAAAAGAGAAAAATTGTGGATAACTTTTCTAAACTATCCGAAAAAAACTTATAAAAATATATATTTTTTACCAATTTCAATTATGATTGTACCAAAAATGAGGAAGATTGTCATTCAATCTGTGGATAACTTTTATGGAATTTGTTTATTTTCGTATTTTTGCGTAGGTCGGTAAGGTCATCATTTTTTTACTCCACCGGCCGGGTCTGTCTTCGCCATTCGGGCTTCGCAGGGACATAAGTAGGGTATTCCGGAAAATAGAACAGGCGTGTACTAATTCAAAATAGGTATGTGTATAGAGTGTTCTGAAAAATAGAACAGGCGTGTACTAATTCAAAATAGGTATGTGTATAGGGTATTCCGAAAAATAGAACAGGCGTGTACTAATTCAAAAAAGGTATGTGTATAGGATGTTCCAAAAAATAGAACAGGCCTGTTCTATTTCAAAAGAGGTGTATGTGTGTTGCTCTAAAATAGTAGATTCTGTCTTCCCCGCTAAGGGAGGGTGCGCGCAATCTGTTTCAATAAAAAACAGGAGTTGATCTATAAGGTTCAGATAAAAAAGATATGGTGTCTTGATAAGATGTGAATGGTGTAATTTGTTTGGCTAATTTATGAATATTGTTTAATGATGGCTGCCTAATATTTTTGCAGCGACTTTGGCCCTGCGGAGGCCGTAGGCCGGAGTCAGACCCGGCCGGTGGAGCGAGAAAATATTAGGCAGCCATCATTACTTAAATGTAGTAATATTACTGGCAAACAAATTACATTTGTAGATTTTAATCGAAACACCATATCTTTTTTATATAAATATATATAGAAAACCCTGTTTTGTAAGAGTATAATACATTTGTGACAAGTGAATAAAAAATGAGAAGGAACTCTGTTATAATGAAGTTGCTTAATCCAAACATTACAACAAAAGGAGTTCCTTCTCATGCATTCTATTATAACTGAAGAATTAAGATTTCGTAAACGAGTATGTGAATATGCTATAAAGTATGGAAATAATGCTGAAGCTGCACGTCGCTATCATACTAGTAGACAACAAGTACAACGTTGGGTGAAGCGTTTCGACGGGACTATTGATTCACTTCGATTGTATAGTCGTAAACCACATTCTCATCCTAATCAACACACTGAGGAAGAACTAGCACTTATCAAGCGTATGCATTCTAAGTTTAAACATGAAGGGCTGTCTCAAGTATATGTTGAGGCAAAAAAGCGTGGTTATAAACGCTCATATGGCTCTATGTGCCGACAAATCAGGTGTCATATTAAAGAGAAAAAGGTTGTTAAATCTGTTCCTAAAAGCAAGTGGAAACCGGATATAATAACATATCCAGGAGAAAAGGTTCAGATTGATATAAAATACGTACCTCGCGAGAGTTTAGCCTTTTCAACACAAGGAAAATCTTACTATCAACTTACAGCTATTGATGAGTTTTCTAGAAAGAGAATTCTAAAAATTATAGATGAAAAAAGTGTTACTAATACAAGTCGCTTCTTATTAAATTTAGAAGCCAAAATGGGATTTCCTATTCATACAATACAAACAGATAATGGTCGTGAATTTACAAACTATGGAGTAAAAGATCGAGAGTGTTTATTTGATATTGTATTAAAAAGATTAGGAATAGAGCATAAAACGACAAGACCATTTTCTCCGTGGCAGAATGGAAAGGTAGAGCGCAGTCATCGAATTGATAGTGAAAGATTTTATTCTCGTAAGTTTAATAGTATGGAGAGTTTTCTAAAAGCACATAGTCGATATGCTAATAGATATAATAACATTGCACAAAAAGTCTTAAACTTTAAATCACCAAACCAAGTTATAACAGAGTACTTTATGAATCAAAAGGCATAAGTATTTGTCACAAATGTTTGATTACTCTAGATAAATATATATAGAAAACCCTGTTTTTTATTGACAGATTTGCGTTTTCCCTCTATAATTACCCTGTTATGGTATAAGTAAAACAAATATATAACGAGGAGGTGTTTTACTAATGAAACGTACATATCAACCAAATACTCTTTGGAGAAAACGTACCCATGGTTTCCGTGAACGCATGAAAACTATCGGTGGCCGTCTCGTATTAAAAAGAAGACGTGCTAAAGGCAGAAAACGCTTATCTGCATAATATAATGGCTCAGCAAGAGCTTTCAGAAAACTTGGCGCTCTTGCCAAGTTTTTCTATTCTATAGGACTCGGACGATACAATGGATTACCGCTTAGATAAAACGAGACGTATTATAAACAATAATGAATATCGCCTTGTGTATAAGCATGGTAAGTACGAGGTAGGACGCCTATGTGTGTTATATCGTATGCCTGTAGCGAAGCAAAAGACTCGCATCGGATTTGTGACGGGTAAAAAGGTGGGTTGTGCGGTTGAACGCAATCGAGCACGTCGCCTTATGAAAGAGGTGTATCGCCTCAATCAGCATCAAATTCGCGAAGGATATCATATTGTTATCGTTGGACGTGGCCCTCTGAAGGACGCAACCTATGAACGAGCGGAAAAGGAAATACTGTACTTATTGCGTAAAAGCAAGCTCTTAGTATAATCCTATATAGGACCACAAGCATGGACAGCGCTATGCTTTGGTCCTATTCGCGTATTATGAGGTATATGGATTTGGTGGAAATGTCTTAGATACATACGCTAATCCAATCATGGTGAATTCTATGAAAGATACATGTATAACTGTATTAAATTGTATAAAACGAGGGGTTACCTTTGTTTTATGGCTCGTTATTCGCTTCTATCAGATTGCCATTTCCCCTCTCAAACCGGGATGTTGCCGATATTATCCCACTTGTTCCGCATATACTCTGCAGGCCATTGAAAAATATGGTCCTTTGAAAGGTAGCTGGCTTGGGCTAAAACGTATTTTGCGTTGTCATCCATTCCACAAGGGCGGGTATGATCCCGTTCCTTAATTTGGTATTGGTGAAAGATAAGACTAGTACAACTTTCACAATTGACATTAGTTTAAGCGAGCACAGTTTTGGAAATACCTGAGCATCTGTATGGATGAAATTTAGACCATACCATAACGATATATGGATGCGCGAAGGAATCCAATTTCGACCTGCACTCGAAGGAGAAACAATGGAAATTTTTAACTATTTAGTTGAATTTATGCGCACACTTGTGACATATGCTTTCAACTTCACTGACATGGTCGGCTTCCCAAGCTATGGGGTGGCTATTATCATCATTACTGTCATTATTAAAGCGATTTTAGCGCCGTTGACAGTAAAACAAATTAAATCTATGAAAGCAATGCAAGAGTTACAACCTCGCATGAAAGAGCTTCAAGAAAAATACAAAAACGACCCTCAACGTTTACAAGCTGAGATGGGCGCTATGTACAAAGAAATGGGCGTAAACCCATTGGCTGGCTGCTTGCCTTTATTGGTGCAAATGCCGTTCTTGATTGCTATTTTCTACGCATTGCAAGGATATCCTTACAATCCTGAATTCGAACATTTCTTATGGCTTCCTAGCCTTGGCGAAGCAGATCCATACTACATTTTGCCAGTATTGAGTGCTTTGTCCACATGGCTTATGTCCCGACAAACTGGTATGGGTGCTAGTGGTGCCGCTGCACAACAACAAAAGATTATGCAAATCTTTATGCCATTGTTCATCGGTTACATTTCCTTGAACTTCCCATCTGGTCTTGTTATTTACTGGATTGTATCCAATGTGTTCCAATTGGTGCAACAACATTTCATTTACAAAGGCTTAGAAGCTAATAAATAGGAGGCACTATGGAATTTATCGATGTATCTGCTAAAACGATTGAAGATGCCATCGCTAAAGGGGTTGCAGAACTTTCTATAGATGGCCGTGAATTGGTAGAAACAAAGGTTATTGAACAACCTTCTAATGGTTTTTTAGGTATTGGACGTAAACCAGCTGTGGTTCGTTTGTTCTATACAATGGTAGCAGCTGCGGCTACGGAAGAAGAAAAAGAAGTCATCGCTGAGACTTCTGATGCTGTGTCGGATGTGCCTGTTGCGACTGATGAACGCGATGTGGCTGAATCTGTTGATGATTCACCGGTATCTGTGAAAGCTAAACAAGAGCTTTCAAAAGAAACACAACAAATCATCGCTGAAAAAGGTAAGGAATTCCTTGAAAAGATGTTTGCTCAAATGGGCCTTATCGTGATGATTGAAAAGATGTTTACCAGTGATAAAATCACGTTCCAAGTACATGGTGAAGACCTTGGTATCTTGATTGGTAAACACGGTCAAACCCTTGATGCTATCCAATATTTAACGAATTTGGTGGCTCACAAAGAGGTGTCTGGCCATTGTCACATCGTGGTGGATGTGGAAAATTACCGTGCTCGTCGTGAAGAAACGTTGATCAATCTTGCAAAACGCCTTGCAGCTAAGGTAAAACGTAACCGTCAAAAGGTTTCTTTAGAACCTATGAATGCATTTGAACGCAAAATCATTCATACGGCGTTGCATGATGATAAACACATCGTCACAGAATCCGCTGGTGATGAACCATTCCGTCACATTGTGATTTCTTACAAAAAATAAAAGTGTTTGGTGGCGATAGCATTCTGATAACCTCCACCGGCCGGGTCTGACTCCGGCCTGCGGCCTCCGCAGGGCCAAAGTCGGTTTCAGAATGCCACCGCCACCACCATTTTATTTATATGTAATACGATAAGTTATGGTGAAAGCTAACTTAAGGTAATCTTCGCATGGGTAAGATTGGTTTAGTTTAACTTTCACAGGCGAAGAAATTAAAGATATTCGAAGTACGGAGATTTTTATGTATATAGATGATACAATAGCGGCCATTGCGACGCCGCCCGGCATCGGCGGGGTTGGTATTATTCGGGTCAGCGGCAAGGATAGTTTTCCTATTGTAAATAGCCTGTTCAAGAGCGCTGGCACGGTTCCGTTGATGGACCGCCAAAATAGAACGATTCAATACGGGACTATAGTAGATCCAGCGACGAACAAGACCATCGACGAGGTTCTTGTGTTATTAATGAAGGGCCCTCATTCTTATACTGCAGAAGACGTGGTAGAAATTCAGTGTCATGGCGGTATTGTGCCGGTTCGACAAATTCTAAAATTGCTCGTCAATCACGATGTGCGCATGGCAGAGGCCGGCGAATTTACGAAGCGCGCCTTTATGAACGGACGTATCGACCTCACCCAAGCGGAGGCGATCATTGATATTATTGAAGCAAAAACAGAGGACTCCCTTTCTCTCGCTGTATCGCAGCTGGACGGCACAGTTTCGTCCTTTATAAAAGATGTGCGTGAACAGCTCATCGCCATGATTGCTCATTTAGAGGTAACTATCGATTATCCAGAAGAGGATATCGAGGATGTAACGAGCCAAGAGGTTCGTGAACAGTTAGAGCCTATTTTGAAAGCTATGGATGAACTCTTGTCTACAGCGAACACAGGTCGTCTTATTCGCGACGGTATTACGACGGTTATTGTAGGCCGTCCAAATGCAGGTAAATCGAGCCTTATGAACGCTCTCTTGCGCGAAAACCGCGCTATTGTAACGGATATTCCGGGGACGACGCGGGATAGTATTGAAGAATATATGACTGTAGAAGGCATTTCATTGCGCCTCATCGATACGGCAGGTATTCGAGACACACAAGATACGGTAGAAGCCCTCGGTGTGGAGCGTGCTCGCGATTATATCAACAAAGCAGATATCGTGCTCTGCGTTATCGATGGGTCTACCCCATTGACCCCTGAAGAAATCGAAATTTTGACCTCTGTGAGCGGTTTGAATACCATCGTACTCCTCAATAAGTCCGATGTGGCACAAGTCGTTACAGACGAAACTATTAAAGAACACGGCACATTTACAGCTATCGAACGCATCAGTGCCAAAGACGGCGAAGGATCTGCAGTTCTCTCCAAATGGGTGCAAGAACTCGTCTATGGCGGTCGCGTAAAACAAGACAACAGTGCCATGATTAGTAACGTACGCCATATTAGTCTCATGGAACAAGCAAAGGCTCAGGTAGAACAAGCCCTCTCCTCCATCGATATGGGCATGCCGGTGGACTTTGTCGCTACCGATTTGCGCAGCGCCTGGGAACTACTAGGCGACATCACGGGCGACACCATCCGTGAAAATATGATCGACGAACTATTTAGTCGTTTTTGTCTAGGGAAATAATGGCAAATGAGGACTTTGACCTCGTGATTTTAGTAAAATAAATTTTCAAAATAAGTAATAAATATAAGGAATTCAATAGATATGTACACAGTAGATAATTATGATGTCATTGTCATTGGTGGCGGTCATGCTGGTTGTGAGGCGGCCCTCGCCTGCGCCCGCATGGGTCATCGCACGTTGATGGCGACCATCAGTTTGGATAATATTGCACTTATGCCGTGCAACCCTGCCGTTGGCGGTCCTGGTAAAAGCCATCTTGTGTATGAGCTCGATGCGTTGGGCGGTCAAATGGGTATCAATGCGGATGCTACGGCTATTCAAATGCGTATGCTCAACATGGGTAAAGGCCCTGCCGTGCATTCCTTGCGCTGCCAATCGGATAAAATTAAATACCAACATTTGATGAAACATACCTTGGAAAATACGGATAATCTCAATGTTAAGCAAATCATGGTTACGGAGCTCAAGGTTGAGGATGGCAAGGTAACGGGCATCGTTACTGAGCTTGGCGAATTCTATGGCGCTAAGGCTGTCATTCTTTGTACAGGGACCTATTTGAAAGGCAAAATCCTCATCGGTGATATCGACTATGTGGGTGGCCCAAATGGGCAACGGGTAGCGGAACAATTTTCTCAATCCCTACTAGATAATGGCGTTGAATTGATGCGCTTTAAGACTGGCACGCCAGCCCGCGTAGATAAACGGACGCTTAATATTGAAAATATGGCCGTTCAAGAAGGCGATGCACATCATCATGCCTTTTCCTTTATGGACGAATGGATCAACCGCAACGAAGATGTGTGCTGGTTGACGTATACGAATAAGGAAACGCATGAGATTATTAAAAGCAATATTCATCGTGCTCCTATGTATAGCGGTAAAATTGAAGGTGTTGGCCCGCGCTACTGCCCTTCCATCGAAGATAAGGTGGTGCGCTTTGCCGATAAAGAACGTCATCAATTGTTCGTAGAACCAGAAGGAATGGGCACAAATGAAATGTACGTACAAGGTATGAGTACATCCCTTCCTATGGACGTACAATACGCATTTCTTCGCACCATTCCTGGTCTTGAAAACGTCGAAATCATGCGTCCTGCCTATGCTATTGAATACGATTGCTTGAACCCAACACAATTGACGCCAGCCCTTCAAGTGAAACATATTGAAGGCCTCTACTCTGCAGGTCAAGCTAATGGTACCTCTGGCTACGAAGAAGCTGCTGCTCAAGGCCTTATGGCGGGTATTAACGCAGCCTTGTGGCTCGAAGGTAAGGAACCTTTCATCCTTGCACGCTCCGAAGCATACATCGGCGTTCTCATCGATGATCTAGTAACAAAAGGAACCAACGAACCGTACCGCATGATGACGAGCCGTAGCGAATACCGTCTATTGCTTCGTCAAGACAATGCGGACATGCGCCTTACCGAAAAAGGTCGTGCTATCGGCCTTGTGAAAGATGATCGCTGGGCTAAATTTACAGCTAAAAAAGCGGCCATCGAAGAAGGCATGGAATTATTACGAAACACACCTGTCAATCCATCTAAGGAAACACAAGCTTTACTTGAAAGCTTAGGTACAGCCCCTATTAAAACAGGCATCCACGCATATGATTTGGTAAAACGTAATGAACTCTCCTATGCTACCGTAGCTGATGCATTCGGTTTGAAACGCTTTACACCTGACGTAGAAGAAGCTATGGATATTGCTATTACCTACGAAGGTTACATCAAAAAGCAAATGGAACAAGTTGAGAAGGTTCGCAAACTGGAAGAAAAAATCCTTCCAAAAAAATGGGACTATACAGAAATTAAGGGCATTTCCCTTGAAGCGCAACAAAAACTCAATAAAATTCGCCCTCACTCCATCGGCCAAGCCAGCCGTATCTCTGGCGTATCCCCGGCGGATGTGTCTGTTCTGTTAATTCAATTGGAACAATACAATAGGAACAAATAGAATATGTGATTACATAGAAAAAGCTAGCTAATCGTTTGATTAACTAGCTTTTTCTGTTATAAGGTTTCCCGTTCCTGATGCTCATCGACTTCGCGACCTTGACTCATATAATCTGGAGTAAATAAGGATAGCCCAAGTTTAAATAAGAACCACATACATTTTTGTTTCATGGGTATCACCTCCTATTGATTGTAGTGTATCTATAAATGATACCATTAGCAAGCTTTATTTTTTATAAATGTAAAAGTGAGTATATACGTAAAAGTTTGTATATTTATATGAATATTTATAAAACACATATTATTATACCAGTAAAATATGTACACTAGAGAAATACATTAAGTGTATATTCAGAATAGACAAAACAATTTATATGTGAAGAAAAGTTCATAGTGATAAATTATAGATAAACAGTAAAATTTAAAAGGTAGAAATAAGATATATAAATTTGAAAAAGGATGTGTTAGAAGGTTAACAAAATAGGTTTACAATTATGAGGCAGTTTAGATGATATAAGATTTTTATGCGTACCTACTCTTTTTGCACTTTTATCTATATAATAAATGAGAATATATTGAGAATATGGTATAATAGATACAAATATGACTCTTATATTTCGCTTGTATGCTCTTTTTTAAGTGCTTTATACATAAGTTATCCTAAAAACACCTAAACAGGTCTTACAGCGCAAATAAATAAATTTTAGCCTAAATTACATACATATAGTTAGGAGCACCGATGAAAGAAAAATATGATGTGCCTATCGCTAGTGAATCTGAGTTTGTAGAATATATGCTTTCACAAATGGCAGCATTTGGATTGCCATGCACACTGCAGCAATCAAAAGATTTTTACGTGTACTATGCACGCATGATTGAAACAAATAAATATCTTAACCTCACCGGTATTACGGATATGAAGGAAGTCGTGGTTAAGCACATGATTGATTCTCTATCTTGTTATGATCCGAAGATTATCAAATCTGGATCCTCCATTATCGACGTCGGAACCGGTGCTGGATTCCCTGGTATTCCCTTGGCCATCTATGACAGAACCTTGCACGTGACCTTGTTTGACTCCCTCAAGAAACGCCTTACCTTCCTTGAGTTCGTTATCGACGAATTGCAATTGACGAACTGTAAGACCTTGCATGGACGCGCTGAGGATTTGAGTCATCAGGACTATCGTGAAAGCTTTGATATTGCCACAAGCCGTGCCGTTGCAAGATTACCAATCCTATTAGAATGGACCGTGCCCTACGTTAAACAAGGCGGCTATGTTATCGCCTTAAAAGGCGCTATCTACGAAGAAGAAGTCGGCGAATCTGATAAAGCCCTTAGCACATTAAAAGCATCCATCGAAGATGTAAGAACCGTGACCTTACCGACATTGGATGATAAACGAGCTATCGTGTACATTAAGAAAACAGGAACAACACCTGGGAAATATCCTAGAAAACCTAAAGAAATCAAAGATAAACCATTATTATAATATGCTACAATCTTTTTCATTAATGTAAGCAATCTAAAAACACCTTCCAAAAAGCCTCCACCGGCCGGGTCTGACTCCGGCCTACGGCCTTCGCAGGGCCAAAGTCGTTTTTTGAAAGGTGTTTTTAGATTAAATTTATATTATGAGTAACAATAAATAGGAAAAGATTGTAGCATATTAACACCAATGGCTATATCGAAAACAAAACAGGGAACAAATCAGTTTTTGATTTGTTCCCTGTTCTTTTAAGATTTGCATATTATTGATTACGTGTATGTTTTATAGACGAAAAAAGGAATGTCCTTCCAAAACCGACTTTGGCCCTGCGAAGCCCGAAGGGCGTAGTCAGACCCGGCCGGTGGAGGTTTTGGGAGGACATTCCTTTTATTGTTGCATTAAAAGTATTACACGTGATCAATAATATGCAAAGTCGTATCTATATCATTAAGCGGCATGATATGTACGCCTGCAGCGATTTTCTTGATTTGTTCCAAGGTTTCGATAGCGATTTCTGTACCCGCTTCTTTTCCGCCTTTTTCTACGCGGTCTAGAATGTCTTGGGTAAGGTTGATTCCAGGTACTTTTTCATGAAGGTATGTTGCCATTTTAAAGCTTTTAAGAGGAATCAAACCAAGCATAATAGGTACATTGAATTCAGACATTTTGTCGATATAGCGTTTAGCTTGTTCTAAATCATAGATTGGTTGTGTTTGCACAAAATGAGCACCATTTTTGATTTTAGCAGCTAGTTTTTGGCGCTCGATTTCTAAATCAGGAGAACCAGGATTGCCTGTAGCGCCAATGTAGAAGTTCGTAGGTTCATCGAGGTCGTTACCTGCTAAATCTTTACCGCTGTTCAATGTTTTAGCAATATTTAGTAAGCCCATGCAGTCCACTTCAAATACGGATTGTGCGAATGGATGGTCGCCATGGTCTGGCTTATCGCCTGTCAGAGTCAAAATGTTATTAACGCCAAGTGCTGCAGCACCGAGCAGTTCGGATTGTAAACCTATGATGTTACGGTCACGGCATGTGAGGTGGAAAATCGTTTCGATGCCTTCGTTATGTTGCAATAAATAGGACAAGGAAATAGGGCTCATGCGCATTTTAGACATAGGGCTGTCCGCAATGTTTATGGCGTCAACCTTGCCTTTTAGGCGCGCTGCTTGTTCAAAAACCTTTTGGGCAGAACTGCTTTTAGGTGGGTCCAATTCAACGGTGATGGTGAACTGGCCATTTTGGTGTTTCTCACGTAATGTCATCATATACCTCTTATCTATTCTATGTATGGTGAAAGCCTCATATGCGTTATGTGAGCATTATTTTAGACTTTCACCATGAGTATTACCTATATTATATGCCTAGATTAGCCATTATTTCAAAGTTTCAAAGAAATCGTTCGCGTGGTTTACAGCCGCGATGCCGTCCTTGGCGTAAATATCTGCGCCCGCTTGGTCAGCGTAATCTTGGGATACTACGGCGCCACCAACCATGACCTTCGTTTTAAGGCCGGCTGCACGAATCGCAGCGATAGTATTGTCGATTTGAGGCATTGTGGTCGTCATCAAGGAACAAATGCCTACGAGGGCCGCCTTGTTGTCCTTAATGGCTTGTACGATGACCTCAGGGTCAACATCCTTGCCGAGATCGATGATTTTGTAACCATTATTTTCAAGTAAAGCGGCTACGATATTTTTGCCTAAATCGTGAATATCGCCCTTAACAGTGGCTACAACAACGGTTCCTTTATCTAAACTGTCGCTGGCTGGAATGATTTCTTTGATAGTGTTGAAAGCAGCTTGCATCGTTTCCGCAGCGAGCATAACTTGTGGCAAGAATAATTTACCAGAACCGAATTTGTCGCCTACTACGTTCATGGCTTCTGAAAGCCCTTTTTTCGTAATATCTAGTGGATCAATGCCGTCAGCTAATGCCTTTTTAACAAGTTCTACGATAGCTTCCTTTTCGCCTTGTTCTACACAAGCGCGGATATTAGCTAATGGATCGTTGCTATCAAAGGATGCTTTATCTGGACCTTTTGGCGCCGCATTGCCTGGTGCTGTAGTTTCGTCTTCGTAACCATATTCTTTGATGAATTCAGCAGAACCTGGGTCCCAACCAAGTAATGTAGTGCTCGATACAAATGCTTTTTTAGCTGCGTAGTTGAGCGGATTCATGATTGGTGTAGTCAAACCAGATGCAAGGGCCATTGTTAAGAATTGTCCATTTAGATACGGACGTTGTGGCATGCCAAAGGAAATATTGGATAAGCCCATAACAGTTGGGAAACCGAATTTTTCTTTATATAAACGCAATGTGCTAAGCGTTTGTCGTGCACTATCTTCACCGCTGGCAAGTGTTAATACCAATGGGTCAAGCAAGAGGTCGTGTGGTTGTAAACCATAGCCATATGCGCGATTTACGATGCTTTCAGCCAAAGCAACGCGATCCTCAGCCTTTTCAGGTAAATCGCCACTGCAGATTGGCAAACAAAGCAATGCGGCACCATAGCGTTTAGCCAATGGCATAACGTGTGTAATGGACTCTTCTTCGCCATTTACAGAGTTAATAAGTGCGCGACCTGGATAGTTTTTAAGGGCAACCTCCATGGCTTTAGGATCCAATGTATCGATGGATAATGGTGTTTCCACAAGCATGGATAATTCGAAGATGGCTTTTTCCATCAAAGGTGTTTGATCCATACCGGCTACACCCATATTCACATCGAGGATATCTGCGCCAGCCTCTACTTGGTCTAAGGCATCGCGTTTTACACGGATGAAAGAACCATCGCGTAGCTCTTGAGCAAGCACTTTACGGCCTGTTGGATTGATACGTTCGCCGATAATCAATGGTTTTACATTATGACCTAATTCAAGCAATTTTGTACGGCTTGTAATCACCGTTTTAGGCTCAATATGAGCGCGTTCCTTAGGCGTATGTGCTTTCACAGCGTCAGAAATCGATTGAATATGCGCTGGTGTTGTACCACAGCAGCCACCTACATAACTTGCACCTGCATCAACAATTGGAATCATCAATGGGCCCATGTCTTCTGCTGAAAGCGGAAATACCGTTTGCTTGTTAATGAGTTGTGGCATACCTGCGTTTGGTTGGCAGATGATTGGTAAATTAGTAACACTAGCGATTTTTTCGATAAGTGGTGTGATTTGTTCAGGTCCAAGAGAACAGTTAATACCGATGATATCGGCCCCCATTGCCTCTACAATAGTTGTAGCAACCTCTGGAGGTGTACCAGTGATGGTACGACCGTCTTCACTGAAAGAAAATTGACAGATAATTTGTACATCTTCTTTAGTCTTACCTGCTGCATCACGAGCATCCAAAGATGCTAATAGAGCGGCACGCATTTCTTGTACGTCGATAATCGTTTCGATAATGATGAAATCAACGCCACCTTCAATCAAAGCCTCTGCTTGTTCTCTATATGTATCGTAAATAGAATCAAAGCTCATATTGCCCAAAGGTTGTAAAAACCGTCCTGTAGGGCCCATAGAACCAGCTACACGAGCGGATGGCTTGAACTCTGCAATTGCTTCTTTGGCAACCTTTACAGCTGCTATATTCATTTCTTTTACACGATCTTGTAAATCGTAATCTTCTAATTTAAGGCCGCATGCGCCAAATGTATTAGTAGTAATTACATCACTACCATGTTGTAAATATTGTGCGTGGATATTTTTTACTACGTCTGGTCGTTCTACGTTAAATAATTCTGGGCAATAACCCTCTTCTAGGCCTGCTGCTTGGAGCATTGTACCCATAGCGCCGTCAAAAATGTACATGTGAATCATCCTTTATGTATTGGAATGTAGGTCGCCAAGGACATTCGCCCTCCACCGCCTTAACGGTCGTCGGCCGAGGGCCTAGACCTGGCAAAGTCGGTCTCAGAACCTTGGCGACCTACATTCCAATTATTAATACTATAAATAGATTGTTTCACGTGAAACATTTTTGCTTGCACATGGGTACAATGGTACAGATGTACAAGGTGATGTTTCACGTGAAACATTGTGTGTTAAATATTATTCTGTTGGTTGTGCTTTCATAGATATACCAGATGTTTCAGCTGTTGTTTTGCTTGTTTCTGGCTTTGGAGTTGCTGCTTTTTCTGGAAGTTTTCTTGATTGACAATCTTTTTGTGAGCAAGAGCTGCAACCGCGTTTTGTTGTTAAGCATTGATCGCCTGGCATTAAACCGATAATGGCTGTTACGGATTTTCTTGGGAATAACAAGTAATTTTCTGTAACTTGTAGACCGATTTGTTCGGTTTTGATGATTTTACCGAGCTCTGGTTGAATTTCTAAAGGCCAGTTACCATAGCCAGGGCTAAAACGCCATGTAGGTGCATAGCCTTGTTTCTTAGCAATATTATTGATTACCTCGTTAACTTGGTCAGCCACTTGTTCAACTGCAGTTGTTGCAGCCGCGTCTAGCAATAGGCCTACGGTGTAGTTGCCTTGTTTGAATAATTGTTCACTACGTCTTTCGACGTCTTCGCCGACCGTTACACCTAGCACATACACTTTTGTAGATTTTTCAAGGTGCTTTTCAATGATAGAGCCTTCAATTTTGAGCGGCGGATTACTTAGGATAACTTTGTTTTCCGCATCGTAATCATATTCTTGATAGACACCCTTTGGTGTCGCTAATAATTGAATTTCTTTACAAGCTTCGTCAACGAATTTTTCTGGAAAATCTTCGGCATGACGGAGTCCTGCGTATCGCTTTACTTCATCTTTGTTGATGACGGGAAGCATTCCGTTATAAATGGGCATGAGAAACGCCTCCTTTAATAAAATAGATTTTATGGTTAAAATGTTAAACCTATTAAAATACTGTCTTTTATAAGTATAAATATATCTATATATACTGTAAAGGCTATAGCTTCATATAATTTATTAAGGTGCGTCCATAGAAAAAAGTTATATGTCATTATTTATGTCCGGTGGCTTAAGTTAATACAGACATAATACGTAATCAAATAAAATTATGAACCGTTATATGGTTATATGCTGACAAGAACGTATGTTTTTTATAAATGTTTCACGTGAAACATTCTTATATGTTTTTAGATTTTGTTTGAAAAACGATGCTTATACCTATAAAGTTCTATTTCTTTTGCGTGCCCTATGTTATAATGAAATGAAATATTTTTGAACGTAAAGTCGAGGTGAATTTTGTGGGCAAAGTAATAGCGATTACTAATCAAAAAGGCGGTGTAGGCAAGACTACAACATCTGTTAATCTCAGTGCTTGTTTAGCTGATGCAGGCAAAAAGGTGTTATTAATAGATTTGGATCCGCAAGGTAATGCTAGTTCTGGATTAGGCATTGAAAAAGATGATTTGGAATTATGTATTCACGATGTGTTGATAGATGGCGAAGACATTGCTAATGTTATTCAACCTACAATGCTTAAAAAGCTTTTTGTAGCGCCTGCAACGATTCAATTGGCTGGTGCTGAGGTAGAATTAGTAGGGATTGTTTCACGTGAAACAATTTTGAAAAAAGCCATTGCTTCTATACGCGATGAGTATGATTTTATCATCATTGATTGCCCGCCATCTCTTGGTTTGCTAACATTGAATGCTTTCACAGCGGCTGACAGTGTTTTGATTCCAATTCAAACTGAATTTTATGCCTTGGAAGGTGTTAGTCAGCTTGTTAAGACGATTACAATCGTGCAACAAACATCTAATAAAGACCTTGTAATTGAAGGTGTGTTACTCACTATGTTTGATGGACGTACTAATTTGTCTGTCCAAGTGGCAGATGAGGTAAAATCGTTCTTTGGTACTAAGGTGTATAAAACAATTATTCCTCGAAATGTTCGCCTCAGTGAAGCACCAAGTTATGGGGAACCGATTATTGTATATGATCCGAAATCAAAGGGTGCAGCTGTTTACACTAAATTAGCTAAAGAGGTTATTCGAGATTCTAAGAAAACGAAATAATTGGTATAGAATAGACTAAATAAATATGATTATGTAATGTAAGCACAAACTGTATATTGGTTTGTGCTGCATTTTATATATGCGGTGTGAAAGTACTAATAGATTGGGGTTAATTATGGCGATGAAACAGAAAAAGGAACGAAAAACATTAGCAGCAATGATAGGAGAACAGTCTATAGAGACGGCTTTACCTGAGCGTGAAGTTCACGAGTTGCCTATAGGGGATGTAATTCCTAATGAGGATCAACCACGTAAGAATTTTGATGAACAAAGTTTAGCTACTTTGGCTGAATCTATTAAGAATTTAGGTATCTTTCAACCAATCGTCGTTCGCAAGCAAAAGGATAAATACCAAATCGTAGCCGGTGAGCGCCGCTATCGCGCTGCATTGATGGTGGGCTTAGAAACAGTACCTGTAGTTGTAAAAAATTATAATACAGAGGAAATGACAGAAGTCGCTTTAGTAGAAAATCTCCAACGTGAAGGTCTGGATCCGATTGAAGAAGCTTTGGCGTATCAAGGTTTGATGAATACGTATAAGCAAACTCAGGAGATGATTTCTGCACGACTTGGACGTAGTCGTTCATATATTGCCAATATGATGCGCCTTTTGAAATTAGCTGCATCTGTTCAAAAGGATTTGATTGAAGGCGATTTAACTGTTGGTCAAGCTCGACCTTTATTGGCTTTACGTAGTGCAGCGCAACAAGTAGAAGCAGCAGAGCGCATCAAAGAGGGCGAATTAAGCGCTCGTCAAGCAGAGCAGCTCGTGAAAGCAATGATGTCTAAAAAGACTAAGTCTAAAGACACTACAGAGCCACATGATACAGCTGAGGTTCGCGCATTGGTAGATCGTTTAAAATTGAGCCTAGGTTCTCCAGTATCTATTAAATTTAGAGCTGGTAAGAAGGTACAAGGTAAAATTGAAATTGCCTTTAGCTCTGAAACTGAATTAGAACGTCTTATTGCGTATATGGATGCTCAGGAGAGCACAGAACATGAAGAAACAATGGAGTTTCGCGTATAATGGAACAAACACCAAAGGCTAATCGCGTACACATCGGCTTTTTTGGCCGTTGTAATGCGGGTAAGTCGACCTTAATTAATATGCTAACGGATCAACCAGTATCCCTTGTGTCTGAGGTGGCAGGCACTACGACCGATCCCGTTAGCAAATCTATGGAAATATTGCCTCTAGGCCCTGTGGTCATTACCGATACGGCGGGAATTGACGATACATCGGAACTGGGCGCTCTTCGCATTGAAAAATCCGAAGAAATTATCAAAAAAATCAATCTCGCTGTCTATGTGTTGCGTAATGATAAAGCGCCCACTGCTGATGATATGATATGGCTTAATAAGTTGAAACAAAACAATGTGCCTATCGCATTACTCATCAATGAAATTAACGCTTCTGATAGTGAAAGTACTCATGACGACGATAGCAATGGTAATGATACTAACTCAAATTATGTAGATGCGTATCCTGATTTGTCAGCTATTGCCACTGTCGTAGGCTCTACTGATTTTACATCGAATCGGGATCGTCTTACATTGCTTGATTTGCTAGGTGGTTTAACACCGCTCGATGTAGAAGGCGAGCAATCTCTATTACAAGGGTTAGTTGATCCAGGGGATACTATTATCTTGGTATGTCCTATTGATTCGGCGGCGCCAAAGGGTCGTCTAATCTTGCCTCAGGTTCAGACAATTCGTGAGATTTTGGACCATAAAGGCCTTGCCTTGGTGTGCCAAACAGAAGAGCTACCGACCATGCTCAATAAGCTTTCACAAAAACCAAAACTCGTTATCACCGATTCGCAAGCCTTTGAAGCGGTGAATGCGTTGACGCCTGCGGATATTCCATTAACATCATTTTCCATCTTAATGGCTCGGTTCAAGGGAAAATTGCAGGATTTAGTAACGGGGGTGAAAGCCCTTAACAACTTGAAACCTGGTGCGCGTGTGCTCATCAGTGAGGGCTGCACACATCGTCGCCAATGCGATGATATTGGAACTGTTAAAATTCCGATGTGGCTTAAAAAGAAGGGGCATACGGATCTACAGCTTGAATTTACCAGCGGTGGTGCGTTCCCTAAGGATGTGAGCGCTTATGATCTTATCATCCATTGCGGGGCTTGTATGTTGACGCGTCGCGAGGTGTTACGGCGCATTGATTGTGCCGTTGTGCAAGGTACGCCTATTGTGAATTATGGTGTACTTATTGCGTCATTACATGGTATACTAGAACGTGCTATTAGTCCGTTTATGGACGAATTAGATAGAAAGGGTTTTGAATGTTAGAATCTATACAACCCTATATCGGTGTATTAGGATGCGCATTAGCCGTTATTTTATTGGTATATTGCATTATCCTACACATTAGATTAGGGAGCTTAACGAAGAAGTTCAATTTCTTCATGCAAGGTGAAAATGGGGCTAGCCTAGAACGTAAACTTTCAGTAGAAATCACTGAAATTCGCGAGGCCGCAAAGGGATTGCAGGATATGATTGAGGAACAAACTCAAATTCGCAATATTCAAGGCAACACATTGCAAAAAATCGGCTTTAAGAAGTATAATGCATTTGATAACATCGGCAATGATTTGTCCTTTGCCCTTACATTGCTTGATGGTAATAATAATGGGGTTTGCATTTCCAGTATCTATGGCCGAAATGACTCTCGTATTTTCAGTAAACCAATTGTGAAAGGTAAAAGTCTCGTTAATCTTTCACAAGAGGAATTAGAAAGTTTAAATGAAGCGCTTGGAGAACGTACGAATGAGGAAGCGTTAGCGAGCGTTATCCATTCTCAATAGGCAAATCGCTTTGTTGTGTTCATATAGAGCGCACATGCATGATGAGTTGAAGAATGATTAAAAGTAAGGAAGGCATTTTGAAAGTACCAAGTATTTTGAGTTCTGTAGTGTCTCAGAATGGTGATAATTGCACCATTACATTGAGTCATAAACAAGCGAAGATTGTAGCTGTAGTGGCCGTAATCTTATTTGTAGCAGCACTTGTTTTATCCATTTGGGGCATTGCACGACAAGCAGAAATCGTTCAATTGCGTCAACAAACACAATTGCAAACAGAACAACTAAAACTGTTACAACAAAAAACAGAAGTGTTGGATAAGAAAATCCAAAACTTAAATCAAATTAGTGAAGAAAATAAACAAATGTTAAAGGGTGCTGAGTCCGGCACACCATCTCAAGGTGGTAGCGATGGCTCTGACCCAAAGCAGGAAGCCGCTAGCGATGAGACTAGTCCCACGCTAAGTGCGGCGCAACTTTCAGCAAGACTATCTAAATTAGATAAGGATGCACAAAAATTATTGGTTAGCTTCTACACGATGCGAAACATCTTGCGTGATGGTGGGGCTCAAGACATCGCTGCATTGCAACAATTGAACTACACCACAGGTTCTGGTGGATATACGAATAGTACAACGCCAAGCATCTGGCCAAGTAAGGGTGTTATTACATCCCCTTATGGCACTCGTGTCGATCCTGTGACCGGTGCTGCTAGCGCATTCCACGAAGGTGTTGATATCGCTGACGATTACGGCACACCTATCGTTGCTACTGCAGCGGGTACCGTAACATTTGCAGGCTACACCGAAGGCGGTTATGGTAACCTCGTAGAAATCGATCACGGCAACGGATTTGTGACTCGCTATGGCCACAATAGCGCCGTTCTCGTTACACCGGGCATGACCGTAAAACAAGGCCAAGTCATCGCTCTTATGGGTAGTACTGGTAAAAGTACTGGCGCACACGTACACTACGAAGTACGGATTAATGGATCCGCGGTTGATCCCATGGTATTTTTGCCAATTAGTAATTAAATATGCTATGTGAAAGGGAGTGTCCTCCAAAAACAACACGCTACTGCGCTTGCGCGGAGCCCGAAGTTGTTTTTGGAGGACACTCCTTTTCTACGCTATACATTAATTACTAAACTGGCGGGAGTGGGGAAGCTACTGCGCTTACGCGGAGCCCGAAATCGTCTTCGAACAGGGGGTATCCTTTTTGGCGTATTACTAATTACTAAACTGGCGGGAGTGGGGAAGCTACTGCGCTTATGCGGAGCCCGAAATCATTTTCCGGAGGGGGCTATCTTTTCTATCTAAATTTAGTTGACTAATTGGCATAAAATACCATTGTACAATTTAGGATAAAGAAGTGTACGAGATTGGCTTATATATGCCTTATAAAAAATTAGAACAGGCGTGTTCTAATTCTGAGTACCTAATATATGTGCCTTAAAAAATAGAACAGGCGTGTACTAATTCTGGGGACCTAGTATATGTGTTTTAAAATAGAACAGGCGTGTACTAATTCTGAGAATCTAGTATATGTGTTTTAAAAATAGAACAGGTGGGTTCTAATTCTTAGTACCTAATATATATGTCTTAAAAATAGAACAGGCCTGTTCTATTTTTTGGGATACACTATAAGGCACCTATGTAACAAGTATTCATTACATCTCTTCCCAAACGGCTGGGTTGGTAGTAATTCATATACCATAATTGCTACGATTACTGTATAGGGGAGGGAATAGATATTCTTTTTGTGAATTAAGGCAGGTAATAAATCTGTTCCTCATATATAGTTAGTATACTAATTTAATAGGGTTGAGGGGCCTGAAAAAACGACTTTACCCTCACTGTGGATTTCGCTTTGCGAAATCTTACGTTCGGGACTAAGTGATGTGTGGGCCCCATGCGTCGCTATGCTCCTCTGTTGCCTCACACCCTACTTATGGCCCTGCGAAGGCCGAAGGCCGTAGTCAGACCTGGCCGGTGGAGGATTTAGGGCCCCATCATCATCTTGTTTGGCACCAATGTGTAGGTAATATAATTAATGGATCAATAGATATTATTATCTTATGCATAATTAGGATTGTCTTTCATGTGATATCTATTCCTTTTCGTCTATAAATATTGTACAATTATGGTATATGAACGGAGGTATATCTATGAAGGCCTATGTACAAGTTTATACCGGCGAAGGCAAGGGTAAAACGACGGCTGCTATCGGCCTCGCTATACGTGCTATAGGCGCTGGCAAAAAGGTTCTATTTTTACAGTTTATGAAGTCTAAAGTGTATAGTGAACATAATATTTTACCGACCCTCAAAAATATTACATTAGAAACTGTAGGTAAACCGTTTTTTATCATCAAGGAAGGCATGAAGAGCAAGGATGAGCTCGCCAAATGGGGTGATGAGGTGGTTGTATTTGAATCGGGAAATCCGCCTAAGGATTATGTAGCGCTTATTGAAAAGGGCTATGAACGCGCGTTAGAGGCTGTATCTAGCGGCGACTATGATTTGGTGGTTCTCGATGAATATAACATGGCTTTGTTCTTTGAACTCATTGATTGGAAAAAAACGGAGGCTCTATTAGAGGCTCGTAATCCGGAAACCGAAGTGGTGTTTACGGGGCGCGGGGCACCGCAAGAACTTCTTGATGTGGCCGATCTTGTGACGGAAATGAAGGAAGTTAAGCATTATTACATGCAAGGTGTAATGGCTCGCAAGGGCATTGAAAATTAGAGTATACTTTCACAAATCCCATAACCTAAGGAGGTGATGTGGTTGAGTATAGTCGCTATTGTGGCACTCGTCGTAGTGCTTCTCATCGTAGCGCTGATCATGATTATCCTACTAACGCCAATCACATATAGCATCGAATGGAACGGCAGGACGCCGTACCGCGTAGAATTGTCGGTTAAATGGCTGTGGCGCGTATTGTCGCTGCATCTCGCATATTTTCAGGGCAAACCATTTTTTAAACAACTTTATCTATTAGGTATGCAGAAAATAGGCCCTGTGAAAGAATACGACGAATGGATTCAACAACGGGTTGATGACGAATATCAGAAGGCTGTTGATGAATTTGAAAATGATCCGATGGCTGCGCAGGCGGAAGCGATGATGAAAGCCATGCAAGGTGATGGCCAGGGCGGTACTGAACCGACTGAGCCGACGACCGTTGGTGCTTCTGGTGAAAGCCTAGATGCTACGCGCAGTGCAGGGCAAACATCAGATGCACAAGGTAAACAGGTTCGCGTTGAACGTGTTGATACATCTAAGGATGATAATAAGGGTGCTGAAGCGCGGGCTGCACAATATGATTCAATTCGCGATAACCCGACGATGAAACCTGATGATGAAGTGGTAGAAAAGGTTACTTTCAATAGTGATGGCACCGTAAAAGAGAAGGTATTTACGAAAATAGACGGCTTGAAAGATAGCGTAAAATCGCGCTTTCAAAAACCAGATCCTAACGATCCGGTGGCTAGCTTTAAATCGAAAATCCCGACCTTTTGGTTCATGAAACATGTGACGAATACGGAATTGTGGCGTCAATTATTGCTTGTTTCTAAGCGGTGTTATGACCATTCTAAACCACGAGATATCGCTGTAGAAGGGCGTATCGGCATCGGTGATCCTTTTAAGGGTGGCATGTTTGCTTCGATGTTGTACAGTATCTGGCCTGAACAGGCTGAACATATCGAGATTGATTATTTGAATTGGCATTTAGAAGGTAGCGGCCACATTAAAGGGCGCATTATTCTAGGCGCGTTGGCATGGCACGGCACGCGATTCGTGCTTTCACAACCAATGCGTGCACTCATAGCTGAAACGGGCAAGGTCGTTTGGGTTAAGCGCAAAGAAAAGAAAGAATTAGAACGATTGAAAGCGGAACAAGCCGCTAACGCATAGTTGACATCAGTGGAGGTACTACGATGGAGAACAGTAACGTAAAAGAAAATTTAGAAGTCCTTTTTGAGAAGTTCAAAAATATGATTAAGGTGGAAACTGTAGTAGGTGAAGCGGTGCAAATCGGCGATACTACATTGGTTCCATTTGTGGACGTAACATTTGGTTTCGGCACTGGCACAAACCACAATACATCTGGCAAGAATCATGAATGTGGCGGCGGTGGCGGCGGCGCTCGCATGGAACCAAGCGCTGTGCTCGTTATCAAGGGCGAACGTATCGAGTTATTCAACATTAAAGGCAATCCTTACAGCAACAGTTTTGATCGCCTTATCGGCTTGGTGCCTGACCTCGTGTCCAAATTGAAATCCGATAAATACATCTATCTTAATGACGAACAATAATAGATAGTAAATTTTTAATAAGGGTTCATGATGAATTCATGGGCCCTTATTATTATTTAATAGTATACAATTTAATTATTAGATGCTATATCTCATCTATGATTTTTGAGGGTTTTTACTTGTGAAAGCAAGTTAGATTTGATATAGTAAAAATAGTGCATTACATGTTTGTGTAATGAAACTTTACTGTTCAGGAGGATCTCAAATGAAATTAACTAAAAAATTGACAACATTGGCTATTGTTGGTGCTATCTCCGCTACCACTGCTGTGGCAAGCGCTGCTAACATTGGTTTGGTGCAAATGAGTCAAGTTGTAAATAGCTATCCTGGTTACGGTGCACTCGATATGAAAATGCAACAAGTAGATGCACAATACCGTCCACAAATTGAAAAGAAAATGCAAGAAATTGACAAAATTAAAGATCAAGCTCAAGCAGAAGCAGAATTCAATAAATCTGTAGCTCCATTGTTACAAAAAGAAAATGACGAAGTGAATAAAATTGCACAACCAATGATGCAAAACATTCACAACGCTATCGAATCCGTTCGCGTTGAAAAGAAAATGGACGTTGTATTAGACGACCCATACACAATCCGCGCAGCTGATGCAAATAGTAACGTTGAAAATATTACAGATGAAGTAATTAAACGTCTAAAAAAATAATATTTTAATGTCGCTTTGGCGATAAGTAAAAAGACACCCTCCTAAAAACTCCACCGGCCGGGTCTGTTCCTGCGGAACAGGGCCAAAGTCGTTTTTAGAAGTGTGTCTTTTTATTTTCAAATCATACATAAGATATTATTTTTTTAGACTGTAGAGGAGAAAGGGACAAGGAGGGTTTAATTATGTCTTTTATGCAGGTTTGTTGGAGTTTGATGCGGTATCCGCGATCTAAGGGGATTCCGTATATTATGGAGAATGGTACGTTTGATCAAGCGCTAGTTTTTATGTTGCGTTTGTTTGGCATTATGCTTGGTTTGTCGGTGGTGGAAAATGGTATCATATTTCTTATCACGCCTGTGACCATGCTAGATACGATTGTATCGATTTTAGGCTTTGTTTTTGCCTGGTTTTTCCTAAAAGGGCTTTGGTTGATATTGGCCCATTTTTATGTGAAAGCCACTAGTAATCGTGATCTTATGTTTAAGGATACGTTCATGGCCGTTTCGTATGCGATGGCCTTTGATTTACCTATAACTGTATTGTCCTTACTCGGTGCTGTACTCGTTATTGTATTGAGCCTTGCTGGAGCAGGTATGATTGCGTTTGGTGTTCAATTTATTTTAGGCCTCATTACGTTTGTATTGGCCCTATATTATATACTTTGTTCACTTGGATTATACCGCCAAATGTTAAAGACCACATCAATGCATATTATTATCATTGCTATTGTATATACTGTACTTTTAATAAGTGCATCTATGATGTTACGAGTATAGGTGAAAGTTATTTCATAAATATTAAACAATACAATACGTGAAAGCAAAAAAACGAGCTTAGAATGAATCCAGGCTCGTTTTATTTTATGTGCTAAATGGGCAGATAAAGAATTTAGTATTTTATTTAGTCAATCGATAGCTCATGTCGAGGAGCATTTTTATTCTTTCAGTAGGCACAGAGCCATCCAAAGAAACGGTTAGCCAATTAGTCTTGTTCATATGATAAGCGGCGTATATGCCCGGTTCCTTGCGAAAGGCGCCAATCATGGTGGGCTCGCATTTGATGTTCAAAACATCGATAGGCTTAATGCTTGACCAGCCTAATTTATCGGTAGTAATGTTCATGACTAGGGCGAACCATTTATGATTACTTTGATGGCGGTACACCTTGTAATGCGGGAACTGCGTCCAAGGCGTATTGGTGGTAGTATCCTCAAATTGATTGTGAATATAGGTTTCTAAATCTTCGCGTGTCATGTAAATCCTTCTTTCTCTCTTACATAATTAGTATATTCTCTTATGAAAGCAACTGCAAGTAATAATACTATATTCTATAGAAATACAGTTATGAAATTAAGATATTAGGGCTAAGAATGTAAAAAACACCTATATATGGTAATAGCTACTGTTTTATGTAACTTACCACTTATAGGTGTTTTTTATATATAGACACTAAGGAAAGGAGGAGGTCATATCTATATAATATTATTCAGGTTTATGAACGAGGTTTACGATGAATTCACTATCTTCAACAAGCGTTGCTTGAATGTAGTTATCGCCATTAAATTCGAGAACTTCACCCGGTACGAGTACATGTTCTTCTGTTTCGTTAAGGAATACTTGAACTGTGCCCTTAACAACAGTAAAGATAACATTGGCTTCAGGATGATTATGTTTTTCTACCTTTTCACCTGCTTTGCCACCTTTTTTTACGATCACATAATTGGGACCTTGGAATAATAAACCTAACTCTTTTTTTACTGTGCCTGCCATAATGCTGCACCTCCTATGTATGAAAGTATTATTACTAATGAATTATCTTATAGCTATATTATAAATGATATTTCTTATCAATGCTGTGCCTATAGCTACACTTTTGAAAGAAATTTAAAATAGAATACGCCTGTTCTAATTTTTTTAGGCACATATATTGGATCATTAGAAATAAAAAACGCGAGCGTAAAATTTTACGTTCGCGTTTTCGTTCGTTTTTCGTCCGTTTTAGCGAACGAAATGGTATTTATTTTTTAGCGATTGTATATAATCGGGTGCCATTGTCTTCGGTGGTGATAAGCTCGAATTCAGGATCGATAGCTTTCACAAAGGCTTCGAACCATGTTTGGTATGCGAGCATCATGAATTTAGGATCTACGCCAGCAGTGCGCCAGTAACCGGCTTGTAAGCGGTGGTCGCCAACCCATGTGAAACGGTCTGCGCTGTCCTCAACGATTTGGTCGCCGCCGTCGCAAGGCATGCCGTTTACATAGAAGTTTTGAAGGGCATTGTAGATGGCTGGCGCCGTATGTTCTTCGAGGCTATCTTGGGCCACAACGCCGCATGCTTGACCTTGTACAGCGAAGGCATCGAGAATAGCGGTTACTACGTGAATAGCATTTTCATCAGCATTTGTATCGAGCATGTCTTTGATGAAAGCCGCTTCGCGGACGGATGCTATGTTGATTTGGTTGGAGAGCCATCCATGAATGTTGTTGTGGTCGATAATGTTTTCCAATGGAATGCTAGGGTTAATTGGTTCGCCGTATGTATCTACGGAGATGGAATGTAATTCCTCAGCAAGATCGTCTACGATCTTTGTCGTTTTTTCAAGAATTAAGTTTTCACGCTCTACGAGCAATTGGATTTTGCGGTATAACCAGTAGTGAATGTGGCCTAAAAATGCGGACATGTGAAGCTCCTTTATATTAATTATGCACCTTTGCGGGCAGTTTCTAGTTTGTTAAGTAAATCATACACGTTGACGCCGTGGATTTCAGCGGCTTGCCATAGTGGTTCCATCGTAGAGGATGGACAACCGAGGCAACCCATGCCGATGCTTTGTAGTACAGGTACTGTATTTGGATAGATGTCCACGATATCGCGGATGATTGTATCCGGTGTAATTGGTTGACCTGGTTCAAGGCGTGGCGTCTCAACCTCTGGATCATTGCCGTGACCTGGCAAGTTAACAATAGGTTCTGCTGCTTTTACTTCTGTAGGAGCCCCTTCAAGGTCGCCTAGTACAGCTTCTTTGAAAGCCTCTAAGCCGATGCGGTCGATGAATTCACCCATTCGTTCGATTTGTGCATTTGCTTTGTAATATTCGATGATGCGGTCCACAAGTGCAAGGGCTTCTTTTTCTGTTGTTACCTCTGCAATGAGGTCGCCAATGCGTGGATGCGCACCGCCGCTGCCGCCAGCGTAGACGCTCCAGCCCTCAACAGAACCGATAACGCCAACGTCCTTCATGCGGCTTTCAGTACAAGAATTAATGCAGCCGGACACGCCGATTTTCATCTTGCTAGGCATTTCTTGGGACAAATATTTGCGTTCCAACTGCATGCCAAGATGCACGCTGTCTTGTTTAGCCCGTTTACAGAACGTTGTGCCTGGGCAAATCTTGACGCTGCGCACGCGGTTGGACACCATGTACGCCGGCTCCATGCCGAGCATGTCCCACGCTGCGTCTACGTCCTCAGCTTTCAAATTCGTAATCATAATGCGTTGGCTGCCAGTTAATTTAAGAACAGCGCCAAATTTGTTCGCCACATCAATGTATTTTTGCAATTGATCTGGTTGAATAAAACCCGCTGGAATGCGCGGTGTAATAGCATAACGGCGTTGGCCGTTTTTAATTCGTTGTAAATTTCCTGCGATTTGAGCCATTGTAATCCCCTCTAAATTGTAATGAACTACTTATATTCTATCATATATTTTCACTGTGAAAGTCTCTATTAGCACATGCTAGAGATGATGCGTTTCGACGGTGATGTACGTCCAAACGATACATGTTCTAGAGAGCTAGTAAGAGATCGTTATGAAATGATTGTTATCATCATTTCAAATTACATATACTAGTATAATTCATTTTACAATAAAATAATGTGTCCCAAGCTACAAAAAAGCAAAAATTTTTGACACTGTTTCACGTGAAACTAAATACAAAAGTACGGCCCTAAACCTTGATTTGGGGCCGTTTTTTCAGGGGTAAAAATATTATTCCTCTTTTTGAAACGAATTTGCTTGTCACGAGCCTCCTTTTGGAATGTATATAGGTGAAAGGAGGTGATCAGATGGCTGAACTAAAACGCACAAAGTTAGTGTTACGTTTTAATATCGGTACGGAAGAAAAACCGAAGTACAAAGACGTCACTTTCACACGCGTCGCTGAAGAAGCTACTGATGATGCGGTCAAAATCGTCGGTACCGCATTGGCTGGTCTCTATGAGAACACCATTGCTGACGTAATACGCGTCAACGAAGTATCCCTTGGTCATTAATGTGCTTTTACTCATAATAGTTAGCACATAATGGCTGCGTGAAGGTTCGTAGTAATCCAAACCCTGTGGACCTATCGCGATCATTCCCATCCTTATGTATATGAATTAGAAAGGAGTGCCCAACATGGCTGATAAACGTGTGGTATATCTTAAATTTGCTACAGTCGATGGTAAAAGCGCATCGATCACAATTAGTGGACCTCGCACTGGCCTTACTTTGGAACAAGCTAAAACGGCAGCTAATGCGCTAGTAGCGAACAAGGTAATCTTAGGCTCTGGCGACGCTCCATTGGCAAGCTTTACCTCTGCCAGTGAAGTATCTACGCAAAGTAAAGATTTGCAATAAAACAACATATCGCTAATGTATAGATAATTCTATCCCGTCTGTGCCTAGCATAACTATCGCTGTTATGCGATGAATATCTTATCCCTGGTCATATGATAGCCTCGGAACCTGTCATATGACGCCTCCCAGCGGGCCGCTCTTCGGAGTGGCCCGTTTTGTTGTATAATGAACCTAGAATTATCTTGATGTAGGAGGAACGATGAAGGTTCTATACGATACAATTTTGAAAGCAACTTATACAGGCCGTCCCAATCGTTTTGTGGTGACCTTGGATCTTAATGGTGAAAGCGTACTTGCTCATTTACCAAATCCAGGTCGTATGTGGGAATTGTTATTTACTGGTGTCACGATGTATATCGTGCCCCACGACAAACCTGATGCGAAGACGAAGTACCGCGTTGTAGGTATTGAGCGCGACGGTGTGGTTATTATGCTCGATACGAACTACAGCAATGATGTGGCTCAGCATTTGATTGAAAACAAACTCATTCCTGGCTGGGAACAATGGCGCGTCGTACGTCGCGAATATACGGTAAAACTACATGGGGCGACATCACGCTTTGATTTACTCCTCACTAACGACGATGGTGAAGAATTCCTATTAGAGGTTAAATCCTGCACCTTGTTCTCCAAGACCGGTGCCATGTTTCCCGATGCTATTACAGAACGGGGACGCAAGCATTTATTGCACTTACGGGAACTTCAGGATGAAGGATATCATACGGGCGTGCTATTCCTTGTACAATGGGACCAAGCTAAGTGGTTCTTGCCAGACTACCACACGGATCTAGAATTCGCTATGACCTTTAAAGAAGTGGCACCATTGCTCGACTGGAAAGCCGTTGCTGTGGCGTGGGATGAGACTTTCACAATGCCTACCGTGACACGCGCTTGTACCTATCCGAGCTATGTTCTCGACAGCGAAGCGCACGATAGCGGCGTATACATCATGGTGATGCACCTTGACCATGAACTAGATCTCGAAATCGGCTCCAAGGGCATGATGCATTTTAATGCAGGATATTACATGTATGTCGGCTCCGCCAAGGCAAACCTTACGAAACGCATTGAGCGCCATAAGAGAAAACGCAAGAAAATGCATTGGCACCTCGACTACTTCCGCGGCCATTGCGAAATGATAGCGGCCGTGCCTATTCGTACGAGCGGACTACCCCTTGAAAGCTGGAGCCTTACTCATGAACCATACCCATCCATGCCGAGCATGCCAGATCCCGATGTAGACGTGAGCGTCGAATGTGCTTTGGCTGATGCAGTACGCGCCATTGCCGAATGGGACGTGCCAAAATTTGGCTGCTCCGACTGCGATTGCATGAGCCATTTGTTTGGTATGACTGAAAATCCAATACATAATAAGGCCTTTATGGACGTGGTAGAAGAATTTAGGATGAACCAGCTAGATTCCATAATTGTTGAGAATTAATAAAGTAGCATATTTGAGATGTGTTAGTAGTTATTTCCAAAATGGAAACAACTGCTGATGATATGATAAAAGGACGTGTAAATCAATTTGATTTGCACGTCCTTTATAGGTATTGAATTTGTGTAATTTATTATTCTATATTTTAATTTACCTATTAGGTAAATTTCTATTTACAACTTGTTACAAAGGAGTATAATAGAATTAACCTAATAGGTAAATTATTATAGATGGCCATTTATATTGTATCTAGTCTCGTTAGATAGAGAGTCGGTGAGGCTAGAAGATTACCATTAGCCAAGGAGATACGCATATGAAAATTTATAGGAGTAAGACCTTTATAGCGATTCCACCAGGCATGACTATTAAAGAAGTTTTAGAAAATAGACATATGACTCAAAAAGAGTTGGCTTCTCGTATGGATATGAGTGAGAAACATATTAGTAAATTGATTAATGGTGAAGTACCTCTAACACAGGATGTAGCGTTACGTCTAGAACGTGTATTTGGCGTAGATGCAAGTTTCTGGAATGGTTTAGAAGCTGGATATAGAGAGAAAATACTAAAGGTAGAGTATGAAGATTCTATTGATGAGGAAATAAATTTTGCCAAGCCTTTTGGGTATGCTAAATTAGCTCGGTTGGGCATTGTACCAGAAACTAAAAAGAAAGCGGAACAAGTTAATAATTTACAAAAGTTTTTTGAGGTAGCATCTTTGAAAACTGTGGCTGATGAAATGGTTATGCCTTTGGTATATGAGAATATAAAGGATATGGATAAAGCAAAACAGAGTGCTATTTATACATTGGTACAAATTACAAAAGGTGAATCTCGATTTGTGGAGGTAAATCCTTATGATTGTGAATTACTTAAAACCTTTATTCCTCAAATAAAAGAACTTTCACAAGAATCTTTGACTGTGGCTAAAGAGCCACTTAAAGATATGCTAGCGGCATCTGGTGTTATTATTGTATATTTGCCTATCATTGATGATATAACATCTACATGTATTACGTATTCTAAGGGGAATGCCATTGTATTGGGAATACCAACAGCTGAAAATAAGAATTTTTGGCACTTATTAGATGAAGCTTTAAAAGGTTTGGTAGAACGAGATCATCCTCATACGAGTCGTAAATATCGAAATAATGATCCTGTGACCGTAGTGAATTATTAAAAGGGAGAATAGGATATAACTAAGGCTAAGTATAATGCTCGGAGGGAATTATATGATATCTTTAGAAAATGCAATTACCGGAAATGTTATTGTATATCAAGCAGAGAATGAGTCTGTTTCCACCAATGTGTTATATAAAGATGAAACATTCTGGATGACTCAAAAGGATATGTCGAAATTATTTGATGTTAATCCACAAGCTATATCAAAGCATTTAAGCAATATTTATGCTGAAGGAGAGTTAGAAAAAATTGGAACTTGTTCCAAAATGGAACAAGTTCAAATAGAAGGCTTACGTACTGTAAAGAGGCTTACGGATTTTTATAATCTCGATGCCATCATTGCGGTAGGGTATCGTGTAAACAGTAAAAAAGCAACTCAATTCCGTATATGGGCTACGGGCGTATTGCGTGAATATATTATAAAGGGTTTTGCCCTTGATGATGATATGCTAAAAAATGGACGCGCATTTGGCCAAGATTATTTTAAAGAGTTGCTACGAAGAGTCCGTTCAATTCGTGCTAGTGAACGTCGTATATATCAACAAGTGACAGATATATTTGCAGCGTGTGCAATCGATTATGATGCACAATCACCTATAACTAGAGCGTTTTTTGGAACTATACAAAATAAGTTTCATTATGCTATAACTGGTCAAACTGCTGCAGAAATCATTCATAGTCATGCGGATGCTACAAAGGATCATATGGGGTTGACTACTTGGGAATCTGGGCCTGAAGGACGGATTTATAAGAAGGATGTAATCGTAGCAAAAAATTATTTATCTGTTGAAGAAATTGAACAACTAGAGCGGACAATAGCTTCGTTTTTTGATTATATAGAGCGTATTATCGAACGACGTGAAACATTTACTATGAAAGCCTTTATGGAAAGTGTTGATAAGTTTTTAGACTTTAATGAGTATCATATCCTAACAAACAAGGGTAATATTTCTATGACACAGGCTCAAAAGAAAGCTGTTAGTGAATATAAAGTGTTTAATACGCATCAGAAGGTAATTTCTGATTTTGATAAGTTTATAAAAGAACATAGTTAACAATGAACGAGAATATCCTCCATATAGGTCGCAAATATCGAAATAATGATCCTGTGACCGTAGTGAATTATTAAAAGAGTGAAAGTCTTAATCAGTATGTGTAAGTATAGTTAGATGAGCATATAATAAAAGGACGTGTAAATCAATTTGATTTACACGTCCTTTATATGTATTGAGACTTCTATATGAAGTTTATTTTTCTTCAATGGTTGTAGTGTGTTTCTTTTGTGTTTCTTTCATAATGATTGCTACCACTACGAGTACAGCTTCAAAGGCAACAACGACGATGTCTAGCGCAATCATATGGCCCCATGTGCTCGTGAGCCAACCCATGAATGGACCTGAGAAGAAAGAGAGGAAATAACTAGAAGCGCCTACAAGACCTGTAGCAAGACCAATTTGTTTATGGCTAACACCATCTTGTGCGATGGTATATCCAAGTACATAAATGGCATGAAGACCGATACCCATAATAGCACCAACGATATATAGTAATATGGATGCTTTAGGGATGAAGTGGAATATTAGAATACCGCAGATGGTATTTAGTAAAGCTAGTGCCACGATAGTTGGTTTACGACCAAATTTATCGGCGAAGAAACCTAGGATAACGCCGGAAAGGCCACCAATACCGTATACCATGCCAAAGAATTGGCCTGCTTCTGCGGCGCTAAAGCCTTTAAAGGTCATGAACAAATAAGGTCCCATAGAAGCAAAGCCCCAATAAGGTACAATGTTTAAGATTTGGATTAGAACAGCGAGCCATACAATTTTGTTAGTACCAACTGTCTTTACTGCTTCGATAAGATGCATACCTTTAACATCTGTAGAGCTATCAGTGTATTTTTTACGGAACCCAAAGTAGAGTAATGCACCGAACAGGGCTGTAACAATACCCATATTGAGTAGGCCTTGTGTCCAGTCTCCAGTTAAGGATAGACTATAGCCGTAATACGTAGGTCCAACATAAGCACCAATAGAGTAGAAGGTCATCATGAGACCATTGAGCATGGCTCGTGCAGCAGGGAAGATAGAGCCAGCAACAGAGTACATAACGATATTCCATATGCCTTCAGCCATGCCAAAGATGGTACGGGCTAAACCTACTTGAATAGCATCAGATGCTTTTGTAACGATTGCTGTCATAACACCTAAGAAAATCATACTAGATACGAGTAATCGTTTGCGCCCAAATCTATCTGCTAGATAACCTGCAGGAATATCGATGATGGCTTGTCCGAGTGTAAATATAGTACCAATGGTACCTACTTCAATAGGTGTTAATGCTAATTGAGCTGCGATGGCCTTTAAGCCTACGCTAAAGGATAGACGGTTAGCAGAATAGAAGGCATAACCTATAGCTAGTAGTAATAATTGTATCCAGATAATGGCTGGAATTTTGGGTAAGTGAAATTTTGAATTCTGATTATCCATATGTAACTCCTCTCTGTACATTCTATTTATAAAAGTCCATAGAATATAGAATAATGAATAAAAACAAAATTATTGTAACAAGGATAGATAGATTTTTAAATAGGTAATTACTATAGTGCAGGTATTCAATTCATAGTCGGATATTAGATTTATATTCATAATTGTGTTTAGGGATTATAATCCCTAAACGGATAAAAATATTGGTGAATTGGGATTGTAATCCTTAAACTTATTAAAATTGTGTGGAATTGGGATTATAATCCCTAAATATATATATGTGAAATAAAATCTGTAAGAATTAAAGTAGGCTTTCACTAAAAATCCTTATAACAATAGCGCTAAACCCACAAAAATGCTATAATAATATGATGAATTGTAATCAGTGTTAGTAAAATGAGGTGAGATTGTGGCAGACCAACAATGGTCCCATGGGAATATTCATCCCGTTCAGATTGATAAAGAAATGAAGAACGCCTATATCGATTATGCGATGTCCGTAATCGTAATGCGTGCTCTTCCAGATGTGCGCGATGGCTTGAAACCAGTACATCGTCGTATTTTGTACGCGATGCACGAAACAGGCATGACGCCAAATAAACCGTACAAGAAATCCGCTCGTATCGTCGGTGACGTACTCGGTAAATATCATCCACATGGTGATAGTTCCGTTTATGACGCAACGGTTCGTTTAGCGCAGGATTTCAATACGCGCTACCTCTTGGTAGACGGCCACGGTAACTTTGGTTCCATCGACGGCGATAGTGCCGCGGCGATGCGTTATACCGAAGTACGTATGGCGAAAATTACGCAAGAAATGCTCGCTGATATCGACAAGGAAACTGTTGATTTCATGCCGAACTATGATGAAAGCTTGCAAGAACCGACCGTATTGCCAGCGAAGATCCCAAATCTTCTCATCAATGGTTCCAGCGGTATCGCCGTAGGGATGGCGACCAATATTCCGCCGCACAACCTTAATGAGGTTTGTAATGGCCTTGAAATGCTCATCGATAATCCAGATGTAACTGTGGATGAATTGATGACGCAAATCAAAGGTCCGGACTTCCCAACTGGGGCGCTCATTTTGGGCCGGGAAGGCATTAAAAAAGCGTACTCCACAGGTCGTGGCAGCGTAAAAATGCGCGCTCGTGCAACCATTGAAGAAATGGCGAAGGGCAAGCATAAAATCGTAGTGACTGAGATCCCATACCAAGTTAACAAGGCTCGCGTTATCGAAACGATTGCAAACTTGAGCCGTGACAAGGTAATTGATGGCATCACAGCACTTCGCGACGAATCTGACCGTCAAGGTATGCGCATCGTTATCGAATTGCGCGCTGACGTGCAACCAGATATCGTTCTTAACAAATTATATAAACACACTCAACTTCAAGAATCTTTTGGCGTGATTATGCTAGCCCTCGTGGATGGTCATCCTCGCGTATTGAATTTGAAAGAAGTATTGGGTTACTACTTAGATCATCGCCTCGATGTTATCGTACGCCGTACTCAATTCGAGCTTAACAAAGCAGAAGCGCGTGCTCACATCTTGGAAGGCTTGTTGATCGCCCTCGACCACATCGATGAAGTTATCGCTACAATTCGCAGTTCCCAAACTGACGAAATTGCACGTAACGCATTGATGCAAAAATTCGGGCTTTCAGAAAAACAAGCGGTTGCCATCCTCGATATGCGTCTACGCCGTTTAACAGGCTTGGAACGCGAAAAAATCGAAGAAGAATACAAGGAATTGTTGGCATTGATCGAAGATTTGAAAGCTATCTTGGCTAGCGAAGCGCGTCAACGTCAAATCATCAAAGACGAACTAGAAGATATGAAGAAGAAATACGGCGACCCTCGTCGTTCTGAAATCACAATCGACACGTCCGACCTTGATGTAGAAGACCTCATCGCTGACGAAGAAATGGTTATTACCTTGACGAAACAAGGTTATATCAAACGCATGAACGCGAACGTATATCGCAACCAACATAAAGGCGGCGCTGGCGTTATCGGCATGAAGACGAAGGAAGACGATTATGTAACGCAAATTATGCATGTTCGTACGCATAATACATTGTTGTTCTTCACGTCCACTGGCCGTACCTATCGCCTCAAAGCATACGAAGTGCCAGAAGCAGGTTCCCGTAACTCTCGTGGTACCGCTATGGTTAATGTATTGCCACTTGCGGTAGGCGAATCCGTTACGACTATGATCGACCTCGAACGCATCCATGAAAATGTAAACTTATTCATGGTTACTGAGTTCGGTGTTGTGAAACGTACGGCTATCGAAGAGTACCGCAATATCCGTCGTTCCGGCCTCAATGCGATTAATCTTGACGAAGGGGACCGCTTGATTTGTGTTATCGTAACGACAGGCAACCAAGATATCTTGATTGGTACGAAACTTGGCATGGCCATCCGTTGCAATGAAGAAGACGTTCGTCTCATGAAACGCGCGGCTCATGGCGTTCGTGGTATCAAGTTGAAAACTGGCGACGTTGTTGTAGGCGCTGGTGTTCTTGATTCTGATGAAAGCGAAGCACAAGTGTTCACCATTTCCGAAGAGGGTTATGGTAAACGCAACGAAGCGGATGCGTACAATGTACAAAAACGCGGCGGCATCGGTACAAAGAACTTCCGCATTAACGACAAAACCGGCGATGTAGTAGCCGTTGAAGTCGTTCACAATGATGACGAAGTGATGCTCATTTCCGAACAAGGCAAAATTATTCGCTTTAACATGAATGACATTGCTGTGAAAAAAGGCAAAGCCATTTCTGGTGTGAAAACACAAAATCTCGACGAAGGTGATAAGGTAGCTAGTATTGCGGTAATCCCTGCATCTGAAATCGAAAGCGAAGATTAATATCGTACATGTCATATAGATTTATTTGTACTCTATATACAAAGTAACGAAAATATACTATATCTAACATAGATATGCACAATTGGCGATCACCTAAGTGGTCGCCACTCGTGTTATACAGGATGTGCATTTGTCCTGTATCTTAGGCCCTGCTATTGTGTAGGGGCCGAACTACAAGCATGCCCATATATAGTTAAATGAATAAAGGATTGAATAGGAGAGAATGATGAAAAAATGGTTAGCGGCCATTATGGCAGCAGGATGCATATTTTTCGGTGGCTTTGGCGTAGCTAATGCTGCTGATTGGTATTACGTTGATGCGGATACAGACGATTCCGCATGGTTTATCGACAACTCATCTGTGTTTAAAACAGATTCTATGGCTCGTATCTTGGTGAAAGCCAACAATGTAGAGGGTTATACCTATATCTACACCGTTGAAATTAACCGCCCAGATAGCACATGGACAGAAGTCAACGCAACCGTGTATAGCCAATCTGGCGTACCTTTGTTGAGCAGTAATGAAAAACAAAAACCTGTGAAAATTGAGAAAGATACAATAGGGGCAGAAGTAATGCAGGCCCTTTGGGGAAAATAAAATTTAGTAGAATGTATATGCTTATTTTTCTGAATATTAGCATTCTTATATAGCGTGATAGGAGTGGCAGGGCTCGAAAACCTCCACCGGCCGGGTCTGACTCCGGCCTGCGGCCTTCGCAGGGCCAAAGTCGGTTTTCGAGCCCTACCACTCCTTTTTCTATATAATGAATACAAAATCAGAAAAATAAGCATTTTTTATTCCACATAAATTTTATTTACCCAAAGGGCCGAGGGACGAGAGTAGGCAAAGTCGTTTTTTCGAACCTATCAATCCCTTTTCATAATCTATCATTTACACAAATTCAGAGAATTGAGTTCTTTTTATCTACAAAATTATTTTCCACAAAGGGCCGGAAAAGGGAGGATACCGGCCGGGTCTGACTTCGGCCTACGGCCTTTGCAGGGACATAAGTAGGGTGTGAGCTAACAGAGGAGCGGAGCGACGCATGGGAGCCACACATCACTTAGTCCTGAACGTAAGATTTCTAGAATCGAAATCCACAGTGAGGGTAAAGTCGGTTTTTAGACACCATCCATTTCCCAGCCTACCCTAGCAACATATTCAGAGCGAGGTTTCTTTTATTCTATATTAGTATTATTTTCTACAAAGGGCCGGAGAAGGAAGATATATTTTTATTTATTTATCGCCTAAATTGTATTAAAATTAGGGGAGAAATGTTCGCTTAGGGGAAAGGTGGTGTGGTATGCGTAGTTTTGATTATCGGCGGCTCGAGGATTGTCTGTGGGATGGTGAGGTTGTGTCGTTACTTTCACAGATTCACGAGTATAAGGGGCGGCAGGATTTGTTTGTGTCTCAGCGGCCTAGTAGTGTAGCGCGGTTGGTAGATATTGCGAAGGTGCAGAGTGTGGAGTCGTCGAACCGGATTGAAGGGATTGTGACGACGAAGGCTCGGATTCGGTCGTTGGTGGCGGATAAGACGACGCCCCGTAATCGGGATGAGGAAGAGATTATGGGGTATCGCGATGTGTTGAATACGGTACACGAAAATTACGAGTATATCGATTTGACAAGGCAAATTGTACTGCAGTTGCATCGTGATTTGTATGCGTATTCCCATAAGGGGATTGGCGGACAGTTTAAGAATGTGCAGAATTTGATTATTGAGCGGCTTGCAGATGGTTCTGATGTGGAGCGCTTTAAGCCCTTGGCACCATATGAAACGCCGGCTGCTATAGATGACATTTGCCATAGTATTAATGCGGTTCTTCAAGATAAATCGGTGGATCCATTGCTTGTGATTCCTGTATTTATACACGATTTTTTGTGTATTCATCCTTTCAATGACGGCAATGGGCGTATGAGCCGATTGCTGACGACGTTGCTCTTGTACCAAAATGGGTACATGATAGGTAAGTTCATTAGTTTAGAGCAAAAAATCGAGCGTACAAAGGACAGTTATTATGCGACGTTAGCTCAATCCGGCACAGGTTGGCACACAGGCGATGAGGATATAGTCCCTTTTGTCAAATACATGCTTCGCGTTATTTTGGCGGCCTATCGTGATTTTGAAAGCCGTATTGAACTGCTGACTACGTCGTTATCTGCAAAGGATCGTATTAAAATCATAATTAGTACCACTATTGGTAAGATTACGAAATCTGGAATTCTTGAGAAACAACCAGATATAGCTGTATCTACAGTTGAAAAAGCCTTGAAAGAACTTGTAGAAGATGGCTTTATTGAGCGACATGGTGTAGGACGAAGTACATTTTACGTAAAAGTATCGCAAAAAATTAGCTTTCACGCAAAATACATTTAATATATGGTATAATAAATTAAATTTGATTTTATACGAGGTGAAATATATGAAAAAATTACTAGGTACATGTTTAGCTGCTGCTGCAATTTGCGCATTCGGTTTCGGTTCTGCTAGTGCTGTTAACTGGCAAGTATTTGGTCAAGATAGTGCAGGTATTACTTGGTCTATCGATCAAGATAGCGTTCAAAAAAGCGATAAAACTGCAACTGTAATGATCAAAGCTCAAGACTCTGAAGGTTACCACTTCATCGCAACTGAAGAATTCAACCACAAAAAGAAAACTGTAAAAGACCAAAAGGTTGTATTATATAACCCACAAGGTTACGCAGAACGTGAAGATAAAGTTGATGGCAAAGATCGTCCAGTTGTTGCCGGTTCCCCATCCGAAGCAGTTTACAACTTCTTATGGCCACAACAAGCAAAACAAGGTAAAAAATAATATACACCTTATACGACAAAGCAGCTCGAAAGAGCTGCTTTTTTGTGCGTTTAGATGAGGTCTGTATTTTGTTTTGCAATTTAGTATAACGTAATATAGTATATCGTAATATACTATATCGTGTTATACTAAAGAAGATATAGATAGGATATTTGTTGCATAGCGTAATTTAGATTAACGAGGAGGTGCGATATGGTATTTGTAGGCCGTGAACATGAATTAGCTTCTCTGGAAGCGCAATATAATTCAAAACGTTTTGAATTGGCTATTGTGTATGGACGCCGTCGCGTGGGTAAGACGTATTTGTTGCACCACTTTTTGGCGTCTCATGATGGTGCGTATATGGTGGGCCTTGAGTCTGGTGCCAGTAACAATTTAGAGGCCCTTTCACAGGCCGTATATCGTGCAACGGGGATGATTGAAACCGGTAAATTACAGTCCACATTACCGAATTTTCCAACGATCACGGCGGCGTTGACCCATTTATTTGAGTATAGCTTAGACCATCGTTGTATATTTATTATCGATGAATATCCGTACTTGGCGGAATCGATTTCGTCCGTTTCGTCTGAGCTGCAGGCCTTGATTGATGCGTATAAAAATCGGTCTCAGTTAATGCTCATCTTGTGCGGTTCGTCCATGAGTTTTATGGAAAATCAGGTGCTAGGCCATAAGAGCCCTTTGTATGGTCGCCGCACGGCGCAGTATAAAATTAAACCGTTTACGTATATCGAGGCCCGTCAAATGGTACCTCATCTTTCCTATGAGGATAGTGCTATCGCCTTTGGTCTTACCGGTGGTGTGGCTGAATATTTATCATATTTTAGGGAAGAGAATTCTCTTGATGAAAGCATTATCTCCTTGTTTTTCACACCTACAGGACGTCTTGTGGATGAACCGTCGAGTCTGTTAAAGCAGGAATTACGAGAGCCGCGTCAGTATAATGCAATCCTTAGTGCTATCGCTAAGGGAGCCAGCCGTAATAACGAAATTGCTACTAAGGTAGATATGACGACGGGGGCATTGAATAATTATCTAAAAAGCCTTATTGATTTACAGATCATCGAAAAAATACATCCTGTTGAATCTAAGTCTAATAAAAGTATTTATACCATTAAAGATTCTATGTATACCTTTTGGTATCGTTTTGTAGAACCGAACCAAGGGGCCATTGAAAACTTTAATGGCAAACTTGTATACCATCAATACGTTAAACCTATGCTTTCACATTTCATGGGACCCGTATTTGAAACGATGGCAGCACAATATGTACAGGCGCGCATTCACCGAGGCTCAGTTCCGTTCTTGCCACAACAAATAGGTCATTGGTGGGGCACGGATAGTGCAACGAAAAAGCAAGTTGAAATCGATTTAGTGGCCATGGCGGACATACAAGCAGATCCCAATGCACGGCCTGTACGTCATTTATTAGTGGGCGAGTGCAAATGGAAAAATGAACCGGTTGGCCAAGATGTGCTGATATCACTCATGGAAAAAGCCCGTGTATTGCACGGTGAACCATACTATTGGCTATTTAGCAAACGAGGGTTTGGATTTGTCTCAGACGATGAACGGGTAGAGCTCATCGATGTACCGATGATGTATGAACTTTAAAGTTTCCTGTTTATGAAGTCCAATAATCTTTCAATTCCTACTAGCCTAGTACGTTGATTGATGGCCTCCTTATTTGTTATGCTAGTAATATAGGAGAAATTAAAACTTTCACAATAGGTATGATTATACAGAACGAGGAGGTCCTCATGTCCCAATTTGAATTTATCGACAAACGCGTGCCAATCGCGCTCGACAACCCGTCCATTTACCACGATATTTCGAAGTGTAAGAATTGCACCTTGTGCCGTCGTGCTTGCGCCGATGTGATGAGCGTGCTCGATTATTACGACCTCGAGGCGACTGGCGATGTGCCGGTGTGCATCCACTGCGGTCAATGTGCGGCTGCCTGTCCATTCGATTCCATGCATGCGAAATCCGAGCTTGATAAGGTGAAAGCGGCCATTGCCGACCCAGACAAGATTGTCGTTATCCAAACGGCGCCGGCTGTGCGCGTGTCCATCGGTGAAGGATTCGGCTTTGAACCAGGCACATTCTTAGAAGGCAAAATGGTAAGTGCTCTTCGCAAACTCGGTGCTGATTACGTAGTTGATACGAACTTTGGCGCGGACTTGACCATCATGGAAGAAGCGTCCGAGCTCGTGGACCGCTTGAAAAATGGCGGTACTATCCCTCAATTCACATCCTGCTGCCCTGCGTGGGTGCGCTTTGCGGAAATTTATTTCCCTGAACTCATTCCGAATTTGTCCAGCACCCGTTCTTGCATCGCCATGGAAGCGGCCATGATTAAGACGTACTTTGCTGAGAAAAAGGGCATCAATCCGGCGAACATCGTGTCCGTCAGTGTTAACCCTTGTACGGCGAAGAAGGCCGAAACTAAGCGTGTTGAGGAAAATGCGGCGGCTCGTTATTATGATGATGAAAGCCTCGGCATGGATACGGATATTTCTATTACTACACGCGAATTCATTCGTTGGCTCAACGACGAAGGTGTTGATTTTGAAAGCCTAGAAGATTCTCAATTCGATGATTTAATCGGTATGGAAACTGGTGCGTCCATCATCTTTGGTAATACGGGCGGCGTTATGGAAGCGGCTATGCGTACAGCGTACAAGCTCATCACTGATAAAGAGCCACCTCCATATGCATTGACTCACCTTGAAGACGTTCGCGGTATGAACGGCGTAAAAGAAGCGACCGTACAACTTGGCGATGACGTAACATTGTCTGTTGCTGTTGTACACGGCGGCAAAAATACCCGTGATTTCCTCAACGCTTTGAAAGAAAACGGCAAACACTATGACTTTATCGAAGTTATGGCTTGCCCAGGCGGTTGTATCGGTGGCGGTGGTCAACCACGCACTAAATTACCACAAGCTGTGAAAACAAAAGAAGCCCGTATTGGCGGACTTTACAAAGCTGATGAAGAATATAAATATGTGGCATCCTATGAAAACCCAGAAATCCAAGACCTATACAAAAACTTCTTGGGCGAACCACTAGGACATAAAGCACACGAACTACTTCATACACACTATACAGACCGTAGTGCACAACTAGGGGATCGCAAAGACGTGGTGCCTGAAACATGCCCTACATCACCTAAGTACAAAGGGTAGTTATAGTTAGACCCTATCAGCCCCTCAAAGCCGACACGCTACTGCGCTTACGCGGAGCCCGAAGTCGTTTTGAGGGGCCGATAGGGTCTTTCTCTATGTACGTTTGTACGGAGGTGATGTAGGGGCATTGTTTCTGGAGAAGAGAGAAAAACCTCCACGGCCTTGACGGCTGGCGTAGCCAGCCGATAAGTCGGTTTTAGAATACCATGGGGGCTTACTCTGTCTGCGTTTGCATAGAGGTACTGTGAGGGCATTGTTTTTCATTTATGGTAAGTAATTTACACGTATGTGATTGTATACTTGTCTTAAGGATGGTATTGTTATTATAAATTGATCGAGTTTTATGTACCGGGTTTGGTTAGGGTAGTTGTTTGTATTATATCGGGGATACGGAATATGATTGATGAACGGATTGTGGAGAATAATATTTTTAATTTTGCAACGAATGAGTTGTCGCAGGATGCTTTTATTTGTTGGTGTTTGAATTGGATTAATATGCCTGTTCGTGATGATAATGAAAGTGGGCGGCAGTTTGGGTCTCAATTTTTATCTCGTTTGTTGAACGGGGCTTATGATGTATCTGGTGTTAACCAGATATATATTTTTAGGCAGTTACTTAATATTGATGTGCTTGTATTGGTTCCAGAATTACAAGTAGCTTTAATTATTGAAGATAAAACATCATCACAGGAGCACGGTAATCAGATCAATCGATATAAATACTTGCTTTCAAAAACATTTGGATCGAATCAATACAATGGATTGGATATATATCAATATCTTTCAGATGATAAAAAGGAACAACAGCAAAAACGTGATGAGACTGCTTGCTGGGGCGCGGTGAATAGTATTCGATGGGCGTTACGAGATGAACCGGGAGAATTGGATTTGTCAAAGTATACGATTCATACGGCGTATTTGAAGACGGATTGGTTCAATGATGATGACTGGAATACGGTTCGAGAACTGGAGAAGGATCCAAAGGTTAATACCTATGTGGATGGGCCAGAGTTCTTATCCTTGTTACTGTCTTGTCGTGAGTGGAATAATCCAATTTTAATGAGTTTTGTAGACTATTTGAGTTCTAAAATTAGGGCTACTATAGAGCATAGCTGTTTTTGGGAACACTATGAGGATATTGATGGGCATATACGTTTTAATATTCAAGATACTGCGATTGCCCAACGGAGATTTTTGCAGACTGTATTTAATCAGCCAAATCATGAAGCACCATTTATGGCCGACTTGAAACAACATGTTGAGAATATTGACGATTTGTATGTATATGGTCGCATAGACGATGCGTCTCATACTCATACGATTCAGCATGGTAGCAGCTTTGGTACCCCTTGGTCTTTGATGCATTTTTGGACACGTTCTCTAGACCGAACTGTTGATGCCGATTATTGGGGCTTTCAAAATACAAATGAGGACAATTTAACCGTTAAACCATATATGTTTTGGCGTATTGATAAAATTAAAGAAGGCCCAGTTTTGAGTTTACGTTACTATACGTGGTGGGAAAAGGGCGCCGGTGATAATGGTGAAAGCAATACCTGCTCATATAAAACCCGTGTGTATAACTATATTAAAGATCGCATATTATCAGTAAAGAATATTTCTGATACTGTGAGGGCTATTGATGAATTATATAAAAGTGAGGCTGATACTGGGGATATATGCTCTGAAGGTAAATTATATAAGCAATATGAAAATATTCTCTTGCAATTTAAATTAAACAAGATACTAATTGATTGGAATGATGCGGATAAGCGTGCACAATTTATATCCTTAATGCGTGATTTAAATTCAGAATTAACGCAGGAGATCGAGGACGTGAAATGGGACCTTGTGCGTAAAGGGGTGCTAAAGTAGAGGTGACCTTATGACAGAGGAAGAGTTATATAATCGTTATCATGAAATACAATCAACATATGTAGAGGTTAGATTTATTGATGGAGAGTCATTAATAGGTAAGTTGGACTCTTTTGTTTCTGGTGTAAATAATGAGCCAGATGAGGCCTCGATATATGTTGGTTGTTATGAATTATTTGCTAGTGAAATTAGTGAAATAGTAGAGATCTCATGATGTATGAGTAATAGTAGTTAGCATTTATAATTTTAGGGATAGTAATAGCATAGATTATAAAAGACTCGTATCACAGCAAATGATACGAGTCTTTTATGTTTATGTATTTTATTCGTAATAGGAATCAGCTAATTGACCATCTTGGTCTTGGATGATCCAGTTATTGTTGTTTTTTACCATGGTTACATTGCCGGTGAATGTTTGATGTTTGATGCGGCCGTTAACGAGGTCTTTGCTTTCAATGCGATAGTTATATACAACGGCATCTGGTGAGACGGATACAGCTTTTGTTGAAAGTAATGTGGTGGATAGGGTTGATTTATATCCATTGCGCCAGTAGTCGTAGGTACCGAGGCTAGCACGTTGTTCATCAGAGAGGTACGTGTAGGCATTAGCAAAGTCTTTATTGGTTAGGTAGCGATAGTAGTTCTGCAACGCTTTTGTACTTTCTTCAACCGCATTATTTTGTGCCACTGATTGTGTATTTGTTGATGCTGGTTGTGGGGCAGGTGTAGCTTTCACAGATGAATTATTACTGTTAGTATTCGTAGAATAGTGGGTAGGTGTTGTATTGTTTATGGAATTAAAACTAGTAGCGATAGTAGCAGCGCTCAAGCCAATGCTTATGCTTATGAGTACGACATAGGCAATGATATACAACGCGGTAGATGTAGAGGTTGGTGACGGCCGGAGTCCATATTGTCGCTGGATATCTGGGGTGATTTGAATATAGGAGGTTTTTTCACCATAGTTATTAGTATATGTATCACCTTTGGTTAGCATTAAGATTAAGAACCAAATAGGTCCTACGATAGGAATAAAGTTGATAAGGAAGAACCAACCAGATTTATTGGTATCGTGTAGACGGCGGACGGTAATAGCTAAGCCTGGAAGTATTAATGCTAATTCGATAATACCTAGTAGGACATATAAGACGATAACAGTCATGATATTATTAGACACTAATTTAATGATACCCATTATGATAGGGATGATTGTTAGACAAAGAGAAATCATCAAATTATATCTGAAAAATTCGCTACGGCTGGCACGACCTTGAAATTCAGTATATTTCTTGGTGAGCACAAACGTAAGTGTATCTAATTCATTGAGTTCAAAAGGATCCCAGTCATAAACAGGACTGGTCTTTTGTGTTGGTGGAGTTCTTACTGCTTCTGGTGCAGTTGATGTGTTAGTAACTGGTGTTCCACAATTGCTACAGAATAATGTATTGGGCTCTAATGGGGTGCCACAATTGTTACATGTTAATTGTGCTTGAGGTTGGCCGCAAATACTGCAAAATTTAGCGCCCTCCGGTAAGGGGTTACCGCAATGTTGACAAATCATGATTCTCTCCTTGGCTTGTTTTGTATATGATAAGAATATATTTTAATTTTAACCCTATAAATCATAGTGCTTCAAGTGATTTAGTTTCGGAATTTTTTCTTAAATGTTTCTGAATTTTTCATCTTATTGAAATAGACTGCTTCTTTTGATTTTATGCAGTGACAAAGAATGTGAATTGGTTTGGCACTTGTTTTTGAATACGCATAATATAATCGATATCCATCAGCGGTTTCCATATGATAAATAGGGAATCCTAATGAATTGATTTTACTATTATGAATGGCATCAATTTGTGTTGGATCATCGGTTACGTATAGGCGGGTAAGCATTACCATAATATTTTTACGCACTCTTTTATTAACACTTGTATAATCTGCCAAGAACTGTTTCTCTAGTTCAAATTTTTCGTAAATTTCTTGTAAATCCTTAGCATCATTTAGACGCTTTGGATCGTTTTCATATGCTTTTTCATCTTCCGCCATCAATTGTAGCTGCGTTTCTAGCTCATGGATTTTTTGTGCCGATTGATTTTCTTGGTCCGTCATCCGTTGTTGGAGCGATTTATTTTTCTCTTCGAATTCATAGCTACATTTTTGGTAATAAGTAGATTCCTCTTGTAATGATTTATTTTGTGCTTTTAATTCTTTATTACGGGCTTTAAGTGCATCGGACTCTTTAATTTGTGCTTGATATTGCTTTTCTATATGTTTTCGATTTTCTTGTACCGTATTTAGCTGTTGCGACATTACTTTAATCTGCTCTTTTAAATCATCCACAACATGTTGGTCTGTATGACTTGGATTTGCTTGTTGTTTTTGTAATTCCTTTTCCAGCTTTTGCTTAGCCGCTTCTATTTTTTGAGCTTTTTCTTGTGAAAGCGTTAAATCTTTGGAAAGAATTTTTACCTTATCATTTAATTGGATAATTCGGTATTGGTTATTTTGATACTCTTGATATTCAATGGAATCACTGGTAATCCATAAAGGCGCTCCATTTTCGTCGACGGAGAAGCTTTTACCATAAATCGTCATAGCGATGAATACAACAACAGACATCATGGCAGATGTTAATTTTCCAGAGGTTTTAATGAAGGAGTAAATAGAATAGCCACCCAATGCGCACCAACCAATCGGTCCTGCAATGATAGAAACACCTTTGGCCACGCCGGTATAGACGGCAAAGGGAAGGGTGATGCCTAGGAAACTCGTAAATATGGCATGGATGATTGTATTGATAGCGATGTAAGCCCCAAAGGAACTACCGACGGTGATAAGTGAACCAATACCTATGCCAGATTTTAAGAAACTATTACGCAAGACCTCACCACTTAGATGATCCGTTTGTAAGGATTGTTTTATTAACTCTTTTCGGTCAGATGATAAACTATCGAGCTCTATATCGAGTTGACGAATCATTTCATTGCGCTCTTCATCACTTTGTTTTTCTAGGCTAGAAATGATGGATTGCAGTGTTTTTTGGTAAATAATATCCGCCTTTTGCTCGACAGTTAACTCTTCATTAATGGAAGAATCTGTTTTAGCGGCACTTGCAATGATTTTATTAGATAATAGGGCTAGACTGCTATCTGGTATATCTAACTCCTCGCGAACCTCATCAATAAATAATGTATAGAGTTGCTCTTGAGAATAACTTTGTAATGCGCGAATCTCTTCTTTAATTTTATTGTTGATATCTTGATGATTTTCTTTACTTTCACGGTCGATATCATCATTGGTTTTATTAGTTTTTCCAAAGAAACTCATAACCGAGTTGAAAGCTTTTTTCCCCGTAGTTACAGTGTTATTGAATTTATCTGAGAAAATATTCTTCATCGTTTGCTGGCGAAGCAACGCGATTAAATAGGACAACTCCTCTTTAGAGGCATTTTGTAAGCCGTCAAACAGTGTAGGTGCCTGATGATTTTTATAAGTAAATTTATTAGTAGCCATTACGTAACCCTTCCCTTATACATTCATAAAACCTTCATATTTTATATAGTATCATACAACAACCTTTCGGAAAATCGTTTATGTGAACGCTTTGATATCACTTACTATTTATTGTATATAGTTAAAAAAACAGAGTTGATATACGGAGTAATGTAGATATACTATAAACACAAAAAACTCTACCCTAGATCTCCTAAGGTAGAGTTTTCATTTATAAATCTCTATAATACGATGCTTATTGTATCGCATGTTTGTTTGCTATATAATGAGCCTAAGATAGTTAGACGAGGTTGGGTCTCTCTTCGTTTTTGAAGGGAGGGGTAAGCCTATGAGTGATTATGAAATCATTATGCTCCTATTACAGGTGATGACCGTAGTCATCGCCTTTGGAGCGTTGATAGCGCTTATTTGCCTAGGAAAAGACAAATAGCCCTTCGTTATCTTTGATAATTTGATAACTGAAAGGCCATTTCTACATGTTTATGTAATTTAGAGATGAGCCTGACGTATCCACTCGTCTGACTATCTTCTTTTATTATAACGGCGATTTCATTCATCGTCAAATATAGATGATATATGGAGTTTTAGTATATAGTTTGTTATATAGGAGGTACTATGCGTCACGTTACGATTAGTACAACAGGTGTATTTAATACGATTCGGTCGTCCTTGTTCCCGCCGATAGAGGGGAAGGAAACGACGACGTTTTTGCTTGGCTTGGATTTTAATACAGGCAGGATCATCCCATTTTATGATGAGGAGCAAGACGATGTGGTTGTCAATGGTCCTCATGTTGAGCTGGAACGGCAGTGGATTCGAGCGTTCGTCAAGGCCGTGTGTGTGGAAATGGGCAAGTCCTTTGAGGCGTGTTGCAATGCGTTCTTGTTTTCTTTGCCCAAGATAAATGGCGCTACTTTGAAGGCAAACATGGTAACCTCTGAGACTTACCAATTGCCGTAGACCCAGAGGCGATACAACCTACATTAACCGAGTGGTTAACAAATTATACACCGAAATTTTTTACCATTGAAGAGTACAAGAAGGCACTGGTATCTTGGATGAGTTATGTATTCCATTAAATAATATTGTTTGAATAGTATATATGCATGAAAATAGCCAGTATCTTTGAAGAGAGGTACTGGCTATATCTATGGATTATATAAATTGGCTATTGCATTGAAATTTGTGTTGTGTTAAAACAGTTTAAAACATGTTATGTAGAAAGGCGATATATATGAAACAGTATTTAAAACAATTTGCTACATCAAGATGGTTCGATTTAATCGGTGTGGTACTCGTAGTTGGCATTGCAATTTCTGCAGGGTATCTTAATTCTCGACTTGAGAAATTTGTAGATTGGGGACCATGGACTGCGTTAGTTCCATTTGGCCTTATTTCTGTTATCAATGTTGGTATTTCTATGTTGTCTACACGATTTACTGGTCAATTGAACAAATGGGGTAACTATCTTGGCATTGTTAATACTGTGTTATCAGGTGTAATTGATTTTATTCTTGGCAATAAAGCAGCGATTATTACGTATCCTGTTACCTTTATTATTTATACATTTGCTATAAAAAAATGGAAAGCATCGCATGATGGGATTCCTAATACGATGAGTCCATCACAAAAACGAAGGGTAGGATCTATGATTACCGTGATGGCTTTTATTTTTTCTATTATAGCTAACTTTATAGGGTTTAGCGGGCATATTAATTTCTTATCGATTCTTACAACGATTGTATTTGCCTTATCTCTCATCGCTAATCTATTTAACGCTCTAAAATTAAATACGCAATGGCCATTTTGGATGGTCTATAATATCGTTCAGCTTCTAAAAGCATTCACTCAAGGAAATTTTGCCAATGTTGGTAAATATGTATTTTATATTCTTAATGCCATTGGTGCATTGCTAGTTTGGAATGATAAAGAAGCGAAATAAACATTTTGTTTGTATTTAGATTTATAGCCAGTATCTCGACAATGAGGTACTGGCTATTTTATGTATAGACAGGCTATAATGTTTATAAAATAAAAGCTTGATGAGGTGCATAGATTGGGGATTAGCATTGATGGTTATGTCTAAGAGGTGATTCTATTGAAACATTTGCTTGTAAAACTCTTATTAAGCTCTATTCTTATCCTTAGTTGTATAGGGCAAACTGCGTTTGCCAAAACTGATGATGCAGGTGTTTTAGCCGGATTAGAATCTAATTCGGATATGTACTCTTATTTGAATCATTACCATTATTCTTTATGGCTAGCAGATCATCGTTATTCTAGTCATGATATGTACATCTCTGCGGACCAATCAGTTATTATTTCATTATGGGATTATAGCACACCACCAAGTATGATATATATTACAAAATCAGGATATGCTACCAATAAAGGGGCCATGGTAGGTATGACGCGTAGTGAAGTGGAATCTCTTTATGGACCGCTTCTTGAGGATACTGAATGGGGCCGTCCGGCAGAGCCATATGGCGACATCTACCATGGTTATGATACATATACAGGGTACTATGTGGGCGAATACGTAGGTTATCACAATGAAGGCTTATCTTTTGTGTTCAATAAGTATACAAATCGAGTCGTATTGATTCGGTACCAACGTGATCGACATGGAAATAGTAATGTATTGAGTGATGTAAAAGAATATAACTTACTACCTTATTTACTATAGTGAATAGTATAATGTAGATATGAAAAGAAACCTCTACCTAGAATTTTTAGGTAGAGGTTTATCTATAAATCGGTATAATACGATGCTTATTGTTTCGTATGTTTGTTTGCTATATAATAAGCCTAAGATAGTTAGACGAGGTTGGGCCTCTCTTCGTTATTGAAGGGAGGGGTAAGCCTATGAGTGATTATGAAATCATTATGCTTCTATTACAGGTGATGACTGTTGTTATCGCTTTTGGAGCACTGATAGCGCTTATTTGCCTTACAAAAAGCAAATAGCCCTCCGTTACCGCTTGGTAGCTAGATAAACGAAAAGGCCATTTCCTAAGTAAATTAATTTTCGAGATGAGCCTGACGTTACGACTCGTCTAGCTATCTTCTTATATTATAATAAGGTTATGATATATCGTCAAATTAAGATGAATGAGCGAGTGAGGTATAGTGTTTCTAACTATAATCTCTAAGAGGAGTGTTTTATGTTAAAACGTATTTTTATAATGTTAGCAGTAGCGCTAGCTTTCACCATACCTAGCCAAGCTATATCGATACAGGAACTCAAGTCATCACCGCAGTTTAAGGTGATTTATGAGGTAACGCCTGATGGTCCTAATGCAGATGAGCATACTACATGGTATTTAGATACGAAATCCATAGAGGTATTAGAGTATGCGCCACCTATGTATAAAATTAAAGCCACGGTATATAATGCGTACCAATCGCCGCGGAAAAATGTTATTTATAGTGATTCCTGGATTGTATCCTATGATACTCGTTTGTCACTGGCAAGTCAGGTATATCGCGCGAAACAAGCGGGTGCTTCGTTGACGACAGTTATTGATGCGGCACAGACGAAAACCGGTATGACGGGCACTGAGGAACCATTGGGGAAATTCTCTTTTGACGGACAGTCCCTGCCGGTTCAGGTGAAAGCCTCGACTCGTGCTATTGTGCGCATGGCGCCTAATACAACACGCTATGATATAGCAGATACATTATTCTATGAAGCGTATCGTATGCATTTTGAGGATGTGGTGGTGAAATGAGGCCTATGATGAAAGTACTATATATGGCAATGGCGGTGGCGCTGTCTTGTGTGGTGCCCGCGCATAGCATGTCCATGCAGGAATTACAAAACACGAGTCGCTTTGAAATGATTCATGGCTTTGGTGAAAGTGGTAATGGTGATGGCACCTTTATAGATAAGGACTCCATCAAGGCCTCTAACGGACTGAATGGAACTAAGCAAATTGCCCTCACACAGTATGTGCTCATGCCTGCTGGAGATATAATTCAGGAAAAACAAGTTCTTTACACTTTTAATACAAAGCAGTCCTTTGCCAATTTAATTAAGAAATTGGATGCCCATCAATTAGCATCGTATAAAGATCTATGGTTGTCTAAACAAAAGAATGCAGGAGTTTCATCTAGTATTACTGATTTTAAAGAGTATCATATAGATGGAAACCGATATGATACACAAAGCGAAGCACGAGATAGACGGATGGCAACGGCCCCTGTAGACTTTGGCTTTGCAGGATATCTCTTGGCAAACCGTCTGTATGAACGTGTATATGGCGTACAATTTGATGATGTAGTTGCGAAATAGGAGGCGCTTATTATGGCAAGTACAGTTATCTTACGAGACATGAAATTTTAAGCTTACAACGGACAGAAATCCTTGAGTTAGAAGAACCGTTCTTCATTGGGAAAGTTGGTTCCTCTACGATGCTTAATGATGAGTGAATGTATTATGATGTATTTGGCACCTCGCTTCGGCCGTATGACTGCGCATTCCATCGTTTACCGTACATGCATGAAAGCCTATGAAGAAGAAGCCCAAATGAAAGATGCTTTGATGGCTGAGCCAGAATTTACTGAAGCTTTCACAGAAGACGAAATCGACTATATGCTAGATCCTCATAACTACCTTGGACTAGCCGTTCAATTTGCGGACCGGGTACTACAAAAATATAAATAAATCACTATCCTATGAATACTAAAAAGCCCGTCTTAAGACGGGCGTTTCTTATATATTTATCCATATATTTCTCTTATTACTTCCTTGATCCATCGTATATTAGTTCGTTCTATAATAGGCTTAGGATAGTTAGACGAGGTTGGGCCTCTCTTCGTCATCGAAGGGAGGGATAAGCCTATGAGTGTTTATGAAATAATCATGCTCTTATTACAGGTAATAACTGTCGTTATTGCCTTTGGGGCATTAATAGCTCTTGTTTGTCTCACAAAAGACAAATAGCCCTTCATTTCTACTATACACAAAACTTATACATACTAAAATATAAAATTATTAATAATAGGCAAAGTCTTGTCTAGAGTAATCAAACATTTGTGACAAATACTTATGCCTTTTGATTCATAAAGTACTCTGTTATAACTTGGTTTGGTGATTTAAAGTTTAAGACTTTTTGTGCAATGTTATTATATCTATTAGCATATCGACTATGTGCTTTTAGAAAACTCTCCATACTATTAAACTTACGAGAATAAAATCTTTCACTATCAATTCGATGACTGCGCTCTACCTTTCCATTCTGCCACGGAGAAAATGGTCTTGTCGTTTTATGCTCTATTCCTAATCTTTTTAATACAATATCAAATAAACACTCTCGATCTTTTACTCCATAGTTTGTAAATTCACGACCATTATCTGTTTGTATTGTATGAATAGGAAATCCCATTTTGGCTTCTAAATTTAATAAGAAGCGACTTGTATTAGTAACACTTTTTTCATCTATAATTTTTAGAATTCTCTTTCTAGAAAACTCATCAATAGCTGTAAGTTGATAGTAAGATTTTCCTTGTGTTGAAAAGGCTAAACTCTCGCGAGGTACGTATTTTATATCAATCTGAACCTTTTCTCCTGGATATGTTATTATATCCGGTTTCCACTTGCTTTTAGGAACAGATTTAACAACCTTTTTCTCTTTAATATGACACCTGATTTGTCGGCACATAGAGCCATATGAGCGTTTATAACCACGCTTTTTTGCCTCAACATATACTTGAGACAGCCCTTCATGTTTAAACTTAGAATGCATACGCTTGATAAGTGCTAGTTCTTCCTCAGTGTGTTGATTAGGATGAGAATGTGGTTTACGACTATACAATCGAAGTGAATCAATAGTCCCGTCGAAACGCTTCACCCAACGTTGTACTTGTTGTCTACTAGTATGATAGCGACGTGCAGCTTCAGCATTATTTCCATACTTTATAGCATATTCACATACTCGTTTACGAAATCTTAATTCTTCAGTTATAATAGAATGCATGAGAAGGAACTCCTTTTGTTGTAATGTTTGGATTAAGCAACTTCATTATAACAGAGTTCCTTCTCATTTTTTATTCACTTGTCACAAATGTATTATACTCTTACAAAATTATTAATAATAGGCAAAGTCTTGTTTGCATAGTATACTTATGCTAACAAGGTTGTGCTTATTTTGTTGTAATGTGAGAGAAAAAGAGAAGGGTTTATGTTACGTAAAAGTATAATTATGATGTTACTAGCAACTGCTTTCACCATAAATGTAAGTGCTGTACAGATCGAAGTACCAGCCGGACAGCCGCCTATGCCAGGGGCAGATGCGAGCATTCCTGCTAATGCGTATGAGAATTATCGGGCCGATAGCTTGAGTAATGTAGGGGCTAGTGATGTTATAAAGTTACATTCTGAATCTAAGAAGCGTATGGAAATGTATATAACTGACTGGGGACTAACACGAGATGAAGTCAATCAGATAGCAAGCGATTCTGAAAAGCTGATAGATTTAATTGTTAATGAGACTGCAGTTGTGTTGTTGCATGATGATCGTAATAACATCCGAGCATCTGTCCCTGGACTACTATTAGTAAGTAAATATTACCCAAAACGCAGTGATGGTGAACGTTTATCTATTGTAAGAGAGAATTCCATATTTTTTGCGATCGGTACGAAACCAAATTATGATGATGCATTAGGTAAACTAAAATCAGAGCGAAAAGGGGAGTTCATATATCCTGGTATTTCACATGGTAAATGGGCTATTGATACAGAATCTTTTGGTGAGAATACGCCTGCTATGGTTGCTGTAGTTGGTTTAGATAATCAACCAAATCAAGAATATATGATAGGCCTTAGCTACAAAAATCAGCCTGTTACCAATAAGATCGAGCGCGTTATGAGTAATTATGTAATTCCATCGATTCGTTCTTTAGATGACTTGGATCATTATAGTGAAAGTATCAGCTGGGATAATCTCATGTATCGCATTCCTAAAGGGCTTAAACTAACAGCACAGAAGTCATTAAAGGACTCTGCTAAAATAAGGGACTATCGTGGATTGGGGATGCAACTTGTTGTGGCCAAGGAACCTGTAAAAGTAGATGATAAATATATTTACTCTTTTATTAATGAAATTTCGGAGGTAAAGCCAGAAAGTCAAATTATAGGTGATGCACCTATTCAGTCAGCATCTGTTTGGAATAATGGTGTGCCTAGTCTTTTGGTAGATAACTATCAACCAGGTAAAAAATCTTTAATGTATCGATTCTTACGCGATGACAAGAATATATACATTATGAGTTTAGTTTATACCGACGGGGCTGTGCCATATTCTCATATTCAGCTGCGTAATACAGTAGAATATTCTGACTTTGCAAATATTGAAACATTGAGGAATAAAGTAATCCGCATGCAAAGTCGAGAAAAGATGTAATACAGTTGTGTGTATATAGTTTGTAAATTTTAAGAGAGTTTTAGTGTAAAATTGAAAGTAAGTTACATACTATTGTGTCCGTATGAGAGGAGACCCTTATGTCTAAAAAGAAGATTATCATTGCCGTACTTGTAGCCATTGTGGCTATTGCTCTAGGTTGGTATTTCTTGTACTTCACGAAAACCCCTGTGTATTCCTTGAATCTTGCTCGTGAAGCCGTAGAAAAACACGATGTGAATGCTTTCAAAAAACATGTTGATGTAGATTCTATCATCGGTTCAGGCTATGATGATGTTGTAGCTATGCAATTGGAAGACCCTGAAATTAAGAATAATCCGCTTAAAGGCCTTGCTGAGGTGATGTTCCAAGGTTTGAAACCTAAGATTGTGCCTATTTTGAGTAATGAAATTTACAGTGCCATTGCAAAGCAACCTGAAAGTTCAGACCAAAATGCTCGCGAAAAACAAGCCGCTGATGACATGAAAGAAAAAACAGGTATTAAAGATCTTGAGTTCAAAAGCATTGGTTCTGCCACTGTTGATGGTAATAGCGCCGTTGTGCCTGTTACATTTAACTCTAAAGAACTTAACCAAGACGTAACGTTTAACCTTGCTATGAAAAAACTTGATGATGGCACATGGCAAGCCGTTAAAATCAACAACTTTAAAGAATTCCTTGCCCTTGTAGAACAACATGAAAAACAAGGTAAGGCAAAATAAGAATACGCGTTATATTAGGTAATTTGAAATAGCTACATAAAACTAAATAGAATACAAACAGCCAGTACTGTGATTACGGTACTGGCTGTTTTGTTTGTGTATCTTAAGATAGTAGATTAGTTGTATTTAGTTTTCTAGTTAGCGATTCTCTGGAAACACAACATGTTGCTGTAGTTTAAATTCAGGATTATTCGTAGAATCAAAGAACTCAATCATATTCCGTAATTTTTGGACTTCATCAGCACTTAAAAATTTTGGATAAAAGATGATATAGATAAAATGATAGGTACCATCATAGGATTCAAAGTTTAGGATGTGATTATCCCTATACGGTTCATAGCTGTGTATGGAGAGCCCAGGAATATTGTTATTCCATACAACAGAGTAATTTATATAATCTGGTGTTGGGTGGTACCGGTACATATCCCAGAATGAACGTAACTCTCTGTTAAAATTGTAATGACCATTAATAATAGGATTGCCAGCATACGGATTCTTAGCGGGATTGATAGTAGAAATGAAAAAGGTTATGGTGCCCTTTTTGTAATATCTAATATCTTGATATTCGTCCTTGCTTTCACCATCGAATATGGCATCCTTAGGTACGCGATACTGTATGCCGTTTAGATTTTCTATGCGTGAATATTCATTCAACTCATTGAGGTTTTTCATCGATGGAAGCACGTAATTGGCGAGTAGATTGTCAGTAGGCACCTTATTCAACACCGGTTTATTATCAAAATAGGCGATACCTGCGTGATATAGAGGATACCGTATGGCAAAGCCCATATGTTTAAAGTTGATGGTATCCACGGTCATCGTCGTTTTTTGACCATTTTTGAGGTAAGGCATTTTCATGCTGTCCCAAGTACTATAGGTAACGGTAGGATATGAAAATACAGTCGCCTTTATATCAGAAATATGCTTTTCTAGATTCTTCTTTGCTTTATCTTGTAAGAACTTACGAACGTCCTTGTCTGTTAGTTTTTCATAGGCAATTTTAGTGTTGCGCCAATCCTGATCTTTGTAATCTGCATAGTCGATTTCTAGATTAAGATTGCCATTATCAGTTATAACGCGATAATCCTCTATGGTGCGATCTGGATTTTTATACCGGCCAATATTATATTCGCTCTTTATGCCTGCTACGGGGAATGAAAGCCGGATTTGGCTGTATCGATTGTGAACGGAAATCACTGTATTGTGATAATGCTCGCCACGATATATGGAGGCCTCTTTGGCATAGGCTAGCTCATTTCTACTAATACCGTTGGCTTTATCGGTGCTCTTTAACGTTTCTACATAATTGGCCACATCCTGTTCAATGGTTTGGTTTGTGGCTTGATAATTTATATACGCATCCTTTGGAATTTTCGCATCCGCACCAGGAATATTGACGTCGATGGCCTCTGCTGGTGACAGTACAGTACTCATGATGAAAGCACCTATTAATAGTGGTAATTTTTGCATGGTAACCTCTCCTGGTTATATCATCTCTTTTATAGGAGCTATAACAATACATAGATTCTCTTTATTAAGTATAATTATATAACTTTCTCATAGTTTAAGCAGTAATGAGTTCTTATGTCATAATGCGCAAAATTTTACGCATACTTCCGTTTATACTAAAGGTGTAAATAGCGTTAGCTTTCATCGTGATTAGTAAGATAAAAGGGGGATGTCCTATGAATCAAGGTTTAGTGCGCCAAATTAATGATATCGTTAGACCCTATCGCAAAGCGCGGATGGGTATGCTCATCGTGATTAGTGATCCTGTTGGTCAACGTGGTCCGACGCCGCCGTTGACATGGCACTATATGATCGGTCGAAATTGGTATAAGCATACGATTCATGGCACGACGTCTGTGAATGGCGTACATGGACAGCAGCCTGTGGAGATGACCTTGTTTGCATGGCCTGAGGATAGGATTGTAGATTGGCACAGTGTGGGTGGTTGGCACACGCAGCAATATGGGTATTCTTGCGTGCTCTGTGTATCGCCTACGGGGCACACCAAGATGCTTCGGTATGATCATGGTAAGATGCGGTATGGCGATGATTTAGGACTTTGGGACCCTCAGCAGATTGAGACCTATGGCAGCACTGTTTTAGGTGAAAGCTATGCTTGTACGGGCATTGACGCTGATTATCGGCGTATGCAATTCCCTGAGTTTAATCGTCAAGATGGCACTCATTTTGGTGCTTTATCTGATTATATTGGCAGTGAATATATTTTACTATTCCCAAAAACGCGTATTGAGTTAGTACGTAGAGGAATATGGCGCCATTCAATTGAAGACCTCGCCAATATATGCAATGTACCAGTTGATATAGTGGAACAAACCTATCTCGATACGCCTGATGATCCAACGGAATATAGGGAAACCTTTTATGCTCTGTATGTGCGAAAATCAAGATTACAAGAAGTATTTGGCGTTTTTAAACGGATCCTTATGACTAGAGCAATTCCTTGGATGCTTTGCATCACACCAAGAGGGTATATGTATCATATTTCTCCATGTACTAATAGTGATACGGGGCTAACAACAAGCACCTCACCTAACATTGCATATGACCCACATGCCGATGAATTTTTGGCCCTTCTCGCTAAAGATAGATGGGAACTATGTGGTAACTATGGACTATTTTCACTCGATACATATAAATCATTTATGGAAACACAAGATTGTTACATCAAAACGATTGTGCCAGACCCAGAATTTACCTATTGTCCTCCATCAGTTTTGACCGTCATAGCAGGGCACAATATGATTCAGAACTTGCTGAAAACACCGTGCGTATGGGCATAAAAAGAGCATATATATCGTCAAATACGAATAAACCATAAAACAATAGGCACAGTGCTTCTTAGCATAGTATACTTATACTAAGAAGTATTGTGCTTATTTTATGTTGAGAGAAGAGGATAAAGTATGATGCGGCGTAGTTTATTTATGATGGCGATGGCAGTAGCTTTTACTATGAATGTTAATGCCGTAGAGATTGAGGTGCCGGCAGGACAACCTCCTGTACCTGGTGCAGACAGGAAAATTTCTGCAAATGCCTATGAAAATTATTCACATATCAATGAGCCGGCTGTTAAGGAGGTAGACGCATATGTGGCGTATGTTAAGTCTCATCCGAGAACCTCAGATTCATTGATAGCAAAAATTAATCAAGAGAAACCTGGATATGATAAAGCTGTTAGATTAGCAGAGTTTTCACAATCTACTGTTGTTTTGGTGCATGACAAAGCCAATGCGATTCGTTTCTCTGTGCCTGATGTTAGTATTCGAGGTGATGTAATTACGTCGAATACAGAAAAAGGACCATTATATGCTGTTCGGAGCCTTACTGGATTTTTGCTTGTAGGTCCTCCTCATAGTAAGCAAATAAAGGGTTATGAGCATGGAAAGTATACATATGACAATTTAAAACAGGCTTCTTGGAAACTTGTGTCGGATCCTAAAGAACATGTGATGTATACTGAATTCACTCCGTTTAATTCCAACCATACGTATGGCATTACATATGGCCGTTCTGTGACGAAGAATGATCCATTCCAAAATCAACCTGCTGAAGTAGTCATGAGCAATTATATTATTCCATCAATTGAATCGATTGCGGGATTAGATTCTTATTCTAAGACTGAAAGATGGGGTAATTTTACGTATCGTATTCCTAAAACTGCTAAATTGATCAGTCAAACTGTAGAAGAAGGTCGGTATGAGGTGCGAACCTATGAAGATAAGGGAATCACGATTCGTGTTATACGTCATATATTTAAGAAAGATCATATAGATCGTTCTAGCGCCACACCTCAAATACTGTGGTTTTTGGATAAATATGGCGACCTTGATTTACCTACCCAATATGCTACCGTATGGAACAACGGCTTGCCAGGATTCTTAATTGATCGTCAAATAAACAAAGGTAACTCATACTTGAGACACTATACAAAAGATTCAGTATATGCTTATAGTTATCGAATTCTTTATGATGAAAGTATATCCTCATATAATCATAAACAACTGAGAGATATAATAGAATATGTAGGCTTTGATAATACAAGCACACTTCAAAAGGAACCTCAATGGAGAGTACATAGAAACTATAAGAAGCAGTTAGAAGCAAATCCGGTCTATATTCCTTGGTATATGAAGAAAATAGCACTTTATAATCAGTAAGATTATATTAATTTATAGTTTTGAGAGACTAGGAGAGAATGATGAGAACAAAATTTATAGCATTTAGTTTATGTCTTGCTATATTACTGGCGGGTAATATGAGTTCTGTTGCTGATGCTAGCTGGCTGAGCAAAGCCATGGATCGTTTAGAAACAAGTAATGCTAAGCTTTCACCAAGTTGGCCAAAAGCGGAGCAGTATCGTCATTATAGACCCGGTCAGGTTATAGGGGCCTATTTGCCTGCTGAAGATATGAAAATTGCAGGTGTGTCCCTTGGTACATCTTTTGATGCAGTAAAGGCCAGTCTTGGTCAGCCGACTAGTGAAAAACGTGATGAGCTTACCTATGGAGGCATTAAGTTTGGACATTCCTTGATGCAAGATAGCAGACCTATCGTATGGTATATAACCGTAAGCAATCGCGATGCTGTAACTGCTCGAGGCATTGCCGTTGGCGACACCTTGAAAAAGGTTATGGACGTCTATGGACGCCCTGATGTTATCGACTTTAATAACCGGTGGTTCTATGGATATCTTAGATATAATAGCGATAACATTCGCGGTATATTCTTTGAACATAATGGTAGCAAGGTGACGAAGATTATCGTAAGCGATAATTGAGTAGGTGCTATTCCTACGGACGATATATAAAACAATAAATTGAAATTAATCGATGTATCTGCTACACTATACATATGAATAATGATTCTTAGTGTTATATGTAGATAAAGGAGTTCCTATGTTATTTGTAGAATATCCAAAATGCACAACGTGCAAAAAAGCAAAGAAGTTCTTAGATGATCATCACATTGAATATACGGACCGTGATATTAAATCTGAAAATCCTACAGCTGAGGAAATCGCTGCATGGTACCCTCAATCTGGTAAGGATTTGAAAGCGTTCTTTAACACGTCTGGCTTGATTTATCGTGAGCAACAATTAAAGGATAAGTTGCCAGGTCTTAGCGAAGAGGAAAAATTAGCTTTGTTGGCATCCAACGGTATGCTCGTAAAGCGTCCAATTTTGGTATTAGAAAATAAGGTATTAGTTGGCTTTAAAGAAAAAGAATGGATGGAAGCACTAAATTTGTAATTAGCTGAGTGACATCGCACCCCATATTCTGATTACTATTATAAACGGCTGTAATAGCATGCGCAGTAAATGCATGTTGTTACAGTCGTTTTTTGACAGCATATACAGTTTTTCAGTATACTAATAGATATTTCATTAGTTTTTCATTAATGAATCGTGAACGTAAGATATGAGAGAGTGTATATGCGATTTTTAGTGTATGTGTTGTGTGGGGTATTACTGGCTCCTACTGTGTGGGCCAGTGATACGGCGCCATCTACGAAAAATGGACAAGTGAATACTGAGGAATTTCATGTTTCGCCGGCCTATTTGCCGGATCATCAGATTGGTGAAAGTGGACCGTTGGTAATGGATACAACAGAGCGTAAAACGACGCGGTATTCTAATGTTGATGCGGTGAATTCCGCTATCAATGCAGTGGCTGTGTCCAATATCAACAATGATATGCATACCAATGGTAAAGCATGGATGAAACGAACCACCGTGGCGCTTAGCTTTCAGAAGGATTGGAAGCCCCTCTACAGCGCAGAAACGGTGCAGCCTATAGGCCATTATGACGACAAATCCCGCCAAGTTTGGTTTACCCAAGGTTCCGTGGCGCGCGCTGCGGACGTTGGTACGACCCTTAACAGCGGTTTTGGTTATCGCCGCATCAGCAGTGATGACCATCATTTGCATGGCGCGAACCTGTTTTATGACCACCGTTTCAAGGGCCAACATAGACGCATGAGTGCCGGTCTTGAATATCTTTCTGGTGAAAGCGAGTTCCGTTTCAACTATTATCGTGGTATGAGTGATGAACATATGGTCAATGGTGCATTGGAACGTATTACCGATGGCTATACCGTGTCCTATGGAAAAACCTTTAAAAATGCGCGCTGGGCTCGCATCTATGGAGAAGCCTATCATTGGACTCTGGACCGTAGCGCTGATAAAAACGGATTGCGACTTGGCACTGAACTGCAACTGACACCGCGCGTGTCCATTGATATGGGGTTCAATAAACCAGAACACTCTTCCGGTAACGCTTATGGTAAAATCATGTTCCGCCTTGCTGGTACCGATATGGCGTGGTACGGTGGAAAACACAAACTCGATACAGAATCTACAGTGCGATCTAAAATGCTTGAAACAGTGAGAAGAGATAATACGATCGTTGTGGAATAATAGAATGGGGCTGTAATTAACAGCCTCATTTTTAGACTCATCGGAAAATATCCGTGAATGTTATTAAAAAAGATATAAGTGCATAGAAGTACACAATTTAAAACGTTAAAAATATGCTATAATTAATATACTATTTATAATTTAGAGAGAGTGTTTATTATGCATATTACAAAGCCTCTACTATGGCTGTTAGAACCGTATATCGTATACAAAGCCTATTTGTGGGGGCTTCGTTTTTATTCGCATCCTGTGACTTGGGAAGGGGAACCCGATTGGTTTTCTTTGACACTAACCACATTGCTCGCCATTGATGCCATTGTATTGCCGTTATTACTGCTATACCTGCCTGCGTGCAATCCAGATAAGAACGTTCCACGATGGATTATAAAAATCGTCAATCCTCTAGATCGTTTTGTGGCTTGGGTTGAAAGTAAACAACTTGGGGCCGTATGGATGAAAATTATCGGTGCCTTATGGGCATTTTTTATATACCTCGTCCCTGTCTATATTGGTGGACAATTAGCTATGGCCATTGTTGTAGCTCTTATTTATGATGTACTCACCTGGGCAACCATGCAGGTATAATCGACTCATATATGGAATATGGTATTCCTTGCAAAACTATAAAAATAGAAAAGTCGCGACTAGTTAATTAGTTTCTAATCAACTAGTCGCGATTTTTTATTTATTAAACACTATTAGGTCCTTCTTAGAAATAGAACAGGCCTGTTTTAATTTGCAGAACCATATATAAGGCTCATTAGAAATAGAACAGGCCTGTT
>NZ_KE150483.1:1446445-1575713 GCF_000411535.1 Veillonella sp. HPA0037
TTAGAAATAGAACAGGCCTGTTTTAATTTGCAGAACCATATATAAGGCTCATTAGAAATAGAACAGGCCTGTTCTATTTTGCAGAACCACATATAGTGCTCGTTAGAATTACTACAGGCCTGTTCTAATTTGCAGAACCATATATAGGACTCATTGGAATTACTACAGGCCTGTTCTAATTTGCAGAACCATATATAGGGCTCATTGGAATTAGTACAGGCCTGTTCTATTTTGTAGGACACATATATATGTCTATTGGCTCTTATCTCTAAGTGTGAGAATTAAGAATACGATGGATCGGATATATGAATAACCGCTCATGTATTTGTGTAATAAACACATGCAAAAATAGAATACAGTTAATAAAATCAGTAATTATCTAGCTTTATCCAAACACATGATGCGCACTATTAAAATTAACCTAAGCTTTGCCCTCATTCTGAATGGTATTGCCATTATCTTAGCCATGATTGGTACGCTTTCACCAGTATGGGGCGCCCTCGTACACAATGGGGGAAGCTTACTCGTAGTACTTAACTCGGCATTATTATTGTCTTGGAAATATAAAACCAATTCTGACGAAGACAGAAATCCATATGTAGGCAAACTTGTAAGTAATCAATAATCTATATATAGGAAAACTTGTAAGCAATCAATAATTCATAGTAGAATACTCTCAAAAGGAGGTTTATCATGAATACATTAGAATGCATAAAAACACGTCATAGTACACGTAAATTCAAACCTGAACCGGTTGCACAAGAATTGCTCGACACCGTTATCGATGCAGGTCGTCGCGCGCCAACAGGGGGCAATTTACAACCTACACATTTTATGGTTATTACCAATCCGGATGTGTTGAAAGAACTAGTAACCCTTGTTCAAGAAGAGTATGGTAAGACGGAAGTAACGGAACAAACGCCGCCATACATGGTGAACATCATTAAAATGTCCAAAGAGGGCAAATTTGTATTCCACTACAATGCACCGGTGCTCATCGTATTGGCTCATAAACCTGTGCTAGCCAATAATTTCTCTGATACAGCTTGTGCTATGGAAAACATGATGCTTGCCTGCAACGAACTAGACTTGGGATCCTGCTGGGTGAACCAATTACGTCACCTACAAGACAACGAACGCATAATCAAACGCCTTCGCGAACTTGGCATGGGCGATGATGAAAAAGTATATGCAAGCCTTGCCATCGGCTATCCAGACTTGCCAAATGGACTAAACCGCAGAGAACTTGACATCAAAGGGAATCCTGTAACCTATATTGACTAATAACTACACACCGAAGGGTCGCATATGCGACCCTTTTCATTTTTAGAATAAAAATGAAAATACACTTGCAAATATACCTATATGGGTATATAGTATAGATAATAGTAAATACCTATGGGGGTATAGATATAAATTAGTAATACTATTACTAATGATACAGTTTAGTTGGAGGCAACTATGGCAACGCGAAGCACAATAAAAGATTGGTTTGTAAATCATACGAAATCAATACGAATGGTAATAAACACATTAGATCATACAGATGTAGTATCTATGCCTGTTATGCCCATCCAATGGAATAGCGTATCGCAAGAAGCTTTAACCTGGACCATGCTCGTTGATATGGCTGCGGTAGACAAAGAAACAACTTATACATATCATAACTAAGGATATATTTAGTACCAAACGAACTCAATACAAAAGGGCATATGGGATAGCATATCAAGAATCAGAAATGAATTTTGATGTGCTGTCCCATATGCCCTTTTTCCTTATAATCTTTATAAATTCCTAATGGATTCTAATATAAAATGCTATATTGCGATTAGCTAAATATAGATTAGCGTTCATGGCGGATGTGTGGGTGTTTTGAAGCCGACTTTGGCCCTGCGGAGCCCGCAGGGCGGAGACAGACCCTTGCTTTATGCAGTTTTGCAAATTCTTAAAGCATTTATTGTGTGGAATAGATGAGGGGTCAAAATGACTTCGGGCTCCGCTTGCGCAGTAGCGTGTCATTTTGACCCCTCATCTATGAAACCGTAAGTTGCTGAAGAATTTACAAAGATGTATTGACCGCTTAATGGAAAATTGTGTACAATTAATTTAGAAATACAAAGTGTGTGTAATGGAGGGCTAGTTAATGGCAAAAATAGGTACATTAGCAGGTTATAATCGCGTTTCAGAGGTTCCAGAAGATGATTATTTAATGTTGGAAAATCAATTGGGATTTCCTTTGTATGTAGTAGCTAAGGAAATCGTAAATGCTTATCGTCCGCATTTGGAACCTTTGAATTTGACATATACTCAATACATTGTCATGATGGCATTGTGGCAATATGGTGAATTATCCGTCAAGGAATTAGGGCAAGTGTTGCGCCTCGATTCTGGTACATTGACGCCGTTGCTTAAGAAATTAGAACTAAAAGGGTTCTTAAAACGTAAACGCAGTCGTAATGATGAACGGGTGGTAATGGTTACTCTTTCAGAAGAAGGCCATGCACTTCGCAAGGAAGCTATCGAAGTACCTAAGAAACTAGTAGCTAGCACGCAAGAAGTTTTTACTGTTCATGAAGCTGCTGAATTGAGAAAGTTGCTTAATAAATTATTAGATACCATTGATGCAGCGCATGGTGTTATCAATCCTGAAGATATTAAACGATAAATATGATATAATTTAATTAGATATTGTATTATTGGGTCATTGGGAGTAGACCTAGTGTTACCCGTTTAGGGTGGAGGCGAACATTATGAATAAGAAATTAGTTACTACATTTGCTCTTGCAGCAACATTATTGGTTGGTTCCGTAGCTAGCGCTGCTAACTGGAACGGTTTGGAAAATTACCCAGAAGTGCCAAACAGTGCTAACGGTACAGAAACTTACTACTTTGACAAAGCATCTCAATTTAATTTGATCGATGGTAGCCGCAACTATGTATTCGGTATTAATGTAGTAAATATGCATAATAACCAATACGGCGAAGCTGCATTGTTCAAATATATTGTGCATCCTAGCTTGCACACTGTATATCGCTTTGCTCCAGATGGTCAATTGTACCAAATCAATCCTGGCACAAATGAATTCAACATGTTCAAAGCTGCTTGGAAAGAAGTATATGGCACAGAGTTTGCATTCCCTGATGTAAATGCTGTTCCTGCAACTGTAAACGTTCATGCATAATAATTAAATACTTATAATGATACGTATAATGGTGAAAGTTCTTTATAAGGGGCTTTCACCATTATTGTATATATATGAATGTATAGATATCATATAATTATGATGTTGATAGATTGTATGTTAGGTGAAAGTCTATTAATTGTATGTTAGGTGAAAGCTTAATAATTATTTTAGGAGGTAAGGATGGCAAAATCTGAATTTGCGCAGGCCTATACGGAACGCATGTTCCCCGATATTGCATCGCCAGCAGGATATATAGACCCTGAGTTTGAAGATCTATTTGAAAATTTTGCCTTTCACGAGGTCATTATAGAGGATGGCTGTAATGTAGCAGCGCATAGTCGTTTCTTGGCCATTTTAGCTACCTTGGTTGGGGCAGGTGCCACAGATGAATACTCGTTGATGATGCCAGCTGCGTTAAATTTTGGTGTCATTCCCGATGAAATCGTGGAACTTATTTATCAAGCGGTACCGTATCTTGGCATCGGGAAGGTGCGTCCGTTCTTTAAGATTACTAATAAGATACTCGATTACCGAGATGAAGAAATTCAAAATCCTCATCGCAGCACGATTACCAGTGAAAATCGCCTTGAAAAGGGCATCGAAAAGCAAGTGGAAATCTGGGGTGAAGGAATGCGTAACTTTTACCAATCGGGACCTGAAGATATGCGTCATATCAATAAATGGTTAGCGAACATGTTCGGTGATTACTATACTCGTAAGGGGTTTAGCACTAAACAACGCGAGCTCATTACCTTTTGTTTTCTCATGGCGCAAGGCGGTTGTGAAGCGCAGCTTAAGGCGCATGTCATTGGTAATTTGAACGTAGGAAATGATAAGAGATTTCTGATTAGCATTGCCTCCCAATGTGTGCCGTATATTGGCTTTCCTCGTGTGTTGAATGCATTGTCTTGCATTAATGCGGGCTTTTCCGAAAGGGAAGCAAATCAATAAATGGAACACAAATCAATAAATGAGAAGCCAATTAATGAATTGGAAATAAATCAATACATGATGTAGTAGCCAAGTGCTATTAGATAACAAGGAGTAGTATGATTCTTTCTGGATTAAGTTTAATTATGATTATCGCGTCCATTCCGGCGCTAATCATTGCTGCTGCAGGGCACGAGTATGCTCATGCTAAGGCAGCAGATTTACTGGGTGACCCTACACCGCGTATGATGGGGCGCCTTACGATGAACCCTTTTGTACACCTTGATCTCATTGGATCTTTGGCCTTGATTATAGGTGGATTTGGCTGGGCCAAACCAGTTGTTGTAAATCCCACCAATTTTAAGGACCCGCGGACCGATGATATGATTGTATCCATCGCAGGGCCTATGGCGAATCTTGTGATGGCCTTTATCGGCTACGTTGTTATGCGATGCTTGGAAGCAGCGAACCTATTGGGCAATGACTCCTTGTACCTCGTATTGTTTCTCATCGTCGTGTACAACATTAACTTTGCCATCTTAAATTTGATGCCTGTGCCACCACTCGATGGTAGCCATATTTTGATGAACTTCTTGCCTCTTAAATGGCAAATTCATGTAGCACGATTTAGCATGGTTTCCTTGCTCATCTTGATCGTTATATTAAATTCACCGATTGCTTCGCACATCTTTGTGCCCTTGCAAAAATCGATTCTTGGTGGTTTTGAAAGTATCGTTAACTTGGTGCTATAACCCAACAAAACAGCCCTTTAAACTTAAAAAAGCTATTAGTTGATTATGAACCGACCCCTTAATGTTAGACCAAAAATCTTAACGTTAAGGAGGTCGGTTTTTCTATGGCAAAATATAGCTTTACATTTAAATTAAAAGTCGTTACCGCATATCTAAATAGCGAGGGTGGATATAGCTCTTTAGCTAAGAAATACGGTGTAAAGGATGCAACGCAAGTTCTGCGTTGGGTTAATGCATTTAAAGAATTTGGTAAAGATGGTTTATGTCGAAAACGAAATAATACAAGATATACTTCAGAATTTAAGCTAGCTGTGGTAGAGTCATACTTAACTAGTGAACTATCATATCGGCAAATTGCATTTCAATATGGTCTAAATAATCCTTCATTAGTAACTCGTTGGAAATTGGAGTTTATGAAATATGGGGCCAATGCTTTTGTCGAGCGACCGAAAGGACGAGTACCTACTATGAGACGGACAGATGAAAAAGTAAAGATTACCACACATACTAAATCACGTAGCCAAAAGCAGAAAAAAGAATTAACACCAGAGCAAGCTCGTATTTTAGAATTAGAAAAACAATTACGCTATGCACAAATAGAGAATGCCTATTTAAAAGAATTGAGGAGATTGCGCCTCGAGGACGCTCGAAAAATGAAAGAGCAGCAAGAATCATTAGCAGTCTCCGAAGAGAATTCAATCTAACTGAGATTCTTGCTGCCTTACATTTTCCCAAAGCAACATATATGTACTGGCAACAGCGCTTGGACCGAGTGGATCCAGATTTACAAATACGAATAGCTATTGAAGATATTCGTAAAGACCATCCCCACTATGGATATAGACGGTTGTTACCCTTGTTACAATCACGAGGTATTGTTATTAATAAGAAACGATTACAACGAATTATGCAAAAGTTTAATCTGCAAGTAATAACATTCTCCCGTAAGAGCCGAAAATATAACTCATATAAAGGTGTTAAAGGGCGGATTGCACCTAATCGCATCAAGCGTAGATTCCATTGCACTCAACCACATCAAAAAATTACTACAGATACAACTGAATTTAAATATTATGAAATAGATGCAAATGGTGCTTTAAAAGTCAGAAAACTATACTTAGATCCATTTATGGATTTATATAATCTTGAAATTATCAGTTTTAGTATAAGTCCTACACCATCGGCTGAGTCCATACTTTCAGCACAACAACAAGCGATTGAAAAGACTGCCGATGCTAAGTATCGGCGAACATTTCATTCTGACCGTGGCTGGGGTTACCAAATGAAAACGTATCAATATAATTTAAAAGTGCATAATATATTCCAAAGTATGTCTAGAAAAGGTAATTGTCTCGACAATTCACCAATGGAAAATTTCTTTGCCATCTTAAAACAAGAGCTGTATTATGGCAATACCTTTCATAGCTATGATGAATTAAAAGAGGCGATTGAAAACTATATTATGTATTACAATACTAAACGAATTAAGGAGAAATTGAACTGGCTAAGTCCAGTTGACTATCGTTTAGCTACTACTGCAGCATAAAAAATTCCGAGCAACTAGTTTAAGTTACTCGGAATAATAAGTCTAACTTTTTGGGGTCACTACATTATATATGATCAACTAATAGCTTTTGTGTTTTAGGTGAAAGGACCCTATATGTGGTCCTGCAAAATAGAACAGGCCTGTACTAATTCTAAAGAGCCCTGTATGAGGTCCTAAAAAATAGAACAGGCCTGTACTAACTCTAAAGAGCCCTGTATGAGGTCCTAAAAAATAGAACAGGCCTGTACTAATTCTAAAGAGCCCTATATGAGGTTCTGTAAAATAGAACAGGCCTGTTCTATTTTAAAACAAGGGATAATGTTAAATGCGACCTTGTTCTTTTAGTTCCGCTAGTAATTTTACGATGCGCGGACCACAGCCTTTGCCACCACAGGCACCAGTGCCTGCTCGAGTCGCTTCTTTGACAGCTGGAAATGTATGAGCCCCATTAAAAATGGCCTCTTTAATCGTTTTGCGTGTAATGCTGCGACATGTACACACCTTTGTTAATTTGTCCAGAATTGCCTCTGGTACTTGGTTATTTTCAAATTCCATATATTCCTCTTTGACTCACACGAGTCATTATATACTAAATTACATCGAAACTTTACGATATAGTTTAGTATAGCATAGAAAAGGTTGTTTTGTTAAGTACATATAACATGGTCGAAGATGATATACTATAAGCATTATAAATTATACTTGGAGGTTAATATGTTACGACGTATTGTAGCAGCGACTATGATTGGTGCTTTGGCACTCACATCAGGTTGCGCATTTCATAATCCCTTTGCCAAGAAGGCAGAGCCTGTAACCTATGAAGCAGTGGTGCAGAGTGAGCTTTCACCAGAAGAAAAGGTAGATAAGCTTGTGGCTAATATGTCCGATGCAGACAAGGTAGGCCAGCTGTTGATGATTGGTATTCATGGCACAACCTTGAATGATGATGCGAAATTTATGCTCAATGAATATCGAGTGGGTGGCATTATCCTGTTCGACCGCAACATGGAGAGTAAGGAGCAGGTGAAAACGCTCATTACTGATATTAATAAGGCCGGTAAAAGTGCGGGTCTTACGCCATTGTTCATCGGTATCGACCAAGAGGGCGGCGCCGTGGCGCGTATGGAGGACAAGTTGATTAAGGTGCCCCCTGCAGAAGAGCTGGGTCAAGGTTCTGTTGACCATGCAGCAAATCTAGCCAAACAAGTAGGGACTGAACTTAAGGACCTTGGATTTAATATTAATTTTGCGCCTGATGCGGACTTGGGATTAACCTATGGTCGCTCATATAGTACGAATCCCGATCAAGTCGTGAAGTTTGCAGGTGCGGTAGGCAAAGCTTATGACGAATCTGGCCTATGGTATTCGTACAAGCATTTCCCTGGCATTGGTAAAACCGATGTAGATTTACATGCAGACACTAGCGTGGTGCCTGTGTCTAAAGATACGTTACTCGCTGAGGATACAAAGGTATTTGTAGACCTTATTAAACAGTCGAAACCGAATACGTATATGATTATGGTATCCCATGCGATGTATCCACAAATCGACCCTGATCATCCGTCTAGCTTATCCAAGAAAATCATCACTGATTGGCTTCGTAAAGATATGGGCTATAACGGCGTCGTCGTTACCGATGATATGGACATGGGCGCCCTTGCCAAACACTATACCTTCGGCGATATGGCTGTTCAATCCATCCAAGCTGGCAGTGACATTTTACTCGTATGCCATGAGTATGAACATATGCAAGAGGCCTATAATGGGCTTATGAAAGCCGTTAAAGATGGCACTATTTCTAAGGAACGTCTTGATGAATCGGTGAAACGTATATTGCTTATGAAGATGAGCCATGGTTTATAAATACTAGGTTAATCCATAGTATATAGTGTATTCATAACAACGTATTTATCCCCTCATACAGGACTTTTTGATACCGATAGAGAATTACTAAGTATAGTTATTCTCTATCGGTTTATTTTTTATTCGTTAGGAGTGAAGTATATGTCTCGGAGAATTATGTTGAACGGCACGTCGTATTTTGGGCAAGGTGCGATACAGGAGATTGTAAACGAAATTAAGAATCGCCATTTTAAAAAGGTTCTCGTTACATCTACGCCTGATTTATTTGAGTTTAAGGTTGCTACGAAGGTTACGGATTTGCTTGATGCGGCAGGCATTGCTTACGATGTATATGACAATATTAAGCCGAATCCAACCATTGAAAATGTAACATCTGGTGTGGCTGCTTGTAAGGCGGCTGGTGCTGATGTGATCGTTGCTGTAGGCGGTGGCAGTGCTATCGACACGAGTAAGGCTATTGCTACGATTATGACAAATCCTGAATTTAGCGATGTGCGTAGTCTTGAAGGCTTGGCGCCTACAAAACATCCTTGCTTGCCGATTATCGCTGTGTCTACTACATCCGGTACGGCAGCAGAGGTTACCATCAACTATGTTATCACTGACGTGGAAAAGAACCGCAAATTTGTTTGCGTAGACCCTCATGACATTCCAATTATAGCTATCGTAGACCCTGATATGTCTGCATCGATGCCGACAGGCCTTTGTGCATCTACTGGTATGGATGCCCTCGTTCATGCCGTAGAAGGTTACATTACTAAAGGTGCGTGGGAACTTACAGATATGCTTCATCTGAAAGCTATAGAAATCATCGGTCGTTCCTTGCGCAATGCTGTAGCTGGCGATTATGCAGGCCGTGAAGCTATGTCTCTTGGTCAATATATTGCGGGCATGGGCTTCTCTAACGTAGGTCTTGGTATCGTTCACTCTATGGCACATCCATTGAGTGCTGTATATGACATCCCTCATGGCAAAGCTTGTGCAATGCTCCTCACTGCAGTTCTTAAATTCAATGCGCCTGAAACAGGCGAAAAATATCGTGAAATCGCTCGCGTTATGGGCGTTGCTGATGTGGATGCGATGGATCAAGAAACCTATCGCCAGGCAGCTATCGATGTAATTCAAAAATTAGCTGACGATGTAGGCATTCCTAAATCCCTCAGCGAAGCTGGCGTAAAACGGGAAGATATCCCATTCCTCGCAGAATCTGCTTTCAACGACGCATGTACGCCAGGTAATCCACGAGATGTAACCATTGATGAAATCATTGGTATTTATGAATCTATATTCTAATTAAGTGTAATCAATAACAATATGGTACAGCATCTATAGGGTAAATCATTACTCATATAGATGCTGTTCTTTATTTTATGAAATTGTTCTACAAGGGTATTCTTGAAAAAGTAGGAAACGGAAAGTATACTAGTTATAAATATACTGATACGTATGTAGCGGAGAAACTTCGTTTAGAACGGATGACAGAGAAATCGTTATTGCCGTCCATTTAGAGAATCCTACATAGATTAGACTGATGTTCGATATATTTTCCACGAGGAGGAGAATGCATGAAACTATGGAAACTAAATAAACGCAGCTCTACCTTGGCAGATATGTCGATGAACCGGATACTACTATCTGAACTCATTGCTAAAGGGGCTTTAGTAGGTATCATTGCAGGATTTTTTGGCGCTGCCTATCGATATTTAATCCTCGAGTCTGAGCATATCCGATGGCATCTAATGGGTGATATTTCATTGGGATGGGCCATTGGTTGGCTCATTGCTATGGTCGTATTTGCCTTTATTGTCGATCGATTGTTAACGTGGGCGCCATTATCTGGCGGTTCCGGTATCCCTCAAATTGAAGGGGAAATGCTCGGTTTATTCGACATGAAGCCATATCGCACGCTTATTTCAAAGATGATTGGCGGCGTACTAACCGGCTTTGCTGGATTTTCCGTGGGCCGTGAAGGGCCAGCGGTGCAAATCGGCGGCTCTGCCGGTAAAATTGTGTCGTATTGGATGAATTCAGGCCTACGTGAACAACGCATTCTTACATCGGCTGGTGCCGGTGCAGGCTTAACTGCTGCCTTTAGTGCGCCTGTGTCGGGGGCTATGTTCGTCTTTGAAGAGGTGCATAAAAGCTTTTATCCGTACCTCGTCATTCCTACCTTCGTGGCTACGCTCATATCGAACTACATTACGGTAACTATCTTTGGCCTTACGCCGGCTCTCGGATTTTCCGTAACTTCAGGGATGCCGCTTGATTATTTTCCGGTTCTGCTCGGTGTAGGTATTTTAATGGGGCTCTGCGGTGTATTGTTTTGCCGCATGATATTTGCCTTTAAGCGTTTCTTCGAGTGGATGAAATGCTCTCGTTTCTTAAAACTTGTGATTACTTTTGTGACTGTGGCCGTTATCGGCTTTGATTCCCAGCTCTTGTTGGGCGGTGGCAATGATTTGGTGGGTCAACTGGCCTTTCAGTCTCATGGCGTATTGCTCCTAGGCGGCATTGTGCTAGGCAAAATTTTGCTCACTACCTTCTGCTATGGCAGCGGCGCACAGGGCGGCATCTTTCTACCGATGCTCGTTATCGGTGCATCAGCCGGTGCTTTTTGTGAAAGCGTACTTTCATCTATGGGATTAATAGCTCCAGATTTTGTACCTCAATTTGTTCTTTGTGCCATGGGCGGCATGCTAGCGGCCGCTATGCGTACCCCAATTTTGGCGATTTTACTCGTTCTTGAAATGACGGATAGCTTTTCCAATATCTATGCTATTGGTATCGTTACTATCGTGGCCTACTTGGTGGCAGAACTCTTAAAAGAACCACCTATTTACGATTCCTTATTACAAGCTATGACAGGTCAAAGCAACCTAGAAAATGTTCAAACCTTTTTCCAAACCAAGGTGCCTGTAGTGGCATCCTATGTTGATACACAATTGCAAGACCTCAACTTGCCAGAGGGGAGTTTAATCGTTAGCATTCGCCGGAATGGAACATACATCGTGCCTCTAAACGATGTAAAACTACAACCGGGCGATGAACTACAAGTATCGTGCGAACGAGGACGATTAAAAGCAGCAAAATCGTATTTCCAATCTAATTAGTATTAAATCGTTTTGGACTGAGGTCCTACTAAAAAAGCCTCCACCGGCCGGGTCTGACTTCGGCCTACGGCCTTCGCAGGGCCAAAGTCGTTTTTTTAGTAGGACCTCAGTCCTTTGTCATTTAGAACTATTAAGATTAGAAATATGATTTTGCTGCATTATTACAGACAGTAGAGGAAGGGATCCGAAGTCGTTTTTTTGAGGTAGCTCACTTTTTTCATATCCTAAACTATAGATTGAAAATAAAATTTCGCTGTATGGCCATAGGCCATATGTAACAGAGCCAAAGTCGTTTTTTAGTAGGGCCTTAGCCCTTTATCATTTAGCCCCATATAGATTGGAAATACGATTTATCTGCTTTGCCACAGGCAACAATGGTAAGAAATAGAGTGGTTATTTTCTAGTTCACTGATTCTTTAGTGCTCAATATTAAAATCACATGGTTCAATTTTTTTTGTTGTTTGTTATAGTGTAGATAAATCTTCTTTTTCAATCTCGGTTGAACTGAATTAGAAGATGCGAGAACCCTCTGTAGAAATCGACTTTGGCCCTGCGGAGCCCGAAGGGCGTAGTCAGACCTGGCCGGTGGAGATTTCTTTAGAGGGTTCTCGCATTCCTAAGTATTTAAGTTTAATTAGATTGATAAGAAGATTTCGCTGCTCCTGAGTATTTTTGGTATACTTATTATAAATACAACAGGAGGTACTGGTATGAAGACGTATTCTTTTCCTTATGATTATAAAAGTGTAGATGTGTCTATTGATGAACGGTTTGTGCAAGGGGTTCTTGTGTCTAATGCGGCGGCGTATAAGGCGGAGAAGAGTCCCGCTGAGCTTGTTGAGGAGGCGCTTGATCATCCGATTAATAGTCCGTCTCTTGAAGCATTGGTTGAGGGCAAACGCAATATGGTTATCATTACGAGTGACCATACGCGTCCTATGCCTAGTAAGGTGACGTTACCAATTTTGCTCCGTCGCATTCGCGCGGTGAATCCGACGATTGATATTACGATTTTGATTGCCACTGGCTTTCATCGGGCTATGACGCACGACGAGATGGTGCATCGGTTCGGCGAGGATATCGTGAATAACGAAAAACTCATCAATCACGATTCTGAGGATGCGGCTAATATGGTAGAAATCGGCACGTTGCCATCTGGCGGCAAGTGCGTCATCAATCGTTTGGCGGTGGAAACGGAATTACTCATCTCCGAAGGGCTAATTAATCCTCATTTCTTCGCGGGCTTCTCGGGCGGCCGCAAATCCGTGTTGCCTGGCGTAGCATCCAAGGTGACGGTGTTGGCTAATCATTGTGCCGAATTTATTGAAAGCGAGCATTCCCGGACCGGTAAAATCGATGAAAATCCGATTCACAAGGATATGTTGTACGCTGCACGAAAAGCGAATTTGCAGTTCATCCTAAATGTTATTATCGATAGTAAAAAGGAAATTATTAAGGCTGTAGCTGGTGATTGTGTAGATGCCCATAAGGAAGGTTATGAGTTTATTCGTTCCTTGTCTTCTGTGAAAGCTATTCCTGCAGATATCGTTATTACAAGTAATGGTGGCTATCCATCTGACCAAAATTTATATCAATCCGTAAAGGGGATGACGGCTGGCGAAGCATCTTGTAAGGATGGCGGTGTTATCATCATCGCTGCTTCCTGTAAAGAAGGACATGGAGGACAAGCTTTATATGAGGCTTTCAAAAACATGGAAAGTCCTCAACAAATCTTGAATGATATTCACGGCGTACCTCGCAATGAAACTAAACCATACCAATGGAAAATTCAAATTTTAGCGCGTATTTTGAATCACTATAAGGTTATCGTTGTGACTCAAGATTGCGACCATCAAGTCATTCGCGATATGCACATGACGCCTGCGTCCACATTAGATGAAGCATTGTGCATCGCCCGTGGCATTATGGGCGAGGATGCATCGATTACCATCATTCCTAATGGCTCTACCGTGATTGTTGAATAAATTTATCATGTTTGAATAACTAGGTGTTGTTTGTGTGGTAGCGTAGGGGTGTCAGTATGGTTGATAATATAGTTTTATTCTATCTGTTTTTTATCGTAGTCGGATTTTTTACCGCTATGTTAGGTACTATTATTGGTGCCGGCGGTGGTATCGTATTTGTACCTTTGTTTATGTACTGGTTCCCAGAGTGGTCTCCATCCATGATTGTTGGCACATCGCTGTTTTCTGTTATGTGTAATGCTATTTCAGGATCACTGGCATATCTTAAACAGAAAAAGATATATATTAGTGCCGCGCTAATCTTTAGTGTAGCCACATTTCCAGGGGCTATTATAGGGGCTCAAATGTCTGATGAATTTTCTGGACCGGGATTTAAATTTGCCTTTGGTTGCTTTATGCTATGTGCCTCATTTCTAATTGGCTTTAAGAACTTTGGTAAAAAAGAAGAACGGAAGGAAGAATCTTTAACAAAAGATCAGGTGACGTACAATAAACCAGTCGGTATTGGCATTAGTATTATTGTTGGCTTTATCTCTAGTATTTTCGGTATCGGCGGTGGGCTAGTACACGTGCCTGCTCTGATTTACATCATGGGTTTTCCAACACATTTAGCAACCGCTACAAGTCATGCTATTTTGGCCGTATCCACGTCAGTTGGTGTTATTACCCATTTTGTAGAAAACCATATCGTATTTAACATTGCTATCCCTGCCAGTATCGGTGCCATATTTGGGGCCCAAGCAGGCGCTCAAATAGCAAAACGCCTCAGAGCTAAGGCTATCTTGGCACTTATGAGCATCGGCGTATTTGCATTGGCTATTAAATTGATTATTGGCTCTGGGATATTGTTTTAAGTAGGATAGATATTCATATACATTGCTTTTTAAAATTAGTACAGGCCTGTTCTAATTTATAAGAGCACTTAAATATGATGCTTTTACAAATAGAACACGCCTGTACTAATTTATAAGAGCACCTAAATATGATACTTTTACAAATAGAACACGCCTGTTCTAATTTACAAGAGTACCTATATAGTCTAAACATAAGAAAAATATATAAAAGGGCTGTAACAGAAATGAGATTACCTCATTTTTGCTACAGTCCTTTTGTCTGTGCTTTTTAGCATCTATTCCTAAAACGCATAACTAATTTATATTGATAATTCCTAATGTGTAATATACAGGATACTAGGAAAATCCGCATAAATATTCATATATTGGTGTAGATCTGTATTCATGCTATAAACCTCTTAATCCCCATGAATACGCATATTGATAGGGGATACCCTTATGGGCTTTCATAAGTGGTTATCATATATTTTTATTGATGTGTGTTCCTAGGAAAGGCACTTGTTTTTCGGGTAAATGAAATCAACTTTCAACTAAGATGCATTTTATATTATGTATCTATAGAATTTATATTTCATATACAATTTATGCATAATGGTAGCGACCGAAATGAGAACGGCGTATACTAGTTATAAAAGAAATTTTCCTAAGGATAGGATTGGAGGCTTTTCAAGTGAGTATATTAGTTAAAGATTATGATCGTTTTGCCAAAGAGGCGCAAGCGATTTGTAAGGATCGTGTTTATACAGACCGTCTGCGCCGTTATGCGTATGGTGTAGATGCATCTTGTTACAGTTATTTACCAAAAGTAGTGGTAAAAGCAGAAAACGAATCCGAAGTACGTCATCTTATTCGTTTGTGTCAACAATGTGGCACACCATTTACATTCCGTGCGGCTGGCTCTTCTTTGTCTGGTCAATGTTCCAGTGAAGACGTGCTTATCGTTTGTAATGATGGATTCAAAAAAATGGAAGTTATCGACGATGGTAAAGCATTGCGTTGTGAATGTGGTGTTATCGGTTCCGATGCGAATGATTTGTTAAAACCATATAATCGTAAAATCGGTCCAGACCCTGCAACTCTTGCAACAGCATTGGTAGGCGGTATTTTGAACAATAACTCCTCCGGTATGTGCTGTGGTACTGCACAAAACTCTTATAAAACAATTCGCTCTATTCGCGTTGTCTTATTAGATGGTTCCATTTTGGATACATCCGATAAAAAGAGCATCGATCAATTCCTCAAAGAAAAACCACAAATGGTTGAAGATATTTTGCAATTGCGCAAAGAAATCTTGGCTGATGAGGAGTTGACTCATTTGATTCATCATAAATATAAAATCAAAAATACTACAGGTTATGGTTTGAACTCCCTTGTAGATTTTGAAGATATCATCGATATTATCAATCACTTGTTCATCGGTTCCGAAGGTACATTGGGCTTTGTATCTGAAATCGTGTACAACACTGTTGAAGATGTACCTCACAAAGGTTGCGGTCTCATGTTCTTCAGCACATTGAACGATGCATCTCTTGCCGTTGTAGCCTTGGCTAATATGGGCCGTGAAAAGGTTGTTGCTGCTGAAATGATGGACTATCAATCCTTAAAAGCAGTTCAAACTCTAGATAATGTACCTGATTTCGTTCGTGAAGTTCCAGAAGGTACAAGTGCTATCTTGTTCCAAACTGAAAGCTATTCTAAAGAAATTGTTGATGAAAATTTGGCTTTCATTAAAGAACAATTGAAAGACATTCCAACAGCTATTCCAAGTCTTTATTCTCAGGATCCTAAAGAATACGATTCCTGGTGGGCAATTCGTAAAGGTATCTTGCCAATCGTTGGTGGTCAACGTAGAAAAGGTACTACTGTTATCACAGAAGACGTTTGCTTCCAAATCGAAGACTTCACTAAGGGCATCGAAATGCTTACTGAATTATTCCACAAATACGATTTCGTTGATGGTGGCGTAATCTTCGGTCATGCGTTGTCCGGTAACGTTCACTTTAACATTACTCCTGATTTCAGCGATCCTAAAGATACTAAGAACTTCGGTGATTTAGTGAAAGAAATGTCCGAACGTGTATCTGGTTTCGGTGGTTCTTTGAAAGCCGAACATGGTACAGGCCGTATGGTGGCACCTTTCATCGAAATGGAATGGGGCCGCAAAGCGTACGAAATCAACCGTCGTATCAAAGCTATCTTTGACCCTACTCGCATCTTGAACCCTGATGTTATGATTACTGACGATCCAGATGTGTACAAGAAAAATCTTAAAGCACAATGTGTTATCGATGATGCTTTCACAATCTGTATGGAATGTGGTTTCTGTGAAAAGAACTGCCCTAGCCGTAATTTGACATTGACACCACGCCAACGTATCGCATTGTTGCGCGAAACTAAACGCCTTGAAAATGAAGGTAATTTCGCTGTTGCCAACGAACTTAAAAAAGGTTATGAATATTTCGGCGTTGAAACTTGTGCTGCATGCTCCATGTGTAAAGGTCTTTGCCCACTTAGCATCGATACTGCACAAATCGCATTGTCCATGCGTCGCATTGATCCACCAGCACCTGGTTTGGCTAAGAAAATTTACGATAACTTCTCCAGTACTCTTGAAATGTGCCGTGCCGGCGTAAGCCTTGAAGGCATTGCTGGTGCTATTATCACACAAAAAGCAATTTCCAAAATCACTGAAGGTTTACATGGCGTAACTGGTGTAACACCTTATGTACCTAAAACAACACCTAAGGCTAATCGCTATAAATTGAAAAACCGCATTAAACCTACTAACTTTGAAAAGGTTGTATACTTCAGTACTTGTGCGAACCGTGCGTTCCGTCAAAACCAAGGTTATGATGATCAACGTAGCTTGCAACAAGTTGTTGAAAGCCTCTGCAACAAGGCTCAAATCGATATTATCTATCCTGAACATATCGAAAACCTCTGCTGTGGCTTGAGCTTTGAAAACTACGATGACGTACATGAACGTGCTGTAAAAGATTTACACGATGCGTTGATGAAAGCATCTCAAAATGGTAAATACCCAATCGTTATCGACCATAGTGCATGCTTCAACCATGCATTCAAACATATGCCAGATTTAGAAATTAATGATATTTCTGAATTCTTATGCAAATTCGTAGTACCTCGCCTTGATATTACAAAATGCGATGAACGCGTTCTTGTTCATAAACAATGTAAAATCAAAGTATTGGGCAAATCTCAATACATCGAAGACTTGGCACGTCTATGCTCTGACCATGTATTTAATATTAAATCCTTCGCATGCGATGGCTTTGCTGGTCAAAAAGGTTTCTTCACACCAGAACTTAATAAATGTGCTACAAAAGACCTTGCTAGTGAAGTTGCCGAATACGGTGCTACACTTGGCGTAAGCTCTAGTTCTACATGTGAAATTGGTCTTGGTGAAAGCGGCGGCATTCCATTCGTAAGCGTTGCGTACTTGTTGGATCGTTGCTCTAAGGCTAAAAAATAATTGTACTAGAAAATCTAATAGACTAAATTAAAACAAAGTGCTAACATCGTAGTAAGATGTTAGCACTTTGTTTTGTATATAGTAGTTTTAAAACTTTGGGTTGGTATTTTTGTTTAGTCTGAACATAGGAGGTGGGGATATTGGATATCAAAAAGAGTCTTATTTATGATGCTTTTGAAGATAATGAAGGTTTATTAAACTTTAATCAAGTCAAACAATTAGGTCTTTCTTATTATACGTTAAACTTGATGTTAGCAAATGAAGAAATCTATTCTGATGAACGTGGTTTATATTCTCTGCCAAACGTATATGTAGATGAGTGGTTTTGCATTCAACATAGATTTCCTAAAGGAATATTTAGCTTAGATTCTGCATTATGGTTACATGGGTTATCCTTAACTGTTCCATTTCAGCCAACCCTCAGCTTTCCTTATGGTACAAATACAAAGAAGTTAAAACTGAATAATATTTTACCTATTGTTTTGCGTGCTCATTATGATAAAGGAATTGAACAGTTAGAGCGTCAGCCTAAACAGTTTATTTCTCTTTATTCAAGAGAGCGTACACTAGTAGAATGTTTACGCCCTATATATAAAATAGATATACAGCTTATATCGACAGCATTTCAAATGTATTTTAAAGATAAAAAATATAATCTAGATGAGTTATATTATTATGGAAAATTGTTTAAAGTGACTAGTAAATTACAATCCTATATAGAGGTGTTAACATGAAGTTTGCTAATGCTAACAGTTTTAAAAGTAAAATGAAAGATATTGCTAAGAAAAAAGGAGTCCCAGCACAACAAGTACAACAGCAATACTTACTTGAAGAGATACTGAAAGCTATTGCAGTAAGTAATTATAAGGACTCCTTTATTTTGAAGGGCGGGTATTTAATTGGTCAAATTATAGGCCTTGATAAGCGTACAACTATGGATTTAGATGTTACGCTGAAGGGTATCACATTAAATATTGATACTCTTATATCCGTATTTAATGAAATTGTAGTATTATCAGAAAGTGCTTTTTTATTTCATGTTGAATCTGGTGAGCCGATTCGTGGAGCGGATAAATATGGTGGTGTTCGTTTGAAAATATCTGCTTCATATGAACATTTACAAGAGTATGTATTTATAGATATTACAACGGATGATGCTATTACACCTAGACAAATTAAATATCAGGTTCTATCTGTATTTGATGGAAAGCAAATAGATATTTGGTCATATAATTTAGAGACAATTTTAGCTGAAAAAATTGAAACCATTCTTAGTCGTGGTGAGCTTTCAACTCGACCTCGTGATAGATATGATGTATTTGTACTTACTCAACTTAATGGTGATATGATTGATTATATTATATTATCTCAAGCAATCTATAGAACTGCTGAAAAACGAGGTACGATAGAACGTATTGTAGATTGGAAACAAACTTTAAATAACTTAGCACAATCGAATTATCAAGAAAATCTATGGTCTAATTATCAAAAGCGATTTTTATATGCTAAGGAAATCTCTTATGCTCAAACTAATGATTGTTTATATGAATTATTAAGTAGGATAGATATATGAAGCATTTATTTATATTACCATTTATAGCTATGTTAATAGTGTTTAATGTAGGTTGCTCATTACTTGTAAATAATCAAGAAAAAGCAACTAAAACTACAGTGGAATCACAAGAAATACAGAAGAATGAAACTACAGAAGCTAATAGTCGTTTGAATGTCGCCAAACAAGCTCTATCATCTGGTGATTATAATAAGGCGATAGAAGAATCAACAATAGCTATTAATGCAAATGCTAATAATGCTGAAGCCTATTCTATTCGCGGCTTTGCAACAGCGCTCAATGGCGATACCACTAAAGGCTTGGTCGATACGAAGAAAGCTTATGATTTAGATCCTAATAATGTGGCTAATTACTACAATATGGCCATGGTCTATAAGTTACAAGGTCAATTACAAGAGTCTAAACGATGGTTCGAAAAGGTATTAGAAAAGGACCCTAGTAATACTTGGTCTGTGTATGGTATTGCTACCATTTATGCAGACCAAGGGGATGATACTAAGGCCCTTGATTGGCTTGAAAAAGCAATCAAAATTGATCCTTCTGTAAAGGCTGTTGGTGCTGAACAAGATCATTTTGAACGGTTTCACAATAATGCGCGATTTAAAACATTAGTAGGATTATAGTCTTATAAAACTCGAAAAGACTAGATTATTGATAGTAATGGGATTGTCACAATGGATAGTAAACAGATGATTCGCCTTATTTTAAAAGTGGTAGGATTTATATATTGGTTTGTTTTTCTATACCTTGGTGGTCTAATGGTCATGGACTGGTCAGGGTTTATGTCACAACATAATATAGAAACACCTCTATTCCTTACATACTTAGTGTTTGTAGGTTGTTTTGTAACGCCGTATATTATGCTGTACTGGAAGAAGCTGAATCCTAATGCGAAAGCTCCATTTTTGGTGCGCCATCTCTCCGAATATATGGCGCGATTAGAGGATCGTCATAGTATATGGTTTGATGTATTATATGTACTAAAATTATTGCTCTATTTCGTAATAATTCTGTGGATGCTTTGTATCATATTACTCACCTTAGCAGTTATTGCGTGGACAGTACTCCTAATTTTGCTGAGTAATTAATGATGTGAATTTACATTGTTTTCTCTACTAACGCTTCTTGTAAAAGCTGGGAGAAATTGATACCTTTCGCTAGGGCTCTATCGTTAAGCCACGCAGGAATGGTTAAGGTTTTCTTTACGGATTTACTATTTTTAGCTAAATCAATATCTGTTTGCACTAATGTAGGATAGGTTGTATCTGTACACGTATAAAACCATTGTTAGGAGTTATTTCTTATTATTTATAATAGGTATATAATTAGAATATATAAACTAAGCTGTATATTGATGAAAGGAGAGAATTCATCATGAAACCACTTGGCAAAAGGATGGCAATGGCTGTGTTGTGTGCACTAACGCTGACATCACCTTTGTTTTTGAGCGGTTGTAGTATGTCAGAACTATGGCAAGGGACTGAGCAGAGCCGCAAGGAGATTGCACAGCGGTCGGAACAGAATCAAGTACAATTATTTAATCAATATGTGAAAGCCATAAGCCGATATAATCGCATGGCTGTTATGTTTGATTATGCGAATACACCGACGATTAATGATTTAAAAGCAGGTAAGCATTTAACTGTATTTAATACACCGAACTTTAAACAGTTACAAAAAGAATTAGAAGAAGCTAAGCAAGCCGGTATTCCTTATGATGAAATGAAGGAGCCCCTAGATAAGTTGCTTTCAAAATTGAATGAAATCACACCGGTAGCGGAAGAACTGGATGCATACTATAAATCTAAAGGATACACCACAGATAACTATGCTAAGGAACAGCAATTAGGTCCAAAGTATGTACAGTTGTATGAGCAATTTGTGCCTATCTATGCAGATTTTGATAATTTAATGCATAAAATCAACCTTGATCGATTACAACAGCGGTTACAAGAATTGCGCGATGCAGGTAAGAAAAATGCAGCCGCAGCACAAGAGGTTCATTTGAGACTTACCGCTGTTCTTGAAAAGTTAGATAGTGAAAAACAACCGGATGTGAATGCCATGAATCAAGAGTTACAAGCTATCGGCGATTTGTCTAATGGCATTACTAACTCTAACTATGATACGGTTAAGACCTCTGTAAACTCTACAATCGGCGCTATCCGCACTTATATGGGTTCAAAACAAGATAAGGACTATAATCGTATGGTTGAGACTTATAACCATTATATTTCTAATATGAATACGACCAATATGAATGAATTAGATTAATAAAATCTAAGTTTATATTACGTTAGACACGTGTAAAACGAACACATAAAAAGCTGTAGTAAATGAGAATTTCATTTGCTACAGCTTTTTTGTAATGTATTCTATTTTTTTATCTTAATACGTGTCGTCATTTGATTGGATAGGGTAAACAATACGAGTGCCACCCAGATGCAGCCGAAGGCTATGAGTTGGGCTGTACCAAAGCTTTCACCAAAGTAGAAGATGGCCAAGAAGAAGCCCATGGTAGGAGATAGGTATTGTAAAAAGCCGAGTATATTTAGTGGCAATAGGCGGGCACCGTATGAAAAGAGGATGAGCGGAATCGATGTGGTAAGGCCAGCGCCGATGAGGAGGAGACCGGTCGGCGTTAGGTTTTCGATAAAGGTCCACGAGGTGGTGTCTATAGCCGTTAAATACCATAATGCTATCGGTGTGATGAGCCATGCCTCGAAGGCGATGCTCGAAAATGGATGGATGGTGAGTCGTTTCTTAACGGCGCCGTAGAGGCTAAAGGATACGGCTAGGACGATAGAGACAATGGGTAATGTACCTAGTTGAACAGTCATGATAGCCACGCCCAAGATTGCAATGGCGATACTTAGTTTTTGTGGCCACAGCAAGGATTCTTTGTAAATTAAAATACCGAGCAATACGTTGAGTAAGGGATTGATGTAATACCCCAAACTCGTGTCGAGTACGTGCTGATTTGTTACGGCCCAAATGTAGGTGAACCAGTTGATGCTAATAAGTATAGCAGCCAGTAATAGTAGGCCTAATTGCGTAAGATGGGTGCGTAAAATTTGTATGTCCATACGCAGTTGTTGGCGCCCTGTGGCGATGACGAGGAAGAACATCCAAAATCCGGACCAGATGATGCGATGCGATAATACGGAAAAGGATGATACTTGGTTTAAAAGCGCCCAATAGAGGGGCAGCAAACCCCAAATTAAACAGCACAACAATGTAGTGCTGAGACCTTTTTTGTTTATTTCGTTCATAATACGACCTCCCACTAGTAGAATTATTATAACATGGTGGTAGTATAGCGGTAGCGAATTATAGAGGTAATTTCTCTAAATTGTACCTATGCATTTTTATCATTCTATATATGCGTTAGTTATAACTTTAAATTTGCTACTTATGATTAACTGTTATGTTCATTGACTTTGTGCATATTTTTACACTATATTGGACTTAGAACAACGAATATAGAGAATAGGTGTCGCAAGACTTAATAGAGAAATCGGTACAAGCCGATGCGGTCCCGCCACTGTAAGGACGAGCCTGCTTTCATACATGTCACTGGAGCAATCTGGGAAGGCGAAAGCAAGGTGTTGAGCCCGAGCCAGGAGAACTGCCTATTTGATAATCACCGTTATGTACCTACGAGCGATAGGAAGGGGATTGAGGTATACTTTTTACAATAGTTTTAGTGTACCATTCAATATGTAACCTAACGTGTCACTCTCGGGTGGCACGTTTTTTTAATTGCCACGCTAGAGGGTCGTTCATATATGGCATAGGCTTAATAGTTTGACTGGAGATTCATCATCATGATGGACATATATTTGGCACCTATGTAACTCATATACGAAGCAACTCACTGGTACGGTGCGCTGTTCCCCCTGTATGGTTTCAAGTTGAAAAGGAGGCACATATATGTCTGACAAAAAGACTTCAAAGGACACTGAACGCGATTTACTGGCGCCTGTATCCTTTGATGAGTTTGAGAAACCTACGTATGAACGATGGCAGGCTGAAGTTGAAAAGGCGTTAAAAGGTGGCGATTTCCATAAAAAAATGTTCACCAAAACCTATGAAGGTATTACGTTACAACCTATCTATACACCTGCATTGCATCAGGAAAAGATTCCAAAGGGCGTTTATCCTGGCGCTGGCGAGTTCCTACGTGGCACGAAAGCAAGCGGCTATATCAAAGATTCTTGGGGTGTATCTCAATATGTTGATGAATCCTTACCGAAGGATGCCAATCATGCAAGTTTATACGAAATTGTGAAAGGCGGAACCATTCACAACATTCGTCTTGATGAAGCAACACGCCATGATCAAGATGTGCAAGTAGGCGCATCTGTTGGTGTAGGCGGCACATCCTTGTATACGATGGCCGATTGCAGTCAATTAATTGAACGATTTAATCTTAAGGAAAATCCTTTATACATTGAAACTGGCGCATCTGCAGCGATTTTGCTCGGTATGTTGTCGGCTACTGTGAAAGCTTCTAAAAAGCAAACATCCGATTTGAAAGGTCTCGTTGGTGCAGATCCTATCGGCGTGTGGGCTAAAGACGGTGCATTGCATATGTCTTTAGATACTGCTTTTGATGAAATGGCACATACTGTTGTATGGGCCAAGGATCAAGCACCTGAGCTTAAAACAGTGCTCGTATCCGGTGATGTATACGCTAATGGCGGTGCTAATGATGTGCAAGAGGTTGCCTATGCATTGGCAACAGCTGTTTGCTACGTGCGGCAATTGGCACAACGCAACATCGATATTCATACCATTGCTAAGAGCATGATGTTTACATTCTCCTTGGGTGCAAACTTCTTCATGGAAATTGCTAAATTGCGTGCGTTGCGCGTGCTTTGGGCTCGCATTATGGAGGCCTTCGGCGCTGGTGAAAGCGACCGTGCCGTTCATGTACACGGTAGAACATCTGCTTTCACAAAAACCGTATACGACCCATATGTAAACTTGTTGCGTAATACAACACAAGCATTCTCTGGTGTTGTAGGTGGCCTCAATAGTCTTGAAGTTTCTCCATTTGATCAACCAATTCGCAAATCCGATGAATTCTCTCGTCGTATTGCCCGTAACATTCAAGTTATGTTACAAACTGAATTCGAATTGCGTCAACCAGTTGACCCTGTAGGTGGTTCTTGGTATGTAGAAACATTGGCAGCTGAACTATGCGAAAAAATTTGGGATGAATTCCAAACTATCGAGTCTAAAGGTGGCATTATAGCTGCCTTGAAGGAAGGTTATCCTCAAGCGCAAGTTAAAACAATTCTTAATGAACGCTTTAAAAACCTTGCATTCCGTAAGGATGTAGCGGTTGGTAATAATATGTACGCTAATATGACGGAAGAATTGCTTGATCCAAAACCTGAAAATCAAGAAACATTGCGTCAAAAACGGGTAGCTCATCTTGAAGAATACTTGGCTGGTGCAGATCAAGATGCTCTTGTAAAAGCACAAGCTACGTTAGAAGCAAGCACAACAGAACCAGGTGCATTGATTGGCCTTATCGAATTGGGTGCATTACACAAAATGACAATTCGCCAAATTCGCAGTGCTTTAGAGGCGGGCGATATTTCCTCTGAAACTATCGAACCAATTACTGCACATCGCTGGACGGAACAATTTGAAGCCCTTCGTATGCGTACGGAAAATTATAAACAACGCACAAAAGATAATGTGAAGGTATTCTTGGCTAATATGGGCCCTATTCCTCAACATAAACCTCGTGCGGACTTCTCCACAGGCTTCTTTGAAGTAGCGGCATTCGAAGTAATCAAAAATGATGGTCATGAAACAACGGCTGATGCGGCTAAAGCGGCTCGTGAAAGTGGCGCCGATGTGGTAGTTATCTGTTCTACAGATGATACGTATCCTGAATTGGTTCCACCACTTGCGAAAGAATTGAAAGAAACTATGCCGAATGTAACGGTTATTTTGGCAGGGGCACCTTCTAAGGACCTAGAGCCTGTATATCGTGAAGCCGGTGTAGATGATTTCATCTCTGTTCGCGCAAACTGCTACGCTATTTTAAATACGTTACAAGATAAGAAAGGGATGTGAGCTCATGTTTAAAAATCCAGACTTCTCCTCTCTTGGCTTGGGATCTCAGTCTGCCACATCGCGCGATGCATGGCTTGCTGAACTTAAAAAAGAAACAGGAAAAAGCTTTGAAGACTTATATAACACGACAATGGAGCAAATCCAATTAAAACCTCTCTATACAGAGATGGATTATGAAGGGATGACACACCTTGACTATATGGCTGGTGTACCTCCATTCTTGCGTGGACCTTATTCCACAATGTACGTAACTCGTCCTTGGACAGTGCGTCAGTACGCTGGTTTCTCTACAGCCGAAGAATCCAATGCGTTCTATCGTCGTAACTTGGCAGCAGGCCAAAAAGGTTTGTCTATTGCCTTTGACCTTGCTACTCACCGTGGTTATGACTCCGACCATCCTCGCGTAGTGGGCGACGTTGGTAAAGCGGGCGTTGCGGTAGACTCCATCCTCGATATGGAAATTCTATTTTCCGGTATCCCTCTTGACCAAATGTCCGTATCCATGACAATGAACGGCGCCGTATTGCCTGTTATGGCGTTCTACATCCTAGCTGGTGAAGAACAAGGTGTTGATAAAAAGGTTATGGCCGGTACAATCCAAAATGATATCTTGAAAGAGTTCATGGTACGTAATACCTATATTTACCCTCCAGCTACGTCCATGCGCATCATCGGTGATATCTTTGCCTATACATCCCAGTACATGCCTAAATTCAACAGTATCTCTATTTCTGGCTACCATATGCAAGAAGCGGGCGCTACTGCAGATATCGAATTAGGTTACACATTGGCTGACGGCCTTGAATACATCCGTACCGGTGTCAATGCAGGCCTTCACGTAGATAAATTCGCACCTCGTTTGTCCTTCTTCTGGGCAATCGGTAAAAACTACTTCATGGAAGTAGCGAAAATGCGTGCAGCGCGTATGTTGTGGGCTAAGATTATTAAGAGCTTCGGTTCTGAAAATCCAAAATCAATGGCACTTCGTACACATAGTCAAACATCTGGTTGGTCTTTAACAGAACAAGATCCATTCAATAACGTAGCTCGTACATGTATGGAAGCAATGGGCGCTGCATTGGGCCATACGCAATCCCTACATACAAATGCGCTTGACGAAGCCATTGCATTGCCTACGGACTTCTCTGCTCGTATTGCTCGTAATACTCAACTTTATATTCAAGACGAAACTAAGGTATGTAAAGTTATCGACCCATGGGGCGGTTCCTATTATGTAGAAGCCTTGACTGATGAATTGATCCGTCGTGCTTGGGGTCATATCCAAGAAATCGAATCCCTTGGTGGTATGGCGAAAGCGATTGATACTGGTCTTCCTAAGATGCGTATCGAAGAAGCGGCAGCTCGTCGCCAAGCTCGTATCGACTCTGGCCGTGAAGCAATTATTGGTATCAATAAATATCGTCTAGATAAAGAAGATCCATTGGATATCTTAGACGTAGATAATACGGCTGTACGAGAAGCGCAAATCCGTCGTCTCGAACAATTGCGTGCTAACCGTGACGAAGATAAGGTTCAATCCTGCCTCGAAGCGATTACAAATGCTACAGAATCTGGGGAAGGCAACTTGCTTGCCCTTGCACTTGAAGCAGCTCGTGCTCGTGCATCTTTGGGTGAAATTTCCTTTGCTGTTGAAAAGGTTTGTGGCCGTCATAAAGCAGTTATTCGCTCTATTTCTGGCGTATACTCCAGCGAATATGAAGATGATGATGTCATCAAAGAAGTTCGCCAAATGGCAGATGATTTCGAAGAACTCGAAGGTCGTCGTCCTCGTATCATGATTGCTAAGATGGGTCAAGACGGTCATGACCGCGGTGCCAAAGTTATCGCTACATCCTTCGCGGATATGGGCTTTGACGTGGATATCGGACCTTTGTTCCAAACTCCAGAAGAAACAGCACAAGATGCGGTGGATAATGACGTTCACATCGTTGGCTTCAGTTCTCTTGCAGCTGGTCACAAAACATTGTTACCTCAACTTGTAGAAGAACTCAAGAAACGTGGTCGTGGAGATATTTTGGTTGCCATCGGTGGCGTAATCCCTGCTCAGGACTATGAATTCCTACGCGAACATGGCGCAGTGGCTATCTTTGGCCCTGGTACAGTTTTGCCAGTAGCGGCGAAAAAATTACTAGAAACATTGACTAGCCACGTTCAAGACGAAGGCAATGACTGATAATAAACGGCCTACTCCGGATGAATTGCGTAATGCACAAAGCGTTGCTGGTGACAGTAAAGCTCCCGAATTAGGTGTAAAAAACGCAAATGCCGAGGGTAGTACGTATCGTCCGGACTGGGTGCCAGAAGATGCGAAGAAAGATGATACTTTTGCGTGTCACGTGATGAAAGGCGTCAAGGAAATGCACGACGGCCTCTTGTCTAGCTCCGCTCATCTGGCTCCGTCTGTACGTCCCGTACAGCGGCGAAAGAAGTTAACTGTCGCTGATTATGTACGCGGTATCGAGCAGGGGGACCGCGTTATACTTTCACGGGCTATCACATTAGTAGAAAGTAATAATAAGGAACACTTTAAATTAGCTCAACAAGTATTACAAGCTATATTGCCACGCACAGGTAAGGCGTTGCGCATCGGTATTACTGGTGTGCCTGGGGCCGGTAAAAGTACATTTATTGAAGCCTTTGGTAATATGCTCATTGAAGCTGGTTACAAGGTTGCCGTACTTGCTGTAGACCCTACAAGCCAAGTCACAAAAGGCAGTATTTTGGGCGATAAAACGCGGATGGAAACGTTGACGAAGCATCCTGAAGCCTATATTCGTCCATCGCCGGCTGGTGGTACACTAGGCGGTGTAGCTCGTAAAAGTAGAGAAACAATGCTACTTTGCGAGGCTGCTGGATATGATATTATTCTTGTCGAAACCGTTGGGGTTGGGCAAAGTGAGGTTACCGTACGTTCTATGGTAGACTTCTTTATGCTCATCGTGCTTACTGGTGCAGGCGATGAATTGCAAGGCATTAAAAAAGGCGTTATGGAACTTGCCGATGCTATTGTAGTCAACAAGGCTGATGGGGATAACCTTAAGCGTGCTCTCATCGCTCGTAGCGATTACGATCGGATGCTACATTACATCCGTCCAGCTACGGAAAAATGGAAAACCCAAGCTTACACATGTTCAGCCGTTACGAAGGATGGTCTCGATGAATTGTGGGATGTAATCCAAGAATTTGCTGAACAAGGTAAAGAAAATGGCGTATTCTTAAAACGCCGTCAAGAACAATCCCTTCGTTGGGTACGCGATATGATTGACGAACACTTGCACAACCTATTCTTTAACAATGTAGTCATTCAAGGTCGTATGGGCGAAGTAGAAGCCGCAGTTTTAGATGGCGAAATGAGTGAATCACAAGCCGTCGAAGAATTAATAGGCGTCTTTGACAAGTCCTTAACATAATCTCTATACATACAGGCATAGTATCTATACTGCTATCGGTTTGTAATCGATAGGAAATGATAGGTACTATGCCTTTTTTCATGAAATGCATAAGTATGACTTTTGTAAAAATCATATTTAGTATATAATTTAGTTATAGATGTATACTTTATGGGTTATTTTAAAAGGAGAGATTTATTTTGAATCCATTAGCAAAAAAACTGACAACAGCAGTATTGTGTGTAACTGCTCTTACATCCCCATTATTCATGAGTGGCTGTAGTTTTTCTAAGATTGCCAATGGGGTGCAACAAGGCGCTCAAAAGGCATCGCAACAGGACATTAAAGTGTTCAATAACTATATCGAAGCGATTGGCGATTTTAATAGTTGGTCCGTACGCTTTGGATATGCTATCAATCCGTCCGTTCAAAAACTAAAAGAGGGGCAACATTTAACAAGCTTCATGGCACCACACTTTGATACCTTACAACAAAAGTTGCAAGCTGCTAAAGACGCTGGCGTACCATATGATGATATGAAGGAACCTTTAGACAACGTATTGGCTGTATTAAAGGATATTGTACCAGTAGCCAGTGAATTGGATACGTACTACCAAACTAATTCGTATCAAGCAGATAATTATGCTAAGGAACAACAATTAGGACCTAAATACGTTCAACTATATGATCAATTCTATGCAGCATATAATCAGCTAGACGCAGTAGTTCACAAACATAACACAGAAAATCAACAAGAACAGTTGAAAGAACTTAAAGATTCTGGTAAGAAAAATGCTGCGGCTGTTCAAGAAGTTCATTTACGCTTAACGGCTTTATTAGATGGCTTTGAAGAAGGCAAACAAATCGATGTAAATGCAGCTAACCAAGAGTTACAAGGCATTATGGATGTAGCTGGCACCGTTACGAGTCCAGAATATAACACTGCTAAGTCTCAATTAAATACAACGATTGGTAGAGTTCGTACATTCTTAGGTGACCAATCAGCTGATCATTACAATGATATGATTGAATCTTACAATCGCTTCATTGGCAGCATGAATCGCTTGGATATTAATAAACTTGATAAATAATATCTAGCTATGTACGAATCGATTCTGTGCCATTTATGAAAGCCTGCGCTTCATAGCGTGCACAATATAAATAGTACATATAAAAAATTCATACAAAGGTACATAAAATTGCACTAATAAGGGCTACATCAATTAGTATGTCTATTGATGTAGCCCTTTTTCTGTATTTTCTTATACTAGTTAAGATCTTTGTCAGATTGTATGCATCAACTAGTATATTTTTACTCATCTATCGTAAGCCTCATATGTTTTGATGTGTAAAAACGTGGTATAATTATTAGATAAGAGCCTAAAAGAGTGTGGGTTTTGGAGGTTAGTATGAGTAGCATTGCACATTTATTTGTAGCTGGTGGTTTCGTTATGTACCCACTCGTTATCTTTCTAGTTGTTACCCTAATGATTGGTATTGAGCGATTTTTTCTATACCGTAAATTCCGTAAGGACATGCGCCAATTCACGGCTGTCCTAAATAATCATCCAGGCTGGATTATGTTGCCAACCGTATTAGAACGAGATACACAAAATCTAGGTACTCTCTTTGCAAAGGCTTTGCGCAGTGCAAAAAATTACAATGGTTTAGAAAACCGTTTACAAGACTTGGTAGGCTATACCGATGAACGCTTAAAACGTGGCCTTGGGTGGCTTAGCATGATCGTTACCATGGCGCCGTTGCTTGGCTTGCTCGGTACCGTTCTTGGCATGATCCGCGCTTTTGCCGTTGTAGGTGGTGACATTGGGGCTCCAACCATCATAACAGGTGGTGTATCCGAAGCCTTGGTAGCTACTGCTACAGGCCTTACGGTGGCCATCATTGCTCTTGCCTTTCACAGCTATTGTGCAGCAAAGGTGAATGATTTTATCGTAGCCTTAGAACATGAATGTGGCAGCATTCTTGATGCGTACAACGAGGAACATGACCTATGAGACGTCGTACATTAGGAGTGAAAAAAGAACCGACCATCATGATCATCCCTATGATTGATATCGTATTTTTTCTATTGGTATTCTTCATGGTCGGCACTTTATACATGAATACGGAGCAACAAATCCCGTTAAATTTACCATCCACATCGACTTCGACGGCTAAATCCATTGAACCGATTATCATTACTCTCACCACATCGCATAAACTCTATATCGATAACCGCGAAATTTCTGCGGATAATCTGTCCCAAGAGGTACAGGATATCGTGCGGACTACGCCACGACAGGCCTTTGTTATTCGCGCGTCTAAGGACGTGTATTATAACGAGGTCATCGCCCTTCTCGATATGCTGAAAGTAAACGGCGCTAAGTATATTAGTGTCGCTACGGATCGGAAGTGATTCTATGTTTGAATCGCATTATTTTCGACCGTTTTTGATATCCCTGTGCATCAGTATTCTCATGATAACGGGCATGGGGCTTTCACTAAAGGGCATGAGTGGCACTGGTGCAGGCCAAGAGGCAGCTGAGATTAGCTTTGATTTAGCCGATGCTGGTGAAAGCGAACAAGCCGAGGATCATCCGACGGTAACGCCGCCACCAGAGGAGGCAAAACCTCCTACAGATGCACCTGCGTCGGTAGCTCAGAAACAAGAAACGAAACCGCCTGTAAATACCGTAGAACCACAGAAAACTATAGATACAGAACAACCAGCATCGGCTACAAAACGTGAATGGGCTGTTCCAAAGGCCATAGAATCTGAGGCTACTGGCGGTGAGACAGGTGTTGTGACACATCAAAAACAGGAACAACAAAAGAAATTAGTAGGCAATGACGTATCGACGGATCCTAATGCAGAAGGTAATGGTCTCGATAATACAGATAAAGACCTATCGTTTTTTGCGGATGCACTCAATTTGCTGACGCCGGGTCAACGGGCGTGGCTCGAACAATCGGATATTAATCCTACAGAATATTTGCGCCAAGTGAAAGAACAAGGCCAAGCATCATCTGTACGCGGCGAAGCCGTTGTGCGCGTTAACTTTGACGCTAGCGGCAATGTAATCGTCGGCGTTAATACCCCGCGTATCGTAGAGGACTCTGTTCCTCCTGATGTACGAGACGAAGCGATACGTATCATCAAGACGAGCGGTAGTATTGTTAACAAACGTGGACAAGTCGTGTCCTTAGCCATCCCTGTCGTACTAGGACAATAAAGAGGCATACCTCACATACATGGTTGTATGTAAGATATGCCTCTTTTTGTTATGCCTATGATTTGCTAGTTGAGTAATCTCTTGTTCGACTACATGCTATGTTATGAGTCTGTTGCTCAACTACGTGCTATTGTTTGCGTCCGTTGTTCAACTACTTACGTTTTAACGCCGTTTTCGTGCTGTTGAATACCGCATAGTAAATGATGATGCCACCGATGAATAATGTTACTTGCATTTGCGTAGTATATTGATCCACACGCCACAAGGCAAAGGCATAGAAGAACATAGTAATGAGCATAATTAAGAAAGCTAGGATGCGACGTACATTTGTATGAACCACATTGGATGTAGCGATGCGACCTTTATTGATGACTACATATATAAGAGATACTAAAATATCCACTGCGTATACGCCTAAAATCCAGTTGATAGGCATGTCGTTAAACACGAAGACGCCGAGGACGATAAAACTGATGAGGAAAAATAATTTTATCAACGTGCTTGCTGTTTGAGATTCTTTCGGTTGTTGTATCCGTTCTTTATGTTGTTTCTTTGCCATGATCTACTCCTATATGTGTATTATTAGTATGTTGATACGATATATCACTTATTTATACATTACTATTATAATAATAAATTACAAAACAATCTATACAAAATAAATACCGAACATTAAGAAAAACTAATATATATATTATTCGGAAAATTGCGGAAGATTTATTGAACCAAGCTTTTACATATGGTACAATTATTATATAAAAAATCTAGCTTTCACCATGCAAAGGAGACATCATGATACCACGTTATACACGAGAAGAAATGGGCCATATTTGGAGCGAACGCAACGAGTTCGACACAATGTTATTGGTTGAAACATTGGCATCTGAAGCGCAAGCTGAGCTTGGCGTGATTCCGAAGGAAGCGGCAAAAATCATTCGGGAAAAGGGCAATTTTGATGTTGAAAGAATTCACGAAATCGAACGTGAAACAAATCATGACATCATTTCCTTTGTGACTGCTGTGGGCGAATATGTAGGCCCTGAAGCGGCTAAATATATTCATCTTGGCTTGACATCCACAGACGTTAAGGACACTGCACTTGGCTATATGATGAAACAATCTTGCGATATTTTGATTGAAGATTTGAAACAATTACGTGATGTATTGCGTCGTCGTGCCGCTGAATTCAAACATACCCCTATGATTGGCCGTACTCACGGTATTCATGGTGAACCTACTACATTTGGCTTGAAACTTTGCCTTTGGATGGCAGAGGTAGAACGCGATATTGAACGCATGGAACATGCTCGTAAAAGCGTAGCTGTTGGCAAATTATCCGGCGCTGTTGGCACATACTCCAATATTGATCCATTCGTAGAGCAATACGTATGCGAAAAACTAGGTCTTGAACCTGTTAAAATCGCCACTCAGGTCGTACAACGTGACCGTCACGCTGAACTATTGTCCACCATTGCTGTTGTAGGCGGTACATTGGATAAAATCGCTTTGGAAATCCGTCACTTGCAACGCACCGAAGTGCGCGAAGCTGAAGAATACTTTAGCCCTAAACAAAAAGGTTCCTCCGCGATGCCTCATAAACGTAATCCTATCACTTGTGAAAGAATTTGTGGTATGGCTCGTTTATTGCGTGGTTATGCACAATCTGCGTACGAAGACCAAGCTTTGTGGCATGAACGCGACATCTCCCATAGCTCTGTAGAACGCGTTATCTTACCAGATGCAACCATCGCGTTGAACTACATGCTTCACCTAACAATCCGTACCATCGATAAATTGTTGGTATACCCTGAAACAATGCTTAAAAACCTTAATCTTACAGGTGGCCTTGTATTTAGCCAAACAATTTTAACACACCTCGTAGACAAAGGTGCCGTACGTGATGAAGCATACCGTTGGGTACAAAAACACGCTATGGAACGCTGGCTCGAAGGCAAAGACTTCGCTACAGGTCTAAAATCCGATGAAAACATCAAAAAATACATGACCGACGAAGAAATCGATGCATGCTTCGATCCTTATAAACTATTGAAACACGTAGATACAATAATGGCTCGTTTCGGCCTATAACATTTAGCTTTGGTAGGACGGATACCTTCCTCAAAGCCGACACGCTATCGCGCTAAAGCGGGACCCGAAGTCGTTTTGAGGAAGGTATCCGTCCTTTTTTGTTTATCGTAAGTGCCGTATTTTCTTACGGTGCTTCATAATTATTAGTAGTTAGAAAGGGGATAGGCTAAGTAAAAAAACGACTTTGGCCCTGCGAAGCCCAAAGGGCGAAGCAGACCCGGCCGGTGGAGGCTTTTTTACTTAGCCTATCCCCTACTTACGGAGGATACATGAAAAGCACCATAAGAAAATACGCACCGCCTATCTTTCATTGCATTAACGATTTCGGTCAAGGTTCTCTCGCTGCATTAATACCGTTTTTTATTGCTAATTTTAATCTCAATTATTATCAATCGGCTTCCATTATTTTCTGTAATACCGTGGTAGCGTCTATTGCTCAGCCCATTTTGGGGTATGTAGCGGATCGGTGGCGTGTGCCATGGTTTATTCCTGTAGGTTTTGCGGTGACGCTCGTATCGATTAGTGCCATTGCACTGGCTACGAGCTATGAAATGATTCTTGCTTTGTCTCTTTTAGCCGGCGTAGGGGCAGCGTTATTCCATCCTGAGGCGGCTCTTCTTGTAAATCGTACACAATCTCACGAGATTGGCAATGCCATGGGGCGCTTTGCAGTGGGCGGCAGCGCTGGTTTTGCCTTAGGGCCGCTCATTGCTGGTGGCGTTTATGTCTTTGGCGGCCAATTCCTCTGGGTGTTTACGGCTATTGCCGCGCTCGGCGTGTTGCTATATCTATATGCTTTCACAGGTCATACTACTGAGGCTGAAGATGCGCGTGAATGTGAAAGCCAAATTAAGGGCACAAATACAGGTATAAACGATTGGGTGAGTTTTACAAAGCTATTTTTCGTCATTGCCTCTCGATCAATTTTGTTCTCCGTATTATCGATTTTTATACCGATTTTATACATTACCGTTATCAATGGCGAAGCCGGTGCATCGAGCTTGGCACTTACTATGTACTTTGCCATGGGGGCTGTCCTTACCTATATGGGTGGTGCACTATCAGATAAGCTAGGCTTTCTAAAAACAGTGCGCTTAGGTAATATTATATTTTTACCATCCGTATTAGTGTTTATCTTCGTACCGAATGCATGGGGATTCTTTGGCGCCATGATACCGATGGCCTTTGGCGTATTCTCCCAATATGGACCTATTACCGTTCTAGGCCAAAAATACCTTGCTAAAAATGCAGGTTTTGCATCAGGCATTACATTGGGGCTTGGCATTACATTAGGTGGACTCGTAGCACCTTATATTGGACATTTAGCAGATATTTACGATGTACAAACAGCGTTGATGACACTGATCCCTGTTGGTGCGTTAGGATTATTAATGAGCTTCTGGTTGAAAGAACCTAAATAAAATAATTGTTATACAGTACAGGCTTGTGCTAATTCTTGGGGACGCATAATATACGTCTTTAAAATTAGAACAGGCCTGTTCTAATTTGTAGGTGGGCCCCTATATCTCTGTTTTTAGAATTAGAACAGGCCTGTTCTAATTTGTAGGGGACCCTATATCCCTGTTTTTAGAATTAGTACAGGCGTGTTCTAATTTTTAGAGGACATGCTAGGCTTATTTTAATTTATTAATTTAATAGGATGAAATGTCAATAGATAGGGGGTGACCAATGGTCACCCCTTATCTATTGACTTATGGTTTGCAGTGGATTATGTTGAAAATATAATGTTGTTTAGCTGATTATGTCTTTACCTAATATATGTTTTAACATATAATTAAGATAAAGATTTCTTCTAGTAAATAGGAGGAATTAAATGGAATCATTTTCTGTAATTTTTTATGAAACATCTAATGGAGAGCAACCAGCAAAGCTGTTTTTAAACGAACTTTCAGAAAAACAGCGAGCTAAAACGATTAGGGATTTAAAGTTGCTTGAAAGCTGTGGTAACTGTAAAAAAGTCTATGAAAACCCCTAGAAATGCGATTGAATTGGCGTTGAAGTATAAACAAGATTATATTGAAAGGTACACATAATATGGAAACATTAGATCAATATTTAGCTGAGCAATTAAAAAATCCTAAATTTAAAAAAGAATGGGATGAGTTAGAAGATGAATATCAGATTATTGAAAATATAGTTAAAGCACGTATTGAAGCTCATATGACGCAAACTCAATTATCTGAAGTTACAGGCATTACGCAATCAGATATAAGTAAAATTGAAAATGGGAATGGGAACCCCTCGTTGAAAACATTAAGAAAGATTGCTCATGCCTTTGGCAAGAAGTTAAAGATTGAGTTCGTGTAATCTGCATTTAGTCTTTTCGTGCTTTGCTATTATGTTGTATAATAACTATGGATTAATTTGACTTTCACAATTGGAGGACATAGATATGGCAACAAGTATGGTAATCGGCACTCAATGGGGTGACGAGGGTAAAGGTAAAATCGTTGACTGGATTGCGGAACGTGCAGATGTTGTAGTGCGCAGCCAAGGCGGTAATAATGCAGGTCACACTGTTGTAGTAGATGACAAGGCATTCGCACTTCGTTTATTGCCAAGTGGTATTTTGTACGATGATAAACAAAATATCGTTGGTACAGGCGTTGTTATTGATCCTAAGGTGTTGTTACAAGAAATCGAAGGTCTTGAAAAACAAGGTAAATCCGCAAAATCCCTTCACATTTCTGACCGTGCTCATGTCATCATGCCTTACCATATTGCTCTTGATATGGCCGAAGAAGCATCCAAAGGTGATGCTAAAATCGGTACTACTAAAAACGGTATCGGTCCTTGCTATGCTGATAAGGTAAACCGTATCGGCATCCGTATTTGCGACTTGTACGACATGGAAACTTTCAAACAAAAATTGGCGTACAATGTTGAGTTTAAAAACAAAATGCTTACAAAGGTATACGATGCTGAACCTGTTAATTACGATGAAATCTTAGCAGATTACATTAAATATGCAGAGGCTTTGAAACCTTATGTAACTGATACAAATAATGCTGTGTTGAAAGCGATTCAAGAGGACAAAAAGGTATTGTTCGAAGGTGCGCAAGCAACTATGCTAGATCTTGATCATGGTACTTACCCATTCGTAACATCCTCCCATCCAATCGCTGGTGGTGCTTCCACAGGCGCGGGTGTAGGTCCTAACTATTTGAAAAATATTTTCGGCGTTGTGAAAGCTTACGCTACACGTGTTGGTGCAGGCCCATTCCCTACAGAACAACTTAATGAAATTGGTGAAGAGCTTCGTACGCTTGGTCATGAGTTCGGTACTGTAACAGGTCGTCCTCGCCGTACTGGTTGGTTAGATCTTATGGTTGTAAAATACGCAGCAGGTCTTAGCAGCCTTGATTATTTAGCTATTACACGTTTGGATATTCTTGATTCTTTCAAAGAATTGAAAATCTGTGTAGGTTATAAATTAAACGGCAAAAACGTTGAAGGCTTCCCTGCTAGCTTGACAAATCTTGAAGCATGCGAACCTGTATATGAAACATTGCCAGGTTGGGAAACAGATATTTCCGGCATCCGTTCTTATGATGAATTGCCTGAAAATGCGCGTAAATACGTAGAACGTATTGCAGAAGTAACAGGCGTGCCTTTGGGGATCGTATCTGTTGGTCCTAATCGTAACCAAACAATCGATCTTGTTAACGTATTCTAATCTGCTGTAGCAAATTATTATAAAAAATAATAAGCGGAGATTCTTATTAGAGAATCTCCGCTTTTATGCGTATTTTCTATCTCATAAATAAATTTAATTATTCAATTAAAATATTTTAATGAGAATAAAAAGAAAAAAATAGATTTAGTTATAAAAATAGTATATAATAGTATAAAAGTAGATTGATAATTTTTGATGTATATTGAGGAGTTTTCTTATGGTTGAAGTTTCTTATGAACGTTTAGCGACGATTTTTAAAGCGCTCAGTGATGAAACAAGATTACATATTATAGATATGTTGTCCTGTAATGAATTGTGTGCAGCAGATATTTTGGCAAGCTTTAATTTGTCTCAATCCACATTAAGCTACCACATGAAAATCTTAATTGATGCTGGCGTTGTAAATTCTCAACGTAATGGTCTTTGGACTCGCTATTCCATCAATGAAGATACATTTGGTGACATTTTGGAGATTATTCCACAATTGTACAAAACTAAAGACGAATGCATTTGCGCACAAATCAAATACTGCCGTCTTGATGAACACGAAAAAGACGCGTAATCATGAGACGCTGGATTATGCATGTTGATATGGATGCTTTCTTTGCATCCGTAGAACAACTGGATCATCCTGAATATAAAGGCCACCCCGTTATCGTGGGTGGTCTTTCTTCGCGTGGCGTAGTGGCTACTGCATCCTATGAGGCCCGAAAATTTGGTGTCCATTCGGCTATGCCCATTTCGCGGGCCAAAAAACTTTGTCCGCATGGCATCTACGTGTATCCGAATATGGCTCGCTACAAGGAGATTTCTCAGATCATTCACAAGGTGATGGAGGAATTTACACCTATCATTGAGCCCTTATCTCTGGATGAAGCCTTCTTGGATGTTACGGGTATTACCCATAAATTCACAGGCCCCAAGGCTTTGGGGCGCGCCATTAAGGACCGCGTGTTTGAGGAAACGGGGCTCATCATTTCGGCGGGACTGGCTCCGAATAAATTCCTTGCTAAACTGGCCTCTGACTTGGATAAGCCTGACGGGCTCGTTGTTATTCCCTATGGTAAGGAATGTGAAAGCCTCGCTAATTTGCCCATAAAACGCATATGGGGTGTAGGCCCTAGCACGGAACGCCGCCTTAAAGATGGTGGTTTTGCCTTGATAAAGGATGTGCAGGCCTTGTCGGATGAGAAACCTCTAGTGCCTTATGTGGGCAATCAGGCTCGCCGCATTTGGGAATTGGCCCGAGGCATCGACGAACGGCCCGTAGAACCGGATCGTCAAATCCAATCCGTTGGTAATGAGGAAACCTATGAAAGTGATGTAGAGGACCCGGCTGTTATCGATTTAGAACTTCATTACTTTGCCAATCGCGTAGCCAAACGATTGCGTAAATATGGTTTGATGGGTCATACCGTGTCGATTAAGGTGCGATACAATGATTTTAAAACGGTATCCCGTCAGAAACGACTAGATTCTGCTACGGACCAAGAACGTATTATCTATGATACATCTGTACTATTGTGGAATAAACTCATGCGTGAACGGAGCAATGCTAGACAACGGGAGGCTCGCAATACTAGCCAACCAAATCGCCATGATGCTAAGACTTTCACCGACAACACTAAGGATAGACCGATTGCGGAGAATCGCGAGATGATGGGCGCCGCACCGTTGCCTCAATTTGACACATCCGTTCTCGATATGCCGCTCAAACCAATTCGGCTCTTAGGTGTGACGGTTAGTGGACTTTCAACAGAAGGAATTGTACAAGACGATTTATTCTCCATTGAAACGGACGAGAAAGATGAGAAGCTTTCAACCGTGCTAGATTCGTTGGCATCTAAATTTGGCGAAGGGGCCATCATGAGTGGGGCTCTTTGGCGTCGTGTTCACGGCGATGGTGGAGAACGGCGAAAACGGTCGGAATTAAAGGCCGAAATGGATTTAGATAATGAAGAATAAAATTCTTTCAAGAATAGAAACATTCATGATACAATGTACATGTATAGAAATGTGTATACGCATGAAACTATCTGCAAGAGAGGTATAAATATGAGTATATTTCGTGTGGCCATTCATTATGGCGTAAATAGCAACGGGGTTTTATCTTATGATACAGATACAAAAACCGTAACGGTGGATCTACCTGAACAAGAATGGATCGACAAGGTCCGTGCATACTTAAATGAAGACCATGCTATCGAGCATGCTACAGGTCTTGATACGTATGAACGGTTGACTGTAAAACCATTAGAATCTTTGGATAACTTTAAATTAGCTCTTACACGCATGTGGGAAGCCATCGACGTACAAGTCGATTGGAGCCGCCCCGCGTAATTAAAATGAACCCCCTTCGTAGCCTGTTGGTGCTATGAAGGGGTTTTCTTATTGTTGCAATAGTTTTACTGTGAGTCTATAAAGTAAAAGAAAAAGTATTACATAATGTAGAGGCAATAATATAATTAACGGATGATTGAGAGTATAGTATAATAATCTTACAAATGTACTAAATTTACCAAAGATTGGGGGTGGAGAGATGTGCCAAGTTAGTTTAAATGAAGCTCAACATGAGTTAAATAGCCTTATACAGAAACTTAAAACTGGAGAAGAACGTGTTGTTTATATAGTCCGTGATGATAATACTGTTGTAAAATTAACTTTGTCAGAAGGTAATAGTACACCCGTAAAGAGATTGGGAATAGGAAAAGGGAGGATAATAGATCCTCCAAATTTTGATCAATTGGATAAAGACGTACAAGATATGTTTGGAGAAGCAATCTGAACCTTGCGTGTATACAGTTTAACTACAAATGCCGTATCATATTTCTTGAGTGAAATGTGATACGGCATTTGTCATAGAGAGTGTATTTAAATATTGTTAATCAAATTTTTTATTTGTTAGGTCTTGATACATAAGCTTAGCGATTTCATATTGTGGATCACCGGCTTGTAATTGATGTGAAGGTAGTTTAAATACAGCCTCAGCTCTTTCGTCTTTCTTGATGGAGATACCTTTTACATCGTCAGAACGGCTTATGGAAATGGTATGGGTTGTTGGATTTATGAAGTACGCATTTACATCGATGCTGAAAGCTTTGTTTTCGTCTTTTCTCATGATTGTTCGTAAAATCATAGCTGAAATAGCAGTAGTACCATCCTTTTCGCCTAATAGTTGCTTAGATGTGTAGTCTACATAATCTGCATAGACGTAAATATCGCCAGGTTTGGCCTTATCATAATCTTGCGTATAGGCCTCTACTAAACGTAAATCGAGCTGTCTGCCAAATGGTCGAGAGAACATTTTGCTTTGTAATTCACGTGTTTCGCTAACAGGTGGATAGAACGGTATTGGCGTTAAACCCTTTAACATATCTGTACGAGTTTTATTTTTCCGTTTAGCGCGACGTTCTGCAGTGACCTTGTCTAAACGTTCACGCTCCTTTAACATGGCCTTTTCTTGTTCTTCTTTAGATTTATAAGTTTTTACGGATACAACACGGTTACCAGACATAGTGACTGTCGAATAAATTGGTTTACCGTTAGTAGGTTTTCCCTCAGAAGCATCAAGCGTAGATCGTACTATGGCTGGTGTTGCGCTTTCAATTGATTTTCTTAATTCTGGAATATTGGCGTAATCCATATCAACCACAGCAGTATCTGTGCTTTCACTTGGCTGCGCAGGTGTAGCCCCGTATGCGGATGATATAGCTAAGACAGCTAATAGTGAACTGGTAATAATAGAACGTTTACATAGTTTCATTACACATACCTCTTTTTATAAGAACTCTCTAATACTATCAACAGTTGTATTATAGCATAGTTCTTGCGTAGATAGATTTAAAAACGCTATAATAAAGTATACATGCGTCTATAGCTCAACCGGACAGAGCGTCAGTTTCCTAAACTGCAGGTTGGGGGTTCGATTCCCTCTAGGCGCACCATAGATAAATGCTGGCTTATTAGTTGGTTAGATTCTTTTTTATTAGGGAAATAAGCCAGTTAATAAGCTTGTTTTTTATTTTTAATAAATTGGGGAGTTATATAATGCGGGATGTTGAATTTAGAAATAAGTTAGCAAGTAATAACTCTATAAAGTAAGAAGTTGCAATATACTTTTTTAAAAAGGAGCTAAGAATTATTTTGATTAATAAATCGTAATAAAAATAGGAAACTTTTGAAGGGAGATTTATCACAGTTTCATTTTAATACAAGTTTATTAAAATTCTATTTTAAATTATATTATAATAAACTCTACGAATATAGATAATAAGAATAAACCTAATGGAAATATAGAGATTGATTTTGATTTTCTATTTTTTCTATATGGATTTTTATATCAGTTATATGAAAGACTTAACCTTAATGAATTTGTTAGAGAATACTTAAAAGAAAAAAGTATATTAAGTATTTAAGGTGTTTCTCTAGATTCTTTTGCTAGGCTAATGTTTATTTGTACGTAAAGTGTGTTTAATCGAAAGAGGTCAGAAATGTCTTTTGATAACTTAATAAATCAAATCAATAATATAGCTAAAACACAACGAGATAGAGGAACATATTTTGAATACCTGGTAAGAGCATATTTCTTAAATGAGCCTGCTTATAAAAATGAGTTTAAAAATGTTTGGATGTTATCAGATGTTCCAGATGAATATGGGATTCCAAAGACGGACATTGGAGTAGATTTGGTTGCTGAGAAGTATACAGGCAAGTTAGTGGCTATCCAAGCGAAGTTTTATAGTCACTCTATTCAAAAAAGCAATATAGATTCCTTTCTGAGTGAATTAGGTAAAGATTTTTATGAGTCAGGTATTATAGTAGCATCTACTGATAAATGGGGGAAAAATGCTGAAAAGGCATTGGAAGATAGAAGTGATGTAATTCGGATAGGGATATCTGATCTTAAAAATTCAAGAGTTGATTGGAATAAATTTTCTTTTGATAATCCAATGATAGTTTCTGTTAAAAATAAAAAGAAACTCAGATATTATCAAGAACATGTTATTAAGGCTGCAATTACTCACTTTGAAGAAAATTCTAGAGGCCAATTAATCATGGCACCTGGAACGGGAAAGACATTTACTAGCTTAAAAATAGCTGAAAGTTTAGCTAAACTTTCTAGTGAAGATCAATATAAAATTCTTTACTTAGTTCCAAGTATCCAACTTTTGACACAAACATTGAGAGGTTGGAATAGTGATACTGATATGACCATATCATCAATGGCTGTAACAAGTGATAGAAATGCTAGTAGGGGAAGTATAAAACAAGATGAATCAAATATAACAGTGAAAGCTAGTGATATTGGATTTCCAGCAACTACTTCATCAAAAAAAGTAGTTGAAAATTATCAGGCGTTAATGAAGCAACCGAAGAAAGATTTATTAGTTGTTTTTGGTACATATCAATCTATAGATGTATTAGGGGAAGCACAAAAAAATGGTTTTCCAGAATTTGATTTAATTATTGCAGATGAGGCTCATAGAACTACAGGAGCGAAGGCGCTAGGTGAAGATGCATCAGTTTTTACTAAGGTTCATAATGATGTAAATGTTAAAGCTAAAAAGCGTATGTATCAAACGGCTACACCTAAACTTTATGGTAGTGATGCAAAGAAGAAAGCTGTTGCAAATTCTATTGTTATTTCAAGTATGGATGATGAAAGTCTTTATGGAAAAGTCTTTTATCGCTTGGGTTTTGGAGATGCAATATCTCAAGATATTTTAACAGATTACAAATTAATGGTTTTAGCAGTTGATGAAAGTGTAGTTCAACGAGACATGCAGAAAGCATTATCAGATTCTGAAAATGGTTTGAATATTGATGATGTAGGACGTATTATTGGTGTTTGGAACGGAATGGTAAAGCGTGAAACTTTTTCTGATAAGGTTTCAGGTGAACCTATGCAACGAGCTATTGCATTTTCTAGGACAATAAAAGACAGTCAACGAATTTCTGAACAATTTGAAAATGTAGTTAATGACTATTTAAATAGTGGAGATAGTTATTCAGTGGCAGTCCGCCATGTTGATGGAGGCATGAATGCACTTGAAAAGAATGAAGCATTAGATTGGTTAGCTAGTAATGATATACCTGAAAATTCAGCACGTATTTTATCAAATGTTAGATTTTTAACTGAAGGAATAGATGTGCCTAATTTAGATGCAATTATTTTTCTTTCCCCAAGAAAATCTCAAATTGATATTGTACAAGCGGTAGGTCGCATTATACGGAAATTTGAAGGCAAAGATTATGGATATATTATTTTACCTATCGTGATACCGGCAGGTGAAAAACCTGAAACAATTCTAGATAATAATAAATCGTATGATGTGGTATGGCAAGTTTTAAACGCACTTAGATCTGTAGATGAGCGTTTTGAGGCTACAGTCAATAAATTAGAGTTGAATAAGTCTAAGCCTAAGAATATCAATGTTATTGGTGTAGGCAAGGCGCCGGATAATCCTCACTTTAATACAACGACTATGAAGGTTTCTGAAACGCAAAAACCATATCAAACTAAATTAGATTTTGATTGGGAAGCTGTCGAGGGGGCTATTTATGGAAAAATTGTTCAAAAAGTAGGTGATAGAAGATATCTTGAGGATTGGTCTAAAGATGTAGCTGATATTGCTCGTAGACATATTCAAGGAATTAATATTATTCTCAAAAATCATCAGAAAGGTAAAAATGCGTTTGATAAATTTTTATCTAGTTTGAAACATAATATTAATGAATCTATAGATAAAGAACAAGCTATAGAAATGTTGTCTCAACATTTGATTACATTGCCAATTTTTGATGCACTTTTTGGAGAATACAGTTTTATTAAAAATAATCCAGTTAGTGCAGCAATGGAAAAAATCGTAGAGGAACTCTCTAAATATGGATTTGAAAAAGAACAGAGAGGATTACAACCATTTTATGAATCTGTTCGTTTAAGAGCAGAAGGTATTGATAATGCAGAAGCAAAACAAAAAATCATTATAACATTATATGATAAATTTTTCTCTACTGGATTTAAAAATACAACGGAGCGGTTAGGAATTGTTTTTACCCCTGTTGCGGTTGTAGATTTTATCGTAAAATCTGTTGATTTTGCACTTAATAAATATTTTAATAAATCATTAGCAAGCGAGGGAGTTCATATTTTAGATCCTTTTACAGGGACAGGTACATTTATCACTCGGACATTGAACCATTTGAAGTTTTTGCTTGATAAAGGTGAAATCACTTATGATGATTTAGTTAGAAAATACACACAAGAATTACATGCTAATGAGATTGTATTATTGAGCTATTATATTGCAGCTATTAATATTGAGGCTGTTTTTGATGAAATAAATAGTGACGACCAAAGGCATATACCATTTGAAGGTATAGTTTTAACAGATACATTTGAATCTACAGAAATCGAAGATACATTAGATGACACTTTCTTTGGAACTAATGATCAACGACTTAAACGACAAAAAGAAAAGCCAATTACAGCAATTATTGGAAACCCTCCTTACTCTATTGGTCAATCAAATGCTAATGATAATAATCAAAATATTTCTTATCCAAATTTAGATAAAAGATTAGAAAATACTTATGTGACTAAGTCTAAATCATCGTTAAATAAAAGTGCATATGATAGTTATATTAAGGGGTTTCGATGGGCATCAGACCGTTTACAAGGAAAGGGCGTTATAGGATTTGTAACTAATGGCTCGTATCTTGATTCGAACTCAACTGATAGGATGAGAGCGTGTCTTTATAAAGAATTTAACTATCTTTATATTTTTAATCTTCGTGGCAATGCATTAGGCTTAGGGGAAACTCGTAAAAAAGAAGGCGGAAATATATTTGGTGGTGGAACAAGGACAACTACGGCAATATCTATCTTAGTGAAAGATGGCTCAGAAAATCACAATATTTATTATCATGACATCGGTGATTATTTATCTCAGAAAGAAAAGTTAAACATAATCTCCGAGTTTGAAGATATCTCAAAAATCCAGTGGAATGCTATTGTACCTGATAGAAATAATGATTGGCTAAATCAAAGAGATATTAATTATAAAAAATATGACAATATTGTAAAAGATGTTTTTAATAATAATGCTGTAGGAGTTAGTACCAATAGGGATGCATGGGTTGTGGGGTTTAGTAAAGACGCAACATTGCTTAATTCAAAACGACTTATTACTAATTATAATAGTGAACTTATAAGGTTATCTAAAGATATTGAATATAAGAATAATTTAAATCGGGACCGTAATTTTATTAAATGGAGTGAAAAATTAGAGAAAAGCTTTGACAATAAGAAGAAATTAAATTTTGATGACAAATATTTGTCCACCATATTATATCGACCTTTTACAAAAAAATGGATTTATTATCAAAATGAGCTTGTTGAACGTCCTGGACAATATTATAAAAAGTTTGGTAAAGACAATATTGTGTTGATGACAACTGGGCGAGGATCCTCAAGACCATTTTCCGCTATCGTATCTAAGAATATTCCAAGTTTAGATTTGCAAGAAAAAGGTCAAGGTTTTATGCGATATGATAATGATATTAGTGCAGATCAGCTATTTCAATCTCAGGATAATATGAATCCTTTATTTGCGGATAAACTAGGTTTAAGTCTAGATGATACATTTGCTTATGTCTATGGCTTGTTAAATTCTAAAGAATATCAACAAAAATATACTAACGATTTAAAGAAAGATTTTGCACGAATTCCAATTGTTAAATATAAAGAAAAGTATGTTGAAGTGGGGAAATCCCTTATAGATTTACATATTAATTATGAATCTGTTCCCATATATGAGGATGTTCATCTAAGTATATCTGATAAAGCGTCATATAAGGTTCATAAAATGAAGTTTTCAAAAAAACGTGATAAAAATGGTAAGTCAGTAGAGGATAAGACTACAATTATTTATAATAATGATATTATTATTAGCAATATACCTAAACAAGCCTATGAGTATGTTGTTAATGGTCGAACAGCTATTGAATGGATTATGGATCAATATCAAATAAAGACTGATAAAGCTTCTGGAATTGTTGATAATCCAAATGAATATAGTGATGATGAGAAATATATTTTTAATTTGTTGTTGAGAATCATTAATGTATCTATTCAAACTGTAAAACTAGTTAAAAGCCTTCCGCCACTCGAAATTGTGGAGTAAATTCATATTAAGGAAGATTATTTTAGGTGCTATTGGTGTTAAGTTTATTGATTAATAGTCATTTTAACTGTTATCTGAGTAGTTGCTGGTCTTATAGGCTGTGGGGAGGTAATTGTGTGTTTAGAAATATATCTACCTGAATTATATGATGATAATATATTAGTAATTGATAAGAGTCTTAATTTTTTTTATGGTAAAAATGGGACAGGAAAATCAACTTTAACTAACTTAATTGCAAAAAATGGTGATCAAAATGATTTAGCTGTTTTAACCTTTCAGGGCTTTGAATCTGTTTTAGGTGAAAATGACCTATTAAATGCAGTTGTTATAGGTGAACATAATAAAAAGATTGAATTACAAATTAAGAATAAGCAGAATAAAAAGAATGAATTAAAATCAGAATTGACAGAAATAGAAAAAAACTTTGATGTCACGTTTGAAGGAAGCACGGCATATGAGCTGAAGTTGCATGATTTGAATATAAGCATTGGGGAGAAAAAGAAAAATCGATTTTTAACAGACTTAGCAAGAAAGATTACAATGATTGATAATGGCTTACTTGTCGAAAACGCAAGAAGTTATAATAGAAATAATCTTATCAGTGATATACCAAATGCAAAGAGATTAAGTGAATCCGAATTAGAGAAATATAGTAATATCATAAATGCAAAAGTTTCTTCAAAATTAAAAGCCATTGATATTGAATTATTTAAATCACCAGAGGAAATATTACAACGTGTTAATGGTTTATTGGTAAAATATGTTAAAGAAAAGCCCATGATATCAGTAGAGTCGGAACTTGAAGAGTCTTTTCTGAAAAGTGGATTGCAACTTCATAGTATTGGTGCACGGTGTAAATTTTGCGGAAATATAATAGATGGAAAACGATATTCTGATATAAAAACTTATTTTGATGCAGATGAAGTTAAGTTAATTGATGTAGAAGTAGAAAAGTTAAAAGCTAAAATAAACCAAGATATTGTTGAACTAGAAAATATAAATTTGAATTTTGATGATATACAGAAGAGTTTTAAAGAGAATTTTGAACATGTTAAAAAACAATTAATGCTTGAAGTTAGAAAAGCAATTAATGGATATCAGATTTTTTTGAATGCTTTAGATAAAAAAAGACCGTATGAGGCTACTGAGTGTATTGAACTAGAAGAGTCTATTAGCTTTAAAAGTTATGTAGACAATCTTAATGATTATATAGTAAAGAATAATAATTTATTAGAAAATCTGGATGAAAATCAAAAAATTGCAAAGGAAAATCTTAGAAAACATTATATTGCGATAGGTTTAGAGGAACAGGAATATAAGGCTATTCAAGATGAAATTGATAAAAATCAAATAAAGAAATCAGTATTGGAGTCAAGACTTACGCCTTTATATAACCAAGCGATAGAGATAAAAAAGCAAATTACTGATATAGAGAGCGCGATAACTGATCTAATTAGCCAAACATTGAGTACAGAAAGATTAGTGGTAAATATTAATAAAAAGTTAGATGGATTAGTTGATTTTACTTTAGTGTTACAGACCAATACGACTAATAACTTAGAGTATTATGAAATCAAAAATAAAGCAGGAGAGATTAGAGATATAAGCAAATTATCAACAGGGGAGAAAAATCTAATTGCATTTTTATATTTTATAGAATTGCTAAATAGTGTTGAATATAGAGCAAAGAAAAAAATAATTGTTTTTGATGATCCCATGAATTCAAATGATGATACGGTTCAATATTTTATTATGGCAGAGCTTTCTCGGATTATTAAATTAGTTAAAAAAGATACTAATGACGATATTTTTATTTTATTAACACACAATATATTTTTTTATAGCGGGCTAGTCTATGATCTTATTAATGATCGTAGTAGTGGAAATGCGTATAATTTAAATAACTTCTTTAGATTACTAAAATTTGATGGAAGAGTATCTATTCAAAAAGTAACTAAAAAAGGAGACGATTTTACTAATACATATGATAGTTTATGGCATGAATTAGCTTTGCTTTACTATTTAGACAAACCAAGAATGATGTTAAATCCAATTCGTAGAATTATAGAAAGTTTTGTTATATTTAATGGTATTGAAGGATTTTATAAAGATGATGGAGAAGCTAAGCGGTTATTTAATGTTAATTCTCATGGGAGTGTTGAGTGCGAAGTAGATTTAGTTGGTAAAGATAAAGAATATATCATTAATAAAATGAAAACATTGTTTGTGAATAACAACTATGGATGTCATTTTAATAAAAAATGGAAGTACTGGAAGGAACACTGTGATACTAGTAGTTTAGCTCACTAATAGTTCTTATTAGTAAGTCAATTTATAAGCCATTTTTTTGCCTAATGGGGTTACCCAATAAATTTGATGATTTAAAGTTATTTAAAAAGAAAGTTAGTTACCATAAAATACTGATAAAGACTGGCTTTTTTATATGTTTTGTAAAAATTGTAAATTAGAAATTTTAGCGAGATAAAATTCCTAAACTGCGTGTCACTGGTTCGATTCCGGTTAGGCGCACCAGTATAAGCAAATGGGTATAAGGTTTTGACAGACCTTATACCCATTTTATTATTATAAAAATTGTGCTACGACGATATAATTAAATTTAGGTTTTAAAACCCAAAGCATGGTATCAAAACATAAAATTAGGCTTTGAAACCTTAAAATGATATAATAGATATAGGATTAGGTTTTAAAACCCATTTGGCGAGGAGGTGTGTGCATGTCATTAGTATCGCGACCATATTATTTAGATTTTCTTCGAAGACATAAAGATAGACCTATTATTAAAGTTGTTTCTGGTATACGGCGTTGTGGTAAATCTACGTTGTTTAAGCTATTTCAAGATGAGTTATTAGCCGATAATGTAACTGCCGAACAAATTATTGATATTAATTTTGAGTTGATGGAGTATGATAAACTAAGAGATTATCGGGCTTTATATGAATACATTAATGAACGGATTATTCCAAGTAAAAAAATGTATCTGTTTCTCGATGAAATTCAGCATGTACCATCGTTTGAGCGTGTAGTAGATAACTTCTTTGTACAAGATAATATTGATATATATATTACAGGTTCTAATGCTTATTTTATGTCATCTGATATGGCTACACTTCTCACAGGTCGCTATGTACAAATTGAGATGCTTCCCTTATCTTATAAGGAATACGTCGATGCGTATAGTGAAAGTGGGCTTTCACGAATGGTATTATATGAAAAATATGTAAGTGAAGGCTCATTCCCAGGGCTTTTACATATGTCGAAAAATTGGCAAGGACGGCAGGATTATCTACAAGGTTTATTTAATACCGTTGTTTTAAAAGATATTGTTGATCGATTAAAAATTGCAGATATTAAATTACTTGAAAGTATTGTGAGATATATTTTTGCCAATATTGGCAGTTTGATTAATCCCACAAAGATTGCGAATTCATTAACAAGCGCAGGTCGAAAGGTAGATAACAAAACTGTAGAACGTTATCTTCGGGGATTAGAAGATAGTTTACTGTTATATAATACGGAGCGATTTGATGTGCGTGGCAAAGAGTTATTAAGATTACGTTCTAAGTATTATGTAGTGGATATGGCTTTTAAGCAACTATTACTATCTGATATTAACCGTGATAGGGGGCATATATTAGAGAATGTTGTATACCTTGAGTTGCGGCGTCGAGGATATACAGTATATGTTGGTCAATTAGCAAAGGGGGAAATAGATTTCGTTGCTCAAAAGCCTGGTGGAATATTAGAGTATTACCAAGTATCAGAAAGTGTATTGGATCCAACTACTAGAGATAGAGAGTTAGCACCATTAGAAGCGGTTAAGGATCAGTATCCTAAATTTTTACTTACTATGGATGAGCTCTATAAACCTCATAATTATAATGGAATTCAGCAATGTAATGTATTAGATTGGTTATTAGGGATGTGATCATTCACATCCCTATTTTTGTGCCTATATGTTGTTATTTAAGATACTTATAAATTATGCTGTTTAATTTATAAAGAATGATATAATAAGATAAAATAGGATATTTGTATACATTTGTTAAGTAAAGGTGCATTCTTATGAGTTTCTCCAATTGGATTCAAGAAAAATTATTCGACAATTACGAAGAGTGGCGTTTGAAGAGCCCTGATTATAATCGGAACGGTTTTAACATAGTAGGAATAGATAATACCTTACAGGCTATGCATGATGGATTTTTTATGTATATAGAATTATACCCACCTTGTGCCATCGATGGCTGCACTGCGATGAAAGCACGTGTAGGAAAAACACCGGATGCAGTAGATATATTCTTAGATATTAATGATAAAACCTATCGTATGGCAGATGTAAGTTATCCTGATGCGGTACAGATGATGCGGGCTTTTGTGAAGAAACGTCGGTTGCCTGACCGTAGCCTGTTTGTAGAAACAGTAAAAATAGATGTTAAACAAATTAAGTCAACTTTTGCAGAGTTAGCAGCGTTATTACTTGGCGATACGAAACAAGCTAAATCTTTCATGTCCAAGGTAAAGCTAACATCTATGGATGATATAGAAGATGATTGGTGGAACCTCTATGAGAAACTACAGTCTAAAGGTCGCGCTGTAGAGATATCTTTAAAAATTGAATTAGAGGATTTTCTTTATCATGTGCAGAAGTTAATACGTAACAAGTCTTTAGATACTAGCGAAAATCTAACTATTGATACAGTCGCATTTGATGACAGTCAATGTATTGGGGACTGGTGCGCACATTTTAATTCCACGTGGAAAAACCATAAGTTAGTAGGTATGGACATCGGTACAGATAGTTTAGTGCTCATGGTACTTTCAAATGAGGAATTTAAAAGAGCCCAAGAACTAGCGAAAGAATTATTACATAGAATCGATGTAGCTGAACGTTTGTGATGTAACGAAAATTATAATGTAGTGGCACGATTATAATGTGGCCGTATTTATAAAAAGGTTGTAATTCTTAACTGTAAACAATTTGCACTGTATAAATGTGATGAATAGGAGAGAATCATATGAGTGTTGTACGTCTACCAGAATATGAAGCAGAGTTTGAGCCGGAAGTATTTGAAATTTATGCATTGCCGCGTAGCGATGCGAATGGGGCTAGTCCTTATTTAGATAAGTACCATAGACCATTAGTGTCCACCGATGCTATCCTAGATACTCGAACTGGCGTGCTTGACCGTAGCGAAGGCATTTTGACATGGATTATAGAGGGCCTTGATGATAGATGGGGTTATTCTTTTGAGCCGCACGGTGTCTATAAATTATTAGTTAAGAAAGCTAAGCTCATAGAGGATTTAGGCTATATGCGCCCCTCTTGGAATAATCGCTATTATGTGCTCGAGGTGTTAGAGGAACATGCTAAACATAGCGAGTTAGAGGCGTTGTCAGCTTATTTGAAAACCCCTAAATACTTTCATACTGACAGGGGTGACTTCCTGTTAAATCGAGAGTATCAATATTACACAGCGAGAATTGATGATTATGCATTCACCCTTGATGTAGACGAGGGTTCTGATGAAAGCTGTACCGTAGCGTTGTCGGCTTTCAATACAATCGATAATTTCAAAGAATTTGAACAACGAATTAGTACCTATATTAGTGAGACCTTATTAGATCTTGCTAATGATTGGCTCGACAATGATGACCAAGACCCGATTACGGCAGAAATATTTGCCAAGCGTATTACTATGGGCGAATTGGCGTTCCGCAATGATGGCACCATAGAGGTTTATTATGACGATGACGATATTTTCTGGGGACACTGCATCATAGCCAATATTGATGCGGAGGGGAATCCTGTACATGCGGATATTGCAGGATAATCAATTAATGGAGAGTCCTAATGAGAAAATCGGAATTAATGACATTGTGGAATGTTGAAAGCTGGACTGTAGAACCGCATGGGGTTTACTTTGTAGCCCGTCAATTAGCGGCCGATGGAGTAGCAAATCACGAAGATCAGACAATAGAGACTCAAGTAGAAAATGTAGAACAAGCCTTCAAAAGCTTCAATATTAGCTGCTCTGGTTATACAGAAGACGAGATGCTTTCACTAACATTTTGGCCACAGTTATATGCTAAATTAGATGAATTAGACCGAGTGGCACAGAAAATCATCCAAAAGGAGATGCCTCCAGATGATCCTGTGGTGCTAAAACTAACAGATATTATGCTAGATACATCCGGCTGCTATGGCGCATTTGCACTAGGTTATGATATGGGCGAACCGACCGCGGGACAACTATATGTATTAGTATCTTTTGATGAAAATTTTACGGCTCGACAAGATGTTATATATGAAACGCTCTAGAGTACTTGTTAGCAATGGAGCTGTTTGTATAGCTGAGTTAAGCTGAGAGTCTATTGGATGTTAGTATGGCAAGGCTTAACTATCAATATAAATAATAAACAGGAGAGAGACGATGGAAAATCTGTATAAAGAATTAAGAAGCTTTTTTGCCAATGATATGGATCTAAATGATTTATTTGATTCCGAAGCTATCATCTGGATTGACTGGCGCGAGTATGACGAAGATGTGGTGAATTATTTTAATGATATGATGGATGAGCCTATCAATATTCAAACGGTTAGTAATGGCAAGCCCTATGGTGACGATATTGTGCTAAAAAAGGGCGATAAAGAGCTGCAAATTCCTTACGGTGATGAGCAAGATCGAGATGTGACCATCAAATATTTCAACGACTTTATTAAGCCTGATTATGAGGTGCGTTGGTTTGTTGAAAGCCTTGGCAACGATACACTCGGATTTACCGTGCTTTCAGGGGCAGAATGGGCCAAATTAGACGATGAATTTGGGGCGGATACGGTTCGCTATTATTTTGAACCTATCGATTTTGAAAGCGACATGTTTAATCTAGGCATGGATGAAGTCTTTGCGTTGCTTGCATTACGAGAAAATAGTGAAGGCGTTAATACTCAATTTAGTACACAATTAGACTGGATTAGAATCATAAATAAAGAAAAGACCTTGGCTGAACAAAAAGAGAACGGACAAATTGACTTGAAACAATACATGGTCGCTAAAAAAGAACTACAACAGATTAAGGATGACTTTGTAGCAACCCATGGCGAGATGGAATAAGAGCTGTTGTCCTAAAGGAGATTCATATGGCTATTGACGGTGTGAAAATCATAGATAGTGATGATGGCCATGATATTTATAATGCCATTGTTGAACGGTACAAGGATGGTGTCAGTATTGATACCATAATTTCTGAGATTTTAAATGAGGAACAAAACTTTTGTACTGACGAGTTTTATACAGAGATTTATTGGACTGCTGTGGCCTATTCGTTGTGGAAGATAGGCCATCTACCGGATGTCGTCAAAGAGAAAGCCTTAGACATAATCGCTCAGGGTCCTCACGAGTTTTGGCTAGAAATTGATAGTAAGGCTCTTAAACAGCGTCAAAAGGTATTAGATAAGTTAGCAGTACAGCTACAGAGCGAAAATCCAAAGCCGTTTAAGGTTCGTAAATCTAAAACGAAGAGAGAACCTCATTTTAAGGTGGGCGACGTATTAGCTGTTAAGTTTGAAACCGAGTATGGCGCCGTCTTTGTGTCTGAAGTAGATCAATCACCGCGGAAAATCGAATATCATTTAGCCTGTACGCGGCTTTTACAAGAAGAAAAACCAACAATGGAGCAGATTTTAAATAGTAAAATCGCATGCCGGAAAGATAATACAAATTTCGGTATCGATACAGACTGTTGGTTCAATCATAAAGACTTAGGTATGTTGCTAGATGATTTGGAAGTCATCGGAACCGTTGAACTCTATCCGTGTAAACTATGGAAACTAGCACCAGCAGGTACGTTGGAGGATATCTATGAGGAGATTACAGATAATCCTAGGGTTGGAAAACTGCGTCTCGTAGATACTTATGAACTGGTGAAAGAGGTTATTGAGAAATTATAAAGATAGATATATGAAAATGTAATTATAAAGGTATAACTAAAATGGATACAGCAATTCAAACATATATAGAAACTGTACAAGTCAACGATATACCGTGGCATCGGTTAACGACCACCTACGGACGTGCCACAGATTTCCCTGAGGCGCTTGATGTGTTGTGGAACATGGAAAGCATTGAAACTGTTGATGTGGCTGGTGAGGCGTTAGAACTCAATATTGAGCACCAATCAACGTTGTGGCATGCGACACCATTCGCGATGATTTTCTTGCTTCGTATTTTTAAGAAAGCTCAAGAAGTGAGCGCTCATAATGCGGTAGCGCAGTATTTAGCAGAACAATTGGTTGAGTTGTTTACTGTGATTGCTGAGTGCATTCGAGATGGTCTTATGCTAGAGCATGCAGATCCATTGCCGAACTTTGAGGATATGCTCAACGAAGAATACCTTTGGTCTGAAGAATATGATGAAGACGAAGACGTTCTTAGATTTGAGGAAGATGACGTATTCCCTGATGATTTATTCTTTAGCTTTTATTATTACTCCCTGCAAATACTTTTGTTAGCTATTCCGCTATTAGATACATCTGATGAAGGAGAGGCTAAATTGCTAGGATTAATTTCTGCTAATAGGAGCGTGTAAGATGGACTATTTAGATATATTGCGAAATGATGCCAAGTTAGCTGAAGATTTTGATACGCTATTCGATTTTCGTTTGCTAGATGCGTTGGAGGAACGTGATACTGCTGAAGGTCGCTGCACATTCTCTTTGCCGGGTATGGCATTTGCTGTAGATGGTGCTGGCGGTGAATATCATCTATTGGAGGATGGATCCATAGGTTATTGGAGTAGTGAGGGTGCTGCGGGCCGTTTGGCTGAAAGTATGGATGATTTGTTTCATTTGATTGTTTTTAGTATTTGTTGGCATGATTACTGTGACTCAAGTAAGTATGCTGATGTGGCAACACTTGAAGAATATGGTCAAAATAAGCAGTTGGACATTATCTCTTATTCGCCGATGGAACTTTGGGAACCCATTGTGAAAGCTTTGCATATGCCCATAGACATGAAACTTTCACCTGTTTTACAGAAATTCTATGATGCGGCGCATCGTGAATCTGTATATGCTTGCTATTTCCATGAAGATGATGGGAGCATTACGGAATCAGAACATCTATTTTTCTAGTGTGTAGAAGGATTTGTGAAAGGATTTAATTATGGGACTTATTGCAAATTATAGCTGTTTAAGCGATGTAAATTTAAAAGAGCTTAAAGCCATGGGCTCAGAAGAAGAGGAAATTCTTGAAAGTGTTGAAGAGTGGAATGACGACGATGAGTTATTGCTTGATATCGACAAGATGTGGGATGTACTCCATTTTGTGCTAACTGGTGTGGGCACTGACCATAAAGACGATAAAAATCCTCTTAGCCAAGCGGTACTAGGTGTAATGGCTGTTGAGGATATATCAGACTATGTAGCATATACAGAACACAATCATTTAGCCAATATCGTGGCAGCTCTAGATCAATTTGATATTGAAAGTGCACTCGAATCTTTTGATATGAAAGCCTGCAAAGAAGCAGAATTGTATCCAAATATCTGGGACTATGAAGAAGAAGAGGAAGAAATCAAAGACGAAATTCTTCACGATTTTGAACAAATGAAACGCTTTTATAAGCAAGTGCTAGAGGCTAACGGGCATGTGCTTGTATCGATTTGCTAGGCCCCTTATAATCTGTTGGACATGGCCCTGGTTATAGATATACTAATTATAGGACTGACGAAGATGAGGAATTGTAAATGGCAGTGTTAACAGAAAAGCAAATTAAATATGGCTTTGACTACTATCATAAGGATGAGAAACAACTAAAATCTGTGGTTGAGGTTTCTGAATATGATGGTGAAGACAAGCTGATGATTAACTGCACACAGCTAGATGCGCCTTATTCTGCTAAAGATAAGAAACGCATTTTACAGGAATGGTGTGATTTTTTAGTTGAACATCCAGATACTTTTACAGAGCTCATGTTTTGTACAAGAATGCCACAAGAGTTATTTGATGCGGTGTGTACCCAACGGAGACTCAAAAAATTACATATAAAATGGGGCGTTTATCCAGATATTTCAAAATTAGAGAACTTACAAGAACTAGAATATCTACACATTGGGTCCGGAAGAAGTGTATCGAGCTTAGAGCCTATTTCAAGATTAGTAAATTTAGTAGCTCTGTCGATTGAAAACTTTCAACAAATTGATGATTATGCGCCATTAGCTAATCTAAAACATCTTGAAAGTCTTGCCTTAGAAGGTGATTTCGCGGCTCCTAAAATTCTTAAGGTTCAATCCTTAGAATTTTTACACTATATGAAACAGTTGCGCTTTTTTAGCTTTTTAACGGCAAAGGTGATAGATAAAGATTACTCTCCCGTTTTAGAACTCAATAATCTAGAACATCTTACATTAAAATCTTGTAAAGAGGTTAAGCAGTTGTATCCTCAATTAATTAAATTACCAAAGTTGAAGTATGGCACTGTATTAGAACGACCGGAATTATATGAGTAATAAATTATGAAAAGGCAATAATTACAATGGACAAAGCACGTAAAAAGGAATTATTGAAAGACTATAAAGCTAAAGAAAAACAGAATTTTCAAGATAGCTTACCTATGGACGAAGAGTTGTTTTGGAATCTCTTTGACTATGTAGACGAGAAATTAGAGGCGAATGACGGTTGCGACCATAGTTTGACTTTCACAAGAGAATTTTTAGAAACACAAAAGGTAGATGTTGAAAGCGTACTAGATTGGATTATCAACGAAGGTGGCGGTTGTGATTGCGAGGTTCTCTACAATGTAGAGGAACGTTTTGAAGAGTACCGTTAATAGTATTTTCTATAGTTAATTCCTTTTATTTACAAGTGTTACCATAAAGGTTTATAGTATAGGCATGTGATGTAATTATTCACATGCCTATTTTCTTTATAAGGAGGACGCTATGCAACACGTTCAAACCCGCAGTACTACATCCGCGTTAGTACTCACAGCCGTATTGATTGCCCTCGCTACATTGCTTACAATGTATACGAAAATTCCAGTACCTGGCATACGCGGCTATTTCAATGTTGGAGATGTCGTTATCATGACATCCGCTTTATTATTAGGTCGAAAATATGGCGCCTATATTGGTGCTATTGGGCCAGCGCTAGCTGATTTATTCCTCGGCTATGCAGTCTTTGTACCAATCACCTTTGTGGTGAAAGGCATTGAAGGCTATCTTGTCGGTACTGTCTATAACAATAAGACAACTACCTCTGCTTTGGTAGCGACTGTCGTAGGTGGTATTATTATCGTAGCAGGCTACTTTATCGCCGAATACTTCGTATTTGATCCAGGCGTAGCCATTGCTAGTATTGTGACCAATACCATTCAAGCCGTTATGAGCGTTATTATTAGCATGATTCTCTATGCTATCTTGCGTAAACGCCTGAGGTAGTAAATTGACAGTCTCTAGAATTCAGACTATATTATAAGTACAAAAGAGCCAATTAACGTGTTCTAGGCGTTAGGCTCATCAAAGAATTGAGAATTTGATAAACCTAACGTGTCTAAGTATTACAGTACTTAGTCGCGTTAGGTTTATTTTTTGGCTTAGGTTGTATTAATATTATTTGTTGGATAAAACATAAGTTCGACATATAATGTAATTAAGATAGTCGACGAGGTTGGGTCGCCCTTTTTCTTTGAAGGGGGTGAAGCCTATGAGTGCCTACGAAATCATTATGATTGTCCTTGGGATTTTAACTGTAGTTATTTCCTTTGGAGCATTGATAGTGCTGATTTGTCGTAATAACGACAAATAGCCCTTCGTTACCAACTGGTAGCTGAAAACGAAAGGCCATTTCTGCATGTTTTATAATGTTTTGGGATGAGCCTGACGGAACCACTCGTCGACTATCTCTTTACTACATTATAAAGGGGTTGACATATATAGTCAATTCGAACTAGAGACGTAAATTGGTAGTCTCTAGAATATATATTAATAGAAATTATTGTGTTGTGTGTTATGATTGGTGAACGTTTATGCTTAGAGTTATATGTTTGTTTTTATTGTTAGTTGTTTTAAGTCCTTTTCCTGTTTTTGCAGATGATATGGAACTAGATAGCAATGATCTTTCTTCATTTGTGGGTAAAATAGAAGAACAGAAATTCATTCCAGTTGAGACGATGAAAAAGATGGGGCTTAGACCGTATAGTGTTCCATTGACTATTACTACAGATGCTCAAGGAAATGTTATTTCTGTTGAATTAACGCCTAATCAGGACCTATCTGACGACACGGCTTATTTGGAATTAGTTCAGGTTGCTAAAAATATAGTATGGAATGTAGGCAATATTGGTGTCGAGAAAGCGACAACTGTATTGGTATCTTTTGAATTCAGTTTACAATAGTGTTGTGAATAATTAAATGAATCATCGAAGTCTCATCTATAAGGCTTTCATAGTCATAGGTATAATATGGTATAATACTTTCATTATGTAGTGAAAAAGGAGATCTAAATGGCAAATTTACCTAATTGCCCTAAGTGCGGCGATGAGTACACATACGAAGATGGTCATATGTTTATCTGCCCTATGTGTGGCAATGAATGGACAGCAGCTGACGCACAAGCTGCAGCTGAAGCAGGTATCATTCGCGATGCTAACGGCAATGAACTAGCTGATGGCGATACCGTTGTTGTTGTAAAAGACCTCAAAGTAAAAGGCGCTGGCGTATTGAAACAAGGTACGCGTGTTAAAAACATTCGCCTCGTTTCTGATGCGAGCGACGGACACGATATCGATTGCAAAATCGATGGCTTTGGTGCGATGGCATTGAAATCTGAAATGGTTAAGAAAATCTAATCATGGAATCCCTACCGATAGAACGTCGGTAGGGATTTTTTCGTGGTATAATCAAGGTATAATGTGTTACGTAAATTTGTATAATTTTGAGGAGCAATTATGATATCTCAGGAGGAATTAAGGGCGTGTACGTATAATTTATTAAAGGAGCGAGGCGTTACCGTTCAGGACATTGCAGATATTGTGATGATGATTCAACAACCATATATTCCTGATTTGACGATGGACGAGTGCGTAGAGAGTGTACAGGCCGTACTTGAAAAACGAGAAACACAAAATGCCATCATTACGGGCATAGAATTGGATAGATTGGCGGAGCAGAAGAAATTATCTGAACCACTACAAAGTATCATGACTCGTGATGAAGCGTTGTTTGGTATTGATGAAATCCTCGCTTTATCCATTGTGAATTTATACGGATCTATTGGATTTACGAACTATGGTTATATTGATAAGGTAAAACCGGGCATTGTTAAAAATCTAGATAGTCAAGTTGATAGTCACTGCAATACGTTTCTTGATGATTTAGTTGGTGCCGTGGCGGCCGCTGCAGCAGGTCGCATTGCCCATAATACGCCGAATCGGGTGCACCATGTCGTTGTGGAGGGATAGAACATGAACGTTTTAGTCGTAATTGATATGCAACATGATTTTGTGGATGGCTCTCTTGGTTCTCCAGAGGCTCAGGCCATCGTGGATAATGTACGTCAAAAAATTGCATCCTTTGATGGACCTGTTATTTTTACACGAGATACTCACGATACTAATTATCTTGAAAGCCAAGAAGGTCAGCATTTGCCAGTTGTGCATTGTGTGAAAAATACGATTGGTTGGCAAATTATGGAGAGCCTCATTACGGCCGCAGAAAAACGCAATACCATCCATCCGTACTTTATCATTGATAAACCTAATTTTGGATCCTCTGAATTGGTTACGCGTTTGCAAGGTATGAATACAGCTGAGCCTATTGAAAGTATAACCTTGGTCGGTGTTTGTACAGATGTGTGCGTTGTGTCGAATGCCATATTGTTGAAAGCTGGATTACCAGAGGTTCCAATTCATGTAGATTCAAAGTGCTGTGCTGGGGTTACACCAGAGTCTCATGAAGCAGCATTGGCTACGATGAAAATGTGTCAGTGTGTTATTGATTAATAAAAAATTTTCTTTCCATTGCCATTTAAGGGTGTCGATCATATACTATCGATACCCTTTTTCTTGTGTACAAAGCAAACTGGTTTTATTCAATAGGCGGTGATATATTGACGATTCTCTATATAGATAGTACAATATATAAAGAATGATAATTCGTATCAGTTAAAATAATAATATGAATATGTTGCTTGTTGATGAGCATGTATTTGGATGTAATTAATTGATTCTATAATACCGATGCAGGTGCATCGAATCGCTTTCACCAGAACGATACGTACTGATACATATCGTTCCATGCCCTAAATTTAAGGAGGACTGTTATGAAACCTTTCGAACTCGCACCATTACCGTATGCTTACGATTATCTTGAGCCTGTTATCGACGCAGAAACAATGAAATTGCATCATGATAAGCATCATCAAGCGTATGTTAATAATTTGAATGCTGCTATCGCGAAATACCCTGATTTAGCTTATGGCTGTGTAGACTGTATCCTCGGCGATATTGCCAATGTGCCAGAAGACATCCGCCAAGCGGTTATCAACAACGGTGGCGGTCACAAGAACCACACCATGTTCTGGGATATCATGACAAAACCAGATACGTCTAAATTGGAAGGCTCTTTGAAGGACGCTATCGATGCTGATTTAGGTGGCTATGATGCCTTTGTTGAAAGCTTTTCTAATGCTGCAGCAACACGCTTTGGATCTGGTTGGGCATGGCTTGTTGTCAACAAGGACGGAAAATTAGAAGTAACATCTACTGCGAACCAAGACAATCCTTTGTTAGAAGGTAAAACAGCTATTCTTTGCTTAGACGTTTGGGAACATGCATATTACTTGCACTATCAAAATCGTCGCCCGGACTATATCAAGGAATTCTTCCGCGTTATTAACTGGGATAAAGTTTCTGAAAACTACGAAAAAGCATTGAAACCTCATCATCAATAAGATAGCTTTAAATCCTCTCAAAACTAGATATATTTTAATAGATAACGGATAGTTGATATATTCTCCTCCATACTTGACTGGGGATGTATTATCTATCCGTTATTTATATATAAAAATTTTGATATTTTTAGAAAGAACTTTCAAAAGTATAGCCATGGATACAGATTTTCTAATCGATATCATTTATCATAGTGTCATAGGTTATGTTAGATAAATCTTTCACAGTATATATTGCCTTGTATACACAGTGGTACGTATAGAGGGCTACTCACATAAGTAATACACAATATTTTTGACACGAGGGGATCAAAATGGAAAAGAAATTAGATTTGTCCAAATCCGTATATGATTTGGTAAAAGAATATCCTGAAGTAACAGAGATTATGAAAAGCTTAGGGTTCAGCGAAATCACTAATAAAGTGATGTTGAACTCTGTTGGTAAAATCATGACCATTCCTAAAGGGGCTAAAATGAAGGGCGTATCCATGATCGATATCGTGAGCGCATTCATGAAAGCTGGTTTTACTTTGGAAGGTGAAATGCCAAATCTACACGGTGATGAAGCAGCATCTGCTAAGGATGCTCCTGTAGAGACTGCTGCTACTCAAGTAGAGGAGTCTAAAGCTAGCCAAAATACAGAAACTAATGAAGAGGATACTGTTACAGATAGCGAACGTGTAGAACAATTGAAAGGTTTCTTTAAACGGTTAGGTACTGGTGAAGAGCTTGGCGATGTGCGCAAAGATTTTGCCAGTCAATTTAAACATGTAGAAGCCAGTGAAATCATGAAAGCTGAACAAGGCCTTATGCGTGAAGGTACACCTCTAGAAGAGGTACAACAATTATGTGACCTTCACTCTGCGTTGTTCCATGGTTCCACCATTCATGAACAAATGGATGCAGAACATGCTAAGGTAGAAGCAGTTCTAGAAGCTCAAGAAAAGAGCAAGAGCGTTGTGGCTTTGGTTGAGACTGTAGGTCATCCGTTAAACCAATTAACAGAAGAAAATAAAGCGCTCGACGAGTTGATTGAGGCTATTCGTCCAAAAGTAGCAGATAAAACTGCCACTTATGATGATGTGAATACAGTGCGTCAACTATCTGTTCACTATGCTAAAAAAGGCGATTTGTTATATCCAAAATTGAAAGTGGATTATGCGATCGGTGGTCCATCCATGGTTATGTGGACTGTTGACGGCGATATTCGCGACCAATTAGGTGATTTAGCAAAATCTAGCCAAAGTGTAGATGATTGGTATAGACGTTTTGATGAGCTTCTTACACGTGCTCAAGAAATGATCTACAAAGAACAAAATATCTTGTTCCCAATCTGTGCAGAAAACTTCAGCAAAGAAGATTGGTATCAAATTTACAAAGATACAGCGCAGTATGAAGACATCTTTGGTGTAACACGCATTGCTTGGCCAGAAGCTGATGCCGCATTAGCTTCGCAAAGTACAAAACCAAGTGGTGATGACAATGCTATCGGTTTAATTGGTGGTACTTTAACTGTAGACCAACTAGATGCTATGCTCAATACAATGCCAATGGAGGTAACCTTCGTTGATCATGAAGATATTAACCGTTACTTCAACGATGGTGAAAAGGTATTCAAACGTCCTACTACAGCAATTGGCCGGGACGTGTATTCCTGTCATCCGCCAAAGGTAGAACCAATTGTACGCGGTATCATTGATTCTTTCCGTAAAGGTGACCGCGATAATGTGGCAGTATGGCTTGAAAAACAAGGTCGTCCATTCTATGTAAACTACATGGCTGTACGCGACCAACATAATAACTATATTGGTACATTAGAACTCGTACAAGACATGCAATTTGCAAAGGAACATTTCGGTAGATCTAAATAAGAATATGTGACATAACAAAGACTGCCCTAGTATTGAATGATGCTAAGGCAGTCTCTTTTTATGGGTGTATATATTGGATGATAGTATTGGTAGCTATTTGGATATTAGCTAGGCTCGTAGCCAAGTTTAGGCGCATAAATGTGGCGTAGCTTTCTCCACCAAACCATTCGCCAAAGCTTGGTGCGATGCGGCATTTATTTTCGAATAAGTCGTGCATATCTTCAGCCTTAACATAGGCACCAAAATCAATCCATGCTAAATAGGTGCCGTCCATAGGGCTGATGCGGATTTGTGGTAATGCCGTACAAAGCTCTCGGCACAGATATTCATAATTTTCACGTATAACAGCCAATACATCTGTGAGCCATGCTTCCGCCTCTGGGTGGGTATATGCCACAGCGATAGCCGTTTCTGCGATAACATCTGCATCCGTGTGGTACACTTGCGCTTTGTAGGCGGTGTATTGATTTCGTAAAGCCTCGTTTGGAATTATCACTTCGGCTTGATGTAGACTCGCCATGTTAAATGATTTTGATACAGAGGACATGGCGATTATATTATCTTTATATACACCATTACACACAGATAAGGTTGGTGTAAATGGTGTGGGGCCGGTAATAAGGTCCTGATGGATTTCGTCGCTAATGATGAGCACCTTGTGACGCTCACAAATGCTAAATAACCGATCCATCTCATTTTCTGTCCATACGTGACCTACAGGATTATGTGGATTACAGTGGATGAAAACCTTCACATCATTTTGCTTAATGGCGGATTCGAATACATCATAATCAACTGTGTATTTATTGGTCCGCGTGCGATGTAGCGGAACAGCAACAATGCGCCTGTTCGCACCATTGGCACGGGCATCGAAGGCTCCGTATACGGGCGTAAGGACTGCGATGGCATCATTTGTTTTTGTGAAAGCCCCAATACACCACATGATACCTGTAATCACATTGGGCGCACTGGTCAACCAGTCTTGTTCAAGATTACAATTATGACGACGTTTGTGCCAATTCATGACTGCTGAAATATAATCAGGATTTGTCATGGTATAACCTAATGGATTGGCTTTTACATAGTTACAAATAGCCTCTTGTATGCACTGAGGCGTCATAAAATCCATATCTGCTACCCATAGGGGTAATAAATCGGTGCGGCTAAATTTTAAGTGCTCGCCGTCCCATTTGCGAGAATGGGAACCGCGGCGATCGATATAGTATGTTTCAGTAAAGTCTATTGTGTTCATAGTGAACCTCTATAAGTATATGTTAATGTGGTGGGAATTAATTACTCTATCTATTATCAGTATACATGCATAGATATATATGTAAATATACCCTTAAGAATTGCTGTTACAGTATCTTTTGTTTCTATGCAATCCTTGCATGAATAGGGGCTATATTCGTATACAAAAGGTGTTAGATTTGCTTGACTGTTGGGACTTTTACAATTTAGAATATACTATAGAATAGTGTGTGTCTCACCAGTGACCACACTCGTATCGAATGGTTACAAATGATAAATTCTTGGCCGTATATAGTGGGCGATGTTCATATGTGAGTTTGCTTCATCGAACTGTGCCGCTATATGGGAAGGCTAATATAAGTATAGTACTGGATCCTGTTAAGGAGGCATGTGCCATGAGTAATGAATTGAAACCCCTTCATTTTGATGCGGATTACACGATGGAGGAGGCGCTCGCTGAGGCGAAACGCTGTCTAAACTGTCCGAAACCTTTGTGCCGTATGGGTTGTCCTATTGAAAACGAAATTCCTCGTTTTATCCAAGCTATCGCGCACGGTAACTTTGGTTTAGCCAACGATATCTTGGCGGAACGTACAAACTTGCCAGCTATCTGTGGTCGCGTGTGCCCTCGTGAAAATCAATGCGAAGGTAACTGCATCATGAATAAGGCTAAGAAACCGCCTATCAACATCGGCAAATTGGAACGTTTTGCTGCCGATTTTGAAAGCATCAATGAATTGCGCAAACCTAAGAAAATTAAACAAGATCTTGGCAAAGTAGCCGTTGTTGGTTCTGGCCCTGCGGGCTTATCCGTTGCAGGTGACGTAGCGAAACTAGGTTATGATGTAACCGTATTTGAAGGTCAATCCGAACCAGGTGGCGTATTATTATTCGGTATCCCAGAATTCCGTTTGTCCAAATCCGTTGTACGCCGTGAAATTGCTCGCCTTGAAGGTTTAGGTGTTAAATTCGTATGTAATACATTTATCGGTCAAGACAAATCCCTAGATGATTTATTCGCCGAAGGATTTGATACTATCTTCATCGGTACTGGTACGCATATTCCTCAAGAAGTACGCATGGAAAATGATCAAATTACAGGCGTATTCCAAGCGATGTACCTCTTAACTAATGTACAACTTGTAGAGAATGGTGAGCTTGAAGAAAAAGCGATTCCTGTGAAAAAAGGAGACCGCGTTGTTATCATTGGCGGTGGTAATGTAGCGATGGATGCGGCTCGTACATGTGTACGTTTAGGCTGTGAATCTGTCACTGTAGCATACCGTCGTAGCCAAGAACAAATGCCTGCATTATTATCCGAATACGAAGAAGCTCGTGCTGAAGGAGTTCAATTCCAATGGTTCGCTTCTCCAGTTGGCGTAGAAGGTACAGACAAGGTAGAAGGCTTTAAATACGAAGTGATGGCCCTTAATGAAGATGGTGCTGGTATCCATGGTACAGGTAAATACCAAGTTATGCCTGTAGATAAAATCATCATCGCTGCTGGTCATAAACCTAATGCACGTCTCGTTGGTGAAGGCAATAACCTCCGTGTTGATGAAAAAGGTTATATTCTTACATCCGAAGAACCATACGGCATGACGAGCCGTGAAGGTGTATTCGCCGGTGGTGACGTAGTACATAAACCAGCCACTGTAGTACTCGCTATGCGCGAAGCTAAAAAAGCTGTTGATGGCATGGTTAAATACATGGAAATCAAACGTGCTATGGCTATTGCAGAAGAGAATAAATAAGACTTTTATGTACAAGAATATACATATATGTATGTTTAAGCATAATTTTATAACATAATATGAATAAAAATCCCTTGCGATATGAATGTATCGCAAGGGATTTTCTATTATATGTCATCACAATTCAAGTTCCTATGGTTCCTCTTAATTGATTGCCGTATTGTGGAGGCAAAGAGTTGTTATTAAGGATAGTATAGAAAGTGAGGTTTCTATGACGTATGATATCGTATGTAGTGAAACACAGTCAGAAAAGGCTATCCAACACTTAGGCGTTCTCATTCTCTTATGGCGCCGCCACTATCACATAACTCAACAAGAGTTAGCTAAGCGAACGGGATTGTTACAGTCCTATATTAGCGGGCTGGAAAAGGGGAATATAGACCCTCGTATATCTACGCTGTGTAGGATAGTCAATGGCTTTGATAATATGCCCTTAGATACATTTTTTGGAGGCCCTGACTTGGGCTTTATCGACTTTCACGGCATAGAACATCGACATATAGAATTTCATTAAAATCCTAAATCCTCGTTGATAATAATAACCTCCATGGTTTGCATGTTGCGCATCTTTTTATAGTAAATGGTTAAGGCATTGCAAATTCTGTCTGGTGATCCACAGTCGTAGCATTTTTCTTCTAGCTTGGCACAAGGATTGAGGGAACTTTTTTTATTTTTTTTGCTGTTCAGTGGTGCCGCCACATTGCGCGCCCGATAGATGGCAGAGGCCAAGTCTGGCGTAATTTTGTTACGTCCCAATATGAAAAAGACCTCTTGTGATCCGAATAGAGAGGCCGCTACACGGTTGCCAGTGCCATCAATGTTGACCATTTCACCCGTTTGCGCTAAGGCGTTAACAGAGGTTAAAAATACATCGCGCCCCATGGTGCGTAGCGCTGTATCGCGGAAACTTTCACCAGGAAAGGGTCGCTGAATGTCTGTTATGTCATCGTTGACCTGGGACAAAGCATCATGAACCTTGAGTTCCAATAAGGTGCGTGAATCACCGATAGCCACTCGTTTATGTTGAATGCGAGACTGTAAATAGGCCACTGCGTCAGCGCCTGTTTCAAAATAATGGACCACGAAGTTGTTGCGTTCTAAGGCTTTGATGGTTTTCTCTATATCGATGGGGGCATCGTTGATTTGAGGATTGATAACTGCATTGATTGTTGTGTCTGTATTGGCCATGAGTTCTCCAAGATTTCATATAAACTAGTGAGGTAAACTGTGTTTTCTAAGTAATACGGTATTTCTATTACTAGTATTGTACTGTTTTAGTGGTGGTTATTCAATATAAGGAGACCCTGTTTTAGGTAAAAGAATGATACTGATAGTATAGAATGTTCTTTGTATAAAACATTGGAATAGAATCCATATTTGAATACTAAATAGTAAAGATTTGGAATGAAATCCAATTTTATGATAAAATTAATATAAAGTTGGAATGGAATCCAAAGTTATTAGGTAGTCGATATGATATTTGACAATACTAATAAGAGGGTTCCATCTATGAGAACGTACATAGATGAGGAGGCCCTTATGAAATTAATTCAGCGCCAAGGATATCTAGATTTTTTACGACGTAATCGGAATCGGTCTATTGTTAAGGTTGTCTCTGGGATACGTCGTTGTGGGAAATCTACGTTATTTAGGCTATTTAAGGATGAGCTGTTATCGGAAGGCATTAAACCTGAACAGATAATATCCATTAATTTTGAAGAACTAGAATATGAGCATTTACGAGATTATCATGCGCTGTATCAATATATTTTAGAACGTATGCAGCCTGATGAAATGAATTATATTTTCCTTGATGAAATTCAGCACGTTGATCAGTTTCATCGCGTCGTAGATAGCTTGTTTGTAAAAGAAAATACAGATTTATATATTACGGGCTCCAATGCATACTTTATGTCATCCGATATTGCTACATTACTGACTGGGCGGTATGTGGAAATTCAGATGTTACCACTGTCCTTTAGTGAGTTCTATTATAGTAAATTCGATGGTAATCAGTACTCTTTAATTCCTGCCTATGAGTCCTATCTTCGTGAAAGCTCATTCCCTTATACGCAACAATTAGGGGGCGAAGATTTTGATATACAAGAATATCTACGAGGCCTATACAATACCCTATTATTACATGATGTTGTGGCTCGATTGAAGCTTAGTGATGTTACAATCTTACAAGATATTGTGAGATATATTATGTCTAACATAGGTAGTTTGCTTTCACCCAATAAGATTGCAAATTCGCTCGTTAGCGCCGGTAGAAAAATAGATAATAAAACGGTAGAACGATATTTACAAGGTTTGCAAGATAGCTTGTTGCTATATAAGGTCAATCGTTATGATGTACGCGGTAAAGAATTATTGCGTATAAATGCAAAGTACTACTGTGTGGATGTAACATTACGTAATCTATTAGTTGGCAATGCGAGTCGTGATACAGGACATATTTTAGAGAATATCGTTTTTCTTGAACTCATTCGTCGTGGATATACTGTATATGTAGGTCAATTAGCTAAGGGTGAAATTGACTTTGTTGCACAAAAAGCGGGTGTTACAGAATACTATCAGGTAAGCGAAACTGTGTTAGATCCTAATACGCTACATCGTGAGCTTGCACCTCTTAAGGCTGTACAAGACCAATATCCAAAGTTTTTACTTACATTGGATGAATTAAATAAAAATGCAAATTATGACGGAATTCAACAACGAAATGTTTTAGAATGGTTGTTAGAGAGCTATTAAATTGCTATAATAATAGTATTGATATGGCATAAGCCAATGTTAAGGAGGCAAAAATCGTGGATTTAATTCAAAAATTAAAAGACCAAGTAAAACCATTAGGTAAAAAAATCGTGTTGCCAGAATACAAAGATGAACGCGTATTGAAAGCAACTGAAATCATTTTGAAAGAAGGTTTCGTAACACCTGTATTAGTAGGTAACCCAGCTGAAATCGCAGAAGCTGCTAAAGCTGTTGGCGTATCCGTAGAAGGTGCTGAAATTATCGATCCAGCTAACTACGATCGTTACCAAGAAATGGTTGATACATTCGTAGAATTGCGCGCTAAAAAAGGTATGACTCCTGAAAAAGCTGACGCAACTATGAAAGGTGACTGCTTATTCTTCGGTGCTATGCTTGTTCGTCTTGGCGCAGTAGATGGCATGGTTGCTGGTTCCGGTTGCCCAACTGCAAACGTATTGCGCGCTGCATTACAAGTTGTTGGTACAAAACCAGGTCTTAAAACTGTATCTTCTTCCATGTTCATGTTCACAAGCAAAAAAGAATATGGCGACGACGGTATGCTCGTATTCTCCGACTGCGGCGTATTGCCTAACCCAACTAGCGAACAATTAGCTGATATCGCAGAATCCACTGTAGAAAAAGCTCGCAAAGTTGTTGGTATGGCTGACCCTCGCGTATCCATGTTGTCCTTCTCCACAAAAGGTTCCGCTTCCACTCCAGAAGTAGACAAAGTGGTTGAAGCTGTTAACATCTTGAAAGAACGCAACGTTGACTTCAAATTCGACGGCGAATTACAATTGGACGCTTCCATCGTTCCTTCCGTAGCAGAAAAGAAAGCTCCTGGTTCCAACGTAGCTGGTAAAGCTAACATCTTGATTTTCCCTGATCTTCAAGCTGCTAACATTGGTTACAAATTGGTACAACGCTTCTCCGGCGCTGATGCTCTTGGCCCATTGATTCAAGGTTTGGCTAAACCAGTTCATGACCTTTCCCGTGGCTGCTCCGCTCAAGACGTTGTAGACGTTGCTGCTATCGCTGCTGTTGAAAGCATCTAATAGCTGCATAATTTCATATATAAACATATGTCGTATATGTTTTGATATGCTGAAAGCTGGCTCTATGAGCCAGCTTTTTTGTGTATTATATAGGTTTGTATATTCTTTAGCCAATGTAAAATTTCGTGGCTTTCATATTAGTTGATGTGTATTCTCAAATTTGTAGCCACTGCGACAGACAGGATTTACAATTACGCTTATAGTATAGATATAACATAAATGAATTGGAGTTACATCATTGGAGGTGTATCTTATGAGTGTAAATACTATCAATAAATCTATGACAGTCGCTGATGCGGTTAAGGTAAATCCAGAGCTAATGGATGTGTTAGCGAAGGATGGTATCGACTTTTGCTGTGGTGGTGGACATCCATTAGTAGAGGCTATCGAAGCTAAAGGCAAAAATGTTGATGAATACATCGCTATGTTGAATACAGTTCAGCACGCACAAAAGTCCTCTCGCGCAGAGGTGCTTAGCTATTCCAAGGAACAATTGATTGATTATATCATTCATAACTATCATCGAGAACAATTAGATATGATCGATGAAATTGATCAAGGTTTGGCAAAGCTACTCAATGTACACTATGACCATCATGGAGCAGAGTTGACAGAAATCTATCAAACCTTCCTTCAATTGAAATCAGCCCTCGTGCCTCATTTCCGTCATGAAGAACATGTAGACTTTCCAGAATTTATAGCGGGTAAACCTGTAGATTTTGATGAACTCCGTGCTGAGCACGAAGCTGCAGGTGTGCTCTTAGAATCCTTAAGTGCATTGACTAATCATTACACTACACCAGTAGATGGCTGTGCTACCTATGTGTATGTGTTTAAAACCATGAAAGCTTTAGAAGAAGGCCTTCATGAGCATATCTTCTTAGAGAACTCTGTTTTGTTTGAGATGCCGTAAGATGTAAATATGGAATTTGTATAAATAGATAGGAAAGGTGTATCATTACATTAAGAACATTTGATTTAATCAACATACAAATGTAGTTATATTCGAGACCATAAAAAGGAGAGAATTATGATTTCAGTATTTGATACACATCCTGTTACTTTTGAAGACAAAAATCGTACCTTAACAATTAGTTATAATGGTGTACTCTGCAAAGATGCGAATGGACAAGTAGTAACTGACATTGATTTCGATGACGTAAATGAGCTATATCTTACAAGCTATTTGAACTCAAATAGTAATTATACAATTACGTTCAGAGACCACAATTGGAAAAATATTAAAGACCAAGATTTAGATACTGACCGTACAGATTATAATACTGGCCACAATATTCGTGAAACAAAAGCGATTATTGCCGCCTTTGCTCGTCATAAATTGACGGCGGAATTTCCAGCAAATTTAGACACTCTTCAATTGCCATTGGATTACTCCTACATGGGTAAACGAGAAATTACCATTAAAAACGGTGTTATCTCGAATGGTAAGGTAGATATTCCTATTAATGAAATTCGTCGTGTAATATGTGCCTCTAATGGTACAATTAGTAAACTATTAGTATATAAAGAAGAAAAACCTAGTTCCTTCTTTAAAAAGATTTTTGACAAATGTGATATGAAAATTACGTTGAATGCGATTACGTTGCCACTATTAGAAGCTATTGTAACACGCAATACCGGCCATGGCATCGATTTCACTCGTGGTAACGGTTTTGATCAAAAGGATTCCAACTATATCATTATTCGCTACCTCGACTCTGGATTCTTCCTTGATAAGGATGGTACAGCACCTACAGAATGGCAAAAGACTGCTGCTGAAACAACAGCTAAATTTAATTACGATGTAAATCAACTTATTTAGGTATAAACTTAATATATAAACAATAGCCTCTATGGATTCCTTGCTGGTGAAGGAATATCCATAGAGGCTATTTTATAGCTTTAAATCTACTGTAGAGAGAGTTCCGTTAGTTTTGTACCGCTGTAAAGCGTTGGCGACCAAATTTGTGGTTGCTGATTTCGTCTACTAGAATTTGTGCGAATGTATCATAAGAGATATAAGGCTTGCCTTCTTTGTTTACGATAATATTTTCATTACCTAATATATGGTCATTAGATTCAGGACCTTCTGCATCTAAGATTGGTGGTGGGGTAAACATTGTCCAGTCTACATTGCTGAATTTACGCAAGATATCGTCAGATTTACCATGAGTTTTGGAACGAACTAGGAACTCTGGAGGAAACTCTGGTGTATCATTTAGTTGAATTGTGTGATCTTCGTCTACATAGAGGCTACCTGCACCACCTATAGCGATGAGGCGTGTATTTGTGTTAGCTAATGCTTTCACGAGCAATAATGTCAAATCTGCTGGTAAATGATATGTATCTGGTGTGAAAGCGCTTGTAGCGTTTACTACTACATCAAATTGAGTTAATTCTTGTTTTGTTAATTGTAACGCATCTTTTACGATGGTTGGAATTCCTTCAATAGCACCTTCGCGGCGAACAACGCCTGTTACTTGATGACCTGCTTTGAGGGATTTTTCTACAATGCGACGACCGGCTTTACCATTTGCACCGATTACTAAAATGTTCATATTGATTCTCCTTTTATATAGAGTGCCAAACAATTAATTCTAAGCTTGGTGGCCTATGGCCTAGGTAAAGTTGTTTAGAACTGATTATTTGCGACTACTCTAACATATGATTAGTGAATATATGTTCAACTGATGACATCATTATATAGGGGGGCTATTATTTTGAATAGTAGAATTATTCAGGATAGGTACTATCAAAAGTGATAGAATTGTGATATTTACTGGACTAAAAATTTTAAAAAAGTTTTGTACCCTAAAAAAAGATACTCTAAAATACTTGAAATGGTAAAAATATGTGATAATATTTGAATTATATTAGAACGAAAAGGAGAATCACCATGGCAGAGCAACTTGTAAATATTCATGATTTAGTGGGCCGATGCCCCTTTGCAACAAGTCAAAAGTTACTAGCTGGCAAATGGTCTTTATTGATCATGCACGAATTATCTGAAGGTCCTGTGCGCTTCCGTGAATTAGAACGTCGGTTACATCCAATTACCCAAGCTACACTCACTAGAGCATTGCGCCAAATGGAAGATGATGGTTTAGTACATCGTGAAGTATATGGTACTATTCCACCTAAGGTAGAATATAGCCTGACCGAAGTAGGTGCGGGATTTAAAACCGTTTTAGCATCCCTCGAACAATGGGGTAACCAATACATTGACTACATGAAAGCCGCTGGCCGCATCTAAGAAATGCCAGCGGCATTTCTTATCCCTGTTTCACCAAAATTGATTCGGATTCTTTATTATACCTAAATGTTTCTAATGTACTGAGTGTAGGAAGGCCCTGTTTTCAAAAAACGACTTCTCCCCTAAAATCAATTTGTATTCTTTATTATACCTAAATATTTCTAATATACTGAGAGGCGGTAAAGAGTTCCCTGCCAAAACGACTTCGGGCTCCGCGAAGCGCAGTAGCGTGTCGGCTTTGGCAGGGTACTCTTTACCATATCCTCAACCACGTATATAGAAAAATATGGTATAATAAAGAATACGAATGATATAAATTCTCAGTAATGTAGAGGTATTGATAACGATGTTAGATGTAACATTTCTCGCACACAGTGGCTTCCTCGTAGATGATGGCAAGCGCTGTTATGTGTTTGATTATTATAAGGATCCAAACAATATTGTTTGGCAATTGGCAAAGCGTGGCCGTGAATTGTGGTTTTTTATTAGTCACAGCCATGCAGATCATTTTAATCCGTCTATTACGGAGTTTGATGGTCCTCAAACGCGTTATATTTGCCATCAAGATGTGCCATTAGAAGGTAAGGTAAGAAAATGCATTACCATGCGACCTGGCCAAGATGCAAATCTCGATGATGTAGGGATTCATATGTACGGTAGCACCGACGAAGGCGGTTCTTTCTATGTAAAAACGGATACTGCAAATATCGACTCTGACTCCATATTCCATGCGGGTGACCTTAACTGGTGGCATTGGCTTGGCGATACGCCGGAGAATAATGCGGATGCAAAACGCATGGCTTGGCGTGAATTTAAGGAACTAGAAGGTCTATCCGTAGATGTGGCGATGTTCCCGGTAGATAATCGTTTAGAAGATGCCATGGAATGGGGTGCTATTGAATTCTTACGCCGCGTGCAGGTGAAAAAGGCGTTTATTCCTATGCATCTAAATGGTCCACTATGGACGCCATCCGTGTATTTTAAAGCTCTCTTTGGCGATGTTCCTGTATGGGAACCTCAAAAAGAAGGCGATGAATGCATATTTTAAGTGCCCCACGCGGTCACTACGTTATATGGGGAGAGTCTATATACGTAATTGAGTAAGTTAGGATCAAGTGATGATGAAAACTAAACCAGTGGCAACCACACTGTTGATTGTCATGGCTATCATATTTTTAATTTCATACCCACATAGGCACGATGCACTTTGGGCGTTTATCATGCACGTTTCGGGGGCCGCGATGATTGGTGGTCTGGCGGATTGGTATGCAGTGACAGCGCTCTTTACAAAGCCATTAGGTATTCCTTTCAAAACAGCTATCTTGCCGCGCAGTAAAGAACGGTTGATACAGATTGGCCGAACCATGCTCAGCGAAGAATTACTTCGGGTGCCACAAATGTATTATGCTATCAAACGGGAACGCGTTATGGTACGTATCATCGAATATGGCATGAGTGACGTAGGGCAAAAACAGATACAAGAACTCTTATATGGCGTTGGCAATCAGGTACTATCCCATATGGATATTGAGCCGATGCGTAAGGAGATTAATAAGGCTGTTTATAAAGGGGTATCCAATTGGAAGGCCACACCTCTCGTTATTCTATTCGGTCGTTGCATGCTGGAACGCCATACGGCTAGCGTGTTTTGGCTTTATTTTAATCGAACTTGTCAGCGTGTTATCGCGTCAAATCAGGTGTATCCATATTTGTATCGCGTCATGCTAGACATTATGAAAACCTATACTAAGGATTCATTTATGCGTGAACTAGCCATTGCCTTTGGTGGTGATGGGCTTTCACCTGAACGATTAGTTGATACGGTACAGAAAAAAGCAGTTCAGTTTTTACAAGACAACGAAGATATCGATTCGCCATTGGGACGCTATATATGGGGGCAGGCCATCAGATTTTTCAATAATTTGGAAACTAATGAGGAATGGCAGGCTTTCATCGAAGAACATAAGGACCAATGGGTGAAAATGGTCCTCGAAGAATGGGAAGGCAAGCTCATCGATGGGGATACGCTCGATTGGGTGCGCCTCATGGATATTGTGCTCGAACGATTTAACGTGCTCGGCAGTGAAATACTTCTAAATCCTGAGAAACAAGCGCCGTTTGAACGATTCTTCTTGTTGCGTAGCATTCCATGGCTACAAAAATTGAACCCTCTCATCGATCGTGTAGTGGGCGAAGAACTATCTCGTTATTCACCGGACGAGATTACGCACATTATACGCGGTAAAATGTATTATGATTTACAAATGGTTCGTATCAATGGCTCACTTGTGGGGGCCGTCCTCGGCGGGCTGTTCTACGGCGTTACCCTCCTCATTAAGGGGGTGATCGGATGATACGATATATTAAATCGCTTACCTTGAAACAGCGAGCCAATGGGATCTTTGGCTTGATGTTCGTGCTCTACTGTTTTGTTTTTGTAGGCCAGTTTTTCTTTGATGATGAAAGCTGGTACCAGCCGCTCTATTGGGCGGTACAATCTGCTCTTATCGGTAGTGTGGCGGACTGGTTTGCCGTGACTGCATTATTCCGTAAACCTTTAGGATTTCCGTATCATACGGCTTTGATTCCTCGCAATAAGGAACGCCTGATCAATGGTGTAATTAAGCTGGTGGAAACGAAGATGCTAACGCGAGATCGTTGCCAAGTGCTATTAGGCAAGGTACAATTCGTACCTTTATTTGAAAAATTCCTACTATCTCCAGAGGGACAGCGGGCCGCACGCCTTGTCATTCATCAGGGATTACATTTGTTATGGAAATCTCAAACAACCGAAGAATGGTCACGATGGGGTGCCAAACGCATTCGTACGTTGCTAGAAAAACATTCCCTTGTACCTGTGTTAAAGCATGTTTTGCTTGATTTATGTGAACATAATCGCTATGAAGGCATGGTTGTACAGGTTTTGAATGTCATTCAAGAGCGTATTAACCATCCGGCTATGGTTACGTGGCTAACGGCCGTTGTTGCAGAGGAAGCACATAAGAAAAAACGAAAGGGTTTCCTTTCAGATTTCTTGATTTCCTTATCCGAGGCCACCGATGTTGTGAACTATCGTGAAATGGCAGAGGCTATTGTGACAGAGGCGTATGCTATGTTGGAAAACTGGAAACGTCCGAATAGCCCTGAGCGGACAGCATGGCTCCGTCAGTGGGTAGATCCGATTCGACACATTGAGGAAAACCATGTGGTCTGTGATGCTCTAGATGAGGCCTGGGAGCGTTGGATACGAGAACAAGATTGGGAATCTATCATCGAGAACCATCTATGCCCGTACGTTGAAGAGTTACTTGTTGAAGGCGATGAAAATGGCGAAACCCCAGCGCAAGTGCTTGTGAATATCGCCCTTGAACTTTGGAATGTATATGGTCAATCCGAAGATCTTCGCAATCGCATTGAAACGACTCTTCACGATATTGCACGGTATGTGCTAGAACAAGGGTATGATCTCATTGAAACCATTATACGCCAAGTATTGGGAGGCCTTAGCACCGATAAATTTATCTACTTTATTGAGTCCAAGGTAGAGGATGACCTCAGCTGGATTCGTATCAATGGTGCCATTGTAGGCGCCGTGGCGGGCCTTGTGGTATGGAGCTTCCTTGAGTACGTCTATGTACCATTATTAGCTTTACTCGGTTAAATGCCTTGTATGGCTTACAAGTAAATTACAGTATTTATATATACGAAAACACCCTTCTACATGACGAGTGGTTCTCCTAGTTGAGACCTGTCATGTAGAAGGGTGTTTTTTATGTACATCGCATTACATTATTCTATTAATTCTTCCGATAGTGGAAGGGTAATGGAGAAGGTAGTAAATACACCTAGCTCACTTTTTGCCGTGATTGTACCGTGATGTAAATGAACAACCTTGTCTACGAAATAGAGGCCTAAGCCTATACCGTGATTAGACTTTTTATTCCGCGATTGTTCTGTTTGATACATGCGGTTGAATATTTGTGATAAATTATCTGGCTCGATACCAATTCCGTTATCGGTAACCTCAATGATCAAGTATAAGTTATTGCGCTTAGCCGTGATATTGATGGTCGATTTTGTGAATTTAATAGCATTGTCGATAAGATTGGTCACAGCGCGACGCAAGGACACTTCGTGGCCTGTAATAACTAAATCATTATCGATATCTGCGTTGATAGTGATTTGCTTTTCTGCGCACAATCTGGTGTAGTCATGTACCAGATTTTTCAACATAGTGCTTACATCTACAGGGGCTACGTTCATTTCATAGTTATTTTCTAACCGTGCTACATCCAATAGTTGCGATACGAGGGAGGACATGAATTTGGCTTGTTCTAGAATATGTTTTAAGCCTTCTTGCATTTCCTCTGGCGTACGCGCATATTTGATGGCGTATTCACTTTCAGCTTGGATAACGGCAATAGGGGTACGCAATTCATGAGATACGTCAGAACTGAATTGCTTTTCCCGATTGGATGAATCCTCGAGGCCGGATAACATGCGGTTAAAGGTGGTCGTCAATTCATAGACCTCATCCTTTGCGATTTCCGGCAATTCAATACGGCGGCTCAAGTCATTGTTTTTACCGATAACCTTAGCCGTATGGGTCAGCTTGCGCAATGGTTTCAAACCTTGTTTTATGAATAGATAGCCGCCGATGGATGAAACGAGTAAGGCTACGATAGTAACAAGCAACAGTGCATAAATGGTATTGCTATTTCTATCGGTAATCTTTTGACTCGTAATAGCCCGTAAGAATCCGCGGTAGTTAGGTGCATTAATTGGTACATCGTAATAATAGAATGTTGTACCATTAGCCTCTACTTCACCGATTTGACCCAGTGATAGACTGGACTGATTTGGGAATCCATCTGGTAAATATCCCTTTGTGATGAGACCATCTTGTGTGTAAACGAGATAGAATGTGCCATCCTCATAAGGCTTGAACTTGCGAATATCCGTAGACATCATGAGTGTTTGTTGCTGCAATCGGTCCCGGACCTCTGCGCTGTGCGCCGTTCCAATGTAGTTATAGTAGAAAATGGACATCGAAATCAGAAGGGTAGCCAAGAATAAGGTGTACCACAACATGATTTTAAAGGTTAGTGGTATGCGGTTCCACAGGTGCTTAAAAGCACCCGACATAGAATTAAGGTCGTGACCTTGTTCCTTAGTTTTCTGTTTTGAGGACATATCCTACTCCACGAACGGTTTGAATTAATTTCACATTTTCATCCGTGTCAATCTTTTTACGTAAATCCTTAATATATACATCAATTAGATTAGAGTAGCTTTCATAATCGTATTCCCAAACATGATCTAGAATTTGTTGACGGGATAAAACGATATTTTCGTTGCTTGCTAAATAATACAATAAATCAAATTCTTTAGCCGTCAATGTAATTGCTTCGCCATCGCGTTTGACCGTACGTTGAGGGACGTTGATTGTCAATGGGCCAACCTTGATATCGTTTTGTGCATGACGTGCGTTACGGCGTGCCAACGCATAGATACGAGCTGTCAATTCTTCAAGATCAAATGGTTTTACAAGGTAATCGTCTGCACCTGTGTTGAGACCAGTAACCTTATCTTGTAAGGAATCCTTTGCCGTTAATAATAAAACAGGTGTTGTATTACCTTCATTACGCATTTGAGCCAATGCGCTAATGCCATCCAATACAGGCATCATGATATCCATAACAATTACATCATAACTAGATGTATTTACATAATCGATAGCTTGTTGACCGTTGAAACATGTATCGACAGTCATATTTTCAGCACGTAAATATTTGGCCGTAATACCATTCAGCATTTCTTCGTCTTCTACAAGTAAAATCTTCATATGTTTGTTCTCCTTATGTATGATTAAATTATATAACTCTCTCTTAATACAACTTAATTACTAATCAGATTCCATTTTGTGAAAGCTGCAACACATTAGTAATTAAATTAATATTAACATATTTAAGTTATATTATATAACTAATTTATCTATTATCATACCTTATACAAATGGAATGAGTAAAAAATGAATGTAATAAATGGTAAAACCCTTATATATTCATATATATAGTGTGTGTAAGCACTACTATATAAGTTTTATCTAGTATAATTAGATTTCATAAAATGAAGTATATCGAAGATTGCCGTATATGCATAGATAAGGGTGATTTTACCGATTTTGAAAGATGTAAGGAAAATCACAATAAAAACTTATGATAATGATTATCAAAAGTGAAAAGTATACTAAAATCGAGAGGTTTTAATATACATAAGCTATTTAAATTCCGTGTATTTTTAGTAGGAATTTAAAATTTTTGATAACAATAAATGACCTTATTGGGGTGGTATAGTCGGTAAAACATAGTATTTATTGGCCTCATATGGTTAGCTATAAAGTAAAAAATTCGGAACCGAACCAATATAAATGATATACATAAAAATAAATAGAATTTCCATTTAATATAATCGGAATGTTCAAGATTCATCTATAAAAATATGAAATGATACAGAGTATCAATTAAAATCATCGAAATTAATTATGCATAATAAGGTTTAGACATACGGGGCAATGCTCACTATAATTATAAGTAAAGCTATAAGAAAAATCGCACAAGTGTGAGGCTTTTCTTTAAGGAAAAATGATTAGGTTATCAAAAATTTTTATAAGGTTTTTGAATCTAGATAGTCTAAGAAATTTTCTTTTTATAGGTAGTTATGAGGAGGTCATTATGGAACAGTTTGATGTTCTAGTAGTAGGTAGCGGTGGCGCTGGTATGCGTGCGGCTCTTGAAGTTGGTCGTCGCAAAGGCTTAAATGTAGCACTTATTACTAAAATTTTCCCAACCCGTTCAGCAACAGCAATGGCGCAAGGCGGTGTCAATGCATGTTTGAACAACGTAGCAGCTGAAGATACAGTTGAAACACATACTTTTGATACAGTAAAAGGTTCTGACTATCTTGGTGACCAAGATGCGATCGAATTCTTCTGCTCTCGTTGTCCAGAAGGCGTACTTGAAATGGACCACATGGGTGCTCCATTCTCCCGTACTCAAGAAAACAAAATTGCGCAACGTAACTTCGGTGGTCAATCCTATCCACGTACTTGCTACTCTGCGGATAAAACTGGTCACGTTATTTTGCACACAACTTACGAACAATGCTTGAAAGAAGGCGTACACTTCTTACAAGAATGGTACCTTTTAGATCTTGTTAAATCTGCAGATGGTCATGTTGGTGGCGCTGTAGTTTGGAACATGAAAGAAGGTCGCGTAGAACAAATTAAAGCGAAAGCTATTATCTTGTCTACTGGTGGTGCAGGTCGTATTTTCTGGACTCGTACTACAAACCCATTCCTTTCCACAGGCGATGGTATGGCAGCAGCTTTCCGTGCTGGTAACGGCTTGAAAGATATGGAAATGATCCAATTCCATCCAACTGGTCTTGGTCGTACTGGTATCTTGATGTCTGAAGCGGTTCGTGGTGAAGGTGGTTACCTTCTTAACTCTGAAGGCGAACGTTTCATGAAAAAATATGCGCCTAACAAAATGGAATTGGCATCCCGTGACGTTGTAGCGAAAGCAATCGAAGATGAAATCGCTGCAGGTCGTGGTTTTGGTTCTGGTCTTAACGCATACGTAGTAGCTGACCTTCGTCACTTAGGACCTGAAGTTATCATCGAAAAACTTCATGGTATCCGTGACTTGGCTATGTGCTTCGAACATTGCGATCCATTGACTCAACCAGTACCTATTCGTCCTACATGTCACTATACAATGGGCGGTATCGACGTAGTGGACTACAAAACTTGTGCATGTGAATTGCCTGGTTTGTTCGCTTCTGGCGAAGCTTCTTGTATCTCCATCCATGGTGCTAACCGCTTAGGTGGTAACTCCTTGGCTGACGGCGTAGTATTCGGTAAAGTATCTGGTGCAGGTGCAGCTGACTATGCTGAAACACATGAACAACCAAATGTAGATGCAGAATTAGCTGCAGCTGCTAAACGCTGGGAAGAAAAATTCACTGAAGTAACAACTCGTGAAGGTGGTCGCCCAGTTGTAGAAATCCGCGATGCATTGGCTGATGCAATGTGGAACAAAGTAGGTATCTTCCGTAATGAAGAAGGTATTACTGAAGCATTAAAAGAAATCGATCAATTGATCGAAGATTACAAAACTTGTTATGTAGGTGACCCTGAACGTACTTACAACATGGCATTCGTAAACTATTGTGAAATCGGTTCTATGTTAACAGTAGCAAAAGCTATTGCAATGGGCGCTTTACACCGTCGTGAATCCCGTGGCGCTCATATTCGTGAAGACCATCCAAAACGTAATGATGAAAGATACTTAAAACATTCTTTGATCAAATTAGGCGCAGACGGTCAATACGAATTAACTGAACGCGACGTAGTGTTCACTAAATACGAACCACAAGAAAGGAAGTACTAAGATGAGACAAATCACCTATCATATTCACCGTTACCAACAAGGTCGCGCGTTTGTACAAACTTTCAAATTCGATTACGAACCTGACCGTACAATTCTTTGGGGCCTTCAAAAAATTAAAGATACTCAAGATCCAACATTAACATTCTTGGCAGCTTGCCGTTCCGCAGTTTGTGGCGCTTGCTCCATTCGCGTAAATGGCGAAGCAATGCTTGGTTGTGAATCTAAAATTGACGAATTAACAGAACGTTACGGTACAGATGAATTAACAATTGCACCTATCGGCAACTTCCGCGTAATCCGTGACTTAGTTGTTGACTGGGAATCTAAAGTTGATCGTTTGAAAACAGTTGCTCCTTGGATTTTCCTTAAAGCAGAATTTAACGAAGGCGACAAAATCGTTCGTCAAACTCCAGCTGATTTCAAAAAATTCGTTGCTGGTACAGAATGTATCCTTTGCGGTTGCTGCGCATCCGAATGTAACAAATTGACTGCACGTCAAGATGATTTCTTAGAACCATATGTATTCACAAAAGCTAACCGTTTCGTATTGGATAGCCGTGATGATGCACCTATGGCTCACATTCAACCTGCTTATGACAATGGTCTTTGGAAATGCGTTCACTGCATGAACTGTATCTCCCGTTGTCCTAAACACTTAAAACCTGCTCAAGATATTTCCAACATGCGTAAAGAAGCTACAAAAGCTGGCCTTACAAACAACAAAGGCGTTCGCCATGCAGTTGCTTTCAAAGAAGACCTTTACAAAACTGGTCGCTTGAAAGAAGTTTCTATGAGCTTGAAATCTGACGGTGTTGTAGATTCCGCTAAACAAGCATTCTATGCATTACGTTTGTGGAAACACAGCAAAATTAATCCTTTCGAACTTGTAGTACCTCAAAAACCAGTTAATGGTATTGATGGTGTTCGCAGACTTATGAAAGCAGCTGAGGAGGTAAGCAAATAATGAAATACGCATTTTTCCCAGGTTGCGTTCTTGAAAGCGCTGCCAAAGAAGATTACATGGCAACTGTTGCGGTAGCTAAAAAACTCGGCATCGAACTAGAAGAACTTGACGGTTGGACTTGCTGCGGTGCGTCCCACGTTCAAGATATCGCTCCAGAAATTACATTGGCTACTAACGCACGTAACATTGCATTGGCAGAAGAAAAAGGTTTAAACCTTTTAACTGTATGTAACACTTGTACTTTGATGCTTCGTGAAGCTAAAAACGAATTAGACAACAACGAAAAAGAAAAAGAAGAAGTGAACAAAAAATTAGCTCAAATCGGTAAACAATACCGCGGTACAACTGATATCACTCATTTCTTATGGGTATTGATCCGCGATTACGGTTTGGACAAATTGAAAGAAAAAGTTGTTAAACCTTTAACAGGTTTACGTGTAGCTGAATACTATGGCTGCCATATTCTTCGTCCTCAAACTGAAATGGGCTTCGAAGACTATCAAATGCCTACATCCTTAGCAGATTTAATCTCCGCTATCGGTGCTACACCAATCGACTTCTCCCGTAAACTTGATTGCTGCGGTTTCCATGCTGTATACCCTGCACATGATTCCGTAATGCAAATGACTGGCTCCATCAACAAAGATGCAGCTACAGAAGGCGCAGATTGCGTAGTAACTCCTTGCCCACTTTGCCAAATGCAACTTGATATGTTCCAAAAAGAAGCAAAAGAAGTTGTTGGCGGTGGCAAAGATATGCCAATCTTGCACATGTCCCAATTAGTAGGTCTTGCTCTTGGCATCACTCCTGAAGAAATGGGCATGCCTAAACGTCACTTAACTGATACTGCAGCAGTGACAAAATTTGTAGGTTAATTCGTTTTAATTTAGATTGCCTCAGTTGGCTTATAAAAACCTAAATTAAACCTATTATCATAATTACCGTAAAGACCCCCTGGCCTTGGCTAGGGGGTCTTTATTTGATACATATATGGTGTTTATTATATAATAAAAAGGTAAGCATTGATGACATAAGGAGGTCTCATGAACGAAGCCTTATTAGAATATATAGACCATAAATTGAATGACGAAGAATTGGGGCGCGTATTCCCAATCACCTTTCAAGGCGATGAGTATTTTGTAAAACGCGCCGTAGGTAATAATCGGTCATCCTGGATCAAACCATCGCCTCGCGCATCCTTTGACCATGAGTTTTATATGATGAACTTTGTACGTACGCAATTACCATTAGCTCCAGAAATTGTAGGCTTTCGAGAAAATTACTTTGTGACACCGAATTATGGCAAAAACTTGACCTATTATGGCCATTTGCCACAGGAACATCCAGAAGATGCATCCCTAGAGGATATGGCTGTTCATATTTTCTATGCCTTTGGTAAAGCGCTCGGCACACTTCACGATTACGGTATCGCTCATGGCCGTCCTGCGTTGCGTGATATCGTCTACAATCCAGATACGGATAGCGTGATGCTCCTCGATTGGGAAAACGCACGCCGTTGGCCAGAATTCACGCCTGCTGGATGGGATTTACTGATTTTTATTCATAGCTTCATCCGCGAAGGAGATTTACCAAATACCTACCTATATGCAGCTATGAATGGTTATAGCTCTGCACGCTGTGCACGGGATACTGTTCTTCATGTGAAAGAAGTGTTACACAAGCGTGACTATCTATTTAAATTCTGTCGCCTGTTGGAACCGTTCCATTTTGTAGACACAGAAGCAGCCGTAAAATCCTTTGATTTTATACAAGCACTAAAAACTGAATAACTGTGTATGACTAGTTGATTCTTGCAAAAACAGAATGCTAAGGATGCCCCGAATGGCCCTCCCGTATGGTGAGGGTCATTTTATTATGGTAAAATAGATTGTATACATGGTGATATTTTACCAGCATTAGTTAGCATTAAAAAATCATAAATCCGCTGTAGGGGAGTTGTGACGAGGTATAACAAGTGGAATATATTATTTCGTTTATGGAAACGTATGGCTATGCAGCCATGTTTATTGCGATGGTTCTAGAAAATGCGAATATACCGATTCCTAGTGAAATTGTACTTGGATTTGCAGGGTATTTAATTTCTCAAGGTATATTTGATTTGCATACGACAATGGTCGTAGGTACATTGGCTGGTATCGTTGGATCTATTTTGTCATATTGGATGGGGGAATATGGCGGTCGTCCGTTGTTATTGAAATACGGTAAATATGTATTCTTTAATGAGCATAAATTTGAACTCGCTGAAAAGATGTTTAATAAATATGGTGGAGTAGCTATATTCTTTGGCCGTCTTTTACCTGGTGTTCGTACATTTATCTCCTTCCCGGCTGGCATGGCGCGCTATCCATTGTGGCACTTTATCGTTTGGACTGTACTCGGTACTATTCCTTGGACGATTTTACTCGTATATTTAGGAAAAGTACTTGGGGAAAACTGGAAAGATCTTATTCAGTATAATCATGAATTTTTGCTAGTTGTGATTGTCATCTTTGCTATTGTGGCTGCAGTGCTCGGATTTAAATACTATAAGAATCGCCGTAAATCATAAGGAGGTCACAATGAAATTGTCTCGTTTGACGCCTGTGTTGTTTGTTGTTTGGCTGGTATTCTTTATGGTAGCTAATAATATACTACCTGTAACCGATCCAGTAGAATCGAATTATGCGTTAACTGCTAAGGAAATGGTGTTGTCTGGCAATTGGTTATCGCCACAGATTTATGGGACATATTGGTATGACAAGCCGATTATGATTTATTGGCTGATTGCATTAGCTTTTAAAATCTTTGGTATTGCTGATTGGGTAGTTCGTTTGCCAAGTGCTATATTTGGTGCTTTGTCAGTGGCTGCCATGTTTCAAACTTTACGGACCTTTAGTCGACGTTGGCTCGTTGGCCTAGTAGGTTCCTCTATCCTTGGTACATCTCTTATGTTCTGGGCTGTTGCTCATGGTGTTATAACCGACATGGTACTGTTATATACGACCTTGATGGTTATGATGTATGCGTACAAAGGCTTGAATGAAAATTCTAGTACGGCAATGGTCGTAGCTTACGTATTTTCCGGATTAGGCGTTTTGACAAAGGGGCCCGTAGCACTTGTTTTACCTGGCCTTATTTTACTCGTTTATGTTGCGCTTTGCCGTTCAAAACAAATGTTATTACGCCTCTTTGACTGGAAGGGGATTTTGGCCTTTCTTGTCGTCGCTATGCCGTGGTATGTTTATATGTATAGCGCCCATGGACAAGCCTTTTTGGATGGATTCTTAGGCCTTAACAATGTAACACGTGCGACTCAGTCTGAACACCCGGAAGATAATGTGTGGTGGTACTATATCGCTATTTTCCTCGGCGCTTCTTTACCATGGACGGGCGCTGTTATTTATGGTATGATAACGGGCTTTAAACAGCACCATAAGTGGTACGTGTATTGCATGTGTTGGGGCGTGGGTACTGTTCTATTCTATTCCTTGATGGCCACTAAGTATCCTCTATATACATTTATTAGTCTTGTACCTTTCAGTATTCTTGGTACATTAGGGGCTATGAAAGCTCTGCGTCCGGGTCGGCCTCGTTATGTCCCATGGATTGTAGTCGGTCCCACACTATTGTTATGGATCGCTTATGTAGGGGCGTCTTTCTTTGCTCCTTGGGGCTATTATGGATTGCTCTATGTTTTGGCAGGCGTATCCATATTAGGGCTGTTATGGTTCTGGTGGACTCGCCAACGTTATCGTTTGTTGAGCATTGTCGTGATCGGAACCATGCTCATTTCATCGATTGTAGTACTCGAGGGTTTGGTACCTCTTGTTAAACAACGTAGTTCTATCAATCTTATCCCTGTTGTAGATAAATATAATGGTGATGTATATTATTACAATGGATACAGCACATCTCTCGTATATTATACTGGACATGAGGTGGTTCGGATTAAGGGTGACAGTAGTCGTTGGGATGATAAGGATAAATTAAAACATCGTAGTGCTGAATGGGATAAGAAATACCTTATGGAACAAGTGACGGAGGACGAGTTTATCAAGCGTTTGGCTGAAGGTAAGCAAATCATGGTCATCGTTCCAAAAGGCGAAATTAACCATTTTAAACAGTCTAGTATTGCACCATATGTTGGTGAGTACAGCGAGGCTGGTAGCTCTGAGATTTATATTTTGAATAAACGACAAGCTTATATTGAAGAATAATATATTGTTAATCGTGTTTGTGAAAGTAGCATCAACCGCTCAATGCGGTTGGTGCTTTTTGTGTATATAATCAAAATATTTAATGTATATATTATGTCCTAATTACTATTTATATTTTTTAGAAATAAAACCTATTATAGTTATATGTATTATTGACATATTAAAAACATATTGGTATAGTAGGTTATATAATTTTTTAGGACGAGGTGTTTTGAAACCTTATTTCATCTAGGTTTTAGAAAAGTGCGGAAGTGGCATGTGTCAAAATCGCCCCCTTGTTGTGAGGTAGAAAGAGGGGAAGTTATGAAGAAGACATGGTATCTAATCATCGGAGTAGTTCTCTTGGTTATTGGCTGCATAGCCTATGGTTATCATGAACACCATAAACCAAAGACGGCTCAAGAATTAAAGACTGTACGCGTAGCCTATTTACCAATTACCCATGCATTGCCGGTATTCGCTACAAAAGAATTAGAAACAGCAGATGGTCCTGTTCATGTAGAGCTTGTTAAATATGGATCTTGGCCAGAGTTGATGGATGCATTAAATACAGGCAAGGTAGATGCTGCATCTGTACTCGTTGAGCTAGGTGTAAAGGCTCGTGAACAAGGCATTGATGTTCGTGCTGCTGCACTTGGTCATACAGAGGGTAATATTATCATCGTAAATAAGGATATTAACTCCGTTCAAGACTTAAAAGGCAAATCCTTTGCCATCCCTCATAAACAATCTACTCAAAAAATTCTCGTGGATTGCATGCTTGAACAAGCGGGTCTTTCTGAAAAAGATGTACAAATCGTAGAAATGAGCCCTCCAGAAATGCCTTCTGCTCTATCGGTAGGTCAAATTGCTGGGTATAGTGTAGCCGAACCATTTGGCTCTCTAGCCCTTGAAATGGGAACTGGGAAGGTATTCGAAGATCCTGACCATCTCTGGCATGATAATATTTGCTGTGCTCTTGTGTTTAATGGTCAATTCGTCGATGAACATCATGACTTGGCAAAAGCTTTCACAAAAGCCTATCTCGATGCAGGTACATATTTAGACGAGCATCCACAGGCACAAGAGGAGATTTCCTCAAAGTACATGAAGTTTAATGACTCAGTTATTGAACGTTCCCTCAAAGTGATTGGGTTTAAAGATTTAGCCCTTACAGAGGACCGTTATAATGCACTTGTGCATCACATGACACATATTGATTTAATCAAAAAAGTGCCGACCTATTCAGAGTTTGTAGATCAATCATTGTTACCATAGGAGGGGGACCATGAAGAAATATACATATGTGCCAGGTTCATTTATCGCAGCTTGGCTAATTTGGGAGTTAATCGTTTGCCTCGGCGGTTTTAATGAAGCGCTATTGCCAACGCCATATAAGGTATTACTCGGATTTGGAGAACTTATAGGCGACGGTGTTCTTTTTAAAGATATTGCAGATAGTTTAGTGCGTTTCTTTATCGGTTATATTATTTCCGTTGTAGCCGGCGTATTCTTCGGCCTTATCTTGGGGTGGTATAAGGGGATTTGGAACTACATCAATCCAATCGTTCAAGTCATTCGACCAATTTCTCCTGTGGCGTGGTTGCCGTTTATCGTTCTCTTTTTCGGTATCGGTCAAGCACCAGCTATCGTTATCATCTTTATCGCAGCATTCTTCCCTGTGCTATTGTCCACCGTGTCTGCTATTCAAAATATTGACCCTGTGTACATCAAGGTAGCGCGCAACTTTGGTATTAAACAGCCAGAACTGTTATTTAAAATCGTGTTGCCTGCCGTATTCCCTGGTATTGCATCGGGTCTTCACATCGCGCTTGGTACGGCGTGGATCTTCCTTGTAACAGGGGAAATGGTAGGCTCCCAAACAGGCCTTGGCTTCCTCATTATCGATATGAGAAATAACTTGCGTAACGATCTCTTGATGGTAGCCATTTTGACCATCGGTTTCGTTGGGCTTTTACTCGATTGGGGCGTGTCCCTCATCGAAAAATGGATTTACAAACGTTGGGGTATTGAGAAATAGGAGGTGGCCTCATGGGTTACATTTCGGTGCGCAATGCACACAAGGAATTTATGAAAGATGGGGAACCACTCACCATTCTTGAAGATATTAATCTAGATATTGAAAAGGGCGAGTTTATTTGCCTCTTAGGCCCTTCTGGTTCCGGTAAAAGTACGCTATTAAATGCTATGGCAGGCTTTGAGCTCGTTACATCTGGTTCCATTACTATCGACGGTGAAGAGGTAAAAGCGCCTCAACTCAGATATGTAACAGTATTTCAAAACTATGGCTTGTTGCCGTGGCGTACGGTGGAAAGCAATATTGAGCTTGGTCTCGAAAGTAAAAAGGTGCCTAAAGAAGAGCGTCCTGCTATCATCGACAAATACGTTAAAATGGTAGGCCTCGATCACGCTCGCAATCGCTATCCAGCAGAGTTATCTGGGGGCATGCAACAACGTGTATCTATTGCCCGTGCACTAGCGGTGGATCCAGATATCATTTTCATGGATGAACCACTAGGCGCCCTTGATGCGTTGACACGTATTAACTTGCAAGACGAAATCTCTCGCATCTGCCGTGAAGAAGGCAAAACTGTTGTATTTGTTACCCACGATATTGAAGAAGCCGTAGTCCTAGCAGACCGCGTTGTGGTACTAGCGGCAAACCCGGGACGTGTACAAACTGTCATCCCTGTAAATATCATCGATAGAACCGACCGCACATCGGCATCCTTTGTTAATATTCGAAACCACATCTTTGAACAATTCCAATTGGCAAAAGAAGACAAAATCGAGTTCTATATTTAGTTGTATATACTTGGGTATTTTGTAATGGACAAAATTTTAAAATAAGGTATACTATAAGTAGCTAAAGATTGTAAGTGCTCCACTGAGTGCACAAAAGAAACCACCTAGGGACTACGACATACCTAGGTGGTTTTTTTATTTATCTGATAACGTTGATAAAACGAGGCTCATCACCAGTTAAAATACCAATCGAGCCATTTGCAAATGAGATAGCTAATCACACTTGTTAGAATTGGTATTAGAAAGATTGTAAATACTTTATCCACTGGTACACCTCCTTTCTGTACCTGTTTCCCCAGAACGGAGTGGTGACATCTTGATTGTAGTACATATAACTATATATTTCTTATGCAATTCGTGTAATTATCATGTATAGTAGATATATATCGGTAATAACATATAAATTTTAAATTGGAGGCTCTATGTCTTTATTTGAGTTAGAGAATACCTTGTCTTTTGATGAATATATAGCAACCTTTGATACGGAGCGTGTGGCGAAGGTACACGATTTTGTAGCCTGGCTCGCTCAGTATCAAGGTGGTCTCGTCCATAATCCTTGGGGTGAGGTAAATCCTGATTTAGAGATTGTTACAGATGGTTTTGATGCGGCTCAAGTGCGTCGAGATAATTTAGTAGCTTATTTATTACCGCGCTTAGGTCGAGCTAAGGTATTTGTAGTGGCTGAGGCGGTAGGATATCAAGGCGGACGTTTTAGTGGCATTGCTATTACTTGTGAAAGAATGCTATTAGATAAGCACAAAACCATTCGTGCGAAGGATGTAACGCCGATTCGGTTGGAACGCACTAGTTCGCCTACTAGCTCTTTATTAAAAGGAACACAGCAGAAGGACGGTTTTAACGAACCTACTGACACTGTGGTGTGGAGTGCTATCGTTGAAAAGGGGATAGATCCATATGATACGTTGTTGTGGAATATATTCCCCTTCCATCCTCATAAGGATGATAATCCATTGACTAACCGTACACCTACGGATAGAGAACAACAACTAGGTTGGGAGTATACAAAACGCTTGTTAGATTTACATATAGAATTAGGCGGCGTAGAACCTCTTGTGCTCGCCGTAGGCCAAAAATCTGCAGATACAATGGGAAAATTTGGATTGTCTGCTATTGGGTTGCGCCACCCTGCAAACGGCGGTGCTAATCTATATCGTCAGGGCTTTGCGGAGGCTATAGATACATACTTAAAATAGTAAACATTTGAGAGTTTTTGGAGAGATACTTATGAAACGTTATTGTGATGCTTGCCGTCATTATTGCGATGAGGCGGCTATGTTTTGTCCTACATGTGGGCAGTATACGGTGGCTACAGAGGTGGAACGCATTGCACCTGAAGGTGATGTAATTTATCCTTTATCCCATTATCAGCTTAGCTATAAGGATACATATCTCTATGTGATGAATAAGTTCATGGATACGGATGGTCGCGCTTCGCGGAGGGAATTCTTACAATTTCTATTGCTGTGGCATGTATGTATGGTTGGTTTGCTCGCTTTTTTCTATGCTATAACCGCTATATTTCAAACGGGACCGTATTTAATCGGTTTAGGTGGGTTCTTAACGGCTATACTATGTTTAGTATCCTTGCTTCCATTAGGGTCGTTATGTGTGCGCCGACTTCATGATACGGGACGAGGCAGTATGAGCTTGTTGCTGTTCCTCCTCCCCTTTGTAGGACCTTTGATTTTGTTCGCCTTGTTATGTCAAAAGGGGCAGCCACAGGACAATCAATATGGTAGTGCATTGCAGCATATCGTCATAGATAAACGGCTAGCTTCAATTATGAAAGTATCCCCTACGAGCAGTTCGTTAACAACGAGAGTTTTAATTGTTGTGCTTGTAAGTATAGTATGTATATTTGGATTTTCTTTACGAACTATGGGACCGGAAAATGAAGTATTCCCTTCAGGGTGGTTTACAAATGCCATTGTTGGTGAAGGCAGTGAAGAGGCCGCTCGTGCATCGGCACAAGGCTATTTTGATGCGGTAAATAATAAGAATTATGATAAGGCTTTCACGTATGTGATGAATCAAGTTAAGACAAATCCGGTAGAAAAACAAAAATGGCTCATATCTATGCAACAAGGTATAAAGGTAGATATAGCTTCTTTGGGAGTGGCACGGCTAAGTCGTGTGGGTAGCCTAAAGCGTATTGTGTTTGAAGCAGATTTACAAACTACAAAGGTTGGCGAAGACATGGTAGAGGCTAAACCGATGAAGCGATATATTTCTCTTATTGAAGAAAATGGTGCTTGGCATATTGAAGGCTTTTACAAACATTTGCCTGATGATGATAACTAAATATGATGTATAAACACGGTTAGATTTTGTGCGGTTATCAGCTCAAATTCGTACAGGATTAATGGAATAGCGTTAACGTAAGGGTCCTCTTTTGTTAACGCTATTTTTATGTTACAATAATAGTAACGTATGAAAGCGAGGCTTTCATCAAAACGATCGGATTATAATGAACATTAAACGGTAACGAAGAGAACGTAACGTCGCGGCTGACGCGTTTAATGGTACACTATACTCATTTGCACGAGGCGAATGGACAATAGGACTTGAACGGTAACAATTGAGTTGCGCTATTTTTGCGCCCATTTGAAAGACGCTGCTGGATAGCGCCTTTTTCGTTTGTCCGTTCCTCTGTAAAGATCAAATTTTAATGATAGGTGAAAATATATGTTAAACAAATTAATGAACAAAATTTTAGGAGGAACTGTGAATACAACAGATAATCAACATACTGCACAAGTGACTGCAGTAGAGACGGCTCCGTCTGCTCAAGGTGAGCAAAAAACAACGCGCCGTCGCACCAATACACGTCGACCTGCGGGAGAACACCGCAATACAGAAGGTCGTCGCACTGGTGAACGCCGTCATACAGGCGAAGCTAGTCAAAATGGCGAAGGCCGCCAACGACGTGCGACACATACAAGAACGAACACACGTCGTCAACGCTCAACGGCTGAGCAAGGCGAACAACAAGGTACAGAACGTAAACCTCGCCAACCTCGTCAAAGTCGTACAACTCGAAGCGGTGAAAATACACATCGTACTGAGCGAAATGGCGAGAATACTCGTAATACAAGAAATACACGTAATACGCGTACACGCAATGCGAATGATAATAATCGCAATGAAAATACTAACAACCGTCGTACGCGCACTAACAACCGTCCGATGGCTCGCAACCACGAGGTTCAATCCGATTTAATTGGCCGTCAACCAGAGGGCTCCAACAAGGGTAAATTCCAAATTATCCCTCTTGGTGGCCTTGGTGAAATCGGTAAAAATATGACCATCTTCCAATACGAGGATGAAATCATCGTTCTTGACGCAGGTCTTGCGTTCCCTAGTGAAGATATGCTTGGCGTAGATATCGTTATTCCTGATATGAGCTATATCATTGAGAATAAGGACCGCGTGAAAGCAGTCGTTATTACCCATGGTCACGAGGACCATATCGGTTCCTTAGCGTACCTTATGAAGGAAATTAACTGCCCTGTATATGCTACAAATCTCGTTTGTGGCTTGATTGAAGGTAAGTTTAAAGAGCATAAAGTATCTCCAAAATGCCTTCGCACGATTGCAGCAGGCGATGAAGTGCAAATCGGTCAAGTAAAGGTTGGTTTTATCCAAACTAATCATTCCATTCCTGACTCCGTTGCGGTGTACTTCGATACACCTATCGGTACTGTACTCCATACAGGGGACTTTAAAATCGACCAAACACCAGTTGATGGCAAATTGATGGATATTCATAAATTCGCAGAACTTGGCAACAAGGGCGTACTAGCATTGATGTCCGATTCTACAAATGTAGAAAAACCTGGTTTTACTGGTTCTGAAAGCTCCGTTGGACCTGCTATTAAACAAGCTGTAGGTGCTGCAAAAGGCCGCGTTGTATTGGCTACATTCGCATCTAACGTATCTCGTATCCAACAAGCAATCGATGCGGCGGTTATGTTCAACCGTAAGGTTGTCGTTATGGGTCGCAGCATGGTAAATGTTACAGAAATCGCACAAGAACGCGGTTATTTGAATATCCCACCAAATACGATTATCGATGTAGATGTAATGCACAACTATACAGATGACCAAATCATGATTTTAACAACTGGCTCTCAAGGTGAACCGATGGCGGGCTTATCCCGTATGGCTACAAGCAACCACCGCACTGTAGAATTGGCACCAAATGATACTGTTATTATTTCTGCTACACCAATCCCAGGTAACGAAGGTGCTGTTGGTAGAACTATCGATAACTTACTTCGTCTAGGTTGCCATGTTGTATATGGCAAAGATCGTGGCATCCACGTATCTGGTCATGCGAGCCAAGAAGAGCTTAAAACAATGCTCAACCTTGTGCGTCCAGAATACTTCATCCCGGTTCATGGTGAGTACCGTATGTTACGTCGTCATGGTGAACTTGGTGTGGCTATGGGCGTAGACCCTAAGAAGGTCCTCATCGGCGATAATGGTCAAATCTTTGAATTTGATAAAGACGGTGGCCGTAAAGGTGGCCGTGTACAAGCGGGTGCTATCTTCGTTGATGGCCTTGGTGTTGGCGATGTTGGTAATATCGTTATTCGCGATCGTCAACAATTGGCACAAGAAGGTATGGTTATCGTTGTTATGGCCATGGATACTGCTTCCGGTACCATCATTGCAGGCCCAGATCTCGTATCTCGTGGCTTCGTATATGTACGTGATGCAGAAGAACTTATGCTTGAAGCAGAACGTCGCGTTCATCAAGTATTAGATGATTGTGAAGCACAACGTATCAAGGACTGGACTACAATTAAACAAAACGTTCGCGATGCATTGGGTAAATTCTTCTATGACAAAACGCGTCGTAGACCTATGATTTTACCAATCATCCAAGACGTACACTAAATAACATATCCCTCTCAAGCAGAATGCCACAATTACGTGGCGAACAGTCTTGAGAGGGATATCTTTATTATTTTGAGACACCATAAGTAGCGTAGTTGCTGTAGTTATCTACTATATAGGGTATTTGAAGTTACTTTATTAAACTGCTATAATTAAAAGATAACTAGTATCCTTTTAGTGTTGAATGGAGTATTATGAAACAAACAAATACAAGAGCTATGGTGGAAACGGCGTTTTTAGCGGCCATCGTAGTTGTATTAACCGTTATAGGCGCTAGTCTTCCTGTTTTATCTCTGTTAGCTACTATCGTAGCTCCTGCGGCGATTGCTACAGTAGGGATCAGGTGGGGCGTTCGTTATAGCTGCTCTGCGGCTATAGTAGCCTTTGTCATTGTTTCCATTTTATTGGGACCATTGACAGCTGTAGGAACAATCTTGATGTATGCAGTACCAAGCATTTTTATTGGACTCGGTTTTCGTAAACGTTGGTCCCCTTTAAAATTAATCTTGGTGCCTACGCTAGCATTAGCGGTGACTACTATTATTACGCTCTTAGCATCAATGTCTATTATGTCTGTTGATTTACAGACATCTATTCAAAATATTGGTGATGAAGTACAAAATGCATTTATAGACACCGTGAAACAACAATCGCTGCCACCAGAACAGACAGAGCTTTATATACAACAAATACAAGCGAGCTTAGTACAGATTAAAAGGATGCTTATCACTTATGCGTTTTGTGCGTTTGCTGTTACGTCTTATATCTTGGCACGGTTTACAGCATACATTGCAAAACGTACTAATAATCCTGTACAACCATTGCCTGCTATTTCAACCTGGCAAATACCTGTTTGGACGGCTGGTGTATTGGCTGTAGGTCTTATTATTATTTATGGCTCATCCTTTGTTGGTATCAATAATGAGCTGCTTACAACTGTTGGTATGAACATTGCTTTATTTGGCGCCTTTGCTTGTGGCCTTAACGGTATCGCTTCTTTGCTTGGCGTTTTAGAAGGTTATGGTGTATCAAGGGTATTAAAATTTGTTATTATAGCTCTTTTATATGTCATGATGCCAATATCTCTAGTAACGTTTGGTGTTATGGATATGTTTTTAGATTTACGATCTCGTTTCAATCAACGAGGTTATTAATAGAAAGGAGGTTACTATGAAATCCTTTCAACGAAGATGGGAAGCAATGGAATGGACCATTATTGGTGTCATCGTTCTATTAATCTTAATCATCGCTTATTTAAATTGGTTATTAGCCATATTGTCAGTCATCGTGGTGGTTGCTGTATACTTGATTAATTACAATACCATCCACAATCGTCGTCGCTTAGCACGCGAACAATTTGGTGCTATGATGAAGAATGTGACGCAGGCGGCTAACTTTGCCTTACAAAACTTACCGACCGCTATTGTACTTGTCAATAAACAAGGTACATTGGTTTGGAATAATAGCGTGTTTGCCGATTGGGTTCCAGTGGACTGGAATAAATTACAAAAAATGTCCGCGTTGATCCCTGGATTTAGAATTGATAAGATTTGGGGCAAATCGGGGTTCTTGAAAGAGCAATACGGGGATCGCTATTTCCAAGTGGTATACAAGTTCATCGACCCTCGCGATACAAGACCTGATGCAGATCCTAATGATGAATTAACGGAACATGCTGTTATGGCCTTATATTTCAAGGATATTACAGAAATTGAGAAGGAACGTATTAAGGCGCAAGAAGAACAGCCTGTATGGGGCATGATTCAAATCGATAATATCGAAGAATTGACGAAGGGGCTCAGCGATAGAGAATATACAAATCTATGGGCGGAAATCAATAATATCGTCGTTGATGAAATCGATAAACACGAAGGTTTCATTCGAAATTTCCAAGATGATATGTACACATTTGCCATTTCTCGGGGCGCTTTGCAAGACATGGAAAACGATGGTTTTCGTGTGCTTGAACGTATTCGTAAATTACCGTCTCCTCGTCAAGTACCTGCTACGATTAGTATTGGGATTGGTGAAAATACTGGTTCTGTTAAGGATGTATCTGAACGTGCTAGAGCAGCTCTTGATATTGCATTAGGACGCGGTGGCGATCAGGTTTGTATTATGGATGGTGAAAGCACCCGCTTCTTCGGAGGCAATACAGCAGGTGTTGAAAAAAATACGCGCGTTCGTGCTCGTGTGGTTAGTCAAGCCATTCATGAATTGATGAATGATTCTGACAAAATCCTTGTTATGGGTCATCAACGTGAGGACTATGATGCATTAGGCGGTGCTATTGGCGTCGTATCAATTGCACGTACTCTTGGTAAAGAGGTGCGATTAGTACTTTCAAAAGAAACAAATGCTATCGATAAAATGGTACATGTTCTTGTGGAAGACGAATTTTGGAAGACTCATATTTTAACGCCTGCAGAAGCTAAATTATGGGTTGATGCGAATACATTGGCTATCGTTTGTGATACGCATAGAACCCCAATGGTAGCAGCTCCAGAGGCTCTCGAGGTATCTGAACGACGCATTGTTATCGATCATCATCGTCGAGCTGCAGATTTTGTCGAAAATCCATTGCTTACGTATTTAGAACCTGCTGCCTCATCTACAAGCGAGCTAGTTACAGAGCTAGTTCAATATGCAGGCGTTCCTGTGAAGCTTTCAAAAGCGGAAGCCACAGGTATCTATGCAGGTATCGTATTAGATACGAAGAATTTTTATCAGCAAACTGGAGCACGTACTTTTGAAGCGGCAGCATTCTTGCGCCGTGCAGGGGCGGATATTGAACGGGTTAAACAATTATTTATTGAAACCTTCGATTCTATCCAATTGCGTGCTAAAATGGTATTTGAAGCCAGTCGTACCGAAGGAATCGCTATTTCTGTAGCACCTGAAGGTTTGAAGGATATGATGGCATTGGCTGCACAAAGTGCGGATATGCTCATCAGTAATGAAGATATTGAAGCGGCCTTTGTGCTTTACCCATTGAACGACGGCGGTATCGGCGTTAGTGCTCGATCCAAAGGCAAGGTAAATGTACAGGTTGTAATGGAATCCTTGGGTGGTGGCGGTCACAGAACAGTGGCTGGTGCCCAACTACAAGGTATGACGATAGAGGAAGCGAAGGCAGCTATTCTAGATAAAGCACTAGAAGCCCTTCATTCCGCTGAAAAAGAGGAGGAATAACAATGAAAGTAGTATTGTTAGAAGATGTAAAAAAAGTTGGTAAAAAAGGCGAAATCGTTGAAGTAAGTGACGCATATGGTCGTAATGTATTGATTAAAAAAGGCCTTGGTCTTGAAGGTACAGCTACGAATGTAAACAATGCTCGTCAAAAACAAGAATCCATTGCACATAACAAAGCGGTAGCAAATGATGAAGCTAAAATCTTAGCAGCTCAATTGACTAAGGTTGAAGTTACTGTTAAGGTTCGCATGGGTGAAGAAGGCCGCGTATTCGGTTCTGTGACTGCTAAAGATATTTCCGATGCAGCGAAAGCTCAATACAAGGTAGATATCGACAAAAAGAAAATCGAAATTAAAGAACCGTTGAAAACATTAGGTGTTCATGATGTAGTGGTTCGTGTACATCCAGAAATTACGAGCACTATCAAGGTTAACGTAGTCGCTGAATAATCTTCGAATCACCATGCTCACAGAGTGTGGTGATTCTTTTTGTGCATAGAAGAGGCGTGACGCACGCTTTCATAGGGAAGATACTCATATTCTAGTTAAGGGGAGAAGGACATGGACGTACGCATACCACCGCATAATGAGGACGCGGAAAAGGCCGTATTAGGGGCGTTGCTAACCGATGGCTCATCATCTGGCGAAGCCGTTGATTTGGTAACAAGTATCGTAGATCGTGATGATTTTTATCGTGATACACATCGGATCATTTATGATGCTATTTTAAATCTTGTAAAAAGCAACAAGACCGTAGATTTCATTACGTTAAGTGAAGAACTAGAACGACGTAAAAAATTGGATACCGTAGGTGGCATTGCTTATATTACATCTCTTGCGAATGAAGCGACAGGCTATAATATTGAAGAGCATGCGCGCATTATTGTAGAAAAGGCACAAATGCGCCGTCTCATAGATGCAGGTAATAAGATTGTCGGTATGACTTATGCTGGTGAGGATGAGCCATCCGTCATTATGAATAAGGCGGAACAACTCGTTCTTGATGTAGGCGGACAAACACAATCAGAATCGACATTTTCTCCCATTGGTGATGTAGTTCTTACGAATATTGATAGACTTAGTAAACTACAACAACATAAGGGTTCTATTACAGGCGTACCAACTGGATTTAGAGATTTGGATTTCAAGTTAAATGGGTTACAACGGTCGGACCTTATTCTCGTAGCGGCTCGTCCTGCTATGGGCAAGACTGCTTTCACCTTGAATATTGCTCAAAATGTAGCGATGGGGATTAAGCGGACCGTAGCATTCTTCTCTCTAGAAATGTCCAAGGAACAGTTGGTAGGACGTATTTTGTCCTCCGTGGCCGGTATTGAATCAGACAAGTTGCGCAAGGCTGACATGGACCCTAATGATTGGGGGAAGGTGATGGCTGCGGCGGATGAGATGAGTCAAGCCAGCCTGTTTATCGATGATACGGCAGCCCTTACGGTGCAGGATATGCGCGCTAAGTTACGCCGCCTCAAGGTAGAACATGGTCTTGATCTTGTTATCGTCGATTATATTCAGCTTATGCAAGGCCGTAGCTCCGGTAAGGGCAGTGAAAATCGACAACAAGAGGTATCTGAAATCTCTCGTAACCTAAAACTGATTGCTCGTGAATTTAATGTGCCTGTTATTGCCTTGTCTCAGTTGTCTCGTAGTGTTGAAAGTCGCCCAGACAAGCGGCCAGTATTATCTGACCTTCGTGAATCTGGTTCCCTTGAACAAGATGCGGATATCGTTATCTTCTTGTATCGCGATAAATATTACGATGAAAACTCTGAAATGGGTGATAAGGCAGAGGTTCTTATCCGTAAACACCGTAATGGTGCAGTGGGGAGTGTAAAACTTCTATTTATTGGCGAGTTAACACGATTCTTAGATACGGTAGACGAAGATCGGGTTGGCCCTGAACAATAAATGTAATCTGTCGTCGGGGTACATACTTAGAATCAAAAAAATTCAAAGCACAAAGGTATCTATTATTAGAAATATGTCTAATGATAGATACCTTTTTTATAGTTAAAATTATCTACATAATAGCAAACATACGTTTGAAAATACTGCGTATTTTTGTTATACTAAGGATAGAAATTATGAGGATACTAATTTTTGTGAAAGTCAATCCATTAGCGTTTTAAGGAGGTGTTGGTATGGGTTCAGCTGATACAAATCGGATGTATATGTGTATTGATTTAAAGAGCTTTTACGCATCCGTAGAATGTGCCGATTTAGGTGTGGATCCCTTTACAACACCGTTGGTGGTGGCCGATAATTCGCGTGGCAAGGGAGCGATTACATTGGCCATCTCTCCAGCGCTTAAAAAGCTAGGCGTTAAAAATCGGTCTCGTTTATTTCAGATTCCGTCACACATTGAATACATTACGGTAAAGCCTCATATGAAGCGGTATATGCAGGCGTCGGCGCAGATTTATGGGACGCTACTAAATTACATATCCCCTGAGGATATTCATGTGTATTCTATTGATGAATACTTTATAGACATCACGCCATATACGAATTTGTACAAGAAAACACCTCGTCAGTTGGCTCAACTCCTGCTTGATGCGGTGCTCGACGCTACTCATATTTACGCTACTGTTGGCATTGGGACTAACTTATTCCTCGCTAAAATTGCCCTCGATATACTGGCGAAGCATGCGCCGGATTTTATCGGGTATCTTGATGAAAGCCTTTTTAAGGAGCAAATTTGGCATCATCAGCCCATTACGGATATTTGGCAAATCGGCAGCGGTATCGCCAATCGTTTGCGTAAATTTGGCGCCTTTGATTTGCATGGTATCACCCAAGTACCGGAACATAAATTATATAAGGAATTCGGTGTGAACGCAGAGCTGTTAATCGATCATGCGTGGGGTCGTGAGAGTTGCACTATTGCCGATATTCACGCCTATAGACCGTCTAAACATTCCCTTTCACAAAGCCAAATTCTATTGCGCAATTATACGACTGATGAGGCGCGATTGCCCATGCGAGAAATGGTAGAGTCCTTAGTCCTTGAACTGCTACAGATTAAGGCAGTTACAAAGTGTATTCATGTTCACATCGGCTATGCGGCAGAGGATGTAAAGTCCACTGGTGGATCCAGGACCTTAGTGCATTATACGGACTCATTTCAAGAGTTATGTCCAGCTGTACTAGCCTTGTTTGATAAATATAAACGGCCTCATGAGTTAATACGACGCATTGCCGTTAGCTTTGAAGATTTAGTTAATAAGGCCGCTGTACCGACTGAAATGGACCTGTTTAGTAATGCCTTAACGGATACAGCAGAGCAAGAGGAACATATACAGAAAACCATGCTGAATATTAAAGGACGTTTTGGTAAAAATGCTATCCTTCGTGCATCTAGCTTGCAAGAAGAAGGGACCATGCAGTTTAGAAATACATTGGTAGGCGGTCATAATGGAGAGTAGATTTTACAATAGGAATTGATGTATTGCGTGAGAGAAGGTATACATTCATGAAACATCGGATGTCGCGCTTGCAACGGGCTAAACAATTTATGCCTTTTGCGGCGTTAAAGGGATTTGAAACATTGCTGGCAGCCGTAGCACGGCCTAAGGAGAATCGTGTAGAGTTATCTGAGGACCAAATCGATGAATTAAATAAGACATTGCAAGCCATACGCTGTGGAGACTGGGTGCGAGTCGTTTATTATGATAATCATAAGTATGTAGAAATCATAGGGCCGGTAGATATGATTAGTGAAAGGCAACAAATTTTATCTATAGGAAAAAATATTTCTTTTTCTGATATAAAAACAATAGAGGTATTTTTTTAAGTGGGTAATCCTATTATTTTTATATAGGCCTATTAAGATGAGAATATATCAATATCGAAATATGTTATAATTACAAGTATATACTACTTCATCTTTGTTATATGGGGGGGCCGAAATGAAACTTGCTAAATCAGGAAGTGTTTTTAATATGGGAGATACTTCTATTCGTGTTCAAGAAGTTGTAGAAGTTAATCGATTAATTCTTAAGGTTTTAAATGGTTTCATTAATAGAATCCCTAAATGGGAGAGAAATAATAGTGCTCAGGCTGAGTTTTATAAATTGTTTATTAGTGAGGTTCAGCGCTTAGAGGAGAAGAGTGGAACCGGTTTATTTCAGAACTTATCTCGAAATTTAAGAGGTTCTGATTTAGATAAGAGAGGGAGAACCCTAACAAATGCTATAGTTAAATCTGGATTAATTGATGACAGAAGAAATGTTTCTAAGGTAGCGAAAGTTTATTTAGAAGAGAATCTTAAGGCAGATTCTATAGAAGAACTTTTAGGATTATCTCAAGATAACCTACTATATTTTAGACAATATATGAAGTTACGGGTCTATGATTCAGAAACTGATAAATATTTTTATTGTTTTAGATTTGCATTAAAGTTTTTGTGCCGATATGAAAATGTAAATAAAAAGCATTTTTTTTCTATTTTGGAGAGTATTCGGCCTAATATAAGTCAGGAGAAATTAAAGCGAGTTCTTGAATCTTATGAAGATGTAGTTAGTGAACGGAGTACGTTTGAGTCATATTGGAAGAAAAATTTTTTTAATGATTTTATAGATAAAGACGATAGTTTATTTGTTCGACAAATCTTTGAAAACGAGGATTATTCAGATGAGAATTTTATTAGAGCATTTCCGAATAGAAAAAGTAGTGAAATATCTTTAGAATATAAAAAGTTTATACTTTCTATCTTTGATTTTTTAGCTAATAGGTCTGTAGAATCTCTTTCACGATTAAAGCGTTTATCTACAGTCGATAAGATAAAAAAGGCTTTTGGCTTAGGGAAAAATCCATTTAACTTTAGTAGAAATAAAGAAACTGTAGAGTCATTTTGGAATAATAATAAAGATAATAGATTATTGTCTGGAAATTATGAAGATATTTATAACCAGTTTATACTATCTAAAACGGAGGATATAATTAGAGAGTATTCAGATATGTGTTATAGATACTTTAATATAACAGGAATTATTAACTTTTCAAATGATTTGGTAAACCTTAATTTCCGATATATTATAAAACCATTATTAGACAACTTAGGCGAAAAATTTAAATTAATTGGTGTCTCTCCACGTGAAGAGTATGAGCTTAATCTTGAAAGTCCCTGGTTTTCTAATATAGCACTAACTCGAATTTTAGCACTATCTAAAGATGAAATTAAAAAAATTTTTGAAGATATTGGATCTTGTTTAGGTATTAGCACAGATAAATTAGATGATAATCTCTCTTTAGTTGTAGAAAATCAAAGAGAAAGTGAATATAGGACGTTTATTGAGAAACGATTTCCAATTAATATAGTTATTGATATTTTGAATTATATTAAGAATAGAGATGACTCTCAAGTAGCTAGGCTAGTAACTGAAGAAGCTACGATTCCAACTATTTATGAATATATACTTACTATTGCTTGGTATTATTTATCAGATAAAAAAGATTTTAAAGTATATAAGATGTTTGGTGTATCTTTAGATGGTAATAAACTTCCGTTAGTTCATAAAGGAGGTGGAGCGGGTGATATTGAGGTTGTTACTGATAGTAATGCCACATTAATCGAGGCAACGTTGATGGATAGTAATACTCAAAAACGGGGCGAGTTAGAACCTGTAATTAGGCATTCAGTTAATTTTGCCTTACAACACAAGTCAAAACAAGTACAAACTATTTTTATTGCAAATGAATTAGATCCTAATGTAATTAATATTTTTAGGAGTATTAAAAATGTCGAGTTAAATGGTACTCTTATAGAGGGGACATATTTAGGGCTAAACATTTTTAGTTTTACTACTGATGAATTAATACAATTATTAGATAAAAAGATTTCTAGTGAAACTGTATTGGAAGTTCTAGAAAAATTTAATAAAGAGGAAATTGATGTTATTAGAAATGATTGGAGAATTCCGATTATTAAACATCTTTTAACTTAAGAAAAACCGATGAATTGACATGTCCCCTTTTTACTGATTGTCCAGTAAAAAGGAGACATATCAAATTTTCATCGGCTTTTTATATTCCTTAATATTAATAATTAGTTATTAGGACTTCGGTTGTAGATTGTTTTGAAGCAGTGGATTGGTAATTAGAATTATTGTAGTTATGGTTTAAGTAGTGAATTTTATATTGTTTAGCCCATTTCTTTAGTAGATGGTTTGTTTTGCCTTTATGGACTAATACGTTAGATAATGCAAATCGTATATTTCTATTATCTAAATCTGTTAGGAAGTTAAGTAAATCTATCTCATCGTTCTCTGACCAACCACCATTTTCATTATAAGAGGCTGTAGATAGTAAATATGGTGGATCAATATAAACAAAGTCGTTTGAGGAAAATGAGTGATTTTTGTATTTTCTAAAATCAGAAGCAGTAAATACAATGTCATTTGACTTTAATGCTTCTATAAACTGACATAGTTTATTTTTCATATTGATATTAAAATCACGTTTTCCGACAGGCATATTAAATTGTCCTATATTATTAAATCGAATTTGATTGTTAAAGGCGAAAGTTATAAGAACATAAAATGCAATCCATTTATCCCCGTTTTTAAAAGTATGATTATTAAAGTCTTTTCTTAGTTTCTCATAGTTCTTTTTGTTTACATCCTTTAATCCTTGAGATGAATTAGCGTTATAAAATGAATATCCATATTTATCTGTTTCTGAGAGTTGATAATCATTTAGTAATCTGGAGATTTTGGTCAATAGATTGGATATATTAGACTTAGATAAAAATTTATATAATTCGATAATATTAGTGTTGATATCATTAATAAATAGGCGACCATTATTTTTTACGTTGAGTGCAACATTAGCTCCGCCAGCGAATAAATCATAAAAATCGTGAATATCATTAGGAAATAAAGGGAGAATTTGATTTAATAATTTTGCTTTACCACCAGTATAATTAATTGCGGATTTTGTGAATTTATTTGAATTGCCAGACTTAGTTACTGTACATAAGTATAGAATCTCTTTGTGATTATCAATATGCGTTTTCCCGGTAGTGAAGGCTTGAAATGGTTGTTCGAAAATTTGGACGGAGCCTCGAGATTTTAAGATATCAATAATTTCCGTTTCTGATATTTTAGAATTAGAGCGACCATTTCCTTTTTGTGCCATATTGTTATAGGATACTAATATATATTTGGCCTTAATTTTTGAAATAAGGTCGGCAAATGCTTCAGGAGCCTTTTGGGTCGAATATGAAGATTTGATATGGGAACGATCCATTTTTTTTGCTACACCATAAACTTTGGGGAACTTCCAATCTATAATGTTCTCTAATAAATGATATGCATCGCTATATTGACGAGAGTTGTAAGGTGTATCAATATAAATTAAGTCGGGGGTTATTTGTTTTACTAGTTCATTAGCATCCATGTTGTAAATTTTATTATTGTTTGTATAGTGGCTAATCTTAGGTACTTTTAAATAGATGGGAGTAAATGAATCCATCTTTTTTCTATATGCATCATAGTGACCTACAGTGTTAGCAACTTTGTCCATAGCATACAATAAGGATGTTAATAGTATTGATCGTTCACGAGGCGACACTTTTAAGTTTTCTATTTCTTCACGGATGAGGCCGATTTTTCTTGCATTTTCATTGGAGAAATATAACCCACCAAAATTTATAGAGACATAATTATCATTTGTAGGAGATAATTGATTAAGATATTTAATATATTTTTTGATTTTCTTTTCGTTAACTGGATCACTACCGAACCATGTATCATATGAAATGACGTTAGAATGTAAAATATCATTTATAATAATTTGCATTCCTTGTGTATAGAAGGCATGTGCAACGACTCCAGTCCCCCCGAAGATATCTGCAACTATTTTTACATTAGAAGTGTGCTTTTTTACGATATTTAGAATAAATGGGAGCAATTTTTGCTTTGAGCCAAGATATCTGCGATTGGAGATTAGTAAGTATTCATTATCACTTTTTTCGATAAGACTTTTGTGCATTTGTTTTGCGGTTAAAATGTTAAGAATATTTTTCTCATCAGATGGTAACCAATCAAATTTGTTGTTTTTACCTGTCGTAGGTCTAGAGAGTAATCCTTTTTTCATCCAATTATAGAGAGTTTGTCTAGTTATATGATATTTTTTTTCTATTTCAGCTGTTGATAGACCCATTTTAAAATTACCTTTATGCATCACCATTTTTTTACAACTAATATAGTAACATATAATGCTACGTACAACAATAGATTTTATATTGGAATATGAGCGTTTTATTCAGAGGCCTATATAAGTATATCAATAGGTATTGACATTTATTCTCCTTCACTATAAAATAACATATGAAAGAACATTCATATGTTATTTTAATTCATATAGGATGAAGGCTTTCTGTGCTTTCAAATATAGATAAAGGAGATATCATGGAAGAAACATTACTTCTAAAGAATTTAAACTGTCCGAACTGTGGAGCGAAAATCGAAGATCGTATCCGTAAAATGGATGTGGTAGAAACAGCTAACTTTACACTTGCTACCCATCAATTAAAATTAACTGGGTCTTGGGAGGACCGTGAGGCTCTTAAGCGTGACATTCAAGATATCTGTGATGCTATCGAAGAGGGCGTAACAGTAGCTGATTACGAACGTAAATCTAAAGCGGCTGTGGATGATGGCCGTGAAAACAATCAGGACAATGACTCTGTAACAATTGCAGTTATCGTAGTAGGTCTATTATTTATGATCTATGATGCATTGACTTCCTTTGTTCCATCCATCGGATTGCCAGAATCTATTGAAACTCCGATTTACTACGTTGCTTATGTACTCCTTGCATTTCCTGTATTGCGTACAGCCGCGCGTAATATCTTAAAGGGTGAAATATTTGATGAAAACTTCTTGATGTCCATCGCTACATTAGGTGCCATCGCTATCGATGCATTGCCTGAAGCGGTTGGTGTTATTTTATTCTACCGTATCGGTGAATTCTTTGAAGAAAAAGCAACAGATCGTAGCCGTACAGAAATCATGAATGCTGTAGATATGCGTCCTCAAGAGGTGCGCGTTGTAGATACATGCGGCGGTGGCGAAATTGTAGTTATGTCCCCTGAAAAGGTTGAGGTGGGCTGGACTATTGAAGTTCGTCCTGGCGATTTGATTCCTCTAGACGGTACGATTCTTGAAGGTGAAACTCGCGTCAATACGGCTCCTGTAACCGGCGAACCAGTGCCTGTTCGCGCAGAACCAGGTACACAATTGATGTCTGGCTGCATCAATGAAACTGGCCGTATTACGATGCGCGTCGATAAGGTTCTAGAAGAATCCATGGTTACTAAAATTCTTGATGCTGTTGAAAATGCGGCTGCATCGAAACCTAAAATCGATAAATTCATTACGCGCTTTGCTCGTGTATATACTCCAATCGTAGTAGCCCTTGCCCTTGCTGTTGCGATTATTCCATCCCTCATTACTGGCGAATGGCATAGATGGATTTATACAGCCTTAACATTCCTTGTTATTTCTTGTCCATGTGCATTGGTACTAAGCGTGCCACTTGCATTCTTCTCCGGTATTGGTAACGCATCCAAACATGGCATCTTGCTTAAAGGTGGTCGTGTTATCGAAGCATTGGCTAATGTGAAAGCAGTAGCTCTTGATAAAACAGGTACTATTACATCTGGTGAGTTCAAAGTTCACAACGTAGAAACTGTAGGCTCTCATGTAAGTTCCAGTCAATTGTTATCCATGGCTGCAGCTATCGAAGCCGTTTCTACACATCCAATCGCAACAAGCATCGTGTCTGAAGCAAAAGATCAAGGCCTTACAGTGGAACCTTCCGATTTCGTTCAAGAATTAGCTGGCGAAGGCATGGTAGGTATGGCAGATGGTCAACAAGTACTTGTTGGTAACCGTCGCCTTATGGAACGCTATGATGTACAAGGCTATCCAACAGAACCTGCTGAATATGGTACAGAAGTTCTTGTAGCCGAAGGTAATACATACCTTGGCCGTATTATCATCGCCGATGAAGCTCGTCCAGATTCTGCTGAAGCGATTGCTGATCTTAATCGTCAAGATATTAAAACTGTTATGCTTACGGGTGATGCTGAAGCAAGCGCTAACTATATCGCCAAAGAAACGGGTGTAAGCGCAGTACGTGCTCAACTATTGCCTCAAGATAAATTGTCCGTTGTTCGAGATATTCGCTCTGAATATGGTCCTACCATGTTTGTAGGCGATGGCATTAATGATGCGCCAGTTCTTGCTGGTGCTGACGTAGGTGGTGCGATGGGTAGCGGCGCTGATGCGGCTATCGAAGCGGCCGACGTTGTGTTCATGCGTCCATCTTTGACCGCTATTGCACATATTCTTGATTTGTCCAAATCAACATTGCGCGTGGCTTGGCAAAACGTTGTATTCGCCATTGCTGTTAAAATCCTTATCATGCTGCTTGGCATCTTAGGCTATGCATCTATGTGGTGGGCTGTATTTGGCGATACAGGCGTATCCATCCTTTGTATCTTAAACTCTGTCCGCATCTTGAGTAGAAAATAATACTGATAGATAATAAACTGCTCCTACATTGTATTAGGCAATGAGGAGCAGTTTTTCTATGTAAAACTTTCACAAGAGAATTGAATAGTACACCTAAATAGTATATAATTTTAAAGATGAGATACAGTATTTTCGCTCGGAAGGAGGGATAACATGATTACGGTGTACAAGCACATAGAAGAAGAATTAGTAGCCGATTACACGGTATCAGATGCCACAAAAGGTTCATGGGTAAATTTGGTGAACCCAGACCCCGATGAGTTATCCCTTATCAATATTCTGACGGAAATTCCTACAGACGTATTAAAGACCGCCCTCGATATGGAAGAACGTTCTCACGTGGAGTTAGAGGACAATTATATCTTTGTTGTTATCAACATTCCTGTTGTTCGCGGCAATGATATGTACGATACGGTGCCACTTGGTATCTTTTTGACGCCAGATTTCTTTATTACCATCTGTTTAGAAGAATCTGAAGTGCTCTATCCGTTTATTTCTAATCAGATTTCTACGTTCTATACGTATAAAAAGACCCGTTTCTTGTTCCAAATTTTGTATCGCACGGCGACCATGTTCTTGCGTTACTTGCAACAAATCAACCGTCGTACCGACGATATCGAAGTCCAATTGCGTCATACTACAAAGAACAAGGACTTCTTCCAATTGTTGGAATTACAGAAATCCATGACATACTTTACGTCCGCTTTGCGTACGAATGGTACCGTTATGGAACGTTTATTGCGCTTGCGTGGTCACAGTTCCTATAAACACCTTCTCAAGATGTATGAGGAAGATGAGGATCTATTAGAGGACGTTATCATCGAGAATAAACAGGCCATAGAAATGGTTGAAATGTATTCTAATATCTTGATGAACATGATGAACGCCTTTACATCCATCATTTCAAACAACCTTAATATGGTTATGAAAATGTTGGCAGCCTTGACGATTACCTTGGCCGTACCGACCATTATCTTTAGCTTGTGGGGGACCAACGTGCCATTGCCGTTTCAAAACGATGAAAATGGTTTCTTCGAGGTTGTGGGCATCTCCGTGGCCTGTTCCATCGTGGCCATCATTGGCATGTGGAAAAAAGATCTTTTCTAAGATAATAACTATAATAGATATGCTGAAAGCTGGCTTTAGGCCAGCTTTTTTGTCTCTAATATAAGTAGTTCTACATGAGAGATATCTGAGGTTACCTCTATTCAATTGTTGCACACTTCAATACAAATCTGCTATAATATACCATTATGGAGAGGTGTCCGAGTGGTTTAAGGAGCTGGTCTTGAAAACCAGTGACTCCGCAAGGGGCCGTGGGTTCGAATCCCACCCTCTCCGCCATTCAATTTTATACTTATAGTATCAAAAGCAGTACTACTAGACGTATGATTGGCCGCTTGGCTATTGCCACTCTGTGCCTTAACGTTAGTAGTACTGCTTTTTTGTATGCTTTATTAATAGATAACATTAACTTTTCTTAACCACTTAATACGGTATGTTTTGATGTAACAGTAATGTAGCATTGATGTAATTTCTTTCTGTGCTATACTATGAGTGTTACTTCCCTAGACTGGTAACAGAAAGGGGGTTAGGCTGTGTTAGAGTTATTCATATCCTTAATTGTATCTATCATAGCAGGTGTAACTTGTCACTACATTTGCAAGTGGCTAGATAGATACTTCAGCAAGTAACTAGCACATATAAAAAAGACGGTATTCGCAGTACCGTCTTTTTTCTTTTGCGTTAAGCAATGTTAGTTATTCATTTCCTTAGTCAATTATTATAGTACATCGGATACTTAATTTTGTAAAGTATTAGATATTCACTCATTATGTTTGAAAAACTCTTTCTATTTATAGTATGATAGCTCTATATGTTATTTTTCTATAGAAAGGAGCTCGTATGAGTAGAATTGGTTTCTCACGAACTCAGATTTTAATTCTCGTCAGCGTTTGGCTAACGTTTTTGATTAGCTTTGTTATGCGTTTATCCTGGGCATCATTGATGCCGATTGTCAATGACGCATTGAATTTTACACCGCAAATGGGGACGTCCTATTTGTCTGCCTTTTACATGGGCTATGCCATCATGGTATTACCAGGTGGTATCTTAGCGGATAGAATCGGTTATCGCTATACTATATTGGTTAGTTTACTCGCCATGGCAGTCATCACTGCATTGATGAGTACCATTGATAATTATACCTATGGATGGGTGTTGCGTTTCTTATTAGGTATCGTATCCGGTCCTGTACAGGCTTCTTGCTTGAGTGCCATTGGGGATTACTTTGGTCCTAATCAACGTGGTGCAGCCGTTGGTATTTTCATGTCTTGTACATCGCTTGGGGTGGCGACTGTAAATTTATATGCCCCTTATGTAGCAACGAATTATGGTTGGCAAAATGCATTCCTCTTAACTGCTATGTTGCCAGTTCTTATCTTTATACTTAGCTACTTTACAGTTCGTAAGCCAAGTGCTGAAATCCTAGCTCAACGTGAAGCGGAGGCTCATGTCGAAGCAGTTCCTGTAGGGAACAAGCCATCCATAAAGGAAAACTTGATTCACGTGTTAAAAAATCGCAATATTCGTTGCCTTGCGTTTGCTGGCTTTTTCGCTACCGGTGCTACATGGGCGGTGGCTCAATGGTCAAACTTGTACATGGTAAAACAACTAGGTGTTAACGCCATCTATGCAGGTCATGTTATGTCCGCTTTTGGCTTGGCTGCACTTATTGCAAAGCCAACCATCGGTATTTTATCCGATATTTTGCCGATTAAGAAAAATCATTTAACAGCACTCGTTATGTTCTTATTTGGACCGGCCTTAATACTCTTTGCGAGCACCACAAACCCAGATATGCTCTTTATTACAGGTCCAATTCTTGGTATTGGCGCATTCATGCACAGTGCGTTGACGAATGCTCTCGTTGTACAATCAGCAGAACCTCACTTGCGAGGTACTACGGCAGGCTTTGTAAACTTATTCAATCAAATCGGCGTTATGTTGGCGCCTATGATTTTAGGTAGTATGCTAACTGCAACTGGTAGCTATAAATCTGCATTGATGACCCTTGCTATTGCACCAGTTATCGGTGCCGTTGCCTTGTTCTTTGTAAGACTAAAAAAATAAATTTCCCTTGTGAAAGCCATAAAACAAACCCTCATCGATAATGATGAGGGTTTTCGTATTTCTAAATGTTTTTGTAAATAATAATTAATGAGGACCTTGATCACCGCCATGGCCACCATCTCCGCGACCATCGCCATTACGACCGCCGCTGTCACGATTACCATCGTTGCGATGACTATCACGATTCTTGGTATCTCTAAAACCTTGAGGGCCAGGAGGTCCTTGTCGATCTGGAAGAGCAATATTTGGATTAGATGGTTGGAATTTACCCGTTTGAAGTGCATTTAAATTTGGTGAGAAGCGCCCACGATCACCTAAGCTATCTGAGTTAGGTCCGCCTACATGACCTGGTTGCAAGCTTGGCTGCATATTAGTTGGAGGTGCTGGAGGTGCTGGTATAACACGATCCATTGGCGTAGAAATAACAGCATCTGTAGGAGGCATGAGACCAAATAATACAGTCCGTGTCTGTTGATCGACTACAGGAGGGAATACTTGAGGTGGAATATATGGATTATCATATGTATAGGTAATCTTTTCCATCTCTTTAGACGTATTATAGATAAATTCCCCAATGCGTTGTGATGGGCTATTTGGCGCCGCCACATGTTGTCCATAATCCTTTGCTAACCGTTGTTGCGGTAATGTATCGATAGGATACCCATTTTCCGCATAGAATGTTGGTTTCGATATTTTCCACGCAGTCATCGTTACCGTTGCATTAGGTTGTTGTCTATAAAATGTGAAGTTTGTATCATAGTCTGCAATTACGTTATTTTTAGTGTATAAGCTCAATAGTCGAGCTTGTACCGTTTTATAATTAGAAGCCGTCTGTTTTGTATGAATTGAGCTAAGGTCGACATACATATGCTCGGTATCGCTAGAATACGCTAGCTGATATTGAGTGGGCTTTTGCTCTATTTCATATTGTGATATGGCAAATCCCGATTGCGAGGTACACAATAGGGTTCCCACGAGAGCTAATAAATATTTCATTATAATTCTCCTCTCCATGTGAAAAAAGTGTACCATGGTGTACTTAAGAATACATGAAAATGAGTAACATATTGTACTTTATACATATATATTTTACAATGTAGATGAATTAATGTACAGGGAGGAATTTATGAATATAATATGTTTTGGAGATAGCATCACCCGTGGATATGATGTGAGAGAAGGTCTCGGCTGGGTTGAACTATGTAGTGCCGCACTACCCGCATATCATATGGAAAATCACGGCATCGATGGACTATCTGTGCAAGGTTTAATCAATTATTTAGAATCCTGGTGTATCGACAAGTCCTATGAGGAGGATCGATATATATGCATTATGTGCGGTACAAATGATATTTTGCAAAATCGCGATAGCGACTACGTATATAACAAGCTCATTAAAGCCGCTACCATAGCCGGTGAAAAGGGGCATGTTATTATGGGCCTTGAAACGCAAATCGATAGTGAAATGGATGGACTTAATCATGTGGTAGTGGACGTAAACCGTCGTTTACAAGACTATGCCTTAGAACATGGTTTACAAACTATCGATTTTTACACCGTTCTTCATGAAGCCGATCAAATAGGACAAATTGTATTTGCCGGAGAGGTTCATCCAAATGAGCGAGGCTATCGCTTGATGGCCTATAAGGCATTGGAAACATTTACACGATTATAGTAGAAAAGAGCACGTTCCTGTAGGATGTGCTCTTTTCGTTATATGTAGTGCTCGACATACGTCGTACACTGAGGTCTATTATTTTTGTTTAGATGTTTTGTCAGCTGCAGCGTGTGCAGAAGCTGCGATAGCGTAAGCTGTGCCTTTCACAAGTTCATAAGTTTCACCACTGTTACCGGAAACAGTTACAGCTGCTACCGTATCATCAGTGATGGCGAACATAGCTGTTGCATATGGATGTTGTGCACCATTTGGTACTGTTACCGCGCCGGATTTTACAACGATGAAACGACCATTATTGTTGTATACATCGTAGTTAGCCGCTTGTTTTACGCCATCATAGCTTTCATTATAAGCGAACAATGTGGAAACTTCGCCCAATGTTACTTGGCCAGATTGTTGCATAGCGCGTAATTTGGATGCAGCTACGGATGTAGGTTGTGTCATGTTAACAGTAACGCGTAAGGATGTGTTGTTTACGATGGCTTCTGTAATAACATTTGTTGTAAATACATTAGCGATGCCATTACCAGCACGGTTGTAAGAACTTGCAGTTTTTACTTGGTAACCATTTGTATAAGCTGGTAAATCGAATGTATAAGAACGACCATTTAACAATACATCAAATGCGTTCAATTGGTTATTTCTGTATGTGGATACATAACCGCTACCGCTTTTGCTGAAAGTAAGTGTAGCTGGAGCATCTACAGGTTGTTGTAGAGGTGCGTTAGGGCTTGGAATTGGATCCATGATTTGCATGCCTACAGCTGTTGTTTGTGGAGCCACAAAGATTGGATCGCCTAAGTCTTTAGAAACAGGCATTTGTTGGCTCATATCGCCTGCTGTATATGGTACAGCTGGTAATGGTGTATAGTTAGGACGTGGAGGCATTGCCACATAACTTGCTTGTGCAACAGGTGCACTGTTTGCAGGTGTGTATTGATATTGAGCTTGTTCTGCTGCAGCGCGTTCATAAGCGCGTGCATTAGCATCCATAGATGCTGCAAAAGCAGAGAAAGATACTGTTGTTACTGCCAATACGGCAAAAGCAGTTGCAATTCGTTTTGTATTCATAATAAAGACTCCTAATCTCACATTTTTACAAATAACACTTCATCTAGGTTTCATTATACATGATAAGTGTCGATATGTAAACAAAATATAAACAAATTTAACTTTTTTAATTTTTGTAAACAGAATAAGGTAAAAATGAGAATTTGTCAAATACAATTTTGATATTCCATGGTGTACAATAGTATATATATTTATATATCGTATAAAGTATCCGTGCTATATATTTTATTTTAGGGATGATGAAATATAAGCAGAATTACTAAATATAAGCATCGTTGTGGGAGGTAGTATGAGTATTACCATGTATTATGGTCGCGCTGGTTCCGGTAAGACCCGTGCCGTATATGAACGCATTCGGCAGGTTATCACCGAATGTCCAGGTGACCCTATTATTTTGCTAGTTCCAGAGCCAGCCACCTATCGTGTAGAACGGGAACTTGCGGAATTTATGCCTCACGGAGGCTTTACGACGGTCCGCGTCGTTGGCTTTGGCCGATTGGCCTATCAGGTATATCAATCGATAGGCAATGTAAAGGCGCAGCAACAGAGCATATCTCAATTGGGTAGAACCATGTTATTAAGCCTTGTGATGAAACGAAAAGGGGCTGAATTAGGACTGTTATCGCAAGCCGCTAAACGGCCAGAGTTTTCATCGGTCTTGCAAGGATTATTTTCCGAGTTTCGCTCATTTCGCATTGGACCTGATGAATTAGAATCTGGTGCACAGCGCGTATCGAATGGTGTATTACAGAAAAAATTACGGGAATTGGCACTATGCATGTCGGCCTATGAAGAGGAACTACAGCTTCATGGACAAATTGATGGGGACCCTATTATGGACCTTGTTCATGCATTGCCACAGTCTCCATTGATGGAAAACTGCCATGTCTTTGTTGATGGATTCCACTGGTTTACACCGGTTCATTTTGAGCTGTTATATATGCTCTTTGACCTTGCTGTAGAATCGGTAATTACCGTCGATTTACCGGCTGATCCTAAACGAATATTATCCAATAAGGGACATCATGGCATCTTTAATCGTTCCGTTGAAATCTTGGAAAATCTCTATAAGGAATATGGAACGAAATTGTCCTTTCAGTCCTTTACAGGGCATAGAGGAACGCCTGTATTGCAATCCTTAGAAGAAAACTTCTTTCATGGTAAACACAATACCACGGATGAACATATACCGCTTGTAAGCGCTTATAATCGAGAACGCGAGGCGGATTGGGTGGCCCGTGATATCCTTTCCTATATTGAAAGCAATCCTAATGCACGCTACCGCGATGTGTGTATTATGCTTCGTGAATCCGAAACCTATGGGGATACGTTGGAAAAGGTATTTACCCGTTATGGGATACCCCACTTTGGAGACCGCCAACGGCCTATGAACAATCATCCGCTCGGGGAATTGATGACGGATTTGCTCGGCATCGTTAAGCATAGCTATAGTCGTGACATCATGTTCCGTCTATTGAAAACGGATTTGACACCTCTTACTCGCGAGGCGGTGGATGAATTAGAAAACTATGTACTCGAATTTGGTATCGATCATCTACAGTGGGAACGGAATAATTGGTCCTATATGCGCCGCGTAGCGGGGCTTTCAGACGAAGAACAACCGGACGCACCGAGACATACGCGCGTGAATGCATCGAGACAGGCCATCATGGATATTTTGATACCTTGGTTTGATTTTGCCACGTCTAGTGACGCGCATACGGGGGCGGAATGGTGTAAACACATCTATACAGTTTTAGAGGAATTACAAGTGCCTCAACGCCTCTATGAATGGTCACTAGAGGCTGAGCGCGATGGCGATTTAGAATCCAAGGCCAGTCACGAGCAAATGTACAATGCGGTCATCAGATTCCTCGATGAAATGATGGTCCTCACCGATACGGAAACATTGACACTTGATGAAATGATAGCCCTCTTAGAAGAGGCTCTCGATAATGTTCATTACTCCATGATTCCTCCGTCCCTCGATCACGTAGCGATTACCACTATAGAACGGGCGTATAGCCAATCATGGCCACGGGTCTATGTGATGGGGCTTAATCAAGGTGTATTCCCACAAAACATGGGTGATGAAGGTTTGATCAAGGATAGAGAACGGGAAGCATTGGCTGAGGCGGGCATCGTTCTTGCGGAAGGCGCCTTGCCGAAAGCGTTTAATGAAAATTTCCTTCTTTATTTAGCGATGACGCGAGCCGAGCAGCATTTAACCATATCCTATGCAGGTTCCAATGATGAAGGGGAAGGACTTGAAAGTTCCCTCGTTATTAAACGATTACAATCCCTCGGTTTCTGTACGTCCCCTATAGAGGTTCCTTTCACCATTCAAGACGGTACAGAAGATGAATACTTATGGCGTCCATACCAAAGTCTATCCCTATTATCTGAACGTTGGGGCGCTTTGTTTAGCGGTGTATCTGTGTCACCACTATGGTGGGGCCTCTATAACTGGGCTCGCCATGATGGGGCCTACAGACAACGCTTAGAGGACGTGAGCCGTGGTATTCGCGACAATAATGATGTACCTGTTATTGTGCCGGAGTTAGTAACTGGTTTGTTCCTCAAACGGGGCTATATGTCTGGGTCGGTAACGCGCCTTGAAAAATATCGTCAATGTCCGTTTAAATTCTATGCTCAATATGGCTTGAAATTAGAGCCTCGTAAGGTTCGTTCTTTTGGGGCCCCTGAAATTGGTACCTTTTTACATGCCAATTTGGAGCGGTTAGGAACGCAACTATTATCCGAGCATAAGCAATGGCGTGATTTAGACGAAACGGCGCAACAAGAATTATGTGCTCGTGTAGCAGCGGATATATTAGAAGAAAACCGTTATGATGAGGATGAAAAGACCGCCTATGATAAGGCTATTGAAGAGCGCGTTGTGAGAACATTACAGAAAACGGTATCGCGCCTTGTTGATTGGTCTAGCCGGTCCTCCTTTGATACGATGTATTTAGAACAGGATTTTGGACGTCCCAATGGATGGGACTCTATTAAGGTATCCCTTGGAGATGACCGTTATTTACGCTTAGTAGGGCAAATTGACCGTATCGATGAATATAAACGCGATGGTCATACGTATGGCATGGTTATCGACTATAAATCGGGTAGTACATCGGTTAATGCACAAGAAATCTATTACGGTTTAAAATTACAATTGATGACCTATCTATTGGCCTTAGAATCGGCCTATAAAAAGCATCATGATCAACCGATGACACCGGCCGCTGTGGTGTATACATATGTAAAAAATCCACGAACGCCAGCGGGTGAGCCTGTGTCCTATGAAGAGGCCAAAGCATTGGCGGATACAAATGGGGCTCTTAATAATAAAGGGTATTTTACAGATGATATCGACATGCTGGAAAAAATGGATGAAAAATTGCGCACCTATAAGAGCAAAGGCCCTTATGTGCCCGTTCGCATTACAGGAAAGGGAGCCATCCATTCTGGGGATATGAAAATCGTTAAATCCTCCGGTGACTTTGATATCATGTGCCGCTATACCGAATCGATTATGGCGGATACTGGGTCTGCCATCGGCAAGGGAAAATTCCCAATCGCACCGTACCAGTTGAATAAGGCCATTCCTTGTTCCTACTGCGATTACAAGACCGTGTGTCGCTTTGATAATGAGCGTAATCAATACAATTATTTGAGCGCTCTGAATGAGGCGAACGCTCTTGAAAAAATGCGCGATGCTCTCAATGGTTCATCTGGACAGACTGAGGCTAACGCTGATTTTTGTGAAAGTTCTAATACCGATAGCTCTATGACAGGAGGTGACGATAATGGGCGTTAGATGGACACCGGAGCAGGAATCTGCCATCATGTCCCCGAAGGATAGTAATCTAGGGGCTCAAACCTTGCTTGTCGCCGCTGCTGCTGGTTCTGGTAAAACGGCGGTTCTTGTAGAGCGTATTATTACGCGGTTGAAAGATATGGAGAATCCTTTATCCGTACAAGAATTGATGGTCGTTACCTTTACGAAGGCCGCTGCTGCTGAAATGAGCGCTCGTATTGGCGTCGCCTTAGCTAAGGCCATGGAATCTACCGATGATAAAGCGTTACAAGCGCGCCTAGAGCGACAGCTTAATCTATTGCCATCGGCACATATTTCGACATTGCACTCCTTCTGTCAGTGGGTGATTCGCTCTTATTTTTATAAACTCGATATACCTCCGACGGCCCGCATTGGCAACGAAGCGGAAATGGCCCTCTTAAAACAAGAGGTGTTAGAGAACCTATTAAAAGAGGCTTATGAACATAATACGTATGGTATTTTTGACCTATCTGATTTCTTTAGTGATGATAAATCTGATGCAGGATTGCAAGATAAGGTGCTCAGTCTCTATGAATTTGCCATGTCTCAATCGAATCCTGACGGGTGGATGCGCCATGCCGTAGAACCATATAAGGCCGCTCAAGAGCAGGATTTACGAGATACCTTATGGGGCCGTGCTATGTGGGTCGACCAACAGGCCGAAATCGACCGCATTGCAAACCGCATCGAACAGATGGAACCTTTACTTGAAAGCCCTGTAGGTCCTAAGAAATGGGACAAGGTGTACCAAGAACAATTAGCCGCATTAGCCCAATTAAAAGGGGCGCAGACCTGGTCCGATATGGTCGCCGTATGCCGTAACTTAGATACCTTTACAAAAGCAAGTTTTACAAGCCTTGGCAAAGCCTTAGAAAAGGGCGAAGTAGATGGTGCATTAGCAGATGAATTTAAATCGCTAGGCTCTCAAAACAAGGATAGTTTAAAGGGCATGAAAAACGGTTTATTCCATATTGATGAAGCAGTATTGCAACAGCAATTTAAAGACCAATATCCGCTCATTCATAACCTTGTAGAATTGACTATCGCCTTTCACAAAGCCTATGACGAGGCTAAAAAAGAGCAAGGCATCATGGACTTTAGCGATTTAGAACATCTCTGCTTGGCACTCCTTGTGGAACCAGGCACAGAAGATGATCCACAACCATCCGAAGTGGCCCTTGAGTTACAGGATACGTTCAAAGAAATCATGGTAGACGAATACCAAGATACGAATGGTGTACAAGAAACTATTATTAACCTCATTTCCCGCGTGGATAATCGTTTTTACGTAGGCGATGTGAAGCAAGCCATTTATAGTTTTCGCATGGCAGATAGTTCGTTATTTATGAACAAGTACAATACGTATGGGCTCATGAATGATGCCGTAGAGCGCCGCATCGATTTGGCGAAGAATTTCCGGTCTCATGAAAATATTTTGACTACTACGAATTTTATTTTCTACCAAATTATGACCCAAGAGGCAGCGGAGCTTGATTATGGAGAAAAAGAATCGCTTATACCGGGCCGTATCGTAGAAGAGGCGCCATTCGATTGGGTGGGCGGCGCTGTAGAATTACATCTCTTGGATACGAGCGATACGAATCGTTCCGACGAGACCGATGGTGATTCCGAAACCGCAGGCGATGAACCGGAGAACAATGAACGGGAATTAGATTTCATCATCCAAAAAATCAAGGAATTACACGCCTCGAAGAAACAGGTGCAAAATGCGGATGGCTCGTTCCGCCAAATTCAATGGCGTGACTTTGCCGTATTGCGTAGGTCCCTCGCTGGGTGGGGTACACGGGCAGTAGCAGCTATGCGTCAAGCCGGTATTCCAGCCGTTGTTAATGAACGAGATGGCTATTTTGAAGCGCAAGAAATCCAATTGCTCTTATCCTTGTTACAAATCATCGACAATCCTGAGCAGGATTTGCCGATGGCCGCCGTATTGCATTCAGGACTTGTAGGGCTTGATGCGAATGAACTCGGTGCATTGCGCCTTACCGGGGACGGCTCTTTATGGTCTGTTATGCCTCTCTATGCAGAACAGGCTCAAGATGAACGTTTGCTCCAATTCATCGCTCATATCGAGCGTTGGCGCACATTATCTCGCCGTCATGGTGTAGCAGATCTATTGTGGGATATTTACGAAACATTGGACTACGTGAACTACGTAGGCGCCATGCCGAATGGCCTCGTGCGTCGCGCCAATGTGATGGCCCTCTATGAACGGGCTAAAGGGTTTGAATCCTCCGGATTCCGAGGGCTCTTTAGGTTCCTTCGCTTTGTTGAAAGCTTACGCGACAGCAATCAAGATATGGCCGTTGCCAATGTAGTTACCGAAGCAGATGACGTAGTGCGCCTTATGACCATCCACAAAAGTAAGGGCCTTGAATTTCCTGTTGTATTCCTGTCTGGCGTACAAAAGAAATTCAATACCATGGACTTTAATTCTCCGTTATTAGTCGATAAAAATGGCGGTATCGGATTAAAGGGCTATTACCCAGACATTCGCGTATCCTATCCGTCCATGCCGTGGCTCTATTGTAAATCCATCAAATCAGATGCTATGAAAGCCGAAGAACAGCGTATCCTTTACGTTGCATTGACACGGGCACGGGATAAGCTATTCTTGACCGGATATATTAACAAGGAAATCAAAAAGGAAAAGGGCGTTGGCGCTCATATAAAACATGCGGCCTTGACGCAGACCCAAGCATTAGGTGCCAATCTAATCAAAGCTGGTAATTCCTATTTGCATTGGCTACTCATCGCCTTCGCCCGTCATCTAGATGGGGGTACACCACTTCGCAATATCATTGAACTCGAAGGAGAAACAAATTTTGACTTGCTCGACCGTCAATGTCAGGTAAAGGTAGAGATTCATGATGGTTCTCTTTATGGAGATTTAGATTATAAGGCTGATGTGGATGAAACGACCATCAATACGGTTCGCGTATTAGGTAAGGTGAATGATGTAGCATTGCCAGAGAAAATCGTACAGCGCTTTGCTTTCACCTATCCAAATCTTGTAGCGGCCAAGACGACGGCTAAGATTTCTGTTAGTGAATTGAAACGACGATTTGCCGAACGTGATGCGGAGGCTGTATCGGCTACAGATGTATCAATGCAACAGAAACCAGTAATATCCTTTGATATAACTGAGGATACGACTGGTGAGAATGCCATATTAGATACAAGCATTCCTACTATTAGTGGACCGGAGCTAGCCGATTCCGTATTTGGTCGTAAACCACTGGCTATTGCAGCAGCTGATGAGGTCGTAACGGGTGCGCAATGGGGCACATTGATGCATGAAGCGATGCAATGGCTACCTGTTAAAAAGTATACACAAAAATCCATGACAGATATGCTTGATTCATTGCAAGCAGAAGGTAAATTTAGTGATGAGGAACGCAGTCTATTAAGTGATCGTAGCTTATATGGATTCTTTAACTCTGATCTTGGCCAGCGTCTCATTGCATCAAAACGAGTGGAACGAGAATTGCCGTTTAGCATGCTCTTTGACGGCAATCGGGTATATCCTGATGTAGAGAATGGTGAGCGTCTATTCTTACAAGGGATTATCGATACAGTTTTTGTAGAAGATGATCAATGGGTCCTCGTGGACTATAAGACGGACCGCGTTAAGAGTGGCGATGAGCTCATTCGTCGCTATAAAATACAAATGGACCTCTACAAAGAGGCCCTAGAACGATTGACAAATATGCCTGTGAAAGCAAGTTATATTTATAGCTTCCGCTTACATGAAGCGGTTCTATTGTAAGCCTATATAAGACAATCGACTTAGCATAATACGAACCCCCTTTACTGGCTTGCCAGCAAAGGGGGTTCGTCTCGCTTAGAGAAGTGGTTTTTTCTTTTGATGTTTTGTCGGTGCAAATACCTTGAGGACCCGTGGTAATACTTCGAGGTCTACAGGCATATAAGGACCTGCATCACCATCCATATTGGTTGGTAAATTATCTACATTGCTCAATAGTTCGATATGAGCTTTTTTGACCGTCAATGTCGTTGTATTACTAGAGTTATAGATAGCACCACTTAGGATAAGCGGTAGAACCTTGAAGATATCGAGGATAAAGTACTCTTTGAAAATTACGAGGCGCATGTACCCATCGTCTACGGAGGCCTCTGGCATAAAGCGTTCAAAACTAGAAACTACATTGGTAAGTAGAGCTAGTACGAGAGGTGATTTACAGATGAAATCATCGTCTTCCGTTTGAATGCGGTATGTATAGTCCTTTGTAGTAAAGAGGGCTTGACCGGCGCGTAAGAAGTAGGCCAATGGACCTAAGATGCGTTTTTCCTTTGGCGTTACCTCTTCGATGACCTTTGGAATGACACCAGCTGCAATATTATTGCAGAAGTATTTATCATTGCAGCGACCAATATCGATGGAGCGAACTTGGTTGATATCGAGGCGGCGAATTGCCTCTAATGGTCGTTGTGGAATGCCGAGAGCACGGGACATATCGTTGACGGTTCCTACCGGAATAAAGCCAAAGGTTGCTTTGAAACCACCTTGAGCAATACCATTTACCGTTTCATTAACGGTACCATCGCCACCCATGCAGAAAACGGCATCAAAACCATCTTCACAAGCGGCCTTTGCAAAACGGGTTGCATCGTCGGCACCGGTGGTAAATTTAACTTCAATTGTGTCAAAAAGGGTGCTCAATTTCCACTGTAAATCAAGGGCGTATCGGCGTGCTGCACCGCCGCCAGATACAGGGTTAATGATAACCAAACAACGACTCATAGGGGTAACTTCCTCACTTTTTAACTGTGACTATCTTGAAATTGACAGTCATATGTACGGGACTTATAATTATAGGGTATACAATTATTATATATACATGTGTTCGTATATAAAAATGCTTACATTCTATTATACTCATTTTAGGCGTTCATTGAAAGTATGAAAGCGTGTAAACATTAGAGGGGACCTAAGGCTAGAAATATGACAAAAGACGTGAAGGGTACAAAAGAACCAAAAGATGTGTATCATTTTTCCGCTGTAGATTCAATTGAACGATTGCCTTTAAGTGAACAAGTTTATGTGACCTTGAAACAGGCTATTTTAACAGGGGAGCTATTACCGCAAGAAAAACTAAATGAAGTTAAGATCGCAGAACAGCTCAAAGTCAGTGCAACGCCAGTTCGCGAAGCTTTCAGAAAATTAGCAAAAGATAACCTTGTTGTTATCGTGCCGTGGAAGGGTGTTACTGTTAAGGCGGATACACCAGAAGAAATCGTGGCGCTATATCAATGTCGCGAGGTTATGGAAGGTTTGGGGGCGCGTTTGTGTGCTCGTCACGCTACGCCAGAACAAGTGGCAGAGCTTAAGGAATTATGCAAGGAAATGCATGCTATTGAGGACGCTACGGCACGCGTAGAGGTTAATAGCCGATTCCACAGCATGATTGCTCAATTCTCGGGTAATGATCGCGTTGTTGATTACTTAGCCGATTTCCGTGAACGAGTAAATCGCGATATGTATTTGAGTTCCTTCAATGCAATGCGCACACACGATTGTGACGATGAACATGATCACATCGTAGATGCCATTGAACGTCACGACGAAGTGGCCGCAGAAAATGCGATGCGCAAGCATATCAATAATGCGTTTATCTTTAAACGGGCTAATGCGGAATTACAAGACAAGAACTTGAACGAAGTATAAAAACTACATAGACATAGCAAAAAGGACCCTAGATAGGGTCCTTTGTTTTGCAAAGTCATATATAAGATATTGTAAGGGGGTTATCTTTTATATATGTTGTACGTGTTAAGTAGGAATTACTTTATCTTGTTAATCTAATTTTTGAAAGGTTATATAATGTTGTTTTAATTGAATAGAAGAGAGTGTAATAAAGAATTAATTTTGTCTCTATTCATATGAGGTCTATTGATTAGAGACGTTTTTTTAGTTCTAAAAAGCGCTGGTGTGCTAGTCGGAAAAATTCGACTCTTTCATAATGTTTTGAAAGATGTCTATTACAGGATTTATAGTCTTGCGTACGAAGATGTAGCAATTGACTGGTAGAAACATTGAGGCAATAAGCAATTTTAAATACTACCTCGATGGATACGCCTGATATTCCGTATCCACATTCTAATTTACTCAAATAGCTGCGACTAATGCCTACGACATCGGCCAATTGTCGTTGTGAAATGCCCATCGACGTTCGCAGGGTAGAGATTTTGTGACCCAAGCACATATACTGTTGCTGAAATTTTGGGTCTTGATAATGATTCCGTCGGTAGGCCGGCATTGTAAGTGTAGGATCCTTCATAAGACCTCCTTTCCGATCCCTACCTTGTGCTTTTAGTATACTTAGCAAATACATTGTTGACTAATACGTAATATGTGATAATTATTATGTATATATGATAATTACACGAATCGTTAATTTTATGGAGATCTATTATGGAAAAATATATAGCTATCGCCTGCGGCGGTGCTCTTGGTGCATTAGCGCGAACAGTGGTAGGTGAATGGGTAATGGCGCGGCTAGGACCTTATCCTTTTGGTACCATTACGGTTAATTTAATCGGGTGTTTAATCATCGGTATCATCTTAGGTGCCTATCTTTGTAGACCCGACTGGCCTCAATGGGTTCGGTTCTTCTTAGTCGTTGGTGGACTGGGTGCCTTTACCACATTTTCTACATTTGCCTTTGAGCTTTTACAGCTCTTAACATCTGGTGATGTTACAGATGTTCTATTCTATGGGGCCGTGCAAATTCTCGGCGGTTTAGCCCTTTGTGCCATCGGTATGTGGATTGCTAAACTCGTATGTGCGTAAATGCATATTAGCAGCTATCGTTCATATGATATAGTAAATGTATTGCTATATATTACGCTTGATATACATGAAATAGAATATATATTGAAAGGTTAGATTATGAAAGAAATAAAAGTACAAGATGCAGTTGGACATGCATTGGTACACGATATTGTACGCATCGTTATCGGCGAAGTGAAAGATACACCCTTCCGTCGTGGTCATGTGATTACAGAAGCAGATGTGCCCAAATTACTCGATCTTGGTAAAGAACATATTTATGTGATGGAACCAGAAGATGAAGGGTTTCTCCATGAAGAAGATGTGGCGCGCGCCTTGTATGCTATTGCTAAGGGAAACTATATGCATGATGGTCCCATGGCACAAGGTAAAATTGAGGCCATTGCCGATGTGGATGGCTTACTCAAGGTCGATGTAGATAAACTATACGCTATCAATAGCATCGGCGAATTGACCATCGTTACAAAATTGAATAATACGCCTGTGAAAGCGGGCGATAAAATCGCCGGTATGCGTTGTATTCCTTTATTGCTAGAAGAACAACAAGTAACAGCAGCTCAAAAAATTGGTGGACCTATCTTAACTATTAAGCCATTTGTGCGCAAAACAATGGGCATCGTTACAACTGGTTCTGAAGTATTTGAAGGACGCATTAAAGATGCTTTCACACCTATCATCGAAGAACGTTGTGCGCCATTTGGGGTCAAAAAAATCGCCCATGAAATCGTAACAGATAACACGGACGACATTGTGGCAGCCATCGATAAGGTGAAAACAGCGGGTGCAGATATTATATTCTGTACCGGTGGCATGAGCGTAGATCCAGATGATTTAACACCAGGGGCCATTAAACGCTACGCAGATCGCGTAGTGACATACGGATTACCTGTACTGCCAGGCTCTATGGTGTGCATTGCATACTGTGCTGATGGCACGCCAATTTTAGGCGTACCAGGCGGTGTTCTATTTAGCAAACCAACGGCCTTTGATGAAATCGTACCACGGCTCATTGCAGATGATGAAATTACAAAAGAAGATTGTATCTGTATGGGGCATGGGGGGTTCTTGGGATAAGATAGATTTAAAGATAGATCTTATTTATGTAATAGTAGTGTTTACACCTAAATAAAATAAGAAATATACCTAAAATAGGGACTGTAGTGAAATGCGGTAAAACTGTATTTCGCTACAGTCCCTTTGTGTTATTATACGATTTCTTAATTTTATTATATATAGTGTTTGTGAGAATTATAAAACGTAGAAGATTTTTGCATGGTTAAGTTGTCTAAGATAGAGAAAATATTTAAAAAAATGAAAAACAAATTTAATATTCTGTTGCAAAAAAATAAGATTAATATATAATTTACATATAGAAAGGAGAGGGATTTATGAGAGTTGTACGTATTGCAGCAAGTTGTATTGGCTTGCTGACCACAGTTGGTACATTGCCTAGCATGGCAGCTGATGTATCTACCCCTTTTATACAACAAGAAGCGGCCCGAGCCGATGCTTCGTTGCGTCAACGCGCAGAAGCACCAATGACTGGGGCCGCTTCGTTGCGTTCAGAATCAGCGTATGTTGGTCTTAGCAGTGCTCCTATGAAGGCATTACCAAAGGAAGAGATTGCATTTCCTATAGACCATATTGTTATTACATCATCAGAGCCTGTATTTCGTAAATATAAGAACCGGTTAGAGGCGTATGAGCATAATCGAATCGGGTCGGATGGGGTTACATTCCTTCAAAAGCAATTACAAGAACAATTATTAGCAGATGGATATGTCACAAGCCAAGTGGTTGTACCCAATCAAGATTTACATTCAGGGTCATTAACTTTTGAGATTTTACCGGGTTATGTTGAAGATATTGTTCTTACAAATCCAAATGCACGGACGAATTGGCGGAGTGCATTCCCTGTACGACCTGGCTATGTATTACGACGTCAAGCGTTAGAACAAGGAATTGATCAGATGCGTAGCGTACCTGGTCAAGATATAAAGATGACGATTGAACCAGGTACCAAGCCGTTACATTCTATTGTTAAGCTTACGGTAGAACAAAAAGGATTTGTGCATGGCTCATTTATCTTAGATAATTCAGGATATAAAGCTACAGGAGAGTATCAAGGTACTGTATTTTTATCGTTTAGTCAATTGCTGGGTCTTAATGATACGTTAACAGCTAATTTCACTAAAGATATAAGCCCTCATGATGATGGCCATGGGTCAAAGCAATATGCAGTTAATTATGCGATTCCCGATGGCAACCGTACGTATAGACTATCTACGTATAAGTATAGCTATAATCAGTTGGTGTTTATGCCAAATGCATTTCGTTCGGCCGGTACCACACAAGGTACAGAGGTATCAGTAGAGCAGGTTCTAAATAGGACTAGTCGTTCGAAAACATCAGTTATTGCTAAGGTTAATCATAAGTCGCGTCATAATTATCTGGATGATGTAGAAATCGGTGTTCAAGAACAACATACCACATCGGTAGAATTAGGGTTATCTCATCGCCAATATAGAGGCAATACAGTGAGTGATACGTATGTATTTTATCGTCAAGGCATTAAAGGATTAGGTGCTAAGGTACGAAGTTGGGAAGGTTTGGCAGATAATCCAACTACACTATATAAAATGGCTGGGGTTGAAGGGCAGATTCAAACGGGAGTACGAATCGGTCATAAGCAAGGTATATTCTCGATGCGCTTTAGAAGTCAATTTACGAATCAGCGCTTATTTACTACGGACCAGTTTAGTATTGGCGGACGGTATTCGGTACGTGGATTTAGTGGTGAAGAAACACTACGAGGTGATTCTGGGTACTATGTACAAAGTGAATGGTCATTACCATTTAGAAAACAACAGATTACACCTTATATAGGAATAGATATTGGTCATGTATGGGGACCATCTACAGAAACTCAACTAGGTAACACCTTGATTGGTGGTGTCGTTGGTGTACGAGGCACTGTTGGTGAAGCTGTTAATTATGATGTATCACTAGGGACGCCAATTAAGAAACCAGAAGGCTTTAACACAGATACCCGTGTTTGGGCGTTTAGAGGGAGTTATCAGTTTTAAGTGTTGTACATAGAGATTGATATAGATACATAATACATATTGTTTTATATACTTAGGAGAGATACGTAATATGAATATTAGAAAACATACGGCAATGGCTATCTTTGCTGCGTTATTAGCGACTAACTCTGCACCATGGATTCCTATGGCCCTTGCTAATCCTGTTGTACCAGATCAAGGTAAATTAGGACCAAAAATAGAAGAAGCTCGTAATGGCATGACTGTAGTCAATATCAATACGCCTAATGATAAAGGGTTATCACATAACCAATATAATGCTTTTAATGTAGACGAAAAGGGGCTTATTTTAAATAATGCGAATCGACCTGTAAATACAGAGCTTGCAGGCTATATTATGGGGAACCCTAATTTAGTAGGTCCTACGGCTAATACGATTTTAAATGAAGTTACGGGTACAAGTTCTACTTCTATGAATGGTGCTCTTGAAGTAGCCGGCAATAAGGCCCATGTTATTATTGCAAATCCAAATGGGATTTCTGTTAATAATGGAACCTTTATCAATGCTAATAGTGCTACATTAACAACGGGGAACCCCATTATCAATAACGGTAGTATTACAGGCTATCAAGTACAACAAGGTAGTATCACAGTAGG
>NZ_KE150483.1:1575933-1702789 GCF_000411535.1 Veillonella sp. HPA0037
GAAAAAGGCCTTAATGCATCGAAAACAGCACGCACAGATTTGTTAGCAGAGGCTGTTCAGCTGAATGGTAAAGTTTGGGCGAAAGATGCTCAAGTTGTGACGGGGAAGAATGCTGTTTCGGTAGATTCTTCTGGTAAAGTTACGAATGTTCACAAAACTGGTGAATCTAGTCAAGTTGGCCTTGATGTAGCTGCTATTGGTGGTATGTATGCCAATAGCATGTATTTAGTTGGCACCAATGATGGCTTTGGTGTGAATAATCAAGGTGTATTATCTGCACAAAATAAGTTAACCGTAGATAGTACTGGCAAATTGCAAAATACAGGTACTATCGCTGCTACAGAAGCAGATATTACTACAAAAAGTTTTGAGCAGATGAATCGTGGCAAATTGTATGTGGATACCGCTAAGATTACTACCGATTCTGTTATTCAAAAGGGTAATACAGAGACTAAAGAGGCTCCTGTTATGATTGCCCAAAAAGATCTATCTATAGCAACCAATTCGATTGTCAATACTGATGGTAGTGTGATTAAAGCCGAAGGAAAACTACAACTTGGTAAAACGATGGATTCTACAGGAACTGTGTCTGGTAAGATAGATCGTATTGTAAATACAGCGTCTACCATTGAATTTGGTCAAGGTGGTGCATTATATGCTAAATCTGTAGACAATAAAAATGGTGGGATTACCCTTAAACGTGTAGCGGTAGGTGGAAAAGAGCATATTAAAAACGAAGTAGCACCATCTGGTAGCATTAAGCGATACCAATTATCGGAAGAACGAATCTATTTAGATCATGAGCAAATTCCAAAAGATAAGGTTGTTATTCATACTCGTGAGAATCTTCAACTTTCTATAAATGGTGAATATCATGAGGATTGGACTAAGTATGAATATGATCGTACTCGTGAAAAAGATGTGGTAGATACATCTAATCCTGGGCGGATTATTTCCGGTGGGGATTTACATATGGATGTCGATCATATGACGAATGAATCTAGTCAAATTAGTGCTGCTGGAGATATCACTGGTACAGTAGGTCAGTATGAACAAAGTAACCCTAAGGGTAATGAATATATTACTGAAGATGGTACAGCCACATCGTATAGTCGTCGGAGGAGACGTGGACGGGATACGACTAATATACGAACGGCTGACTATAAGAATACGATAGTCAATCCTACAGATGTCCCTGTTGCCGTATATGGTAGTCATGTAGAAAATAGTAAAAGTGATGCTACAGTAGATGCATCTTTATTAAATAGTATGAGTCAGTTATCGACGAATCCTAATACTACCTATATGATTGAAACCGATCCAAATTTTACAAATCGTCGTAACTTCTTATCTTCTGATTACGTATTATCTCGCCTTAAATTAGACCCTATGAATATACAAAAACGATTGGGTGATGGCTATTATGAGCAACAGCTCGTTATGCAAGAGATTATGCGTCAAACCGGTAAAAGTAGACTGCAATCTGGTCTTTCAGCAGAGGAACAATATCGCCAATTGATGGATGCAGGGATTAGTGTAACAAAATCTCAATCTATTGCATTAGGTAGAGGCTTAACAGCGGCTGAGCAAAAGAATCTTAAAGAGGATGTAGTGCTCTTAGTTAGCAAGGCTGTTGTATTGCCAAATGGTGAAACGGAAACTGTGCTAGTACCGACTCTATATTTAGCCCCAAATACAAAACGAGTAGACGGTGCAGCTAATTTACAGGCCCAATCCATTAACCTTTCCGTTGATACTATGAAAAATAGCGGTAGTATTGTGGCGGATAAAGATGTGAATCTTACTGGTAATACTATTCACAATGATAATGGGCTTATCAAAGGTAATACTACTACGGTTATAGCGAATGATGAAGTTCGTAATACACAAGGTACTATTATAGGCAACGATACAGTCTCTGTATATGCTAAGAAAGACGTCATTAATGAAGGCGGTACCATTACACAAACTAATGCGGCTGGTTCTACAAAGGTTAGTGCTGGACGTGATGTAATTAATACAGGCGTACAGTATGAGGCAGCTAATAGCAAAATTGAGTGGAATAGTCGAAACAATCGACGTGAAACGATGACAGGTGTAGATCAAGGTCGTATTGGTGGTGCTGGTGAAACAACAGTAGTCGCAGGCCGAGATGTATCTATGGCGGCAGGTGTTATTACCTCTGATGTAAATACGCATGTAGCGGCCGGCCATAATGTAACGATGAAAGCCATGAATGCTACACATGAACTGGAAGAACATCGTTTTGACAAGGGTAAATCTGGTGGCGGACACTCTCAAACAACGGAGTCTCATGATCTTGTAAAAGCACAATCATCGGTTGGTAGTAGCATTGAAGGTAAAAATGTTTCTGTTGTAGCCTCTGATGCTGTACAACTTGAAGGTAGTCAACTATTAGCGGCAGACACAGTGAAAGTATCTGGTAATACGGTTGAATTAAATACGGCGAAGGCAAATAGTACAGTCAATCATGTATACCTAGATAAAAAGAAAAGCTTGGTCAAACGTGAAAGTACCAATGCGGTGGATGATGCAACTACTACAGCTGTAACAGGCTCTACAGTAAGTGGTAAAGATATACAGATTACAAGTGCTCAAGATGTAACCGGTCAATCTGCTCAAATTATAGGCGAACATACAGTAGATGTTACAGCTGGTGGAAAGGTAGAACTTGGTGCAGATAAAGCGATTACAGATGGTACTAGTGTATATCGTCATAAGAAATCTGGTTTGCTTGGTAGTACAGGGATAGGCTTTACTATAGGCAAAGAAAAACACAATATAGATGAAGCTAACCATGAAGAATCTACTGTACGAAATACAATTGCCAGCACGAAAGGTACTGTTACTGTCAAAGCGAATGATAACGTTCATCTTACAAGCGCAGATATTGTTGCTAAAGACGGTGCTGTGTTAGATGGTTCTGCTGTGACATTAGATGGTAATGTAGACCATAACCACATGAGTCACGATGAACGCTACAAAAAAACTGGTCTTACCGTATCCTTAGGTGGTGCAATAGCTAATACACTTACAAATACTACACGTACAATAAAACAAGCTGGTGGCCGCGATGATAAACGTTTAGCCGCTCTTGAACTCAATGAAGCACGTAAACAATTGCAAGATGGATATGAAGCAGTAGATGCAGCTTTACATGGAGAAAAAATACGCGATGCCGTAACAGGTAAAGTTGATAAAGTAGACGGTAAAGCTAAACGAGGCGCTAAAAATATTGATGATGCTATTAACTTATCTGTAAGCATCGGCAGCACTTCTAGAAAACAAGGGCAAGTAGTAGATACAAATACATATCAAGGCGGGACTCTTGTTAGCGATAGTGAAGTACAAATCAAGGCTCGAGATGCTCAGAAAACTGGTATTAGTTTAACTGGTGAAACAGTAGAGGCTAAAAAATTAGTATTAGATAGCGCTAGTGATATTAATCTTGAGGCCGGTAAGAATACTGTAGATGTTAAGAATACTTATAAAAGCTCTGGATGGAGTGTCGGTGCTGGTATTAGTTTGACTGGTGGCGGACTTCTCGATATTAATGCGAGTGGTAATATGGCTCGTCAAAATGGCGATACCCACCAAGAAAGCTATGTGCCAACGACGATTAAAGCAGCTGAATTAGCACAACTTAAAGCAAAACGAGATACAAATATTATTGGTTCTACCGTATCTGGCAAGAAGGTAGAAGTAGACACAGGTCGTGATTTACATATTCAAAGCTTACAAGATGTAGATAACTTTAAAGAACACAGTAAGTCTGCGGGCTTCTCTGTTTCCTCTACACCTAATTTCAAGAATCCAACAGGTAGTATTAGTGCTAGCGTAGGACGCATTGATAGTAAATGGAAGAGCGTGACTCATCAGGCAGGTATTTATGCTGGAGAAGATGGCTATGATATTCATGTAGGGAATGGGACTACATTAGAAGGTGCCGTCATTAAAAGTGAAGCTCCAAAAGCTAAGAATACATTGACTACTAAATCTCTTGAGATGAAAGATATCCAAAATGAAGCCGAGTATACATATAGCAATAATGGGATAGGCTATAACTACTATGGTAGTAAAAAGAAACTCGAAGAGATGAAGCGCAATGATAAAAAAGGCTATGATAAGATTTATAACAGTATTGGTCTAGTTCCAAATTTAGGCGTAGGATCTAAAGGTAAAGCAAACTCTACTACTCAATCTGCAATCTCAGATGGTATACTAACTGTAGATGGTAAACAAATTGATACTAAGACGATTAATACCAATACAGAGAATACGTTACATCAACTAGATAAGATATTTGATAAAAAGAAAATTGAAGAACGTCAAGAACTAGCACGTTTATTTGCTAAGAATGCTTATGAGCAATTACATAATTGGCAACCTACCACAAAAGAAGGTAAGATTGCCAAAGCTTTTGCTCATGGTGTGATTGGTGAGTGGGCTGCACGTATGGCCGGTAATGCACCTGGTAGTGGCTTTAAAGCTACAATGACCAATGAATTGCTCATAGAAAAGATTAAGCAAATTGCAGATAATGATCCGGCATTAGCACAATGGTTGAGTGCTACGGTAGGTGGTGTAGTTAATAAAGTTAGTGGCGGTTCTTTAAATGCTGGGGCAGCGGTGTCAGCTTATGCTACTAAATGGAATGAATTTCAGTATGAACCTGAATTATTTGATCAGCTAACTAGAATTAAAGGAAATAACTATATTGTATCAATGGATGGAAAGTCTTTTGACCTTAGGAATATGAAAAATGGTGCTTATTATGTTATTTCTGTAAAAGATAAGATAACAAATAAGTATAAAAGTATAGCTATTGATAATAAATTACAGATGTTTGATATTGTATATGAGGATGGTGGAACTACATCAGGATTAATAGGTTATTATTTTTCGATATTAGATATAGGTAAGAGTTATAAGCCAGAGACTTATAAGAATTTAGATTTAGTTAATTTAAATAGTAATCTACAGTCTCTTGATAAGAAACGTACATTTACAATAACTGATTATGATGGTAGTTTAAATTCATCGCTCGATGAGTCTGAAACTTTAAAAAACCGATTTCTAAAATATTGGTATTCGACTAAGAATTTTTTTAGTGGATTATTTAATAAAAATCAGTACGGTAAAGATTCTTTGACAGCTGAATATAGGCGTGCGCTACAAGGAAAGTCATATGGTTATACTCCTGAATGGAATTGGGAAACTGGAGAATATTCTATAATGGGAAATCCTATTATAGAATCAATGCTCTCTGATTCAGAAATTTTAAATGCTCAAAAAATAGGAATTAGTAAGCATGCTGAAGATATAGATCTTAATGGTCGTGGCTTTGGGGGAAAGAGTATATTAAGAGGGTTTATAAAGAGAGAGCCGTCAAAACAGTTCTTAAACCGAATTACAGATGGAACTCATATGGAGGTCGTTGATGGTATCAAAGTGTTAAAGCCTAGTATTGTTTATTTGAAAAATGGTTATACATATTATACTGATGCTGATAGAAATATAACGAAGGTATCTGGCATAATAGAGTTAAATGATGCTAAACGCATACCTAGTGCACAGAAGGCTATAGTGCAGCGAACTGGAATTCCAGGTGAAGATCAAGGAGGACATTTAATTGCAAAGATATTTAATGGTTCTGGTGATATAGATAATTTGGTTGCTATGGATAGAGTAGTAAATCAAAGTGAATATAGAAGAGTTGAAAATGCAATAAAAAAAGCTGTCATGGAAGGGAATGTTGTATCTGTAGAAATAGAGGTTATTAGGAATGGCAGCAAACGACCATCTGAGTTTAAGTTTTCCTATAGTATAAATGGAGAACGTCCAGTTATACATAACATTCCTAATAATTAAGGTGAGGATATATGGATAGATATATTAATAAGATAAGAGACATATTGGTAGAGTGTATGCCTAAATATTGGTATAAGGTCTATTTGTTTTTTGAATGTACAGAATCAGGAATGAGTTCTGCTTGTTATAATGTTAAGACTCCTTCGGGTTCTATTATTACTGATGGTGATTTGTTATATAATTGTAGTGATGAAAAAGTAAAATCTATAAAAGCTGGGATTAGTGAGATTTTGACGTATGTACGTTTACTTCATGAAGCTTCTACAGAACAATGGACGTGGGGAACAATGTATATTTCACGCGATGATTATGAGCCATATTGTGAGTTTCATAATGATCCTGTAACTGATGATTGTTGGCTTCAAAATAGATATAAGTGGGAATATCAGAATTTTGGTGTTCTAGCTAGAGAAGATGAATTTGAGCCAGATGTATATAAAGAAATGATAAAAGGTCCTCGAGGTGTTTTATTGTTGGAAGATATGGAATCCCGTATATTAGCAAAAAATTATACTGCCATAGACAAGGCCTTTAGATTAGAACATAAGAGTTTGGAAGATGAGCTCGAGAAGCATTATAATGCTCTGGCGAAAAAAATATTTAAATTAACTCCATTAGACTGGGCTTTTGTAGCATTGAATTTTGAAAGTCATGATAATTTTTCTTCAGTAGAACTTTCAATTTATCGGGATGATAATAATACCCCAATTTCACGGTATGTAGAAGACAATAATGATGAACCTGCTATTATTTCAGAAATTATGTCTGATTTAAAGTATGAGATTTTAGACATGATAGAAACTTTTAAATTCTACAATCAAAATCCATTCTCTAGTATGGTTTATACTTTAACTTCTGAAGGTCAGTTATCTTTAGATTTTTCTTATGATGACAAATGATTTGTATTATTTATTGATGTTTATACTAGTCATATGTTTTTAGTATAGGGAGATTTTTATATTAGATATAGTTCCTGTGTATGCTAAAAAATATCTTTAATGAAAAGGGGTTGTAAAAGAATGCAGGTTTACCGAATTCTAGTTGCAGTCCCTTTAAAATATAAGAAACACCAAGAAAATTAGGCTTGTAAAATGTAATGACCCCAAAAAGTTAGACTTTTTGGGGTCATTACAGATTATACCTAACTAGTACTCTTTGCTATTAAAATGATTTTTTACCTAATGTAGGGTGGCTACAACGTTTTAATGTTAGCGTATCAATCATATGAACCGCTTCATCCAATGTGAGGTCCTCTCGTTTTGTAGGCGTTTCGAGGACTGCCAATGGATGGTCTGTGCCCACCTCGCCGGATGGCAAATAGATATATTCTTGATTGATTGTATCGCCAAAGATATAGCCTGCTTGTAAATGCTCTTTATGAATGCGACTCATAATGCTCCTTATATCGTATTGTATTTATAAACCTTAATGTTTCATATATGATGTAACATAAGAATCTTGATTACAATATTTTTTGTATTTTAAATTCTGCATAATCTGCAGAAACGAGTTCTAATTTAGTATTTCCATATGTGGCAGGAATTCGTTTGAATGAATTCTGGTCATGTAAATGGCCAAATATACATATATCTACATGATAGCGCTCCATAAGGTCTGTAAAGCCAGATGGGGCGTTATTTTCATTAAATGGAGGATAATGTAGCAATAGAATGCGCTTTACAGGTAGTAGTTCACTGGTATTCTCTGTTTCAGCATATTTTTTTTGTAATGCTTGGATTGATTGCTCCATTTCTTGTAATGCCGCTTCGGTACGCATAACTTCTCTGTCATAGATAGATTGATCTGTATCCGGTTCAAAGCTAGCATCATCAGGACAAATATATCCGCGGGTGCCACCAAAGGCTAAGATGCATTGCTGTTCGGTAGACTGGCTTTCACCAGTAAGCGTATTAACCTGAGTGGTGAGATTGATGAAGCGGGCCGTACCGTGACCTTGTAAAAAGGTTATAGCATCGCCCATGGCATTTTTCATTTTGTTGGCAGAGGACCACCAATAATCGTGGTTGCCGCGAATCATAAATTTTTGGCCTGGAAGGCTGGCGATTTCGTTGAGGTCATAGAGCGCTTCATCGAGGCGCAAAGCCCAGCTCATGTCGCCTACGAGAAAGATAATGTCTTCATCGGTGACGGTGGACAGCCAATGTTCTTTTATACGTTGCCAATGATTGTCCCAGTGGGGTCCGAATATGTTCATCGGCTTCGTAGGTGGATTGCCCGATAGATGAAGGTCTCCAATGGCGTAAATGTTCATATATGTCCTTACTAGAGTCCTCTAACCTACAGAACTCGTAGCAGAGGGTTCTTATTTCAATTCAAAATAGGGTGTAATATTCTGTAAAATTTTCGCAGCTCGTTCATCATTGCACGTTTGTGGAATTTTATAACCCACGTAGAGCGGCGTTGTGATATAGCGAGGAATCACCTTGATATATTCGTAACCATCTTCTAGTTGATAGAAGAAATAGTTGTACGATTGAGAGAATTTTGCTAAGCTATCTAGCACATAGCGTATGGTCTGTTGTAAGCGCATGGCGATGGAGCGGACCGGCGCATCAGGTTTATACCGCAAATTGTATTCAAAGAATCCAATAATAGGGTGTTTGGATAAGGTGATGCGGATATCTTGATCTTCGTGTAATAGCCAACCATTCATGTTCTTGACCGTAATGTCCTCGTGATAATCGTAGTTGCGTAGGCCTATAATTTGGCTGTGCGGATGTCGAATGGAACCGCCCGACATGGGGCCATGGTTTTTAAAGAATAGAACGGATTTATATTCCTTTGTAGCAATCGTTTCATGCCATTTATCTAGACCGAATTGAATGATCCGTGTTGCATCATCAACGGAAAGGGTGGATAGTTCGCCTTGGTCACCTTCTGTTTCAACGATGACCGTAGGCCAAGTGTCCTGCAAAACAGGATATTTATTCATGAGCCATATGATGTGACCATCTTGTGCCAAAATATCTGTTAACTTTGACCGGTCGCAGAATGGACAGCGCACACTTGCGTCACGCATATTTACAGGCTTTGTACGCCCTAGTGCAATGTCAAATATAAGTGGTTCGTTCATAGTGCGCCTCCTTTCATCTCATACCTTTAATCATACCATAAATGACAGTATTACACATGAAATAATGGTATAATATATTAATAATCTTTACCAAATTATAGGAGGTCTTATGAAACCGACAACCTTGGTATTTCCCATAGATGAACAACATAGAATTTTGCTAGGCCGTAAAAAACGCGGCTTTGGTGCTGATAAGTATAATGGCTTTGGTGGTAAAATCAATGCTGGTGAAAGCTTTCGCCAATGCGCCGTGCGCGAATTATATGAGGAATCGGGCATACGCGTTGATGCGTCTAATCTAGAATGCGTAGCCCTTTTTGACTTTCAGTTTCCTTATGATGAAAGTCTAACCCATGTGGGCTATGTATATTTTGTGCGCGTTACCGATGTAAACCCTATTGAATCAGACGAGATGGAACCGCATTGGTTTACATTCGCCGATGTCCCTTATGAGCATATGTGGGAAGGGGACCGTACGTGGCTTCCTATGCTATTAGAGGGCAAGTTGTTGAAAGGGCCTATCCGATTTGGTCCAGATAACAGTCATGTTGTGGACATGCGTTTAACAGAGGTCGACACAGTCATGGAAAGTGAATTGTTGGCTCGTATCGATATATATATTAATGAATAGAGTGTAGTGAAAGTATAGGATGTGCTTTCACATACACCTATATTGAGGAACTATGAAAGAGATGAATAACCCCAAGTGGGTGCCACAGTTGTTGGCGTGGTATGATGTAAATAAACGGGATTTGCCGTGGCGTGACTGCGGTGACCCTTATAAGGTGTGGGTATCTGAGGTGATGAGCCAACAGACCCGCATTGAGGCGATGAAGCCTTATTATGATAATTGGATGCGTCTATTTCCTACACTAGAAGATTTGGCAAAGGCCACCGAAGATGAAGTGGTCCATGCTTGGCAAGGCCTTGGTTATTATAGCCGTGCTCGGAATCTACGTCTAGGCGTACAAGATGTGGTGAATAATTATGGTGGTGTTGTGCCTCATAATCGCAAGGATATGGAATCCTTGAAGGGCGTCGGTTCCTATACGGCCGGCGCTGTGTTATCTATGGCATATGGCGAGCCAGAGGTGGCCGTTGATGGCAATGTGTTGCGTATCTATGCTCGTTTGTACGGCATATTCGATGATATTTTGGGTACAAAGGGCAAGAAGGCCATAACTGCTATTGTAGAGGATACGTTGCCTCATGATAGACCGGGTGATTTTAACCAAGCCTTGATGGATTTTGGTTCAGCCGTATGTATCCCTAAGACGCCACGTTGCGGTGAGTGCCCTATCGTCAATATGTGTCATGCGTACCAACATAATGTAACCGATCAATTGCCTGTGCGTATCAAGAAAACAAAGGTTGTAGATGTGCCTGTTTTTGTAGGCATCCTTAGTTATGGCGACTATTATTTGCTACATAAACGCCCTAATCGAGGCCTGTTGCGCTCCATGTGGGAATTTCCATCTGTAGAAAATGCGGATTCTTATGATGCGGCAGAATCTGGTTTAACTGAGCTTGTAGAGGCATTGGGCTTTGGTTTATCCTTGCAACCAGTTATTGTGAAAGAATTAACTCATGTATTTTCTCATCGCAAATGGTTTATGAAGGCCTTTCGAGGCGATTTGCTGTATACTGGATCTCATACATCAATAGAATCGATACAAAAGCAATTACCGAAGGATTGGATGCTCATCAAACGGGAGGAATTCGCCGACTATGCTTGGGCGGGACCTCATGGTAAATTGACAGAATTATGTCCTATTGTAGAATAAATTTATGAGACGAACACTGATTTTGTCTCAATGTATTAGCCATTACTTGATATACAGTTAGGAGCGTATATGCAATTAATTATAAATATTGTGTTTCTTGTGGTGCTAGCCATAGCCTTTCTAGGCTTTTGGGGCTTGTACCTCTATTTATGGAAACCGAAAAAACTGTGGCCTGCGTGGCTGGCCTATATTTTGGTAGTCGCTGGTTGGTTCTGCGCGGTACGATACTATTTCTTATACCAAGTTGATCTATACGGCACGCCTTGGTATGAATGGCTTAACTTGTTTAGAACGGAAAGCTATGGCGTAGTATTCGCCATATTCTTGTGTATACCAGTTTTCATCATATTGGCCTTGATTTATGCACTGGTAAACCGTATCTCCCATAAGGTTCCCGTCGAAGAACGGACAGGACGCCGTGCTTTCTTTAGAACCGTAGGTACCCTTGTACCTTTGGCCACTATGGGTGGCGCTGGTTATGCTGCCTATGAAGGACAACGAGAAATCGTTGTGACCCATGAAAGCTTTGGTTATACCAATCTACCGTCAGGGCTTGCAGACTATAAGATTGTACAACTCAGTGATATCCATATTGGGCCAAGTATCGACCTAGATGACTTTGACGAAATATTGCGATTAACACTATTAGAACACCCAAACCGCGTTGTCATCACCGGTGATCTTATCGATAAGATACAATGGTTACCTGAAGTCTGTGATCGCTTAAAGGTATTTGCAAAACAAATTCCAGATGGCGTAGACTATATCCTTGGCAATCATGAATTCCATCATGATGTCAATAAAATCGTCGATGATATTAAAACAAAAACGCCATTAAACGTACTGATTAATGACAACATCCAAATCATGGGTGGTAAACAACCGGTCTATATTGCTGGCGTATCCTATGACAATGAACGTCGCAAAGAAAATCGTGAAGCCATGATTGATAAGGCCTTATCCGGTATCCCTAATAATGCTTTTGTTATTCTATTGGCTCACCATCCAGAATTCTTTGATGAAGCGATCGAACGCAATGTGCCACTTACATTGTCCGGACATACCCATGGCGGACAAATTATCCTCTTTGGCATGCCTTGGGTACCGATTGGTACACCATATGTAAAAGGACGCTATACAGAGAAAAATAGCGTATGTTACGTAAATAATGGATCTGGACATTGGTTCCCTATTCGTATTAACTGTCCGAGAGAAATTACGGTCATTACGTTCTTTGACGGAGTAGCTTAGGTAGTGGCTTTGCTATATTAATAGCTATAATATTTAAGCAATTTTAGATGATTAAAGTTCATAATAAAACGAGGTATTGTATTTGGAATACGATACCTCGTTTTATTATATGAAGTTATATAAGAGTTGTGATATATTAGAATTGAAATTTTAATTGTGTTGTGAAAGTATAGTTTTTATTGTGGGAGTAAATATATGTTTTTAAAAATCTATAATTATTTTGTGCGAGGTATATTCATCTTTCTTTTTATAGGTATGACCGTTAGTCTAATTATAAATCCTGAAATAATAGAAGATGAAAATGATATTTATTTCTTCATTGCTTCTTATATCACAATATTAGTATTTTATTTTGGTTGGGGTTATGTTTATAAATATTTAGGACGTAAAAGAAAACAGTGAGGATATAATGAACAACATATGGATTCCAGCATATAAAATTTTGGCTAATACTGTTTTTTTGGATATAACTTCGTTTACTTATGATTTAGATAGTATCAAGTTAGTCTTAACTGATGATAATAATAAAAAGATATAGAACATTTCTTGATACGCCTTTCTGATGGTTTATTTAATATCGTATGTAGAAAAGAAAATTTCAAGATGGATAATATTTTTATGTAGAAAGACAATCACAACTCTATAAATATATTTGGACTAATAGAGGGAGCTATCAACAAAACCATGAATCGATTGAATGAAATACGAAGTTACTTGGCTATGAATGAAGAAATTGAATTTTCATATAAAGGATTAGAATGTTTTATAACTCCAAATAATGTTATTTGGGAATTTTGGGTTAATGATGAATGTGTCATTAAAGAACCTGATTTAGATACTTTTTTAACGATACCCTGCTTAGAAGGATATACAATAAGCGATATTTTTGCTAATGAACTGTATGATGAAAAATCTTTGTATATTTTCTGAGTTCTGAATAAATAGAGGTTACCAACAAGTGAACTATATCAATAAATTAACATATGTCTCTTATGACGGATTTATGGAAATGGATAATCTACGTAATAACTATGATTCTGTTTTAGAGCTTGATTGTAAAGATATAACAACAGAAGATAAGTTCTGGTTTTATTTCGGATTATATTTTAACTTTCCTACACGGGTTGATAATTGGGCTGCTTTTTCCGATTGGATGAGAGATTTAGCATTTTGGGATAGAAATAAATCTATTCTAATAATCTTTAAAAATATTGATGAGTTATTTTGTAGAAACCTAACATTACAATCCTTAGCTATGTCAGTCTTTTGGGAAGAAGTATTACCATATTGGGAGAATGAAGTAATAAAAGTAACGAGTGGATCGATGCAGCCACGTCAATTTGATGTATATTGCGTCATGAGTCAATATGATGATTTTTAGTGCTTTTGCTTGATATAGTATTTTTATAGGTTTTAATTTACGCAAAAGCAGTGGCTTGATAGGATAGTAGATTTATTAAATCATTGTTATTTAGATGAAGATTAAGAAGTATGAGACAGTTTTTAGTTGATGAATTTAGTAAGTTTAAGATTGAAGTAGTAGAGTTAATTCAATATGTAAGTAAATTTAAAATACTTACAATGAATATACAAACTTATCTTTCAATAAATATTTTAGTTTTATTAGGTATAGAAGCAAATATATTTATGTGTTCTGTTCTTTTTGATAAAACATATCATCAAGAGTACTACAATATGTTATTTTATGTAGGGCATACTCTTTATGTTCTTTTCGTTTTTATTACAAATTACATGCGATTGAATTATTATAAAAAAGAATTTTTTAATTGGCTTAATGTCGTTATAATAATTTTTATAATAGTGGTTTTGCTACTGGGGAATAGTATTACTATTTCTAGTTCTAATTTTAGGTTTGCAAGCACTACTGACTATATATTGGGGAATGAGGTACTATGGAGCGTAGATACACCTGAATTGTTCTTTCCTTTTTTGTTCGGGACTCTTCTACTTTTTACATTTGGAATTGACAAATTATGGTCTAACCATAATGTTATTGAAACTAATGGGATTATTTTTGATAATAAAGTTATTGATGTATGGTGGGGAAACAGAAATGATTTAACCGATGGACAGATTAAGACTTTAAAGTTGTATTATAGCCGTCAAGATAACTATCCTTTCTGGGTTGATATTTATAAAAGTATTTTAATAGATAGTCTATGGTTTTATGGTCGTAGTACTGTTCGTCAGTGGCATATGTTTAATGTGTTTTTAGCTTTTATTATGTATAACTTTGTTGTAACTTATACGATTGAGCCATCCATTTTAAGATATGCGTTATACATTTATCTTACATATACTGTAATTACTATGGTGTGTAGACGATTGATAGATAGCAATAGTAGTGTTTTCTGGCTTTTATGTTTGTTTGTGCCTTTAATTAATATATACGTACTATACTTGTTATATAATAAAACTTCGGCCGTATATGATCAGGAAAGTAACTTAATCTTTTATTATCCTTTATAACTAAAAGAGGGGTTGGGATGGAATCTGATAAACTTATATTTCATCTGCCCCCCTTTTCACGTTAATTAAGCAAATGGTTTGAAAATGGCAAGCGTAATAATTTTAATATCAGTATTTATATGGTAATTGGTAGAGAGCATATTCGACGAGATAAATTATGGAGGAATAAACATCAATGAGTGACTCAGATGCTTCTTTATATGATGAAGTTATTGAAGGTTTGAGGTGTAACAGAGAGTTAGAAATATATTATAATGATTCCACATATGGGTGTAAATGATACTCTAAGAATGTACAAAAATGATGATATAAGAATGTACAATTTTAATTGTATCACCGATACTATAGTTGAGGTGATAACAACATGCAATACGTATACGCTATTAACAGTTCATTTACTGTAACATCATTATTAGACTTACCATTATTAAGGGACATTCTGGAGGTTTGCAATTTGAAACCTAATTATAGTTTACTAGGTCGTGAATTAGGCTATGATAGACGCACCATAAAATCTCATTATGAAAATGGAACGCCTGATCCACATCGTCATAAACCATCTATGATTGATAAATTTTATGACGTAATACAGACTTTATTATCTGATGATACACCCCAACAATTTTATTATAAGCGTGTCTTGTGGCAATACTTGGTAGATAACCATGGACTCACAGCTGCTTACTCTACATTTCGCGGTTATATTTTAAAGATACCAGTATTTCAATCCTATTTTGATAGAAAACATACATCGCCTAGTATGCAGCATACGATTCGTTTTGAAACCGCACCAGCTGAACAGGCTCAAGTTGATTGGAAAGAGAATATTAAATTCCTATTGCATGATGGCACACACATAACTTTTAATATATTGCTGATGACATTAGGCTATTCTCGATACAAATTAGCAAAGGTCACTTTCGATAGTACTACTGAAACACTACAAGATACATTGGTAGAATTCTTTGAACAATTACAAGGTGTTCCGCATGTACTATTAACAGATAATATGAAAACCGTGATGGTACAACCGAGGCTAGCTGGAACTAAAGGACAGCTTCATACCAAAGCGGAACAATTTTCAAGTGACTTTGGCTTTACATTTAAGCCGTGTATGGCGCGCCGTCCACAAACAAAAGGCAAAGTAGAAAGCCAAATGAAAATTCTAGATGAAATTCATGCGTACCAAGGAAAATTAACAATACAAGAAGTGGAAGAACAGATTCAAAAAATTATTTTACGTAGTAATCTAGCGATTTCTCAAGCTACAAGACAAATACCGTCTGCACTGCTTGAAAAAGAAAAGGAATCTCTTACCCCACTTCCAACAAAAGTGATAAGAGATTCCTACCGCATAGATCACCCAAAAGCTAAGGTTTCAGCAAGTAATCTCATTAGCTTTCGTGGTAGCCACTATTCTGTACCGCCAGGATATGTGGCCAAATCTATGACCTTAAAGACCATAGATAAGATGCTATACATATATGATAGCACAGAATTGATTGCACAGCACCCATTAAGTGATAAGAAGGTTAACTATTTGCCTTCTCATTATGAGGCACAATTGCAGAAAACAATTCCTTATCTAAGTTCTGAAGATGTGAAAGCTAAAGCAAAATCTAATTTGGAAAAGATAGGAGCTATCTATGACACTACAGACTAATTACCAACGCTTACAAGATAATCTAGCATATCTAAAACTAAAACAATGCATGTTACACCTAGATGAAACAATTGAATTAGCTAATACACAGAGCTTATCTCATATTGAGTGGTTATTGAAGCTGAGTGATTACGAAGTTGATATTAAACGACAAAACGTAATTAACCATATGGTGAAAATTAGTAATTTTCCTCATTTGAAAACACTAGCTGATTTTGAATTTTCATTTCAACCACAAATTAACGAAATGCAAATTAAGGATTTAGCATCATTAGGATTCATGGAACAAGCTGAAAACATTGTATTTCTTGGCTCTAGCGGAGTTGGGAAAACACATTTAGCTACATCACTAGGTATTGAAAGCTCTCGTAACAGACGAAGCACCTATTTTATTAAATGCCATGATTTAATTCAAAACCTTAAGAGTGCAAAAGATGAAGGACGATTAGAAACTCGGCTCAAGCATTATGCACGCTACCAATTACTCATCATTGATGAAATTGGCTATTTACCGTTACAACCAGGTGATGCTAACTTACTATTTCAAATTATTGATAGACGGTACGAAAAGAAAAGTACCATCGTAACGTCTAACATTAATTTTGATGAGTGGGCTACCATTTTACATGATGAGCGAGTAGCTAATGCTATTGTTGATCGATTACTTCACCATGCACATGTGATTAGCATAACTGGAGATTCATACCGGTTACGAAACCATATGCAACAGAAGGAATAACTGTACATTGTACATCGTCAAAATTGTACATTCTTATATTGACATTTACACATATGGGATTGTTACTTATGGGGCGTTATGGCAACTCTGGAAAGATGAGGAGCTTTTAGCAGAATGTAATGATTTTTTACCATTATTAGAAAATCTGTTAATAAATGGGAGGAGTTTAAAAGATATTATAGCGCAGAGAGAGTGTGGATTACTTTTAATGTAAAAAGGCCTGAATTATAATCTAATGAAACTATAGAAGGAATGTAGATGATAGAATTAGAACCTATTAAGCAGATAAAAAGTCCAAGTCCAGAAAATGTTATAATTTTTGCTTTGCGATGTGTAAATTATATGATTATAAATGATAAACTTAATGGTTTAATTGTTTTGGACCTGGAGTGGAGAGAAGTTAATAGAATTTATATAGGCGAACAATTATTACTTATTGAAGCAATTTACACAGATATGGTGAGAAATAAAATTGTATTTAAGTTAGAGTCGTTTTTTTGCTTTGTAGATATTGATGCCCATTTTGTTAAGTTAATACCTATTCCAAAAAATATTAAGGAATTCTATTTTTATCAGTTATATAAATTTAGTGATGACATAATTTTAATGCGTACCAATAAAGGCATAGTATCTTTGTCATTGATTGATTATTCTGTTCGTATTATAGATGAAATAGCAGACTATGATGAAAAATTTGCATATTTTGTTTATGAAAGTGAAATAAGAGAGTCATTTCCTCATAATGAAAAATTAGTGTGTTTGGATACAAATAATATTACGATATTAGATGATCTTAAAAAGATTCAGATTCAAAACCCTATTTCTGTTCTGTATTTTGACGTATTTGTGACTGATAAATATGGTTTAGCTGTTGCAGAGAATCAATTACAGATTTTTAATCTCAATGGAGATATAAAAAGCAAGATATTATCATATAAAAGACCATGGTATGGTGGGCGAGTTGATATAGTTGAAAAAGATGATGGACTTCATTTATATGTTATAAGCCATAATGATTTGGAAGAATTAACAAGTCTTTCAGAATATATAATTCCATTTGATAAGATACCTAATCATGTAGTGTTATTATAAGATTTATATTTAGAAAGTCGTTGCTAGAAATGTCGGTTCTTTTGTGTATCTGTTACGGTGAGTGAGCGTGTGCTACAGATAAAATTAAATCTGATTAAAAAAGGATATAGATAGGTAATGCTTCAGGACTTAATTATAATAATAGGAATAATATTTTTTGCATACAAATTAATTACTCATGAAGGTAAGCTTTCATTAGCTAGAATTGTGGCAATGTTAGGTATGTCTATATGGCTTGGGTTTGGTTTACTTCATGAAGTCGTTTCGATATTTGTATTATTCTTTTGGTCTTCAGTTGTTATGGGGATTTCTTTGATTGGAATATATTATATACCTAGTAGTGAAAATTATGATGCAGTTGAAACAAAAAAGGACGCTATAGTCTAATTTTCAGTAGTATATACTGAATGATTTAGAACTATTGCGTCCTTTTATTTTCCGTTCATTTGAGGTATGAGAGGATGTTATAGATATGTCAAAGAGATGTGAGAGGTTTATTTCATGCGAACTGCTTCAGCGAATTCGTCTTCGGTCATGAGTTTTTCTTCCAAGATGATTTCTTTGATAGAGCAACCGCGTTTGTACGCTTCTTTTACGACCTTAGCACTCTTATCGTAGCCGATGTATGGTGTTAAAGAGGTAGCAATCATAAGGGATTGTTCTACGAAGAATTTAAGTTTTTCAGGTACAAATTCTACACCGTCGATGCAGTGTGTTGTGAAGGAATTCATCGCATCTGCGAGGAGGCGACAGCTTTCAACAAAATCATAGATCATGATAGGCATGTACACGTTCAATTGGAATGCGCCACTGCCTGCACAAAGCGTCATAGTTGTATTGATACCGAATACTTGGGCACATACCATAGCAAGGGCTTCGCATTGGGTAGGGTTAACCTTACCTGGCATGATGGAGGAACCTGGTTCGTTTTCAGGAAGATGCCATTCGCCATAGCCACAGCGAGGACCAGATCCTAAGAAACGAACATCGTTCGCAATCTTAAACAATGTAGTAGCCAATGTGTTAAGTGCACCGTGAGCCATCATGAAAGCATCTTTCAAGGATAGGCCTTGGAATTTGTTGTTTTTAACGCGGAATGGAGCGCCTGTTACCTCTGGTAATACAGTTTCCATAACGTCTAGATAGCCCTTAGGTGTGTTTACACCAGTACCAACGGCAGTGCCGCCAAGGGCAACGTCGAGTAGGTAATCAGCATTTTGAAGGAGCATAGTTTTAGCCGTTTTTAGGCCGTCTACAAAGGCGCTAATTTCTTGGTCCACCATGATGAAAGTAGCATCTTGTAGGTGAGTACGACCAACCTTTTGCAAGCCTTTACCTTTTTCTTGCAATTTTTCAAAGGATACAATAAGGCCGTCCAATGCAGGAATTACGCGTTTTGTAATTTCAAAGTACGCACAGATATGCATTGCTGTTGGGAATGTATCATTTGTACTTTGGCCGCGGTTTACATCGTCGTTAGGATGAAGTGGATTAGCTTCATCTAACTGTTTAGCCCGGTGAGCGATAACTTCGTTCACATTCATGTTTGTTTGTGTGCCAGAGCCTGTTTGGAATACGGTCAATGGGAATTCCTCATCCCATTTGCCATCTACGATTTCATCTACTACTTGAGCAATGAGTTTCGCTTTTTCCTCAGTTACTGCGCCACATTTTGCATTGGTTAAAGCACATGCTTTTTTGACAAGCGCAAGCGCTTTGATTTGTTCAATAGGGATGCGGTGGTCACCGATCTTAAAGTTATTGAACGAGCGTTGCGTTTGAGGTCCGTAAATTCGTCTAGCGTCGACTTCGACTGGTCCCATTGAATCATATTCAATTCTTGTTTCCATAATGTTTACAACCTCCTTAAAAGACATGCCGACCTTATCGTCGGTTCCTCTCTATTATATACAGAAAAACGGAAAAATATAATAGAAAATGATAATAAATACCAATTAGATATAATGCGTGCATGGCTATTACCTTTATACATATTTGATTTATATCTATAAATTTGTGTATACATAGCACATATATGGTTATATTTATTGTCAACATCGCTTTAACACGATAAAATGAATATAGCTTATAGTTAGTTTTATTTAATTTATAAGAGGAGGTAAGTACTTATGAAACATGATTTTATGAGCCATGACCTTCACTTGCCGGAACTTACGTTGCGTGGGATGTTATTAGGTGCATTGATCACTCTAATATTTACGGCATCTAACGTATACTTAGGTTTGAAGGTCGGTTTGACATTCTCGTCATCCATCCCGGCAGCCATTATCTCAATGGCAATTTTACGTTTTTTCAAGGATTCTAACGTTCTTGAAAACAACATGGTACAAACGCAAGCATCTGCAGCTGGTACCTTATCTGCAATTATTTTTATCTTGCCAGGTCTTTTAATGCTTGGTTATTGGCAAGGGTTCCCATTCTGGCAAACATTCTTGATTTGCGCATGCGGTGGTTCCCTCGGTGTGTTATTCACCATTCCATTGCGCCGTGCCATGGTAGTGAACAGTGACCTACCATATCCAGAAGGCCGTGCAGCAGCCGAAATCTTGAAGGTCGGATCTCATAATGGTGGTGAAGTTGCTAAATCTGGTTCCGGTATGGCAGACATCGTTTCCGGTGGTGCTGTAGCTGGTATCATCAGCCTTTGCGCTAACGGCTTCAAAGTTCTTGGCGATAGCATGAGCTTCTGGCTTCCAGTAGGTAGCAAAGGGATTACTCAAATTCCATTGGGCTTCTCCACAGCGTTGTTAGGTGCTGGTTACCTTATCGGTATCGCATCTGGTATCGCTATCCTTGTTGGTGTTCTCATCGCGTGGGCTGGCTTTGTACCTTACTTGACTAATGTATTTGCTCCAGATGGTGGTGCAACTGCAAAATTTGCTATGGGTATCTGGAAATCTAAAGTTCGCTTTATTGGTGCTGGTGCTATCGGTATCGCAGCAATTTGGACATTGATTACCTTGATTAAACCTATCATCGAAGGTATGAAAATTTCCGTTAAATCCATGAACAGCAGCGCTGCTGAACGCGAAACACATCGCATGGATACAGATATGAGCACAAAATCTGTATTGATCGTATTTGCCATCATCCTTATTGGTTTGGTTATTACGTTCTGGGATTTCGTATCCGCTGTACCTATTAGTGCAGGCTTGATGTGGACTCTTGTTGTTGTAGGCGTTGTAGTAGCTTTATTAATCGGCTTCTTCGTAGCAGCAGCTTGTGGTTACATGGCAGGTCTTATTGGTACATCTGCATCTCCAATCTCTGGTATTGGTATCTTGGCGACTATTATTTCTTCTCTAGTGGTATACTTCATCGCTTCTGAAAATAATTTGTTTGCTACCGAAGCAGGCGTTCAATTCGCTACAGCTATGGCTATCTTCATGACATCCGTAGTTATTGCTATTGCATCTATCTCTAACGATAACTTGCAAGACTTGAAAACTGGTCAACTCGTTGGTGCTACACCTTGGCGTCAACAAATTGCATTGTTACTTGGTTCCGTAGCCGGTGCTATTGCGATTGCTCCAGTTCTTAACTTGTTATACCAAGCATATGGTTTCACAGGTGCGTTGCCTCGTGCTGAAATGGATCCAAATGCTGCATTATCTGCTCCACAAGCAACATTGATGACTACAATCGCTCAAGGTATTTTCAATGCTAGTATGGATTGGAATTACATCTTGATCGGCGTTGGTGTTGGCGTAGTAGCAATCATTGTTAACTTGATTCTTAAGAGCACAACTGCTTCCTTAACATTGCCTCCATTGGCTGTTGGTATGGGTATCTACTTGCCTCCAACATTGGAAGTACCTCTTATTATCGGTTCTTTCTTGAGCTATTTCGTAGGTCGTTACCTCATTGCTCGCGCTAAAATGCGTGCCGGTGAATTGGCTGAATACGATGTAGAACAATCTAATCGTCGTGGCGTTCTATTTGCGTCTGGTTTGATTGTTGGTGAAAGCTTGATTGGTGTAATCATAGCTGTTATTATTGTATTGTCAGTTACAACTGGTGGTGGTGAATCTCCACTTGAATTAGTTGGTCCTGAATTTGAAAGTACAGCTGGTTGGTTAGGTCTACTTGCTTTCATCTTCTCTGCACTCTATCTAGTTCGTCGTGTTGTAACTCACAAATTTGATAAAGCAGAAGCTCTCGCTATGAAAGCAGAGCAAGAACAAGCAAAGTAAGAGGTTAACCATGAAATTAAAACAGACTGTTCTCATCATGATGGCTGCCGCATTGCCACTCACATCTATGGCAGCCGCTAGTGAAACGATTCCTGTAACAAAGGATACTGGTGCTGTAGTAGCACAAAATAATCGTCACGATGTGACATATCGTCTCTCTAGCACGGCTACGCCAGAGCAAAACAAAAAATTACGTTCCGTAGCGAATAAAACTGATCGTGGTACTATCGAAGTGGTAGCACCAAATGCAGACCGTTACATGGACCGTAAAGAGGTAGGCGTATCTCCTGTAGATGCGACTACAGATCATTTGAATCTCGTATTCCCAGAGGTTAAATCTGTTAGCCCTATCGTTGAAAAAGCCATCAATACAACGATTAAGAAATACGTGTCCAAGGTTCAAAATGACACTCAAAAATTGAACGAAAAAGAATCCAATAAAACGAATGTCATCATGTACTATGATGTAAAAACGGATAAAAATGGTATCTTTAGCGTTTTGATTCACACCTATACAATGCGTGATGGCGATGCAAATGGTGTAAATTATGTAAAAGGCTTTACATTCAATACTACAACAGGTCGTCAATTATCCTTGTATGATCTTGGTGGTTTGAATAAGAAGGAACTCGTTAATGCTATCAATAATAATCAACAAGTGAAGGATGCAGTTGGTGCGAATGCTACATTCGACAAAATGCCATCTGAATTCTACACAACTGAAGATTATTCGGTAGTGATGATTCTTCAACAAGATGTGGATACAATCCATAGTGCTGGTACCGTGTATGTACCAGTTGGCAATTTGCGCGACCGTCAAAATGATGTGACCAAATAACAAAACTAACTATATGTGTCTGTATTGTTAAACAATGCAAGGTGCGTAGCACCAAAAAGGGTACACAGACTGTTTTATGTGGTATAGAACTTAATACTTACTAAAAAGCCCCTCCGCGATGTGCGGAGGGGCTTTTGTGTGTATTGTCCTGTATGAAGACTAGGGGGGGATAGGAGAAAAAAAGACAGCCCCGAAGGGCTGCCTAACAGATTATTTTGTTGGTTTTAATGGTAATGGGAATTGGATTGTCGTAGTCGGAATTTCCTCAGGCGGTGTTTGAACAATTACCTTCTTACCAAATTTCTTTTTGAATGCCTTTACTGTTCCAGGTTGTACAGAATCAGCCGTAATAACTAATACAGATGCATCATCTGTTGGTAAAATACTAATGATTTTACCTTGAGGTTCTTTATTTTGATAAAGCGCCAATGCATCGGATTGGAGGTCTTCTAATTGGGCTTGTGTCAATTTGCCTTGGCTTACAATTAATGCATTATCGAGTTGTGGATCGTGAGCATCAGCTAGTGCTGTATGAACTGTATCAAAGTGTTTTTTGTCCACTACAGAAACGTGCAATTTACCTTCCTTCCAGAAGAGAGCACCGTCGTTTCTAAATTGTGTGAAGTCTTGACCATAGTGAAGGGCGTGGCTGATGACATTGGATGTTTTTCGTTCCACTTGTTGACGGTAGAGCGCATTGTGGAATGCCAATGCTTGTGGTGTTTGTGTCATACGGTAGGAAATTTCAGCCGCCTCTGCACGGGTTACGTATTTTTCTGGGTTAAACATCGTGCCTGGTGCATAGTTGGTAAATCCTAAGTATGCTAATTCACGCACTGCGTCTTGTGCCCAAGGGGCTACGAATTTTTGGTCCCCATACGCTACTTGATCGAGTACAGTAGGGTCATCTGTTGTATAGCCTAGATAATGTAGGTAGTTATCTGCTACCACAGCAAATTCTTGGCGGGACATATATTTTTCAGGTTTATATGTAGTGTCGCCATAGCCAGAGATGATATTCTTGCGCGCTACTGATTCAATAGCGAGGGCAGACCAACGGTCGGATGTAATATCTTTAAAGTGACTAGAGATGAACGCTGCTTGGCCATCATCGGTAATGTTATTGAATAGGGAGGCCACTTCTTCGCGTGTCATTGGTTGATTAGGACGGAATGTGCCATCCGCATAGCCTTTCATCAATTTAGCCTTTGCTACGGCACTAATTGATTTAGAAGCCCAAAAATCACTTGGTACATCGGAGAAGATGTATGGTCGCACATCTTGGATATCCTTTGGAGACGTAACAACGCCGGAGCGAAGTTGTTGGTTGACAACAGTATTAGCAGGTACAGCAGTTTTGTTTTGTTCAGTAGCTGTTGTATCTTGAACTGTTGCCGTTGTTGTTACAGTATGTTGCGCTGGATTAGCGTTTGGTGTTTGTGCCGGTGTAGCGGCAAATGCCATACCGGATGTAGTAAGTAAAGCGGACAGGATGAGAGCCCGTAATGTGTGTGTTGATACCTGTTGCATACATATCCTTCTTAATCATGTGGTAAATATATCAAAAACAGCGTTAGATAACGCTGTTTTTGAAGTCCCCTTAAGGACTAAAGTATATCGGAGTTTTGTCGCTATTAGCGTTTTACAGTCATTTTAACTTTGGAACCAAATACCTTGGAAATACCTTGTTGTGTTTCTTTGCTTGCAGTGCTAACTACAGCGTATAATTGATTGTTTTCAACGTCTGGGAATACGGCGATAATATTGCCACCTTTTTCGTTTTTGCTGTAGTAGTTACGGAAATTAGATTCGATAACATCGTATTCAGTTTGGCTGTATTGAGATGGTTCAACTACTACATAGTTGTTGATAGTAGAATTACCTTGGCTTGCCAAATTAGCTTTTACTGTATCCAAATCGGAATTAGATTTCAAAGCTACGTGCAATTGATTGTCTCTCCAGTACATAACACCATAGTCTTGGAACGCCTCTGGTGTTTTATATGTTTTGTTGAGTTGAGTGAATACATTGTTTTCCAATGTTTCTTGTTGTTTTTGATCGAGTGGTTTTAATGTGCTGCGACGTACAGGTCGAACGATGCGTGGAGATTGTTCTGCTTTAGACTCAGAAACCTTGTCAGATTTTTTAGCTTTAGCTTCTTTTTCTACCTTTTTCGCATCAGCATCAACTTTTTTAGCATCAGATTTCACAGCAGCATCAGCTTTTTTTGCATCTGCCTTTGCAGCAGTATCTACTTTCTTAGCATCCGCTTTTACGTCTTTAGCGACTTCTTTTTCAACGGTTTTTGTTTTGTTTTCAACCTTTTCAGTGTCTTGCTTGGCATCTTCTTTAATAGTGGTAGCCTTGCTAGTAGTAGGGGCTGTTTCACCGTTTAAGATGCGGTTTAAGATTGTTGCCGCTTGTGCACGTGTTACAGGTTGTGTTGGGTTGAAAGCAGTTGTTGCACCGGATGCTACATAGCCGCGTTGTGCCATGTATTCGATATCCGCTACATATGCTTTGGAAATGCTAGCACTGTCTTTGAATGTAACCTTTTCGGATTTTACAGGTGCATCAGGTTTTATTTTCTTTACTAAATTAGCTGCGGAAGCAACGAATTCTTCGCGGTCCATTGCTTTAGCAGGGGCAAATGTAGATTTTGTTGTACCTTCCATAACGCCAGCAGCACCAACTAATTTAATAGCTGTGTTGGACCAACGGTCGCTTTCAACATCGGAATAGGAAACGCCATTTTCTTTTGTTACTAAGTCAGCAAGTTCTTGCTCGTTCATATTGTGTTGCAACACTTTGCCGTAAATGGCTGCTGCTTGTTCACGAGTAATACTTTTACCAGGGCGGAATGTGTTATCTGCATAGCCGGATAAGTAGCCAGCCTCTGTCATTGCTTGGATAGCATCGCGAGCCCAGTTATCTTTTGTATCTGGGTATACGCCAGCTGGCAATGTTTCTTTAGCCTTTGCAGGAGCCTCAGATTTTTGTGTTACTTTTGCAGTTGTTGTAGTTTTATCTGTAGTTGTAGTAGATTTAGCTGTCGCTGCTGGTGTAGTTTTCGCAGCAGTTGTTTTTGCATGTGTTGTCTTAGCAGTTGTTTTTGCAGCAGTTGTAGTATGTGCAGATGCTTTTGCATTCGTTACAACTGGTGTTTTCGTAGTTGTTGTAGTTTCTGCATGAGCCATGCCGAATGTAGATCCTAGCGCCAATGTAATCGCTAGAGATAAGGACAATTTATTGAGTTTCATGAGAAAGCTCCTTTCAAATTACGTTTATATACATAAATTATAGCACTTTTATGAAATAACCACTACTATAAGAAAATGTAATATATAAGGATAAAAATTAGATGAATAATGGTGAAAGTTACATTTTCATTATAGCAAATGAGAATGGTGCAATTTTGGGACTAAAAAATATCTACTTGATAAACATTTGCAAATAAAGAAAACACGGGAGTTATAGAAAAAATTTATAAAGCAGTACGTGAGTGTGATAAAAATCAATTTTGATTATTACTTTTAGTCATAAGGATATGATTTATACAACCCTAAATACGAATATAGCAATTGCTTGGACATTTATGGTACCCTTATTTATAATTATATCGAAATGTTCTTTAAATATAACACTTTAAAGATCGTCAATTTATTGTATAGGCTGATAATTTGTGAAATTTTATCGACCTAAATGGATACATATCAAAATTTTTTTTGAGTTAAGTACTAGAAAAGTTGAGGACGAAAATATGAAAATTCATCTTTTCCAACAGTGTTTGATTGATATGTTCTACCCTCATGTTGGCATGGCTGGTGTAGAAGTACTTGAGAGACTAGGTTGCGACCTTGTAGTGCCTAAGAAACAAGTATGCTGTGGACAAATGTTCACTAACTCCGGTTACAATGATGCGGCTATGGATGCTATTAAGAATACAATCGAATGCTTCGAAAACGCTGACTATGTAGTCAGCATGTCTGGCTCCTGTGCCTTTGCTATTCGCGATGAATACCAACACTTCTTGGAAGGTCAACCTGAATGGCAACAACGCGCAGAAAAATTGAGCGGAAAAATTTATGAATTCACTGAATTCATTACCGATGTATTGGGTGTAGAAGATGTTGGCGCACGCTTTGACGAAACTGTTACATACCATACATCTTGCCACGTAACTCGCTTGATGGGTGTAAAAGAACCACCTTTCAAACTCCTTCGCAATGTAAAAGACCTTAAGTTGATCGAATTACCTCGTGCAGACCGTTGCTGTGGTTTCGGCGGTACATTCTCCGTTAAAAACCCAGAAATCAGCGAAGTAATGACACGCGAAAAAGCTTTGGAAATCGCTAGCACTGGTGCTAACGTAATTTCCGGTTCCGACCAAGCTTGCTTGATGAATATTGCAGGTATGCTTGACCGTCTTCATAAAGATGGTGAAATCGATCGCCGTATCAAAGTAATGCATATTGCTGAAATCTTAAACTGCCGCTAAGGAGGAGACGACATGGCACTTATATATGACAATCGCCCCTATAAAACACGTATAAATGAATGTTTGGCTGACGATTTCAAAGTTGCAGCTATCAAAAAAGCACAAGACGTGTTTTATGATAAACGTAATACAGTAGTTGCGGACGTTCCTGAATGGTTAGATTTCCGCGCAGAAGCAGCTAAACTACGCGATCACGTACTCAACAATTTGGACTACTATGTAAACCAATTCGCTGAAAACGCTGAAAAAGCTGGTTCTAAAGTTCACTTTGCATTTGACGATAAAGAAGCGACTCAAATCGCTTTAGATATTCTTCGTGAACGCGAAGCTAAAATGATCGTTAAATCCAAAACTATTTTAACAGAAGAAATTGGTTTGAACGAAGTTCTTGAAGAAGCTGGTATCGAAGTAAACGAAACTGACTTGGCCGAATTCATTTTGCAAACAGCAGTGAGCCCTCCATCTCACATCGTTGTACCAGGCCTTCACTTTGAACGTAATAAAATCCGCGAAATTTTCGCAGAAAAATTAGGTTATACAGGTACTGAAAACCCTACAGAAATGACGCATTTCGTACGTGGTTATGTACGCGAACGCTTCTTGAAAGCAGATGTAGGTGTTAACGGCTGTAACTTTGCCGTTGCTGCATCCGGTACATGTACAATCGTTTCTAACGAAGGTAACGGTCGTATGTCTAGTTCCATTCCTAAGACTCAATTGATCTTCTTAGGTACAGAACGTATCGTTCCTGACTTTAAAGCTCTTGACGTTATGATGGAAATGTTGAACCGCTCTGCAGTAGGTGCTAAAATTTCCAACTACTTCTCCATGATGACTGGTCCTGGTCGTAAAGGTGAAGCTGATGGTCCTGAAGAAACTCATATCATCATCATTGATAACGGTCGTTCCGGTATCTTAGGTGGTACATTCCAAGAAATGCTACGTTGTATCCGTTGTGGTGCATGTATGAATATCTGTCCTGTATACCGTCACATCTCTGGTCACGGTTACGGATCTGTATATCCAGGCCCAATGGGTGCTGTATTGACTCCATTGTTCAAAGGTTACGAAGTAGCAGGCGATCTTCCATATGCTTCTACATTGTGCGGCGCATGTACAGAAAACTGTCCAGTTGCAATTCCATTGCATGAATTATTGATGGAACATCGTCACATCATGGCAGACATTGAAAAAACTCGTCCAAAAGCAGAAGAAGCAATCTTCACAGCAGCTGCTAAGATGTTCGGTAATGCTACATTATTCGACCTTGGTACAAAAGCTGGTGCTATCGGCATGAACTTGATTAGTAATAAAGAAGGTAATATGCCTGCATGGACTCAAGCTGTGCCTGTAATGAATGGCTGGACTAAGTCTAAAGAATTGGGTTCCTTGAAATTCAAGAAATTCCGCGATTTATATGCTGAACATGAAAAGAACAAGAAGAAGAAGGAGAAAAAATAATGGATGAAGCTAAACGTAAACAATTTATTGCACGTTTATCTCGTGCATTAGGCCGTGATCAAGAAATGTGCCCTGCATATGTAGAGGATTTTGATTACAGCCATGGTCCTCAAGAAACTATGTTCAAAGATTTGAATAAAGATCAAATTTTGACAATGTTTAAGGAACAATGTCAACGTGTTGGTACAAAATTCGTTGAAACTACACCTGATAAATTAGGTGAAACAATTTTGGCAGCTATCGAAGACTGGGGCAATGGTAAGATTGTATTCCCAAGCACTCCTGAAGTAGACGAATATAAATTAAAAGAATTATTCGAACAAGATGCAGCTAAAAATGGCGGCACTCGTACATACTTCCAATGGGACCCAGCTAAAGGCCGTGAAGAATGTATTTCTAATACTGCAAATGCAGATATTGGTATTACATTCCCATACTGCGGTATTGCTGAAACAGCTACTGTAGTACAAGCATCTGGCGAAGAATCTGGTCGTGCTATCAGCTTGTTGCCTACAACTCACATTGCTGTATTGTACACTGATACAATCAACCCACGCATGACACAAACAATGGAACATTTGGCGGAACGTTACCACAATGATCCAGCTAATTTCCCTACAAATATCTGCTTGATTTCCGGTCCGTCTCGTACGGCTGATATCGAGCTCGTTACTGTAGATGGTGCTCATGGTCCTATCCAAGTAACTTACGTTTTGGTTAAGCGCTAATACATTAACTACGTATAGCTATAACTGAATCACTTTAAAGGTGATCTTCCTTAGGAAGGTCACCTTTTTTATATGTGTTGATTTCTATTATGGTGTAGAGCTCTCTTAGAACCGTATAGGCTCCTGTAGAGCGATGGAAATTAACATGTTTATGGAGCTTGCGGATTCTGCATAGATAAACTCATAAAATTCGTATTGTTTTACTTGTAAAATTTTCGATATATGCTATACTAAGTTCATAACCTATTATTTTAATATGAATTAAACGAGGTGTATTATGAATATTCCATTCTTTACGGATTACCTCATGCTAAGCAATTCATTGAGTATTGGTATTATCGCAGTGTTTGTACTTGCCTTAATCGGTATTTATGTATTGCAACGTAAGGGTACATCCTTTGGTAATCTTGTTATTATTGGTACTATTATTGGTGCCGTATTAGGCGTAGCAATTCAAGTTATTGCTGGTTTTCCTGATGATCCGTCTAAGGTGGTCTACATCAAGGAAAGTACGAAGTGGTTCTCCCTTGTGGGTGGTGGGTTCATCGACTTAATCCGCATGCTTGTTATTCCTATCGTATTTATCTCCATCGTCCATGTTATTTTACACATGGAGGCAGGGGCTAATCTTAAGAAGTTAGTGGTTGCCATGGTGTCCACTAACCTCGGCATGGTGGCTGTAGCCGCTATCGTAGGCCTTATCCTCGGTAATGCTTTTGGATTAGGTCAAGGTTTTGATATCGTTGAGTCCGGTAAAAAAATCCGTGAAATCAAACCGATGGTGGATACATTCCGTGCTTTGATTCCTAGCAATCCTATTCAAGCTGCTGCAGAAACAAATGTTATTGGCATCGTAGTATTTGCCATCATCTTGGGCAGCGTAGCCCGTCTCTTAAAACAAACGGGCACCAATAACATGGAAATCTTTACAAAGTTATTTGATGAGCTTCATCAATTGATTTCCTGGGTTGCCGATTTCATTATTGGCCTTATGCCATACGGCGTAGTTGCTTTATTGGCATCTACATTGGCGACACGTGGCTTGCAAGCTATCCTCGATATGGGACTTTTCGTAGTATTGCTTTACGTAGGTCTTTTGATCATGTTCGTCGTTCAAGCTATCTTAATTGCTAGCTTTGGTTACAACCCGATTACATACTTTAAAAAAGCGAAGGCTCCATTACTGTTGGCCTTCACATCCCGTTCCTCTATGGGCGTATTGCCATTGACTGTTGAAACATTGACAAAACGTCTTGGCGTAAATGCTACAACTGCTAATACAGTAGCATCCTTTGGTACTACTGCAGGCATGCAAGGTTGTGCCGGCGTATTCCCAGCTCTTGTGGTAGTTTACATTTCTAATGTAGCGGGTATTCCATTTGACTTGACAATGTACATCATGAGCGTTATCGTTATCGCTATTGGTTCCGTTGGTATTGCAGGTGTTCCAGGTACTGCTACAATGGCTGCATCCGTATCCCTTAGTGGTACTGGTCTTGGTGCATACTTTACATCCATCAGCCCAATCCTTGCTATCGATCCATTAATCGACATGGGACGTACATGCTTGAACGTATCCGGTTCCTTAACAAATGCACTTGTGGTAGATAAAATTATGGGTACCATTGATAAAGATGCGTATAACAATCCTACACAAGGTGAGGAATAATAGTTAAATAATCATATTGATTGTGAAAGCAGCAGACATTAGGTCTGCTGCTTTTTGCGTAGTTGGACTATGTGTTGTAGTAGAATGCATAGATTGTAATGCAATTGAATGTATACCCTTCTTCGGTGAAATCGAAAATAATTATTATTACATTTTGTAATATCAAAATACAAATATTTATATACATAATTGTGACTATGGATACGTTTTCAAGTATTACATAAGCGTATAATGTACATATAAAAGTTTCTATATATGCTTAATAAATATAAGCCAAGAGGTAGTACTATGATTACAGAAGAAGTAAAAGAACGTTTAATTGCAGATTATCCAAAGTTTGAAGATATGACACGCAAGTTTTATAAGAAAGAGATGTCTATTGCGGATTATAAGGGCCAGTCCGGCGCATATGGTAGCTACGCCGAACGTGGTGCTGCTACGGGTATGAGCCGTTGGCGTTTTAATTGTGGTCGCATCAAACAAGAACAAATGCGATTCTTAGCAGATACTATCCGCAAGTACAATCTTACACATATTCATTTCACAACCGGTCAATGCTTACAAATGCATGGACTCGATGGGGAAACTATTTTACAACTCTTCAAGGAATGTTATGAACATGGCATTTATAATCGCGGTGCAGGCGGCGATAATCCAAATGTAGTCGCCAGTATCTTACGTGGCATTGATCCTCGCGAGACCTTTGACATTTCACCATATGCGGCAGCCATTAGCGAATTTCTTATGGAGCAAATGTTTTATATCAAGATTCCCCGTAAATTTAAGATGGGTATCGATAATGGATTTGATAGCACACCACATGCTACCTTTAAGGATCTGGGGTTCAATTTAACAAAACATCATACCTTTGATGTATATGCGTGTGGTGGTATTGGTCCTAATCCTCACATCGGTATTCCCGTAGCCCGTGATGTGCAACCTGAGGATGTTTTGTATCATGTGAAAGCTATGCTCATGGTATTTGCAAACCATGGTAACTTTAAAAATCGCGGCAAAGCACGTACCCGTTATATGCCTGCAGAAATGGGGGGCGCGGAAGCTTTCATCAAAACCTATGAAGAAACATTGGCAATGGTGAAAGAGGTTGAAAAATTGACCATTAATCCTGCAGATTATGCTTATGAAATTACGAAGACGGGCAAGCGCGATGATTCGGTAGAAAATCATCGTATTCATCGTCAAAAACAAGAAGGTCTGTACTTTGTAGAATACCACCCAATTGGTGGCGATGCGAACGTTGAACATATATTGGCGGCCCTTGATTATGCTGTTACATTAGACCAAGTGGAGGCTCGCATTGCACCGGATGAAGCCTTGTTTTTCATCAATTTGACTGCTGACGAAGCTAGAAAAATTGCGGAATTAACAGATGATAGCGCACGCGATGATTTTCGTCGTTCCGTATCCTGTGTGGGCTCTACAGTTTGTCAAATCGGAATGCAAGATTCTAATGGCTTGCTAAAGGCTGTCTTTGATCATCTTGAAGAAAAAGGTATTGATACGAAAAAATTGCCGCGAGTACATATTTCTGGTTGCCCACATTCTTGTGGGACTCATCAAATTGGGGAAATTGGATTTCACGGTGCTGTAAAACTCGTAGATAAGAAACCACAACCTGCTTTCATCATCGTAGATGGTGGTTCAGAACATATGGGTTCTGAAAGTTTTGGTAAAATGGCTGGGAATATTGTAGCTGCAAAAATTCCAGCATTTATGGAGGCGTTAGCCAATATACTTAATGAGGCACCAGAAGCGGACTTTGGTTCTTGGCGATTGACTCATAAGACTCAATATATGGAACTTGTAAAAGCATTTGAGTAAATATGCTTTCCGCTTGTGATAGGGCCCCAGCAATTGAGCAGATATTATGTCGTTTGCTATGGGGCCCCGTTTCACTACGACAACTTAATTAAAAATAAAACTAGGTATCTCCTTGCTCCGTCCTTCGTAAAGTCGCTGCAGAAATACCTAGTTTTATTTTTATAACACCTGCTATGAATTAGTCCCATAGCAAGCAAGTATATTCGTACTTTTTTAACTAGGTTGTAGAAATGAAATGGGGCCCCATCAAAATAGGGAGAATAACCTTGAAAAGCATATGTTGCCTAGATAACCCTTGATTGATTGTGTTATAATAGGCTTTATAGTAGTGTTTGGAGGATTTATCAGATGTTATTTACCGTCAATACAGAAGTCTGTACACGATGCGGCCTTTGCGTAGCTGACTGTCCGACAGGCTTGCTAGTGATGTCCGAGAATGGGCCTGTGACTGGCAAGGGAGGTTGTATCTCCTGTGGGCATTGTATTTCCGTATGCCCAACGCTTGCTCTTGATAGTGATATGACACCACGTAAAGAGCAAATCGATATCACAAAAGAACAAAAATTAACGCCAGAGCAAGCTGAGTTATTCTTGCGCAGCCGTCGTTCCATTCGTAATTATCAAAATAAACCAGTTCCTGCTGAATTGATTCGCAAGGTATTGAATGTGGCTCGTATGGCGCCAACTGCGACAAATACGCAAGGAATTTCATATATCGTAATTCGTGATAAACAAAAATTACGCCGCATTGCAGATCTCGTTCTTGAGTGGATGCATTTAGCGGCAAAAACTGTGCCCATTATGCGTCTTTATGCTCGTGCAGCACAAGCTGAAGTGGATAAAGGTAAGGAATACATCTTGCGCGATGCGCCTGCGTTAGTAGTGGCTATCGGTTCTAAAAAGGATATTCATCGTACTCACGATAGTGGTCATTCTTGCTTGTCTTATGCAGAGTTGTATGCACCAACATTAGGATTAGGTACTTGTTGGGCAGGCTTCTTTGAACATGCAGGCGAAGCAGAATATGAACCATTATTGGAGCTATTAGGTGTACCTGAGGATAAAATCATTGCTGGTGGTATCTTAATGGGCTATCCAAAGGTTCGTTACCGTAATATTGTGGAACGCCAACCATTGGATGTTACATTCGACACTGAAGAATAAACGTAATTGATACTAAAGAATAAAATAAAAGCGATACTCTAAAAAAAGTTAGAGTATCGCTTTTTGTTAGTTTGCAGAGGTAATGCTACCTTTGAAAGTATCGTTGATGAATTGTTTGATTGCATCAGATTTGTAGATGTCTGCAATTTTTTTGTATGTTTCGTTATCTTTGTCTTGGCTACGTACAGCAAGTATCATAACAGCTAAAGGTTCATCCTTTGGCTCTAAGAAGAATCCTTGTTTTTCTACGTTAAGGCCCGCACTTTGAACATAGTTCATAGGGATAGCTGCTACAGCTACATCGTCAAGGCTACGAGGCAATTGAGCTGCTTCCAGTTCTTGAATCTGTAGGTTTTTAGGGTTAGACGTAATATCTGCTACTGTTGCTTTAAAGCCAACGCCCTCTTTCAATGTAATGAGGCCCGCTTTAGCAAGTAATGCGAGACCGCGACCGCCGTTTGTTGGATCGTTAGGAATAGCTACGATAGCGCCATTTGGTACATCTTGTGCACTATGTACAGAGTTACTATACAATCCCATAGGCATTAAAATCGTTTTGCCAATAGCTACAAGGTCGGAACCATTTTGTTTGTTAAAGTTTTCCATAAATGGAACGTGTTGGTATGCGTTGAGTTGGATATCTCCATCAGCCAATGCTTTGTCTGGTGTTACATAATCGGAGAATTCCACAACCTTAAGGTCGATACCTTGCTTTTGAGCCTCTTTTGCAACTGCTTCAGCTACTTGAGCATGAGGGCCTGCAGTAGCACCGATTTTAATTTCCTTTGGTGTCTGACTAGATTGATTTGTATTTATGCCACAGCCTGCGATGGCGAATGCTAAAACGCCAACGAGAAGCGGGGCAATAAATTTCTTTAATTTCATGTGAACATCCCTTTCTATATACATATAATGGATATATCCTATCATGTAAATGGGGTTTTGTATATAGATAAAAATATAAGGGTTGGATATAGATTAAAACTATGGCTCCTACGATGATTGTAAAGTAGAGTTATTAAGTAATTGAAAGTAGCGTTATCTAGACATATCTAAAAAAATCGAAATATGATATAATACAGATAAGTTTTATACAATTAAAGCGGTGGAATACAAACATAATACTTAGGAGGTCCCTATGTTTAACTTTGATTTTTATAATCCTACACATATCGTATTTGGTAAAGATCGTTTAGGTGAATTAGATACATTGGTATCAAAGGATGCAAAGGTGCTCATTACTTACGGCGGTGGATCTGCTGTGCGCAGTGGTCTGATTGATCGTATTGTGAAAGCCCTTGGCAACCGCAAGGTAGAGCAATTCGGCGGTATTGAGCCAAACCCATCCCTTGAAACGTGTGAACGTGCAGTAGCTTTCATTAAAGAACATGGAGTAGATTTCGTTCTCGCTGTAGGCGGCGGTTCTGTAGTAGACGCTACAAAACTTATCGTTATGGGCGCTACTTATAATGGACCTGTCATTGAAGTTATGAAAGCTGGTGTACCAGAGGTTCCGGTGGAAATGGTACCAAGTCCATTACCATTTGGTACAGTTATGACGCTTCCAGCGACTGGTTCCGAAATGAACAATGGTGCCGTTATTACCTATGGTGATGGTAAATACCCTGTATTCAGTAGCTTAGTATTCCCTAAGTTTTCCATGCTTGATCCTACGTTGACTTTCACATTGCCTGAAAAACAAGTCAAGAACGGCGTCATCGATACTTTTGTACATACTACAGAGCAATATTTAACATACCCTGTGGAAGGCCGTATTCAAGATCGTTTCAGCGAAGGCATTTTGAAAACTATGATTGAAATCGGTAAAGAAACGGTAGAAAATCCAGAAAACTACGATATTCGTGCTAATCACGTGTGGGCTTCTACCTTGGCATTAAACGGCTTGATTGGTGCCGGTGTGCCACAAGACTGGGCCACACATCTTATCGGTCATGAATTGACTGCTGCATACCATCTTGACCATGGGATTACATTAGCTATCGTATTGCCTGCATTGTTAGAAGTGAAAAAAGCAGACAAGCTTGAAAAATTGGCACAATATGCTACGCGCGTATGGCATATCACAGAAGGTACAACAGAAGAAAAAGCAGATAAGGCTATCGCTAAAACGCGTGAATTCTTCGAGTCTCTTGGCGTATCAACGCATTTAAAAGACTATGGTCTAGGCGAAGAAGCAGTTGATAAAATTGTAAAACAATTAGAAGGTCATGGTATGACTCGACTTGGTGAAAAAGGTGATGTCACACCAGAAGTGGCTCGCGAAATTTTAACGCGTGCCTTATAATTAGTAGAATAGTGTATATATTAGAAAAGACACCTGGTAGGTGTCTTTTCTTTGTACATTGTATGGAGAATATGATGGTATTATATACATTTTATGAATATCATAATCTAGTGTAAATGAAAGAAGGCGATATATTAATGGAACAATTACATAAAGGGCGTCAAGCTTTTAGTTATGCTTTTCCTATTATGATTCCTATGGGCATAAGCTTCTTTTTCATAGGCTTAGGATTTGGTTTATATGCTACGAGCCAAGGGTTCCCTTGGTGGACACCACCTGTTTTGGCAGCAACCATTTTTGCAGGATCCATGGAGTTTGTAACGATAGGTATGTTGATGGCTGGATTTGATCCTATTAATGCCTTTGTTTTAACTATGTTCGTTAATGGTCGTCATTTTTTCTACGGTTTATCTGCGCTACAACGATATGTTCATATGGGTTGGAAGTGGTTTCCTACCGTTGCTTGGATGTGTGATGAAAGTTTTGCTATCAATATGTCTACAAGATTGCCCGATGATGTAGATGAAAAGTGGTTTTACTTCCATGTGTCTTGGCTCAACTACGTATTCTGGGTGTTTAGCACCTTTGTAGGTGGTCTGTTTGGCAATCTATTGGCTACCGTAGATTTACGAGGCATCGATTTTGTATTACCAGGTCTCTTTATAGTAGTATTCCTTGAAATGCTACTCAATGCGAAAAATAACAAGATTAGAGCCTTTGGTGTAGCTGGTGCAGCTATGGCGGTAGCCATGCTCTTATTGGTAGGCAAATCGCTCTTTATGCTTCTATCTATGAGCTGTATGCTGGTGGTTTGCTATATTGCGTACAAATGGGGAGGTGTTCATCTTGACTAGTACAGAAATGGTCATTACCGTTGCTATTGTCGTGGCCGGTACATTACTCACTCGTTTTGGTGCCTTCCTCGTATTTCCACCAGGAAAAAAGGCACCAGATTTTGTACTCTACTTAGGTAAAGCATTACCTGCTGCCGTTATGGGGATGCTCGTCGTGTATACCTTTAAGGAAACCGTTGTTTTAGCATATCCCTATGGTATCCCTGAATTAATTGCATTACTGGTTACAGTAGGGTTACACCTATGGAAACGTAACATGCTCATATCCATTGCTGTAGGTACTATAGTGTATATGCTTATCGTACAAAATATTTAATATTTCCCTAAATCAAAGAGCGTTTTTGGAAAAGTTTTCTATTGTCTGTTGCTTGAAAGAATTTTAAAATGATATGACACTGATTTTGAATTGCTTCTTTAGAAGAATTTGCTGATAGTGTGATGAAGAAATCCCCCTTTCGTCAAACGACTTTGGCCCTGCGGAGCCCGCAGGGCGGAGTCAGACCTGGCCGGTGGAGGCTTGACGGAAGGGGGATTTCTTTACAATGCAATGAATGATTTCTTAGAAGCAATTCAGCAAGTTATTTTAGTTTTAAAATTCTTTCAAGCCCCGCAGCAGTATGATGATTTTCCAAAAACGCTCTTTGATCAAGTAGCTCCATGAGATCCATATCTGTAATGGATAATTTGAAGTCAAAGACGTCAAAGTTAGACTTCATATGCTCTAAGCTTGTTGCCTTTGGCAATGGAATGATGCCTCGTTGGATATGCCAACGTAAGATAATTTGGTGTTTACTAACGCCGTACTTTTCAGCCAAGCTCTTGATGATAGGGTGGTCAAATATAGGCTGGCGATCACGAGTAAATGGAGACCACGCCATACCTACTACTTGATGCTTACGCATTAATTGTAATAAGGATTGACGTTGGTTAAACGGGTGGCACTCGATTTGGTTCACCACAGGTTTTACATTACAGTGGTATAGCAAGTCGATTAAACGGTCTTCGTAGAAGTTGGAAAGACCCAACCCGCGTAGTACGTTTTGGTCGTATAATTCCTCCATAGCGCGCCAAGAGCCGTAGTAATCACCTATTGGTTGGTGAATAAGCATGATATCTATATAATTAGTATTTAACTTCTTTAGAGAACTTTCAACAGCGCGCATCGTAGCATCGTAACCGGCATTGGTATGCCAAATTTTTGTGGTTACAATGATGTCGGACCGATTAATACCAGATGCACTCATGCCCTTGCCGACGGCTTCTTCGTTATCATAATAAGCTGCCGTATCGAGTAAACGGTATCCAGCCTGTAAGGCATTCGTTACAGCTTGCTCCGTTTCCTCCGACGTTCCTGTTTTGTAGGTGCCAAATCCGATGGACGGCACAAAGCTACCATTATTTAAAATTCTAAAATCCATACGTTCTTCCATGAGAAACCTCCATGCGTATACTTGTTTATATATATTATAGCAGATATTATTTCTGCCCAGTAATATCTAATCATATAGGGAATTAGCTTTCATACAATTCTTATTGATTTTGTGATATACTAAGGTATTGATAAAAATCAATACAATGGATAGAGATAAGGTGAAAGTATGAACAAATTTCGACTTGGTGCTGTAATGGCACTGTTGGTCATTGTTGTATGTGCGATTGCAGGTTGTGGTACATCTACGGTATCCGTTGCCGATGTTACTTATAAAGATATGCCGTTACAAATTCATAATGAAGCGAATGTAACAGCTCTTAATAAGTCCACTATTACACCCGCTGTATCAGGTGCGGCTACGTATGCTGTGAAGGTAGGCGATAAGGTCACACAAGGTCAAGTGGTGGCGACGATTGATACGTCGGCATTGCAACAACAATTAGCATCGCTACAAGGGCAACTTAGTGCGGCCCAATCTTATACGCCGTCTGTTGAAACAACGACGACAACGACGGCGCCTACGGTTAGTAGTGCTCAGCTTGAAAGTGCTCGCCAAATGCGCGAGGCTGGTAATATTACCGAAAAGGAATATAATCGTATTCTAGAACGGTCTCGACCTCAAACTGTGACAACCACAACTGGTGGTGGCGGTGGTGGCAACGGTGCTAGTGTTGCTGCTATTGAGGCGCAAATTGCTCAAGTATCCGCACAGATAGCAGCCTCTAATATTACGGCTCCCATAGCCGGTGTGGTGACTGCTATTTACAATGAAGATCGTCAAATGGCGATTGCAGATCGTCCATTTATGTTGATACAACAAGAGACGCCTATGGTAGCATCATTGAGTATTCCTCGTGATGCGGCTATGAAATTAGCTAGCCCAGAGGCAAAATCAAGCATTAAAGTGTCTTTGCATGTCGGTGATTCAGATATTCCAGGTGAGTTGACCTATATAGATACAAACCAGCCTGAAAATGTACCAAGTGTACTAGTTAAGGCTACTTTCAACAACGAAAAAGGAGCTATTAAGGCCGGTGAATTTTATAGTTTGACCATCGAATCTAGTGCTCAAGCTAAGATGCTCGTTGTTCCTGCTGCGGCAGTACGTGAAAATCAAGATGGTAAATATGTATATGTATTAACCGCTGATAATACGGTAGACGTACGTGTCGTTGAAGTAGGGGATGAACAAGATGGATATGTGTCCATCATGACAGGCCTCAATGAAGGCGAACAAGTTATTACAACCAAGGGTACCTTTGAACTAGGTGAAAAGGTGAAGGTTCAATAAATATCTTATGTGTAGCTAGAAACTAGCAACCATGAATGTTGAAAAGGAGGAGATTATTATTTTAGAATTTAAACGTTTTGAATTAAGAGATAAACCATTAATCGATAAATATTTTGAACAACATCATTACGAAGCGTCGGATAATTGCTTTACTACATTGTATATGTGGCAAGAAGCTTATGGCATTCGTTGGGCTGAAGAAAATGGCGTATTGTACATCCAAGGTGGTGGTAAGCGCGATCCATTCCTATTACCTCCATTTGCTGGTAAGGATGCGAAGTTCCTCGATGGTTTATTGCGTGCAAAAGAATGGTTTGTAGAAAATAAATTACCATTCATTTTCAAAGGTGTTAGCAAGGTTGTGAAAGAACGGATGGAGGAATTATGCCCAGGCCGTTACGTATTCACACCTGACCGTGATAACTACGAATATATTTATAAGTCTGAAGATCTTATCAATTTGTCTGGTAAGAAATTCCGTCAAAAGAAAAATCACTTGAATCAATTCCGTATGCAATATTCCAACTATGAATATGTGCCAATTACAGAAGACATCATTCCGTTATGCCGTGAGACAGCAGCGTCTTGGGTGGAAACTCATCACGAAGAAGGTATTGAAGATGAATTAGTGGCTATTAATTTACTCTTTGATCATTGGGATGTCTTGGGCTTAAAAGGCGGCGCTATTAAGTTGTTTGGACGCGTAGAGGCTTTCAGTATCGGCGAATTAATGAATGATAGAATGGCTTTAATTCACATCGAAAAAGCCAATCCGGATATTCGCGGTTTGTATCAAGCAATTAATAATGAATTCATCCGCCATGAATTTAGCAATGTAGAGTTTATCAATCGTGAAGAAGATATGGGCTTGCCTGGTCTTCGTCAAGCGAAGGAATCTTATAATCCTGATCATTTCGCAGAAAAATATGATGCTGTATATGCTAATGAAGCAGATAATGCAACGGGCGGTAAATAATCAGGTCAATTTAATAATGAATGTGAGAGTGGTACTGTATGGTGCCACTCTTTTCCGTTATAATAAAGGGTAGAGTGTGTGAAATACATTCTACAATATGAAATATATGGCTCTAGAGCTATTTAGGATAGAAAGGAAATCGTATGGATTTTAGAATTGCTACATCACAAGACACCCCTCAAGTTGAAGCGCTATGGGCGTATTGCTTTGAACCAAAAGAAGATCCGTTCTTTCAATATTATTTTTCTAACTGTTATGAACCGGAGAATACTATCGTAGGTATCCAAGAAGGTCAATTGCTCTCCACTGTTCATTTGCGTCAATATAACATCAATGTGCGTGGCGCTATCTTACCTACTAGCTACATGGTTGGTGTTGCCACTCATCCAGCCGCACGTCGTGGTGGCGTAGGTGGTGCATTATTGTTGCACTCCTTGGAAGAATTGCGTCGTCGTGGTCAAGGCATTACCATTTTAATGCCTTCTAAAGCGGGATTTTACCAACAATATGGCTGGGATTTGTACGCTCATCAATGGGTACAGACCATGCCATTAGAGAGTTTGCGTCCTTTGACGGATAAAACCTTATCCTTTGGATTGCTAAATGATGTAGAGCAATGGACATTGCTTGATCCTGTTTACAAAGCCTATACGAAGGATTTATGTGGCTATGCGGAACGGGGTGAGAAGGAATGGAAACGTCTATTAGGCAGTTTCTTTGCTGAAGGTGTGAACATTGCGGTCGTGAAAAACGATGAAGGTCAAATCGAAGGTTACGCCGTCTATCGTTTAGGGGCTCCTGAAATTCCTGTTACAGAATTTGTATATACAACGCGTCGTGCTCAACGTGGTTTGCTTAATTATTTTTATAACCATCGTTCTCAAGGTGAAAGCATTCGCTGGAATGAAGGGTTACATGATACGGGTTATAGATTTGTTCCTGATGGAAAAACAGGTCATACAACGATGCCGTATATGATGGCGCGTATCGTAGACGTAGAAACAGCGTTGACTACGGTACCTGTTAATCCAGAAGCCGTTATGATGCCAATTACCCTAAACATTAAGGTTACCGATACATTATGCGATTGGAATAATGGCGTATTTGCCCTTACCCTAGGTGAAAGCACTTTACCTAACGTAAAACGCGTTTCTGCTGAATCTGTGGATGAAATCGATATCACTATAGACATTGGCGGTCTAACAGTCCTGTTGATGGGGGCTGTATCAGCTAAAGATCTTGTGTTTGAAGGTAAATTACAAGGCGAATCTCATTGGATTGATTATCTAGATATGGTATATCCTAAAGAAAATACATATATCAACGAATGGTGGTAATATGAGCTGGAGAACATATACAGTAAAAGAAGAGGTAGATACAACAGTATCTGCTTATGTAAAAGAGCGATTTTCTTTATCCTCTCGAAATGTGCAGATGATATTCCGTAAGAAACGGGTGAAGGTAAATAGCCGCGTTGCTCATTCCAAGCGTATGCTAAGAAAAGGGGATGTTATTACTATTGAGTTACCACAAGATAAGGATTATGGTGTAGAGGTTGAAAAAGGACCTATAGAGGTTCTCTATGAGGATGGACACACACTTGTGGTGTATAAGCCTCCATTTATGCTAGTTCATCCAGCAGGTCAAACGAAATATCATACATTGAGTAATCTGGTGGCTGGCTATTATGCTAAACGCGGCGAAGTTCATAAAATTCGGCCTGTTCATCGCTTGGATCGAGATACAACAGGTGTTATTATGTTTGGCAAAACCCGTGAGGCAGAACAATATTACACTAAACAGCTACAAGAAGGTCGAATTCATCGTGTCTATCGCGGTCTCGTAGAAGGAAAGATTACATCTGATGGTGTGGTGAATGAACCTATCGGTGTGGATCCGGTATTTGATAATCGCCGTTGTGTTGATGAATTTGGTCAAGATGCTGTAACCGAATATCATGTGATTGAATATGATGATGTACAATCGTTGTTAGAGTTTACATTGCTAACCGGACGAACTCATCAAATTCGCGTTCATATGGCTCATATTGGTCACCCTATCATTGGCGATGCCATGTATGGTATGCGGAATAAACCGTATACGAGACAGGCCTTACATGCCTATTCGTTGATATTTATACCATATGGACAATCTGAGCAGGTGACAGTCATTGCACCTGTACCATCCGATTTAGGTCGTGAACTACAAAATAAAAAGCTGCCCTAGGGCAGCTTTTTGCATAAGTGTATGGGTTTAACAACGAAAAAAGGACTCCTGCTGGAGTCCTTTTTCATGTAAGGGGAGTGTTAGTATTAACATCAAATGACCTATGTATTTAAACAAGTAGTAGGTTTGGGGTTAGTATTACTTGTCGGGAGATAAATACATTAAGTAATCAGGGAATATTTACTTATAATTATCATTTGATATGGTAATTATAAGTAAATACTATGAAGGTAAAATGAACTTCTAAAAAATATTTTATGAAATTTAGATGAAATGTAAAATTCGTTTATTAAATGTTGATAAATGCCATACTTCTTGATATGATAATAGAGGAGGATAATATCTTCTCTTTATTTTTTTTAAAAATATTTAAAAAAATCGTTCTAGTTATAAGACTTTTGTTGTTGGGTTAGAAAGGGGGCCACTATGAAGTTGCTTATAGCTTTGATGGCCTTTTTTTGCCTCATAACATATTCGAATACGGCACAAGCGACTGATTGGTATTATGTAAGTCCTGATGACAAAGGTAATCAATTGTTTATAGATAATGATAGTGTTCAAAAAAGCGATTATGATGCTGTTCTTTGGCTAAAAGTTAATGAACCAGGTGGCGATGAACTTCGCTATAAGGTATATATTAGCCGTTATAATCGGACCATGGAAATTCTAGAGGTAGATGCGTATATGCCAAACGGCACTCAATATGATAATGTTGATTATGATAAAGATCCTGAACCGATTGAAGGCAATACGAATGGCCAAGCCATCTATAGATTGTTATGGCAATAAATAGTTTGAATTTAATATTTTAGATATAAATTTAAAAAATTAAATATAAAAATACCTAGCTAGACAGCAACTAGCTAGGTATTTTTTGTGTGTAAATGTATTGTAAACACGCAGGGGTGTTACAGACTTTGTAGATAGGTAAAATTTAAGATATCCACTAGTGATTGGAAACAACCGTTAGTTTATAGCTGAGCGGCTGTACGGGTTAATTCCAAATCATTAATCATTTGTAAATCGTCTTGCGGGGATCTACCGCCGGTTGTTAAGTAACCGCCTACCATGATGCCATTAAGACCACCTTTTAGTGCGTACGATTGTAAATCACGTAGATTTACTTCTCGACCGCCAGCGGTACGAATTAATGCATGAGGTAAAATGAAGCGGAATACAGCGAAGGTACGTAAAATTTCCATCGGTTTTAACGCTTTGTTATGTTCGAATGGAGTACCCTTAATCGGATTTAATATGTTTAATGGGATGGAATCAATGTTAAGGCGTTTAAGTTCAAACGCCATTTCTACGCGTTGTTCTAGCGTTTCGTTTAGACCTAAGATACCGCCAGAGCAAACGCGAATGCCGGCTTTTTTGGCATTTTCTATGGTAGACATCTTGTCCTCATAGGAATGTGTGGAGCAGATGTCAGGGAAATGACTTGGTGCAGTTTCGATATTGGAATGATAGCGAGTAACACCAACTTCTTTTAATTGAAGAGCTTGTTCATAGGTTAACAAACCAAGGGAACAACAAATTTCTAAACCAATTTTTTCGCGAATTTCTTTTAATACGCGTAAGATTTGGTTGAATTCATTAGGGTTGGAAGTGTTGCGACCGCTTGTAACGATAGAGAAGCGAATAGCACCAGCTTCTTTTGCTTTTCTAGCAGCATCTAAAATCGATTCATCATCCATAAATGGATATTCTTGAACGCCTGTATTGTGGTGTGCCGACTGTGCACAGAATTTACAGTTTTCAGGACATTTACCAGAACGAGCATTTACGATTGCGCAAATATCGACGGAATTGTCATTGAAATGTTGTTTTATTTTATCTGCCATAGCCAATAAAATCATGGTATCTTCATCGGATGTATGGATTAAATCGATGGCTTCCTCTTTAGTGATTTCCCCACCATGTAATATACGATTGGCAATGGTTAATATTTTTTCATAAGAACCCACCTGGGTTTGTTGCTCTACTGGAAGTGCCATTATAGCCTCCTTGTTATTGTTAACTTATAAAAACGAATATATTTACAATGTAATTGTAGTATTCTTGGATACTAATTGTCAACTGTATAAATAAATTAGTTTACAATATGATATCCTACATATTATATAGAAATATATAGTATAATTAGATATTAGTATTCTATAAGTTAGGAAAGGAGACAATATGCAACCCTTTCGTTTTATACATTGTGGAGACCTTCATTTAGGGGCTCCTTTTCAATATGCTATGGGGATGAGTCGGCATGTAGATCGTGCTGTCGCAGAAGCAACTTATGAAGCTTTCAATAATATCATTGAAATCGCTGTGCGCGAACGCGTTAATGCAGTTGTGATTAGCGGTGATGTTTATAATAGTGAAGATCATAATTTAGAGGCTCAGGTCCGATTTGTACGTGCCATGTATCGCTTGTGGGAGGCGCATATTCCCGTATATATGGTGCAAGGTAATCATGATCCTGCTGAAAGCTGGCGCGCTGGTTTATCAATGCCTGATAATGTACATGTGTTTTCGGATACACAGGTACAACGATTTCCGTTGATGGTTAATACTATTGAAGTTGGTGGTGTTTACGGCATCAGTTGTGGTCATGGCAATGAACAATCTAATTTTGCTGCACAATATAAAGCCTTTGAACGAGATGAGTTTTCCCTTGCTGTCATGCATGGAACGGTTGGATCTAGTGTGGGCAGTGAACATCATGATGTAACAGGGCCCTGTAATTTGACGGATATCATGCAAGGCGCTATGGACTATTGGGCACTAGGTCATATCCATAAATCACAGGTGATTTCAGAAGACCCTATGGTCGTATATGCGGGCAATCCTCAAGGATTACATCGGAAGGAATCTGGCGCTAAAGGATGCTATATGGTCAACGTAGCACATAATGGACATTGTGAACTAGAATTTATTGAGACCAGTGCCATTCGTTTTGAAGATATAAAGATCGATATTGCAGGCATACAAACTGAACGTGAGTTATTAGATTTGTTGAGCCATAAAAAGCAGTCCTTACGTAAAAAATATAATAAGAATACATTGGTATCAGTCCATTTAGTAGGAACTGGTCCAATGCATCGCTTATGCGTGGATGAGTCCGTTCGAAAATTATGGCTACGGGAGACGCAGGCAGAGGAAAAGAGTAAATCTATTTTTGTTATGCCATACCGCATGATTGCTAAAACGCGTCCTACTGTTAATTTGGCAGAGCGCCGTTTATTGTCCGACATGGTAGGCGATTATCTACGTGCCTATGATGAAACCGTTACTGATATTGAGGCCGTACGTCAAATCTTGGTCGATCGTCCTGAGTCTAAACGACTTGGCAGTTATTTAGATTTATTATCAGACGATGTATTGAAACGAGTTATGGAACGCAGTGAAATGGAAGGGGTTACGGTGTTAATGGGGGTAAACGATGAACATTAAACAGATTCGACTCGACTCATTTGGACCGTATGAAAACTGGACATTTAAATCCGGTCCTAACGGTGTACAGCTTGTATATGGCGCTAATGAAAGTGGGAAAACCTCCTTATTAGAAGGTATGCGTTCTCTTTTATTTGGCGGTAAACATAAAAAATATGGTTATGTAAGTGGATCTCTTGAGCTCGACAAAGAGGGGACGGCTTATCATTTAGGCCGACAAAACAAGAATTTAGATTTTTATTCTCCTGGTGAGCCTAGCATAAAGGACGAGCCGAATCAATTGTGGTGGCATGGGCTCGATAAAAAAACGTATAACCGCATATTCGGCCTTACGTTAGAGGACCTTCAAGGCGTAGATATACTCAATGAAGTAGATGTACGAGCTAGATTCTTTGGCGCCGAAGGGGGCGAGCAACTCGGTGGTGTAGTAAAAAGCATTGAAACCAATGCTAATGACTTACTGGTTGCGTCTGCATCGGGCAAACGCCGCATCAATGTTTTGATAGATCGATTACAAGAAAATAAGGCTCGTTTATCCGCACTGGGTGAACATGAAACGCAATATGTAGAATTACAACAAGCGTTGAAGGCTTCCGAGGATACAGAAGCAGAAATTCAGAATCAAATCAAAGAATGGCAAGATTATCGTGAAGGCGTAGAGATGGTGCTTCGTGCATGGGATACGTATCGACGTAGCGAAGAGGCGCGTCGTCGTATGCAACAGTTTACATCTCCTGATACACTAGATCGCGATGCGTTTTTAAGTATTGATGAGGGCCTTCGTGAAGCTCGTCAGAATATGCAGCTTTGGCTTGATAAAGAAGAAGCACTAAAACCGGAAAATTTTGATCCTAATAGTCCATTTACTACATATGGCCAAGATATAGAGGATTTGATTCAACAAGGTGCGAAGTGGGAACAATTGCGCCGTGAGTGTGAAGAAGGCGAAGCCTACATTGCTAAGGTTAAAGAACAACTTGATTTCTCGAGAGGGTTACAATCTTCATGGCGCAAGGATGAATCGGTGCCAACTGATGTGAATTGGTTTGAAGGGGAACGTTTATCCAAACGATTGCGTACCGCAAAGGATCAATTATTATATTGGCAAAGCCAAGCACCATCCTTGCAAAAAGAACCAAAAATTAGTGAAGATAGTTCATCTGTTGACACTGGTGAAAATAGCCCTGTTAACACCTGGGCTCAGCAAGAGTTGCAGGCTGTTATGACTGATATTGTAGATCTAGAGTCTCGACTTGGAGAACATGGTTCCATACGTATGGCCACGATGCCGATTTGGTTGCAACGTATTGGGGGGATTGGAGCCGTCGTTGGTGTATTGATGTCGCTGGCAGGACTTATTGCACTGGAATCTGTACTATATAGCATCGGTGGTATTATTCTATTAATACTTGGACTGGGATTGTTCTGGTATGGATGGCGCCTTCGCCATGTAGATGATTCCGATGTAGCTCGGTTGATGCGTGAACTGGAACGCTTACAGCAACGTAAGTCGTATTTGGAAACACAATTGGATGCACCTTTACCTGTGGCGTCAGATGTACCGAACTTGGAAACGGCAGCTATTGAGCAACGTTACAATGATGAAGGTAAACAATTACAGGCTAATTATGAAAAAGCCTTGGCTGAATGGCAAGCATGGATTCCTGAAGGAGCGGCTAAGAGTCTCGATGAAGATGATTTCTTTAGTATGAAGCATGAATTTGACCAGTATTATGAACAATTGCGGACCATTGAAGGATACGAGAAACGCTTAGATGAACATAAGGAATCTTTGCGCGTTATAGAGGACCAAGCTGTTACCTTATGGTATAACCTTGGTGTTGAAGCCCCTGTGTCTCCTACTGAGCTAAAACGTATTTATAACCAATATAAAAACTTTCAACAACAAATGATACGTTGGGAACAAAAAGAATCACAGCGTAAGAGCTATCGTATGGAGTATGATAATTGGCATCGCAAGGAAAAGGAACTTTTACTTGAACAAAAAGCCTTGCTTGAAAAAAGTGGATTGTCCGGTGCCAATGAATATCGTCAAAAACTCATTGATGAAGATCAGTTTAAGCAATGGGAAACGATTTACAAACAAAGCCAAGTACAGCTTGATTTGTTAACTCCAGATGGTGAAAATAAAGATTTATTCTATCGCCGCTTGCGTGAGGGGAATAAAGAGAATTGGACTGATGAATTAGCCCATGCAGATCAAGAGCTGAATGCGCGCAAGGATGCGATGGCTAACCTCTATGAGAAACGAGGCCAAATCGTGGAAGCTATGCGTGCATTGGGTTCAAATCAGGAGCAACGGGAAGCCATTCAACAACGACAAGAGTTAGAATCTGAATTGGAATCTGCCTTGGAAGATTGGGCCACTCAAGTTGTCATCGCTCATTGTATGGAACGAGCGCAACAATCATACGAAGAAGAGTCACAACCAAAGATGTTAGAATTAGCATCTCAGTATATTAAACGTTTAACGAATGGTGCTTATACATTTGATATGTGGGGATTGCAAGACGGTTTAGCCCTTTTGAATGAACGGGGTGAACGATTACCGATTTATCATTGGTCTAGTGGTTTAGCGGATCAGGTGTATCTCGCGCTGCGTTTGGCACTAGCAAAGGTCTTTTCGTACCAAGTGGATGCATTGCCAATCATATTAGATGATATCCTAGTCCGATTTGATGAAGATCGCCAAAAGAGTGCACTTGAGTTGTTAGCTGAACTTGGTGAACATCAACAAATATGGTTGTTTACATGTCAGCAACAAGTGTATTACATGGGTCAAGCTATTGCTGGTATAGATACGCATATATTACAACGTGCATAAATTTCTATCCCTAAAAATATAGATAATAAGTGGCTTTGCATATTCATCACTTTTGGGGTACACTTTTAATATAAGCGTGACATTCTAATAAAAAATCTTATATACATGTATGGGTGTGTTTTGTAGAAAGGGGTGGAAATTTGAATACTGCTTATTTAGATATGATTCAGGGCAAGAACCCTGGCATAACACCGGTATGGTATATGCGCCAAGCAGGGCGCAGTCAGGCTGCATATCGTAAGATAAAAGAGAAGTACACATTGTTCGAAATTACCAAACAACCAGAACTTTGCGCACAAGTGACAGAACTGCCTGTTAAAGAATATGGCGTTGATGCGGCTATTCTTTATAAGGATATTATGAGCCCTATGGTGGCTATTGGCGTGAATGTGGATATTAAACCTGGTGTAGGTCCTGTATTTGATACTCCAATACGCCGTATGGAAGATATTGAACGATTATATGCGTTTGATGCAACAAAGGTAGAGTATATTTCCAAAACTATTGAGTTGTTGACTACTGAGGTGCTTGATGTACCTCTTATTGGCTTTTGTGGTGCACCATTCACTATCGCGTCTTACCTTATTGAAGGAGGTCCTACGAAAAGTTATAACAAAACTCGTGGGATGTTAATCAGCAAACCTGAAATTTGGAATAGACTAATGGAAAAACTAGCGGATATGTCCATCGAGTATTTGTCAATGCAAGCGCGCGCTGGTGCTAATGCTTTACAAATCTTTGACTCTTGGGTGGGTGCCGTTAATAGTACAGAATACGAGCAAGCTATTTTCCCTCATATGAAACGTATTATTTCCACAGTAAAATCTAGATTCCCTAACTTGCCGCTCGCTATGAATGGTGTCGGTACAGACCACCTTATTTCTACTTGGGCTAAATTACCTCTTGATGTTATCGCTTTAGATTGGCGAAGCTCTCTTGGGGCGGCTAAGGATAGAGGTGTTACACAAACAGTACAGGGAAACCTTGATCCGGCTTATTTATACGGGGATACAAAAACAATAGCCAAGGTGGTAGATGAAATCTTAATGGATGGCGTTCGCCATGGTAAACATGTATTTAACTTAGGGCATGGCGTATTCCCTGAGGCAGACCCAGCAAAATTACATTGGTTGACAGACTATGTTCATGAAAAGAGCCGTGAATTGTGGGCTCGTGAAAGCCGATAATATGAAGCAGGCTATACTGTTATTATCTTTTGGTACACCTCGTCAACCATCTGATTTATTACCCTATTTGACGAGCATTCGACGCGGAAAAATTCCGACAGAACGAGAGTTGAAGGTTCTAACTGCTCGTTACGATGCCATCGGACAATGGGATAATAAGCTGTTGCAAACGATGGGGGAAGAGCAAAAGAGAACTCTTAAATCCCTATTGGCGATAGACGCGATGTATTTGGCCTATCTTCATATGCCTAATAGTATGGAACAAGCTATAGAATCCATAGCAACTGCAGGGTATACTTCTATTTTATGTATTGTCACATCGCCGTTTTATTCTATGATTGGAACAGGCGCGTATGAACGGAAATTACATTCTATATTACGAGCGTATCCGGATATATCTTGTGAAATTATTAAATCTTGGTGGAATAGACCACAGTTTTTTGAATACTGGCGTTCACAGTTGATGGCCGCGAATCCATTACAAGCTGATACAGCCTGTATTTTCTCTGCCCATAGTGTACCTACTTCAACGGTTGGTAGCTATGAAGATGAGGTCATGTCCGCATCAAATCAAATTGCAAAAATGGTAGGCCTTAATCACTGGTATCAGGCATGGCAAAGTGCGGCGCCCTATGGTGAATGGTTAGGCCCTACCATTGAAAGTGTCATTGAACAGGCTCTTATAGATGGAGCAAAACGGATTGTATGTATTCCTTTTGGGTTTGTTAGCGATCATGTAGAAATTTTGTATGATAATGATATTATTTGTCGGAATATCGTTGAAAATGCTGGGGCTACATATGAACGTCTGCCTATGCCCAATGGAAATACCCTATTTATGGAGGCCATGGCAAAGGCTATACGAGAAAGGATTAATAAGTGAAGGTAACGATTGTTGGTGGTGGCCTTACGGGGCTTACTGCAGCCTATTATTTAGGCCATGCCAAACCAGATTGGCAGATACAATTATATGAACAGGCCCCTCGATTTGGCGGTAAAATTCAAACGCAACAAGTAGATGATTTTGTTGTTGAGTTAGGACCGGATTCCTACTTGGGCCGCAAAACGGAAATGACGGATCTCATTACAGATCTTGGTCTAGCAGATACGCTTGTATCTAATGAAACAGGGCAGGCCTATGTGTATGACCGCGGCAATATTCACCCAATTCCAGGTGGTTCCATCATGGGCGTTCCTACGGAAATGATGCCTTTTGTGAAAGCGACCTTAATTTCCTGGGCTGGTAAAGTGCGTGCTGGTCTTGATTATTTTAAGAAACCGTATCCCTTAGATGCTCACGGCGATGTATCGATTGGTCATTTCTTCCGCTATCATTTAGGTCAAGAAATGATGGATAAATTAATTGAGCCATTATTGGCGGGTATTTATGGTGGCGATATTTATAAAATCAGTCTATTATCTACGTTTCCACATTTTATTCAAGTAGAACAAAAATATGGCAATATGGTTAAGGGCATGATTGCTGCTAAGATGAGCCATCAAAAGGCAGGTGTCTCTAAGGCTGCCAAAGGTGCTGTTAATGAAGGCGACGTTCCCCGTGCGGGTAAAGGAACGATGACGGATGCTCAATTTGATAAGAAACAATCTAGTATTCAGCGAACGAATGGAAATCTAAAAGCATCAAAAGGAACCGCATCACAATCCGGTATGTTTAGACAATTAACGGGTGGTCTTGAAAGCGTGGTAAGTGCGATTGTGGAACAAATGCCATCCAATGTTACATTGACTACTAAGGCCCTTGTTCGAGATATATCGTATGCTGATGCAGTGTATCGTTATAATGTGAATGGTCGAGAAGAAACCTCCCATATGTTGGTTATCTCTACACCACCAGCTACGTATAAAGATTGGTTTATTAGAGATACTGGATTTGATGGCGTACGCAATATGGAACAATCCAGTTGTGCTATTGCAATCATGGCCTTTGATAAAGCGACCTTTGATGGCGAACTAAAAGGCTCTGGCTTGTTGATTACTCGTAAAACGGATACACCATTAACGGCGTGTACCATATTAAATCAAAAATGGCCACAAACAACGCCAGATGATAAAATCGTTCTTCGCGTTTTTATCGGTAAACCTGGTAATGATGTGGTGGAGCGCTATAGTGATGAAGAACTTTCTGCATTAGCTCTTAAAGAAATTCAACGTATTATGAACTTTAAAGCTAATCCAGAGTGGATTAAGATCAATCGTTTAATACATTGTATGCCTCAATATAATGTGGGCCATCGTGCTGCTATTGCAGCCGTTCGGGAGCATGTGAAAGAACATTATCCTAATTTGTATCTCATTGGGACACCGTTTGATGGGATTGGGATACCGGATGGGGTAAAGCAGGCTAAGGAACTTGTGCAACGGTTAAGTAGTTCTACGTAGTCGGCGATGGATTTCGGTAATAGCAACTACGTTGCCGGTACGAGATGGCCTTCATTAGGCTCCAGCTAGCTTAACGGTCTTCGGCCTAGGGCCTTGACCTGCTAAAGTCGCCTACTGAAGGCCATCCCGCACCTGCTGTAGGTTAAACTGCAATTCATCGCCTACTGTAGAGTACTTCTGGTAACCGATACACAAGGTTCCTTTAGCCCAGACTAGAGGAGTATGGTCTTCGGGCTAGGGGTTCAATTTTGTAATTGTAAATTGTGTTTTATATATTTTATGTGAAAAGGAGTGATTGTATGGGTAAGGCAATTCCTACTGTTGAGGGTTGGCATAGTCAACATATGGTGTTTTCCATGGATTTTAGTGCTTGGAATTGTTTTGAGGAGGCTGAAAAGGAGGAGGCTCGTGCTGAGTTAAAATCTTTTTTAGCTGAGTTGGAGTCTATGCATCAAGCTAAAGAGGGCAGTTATGCGTTCTATGATGTGAATGGTTATAAGGGCGATCTTTTGTTGTGGATTTTGGCGCCGTCTCTTGAGGATTTGGCAAAATGGGAACGCAAATTCCGTCGTCTAACGATTGCGTCTGTGCTTGTTCAAACGTATTCTTATACGTCTGTAACCGAGGTTAGTGCATATGTGAAAGCTAAGCTTGATACGCCTGAGGTGGATGCTAAATTGTATCCAACGGTACCAAAGGATAAGTATATTTGTTTTTATAATATGACGAAGAAGCGTGAAGGCAATGATAACTGGTATATGTTGCCTCAAGAGGAACGCGGTCGTATGATGCGTGAACATGGAATCACTGGTAGACCATACTTAGAAGTACTATCTGAGTACACTACGGGTGGGGTTGGTCTCGATGATTGGGAATGGGGCGTTACTATTTTTAGTAATGACGATATCCAATTTAAGAAAATTGTTTACGATATGCGCTTTGAAGAAGCGAGTGCACGATATGGTATCTTCAGCGATTTCTATGTAGGAACTTTGATTGATGAAGCACGCTTTGATGAAGTGTTTGCTTAATTTATAACTATCAGTAGTAGTACTGTAAAGGGAAGGGGTTAAAGTTTTGACGCTAGCCATACGAAGCCTTGAGGGCTAAGTGGAATCGGCTGGTGGAAAAATTTTACCCCTTTTTTGTTTTCCTATAATGAATCATGTATACAAAATACGCATATGGCTATGATTTTACCGCAAGTTAGATTGCGGTTTTTATATTATCAATTTACAGTGGACTTTGGTATACTGTGTATAGACATTAAATTCTATAGAATCTAAATTTTATATGAATATTGAAATGAAAGTAACTTTCACAAGGATTATATATAATGATTATAGAGGTTGTGAAACATCAAGTGATATGAGAAGGAGTACAAAAGCTATGGAGATGAATGGTAGCGTTATTGATCAACAACGTTTAGATCAGGCTAGACTTGAAGCAAATGGCATGTATAGCAGCCAATTTGAAAAAGATGCCTGTGGTATGGGTTTTGTCGTAAATATTAAGGGCAAAAAATCCCATGATATCATCGATGATGGCTTGCGTATTTTAGAGCGTCTTGAGCATCGTGGTGGTGCTGGTGCAGATAAGGATACAGGCGATGGTGCTGGTATCTTGGTACAAATCCCACATGAATTTTTTAAACGTGAATGCGAAGTGTTGGGCATTAGTTTACCTGCAGCAGGCGAATATGGTGTGGGCATGATTTTTGCGCATAAATATGAAAGTCTTCGCAATGAGCAAAAACGTATTTTTGAAGAAGTAGTACGCGAAGAGGGGCAAGTCGTTCTCGGTTGGCGTGAAGTGCCTGTAGATGGTACTAAAGTTGGTAAGGAAGCGGCTGCTATTCGTCCTTGGATGATCCAAATTCTCATTGGTAAAGGCCCTGATGTAACGAATAATGCGGAATTTGAACGTAAATTATATGTTATCCGTAAATTGGCGGAAAAACGCATTATTCCATTGAGTAAGGAACTATCTAGCGACTTTTATATTGCATCCTTGTCCTCTAAAACAATTGTATATAAAGGTATGTTGACTCCTGGTCAATTGCGTGACTTCTACCTTGATTTGAGCGACCTTGATTTCACATCTGCATTGGCTATGGTTCACTCCCGTTTTAGTACGAACACATTCCCAAGCTGGGCTCGGGCGCATCCTAACCGTTTCTTAGTTCATAATGGTGAAATTAATACAATTCGCGGTAACGTAAACTGGATCAATGCTCGTGAAGGTAAAGCTGAGTCTCCATTGTTCCCTGATATTAAAAAGGTATTCCCTGTAGTAGATGATAGCGGTTCTGACTCTGCTATGTTTGATAACACATTGGAATTCTTGCACATGACAGGTCGTTCCTTGCCTCATGCAATCATGATGATGATTCCTGAACCTTGGGAACGCAATAAGCTCATGAGCCAAGAAAAACATGACTTCTACGAATTCAATAGCTTTATGATGGAACCATGGGATGGTCCTGCTGCTATGGGCTTCACGGACGGGACTGTTATCGGCGGTGTTCTCGACCGTAATGGCTTGCGTCCTGCTCGTTACTATGTAACAACTGATGATCGCGTTATCATGGCATCCGAAGTGGGCGTTGTGAACGAAAATGCAGAAAATATTCGCGCAAAAGGTCGTTTGGAACCAGGCAAAATGCTTCTTATCGATACGGCAGAACAACGTATCATTTCCGATGATGAAATTAAACAACGCATTGCAACTGAATTGCCATATGATGAATGGGTAAAAGAACATGTTATTCATTTGTCTGAAATTACACAAGCTGATGAAAGTGATGTGCCAGCTGTAGACGATTTATTTAAGCAACAACAAGCATTTGGCTATACTCAAGAAGATTTGGTACGCATGATTGTGCCTATGGCAAAGGATGGTAAAGATCCTGTAGGTGCCATGGGTGCCGATGCGCCTTTGGCAATCCTCTCTGAAAAACCACAATTACTATATAACTACTTTAAGCAAATGTTCGCGCAAGTAACAAATCCTCCAATCGATTCGATTCGTGAAGAAATGGTTACATCTACACGCGTAATGCTTGGCAACTCCGGCAACTTAACAGATCCTAATAAGACTGGTACATATGCATTGTCTATGCGTACACCAATCCTTACAAACCAAGAATTGGCATCTATCAAAGCTCTTGCTTGCCGTCGTATGAAATCTGTGACATTGCCAATCCTTTTTGACCCATCTAAGGGTGTAGACGGAATGCGCGAAGCGCTTAAAGAATTGTGTGAAAAAGCAGAAGAAGCAGCACGTACAGATCAAAACGTATTAATTTTATCTGACCGTGGTGTTGATGCGAACCATGCGCCAATTCCAGCACTTTTAGCTGTGGCAGCTGTTCATAATCACTTGATTCGCAAAGTATTGCGTACAGAAATTGGCTTGATTCTTGAATCTGGTGAACCTCGTGAGGTACATCATTTCTGTACATTGATCGGTTATGGTGTAACTGCTATCAACCCTTATTTGGCATTTGAAACAGTCAAAGACTTACATGCGCGCAAACGCCTTGGTGATATTACATTAGAAAAGGCGGAACAAAACTATATTAAGGCTGCCGTCGGTGGTATTATGAAGGTTATGTCCAAAATGGGTATTTCCACAGTGCGTTCCTATCATGGTGCTCAAATCTTTGAAGCATTAGGTCTTAACTCTGATTTCATTAAAAAATATTTCGTAAATACACCAACACGTATCGGTGGCATTGGTTTGTATGGTGTTACTACAGAAGCGTTGGCTCGCTTTGATCGAGCTTTCAAAAAAGACGAATCTGTTCTCGAACCAGGCGGTTGGTACGGCCCTGTAAAAGACGGGGAAGAACATTTATTCAACCCTAAAACAATTGATCTTTTACAAGAATCTCTTATCAACGGGGATTATGCAAAATATAAGGAATACTCTAAAGCTATCCGCAACGATTACCACGTTACATTGCGTTCCTTGATGGAATTGAACTATCCTGTAGGCGGCGGTATTCCTATTGAAGAGGTTGAACCTGAAGAATCTATCGTAAAACGCTTCAAAGCAGGCGCTATGAGTTATGGTGCCATCAGTAAAGAAGCGCATGAAACAATCGCTATTGCGATGAATCGTCTTGGTTCTACATCTAACTCTGGTGAAGGTGGCGAAGATTCTGCACGCTTTAAACCATTGCCAAATGGCGACAGCATGAACTCTGAAGTAAAACAAATTGCATCCGGTCGTTTCGGTGTAACTGCTAATTACTTGATTCATGCAAAAGAATTGCAAATCAAATGTGCACAAGGTGCTAAACCAGGTGAAGGTGGTCAATTACCAGGTAAAAAGGTATATCCTGAAATCGGTAAGGCTCGTCACTCCACACCAGGTGTAGAACTTGTTTCTCCTCCACCACATCATGATATTTACTCCATCGAAGACTTGGCGGAATTAATTTACGATTTGAAATGCGTCAATAAAGATGCTCGCATTTCCGTTAAATTGACTTCCGAAGCTGGCGTTGGTACAATCGCAGCTGGTGTGGCGAAAGCAAAAGCAGATAATATCTTGATTTCCGGTTATGACGGCGGTACAGGTGCGGCTGGTCGTACATCTGTAAAACATGCTGGTGTGCCTTGGGAACTTGGTTTATCTGAAACTCATCAAACATTGATGCTCAACCGTTTGCGTGACCGCGTTCAATTAGAGGTAGACTCTAAATTGATGACTGGTTTCGACGTAGCTGTTGCGGCTATGCTTGGTGCTGAGTTGTTTGGTTTCGGTACATTACCACTTGTAGCTGTAGGCTGTAAAATGGCTCGTGTATGTAACCTCAATACATGCCCTTATGGCGTGGCTACACAAGATGAAAAATTACGTGCTCGTTTCAACGGCAAACCTGAATATGTAGAAAACTTGATGATCTTCATTGCACGTGAATTGCGTGAAATCATGGCTCGCTTAGGCATCCGTTCCGTAGCTGAACTCGTTGGCCGTATCGATCTGGTTCGTCAAAAATCTCAAGACGATAACTTCAAATTGTCTCGTGTCGATTTGAAACGTATCTTGTTCCATCCATACATCGATGTGTCTGTTGGTCATATGCATACCATCGATCAAGATCATGAATTAGAACGCACATTGGATATGTCCAAACTCTTGCGTATGTGCCGTCCTGCTATCGAAGATCAAAAACCTATTCGCGCTAAATTGGCTATCAACAACATTAACCGTGTAGTAGGTACATTAGTTGGTTCTGAGGTAACACGTCGTTATGGTGAAAGCGGACTTCCAGATAACACAATTAAGTTGAACTTTGAAGGTTCTGCAGGTCAATCCTTTGGTGCTTTCATTCCAAAAGGCATGACATTAGAACTCGAAGGGGATGCGAATGACTACCTCGGTAAAGGTTTATCCGGCGGTACCATCGTTGTTTACCCTCCTAAGAAATCTATTTTTGAAGCTGATGAAAACATTCTTATCGGCAACGTTGCCTTCTATGGTGCTACATCTGGTAAATCCTATATCAATGGTGTAGCTGGTGAACGTTTCGCTGTTCGTAACAGTGGTATTACAGCTGTTGTGGAAGGTGTAGGCGACCATGGTTGTGAATACATGACAGGTGGCGAGGTTCTTGTACTCGGTAAAATTGGTCGTAACTTCGCAGCCGGTATGTCCGGTGGCTATGCGTACATCCTCGATTGCGATGAACGTTATGTAAATACTGGTCTTGTAGAATTACGTCCTGCTAATAATGATGACCTTAAACGAATCAAAGAATTAGTCGAACAACATGTATTGCATACTAATTCCACAAAAGGCCGTCATATCCTTGAAAACTGGAATAACTTTGCCAATAGATTTACTAAGGTTGTTCCTGTAGCATACGAAGAAATGCATGCTGCTATTGAACGATTCAAAGAACAAGGCTTGTCCTTAGAAGAAGCTCAATTGGCTGCATTTAAAGAAAAATATGCAAAATAAGTTCTAATCTAATATAACTTAGAGAGAATGTAATGTAGAATGCCTCTATAGTTTTGACTATAGAGGCATTTTCATGTATAATATTTGTATTGCAATATTGGATCATGGCAGTTCTCGGGCCCGTGCAATGGGGGCCTGTGAATCGTGTCAGGACTGAGAGGTAGCAGCACTAAGCGGTAACCTTCATGTGCCACGGGGAACCCGGGGGCTGTCGTGATCGAATATTGCAAGGCGGCCTGGGGGGCCGCTTTTTTTATTCTATTATTGAAGCTAAAACGGGTATTAGTTACATGCAAAGAGGACGTGAAAGGACGCCCTCTTTTTTGTGTAATATGGTATAATAAAGTATTGCTAATTACGGACTGTTTACAGGGAAAAGGGGGTGTTCCTATGGCATATATGGCTCTATATCGTAAGTATCGTCCGCAGACGTTTACCGATGTGGTTGGGCAACATCAGGTATCAGATACGTTGATGCGCGCTATTCGCGAGGATAAGGTGGCTCATGCGTATCTATTTGCCGGCCCGCGCGGGACAGGTAAGACGAGTATGGCCAAGATTTTTGCTCGTGCCATTAACTGTGAACATGGTCCTACAGACCATCCCTGTAATGAATGTAGCGTATGTAAATCGATTTTGAGTGGTCAATCTATGGACGTCCTCGAAATTGATGCGGCATCAAATCGTGGTATCGATGAGATTCGTGCTCTTCGTGAAAGCGTAAAGTTTATGCCTGTAGAGGGGCGTAAAAAGGTATTCATCATCGACGAAGCCCATATGCTTACCAATGAAGCGTGGAATGCCCTATTAAAGACGATAGAGGAACCACCCGACCACGTCATGTTCATCTTTGCGACCACTGAGATTGAAAAATTGCCTGTTACCATCGTATCTCGTTGTCAACGATATACATTCAGACGTATCACATCTGATGATATTGCTCAGCGGTTACAATATGTTGCAGATAAAGAAGGCTTTGCCTTAGAGGATAATGCAGCACGTCTTATCGCGGTTCATGCGGATGGGGGCTTGCGCGATGCGTTAAGTATTCTCGATCAATGTGTGGGCATGGCTAGCGGCGAGATTACACCTTCTGTTGTAGAGGAACTCATTGGTCTCGTTAGCAAGGACTGGATTATCAAATTCCTAGCTGCCTTGCACGATGGAGATGGCCCAGCTGTATTGAAATATATTCAAAATGCACTCAGTGAAGGGCGTGATGGGGCCCAAATCATGGAGGCTCTTACGCAACACTTACGAGCTCTATTGATTGCTAAGGTCGCTCCTGATGCGGAGGAATTAAAGGTATATGATTCGTTCCGCACTGAATTCTTAGAACAAGCACAAGACATTGAGTTTGGTACCATCAATCAATATATTAAACAGTTACAATCCATCATGAGCGATGCGAAACAGGTAGATAATCCACGCACGGTTATTGAAATGGGCCTATTGGTTTTATGTGCAGGCGTATCCAAGGCTCATGACGATGTGGAAGAACGCTTATCAGTCTTGGAACATTCAGAGCGAGAATCTCGCGAAGGGCTTCTTAATCGATTAGCTAAGTTGGAACAACAAGGTCCACCGATGTCGGCGCCATCTATTAATTTTGTGGCTACACCTAATGCATCAAGATCAAATGTGGTAGATGATGATTTTATTCCACCACCTATGGAGGAATACGAATCTGTTACGATTCATGAGGTGCCAACAAATCATAAGCCTTCACCTATTGTAGCGGAATCGAAACCTAGCGGTAGTAATCAAACGGCTACTATAGGTTTGACGCCGCCACCTATGCATGGTGTTGGTATGACTCCACCACCGATGAAGAATTCTGGTGCAGTACCACCTAAGACTAGCACGTCTCGAACGACGAGACATACGAGACGTCAAAAGAATACAGGCATTAGCCAAGTCGCTGTTATCGGTGAAACCATGGTGGACTCTGGGGAATATAGAACCATTCAGACTACTGTGATAAAATATCTAAAGGACAGCGATAAGGGATTAGCATATAATATTATTGGTCAAGGCCAAGTTATTTATGTAGATCGTGAAAAAGCAGTAGTAGCTTTTAAAAAGGGAATATCCCTTACCTTGGCTACTAATGAAGCAAATCGCAAGGAAATTGCATTAGCGTTCCAATATGCGTTGGGCTATTCCGTGTCTTTAGAGATTGTCGATATAGAGACAGATGTCTATAAAGAATATATGATGGCTAGCGGAGCGCGGTCTAATCGAGCTGTACAGCCTAAGAGGTCACAGCCTACACCGGTTGTTGAGGCCCCGCCACCACCGGTAGAAACAGACTTACTTGATAATGGTGAAACAGTATCCTCTACGCCTATAGCGAATCAGGATACTGAAGAGAAGTCTGGAGCTACTATACAATCTGAAACCCAAGATGTATCTGGTGGTGTAAAACCGCCAGAGCCTATAAGCTCCGAAGCTCGCAATAATGCTAGAGAGGCTGCGTTAGCTGCTCTTAAAGCAAGAGGTATAAAACCACCGAGCAGTAAGGGAGATGAGGATTCATCTGCTAAGAAAAAGACAGCTCATGATGACGGTGGTATACCCGTTATGAGTTTAGACGGAACACAGGTAATGACCGATGATGGTGAAGTTATCAATCGGCCTATGGATAGCGGTGCCACCGTGGAGGTAGAAGCCGTCCCAAAGCGTGAATACCAGTGGGACCCTGAACACATGGGCGTTGAAGAACAACAAAACCCACTGTTGGCTAAAACATTAGAGAAACTTTCAGAAGATCATGACATTTATGTAGAGGTCATAGAAGAGTAAATTGCAATTTTCAGTATATAGTTAATTTATTTTGCAAGGACTTTCACAGTCCTATAAGGAGGAAATACAATGTTCGGTAAAGGTATGGGCAATATGGCAGGCATGATGAAAAAAGTTCAAAAAATGCAAGCTGACATGAAAAAAATGCAAGAAGAGTTAAAAACTCGTACGGTAGAAGCATCCGTAGGTGGCGGCGCTGTTACCGTTGTTATGAATGGCGAAAAGATGATTGAATCTTTGAAGTTGAATCCGTCCGCAGTTGATCCTGAAGATGTGGAAATGCTTGAAGACTTGGTAATGGCTGCTGTTAATGAAGCAAGCAAAAAAGTAGATGACCTATTGTCTCAAGAAATGGGCAAGGTAACAGGTGGTCTTAACTTGCCAACAGGTTTATTCTAAATGACAAACGCATTAGAACGGCTCGTAGAACAGTTGCGCAGATTGCCAGGCATTGGATCAAAATCTGCCCGTCGCTTGGCATACCATCTTGTGGAAATGCCGCAAGAAGAGGTGGACCGATTGGTCAATACCATTGTTGAAGCTAAAGGGGCAACCCGCCATTGTTCTATCTGTTTTAATCTATCTGCGCAGGACCCTTGTGAATTTTGCTCTAATCATAATCGGGATCAAACCACGATTATGGTGGTTGAAACATCTCGCGATGTGATTGCCATAGAACGCAGTGGTGATTACAAGGGGCTCTACCATGTCTTAGAGGGGGCGTTGTCACCTTTAGAGGGCATCGGTGCTGAAGACATTCGCGTTAAAGAGCTGATTGCTCGTTTGCGTGATGGTGTCGTACAAGAGGTTATTCTCGCAACGGACCCTGATGTAGAAGGGGAGGCGACGGCCTTATATTTGGCACGTCTACTAGCGCCGACTGGCATCAAGGTAACGCGTATTGCCCGCGGTGTTCCTGTAGGTGGAGATATCGAATATGCCGATGAATTGACCTTGGGCGGTGCCGTTGTAAATCGCCAGGAGATGAAAGGATAATATGAACGTATTACTCGCGCCATTATTGGCAGCGCCTATGACTGAGGCGGTTATATCTGTATTTGTCATAGTTATTGCATTGAAATTGGCTTTTTTCACCATTAAAAAGGTAGCCATCAATGTTGCACTAGGCATTGTGACATACATGGTATGTATCTATGTGTTACATATACCAATGGATATTGGCTTTGGTGTGTGGGCTTTGACCGTACTATTTGGACCTATTCCGATGGTACTGGCCGCTCTATACTACGGCTTATAAAATAAGGAGAGGATATCATGGTTATCAATAGCGAACAACAACGCGTCATCGATGAACTAGATAGAAATATCCTCTTGTTGGCGTCCGCTGGGACGGGAAAAACGAATACACTGGCTTATCGAGTGGCTCACATTATTGAAAGTGGCCGCTGCGAGGCTCATCAGATTTTGTGCATGACCTTTACCAATAAGGCGGCACAAGAGATGAAGTCGCGCATCGAATCCCTCGTTGGCCAACCTGCAAAGGCTGTGGAGATTAGTACGTTCCACAGCTTTTGTTTTTACGTTCTTCAACAAGAGGGCAAGCGAGATGAGTCGCTCTATACAGATGTGACCATATTTGATGAAGAGGATTGTAAAGAACTATATTTGCCATATAAACCGAGAAACATGCGGGATATGAACTTTGCTAGCCTTATAAGCATGGTAAAGGAATATCGTTCTGTGTATGAATTTTATTCTGAATCGTTGATAGATGATTACAAACGAACGATACAACGTTTAGAGCGGGAGCAATCTAAGCAAATAGAGAAATTATTTTACAATTACAATACTCTTGCTACTGAGGACTTGTCGGACTTTTGGGCTCATGGTCATGAATGGATTGCTCGTTATGATGAAAGTTTACAATCTGTTCACGGCGTTGATTTTACTGATTTAATCTGTGGTGTGCATCGACTATTTCAAAATCCAGATATTCGAGAACGGTGGCGTAGTCGCTATCAATATATTTCCGTTGATGAAATGCAAGATACGGGCTCATTAGAATATAAGGTTATGGAAATGCTATGGGAAGGCAATCACGTTCTTTTATGTGGCGACTATTTCCAAACTATCTACGAATGGCGCGGCTCAGATCCGTTCTGTTTATTAGAGGCATTTACCCGTGATTTTAATCCTCTAAAAATCATATTCTATAAAAACTATCGCTCTAATCGCACTTTGTTTACAATGGCTTTTAAAACATTGCAGAACATGTTTCCTCAACTCGTTGGAACTGTGTACGATGAAATGCCAGAGGCTAACAGTGCTAGTGATGGGGCACCTGTCCTTGTGAAAGATTGTCGTAATGAATATACGGAATCAAAATTTATTTATGACCGTATTTGCGCGCTTCCAAAGAATGCATCTATCGGTGTGTTGGTTCGCGATAATCGCAAGGCACAGCGTTTAAGTGAACAGTTTGAACGATATAATCAAGACAAGCCAGAATCTGAACGTCGTCCGTTTATGATTATTGATGAATATAAATTCTTCCGCCGTCAGGAAATCAAGGATATCATGGCGTACTTTAAGCTCTTGATGAATCCTAATGATGCGGTTAGTGCGAAACGCATTATTAAACGCTATGTATCGGGCATTGGCGACGCGCGTATTCGCGATATTGAAAGTCCAAAAAATCGCAGTGTAGGGCTAAAATTGACGGATTTTATGGATATGCCTATCTTTGAAGCTGAGCCATATGCCAAATTGGTAGCTGGTCTTGAGGTGGGGGAAGTGGTGGTGTACGATGTAGAAAGCACCGGTACTGATACGACACAAGATAGAATTATACAAATTGCGGCAATGCGCATTGATAAAGATGGCAATGAAATAGAACGGTTTGAACGGTTTATCAATCCTGGTAAATCGGTAGGTACCTCTCAACTCGTTCATGGCTTTACGGATGCATATTTAGCAGAGCATGGTGAAAGTCCAAAGGTCGTACTGGAGGCTTTCAAAGAATTTTCTAACAATCGTATCATTGTAGGCCATAATGTAAATTATGATATTAGTATTTTGAGCCACGAATTAGCGCGCCATAATTTAGGCGAGCCTCAATTTAAGGCCGTATATGATACACTAGATATCTTTAGACGGTTCTATCCAACACTGGAAAATCATAAGTTAGGATTTTTGTCAAAATATTTTCCTATCAATCATACGCCTACCCATAATGCGATGGATGATATTATCGCTACGGGCCAATTATTAATCTACGCAGTCCGTGAAAATATTATGCCCACAACGACGGATCGCATGGTAGCCATTAATCAATATAAGGCGGCTTTCACAACGATTGCGTCTCAAATGGCAACCTTGCGCAGAAAGATGCATACCGATAATCCTACGGAATTATTGGCCTATATTATGAATCAAATGGGCGTACTAGACTATTATAAGAGTCATGGCGAAATGGCCAAGGTTGAACATATACGAGATTTGTATCGTATTATGGAATCATTAGATAAGGAATATGAAGGTACAACGGGATTAGCTCGTCTCAATCATATTTTGCAATTAGCTGCCTTGACGGCTGGTGAGCCACAACAGATGAGTAAACAATCTAAGATACCGATTATTACGGTTCATCAAGCAAAGGGTAGTGAGTTTGACCATGTATTTTTGGCAGGTATGAATCAAGGGACCTTTCCTAGTTTTATGTCCTTACGCGAGGGCAATGAGGATGAAGAAAAACGCTTGTTCTATGTGGCCATTACGCGACCAAAACAGGAGCTGGTTATTACCTATACCAATGAATCACAACGGGGCCAAGGCACAGCGCCAAGTGCATTTCTTGATTATATGCCAAGGGATGTAAAACTCGTAGAAAGGAGTATGTAATGGCACGAAAAACGCATAGACCAGATGATATTTTTTGGTCAGTTACTACCCAGGATATAGAATCCATACAACATGCAACTACAGATGCTATAACATTAGGGCAACTGTTAGATACTAAATATCCAAGAAAAGCGATGGTAAAGTTATTTGATGAGAAATTAATCCATGTAAATGGTCACAAAGCAACACCTCATACAGAGGTTGCCGTAGATGATGAAATTTGGATAGCTATGGCCAAAGAGAAGATTGATCATGAGCCAATTGCAATGGATTTACATATTCTCTATGAAGATGACGATTTGCTCATTGTGGATAAGCCTGCCGGTGTTACGGTAAACTCAAAAGATCAAGTATCCCTTGCTAATGGCATTGCCCATTATTTTATGGAACATGGTATTAAGCGAAAAGTACGTTTTTTGAACCGTCTTGACCGCGATACAACAGGCTGTATTGTAATTGCTAAAAGCGGTCTAGCCCAAAGCTTATATCAACAACAAATGGATGATAACACATTTGAAAAGTGGTACATGGCTATTGTTGAAGGCCTTGTCGAATCAGATTCGGATTCGTTGGTGCTTCCTATGGATAGAAGTATTGATGGCATTCATTACGAAGTAAATTCTAAGGGGAAAGAAACACGGACTGATTTTACCGTTTTACACCGATATCCGGATGGGGCTGTGGATAACTCTGTGCATAACCTACAAAATATTGTGGATATATCCCATGAAAATGTGGACAGCACAGTGAATACTGTGGATAAACAGGGTGGAATTGTGGATAATTCTGTGCATAACTTAGAAAATCAGCCTTGTACAGCAGTGGCAGTTCGCTTATATACAGGTAAAACACATCAAATTCGAGTGGCCTTCAGTCATATAGGTCATCCTTTGTTAGGGGATACATTGTATGGGGCGAAATCTACGGGAGAACCATTTGCACTACGTGCAATGAAGGTTGTTTTTACACATATGCGTTCTGGAGACCGTATAACCGTTCAAGCTTAATTAGAATGGGCATTCAGTAGTAGAATGAGTTCTTAAATACATAAAAGTTTCTAATTGAGAAATGAGAATGACTGATAAGTTCAGTAAAATCAATGGATTTCGTGAAAATATATTGAAAATTATAGTGACAAATGATAATCCATAAGCTATAATACAAATAAACGTACACATATAAATTATTTAATATTGTACATATAGTATGTAAGAGGTGTAATAGTATGATTTTACAAGATAATAGTGCTGAACGTAATCGGGGTATTACGCTCGCCAGTATCAAGGGCATTATAGGCAATGTGGTGCTTGTCATTTTTAAGATGATAATAGGATTGGCATCGAATTCCATCGCCATAATCCTTGATGCAGTAAATAACTTAACAGACGTTCTTTCGTCGGTGTTGACGATTGTCGGTACAAAACTGGCTGCAAAAGGGGCCGATAAGGAACATCCATTTGGACATGGCCGTATAGAATATATGACTACCATGGCTATTGCTTTCATCATTCTCGGTGCAGGCATTGGGTCCCTTAAGGAGTCGATAGATAAAATTCTTCATCCAGAGGTATCCACATTTGATATTCCAAGCCTTGCTATCATCGCTGTTGCTATCGTTGTAAAGGTTGTGATGGGGCGATACATTAAGTCTCAAGGTGAGAAATATAAATCTGATGCCCTCGTAGCGTCTGGTATTGATGCTCTTTTTGATGCGGTGATTACCTTTGCTACATTGGTGTCTGCAGGCCTCGTATATTTCTTCAATGTAGATATTCAAGGCTATGTAGGGGCTTTAATTTCGCTATTAATTTTGAAAGCAGCCTATGAGATCTTACGGGATATGTATAATCATTTGCTTGGTGTTCGCGCCGATGATGATCTTATTCGAAACATCAAAGAAACTATCGCGCAACATCCAAATGTAGGCGGTGTATATGACCTAGTGCTAAATAGCTATGGACCAGGTGAAGTGATTGGTTCTGTTCATATTTCGTTGCCAGATACGATGACGGTGGGTGAGGTCCATCCGTTAACTAAAGGAATCGCAGTTCATCTTTATAAAAAGTTTGGCATTAATATGACTGTCGGCGTATACGCAGAAAATCAACCAAGCGTAGAAGTTCTTGAAATCAAAAAAGCGCTTGATCAAGTTATCAGTTTGTATACTAATGTAGTCCAACTCCATGCTTTCTACGTACGAGAAGATAAAAAGATTATCTATTATGATATTATCTTTAACTTTGACGAAGAAGATCCACATGGTACATTAGAAAAGATTAAGGCGGAACTTCATAATCGTTATCCAGATTATACACAATTTGCTATTGTGGATACGGATTTTAGTAATTAGTTTTATATAAAGAATAACCGATATGTATCCTTGTATGAGGAACATATCGGTTATTTTTATGGGGCTGGATCGTCACTTGATAAATACATTATTTATGCCTATAATAAATTGTATAAAATATAGTTAGTCATATATTATATATAGTATGGAGAGAACTATGAATAAATTGGTATTATCCACATTAGCAGTTATGACTGCAGTTAGTATCTGTGGCATGCAACCTGTAGATGCTAAACAAGTTAAACCAGACCCAACCATGACTATGCTTCAAATGCCGACGAATGATGAAATCTCGGTAGGAAATGGTACTACACAAGAAATCAATAAACAAACACAAACATTAGTGAATAATGTAGCCGTATCTACTAAATCGATGATTAAAAAGAATTGGAAAACTATCTATATTAAGGCGATACCATCTGACAATACAGTTTATTTCTACTATACGGATACGATGGGCCAAGTATATAGTGGTCAAACTATTAAAAATACTGGTTTATCTAAGGGAAAATATATAACAGAAGCATTACGTCAGGCTCAGGCGTTGCAGGATTTGTATATGTATCTACAACAAACGAATCAGGAAATTCCTTCTTCTATAGATATTATCGTTACCAGTCAAGGTCGTCGGATTCGAACCATCATGAATTACGATGAAAATATAGGAGATAGTTCAATCTATCAACAAAATTATGAACAAATTAATTTCCCAAATTTGAAATAGTTTGGATATAGTGAAAGCCCCTACCTCGGTGAGGTAGGGGCTTTGTGTTAAATTACATAATCATCGTGATCATCTGTTGTTTGTTTTTTAGCTTGCTTTTTAGCACCTGCTAGGTCTAATAGTTCTTCTTCAAGTGTATCTTCGTCGCCTGTATTGAGCATGGAGTAGAAGGCCCACAAGATAATGAACCAAACTGGTGTGAAGAATAAGGCAACTCTTGTGTCATCATTCAAGGCCAAGATAATGAGGATGAACGCGAAGAACGCAAGAATTAAATAGTTCATCACTGGATATAGAGGCATTTTAAATTTAGATTTTGCCGCCAATTCAGAATTTTTTTTGCGATATTTTAAATGGCAAATAACCATGATAGCCCAGATGAAAATGAAGCAGAATGTAGAGATAGATGTAATCATAACGAAGACTGCTTCTGGCATGACATAGTTAAGTACAACTGTAATAAGTAGTACGGCAGCAGAGAAAATAGTCGCTTGATATGGCACGCTACTATGTGTTAAGCGACGCATTGATTTAGGTGCGTGACCGCGTTTTGCAAGGGCATAGATCATACGACCTGTACTAAAAATACCAGAGTTTGTAGCTGATGCGGCAGAGGTAAGCACAACAAAGTTGACGATACCTGCTGCTGCGGTAATACCAACTGCTGTAAATACGGCCACAAATGGGCTGGCTGCAGGGTTAACGGCTGTCCATGGGTAAATACTCATGATGATGGCCAAGGAACCAATATAGAACAAAATAATACGCAAAGGAATATTATTGATGGCCATTGGAATAACCTTTTCAGGGTTTTCAGTTTCACCTGCTGTCAAACCTACAAGTTCAATGCCGGTGAATGCAAATACAACCATTTGGAAGGATAAGATAAAGCCCATCGTTCCATTTGGGAACCATCCGCCGTAATTCCATAAATTACTAAAGGCGGCAGCTACACCAGCATCGGTACTAAATCCAGAGAAAATCATGATTAAGCCGATGATGATAAGGGACACAATGGCAATAACCTTGATCATGGCAAACCAGAATTCCATTTCACCAAAGTGCTTTACGGCTGTTAAGTTCATGAGTAATAGAGCTATTAAGACGACGAGGGCTGGGACCCATTGCGGTAGCCATGGTATCCAGTATTGCATATACAGTCCGACGGCCGTTAAATCGGCCATGGCTAGTGATAGCCAACAGAACCAATATGTCCACCCTGTGATGAACGCAGCGCGATCACCTAGATAATCCTCTACAAAATCGATAAAGGAATGATGATTAAGATTAGATAATAATAATTCCCCTAACGCTCTCATTACAAAGAAACATATAAGACCAGTAATGAGATAAGCAAAAAGAATGGATGGACCTGCCAAATGGATGGCCCGACCGGAACCTAAGAATAAGCCTGTACCAATGGCACCGCCGATGGCGAGCAATTGTACGTGGCGATTCTTAAGGCCCCGCTCTAACTGATTCGTATCAGACATAGTAAAGACCTCTTTTCTACAAACTACCTATAAATACAAAAAGCCATGGATGACCATAACTTTCATAATCTATAGAATATATAAAACTATTTTCTTATAATACAGTATCTATTATAAAAAGTCAAATGTATTTTTACAGTAGACACATCCTGTGAATAGTATTATTAACATACGAATAAAAGAAAGCGTATTCATACTTTTAAAAGCATACTATGCGTTAAAAGGTTTTCATAATTTGCTATAATAATTGATAGATTATCTTTTACGTAAAGTCGTGGAGGTTATTATGAGACGACAAGACAGAAGAGTTACAGATATAGAAGAAATTAAGGGCATTTTAAATAGCACTCGCATCATTCACCTAGGCATGATGGATGGTGACTACCCTTACGTGGTGCCCTTACATTTTGGTTTTGAATTTATAGATGAGGTGCTTTATATCTATGTGCATGGCCATTATGAGGGAAAGAAGTTTGACTTGATTAAAGCAAATCCTCATGTATTTATCGAAATTGATGGCAGTGATGAAGCCCTTGTTTCAGGTGGTGATATTCCTTGTGCATATAGTTCAGTTTATTCCAGTGTGATGGGCCGTGGAGAGGCTACCTATTTAGAGGCTATTGATGAAAAGTCTCATGGCTTACAAGTATTGATGAAACATCAGACAGGTCGTGAGTTTACTTTTACGGAAGCCATGGTAAACTCTGTGGGCGTAGTTCAAATTAAAATTGTCGACTATACGGCCAAAAGACGAAGACAACTTGAACAAGATGCTATTATGCCGCCATTAACTAAATAATGACACAACAATCCTATTGAACTCTATTATGATATAGCGTTCAGTAGGATTTTTTTATATCGAACCTAAGCATTAGATACATTATTTGGTTGTGTCGATACTTTCACAAAAGGAAAGATAAAAGTTTTATGAAGTAGCTAGAGCTACAGAAACGGTAGCTTGATTTTGATATAAATAAGAAAATATATCATTATATGTGTGGAGTATATTATAAATTTTTGTAATAGGAGAGAATATGAAGAAAATAATGACATCTGCTGTTTTATGTGCCGCGATGGCTACTGCAGTAAGTACCTTTGGCGTACAGCCAGTTAGTGCTACATACCCGTTAATAGATAAAAATGGTAATACCGTTCCTGTTGAACGAGATGTAGATAATAAAAAGCTCATCGATGATAATAAAAAACTCGCTGATCGTTATCGTTGGTATGATCAAGTTGATGATTATGATTTAGTTAAAACTAATATTGAGAGTGCCGCGCAGGAATTTGGCTATCCTATACAAGTTCCGTCTTATATGCCTAAAGACTATGCAGTACGCGATGTAAAGGCCAAGGACCATGACGTATTAGAAATCGTTTATACAGAAACGGGCCGTGATGGAGAATTTGGTCCGAAATTAACCTTCTCTAATACAGATATTGTATATCGTATGGGATGGGCTATCGATACAGTGGTAACGCCTATTTTAGAAAAGACAAATTACAACGCTAAGGATGCAGTTAGCTTTACTACCCCTAATGGGATCGCTGTACATACGTTAGGTTATAGTAAAGGCGCTATTCAAATTGCTTACTGGAAAAAAGATAATAAAGTTTATATGCTCTACTTTGCTTCTTTAAGAAATCAAAACTTTGTAAGCAAAATTGTAGACTCTGTAGGTCCTGTGAGTAACGTAGCCGTTGATGATAATCGACTACGTGGTGACCGCAATGATAATCAAAATATTGAAGAAAACGATGCGAAAATGGTTAAACAAAATGATGAGCCGGATTGGCCTCCTTATGAAACGATTGGGTTGCCATTGCGTACACATACGAATTCTGTGTGGCCTATACTTACCAGCAAAACCATCGGTTTACCTAGCGGTGTAATCGATGCATCTCATAAGATGTCTTATGACGTATCTGTACCAAGTTATTTACCGCTTGGCTATACATACTATGCTACACATTTTTATGACAATGATGTATTAGAAACTGTATATTGGAAGCAAGGTAAAGAGTATCAAGAGCGCAGCGGTCGTTGGGTAACTCATACTATGGTCTTCCGCATGAGCTACTCTATGGATACCGTATGGCCTGAAGAATATATTCCAATGGAGTACCATGACGTACAGTGGACTGACTCTACACCAATAGGTGATGTTCACTATACAGGGGATGTAGATAAGGGCTTAGTACGCAGTGTTACGTGGTACAAGGATAATATGGCGTATTTCTTGTTCTTCCAAGTGCCTGTGAAAGCCTCTGAAGCAGAGTTTTATAGAAATCATGTAGTGCTGTTAAAAGATATCGATCCAAGTCGTACAGACTTAATTGGTGTAAAAACAATTCGTTAATAAAAACGAACCTATCTCCTAGATATATTACTAATATCTTTGGAGATAGGTTCTTTATGTATTAATTAGAAAAATACGTAACGGATGATAACGAGTACCGCTAATACGTACATAATCCAGTTAACTTCTTTTGCACGACCTGCAATGATTTTGAGTAGAGGGTATGCAATAAGACCTGCAGAGATACCGTTAGCGATGCTGTACGTGAACGGCATCAAAACGATAACGAGGAATGCAGGAAATCCTTCTGTCCAATCATCGAAGTCGATATTGCGGATAGCACCTAACATGAGGGCACCAACGATGATAAGAACAGGAGATGTGGCTGCATTTGGTACCAAGGATACCAATGGAGCCAAGAATAAGCAGATTAGGAATAATACGCCTGTTGTGACAGCTGTTAAGCCTGTACGGCCACCAGCACCTACACCTGCTGCACTTTCAACAAAAGCAGTAATCGTAGATGTACCGAGTAATGCGCCAGCACTAACGCCGATAGCGTCAACAGTCATCGCTTTACCAAGACCTGGGAATTTACCAGATTTTGGATCCGCAATTTTCGCCTCTGTAGCAGTACCGATTAACGTACCCATAGAGTCGAACAATTCTACGAATGTGAAGGAGAAGATAATCGTAATCAAGCCCATGTGGATCGCACTAGGAATATCTAATTGAAGAAATGCGGCTTTTGAGAAGTCAGGCACTGCCAATACTGTGAAGTTCTCAGGCATTGTAGATAGTCCCGTTACATAGGACACAATTGTTGTTACCAACACACCAATCAAGAGTGAACCTTGAATCTTACGAGCCATCAATAGAGCGGTAAAGATGAGGCTGAATAGGGCTAACAATGTTTCGCCACTGTGCAAGTTACCTAGTGTTAACAATGCTTCAGATGCTGGAGGTACTAGATTGCCATGTGTTTGTATAACTTGGCCTAAGGTGTTAGGAGATAAACTGATGGAAATCGCCATCAAACCGGATAGTTTTAAACCGATGATGGAGATAAATAGCCCAATACCAACGGTAATAGCGACTTTCATAGAAGCCGGTATACCAACAACAATCATTTGTCGTATCGATGTCAGCGTTAGGACGAGGAATACGAGACCGGAAATGAACACCGCACCTAGTGCCGTTTGCCATGATACACCCATACCGAGAACTACGGTAAAGGAATAAAAGGCTAAGAGGCCAACCCCTGGAGCCAGTGCGATTGGATAGTTAACAAATAAACCCATAGCAATCGTTACGAGGCCACCACCTAAAGCTGTAGCGATGAGGACGGCATCCTTGTCCATGCCAGCAAGACTCAAGATGTTTGGCGCCAAAAATAGGATGTACGCCATCGTGATAAACGTGGTAATACCCGCTAAAATCTCGGTTTTAACGGAGGTACCTCGTTCATTGAGTTTAAATAGTTTATCTAACATTAGATAAATCCTCCCTGTATGAAATTATAAATCATATCAAATAAAAATATTTCGATATACCTATAGTGTATCATATTTCCCACCATTTTTTGTATGAATTTATGTTATACTATACATATATTGTGAATGACTTAGAGGTTAACTTATGAAAATATCTACAAAAGGGCGGTATGCCTTGCGAATCCTAGCGGATATTGCAGAACACGGGACGGAAAAAAATGTGCCTATCCGTGAAATCGCAGAACGCCAAGGGTTTTCAGATAAATACTTAGAAGGAATTGTATCTCGCTTGTCCTCTGCGGGCCTCGTTAAAAGTGGCCGTGGTAAATACGGTGGATATCGCTTGGTTAAAGATCCTGCTGAATATAATGTATATGAAATCTTATATGCTGCAGAGGACTCTATTGCTCTTGTGTCCTGTTTAGAGGATGATGTAGAGCCATGTCCTATGTTTAATGATTGTTTGACTGCTCCTCTATGGCAGTATTTACAAGATGAGTTTCGCCATGTAATGGAGCGCGTTTCCTTGCAAGATGTAATGGATCACAAGTTTCCAGTGGAATAATTGAGAGAGTCGCGTTTTATATGCGACTCTTCTTTATATAATTTTGTAAAAGCATATTTTTATACACTTTTATATGTGGAAAGAAGGCGAAAGATGAGTACAATTGCAGATGATACTCGTGGTGGCATGCGAAATGTATGGATTATTACGGCTGCCATGACTGTATTAGCTATATGTTACACCATGATTATTCCTTTTTTGCCTATATATCTCTTGGAATTAGGTGTCCCAAAAGCCGATGTAGCCCTTTGGTCGGGCCTTGTCTTTGGGATTACATTCCTCATTGCGGGCATTATGGCTCCAATTTGGGGAAAAATCGCCGATAATAAAGGGAAAAAACGGATGGCCTTGCGCGCTGGCTTTGGCATTGCTGTCTGTTATGTATTAATTGGTTTAGTTACAGACCAATATCAACTACTCATGGGGCGGGCCCTCGTTGGATTTGCCAATGGGTTTTATCCTGCGGCAATGACTATGGTATCCCTCAGTGTCGATGAGAAACAGGTTGGTCGAGCTTTAGGTATCTTCCAGACAGGGCTTATCTTGGGGAATGTCATCGGTCCATTTTTAGGTGGTGCTGTTGAAAGTGTAGTAGGGATGCGTCCTGTATTTTATGTATCTGGTGTCGCTGTACTGATTGCGACATTGGCTGTATTGTTCTTTGTAAAAGAGCCAAAATTACATGCTGTAGGCACTGATGGAACAGCGCAAGCTACTCAACCTACTAAATCTACATCTTTACGTGAAGACTTTAAGGCCGTTCAACAACAACCTGTACTAGTACGGTTGCTTGGGATTTTCTTCTTTATGCAATGTGTCATCATGATGCTACAGCCTATCTTGGCCCTTTATGTAGGGGATATGCAAGGCACCATGGAAGGGGCGGCTATAATCTCTGGTACAATCCTCAGTATCGGAGGCTTAGCAGGCTCCTTAACGACTAATCTATGGGTTCGCCTTGGTGAACGTCGTGGTTATTTTAAGACCATTTCCTACTGTATGATGGGTAGTGGTATCGTTCTATTGCTGCAAAGCTTACCAGTGGGTATATGGTGGTTTGGTGTTTTACAGGTTCTAATTGGTTCATGCATTGTAGGGATTAACCCATCCTTGAGTGCAGCAGTAACCCTTAATACAGATCCAAGTTTTAGAGGTCGTATGTTTGGTATGACGACGACAGCTCAACAATTTGGTTCTATGGTAGGTCCTGTATTTGCTAGTATTGTATCGACCTATGTGGGCATATCCTACGTATTTAGTATTACTGGATTGTTATTGTTATATATGGGCTTTCAGTCTAGAAAATTATCTAAAAAACATGAATAACACTATGATGAGTCATAGATAGTATTAAGGGAATCATTTGTTTCGTATGAGATGCAAAGGAGTTGTTATGATCCGTATCGGCCAAACTGTACTTGGAGAAAAGGGTACAAAGATATGCGTGCCTATTGTGGGCACAACGGTAAAAGAAATTCTAGATGCTACTGCGGTGGCATGCAATACACCTTGTGATGTGGTGGAGCTACGCATTGACTATTACGAACGAGCTCATTCCATTGATGCTATTATTGAACTATTGATGCTCATGAAACCTCAATTAAAAGGTCGTGCATTGCTCTTTACATGGCGCACGAAGGGTGAGGGGGGCGAGAAATCTATCTTCTCACAAGATTACTTTACAATGTTAGAGCGCCTTATCCCAACGGGCTTGGTAGATGCTATTGATATTGAGTTATTCTTTGATCAAGATAGAATGGTCAAAACCATAGAATTCGCCAAGGTTCATGGTGTAACAATCGTCATGAGCAATCATGATTTTAATGGTACACCAAGTAGAGATGTTATTGTAAATCGACTCATTCAAATGAAAGGATTTTTAGCGGATGTGCCAAAGATAGCCGTTATGCCTCATACAACAGGTGATGTATTAACACTTCTTGAAGCGACGGCTGAGGTAAAATCCTTATATCCATCAGACCCAATCATTACGATGGCCATGGGGCCATTGGGGGCTATTACACGTGCTTCAGGATCTTTATTTGGCAATGCTATGACCTTTGCTTCAGCGGGCAAAGCATCAGCACCAGGTCAAATTGATGTACATGAACTAAAACGTATCTTAGATACTCTTGATGTAGATGGTGTATTTGATGAACAACAACATAAACGCGTAAAAGTGCATTAAAAAAGTCGGTGAGAGCCGATTTTTTTATTTGTCTTGTAGTTCTTGTAATATATTCATACGAGATGGTCGAATATAGAAAATATAGATGTAATTACCTATAACTTTATATAGAATAAGATACTTTTTGTATGACAATTTTCTGTATTTTTCCTTGCTATCTACAATAGGATAGCGCTCAGGAAAAATGGATAATGAACATATTTTTTGGTAAATTTGTGATAATTCTTTTTGGATAAACGCAGTGTCTATAAAGCGTTGCTTTAATGAAAGTTTGAGATTTACTATGTCAGATTTAGCAGTAGGGGTCAAAATTATTGTATATCTCATTTTAACCTCCGAACTTATAAATCCTTAAGGAGCTCATTAAAGACTTTTTCAGCAGGTTCGCCAATTCCCTTTTTTGCTTGATTAAGTCCTATCTCTATTCTTGTGCTTAAATCTTCTTTAGTCCATAAATCATCATTTATAGCATCAATCCATTCTGGGCGATGGATAGTGGAAGGAATATCGTTAGTGAATTGTATTTGTTTTGATACAAGTGTAACAGTTTGTGATATAGTTAATCCCATCTCTTTTAAGATAGCTGTTGTTAGTGTCTTAACTTTAGGATTAATACGGATATTGAGTATGCCTGTTTTATCAATTTTATCAAAGGATATTTCAACCTCGTTTGTGGTTGATGTTCCGTACGAGCTAGTAGTATCTGATGCCTTTAATGTGATTCGGGGTTGTTCGTAGGTGCCGTCATTGTTGAGTGTACTTGGCGTTGGTGTTTCATCTGTAGATGTTGTTGGTAATGCAATGGCGAAAGGAATGCGACGTTCTTTGATAATTTGACGAAATAGTGCGTCAAGCATGGAGGTGTAGGATAGGCCTTGTGCTTTTAATATGCTAGATACCTCTTGTTTTAGATCTTCGTTGATGCGGACTTGTAGGTTTACGGTTTTCATAATATCTCTCCTATGATTCTTTAAGTTGTGACTGTAATACTTTGGTTATTTTATTGCTCTTATAGAAAAAGGTGTTTAAGCTTCTTGAATTCTAGTTGTAATTACATTGTAATTGCAAATATGGATTTTTACAAATACATATAAAACATAGAGAATATAAAAAAGCAGTATTTATCTTAGGGATAAATACTGCTTTTAGTACTATATCTATGAAGTTAAGATATGAGTTTTAGTTTTATCTAGAAATACAGATGTAAATCTTCTTACAATAAGTTTGCTTCAAAATCTTCTAGGATAGTAGACACTGTTTCTGGTGCATTACGGTTATGTTCCACGATGGATTGTGCAAAGCTTTCATACATTGGTGTACGAATTTCTTCGAGTTCGCGTAAGCGTTCGATACCACCACTAGAGAGAACCCGACCGGATGTAGATAAATTTTCTATAGGTTGGGTTAATTGGTAGATACGACCATTTTGGCGTAAGTGTGCGTAGTTTTTAGGCACTGTTACACAGCCGCCACCAGTGGAGATAACAAGACCTGTTTGAGTGCCCAGTTTCGCAATCATTTCCGCTTCTTTTTCACGGAATGCTGGTTCCCCTTGTTCTGTAATGTATGTGGAAATGTCTCCAATTTCTTTTTCTAACTCATGATCCACGTCAATGCAGGTACGGCCCATTTCTTCACCGAGCGCTTTACCGACTGTAGTTTTTCCTACACCAGGCATGCCGATGAGGATAATGTTTTCCTTTTCACGGCGCATATCGCGCAAGATTTGTTCAATTTCCTTTGTACCAAAGCTTTCACCGTGGAAATGATTAGCCGCCTCAACACCTTGAGCCACAAGGAATGGCAAGCCATCACAATGAGGAATTTCCATCATTTCTGCTTGTAACAGCAAAATTGTACGGCGTGGATTATAGATGAGGTCTACAACGCCTTCCAATTTGGAAAATTGTGTAATATCGATGAGATTAGCTGGATTATGAGGATACATCCCGATAGGTGTGCAGTTAATAATAATCTGTGCTGTTTCATAGTAATTAGGAGTATCACCATAGAATGGTGCCGTCTTACGAGAGAGATGAACTATGTTCTTAGCTCCTAAGTCTTCAAGAGCTACGTGAACGGTAGCGGAGGATGCGCCATCGCCAAGAATGATACATTCCTTGCCAGCTACATCGATGCCTGCATGTTGTAGGGTAAATACGAAACCATCATAGTCTGTATTATAACCGTGCCATTTGCCATCCTTGCGAACCATCGTATTTACACAGCCAATGCGTTCTGCCCGTGGATCTACAACATCACAAGCTTCAAGGGCATTTACCTTGTAAGGAATAGTGATATTGATACCTTGTAATTCTGGATCAGCGAAGAACTCTTGTAGTTGGCTCGGTTCGCGCTCAAATAATTCGTAATTTGTATTCCCTAGTGCACTGTGAATGCGAGGGGAGAAGCTATGGCCTAACGTACGGCCAAGTAAACCAAATTTCATAGGACCTCCTAGGTCAATATACATAGAATGGCTAATAGGCTGGTACCTATTAGCCATTGAAGTTTTATAACTATATGTATTGTACTATATATGTTCTTATAGGGACTAGTACATATAAGTATATTAGTTTTCAGGGTAATTGCCTAGTAAGCGGAATTTATCTTGTGATGTGTGTAGCTCTGCTAGAACAGACAATACCTTAGGATCTGCTAGGGATGCTTCTAAGTCGAGGTAGAATAAGAACTCAAAGTTATGACCTACAATCGGGCGAGACTCAAGTTTTGTAAGATTTACGCCGATGTTTGCAAACTTGGTAAGTAATGTACCAAGACCACCTGGAGCATGGCTTGCTGTAGTTACCACGGAGATTTTATTAGCCCCTGGGTATACATGGAAGTCCTTGCTGATACAGATAAAGCGCGTATAGTTGTTATCGCTATTTTGGATATTGCGCATCAATGGAGATAAATTATATAAGTCTGCACATTGCGGTGCTGCAATAGCAGCTACGCCTGGATCATCACTGGCTGCCACCATTTGTGCTGCACGAGCCGTGTTATCGAAGGAACGTAACTCTACGCCTTCTAGTGTATCTAGGAAGTGACTGCATTGGCCCAACGCTTGAGGGTGGGAGATGATAGTGTGAATATCTTCTAGTTTTGTGCCTTTTTTCACGAGTAAATCGTGAGAAATCCAAAGGCGCGTACCGCGCACGATATAGCATTTACGCTCTTCTAATAGGTCGTATACTTCTTTTACAGAGCCATTGGAGCTATTTTCGATAGGTAATACGCCAAATTGACATTCACCGGATTCTACCGCATCAAATACAGCACGGAATCCTGTTACATAGTGAATTTGGCTGAGTGGTAATAATTTATCGCACGCCACTTGCGCATTACTACCGAAGACGCCAGCACAAGCTACGCTACCACGTTGTGGAGGTAATGTAGGGGACTGCTCAATAGCCTTTTTCATTTTAACAGTGAACTCATTATCTTGGAACAATTGTTCAGACTGATAGGTCCGGCTCAAGCTGAATAAGGCTTCAAAGAAACGGCGTGCGTATAGGTCGAGGTCTGGGCCTGCATCTCGAGTTACTTTATCGAGGATATCTCGTTCCCGTTTGGCATCGTAAATAGCCTTGTTCATTTCTTTTTTGGCTGCCGCGACATCCTTGGAGAGTTCCATGCGCTCTTTGAAGAGGGCGAGCATTTGGTCGTTTATATCGTTAATTTTAACGCGTACTTCATCTAAGTTCATGGTCAATATCTCCTAAGAAATCAAGAATAACAAGGGCCGTAACAGCTTCGATTACAGGTACTGCACGAAGCGCTACACATGGGTCGTGACGACCTTGGATTGTGAGCAATGTGTCCTCTTTTTGTGAAAGTGACACAGAATGTTGTTCTTTATAAATGGATGGTGTTGGTTTGATGCCCACTTGCATAACGAGGGGCAAGCCGTTAGTTATACCACCTTGAATACCACCGCTATTATTAGTTGTGGTTGTAATCTTGTCGCCGTCCATGGTGAAAGCATCATTCACTTCGGAACCAAGTTGTGCACACATATCGAAGCCACCGCCAAAGGATACGCCTTTAATGGCGGGTACCCCAAAGATTACGCGAGCTAAGCGGTTTTCGATACCGTCAAAGTTTGGGTTGCCAAGGCCAATTGGTAGACCTGTAGCAATGACTTCAACGATACCACCTGTAGAGTCCCCATCTTTTTTGAGGTCCATAACAAGGGTTTCTACTTCGTTACGTTTTTGTGGATTAACCATAGCAATTGCTTCTGTAGCGATGCTAGCTAATGCTTTCATATCTGGGTGGACCATGTTGATAGGAGCATCTTGAATCGTTCCCACTTGTTTTAAATGGCCGTGGATTTCAATGCCTTTTTCACGTAATAGTTGTAGAGCGATGCCACCAGCTACACAAAGCGGAGCTGTAAGGCGCGCTGAAAAATGGCCGCCACCGCGCATATCTACCTTATCACCGTAGCGTATACGAGCTGTAAAGTCCGCATGAGATGGGCGAGGGATATCGCGTAAGTTGTTATAATCGCTAGAGTGTTGAGATGTGTTACGAATCATAAATGCCAATGGAGAACCACTGAGCATGCCGTCCACCAAACCTGCTAAAAATTCAGGTGTATCGGCTTCCTTACGCTGTGTTGTTAATTGATTTTGCCCTGGTGCACGGCGCTTTAAAAAGGTTTTTAACTCATCGATATCGATGGTATGTCCACAAGGAAGACCTTCAACAATACCGCCGATAGCGTATCCATGAGAGGCGCCAAAGGTAGATACTTGTATAGTTTTACCGAAATTAGATGCCATGAGCATCACCTCCTAATAAGTTCCAGTCCTCAAAGAAGTCTGGATAGGATTTTGTGATAGCTTCGCTATCTTTTAACGTAACAGGGTTTTCACTGATGAGGGCCATCAATGTGCCGGCCATAACGAGGCGATGGTCATTTACGCAATCACCATGTCCACCTTTAAGTATACCACTACCGATGATGTATAGGTCATCGCCTTCTTCACGCACTGTACCGCCTAAGTCTCTTACGAGATTAGCAACAGCTATGAGACGATCGGATTCTTTTAAGCGTAGGCGAGCACCCTTAATAAAGGAGCTTTCTCCAGAAATAGAGCAAGCAAGAGCTGCCATAACAGGCAACATATCCGGCATTTGCTCAAGGTCTACATGGATTGGCTTGGAAGCACGACCTGTGACCGTTATATTCATACCATCCCATACAACATCACAACCAGCATCAATCATAACTTGTATGATGCGGCGGTCAGCTTGTACAGAGTTTTTGTTCATGCCTGTAATCGTAATTGGTTTGCCCGTCATACCAGCTGCTACCATCCAGATTGCTGCATTAGACCAGTCACCTTCGATTTGGTAATTATCACGGCCGATAAAGGACGCACCAAATGGGACTGTGAAAGCCTCGTTGATGTTTGTGCTTGGTAAGGTATGTTTAACTTCGACACCAAAATCACGCATGGTTTCCGTCGTTAATGTTACATAATCACTAGATTGTAGTGGCGTAGTAGCCGTGATAGTAGATAGGCCGATTTGAGGGGCTGCCAACAATAATCCAGAGAAGAATTGGCTGCTTACATCACCTACCATGGAGAAATTACCGCCTTGGAGACGACCTGTCATAGTAAATGGCGGTTTATCTTGGGAGAATGTTACGCCATGCGCTTTCATTTCACTGAGCATAGGTTCGAGAGGGCGATCTGGTAAACGACCTTTGGCATCTACGTCTACATCGTTACAGATGGATGTAGCTACAGGTAATAAGAGACGTAATGTAGTGCCTGATTCGTGAGGTACTACATTGCCCTTTGTTGGGACAGGACCTGGTGTAATAGTGACAACTTTATTTTCATATACTACGTGAGCACCTAAGCCTCGCAAGGATTCCATAGTAGCATCGATATCTTTAGAGGTACGGCTTAGTAGTATAGTAGATGGAGAGTTAGCAAGGGCTGCACAAATTAATGCGCGGTGTGCATGTGCCTTTGCTGGGATGGACGCAATCGTTCCTGTAGGAATGGCGTTCGTTACGGAATGCATAGAAATCTCCTTTTACGTCTTAGTCTAAATAGGTGGCAAGTTCTTCGTGGGTAACAACCTTAAGTTCGCTGTGGCCATAGCTTGTTGGTACTACAATTTTAATAGTAGCGCCTTCGCTTTTCTTATCGTGCTTAGCAGCTGCTAGGATTTCTTCCTTTGTTACAGTCGTTGTAGTTGGTAAATGATGGGCTTCGATGAGGGATTTTAACTTATCTAGAGCTTCAATATCTAGTTCTCCATGTTTTACCGCACCCTGTGCCATGAGTACCATGCCAATAGCAACCGCATAGCCATGATGAACCTCAAAGTGACTCGCTTTTTCAATGCCGTGACCAAAGGTATGGCCTAGGTTTAAGAGGGCGCGGACGCCAGATTCGCGTTCGTCTTGTTCTACGATATCCGCCTTTGCTTGTACGCATCGCGCAATGACAGCACTAACGCTATCGCGGTGTGTTATCAAGGGCTTATTTTCTAGCTGAGTTAATAAACCTGGTACATCGAGGAAACCATATTTGATGATTTCGCCACATCCATTTTTCCATTCCATGTCTGGCAATGTATTAAGCGTTTCCGAATCACAGAGGACAAGAATGGGTTGTTTGAAAGCACCCCACAGGTTTTTACCTGCTTCAAGATTGACAGCTGTTTTACCGCCTACAGAGGAGTCTACCGCCGCTAATAGGGAGGTAGGTACCTGTACATAGTCAATGCCACGCAAATAGGTAGCCGCTGCAAAGCCTGCCATATCACCTACAACACCACCGCCAAGCGCGATGAGAAGGTCCTTGCGTGTTAACGATTGAGCTGCCATATAGTCCACTAAATCGATGAGTTGGTGGGCATTTTTGGAGCTTTCACCAGCAGGGAATACATAATCACAAACAGTATAACCCGCATGCTCCATATTAGCTTTCACAGAACTCAAATAGTGCGGTGCTACATTGCTGTCGCTGACGATGATAACACGACAATTTGGTTTTAATGGTTTTATATAATCGCTGATGCGTTGTAAAGCACCGTTTTCGATGACAACGTCATACGGTGTGGACGCGTTAATATGAATGCGAGTCATAACAGTTCCTTTCATAAAAGAATAAGCTAGTACCTATTATAACGGATACTAGCTTATTTGTGTGCTATTTAAGATTATTTAGTGCATTCTACCAGTGCTTGGCGCAATGCGATAATTTCTTTCATAAGGCTAGTGAATTGGTCTGGACGTAATGCTTGAGGGCCGTCGCACAATGCTTTGGATGGATCGTTGTGAACTTCGATCATAAGGCCGTCTGCACCGCCACCTACGGATGCAAGGGAAAGTGGACGAACCATGCGACTCATACCTGCAGCGTGGCTAGGGTCCATGATGATTGGTAAGTGAGATAATTCGTGCATCATAGGAATTGCTGTCACGTCTAATGTATTACGAGTTTTAGTTTCGAATGTGCGAATACCACGTTCGCATAATACAACTTGTTCATTGCCTTCTGACATGATGTATTCAGCAGCCATCAACCATTCTTCGTATGTAGCAGACAAACCACGTTTTAAGAGAACTGGTTTGTTTAATTTACCTACTTCTTTTAAAAGTGTGAAGTTTTGCATGTTACGAGCGCCGATTTGAAGCATATCTACATTATCGAAGTATTGTAATTGGGAAATATCCATAACTTCGGAAACGATAGGAAGACCAGTTTCTTTTTTAGCTAGCTCTAACAGTTCCAAACCTTCTGGACCCATACCTTGGAAGGAGTATGGAGAAGTACGTGGTTTGAAAGCTCCGCCGCGAAGGATTGTGGCACCAGCTTCTTTACAAGCTTTTGCTGTTTCTAATACTTGTTCAGGTGTTTCAACGGAGCAAGGACCAGCCATTACTGCGAAGTGACCACCACCGATAAGTGCACCACCTACGTTGATTACAGAATCATCTGGATGGAATTTACGGTTTGCTTTTTTGTATGGTTCTTGAATACGAGTTACTTTATCTACGAAATCAAGAGATTCGATTTGACGGGAATCGAGGGATGCTGTATCGCCGATAAGACCTAAGATATTATAGTGGGCCCCTTCTACTGGATGGATAACAAGACCTTTCGCTTCTAATTCATTGCGTAATTTTGTTACCTCTGCTTCTGTAGCTGTTGTTTTTAACGTGATAATCATAATAAGTCCTCCTCAAATAACAATGCGAATAGTGGGGCCAACCATACGGGATAGCAAATAAAAAAGGGCTACCCGTATTCTAATACGGGTAACCCTTTTACTATTCTAAGCAACGATTGATGATTTCTAAATTAGCGTAGCTCAAATAGTTCCTTACCCGTACGTTGGATAAAGAACCAATAAAAGTATTGTTTTGCTACTGTGCTAATTTGGTTAGTCATCTTATTGTTGCTCCTTTCTAAATTTGATGTGTACAGTATAAACCCATTTGAGAATTTTATGCAAGTACTTTTTTCAAAAAGCTACAAAATTCTATAGAAAAAAGTTGTTTTAATATTCCTTTGCCTTTATCCACATGGTAAAATTAAAGGTAGAAAATGCTAGCAATATAAACGTTATAGAACATAATTGGTAAGGAGAGTTATGATTATTCAAATTTTAAATACAATTAACGATGATATTAAACAAATTCGTACAGATGTGTTTATGAAAGAACAAGGTTTCGAGAATGAATTTGATGAAATTGATGAAATCGCAAAATTCGTGCTTTTATCTATAGATGGAAAAGCTGTTGGTACTTGTAGATTTTTCCCCAGCGATATAGAAGGGGATGCTCATATTGGTCGTATGGCAGTACGCAAATTATATCGAGGTCAAAACTTAGGCTCAAAAATTATGCTCGCTGCTGAAAATGGAATCCGTCGCGATGGATTTAAAACATGTTCTCTATCAGCGCAAGTACAGGCAAAACCATTCTACGAATCTCTTGGATATGTGGCTGAAGGTGAAGAATATCTAGATGAAGGCTGTCCACATGTGATGATGCGGAAAGTATTATAAGAAACTAGATACTAAATATAATAGTTTGTATTAGCTCGGTCAGTATATTAATATCTATATATTTTAAAATATGAGGTGAGAGTTTATGAAACTAGCAGAAGCATTACAAGAACGTGCTGATTTGAATAAGAAAATTAGTGATTTGCAAGGTCGTTTAAATCAAAATAGTTTAGTACAAGAAGGGGAAATACCTAATGAAGACCCTAACGTATTGATGCAAGAACTAGAAGCGGCAATTGCTAGACTTCAACAACTCATTAAAGATATTAATCTTACTAACTGTGCAACTATTGTTGAAGGGCGCTCTTTAACGCAAATTATAGCAGAGAAAGAAGGAGCTATTATGCGACTTTCTGCATATCGTGCCTTAGCAGATAGTGCGAGTGCGATTAATTATCGTGCTCGTGGATCGGAAATCAAAATGATAGCAACTGTAAATGTTAGTGAATTACAAAAAACAGCAGATACAATATCTAAGGAGATTCGTACATTAGATAATTTACTACAGTCAACCAATTGGACGGTTGATTTAATAGAGTATTAAGTATAAGTTGGTAATCAAGATAGGGTGGATACAAAGCCACGATTGCTTAATTCGTAAAAAGATGATATTCCATTACATGTACGGGGCGTTGATGATATGTATCGTGTAGGCCCTTATTGCGTATAAATGTATGGTTATTTTTTATAATGTATTACCATGTGTCAACTATTTTGATGAGGGTGGCGTTGGGGACTATAAAAAGGAGTGTTTTCACAGATTTGTTGTGAAAGCACTCCTTTTATTTATATTTAAGTTTTATCTATTCTAAATCATCAAAATCAAATGCTGCTGCTTTTGTATAGTTTGTAACTTTTGCTTCGAAGAAGTCAGTTTTTGTGCTATTTAAGTTGGAGAAGCTTTCGATCCATTCCATTGGATTGTCCTTGATTTCAGGGTATAGATGAGGCAAGCCGATTGCTTCTAAGCGGATATTGGCAAGGTATTTGATGTAGCGTTCGATAAGAACGTTGTTAAGGCCGAGGATTTTATCATCAGTGATGTATTGACCCCAAGCGATTTCATTTTCTGCACCTTGGCGAATCATGTCAGTGATTTTCGCTTCCAGTTCAGGCGTGAACAAGTCAGGGCGTTCACGACGTAATTCGCGGATGATGTTTTGGAACAATACAAGATGAGTTACTTCGTCTCGGTTGATGTATTTGAAAATAGTGGATGTAGCTGTCATTTTACCTTGGCGTGCCAATGTGTAGAAGAAGCTAAAGCCAGAGTAGAAGTAAATACCTTCTAAGATATAGTTGGCGATGATTGTGTGAATGAGGTTTGCTTCGCTAGGATCATCACTGAAACGTTGGTATGCATCGGCGATGAATCGATTACGTTCAAGTAATGTTTTATCTGTACGCCATTCGTCATAAATTTTGTCACGTGTAATAGGATTTGTTACAGTGTCCAAAATGTAGGAATAACTTTGAGCGTGAATTTCTTCTTGGAATGCTTGTATATTCAATAAAGATGCCACTTCAGATGCTGTAATATAACGGCTCAAGTTAGGCAAGTTTTCAGATTGAATAGAATCAAGGAAGTTCAAGAATGCAATGATTTTGTCGAATGCACGGCGTTCGTAATCTGTTAAGTATGGGAATTGCTTAACGTCTTCATTCAAGGAAATCTCTTCAGGAATCCAGAAGTTGTTGAGCATTGTACGGTACATTTGGTTCGCCCAGTCGTACTTGATACGGTTCCATTCGCGAAGGTTTGTGGTGTTGCCGCCAATCATAGATTGCGTGCCACGTTCACCATGTTCGTTGAAAATCAGTTTTTTATCCATAGTGGACTCCTTTATATTATCTGTGAAGATCACTCTGTTTCTATGAAGAGCAGCTAGTGCACTCATCCATTTCAAGGGATTGGTTACGGATGTAGTAGATTGTTTTAATCCCTTGTTTGTATGCCTCAACGTAAAGGTCTAGAATTTCTTTTGCTTTCATTTGAGGTGTGATATACAAGTTGAAAGATTGTGCTTGGTCAATATGACGTTGACGTACGCCACAAGCTTTGATGGACCATTGTTGGTCGATTGTATGCGCCTCTTTGTAGAGCCAGAAAGTTTTATCGTTCAAATCTGGTGCAGTTTTTGGTGTGAAAGAACCTTTCTTCTCTTCGATGAAGAATTTTTTGAAGATAGGGTCGATACCAGCCGTTGTGTTCGCAATGTTGGAAGTAGAACCTGTAGGAGCTACGGCCATCAAATAACCATTGCGGATGCCGTATTTTGCAACGTCTGAAGCCAATTGTTTCCAACAATCGGATGTGTAGCCACGACGTGTGAAGTATTCACCAGTTTCCCATTCGGAACCTTTGAATGCAGGGTATGCACCTTTTTCTTTCGCCAATTCCATGGAAGCTTTGATGGAATAGTACGCGATGTTTTCGAACAACTTATCCGCTACTTCGATATGTTCATCAGACTCCCATTGGATATCGTGGTTTACAAGGTAGTGGTGGTAACCAGAAGTACCAAGACCAATAGCACGGTATTTATCAGAAGTCATGCGAGATTCTGGTACTGGTGCTTGATTGATAGAGATAACATTGTCTAGCATACGAATTTGAAGAGCAATGTTTTCTTCTAACTCTTCGTCAGTAATACGGCCAAGGCTAATGGAGTTCAAGTTACATGTAACCATATCGCCTGTATTTGTTTTCGTAGTGATGGTGCCGTCTTCGTTGATGATTTCTTCAGCAAGGTTTGTGAAGCCAACGTTTTGTGCGATTTCGTGGCACAAGTTGGACGCGTAAATCATACCGGCATGTTTGTTAGGGTTGGCAGCGTTTACAGTGTCGCGGAAGAAGATGAATGGTGTACCAGTTTCAACAGCAGAGCGCATGATTTTTTTCATCATGTCTAGTGCTGGTACTTCGATGCCGTGTAAGTTCGGATCTTGTTCACATTCAAGGTAACGTTTTGTGAACTCTTTGTTATCGTCTGTGTCGTAGAAGTCCTCTAGAGCATAGCCTTTTACAGCCAAGATTTCATGAGGGTCGAATAAAGTAAAGTTTTCACGGGCAATCATGCGTTCCATAAAGATGTTTGGAACAGAGATAGCAGGGAAGATATCATGTGCTTTACGACGGTCGTCACCATTGTTAGTACGAAGCTCTACGAATTCGTAGAAGTCTTTGTGCCAAATATCAAGTGTTACTGTGGCGCCGCCTTTGCGTTTACCCAATTGGTCCACTGCAACAGCTGTATCGTTGTACAAACGAATCCAAGGAATAACGCCACCAGAGGAGTTTTTGAAACCGCGGATATCGGAGTTCAATGCACGAACTTTACCAAGGTAGATACCAAGAGCACCACCGTGTTTAGATACGCGGGAGAACTTGCTGTTTACGTCGTAAATGGACCATAAGTTATCATCTACACCAGAGATAAAGCAAGAGGACAACTGATGGAATGGTGTACCTGCATTTGCCAATGTAGGTGTAGCTGTTGTCATTTTTAATTGGCTCATCAAGTCGTAGAACTTTTTAGCGTATTCTACTTTGTTTTTGCCTTCTACTAATGCCAAGTGCATGGCGATCGCCATGAAGCGTTCTTGTGGCAATTCGTAGATTTCTTTGTTGAAGCCTTTTACCAAGTAACGGTCAGCCAATAATTTAAGACCTTCATAGTTGAAGAGATAGTCGCGCTTAGGTTTGATGTAATCGCCTAACTCTTGCAATTCATCAGGTGTATATTCTGTAACGAAGAAGTCCGCGTATTTTTTCTCTTCTACAAGCATATGTACAAGATTTGGGAAGTTGCCATAACCGAATGCTTTATAACGACGAGTGATAGCTGCTTCTTTATAGAGATCGAACAAGAAGAGGCGAGCTGCTACAAACTGCCAATCTTGGTTCATTTTATTAACTTGGTTGCCGAAACCGTCGTCTTTTTTAGAGATAACCTTTTCGATAGCTGTTTGTACTAAAGTTTTTTGAATTTCTTTAGTTGTCATGCCATCAACGAATTGTAACTTCGCATCCATTTCCAATTCTAGTGGATCACAAGAATCTAACCCCAAACATGCGAAGGCAATCATGCGTTTCGTTTTTTCAACGGATAGCGGTTCAAAATGGCCATCCCGTTTCTTGATCATAATCTCCATTATGGTTCCCCTTACATTGTAAATCTATGTAAAATCATCTATAGAGCTAGCGTAAATCAGATGTACTCTTTTAAACTAGTTCTAATCAGAAAAATAAGAAAACTACAATATATGGTAGTTTTCTTATTTATTAAATACATTATGTAATGATTATAGCGAAAAAAATCTATATATTCAATATTGACTTTTTTAAATTTATCAATGTGGTTAGATTAAATTTATCGATGTAGTTTGTGATTAATTTTATTATAGATAGATACTATATGATTTATAATAAATATAGCTTTACAATAGGAGGTTAGCTATGAAATCTATCGTTATATATTCGTCCCTTACGGGAAATACAAAACAAGTGGCAGAGACCATTGCCAGAGTATTGCCAGCGGACACACCATGTGTATCTATGTCGGAACTACCCTCAGATATGGCATCCTATGATCTGGTGTTTGCAGGATTTTGGGTTGATAAGGGGACAGCTAATAAGGAGGCCCGTGATGTACTAGGCACATTACATAACCCTCATATTGCTCTGTTTGCTACAGCTGGCGTACCACCGCAAATGGCACATGCAAAGGAAAGTTTAATCAATGCAGCAAATTGTTTACCCGATGGCGTAGAGCCTGTAGGAACCTTTATCTGCCAAGGCAAGGTAGACCCTAAGGTCATTGAAATGATGTATAAGATGTTCCCGAAAGGGCATAGCCACGGTCAATCTGCTGATCGCGATGCACGTCACAAACAAGCTGCAGTACACCCAAATGAAGACGATTTTAAAGCGGCCCAAGATTTTGCCCAAGATATTCTAGCCAAGTTAGAGCGATGAATAAAAGCAGTACCCCTGTGGGGTACTGCTTTTGTCATATTATATATGATGTTGTAATTATTACTATATTGTATTATATGCTTAATTATAAAGTACATTAAATTTAAGTTTACGCGTATCGAATTGGTTTATGAAGTACGACGTAATCAATAGCTTATATCCATTGCCTTCTATAATGACGGGATCGACAGCTGTTTTGTCGACTGTAAGGAACTTATCATAAATATGATGCACCTCTGTTACTCCATTTGGTAGAGACACCTCTAAATCAAGGCCGTTGTTGAGGAACTTGAAGGAGATGGAGTCGAAGTTGGCAGATTCTACTTGGTATTCTTTAAGATCTTGTTCGTATACAATTAACTCGATGTTTTCAATGTATTTATCGTATCCTGCAATTGAAATAACCTTTGGTGCAGTTATAGCATCAAAATTAATATACTCGATGCGTCTGCCGTTTGTTGGGTTGGTTTCTGGCAGTTTTAAATCATCTACAGGGACATATGGTGTGCCATAGTCCGTGAAGTTAGTGTCAAAGGTAGCAGCTATTGGTAGGCTTGCATGCCATTCGCCATCAACTTTAGTATAGGTCACAAATTCACGATACGTTGTATAGCCTATGAATGGCGTCAAGAGAACAGTACCTAAGGCAAGAGCCATAACGGTTGTGTGTACAGATGGTTTTAAACCCTTCAAAAGAGAATATACATTATGTACTAAGAAGATTAAATTGAATGCACTCACGTAAATCGTATTGAGCCAGAGAACTGGTTCATTAATCACACGTTTACCGATAAGAACTAAGCACAGTGTAGTTAGTGTAATGAACAAGAAGCATAGGATTTGCTGTGTTCTGCTACTTTCACTAGATCTAAAGCTAGCCAAGTAGAATAGGTAGAAAATGGCTACATACGGATAATAGGTGTAGAAGAAACGCGTATCCTCTCGAAGCCCTAACAGGATCAAGACCAAATAGATATTAGCTAGAATGCCTGTAATAATGGACGCCTTAGGCAAGATGATGCCGAATACAACAGTAAAAAATGAGTTTGGTGCTGGAGGACCTGCGGGATCCTCTTTGTAAGAACATACCATAGATAGACAAATGAATATATTAATGGATGCGAGTACCTTAAAAATGGTTTCTTCAAAGTTGAATGGTTGGTCCACGATGATGAAGAAGAACCATAAACTCATGATGATAACAATGTTATACAGAGTAGACGTAACAAGGGTGATGCCAATCCGTTTGATGCGGTTAATGATTTCACCGATGTAGTGTTCGCCAGGCGATGTGAAATACAAGGCAATCATGGAGTACAGCCATAGGTACGATATATTTTCCGTAGCCAGTTCAATACCCCGCACATAGCCGTAGCTTTCGTGAATCATATAAAGGCCAATACTGATTCCGATACTTACTAAGGTGTATAAAATGGAAAACTTTCGAGTCCTTGTTATATAGCTTTGTAATATAACGATAAAGAAATACAGTGAGTATAGCTTAATGTCGATTTCGGCAAACCAATCTTGTTCAATATACAACGGTGTACATGAAAATATGGCAATTAATGCCAGTAATATAGGCGACTGCGTTGCTAGGTCCCGCAGCGAAGACCATACATGTTTAATGGCAAATTTCATAGATGTTCTCTCCCTCTATAAATATAAATACCCCCTCTTATTATTAGTATACCTGTTTTCTGGTGAAAGCCCTATGAGGTTTTACATGCTTTTAAATATCCTTTACAATAACACTAAGAACTAGTTTTCAAAGAAAAGAGGTTATCACATGGAATTCTCTTATTTTTTACCTGTAAACATCCAATTCGGTTGGAATAAAGTAGATAATGTTGCTGGTTTTATTGCACCGTATGGTAAGAAAGCACTTATTGTAACTGGTCGTACTAGTGCTAAAAAATCTGGTTTATATGACCGAGTGGTAGCAAAGCTTGATGCAGCTCATATCGGTCATGTATTGTTTGATCAAGTGGATGCCAATCCGTTGACTACGACTGCCTTAGATGGTGCTAATTTAGCTAAATCTGAAAGCTGCGATATGGTTATTGCCATCGGCGGTGGGTCCATTATGGATAGTGCAAAGGGCATTGCTTTTATGGCTGTGAATGACGGCGACATTAATGATTATATCTTTAACCGTAAAACGAGTGATAATGCGTTACCGCTTATTGTGATTCCAACCACTTGTGGCACAGGTTCTGAAGGAAATGGCTTTGGTGTCCTCACGAACCCTGAAACAGGGGATAAGAAATCTTTACGCTGTAATGCCATCGTGCCTAAGGTATCTATCGTGGACCCTGCTGTAATGGGGACTATGCCTCCTCATGTGTTGGCATCTGTTGGTTTCGATGCATTGTGCCATAACATCGAGGCGTACACATCTAAAACTGCGCAACCTTTCACCGATGCACTAGCTCATTATGCAGTAATATTACTAGCACAATATCTTGTACCTCTATATAAACATGTGAAAGCGATTGTGAATGGTCAAGAAGCTGTACTTAACAAAAAACAATTAACAAAAGCATGGGAGTCCGTTACATTGGCTAGCACTATTGGCGGTATGGTTATCAATACAGCAGGCGTCACACTTGGTCATGGTATGGAACACCCTGCTAGTGGCCTTAAAGATATTACCCATGGTGTTGGTCTTGCAGTTATTGAACCTGTTGTAGTGGAATACACATGGAGTGCTAACCCTGAAAAATTCAACTCATTGGCACGTATATTCAACCATGGTGATGGTTCTGAGTTAGGCGAAGCATTACGCCTAATCGTACATGACCTAGACCTTACTACAAACCTTACAGAATTAGGATTTACTAAAAAGGATATTCCGTGGCTTGTCGATAATGTATACGTAGTGGCTACAGGAAATATTGCTAATACAGTGGCTGAAGTAAGTCGTAACGATATAGAAGTGCTATATAAGAAAATGTTGTAGTCATAGAAATATAGGGAGAGAGTTTTGGTTCGCATATTTTATGGCCTATTAACTGCATATATAATTATGCTATTTATTGTGGCAATGCTATTTAATATAGCACCTATAACATATATGGTATTTGGCGTAGCAATAGTATTGCTTTTAGTACTACAATATGACTGGTATAAGAAACATGCTTTATCTGAAAAAACACATATTAAATTGATTTGCTGCGTATTTATTATATTTAATTTATGTTTAGCTGGACTTGTTGCGGATTGGCTTAAGTACGATACTCAAACGACTCTTGAACAAACCGATGGATTTGAGTTTAGTACTATGGACTGGCAACGAGGTTGGCCAAATGATGACGGATTGCCGGAAGGTCTAAAGCGTCCTAAGAACCTTCCTGAAGGTATTTCAAAGGCCTCTGCATCTGGCGATAGCTTAGCGTGGGCAAATGCATATCCTACAAGATATACTGTATTAGAAGGAAATCCTACAGTTATTGCACAGTATGAGGAGATTGCTAAGGAACACACTGTGTATCAAGCGCAAATTGATGCGGATGGTGTATTGCGTGATTTAGACACTGGGGAGAAAAAGCGTTTTATATCTCACCCTAATAGCTATCGCATTATAGAGAGCGTTGAGGAGGAACCTCTAAATTTACCAAAACGGAGTTTTATAGAGTGGTTACGGTTTGCACCTCGAAAAGAAACGAAAAGAGTGGTGAACGACACCTATAATTCTACTAAAAATCATAGACTATATGTCTTTGTAGACGATGGGAATACTAAAAGACCTCATTTTGTGGAACTTTTGATTAGTAATGATGGGACACGAGCTGTGTTTTATCAGTCTAAGTAAGGATTATATATTGTGAATCGGTTTATTAAACTTTTACAAATGCTAATAGGCCCTCCTTGTGGTAAACATATTATTCTATCAATCGTATTCTTTGCCTTTTTTTCTTGGGGAAATGCACATGTTCAATTGCCAGGACTATGGTTTGTAATTGTAGGTGTAATCTTAGTACTATCAATAAGAATACAGTTTTATTACTACTTTTATCATTTAACATTACCGAAGAAACACATTTTATATGCTTGGTGTACATTGGTTGTAGCAGTACCTTTATTATTAATGTCTATGTTTATATATGAGATTCTTTTTGGAAGTGAAGTTAATGATGTATCACGATGGAAACAAAGATGGCCAGTAAATGCAACAGTATTACCAGATCATTTTAGAGACCCTGATATAGTGCCGAAAGGATTGCATCCTATATCTTCAAGGGGAACAATAGAAAGTTTTTATGATTTCACAACCACTATTGTTTTTGAAGGTAACCGAGAAGTTGTAAAAGAATTTGAGAAAACTGTTGCCGAATCCTCAGCACCTGGCGTAGTTATTACATCGGAGTTATTTAAGGAGGGCACATATAAGTCTGTGGCAGACTCTATTTTTTCAAAAGGGGATATACAAAGCACTTATGACCTTTTAATTGAAGATTATACAAAGTGGAACTTATTTGTGTGGCTTCTATATGGTCGTCAATTAGCAGGTGGATATTATCAACTTGAACAAGTTCCTACCTATGGCTATACGGTTTATGTTATGCACCGAGAGAGTGGACTTGATTCGTATGTGATTTATTTTTTGTTTAGCCCTGATCGTACTCGTGTTGTCTTCTATGATTTTATAGTGACGCATTAATTGAATATATTAATCTGTATATCAAATTATTTGGTTTGACAATTTTAAAACATATCTTTACAATGGGTTTTATAAAGAGACTCGGATGTGACAATTATCCCAGCCCCAAGGGCTGGGATTTCTTTATTAGTCTCTAGTAGTTTTATTAGTTGAGAGGTGTTTTTATGGCAGATCAAAATAACAAAAATGTTGATGCCTTAGCGCAAGAGATTACCTTGAAAAGTCGTGGTCAAGGTAAATTACGTCAATTTATATTATGGATGGGTGCGCTCATCATTGGCGCTATCTTAGGATGGCAACATATTCCAGTTCTTAATGATTTATTTAATTTCATTGCTGCAGTATTTACACATTTATTCCAATTTATTGCAATACCTACTGTATCACTAGCGGTTATTACCACATTGTCCATGTTGGGTGCTAAGAAGGATACAGGCCGTATCTTTGGTCATGCTGTCACCTATACATTGTTAACAACAATTTGTGCAGCCGCTGTTGGTCTTGGTTTATTCCTTTGGATTGCGCCAGGTAACTTACCACTTGATGTAATCGGTGCCGGTGCAGCGCAAGTACCTGAAAAATTAGGTCACGTAACATATTATGATCATTTCTTATCCGTTATTCCTAACAATATCTTGAAACCGTATTTAGAAGGTAACGTATTGTCCGTTATGTTCATTTCTGCTTCTGTTGGTTTAGCTTTTGCTTTCATGCCTCGTACAGAAGGTCGTGAAGCAGTATTGAAGGTGTTATTTGGTTTACAAGAATTACTATTCACATTGATTAGAGGTTTACTTTACGTTTTACCAATCGGTATCCTTGCTTTTGCAGGTCAATTATCTGCACAAATCGAAGCAGGGGTCATCGTTGGTGCATTAGGTAAATATACAGCTGTTGTAATCGGCGGCAACTTGATTCAATTCTTTATTGTAATTCCATTGTTCTTGTTATTCCGTGGTTTAAACCCTATCGATGTATTCCGCAAAATGTCTCCAGCCGTAGCTGTTGCATTGTTCACGAAATCTTCTGCTGCTACATTGCCTGTTACATTGGCATCTGCAGAAGACAATTTGAAAGCCCACCCTTCTGTAGCGCGTTTCGTGTTACCAATTTGTACAACTATTAATATGAATGGTTGCGCAGCTTTTATCCTTGTAACATCCTTATTTGTAATGCAAAATGCAGGTATTGAACTAACAGCTGGTACTATGGTGGCTTGGCTCTTCATCGCTGTTCTTGCAGCCATCGGTAATGCAGGGGTTCCAATGGGTTGCTATTTCTTAACATTATCCTTGATGAGCTCCATTGGCGCGCCAATCGGTTTACTTGGTATTATCTTACCAATCTATACAATTATCGACATGATTGAAACGGCCGAAAACGTTTGGTCCGATGCATCTGTATGTGCTATGGTTGATAATGATTTGAAAGGTACATTAGACGATCCTGACTCTCATGATGACATGCCTCAATTCCAAGGTGCGTAGATTGTACGTTATAAAAGCATATATAAATAGGTTGCCTCTTATATGTGAGGCAACCTATTTTGCTTTCAAATAGAAAATATAATAATGTGCCACGTTTACTATTTTCTGGAAAACAATTATTGGTATAATTAAGAAAAGGGGGATGGCTATGGATAGACAATTAAGCGTATATTTAAATGGGCGAGAACCGCAAGTGACTACAGATATTGATGTTATAACGGCAGCGGTAGCAGTGCCATTGCTTGAAATTGATGGTGAGGATCACGTCCTATTTACGGTGCGTAGTCAGACCTTACGTAGACAGCCTGGTGAAATTAGCTTTCCTGGTGGACATTGTGAAAGCACCGATAAAACTGGAGCTGCTGCGGCTATTCGAGAATGCTCGGAAGAATTAGGAATAGATACAGAGCAAATTGAATTGTTAGGTGCATTAGATTGTTTAGTATCTGCCATTGGTGTTAAATTACATGCAGTGGCGGTACGTTTACATACGGATGAATTTCGCCCTAATATTGATGAGGTCGGTGAAATTTTTACGGTACCACTTTCGTATTTATTGAATATGGAACCAACGATAGGGCACTTAGATATCGGAACTAAACCATTACGAGATTTTCCGTTCCATTTATTAGAAGGGTATCAAATAGATTGGAAAATTCGGCAGAACTATTCTGTTTATTTTTATCCCTATAAGCAATATATGATATGGGGATTAACAGGTCGAGTCCTCAAAAATTTCTTAGATTTATATCGACAAGGTAATACTATATAAAATGAAAGATAACGAAATAACTTCATTTGATAAAGAATTGAATAAATTCCTCCAACCTAAGTGCCTAATACCTGGTGGCCTTGGTTTATGGGAAACCTATTTTCGTAAAATTTGTACGGCTTGGGGCCGTATCGATAGTGAAATTAGACCTCAGCACATCATATTTTCCGCCGATAATGGGTGCAATATGGAAGGTTATGTAGGCTATAACTATGAGGTAACGCAAAAGCAGTCGCGTAATATGCTCTTAGGTCGTTCGTCGGCTACACAGTTTTGTAACTTTAACAATATTCCTTATGAAGTTGTGGATGTAGGAATTGCCTCAGATGATGGCATCGGAGTGGATCGCAAGGTCGCAAAGGGGACAAAGAATATATTAAACCATCCTGCTATGAGTGAGGATGAATTTAATAGTGCCTTTCAAGCTGGCTATGGACGAGTTGAACATTATGTAAAGCAAGGGATAAATCTTTTTTCCTTTGGTGAAATGGGACTCGGTAATACGACGACCTCTGCCTGTGTGTTGTCTGCCTTAACTGGGGCTGATCCTACTGAAACAGTAGGCCCCGGTTCTTGGCCGAATAAACCAGATTTGATGAAACGAAAAATTGATTTTGTGCGCGCTGTATTAGATAAGCATAAGGCTAGTATCGTTTCTGACAGTGAAGTTGAAAGAGTTCGTAAAATCGTAGCCCATGTAGGGGGCTTTGATATTGCTGCTATTCTTGGGGCTATGCTCGCTTGTGTTGAGTTTAAAAAGCCCTTCGTCATTGATGGCTTTATTACAGCTGTATCAGCAGCTTGTGCGGTACATATGAATGATTGTGTTAAGGATTATACATTGCCATCTCATAACTCTCGAGAAAAAGGCACAGAGTTAGCTTTAGCAGAGGTAGATATTACACAAGACATGGTTCCTATTCAAGCCCACATGTCGATGGGGGAAGGGACAGGAGCTATCTTAATGGTTCAAATGTTGAAAACGACACAGCATATGTTTGTAAACGTTGGGACCTTTGCAGATTTGATGAAATTATAAGGAGAAAGAATGAAAATAAATAAATACTTTGATATACATTTTGAGCGAGCTGATGATGCAACTATCGCTAAAAGGTTGATAGGTGGTGCTAAGATTAAGGGACCTGCCTTGGTTATCCTGATCCTTTCCATGTTTATTGCCTCTATTGGGTTGAATATGAATAGTACGGCAGTTGTTATTGGTGCTATGCTTATATCGCCGTTGATGGGACCTATTTTAGCAATTGGTTTTGGCTTCGCTACGCTTAATTTTACAGTTGTGAAGAGTGGTATTTTAAGATTGTCCTTACAGATTACGATTGCTGTTTTGGCATCTGCTTTATATTTTTATATTTCTCCCGTTCAGACGGCTACATCTGAATTATTAGCGCGTACAGAACCGAATATTTTTGATGTGTTCATTGCTATATTTGGTGGGTTAGCTGGGATTATTGGGCAAACGCGTAAGACCTTAGATAATGTTATACCAGGTGTTGCGATTGCGACTGCACTTATGCCACCACTATGTACGGCAGGATATGGACTGGCTAATGGAAATTGGAACTATTTCTTTGGGGCTAGCTATTTATTCTTTATAAATGCATTTTTCATCTTCTTTGCATCTTTTATTGTTTTAAAGGGTGTATATAGTTTACCATTCCATAAACAAGCAGAAGAGGTTAATCGTCGTAACCAACTAATATTTCTAGTGATTGGTCTTATTATGGCTATACCAAGTATTTATGCAGGCTATGATATGACCATCAAGTATTCTGAGTCAAATCATATGGAGCAGTTTATTAAGAATGATATTAATCAAGAGGGACGTCGACAAGTGATTGATTATTCATTGGATCAAACGAATAAGCTAGTAAACATAGTAGTTATAGGAGCTCCTGTGACTTCAGAGGAGCAAGCCCAGTTGGATGACAAGTTACATAAGGATGAGTACTTGCAGAATTATACATTACGATTTGTTAATAGCGTAGATGAGAAAAAATCTACTATGGATAAGACGAACTTGAATAAATCTTCAGAGAATCTTGAAACATATAAAAACTTGAGCAATCTATACCAGCCGACTTATCAATTAGTAAGTGAAACTATAAATACTATGAAAACGACAGAAGCTGAAGCAAAGGCGTTATTCCCGTTTGTAAGCAAAGTGGAAGGCATGCCTTTAATAGATAATCTAGAACAGCCTAAAGCGAGTCGCTATATGGTGATAATCCATACTACATCCACTATATCTGATGCAGATTTGGAACGAATAAAAGCTTGGTTAGAGGCTAAATTATCAGCGCCTGTAACTATTTCTATCGAGCAAACAACGTCAACTCTATAAGGGAGCTATCATCCCAGCGTTCTAATTGATCGTTAATAATATATGTATCTGATACAATACCTTCTCATGACAAATTCTATAGATACGAAAAGGGGCTGTTTTGTTACAGCCCCTTTTTGACATATATGTATTGAATTAATGTTGTATGTTTTGTATATCATCTAAAATGTGTTCAAAATCTAGGTGATTTTGTTGTAATACATCTTCTGGGTTGTATCGGTCGTAGAATTGTTTGGAAATGCCATAGTTTAAGACGTTCATGGACGTTTTTCCATAATAGCTAGCAATTTTTTGACCATAGCCTCCTTCGAGTTCGCCGTCCTCTAAGGTGATGACGATATTGTGGTCTTTTGTTAATTCATTCAATGTATCAGTGTCTAAACTAGAAATACAAAGTGGTTTGACAAGCGTCGGAGAGATATGAATGGCATCATGTATTGCGTGGCTAAGTTCGACCGCCTTATGGTAGAAATTACCGACACCTATGATGGCAATCGTATTACCTGATTGGGTTATGTTACACGACGTTACAGGACATTCTGTTGTATTGGATTGACTAGTTTCGTAAATCGGTGATCCTACAGGAATACGGATGGCGATAGGATGAGTATGATGTTCTACTCCATAACGAATGGAAGATTCTAATTCCTCTACTGTTGTAGGTGCTAGGTACATGAGATTGGGCATGTTGCTGAGCATAGTAATATCGTTGAATCCAAGGTGAGTCATATCCTTATTACCATAAATGGAAGCGCGATATACAAGGATCAGTGCATTGCTATTATTAATACATAGGTCATTAATAATTTGATCATAGGCGCGTTGTAAAAATGTACTGTAAATCGGTAAAATCGGCGTGCCACCGTTGTGGGCAATGCCAGCAAGTAATGTTGTAGCATGTTCCTCTGCAATGCCTACGTCGATGTATTGAGCACCTAATTTTTCACGTATATCTTTGGTTAAACAGAAACCGCCAGGCGTAGCAGCCGTAACGATACATGCAGCTTTGTTTTGCTCCAGTGTATCAATGAGTTGTTTTGCAACGATAGATTCATAGCTGTTGGTATAGCGTTTTTTTGTTTCCCCTGTGTCAATATCAAATCCGGATGGATTATGAAAGCTTTCAGGATTGGTAATAGCCTTGTTGTAACCATAGCCCTTTGTCGTATGGATGTGGAGCACTATCGGTGTTGTCTCTGCTTTACATTCTTTTAAAGCCTTAATTACAGTTGGCAACGAATTGCCATCGTCGACATAACGATACGAAAATCCTAGAGCTTTAAAGATATTATTAGGGCTTTCACCATTAGTTTCGCGTAATTGTTGAAGATGGCTATACAAACCGCCGTGATTTTCTGCAATAGATTGGTCGTTGTCGTTGATGATAATTAAACATTGAGATGACATTGTGGACAAGTGATTCAATGCTTCATAAGCTTCTCCGCCGGATAACGCACCATCACCAATCATAGCTATAATTGGGTGTGTTCTATGCTGTAAATCGCGGCCAATCATGAGGCCACAAGCTAAACTGAGGCTTGTGGAAGCATGGCCTAAGTGAAATGCGTCGTAGGTGCTTTCATCAGGATTGCTATAACCGGATACGGTGTGAAATTTGTCCTTATTTTTAAAGCCTTCGTAACGGCCTGTTAAAATTTTATGAGCATAACTTTGATGGGAAATATCAAATATAAATTGAGCATCATCAGGGCTGAACACATGATGCAAGGCAACAATAATATCAGTGGCTCCTAAAGATGAACCAATGTGACCGCCAATGTGTGATGTTCTATGGATAATTAAATTACGTATATGTTGTGCGATGACCTCGAGTTCTGTGAGAGAACAGTCGCGCAAATCGCTAGGAATTTGAATGTCTGTCAGTTCCATAGGTCTCCTACATGATCCATACTAATGGATAAATCAATTACAGTTAATGAAATATATGACTCATTAATAGTTATTATAACATTATAGACTAAAATTATTTATAAATAAAAAGGCAATTCGATATATTTAGATATATAAATAAGTAATAACTAACCATATTAATTTTAGAATGTATCTTTACGTACAATATTTTTCACTTTAAAGTGGTATAATAAAAAATACACGACATATAGAGTTATATATATTTTATTAGGAATAGTCATGTTCTATATACCACATTGGAATATGGCAAAACCTAGAATTAATCTCTGTTTGTTGTATAATATATTTAATATTTAATTTTTTAGATGTGTAGTTAAAAGCTTTATTATTTAACTTTTACTTAAATGTATGAAGAAAAATGGTGCGAGCGTACCAATTCTTCATTTTTTTCAAGAGAGGTATATATGCAAAAATCCTTACGTATGGGGATCGATGTTGGCTCTACAACGGTCAAGGTCGTTTTGTTGGACGAACAAGATAATTATTTGTATAAAAAATATATCCGACATTACGCCAATATTTTGGATACTGTTCATACATTGCTACAAGAGGCTCAAGTGGGCTATGAAGAAGCAAAAGTACATGTAGCAATTACAGGTTCTGGCGGTATGGCGATGGCTGATAAGGTGCGTATACCTTTTGTACAAGAAGTAATTGCCGAAACAAAGGCGATAAAAGCGTTGTACCCACAAACTGATGTTATTATCGAACTTGGTGGTGAAGATGCTAAGGTTACGTATCTAGGTCGTACTGCAGAACATCGCATGAATGGTTCTTGTGCCGGTGGTACAGGTGCTTTCATAGATCAAATGGCAACATTATTGCAAACGGATGCATCCGGCCTTAATCAATTGGCGATGAATGCGGATACTATTTACCCAATTGCCGCTCGTTGTGGCGTATTTGCGAAAACAGACGTACAAGCATTGCTAAATCAAGGCGCATCTCATGAAAATATTGCAAAGTCCGTATTTCAAGCCATCGTTAACCAAACGATTGCAGGCCTTGCATGTGGTCATAAAATTGAAGGGAATGTAGCCTTCCTCGGTGGTCCATTGACATTCTTATCCGAATTACGTCAATGCTTCTGTGACACCTTAGAACTCGATGAAGCACATCGTATCATCCCTGAAAATGGTGAGTTGTTTATTGCCCTAGGCGCAGCTCTCATGAATGATGAATGTCGTGATATTAAAGTAGGTGAATTGACGAAGGAAATCGGTGCGCTTATTGGTGTACCAATGGAAGCAACCGATCGTGTGGATCCGCTATTTAGAAATGAAGCGGAACTAGAAGAATTCCGTGCACGTCATGCTAAGGCGGTAACACCGAAGGGTGATATTAAAGATGCTGAAGGTCCATGTTACCTCGGTATCGATGCGGGTTCTACGACGTTGAAAGTCGTCTTGATCAATAGCAAGAATGAAATCATCTTCTCTCACTATGGCCCAAATCATGGGAAACCATTAGAAAAATCCCAAGAACTAATAGAGAAAATCTATAGCTTATTGCCAAAAGGGGCTTACATCGCTCATTCTGGTGTAACTGGATATGGCGAAGCCTTCTTGAAACGAGCTCTTGGTATCGATATTGGGGAAGTAGAAACAATTGCCCATTATCGTGCTGCTCAATTCTTCTGCCCTGATGTATCCTTCATCTTGGATATTGGCGGTCAAGATATGAAATGTACAAAGGTGCGCGATGGATACATTGAAGACATCGTATTGAATGAAGCCTGCTCCTCTGGTTGTGGTTCCTTTATTGATACCTTTGCTACATCCTTGCGTTTGCCGATTGAGCAATTTGCCAAGGAAGGTTTATTGGCACCTATGCCAATCGACTTGGGGTCTCGCTGTACCGTATTTATGAATTCCAAGGTAAAACAGGCGCAAAAAGAAGGGGCTACTGTACCAGATATCGCCGCTGGCCTTGCATATTCTGTTATCAAGAATGCATTGTATAAGGTGCTTAAGGTAAAAGATCCTAAGGAATTAGGTGACCACATCGTCGTACAAGGCGGTACATTCTATAATGAAGCGGTGCTTCGTGCCTTTGAAAAATTAATGGGCGTCGAAGTAATTCGCCCTGATGTATCCGGCTTGATGGGTGCTTATGGTATGGCATTGCTCGCTTCTGAAGCGGCAGAAGAGTTACAAAATCAACATAGCACATTGCTTGATAGTGACGGTTTGAAATCCTTGCAAGTATCTACATCCATGCGTAATTGCGGATTGTGCTCTAATAATTGTATGCTTACCATCAATGCATTCTCCGATGGCCGTACCTATGTAACGGGTAATCGTTGCGATCGTGGTGCCGGTGATATGATTCAAGAGAAACATAAGCCTGTTCCCAATATGGTAGACGTAAAATTACGCCGTTATTTTGATTACTTCCTCAAGAAAAATATTCCTGAGTTTGAAGGTAAATTGCGTATAGGTATTCCTCGCGTCCTCAATATGTACGAAGATTTCCCATTCTGGTTTACATTCTTCAATCAATTAGGTTGCGAAGTGGTATTGTCCGATTATACGACAAAGGATCAATATAATAAGGCGATTGATACCATCCCATCTGATACAGCGTGTTATCCTGCTAAGGCCGTTCATGGTCATATTCGTGATCTTGCCCAAGCCCAAGTTGATTTAATCTGGTACCCATGTATTCAACATGGTCCAAAGGAATTTAGCCATGACAATAATTATCATTGCCCTATGGTTATTTCTTACCCAGAATTGATTCGAAACAATATGCAAGATGTGATGGGAAAAACGCCATTTTATGCGCCATTCTTACCACTAGCAGATAAGAAATCATTGGTGCCTGCTTTGGTGAAAGCCTTAAAAGAGTTACCATTCTCTAAATCTGAAATTTCTAATGCCGTTGAGACCGCTTGGGCCGAACAAGAAAAATGTAAGGCTGACTATCGCGAGATGACAAAGAAAACTGTATCTCGTCTCGTAGCAGAACAAGTGCCTACCATCGTATTGGCTGGTCGTCCATATCACTTAGACTCCGGTATTAATCATGGTATCCCTGAGCTCATTACCTCTCTTGGTATGGCGGTTCTTACCGAAGATGGTGTAGCACCATTAGGTAAGGATATTAAACATCTTCGCGTTGTAGATCAATGGTCATACCATAGTCGTCTATATCATGCAGCCGAATTTGTAAGTCGTACGGAAGGCTTCCAAATTGTTGAGTTGAACTCTTTCGGTTGTGGTCTTGATTCCATTGTGGCAGACCAAGTAAAGGATATCTTATCTGCAAAGCATAAGATTCATACATTGCTTAAAATTGATGAAGGTACAAACTTAGGCGCTGTCACTATTCGCTTACGTTCCTTGCAATCCGTTATGGAACGGAGTATGCGTAAACACCATAATCCAGAAGCTCCTATAGAGACCGTTATTGATGATACACCAGCATATGATTATGAACGTGTTGTCTTTACTGAAGAAATGCGTAAGACCTATAAGATTTTGGTGCCTCAAATGTCACCTCTTCATTTCCAACTATTGGAGCCAGTGCTTAAGTCTGAAGGTTATGACTTTGACATGTTACCAGCACCTACGCGTGAAGATGTAGAGATAGGTCTAAAATATATCAATAATGATGCATGTTATCCTGCTATCATCGTTGTAGGCCAATTGATGAGCGCCTTATTGTCTGGTAAATATGATGTTAATAAGACAGCTGTTATTATCTCTCAAACCGGTGGCGGTTGTCGTGCTACCAACTATATTGGTTATTTGCGTAAAGCCCTCATCGATGCAGGTATGAAACAAGTTCCAATCTTGTCACTTAATGCGAGTGATATGGAACGTCAACCAGGCTTTAAATTGACTAAATCCTTCTTACATCGCATGATTCAAGCCGTAGTATACGGCGATGCGTTGATGCAATGTGTATTGGCTACGCGCCCTTATGAAATTAATCCAGGATCTGCAGATGCATTGTGCGATTATTGGGTTAAAAAATTACGGGAACGTATTACAAAAGCTAATATATTCCAATATAGTAAATATATTAAGAACATCATTGAAGACTTTGACAATTTACCAGTCGATAAATCTAAGCCGAAACCTCGTGTTGGCGTGGTAGGTGAAATCTACGTTAAATTCCATCCAAGTGCGAACAACCATATTAATGAACTTATAGAGAAGGAAGGTGGCGAGGTTGTAACCTCTGGTCTACTAGACTTTTTCTTGTACTGTGCTATGGATAGTACATATCGTGCTAAACACTTAGATGGTACATGGCTTTCCGGATTCTTTGGATCCTTGGCTCGCGAAGCATTAGAATTATACCGCTTGCCATATGCAAAAGCTGTTGCAGCATCTAAGCATTTTGATCCATTGCAACGGATGACGAAGGTTGCAAAAGAAGCGGCTCATTATATTGACCTTGGTAATCAATGCGGTGAAGGTTGGTTCCTTACAGGTGATATGATTGATCTTATCGAAAAAGGTGCGAAACAAGTAGTTTGCTTGCAACCATTTGGCTGCTTACCTAACCACGTTAGTGGTAAAGGCATGGTAAAAACATTATCCGAAGCATATCCTGATGTGCGCATTGCAGCCATCGACTATGATCCAGGTTCAAGTGCGGTAAACCAAGCAAATCGATTGAAATTGTTGTTAGCAACAATGTTTGAATGATAATGTAATAATCAATTATATAATTACTGAATATAAAAAAAGCGTCCCTAGTGATATGGCCCCTCTTTACTGAACAACCAGAAAAGAGGGGACATATGAGGGACGCTTTTTTATGAAATTGATGAATCTTCTTTAATCATTGTATAGAAGCATACTAATGCTAATACAGCACATACAACCATAACAATCCCCATAGGGATACCAGTATGACTTCCACCAATGCCAACTAATGGCGATACGAACCCGGCTGAAAACATGCCTGCAAATCCTAAAATAGCAGAGGCGCTACCTGCTTTGTGTCCATATTTCGCCATTGCCATAGAGAACCCTGTTGATCCAAATACAGATACGGTACAAACTGTAAAGAACAGGATGACACTAGTTATAATAAAGGACCAATTAAAATACATTGCACAAAGGAATAGGATAGAACCAATCGTTAATTGTAATAGACTAGTATGTAAAATGGTTTTTATTTTTACAACATTACTTACTTTGGCACTGATTACGCTAGCGAGGATAATACCGCAACTATTAATCCCGAACATATAACTAAACTCTTGGGCAGATAAATTGAATATATTTTGATATACAAAGGATGAACCCGAAATATAGGCAAAGAAACCACCAAAGGCGAATAGCTGAACTAGAGTCTGGCCTAAGAAAGAATTATCTTTTAGTAGAGCACCGTAGTTTTTAAACGCTGTTGCTATACCACCGGAAATACGCTTTTCTGATGGTAGGCTTTCAGTAAAAATGAAAGAGCCCATAAGTAACACTGCAGAGAAAACGGCGAGGACAATAAAAATAAAGCGCCATGTAGAAAATAATAAAAGCTGACCACCTATAAGCGGTGCAATAACAGGAGCTAATCCGTTGACGAGCATGAGTAGAGACATGAGTCGCATTAATTCCTTACCAGATGCAAAATCCCGGGAGATGGCCTTAGCAATAACAACTCCGATAGAACCTGTTAAACCTTGTAAAAATCGTGCAACTAGTAAAATCTCAATATTGGGCGCAATAGCACAGAGTATACTAGCGATTACACAGAGGATATTGCCAATGATGAGTGGTTTTTTTCGCCCCAATGAGTCACTAAGCGGACCGCCAATCAATTGACCGATAGCGATACCAAAAGTCATAATACCAATTGTCATCTGAATGAGGGACGCATTTGTATTAAGTTCATGAGGCATGATTGGTAATGCTGGTAGATATAAATCAGTACCAAGTGGTGTGATGGCCGTAAGAAGTCCTAGAAATACGACAATGAATAAAGATATTTTCTTTGTAGACTCCATAAAATCTCCTATATTAAAAAAGGGAAAAATAAAAGTCTGCGAATCGCACTTCGCAGACTGCATTTAATTTTATCTATTTAACAAGGGTATTGTAACATGATTAATAAGAAAAAGCTATAGGTTTATGTATGAGTAACAAGGGTATTGCTTATTAGTATTTGAAATAAAAAGAACAGCTCACGAATGAGCTGTTCTTTTATATTACCAATTCTTAGAAGAAGATGTGGTGAATTTCATGGATGAAATGTTGACCGAAGAAGGAGATACAACCATGCATGATGATGAAGATGATGAAGTATTTGAACGCGCTGTTCATGATAACACTTGCTTCGATTTCATGTTCTAAGTTGTGAGCTTCTTCTGCATTGATTTCTTTGTGGTTTTCTAAGTATGCTTTCAAAGCAGGACCTACGGCACCAATAGAAATTGCAATGGATTGTGGGGACAACATTTTGCCGATACCAGCTGCACCGGAGTTAACAGCTGCTAACCAGAAGCCAAGATCTTCGAAGTTTGTAGGATTTAAACCTTGAGCTGCAGCGATTTGAAGTGGTCCAAACAATACGTTGGAGTTTGTACCGGAACCTGTTAAGAACGCACCCAATGCACCTACGATAGGAGCGAATAGAGGGTATAAGGAACCTGTACCAGCAACCATTGCTTTCGCAATATCTGCAGTCATACCGGAGTATGTCATCAATTTAGCAGTCATAACAACTGTGATGATTGTAAGGTATGTGAACTTCAAGTTTTTAACCGTGGAACCTAATGTACCGAAGATTTCACCAGCTTTTGCTTTTTGGATGAAACCACCAACGATACCAGCGATGAAAATCATGATACCAGGAGTTGCAATCCATACGAATGTGTAAGGTTTTGCACCAGCACCTTGGTAAATAGGTACAGATGTTTTAATGGATGCAAGAGGACCATTGATTGCTGGGAACAATTTAGAGGTTAATAATAATAATACGAAGATTAAGATGAATGGCATTGCAGCCACAAGGCCTTCGCCACCAGAAACTTTAGGAACTTCGCCAGTTTGTTTAACTGCGTATTGAGGATCATTAGGAGGCATAATTTTTGCACAACCGATGATCACTGCCATGATTACGATGGATGCAGAAATTACGGATAATTCAGGACCCATTACAGCATTGATTACAGTTTCAGGAATAGCTAATGCTAAACCAGAAAGTAATGTTACAAGGAATACGCCTTTTAATGCTTTGATACCGCCACCGATAATCATAACTACGAAGAAAGGAGCGATAAGGTTAAGCAAGAATAATTGTACGGAAATGAATGTACCTAAATGGCTTGGATCAAGGCTTGTTAAGGAAGCCAATGTAGTTGTTGGGATACCAATGGAGCCGAATGTTGTTGGTACGGAGTTTGCAACGAGACATGCGATGATAGATTTTAGTGGGTCAAAACCTACGGCAACCATCATAGCTGCAGGAATTGCAACGGCAGTACCGAAGCCAGCCATACCTTCCATGAAAGCACCGAAGCCCCATGCAAGTAATAATGCAAGTACACGAGTATCAGATGTTACAGAGGAAAGCATGGTTTTAATAGTTTCCATAGCTTTCGTATGTACTACCAAGTTGTAAACGAAGATAGCTGCTGTAATAACTAATAGGATAGGCCAAATTGCCAATGCGGCACCTTCAAGGGCACCAGTGACCATAATAAATGGGTCGGATTGGAATGCTGTAATAGCGATGATGAAAGAACCGATTGCAGCAACACTTGTTGCTTGCCATGCAGGTAATTTCAAGATGGATAACGCTACGATCAACCAAATGATTGGAGATAGCGCTAATAGAACGGTGAGAGCACTCATTTCTAAAATCATCCTTTCAAGAAAAATAAAAATATATGCTTAACAGGACGATGTAGCAATAATCAATTTAATTGATGAGTAATTCGCTATTGGATTAAGTTGTAAAAGTTCAGTAATAATAAAAGATTACAATAAAATAACAGATATACTTATCAGAAAAAGTGATATATCTCTTAAAATTTTTTAACCTCATAGCTTATGAGGTTAAAAAAATATAAGAGAGGGGACATAAACAGTGTTTATGTCCCCCTCTGTACTAACTACATGTCCGTGTTAGGGCCAACACTAATTAGATATTAGTAGTTACCTTTGAACATTGTAGCAGGAGCTTCTGGTACATAATCGCCGAAGTAGGATTTGAAGTCTAAACCTAATTCATTGCAAAGATCTTGAACTTCAAGCATTGTACCGTTAAGTACAGGGATGCCTTCAGCTTTAACTTTAGCAACAGATTCATGTTCTTTTTCGCCATGAGTGTAGATGCGGTCTTGACCTTGAGCTTTAGGAGCTTCACGTAATTCTTGTAAGAATTGAGAGAAGTGTTTTTTGATTTCAGCTGGGTCACCGAAGAATTCAGGGTTGATAGCCATGAAGCCGTGGCAGATATTGGATTTGCCGCCAACCATACATTTATTGGAAGTACCACCTTGGGAAAGGATGGAGGAGAACAATTCAGCAATCATGCCGTTACCATAACCTTTGTGGCCGCCAAGAACTTCTGTAGCACCACCTAAAGGAAGGATACCGCCGCCTTCATGACGGGAAATGTTGCCCAATACTTCAGCTGCGTCAGTGGAAGGAACGCCGTCTTTGTTAACAGCCCAACCATCTGGAGTAGCTTTGCCCATTTTGTTGTACATTTCAAGTTTACCACGAGTTACTACTGTAGTGGAGCAATCGAAGAAGAAGTCAACAGGATCAGCTGGTACAGTCCAAGCGATAGGATTGGAACCAAGCATAGCTTTACGAGCATATACAGGAACCATGATTGCTTCGGAGTTTGTACAAGAGAAACCGATTAAGCCTTGGTCGGATGCCATTTTAGCATAGTAACCAGCGATACCATAGTGGTTGGAGTTACGTACGGATACGATACCAACACCGGATTTTTTAGCTTTTTCGATAGCCATTTCCATAGCTTTGTGACCCAACAATTGGCCCATGCCATCATGACCGTCGATAACTGCGGAGATTGGAGTTTCTTTTACGATTTCTGGTTTTGCGTCGATTTTGATCAAGCCATTAGTGATACCTTTGTGGTAACGAACCATACGTTGCATACCATGGCTTTGAATACCGAACAAGTCGGAAGTCAAAAGTACGTCTTGAATGATGTCAGCTTCTTTTTCGGAGAAACCGAATTTTTGGAAAGCATCCATGCTCAATTTTTTCAATGTTTCATAAGGGAAAAGAACAGTGTTTTTTGCGTCTGCCATTGTTAAAACCTCTTTTCAGAAAATATGTACCTGATATAGTTGACTCCACTCCGTTATATCAATGAATGTGATATGATGTCCGGTGAGTTCTATATCCTCTCAAATGACAATGTCAGTATAGCACACAAAGTTGAGTTATTGAATAGTTTTACATAACTTAATGCATTACATAATTTGCATAACTTACGTAAAATTTATCACACAGGTTAACAAAAAGCACTGAAATAATCGATAATACCTTGAAATTATAAATTATGACTTTTGGTAATAGATACATTCCTGAACGTAAAAAATGGTACTTTTATGCGTTGCTTATCTGTTTGTATTGTAGGGGAGAAACTATAAATAAATACTGAAAAGTATCGATATTTATTGTGTATCTACATGGTACACATTAATAAAAGTTATAATGTCACACACTTATTTTGATAAGTGATTTTGTTATATGCATTGATATACAATGTATTCATTGATACGAAGTTTGAAAAATATCGATATTCGTTAATTTTGTTACAGATATAGTGATGTATGTATGATACTATAAATATACATATAAAATTACTGCTATAAATACGATGATAAGCGAGGTGCTTATATGAAAGAATATAAAAGTGTATGTCCCTATGATTGTCCTGATGCTTGTGGACTTATACTTACAGTAGATGACAATAAAGTGACAAAGGTTCGCGGTAATAAAGAGCACGCTTTCACACGGGGCATATTATGTCCTAAGATGGCTCATTATGAGCGTGTTATTCATTCGCCTAAACGTTTAATGACACCATTACGCCGAATTGGTAAAAAAGGTATTGGTCCAGATCAATTTACACCCATTTCATGGGATGAGGCCTTAGAGCGAATTGTAGAAAATTTTAACCATACTATTAATACCTATGGTAGTGAAAGTATTCTTCGTTATTCCTATGCGGGGACCATGGGGGCTGTAAATAGTCCTGCAGCGGACTATTTCTTCCGTTGTATTGGCGCTACTAGTCAAGACAGAGGGATTTGTTCTCCTGCGAAACAAGCAGCATTTAAGTCTGTTTATGGAGACACAGTAGCTATCAAACCACAAGAAGCACAACATAGTGATTTGATTATATTATGGAGCCTTAATGCGACGGCTACAGATGTACATATATTACACGATGTGAATGTGGCAAAACGAAACGGCGCTTTTGTATGGATTATAGATACCCATAAAACATATACTTATGATCAAGGCACACATCATGTGTATGTAAAACCCGGTTCTGATGGTGCATTAGCACTTGGTATGATTCATATCATACATCGGGATGGTCTTGAGGATACTACATTTATTCAAGCATATGTGCAAGGTTATGATGAGCTAGTACGAGATGTATTGCCTACATTTACTCCAGAATATGTTTCCTCTATATGTGGTGTACCGGTTGAAATCATAGAAGAACTAGCTCATGCCTATGCAAAAGCAAAGGCTCCATTTATCCGTCTCGGTAGTGGTGTATCCCGCTATGGTAATGGAGCAATGAGTTGCCGGTGTATCAATGCACTCCCTGCCGTGGTAGGTGCATGGCAACATTTAGGTGGCGGCTTATTATCTAGTTCTAGTAGTAGCCAATATTTTAATAAATCATTCATGCAACAACCTAATACACCAACGCCGTCTAAACGGATGATGCCGATGATATTATTAGGGGATTTGTTGACAAATCCAAAAGCGCTTCTAGAGCATGGATTAGAGGATACTAGTGGCGGGGTGCCTGTTCATAGTCTATATATCTTTTCATCAAATCCAGCTATAACAGCACCAAATCAAAATCTCGTTAGACAAGGTCTTATGAGAAATGATTTATTTACTGTTGTGCATGAACGCTTCTTTACAGATACATGTGCATATGCAGATATTATCTTACCAGCCACGAGTTCTGCTGAATCCGATGATATTTTTAACTCTTACGGACACTATACAATTGCGGCCAGTTACCAAGCTATTCCTCCGGTTGGTGAATCGAAATCTAATTGGCAAGTTATTTCTGAACTTGCTCAGCGTATGGGTTTAGATGATTCTTTCTTTGCCATGACAGAACGAGAACTAATTGAGCATATGGTTCGCAATTCGTCTAAACTTTCACAAGACGAACAAGATGCCATTTTACGTGGCGACTTGGTTGAAGTAGCATTGCCAGACAATTATAAGATGGATTTTAAAACGCCGTCAGGCAAAATCGAAATCTTAAATCCTCGAGAATCCATTCCGTTGATTACCTATACAGAACCTTATGGTGATGATGAACCATTCTGGTTGATTATCGGTAATGATATACGTATATTAGATTCTAGTTTTTGCGAACTAGAATTTGATGATTCTGAATTGATGAAGCTACGAATGCATCCAGATGATGCTGCATTATATAACATTAATAATAGTGATGCTGTGGAAATTTATAATAATCGAGGGGCTGTTCGTATTAAAGTATATCTAGATGATACGGTACAACGAGGTACACTTGTGACCCTTGGTGTATGGTGGCAATCTCAGTCCAGTGACGCTAAGGTAGGAATCAATGCTGTAACTGCATCTAGACCGACTGATGAAGCGTGGGGGAGTACATTCTATGACGTACAAGTTAATATTCGTAAGGTGTAATGAAAGTTCGATATAATTCGATTTTACTGTTGAACCGGAGTGCCATATCATATATAATGTTATCTAATATGATAGTGTAGTACGAAGGGAGATAACCTTATGGATGGAAAAGAAAATCTATCACTGCGCGCCTATTTAGCCATAGGCATGATGTTATTCGCCCTATTCTTTGGTGCGGGAAATCTTATTTTCCCGGCCGCATTAGGTCAACACGCAGGGTCTAATGTAGGATGGGCATTAGCTGGTTTTGTATTAACTGGCGTAGGATTACCGTTACTTGGCGTTATGGCCATGGGCTATTCCGGATGTAAAGACGTTGAGGAACTAGCAGGTCGTGCGCATCCTATATATGGTCTTATTTATACAGTGGCCTTATATTTAAGTATTGGTCCTATGTTTGCGACACCAAGAACGGGTACCGTTGCGTATGAAATTGCGATCAAGCCATTTTTACAAGGCATGACTTTGGATATGCAACCACTGTTCCTTGCTATATTCTTTGGCGTTTCTTTGTGGCTATCGATTAGTCCTCAAAAGCTTGTTAATCGTATTGGCAATATTTTGACACCTGCATTATTACTTGTAATTTTGCTATTGATTATCAAATCTTTTGTTACACCGATTGGGGCATACGCGGTGCCTCAACCAGCTTACGCGACTAATGGTACAGCCGTATTGCAAGGCTTCCTCGATGGCTATAATACAATGGATGCTTTAGCTTCTGTGGTATTCGCTATTCTCGTAATTGATTTTGTACGCCTTACAGGTGCCACATCTCGCGATGTTATTACGAAAACTGTGATGGAGGTTGGTGCTATTGCGGTAGCATTACTCGGCATTGTGTATATATTCATTGCGAACATCGGCGCTACAAGCGTAGAGCGATTTGGCTTGTTTGATACAGGTGCACCGGTGTTAACAGCTAGTGCGGACTTCCTCTTTGGGGGAACTGGTCAAATTATTTTGGCTATCATCGTTCTATTAGCTTGCTTGAGTACAAGTATTGGTCTTATTACTTCTTGTAGTACATATTTCCACAAACTATATAGCAAAATTAGCTATAAAATGTATGTTGTCATATTCTCTGTAGCTGCATTTGCACTTGGGCTGTTCGGATTGAAAACAATCATTAGTGCAGCTATTCCAGTGTTGATGTTATTGTACCCGTTGACGATTGTTATTATCTTGTTAGCCTTAAGTGATACTGTTTTTGGCGGTCGTCGTTGCGTATATGGTTGGACTATTGGATTGACCATGATTTCTGCCTTAATGAGCGGTCTTGAAACTGCTGGTTGGGCACCTGATGCCATCGAAGGTTTGTTTACCCAATATATTCCGTTCCAAGGTATTGGTATGGGCTGGGTAAGTTTTGCAATCCTTGGCTTTATCATAGGTCTTATTCATAAGGGCTTGGTTTCAGATACAACTAAATAAATGTAGAATGTTACTCGCATTCTCCTTTTATACTCTATTGGCTCAGTCCTTCTTAGAAGGATTACAGTAAAAGAAAAGGGGGGGATGCGAGTGTTTTGTTTATAGTGATAAACATCTTTTTTCAAATAGTATTTCCTAGTATAATGTTTAATAAGAAATGAAAGATCGTTTTTAGTAAGCCGAGGTAGTTATGAACGAAATCGTAAAAGGTGGTTTGTATCGTCATTTTAAAGGTATGTATTATTACGTGTTAGATGTGGCTACACATTCTGAAACGGGTGAAAAATTGGTGGTATATCAAAAATTATATGATGACCGCGATTTGTATGTACGTCCCTTAGGCATGTTTTGTAGCGATGTAGATCGAGATAAATATCCTGATGTGAAACAACAAAAACGCTTTCAATTAATGAGTGGACGAGATGAATAGTGCTTACCGGGTAGAGTTTATAGTTTGTATATGAACTCGTATATAGCGATAGATAGGAGGACTTGTGGAACAAAAATTTTTCTTTTTTGATATCGATAACACATTGGCTGTGTGGCCGGAAGGAAAAATTCCAAATAGTGCTCAGTACTGTATAGATGAATTGCAACGTCGTGGTCATTTAGTATCGATTGCAACAGGTAGGATTCAAGTTGATGCCATGCGTTTTGCAGAGCAAGCTAGAATTACGAATGTAGTTGCTGATGGAGGCTATAGTATCACCATTGATGGAAAATTGGTATCCATGATTGGTATGAATCGAGATATGTGTATTCAATATTTAGAATATCTTGAGTCAAAGCATATTCCTTGGGCTGTAACAGACCGTAATAAATTGGGGCGCATTACACCGTATAAAGAAATATTAGAATGGCACCCTGATTGGGACGTGTTTAAAACCGTAGTGGATTCAGAGTTCGACTTTCACAGTGTAGAAGATTTCTATAAAATCTATGTATTTTTCAAAGATGGCGAAGAAGAGGAAAAAGATATCGAGCATATGACGCATAAACTTATTCGCTATGGCGATGGGTGCGTTTTATATGAGCCTATGGAAAAAGCATTGGGAATTCGCAATATGATCGGACATTTCGATATGAAGCCAAATCAAGTTGTCGTTTTTGGTGATGGCTATAATGATTTGTCTATGTTTAGACCGGAGTGGTTAAACATTGCCATGGGAAATGCTCGTCCGGAGCTTAAATTAGAGGCCGATTATGTTACAACTGACTGTGATAAGGATGGTATTTACAATGCATGTAAGCATTTCGGATGGATTGATTAATCGTTGGCATAAGACCATTTAGATTATAAATTTTTATAGAATTTTAAAGAAATTCATAGTGAAAACATGATATACTAATAAAGAGCCGCTCATGGGTTGAGCGGTTTTTCTATGTATATATAATTTGGGGAAATTCTATATTTTGTGAGGGATTATCATGAATGTTAAAAGAATATTAGGTTGTGCTCTATTGGGGGGCATGATGGTAGTAACCGCAGCGTGTGGCAATAATAGTGCAGATAAAACGATTACACCTGTTGCACAAGCTGAAACGGTTAATAAGATGCCTAATTTTACAAATGCTCCAATTGCAGATGAATATGCTGTTTTTGATACAAATTATGGACAAATTAAAATTCGTTTGTATGGCTCTAAAGCGCCTATTACCGTTAAAAACTTTGACTACCTTGTAAAAAAAGGCTTTTATAATGGCGTTACGTTCCATCGTGTTATCGATGGATTTATGATTCAAGGTGGCGACCCAACAGGCACAGGTGCAGGTGGCCCTGGTTATGAGATTCCAGATGAATTTTCTAATGACCTTCATTTTAATAAAATGGGGATTCTTGCCATGGCAAATCGTGGGCCGAATACAGGTGGTTCTCAGTTCTTTATTACCTTGGGACCTACGCCTCATCTCGATAATAAACACACCATTTTTGGTATAGTTGTACAAGGTATGGATGTGGTTGAAAAAATTGGTAAGGTGAAAACAGATAAAAATGATAAGCCTGTTGATCCGGTGACTATTAATTCGATTACCATTGAACCAATTAAGGATGACGCTAGTAAATAAGATGGATCAGGAACAATTTTTTACGTATATTGTGCGATGTGCTGATGAAAGCTTGTATTGTGGTTGGACAACGGATATAAAAAAACGCTTAGATGCTCATAATGGTGTGATAAAAGGTGGGGCTAAGTATACAAAATGTCGTAGACCGGTGTATTTGGTTTATCATGAAAGCTTTCAAAGTAAACAAGAAGCACAGTCGCGAGAATATGCTATTAAACATCTCAATAGGGCGCAAAAATTACAGCTCATAGCGTCGTGTGAGGATAGAGAAAAAGAACGTATAAATCTATTGAAATAGGGAGTACAAAACATTCAAAACGACCCTTGTTTGTGCTATAATATATTGATATGTTATGACCATGGAGGAGAAAAACATGAAGCGGGTTCTAGTATCCGTAAAAAGTGTACAACGAGACATAGATGGGCAGGATACCGTGGTGGAATTAATTTCTCCAGGTACTTCGCATGAAAAGAACGGAGTCCAATATATTCGCTATGAAGAATCGAGCGTAACAGGTCTTGAAGGGGTTAAGACGACCATCAAGATTTACGAAGATTCCATTGTTCTTTTGCGTACTGGTGCTGTGAATATGCGACATCAATACATTCGCGGTGAGGAACGCCAGTCCACATATGAAACGCCATTAGGCGATCTTCACATGGCCGTAAAAACACATGAATTAACAGTAGACTTTCACAATGGAACAGGTCGTGTTCATCTCGGATATGATATTTCCATAGAAGGTGAATGGCAATTTTATAATCAGTTAGATATAGACGTGCGGGAGGATACAGAGCATGGACATGAAGGAAATCCTGAAATCGGGGATTGAACAGGCATTACAAGAAACGATTAATAGTGGTGGTTTGCCATCTGGGGAATATCCAGAAATCGTTCTAGAAGTGCCACCTCAAAAGGAATTCGGCGATTTTTCTACGAACATTGCTATGCAATCCGCTCGTGTGGCTCGTCAAAACCCTCGTGCTATTGCAGAGACATTAATTAGTCATATGAATTTTGATTGGCTTGAACGTGCTGAAGTAGCTGGTGCAGGTTTTATCAACTTCTTCTTAAAATCCGATATGGTGTATGATACCTTGAAAGCTATCTTGAATGCTGGTGATCAATACGGTGTGCAACCATTGCGTGCACGCGATACGATTCAAGTAGAGTACGTAAGTGCGAACCCAACAGGTCCGTTACATGTCGGTCATGGTCGTGGTGCTGCGTATGGTAGTGCACTTGTAAACTTGTTGCGTGCAGCAGGTTACAATGTACAATCCGAGTACTACATCAATGATGCAGGTAACCAAATCGATAATATGGCTATCTCCATTGAGTACCGTTTCCAAGAGTTGCAAGGTGCTACATTAGTGTTCCCACCTAAGCGCAACGAAGATGGTTCTATGCCTGAATTCGATATTCCAGAAGGAGCTCTCGTGTTCCCTGAAAATGGCTACCGTGGTCCTGATATTATCGAGACTGCAAAAGCTATTGCAGAACGCGAAGGCTTCGATACATTAAATGCTATGAACGAAGCTGATCGTGTAGCATTGTTTAAAGAAGAGGGCTTAAAAGAAAAATTAGCTCGCTTAGAGGAAACATTAAGCAATTTCCGTGTTACTTTTGATAATTGGTTCTCTGAACGTACGGTTCATGAAACTGATGAAATTCATCACTCCGTAGAGGCTTTGAAAGCTCTTGGCAAGGTGTATGAAAAGAATGGCGCTTTGTGGTTGAAATCCACTGATTATGGCGATGATAAGGACCGCGTAGTCATCCGTGACAATGGTGTGCCTACATATTTGGCAGCAGATATTGCATACCATCGCAATAAATATGATCGTGGCTTCAAAGAAATGATTGATATTTGGGGCGCTGACCATCATGGTTATGTATGCCGTGTAAAAGCTGCTATGGCTGCTTTTGGTTATGACCCAGATAAATTAACAGTATTATTGTTACAAATGGTAGCATTGTTCCGCGATGGACAACTCGTTAAATTATCTAAACGTAGCGGCGATAGTGTTACATTAGATGAATTGATTGAAGAGGTTGGCGTAGATGCATCTCGTTACTTCTTCTTGATGCGTTCTCTAGATAGCCAACTTGATTTCGATATTAACTTGGCGAAATCTCGTAGCAATGATAACCCAGTATATTATATCCAATATGCTCATGCTCGTATTCACAGCATTTACAACCAAGTGCGTGAAGCTGGCATTGCATTTGGTGATTATAGTGAAACTGATTTCACAACGCTTACAAGCGAAATGGAATTAGAATTGATTAAAAAATTAGCTGAATATCCAGAAGAGGTCGTTCAATCTGCTGAACATCGTGCACCACATCGTATTGCTCGTTACTTATACGATTTGGCAAGTATGTTCCACTCCTTCTATCGTCAAGGTCGTATCATTGGCGTAGATCCATCATTGCAACAAGCTCGTCTTGGGTTAATCACAGCGATTGCCCTTGTACTTCGTCAAGGCTTGGGTATTTTAGGTATTTCCGCTCCGGAAAAAATGTAGTAGGTGGGAGGCATCATGGCAACTAAGTATATTTTCGTAACAGGCGGCGTAGTTTCTTCCTTGGGAAAAGGGATTACAGCTGCATCTTTGGGCCGATTATTGAAAAACCGTGGTTTTAATGTAACTATTCAAAAATTTGACCCATATATCAATATCGATCCTGGTACAATGAGTCCTTACCAACATGGCGAAGTATTTGTAACCGATGATGGTGCTGAAACAGACTTGGACTTGGGTCACTATGAACGCTTTATCGATATTAATCTTAGCAAGCGTTCCAATATTACTGCTGGTAAAGTATATTGGTCTGTTATCAATAAAGAACGTAAGGGTGACTATTTAGGTAGCACTGTACAAGTTATTCCTCACGTTACAAATGAAATTAAACAAAATGTATACCGCGTAGGTAAAGAAGATAATGCTGATGTAGTTATCACTGAAATCGGTGGTACTGTCGGCGATATTGAAAGCTTGCCATTTATGGAAGCAATTCGCCAAGTCAAAAAAGATGTAGGTCGTAACGATGTATTGTATATTCACGTTACATTAGTACCATATATCAACGCAGCAGGTGAATTAAAAACAAAACCTACCCAACATAGCGTAAAAGAATTGCGCGGTATTGGTATCCAACCAGATATTTTGGTATGCCGCAGTGAAAAACATATTTCCGACGAAATGAAGGAAAAGTTGGCATTGTTCTGCGATGTAGAACCAGCGGCCGTAATTGAAAACCAAACGTGTGATTCCATCTATGAAGTACCATTGATGATGCAAGATCAAGGGCTTGATGATATTGTCATTAAGAAATTGGGTCTTGAAGAACGTCCTTGCGATATGACTGCATGGAAAGAAATGGTTCATAAAATTTTGAATCCTAGCAAAGATATTACAGTAGCTATCGTAGGTAAATATGTAGCTTTGCACGATGCGTATCTTTCTGTAGCAGAAGCATTGAGCCATGCTGGTATCGAGACTGATACTAAGGTGAACATTCGTTGGATTGATTCCGAAGAACTTGATGATATTTCTGTAGATCCTAAAGAAGTATTTGAGGGCATTGATGGTATCGTTGTTCCTGGTGGCTTTGGTTCCCGTGGCGTAGAAGGAAAAATCCGTACTATCAATTATGCTCGTGAAAACAAAGTTCCATTCCTCGGTTTATGCCTTGGCATGCAATCTGCTGTAATGGAATTTGCTCGTAATGTATGTGCCATGGAAGGTGCTACATCTAGCGAATTTGATGAAGATGCAAAATACAAAGTTATCGACTTGATGAGTGATCAAGTGGATGTAGATAAAAAAGGTGGCACAATGCGCCTTGGCATCTATCCATGTAAATTAGAAGCGGGTACAAAAGCGCGTGAAGTATATGGCGAAGACCTTGTATACGAACGTCATCGTCATCGTTATGAATTCAACAATGAATATCGTCAACAATTGAGTGATGCAGGCCTTGTTATTTCTGGTACATCTCCAGATGGTCGTCTTGTTGAAAGCATCGAAGTTAAGGGTCATCCATTCTTCGTAGGTACACAAGCACATCCAGAATTAAAATCTCGTCCAAACAATGCTCATCCATTATTCCGTGGATTTGTAGATGCGATTTTGGAACTTAAAAAATAGAGAATAGAAATGGGATCCATTTTATCTATTATAGGTATCTTTATATTAGCTGCACTTAAATTAGAGCAGTTTGTATATGGTAAATCGGGGAAACAACAATCTACAACTGGCCATATGGCACGGCGAGGACTCGCTAATATAGCAGGTTTAATCACATTTGATCATGCTATAAGCAGTAATAATATTGTGGTGAAAAAGAAGGAGAAAGATGCTCAGAAATGAGCGTCTTTCTTTTTTTTACCTACATCGAAAAAGTTTGGAAAAATATATCGATAAATATAAAAATAATGCTTGCTATTTTAAATGATTAGTGTTATTATATAGACAAAGATAGATATAGATTTGATGTAGGTACATCAATAGAACATATAGTAATCGTTATTTAGAAATATAAAGGAGGACACAATGTCTATTATTGGTAAGAAACTCCCTGAATTTACACTTGATGCTTTCAAAAAACCTGAATTGGTAAAGGTAAGCACTGCAGACGTATTAGGTAAATGGTCTGTATTCGTATTCTATCCAGCAGATTTCACATTTGTATGCCCTACTGAATTAGAAGACGTACAAGAATCTTATGCAGAGTTAAAAGAATTGGGTTGCGAAGTTTACTCCGTATCCACTGATTCTGAATATGTTCACAAAGCATGGTCTGATGCTTCTCCAAGTATTAATAAAATCGAATACTACATGTTAGCTGATAAGAAACACGAATTAGCTGATTTCTTCGATGTATTCGATCCTGAATCTGCTATGGCATACCGCGGTACATTCGTAATTGACCCAGAAGGCATTATCCGCACAGCGGAAATTCACGATATGGGTATTGGCCGTTCTGCAGAAGAACTTGTTCGTAAAGTACAAGCTGCTCAATTTGTAGCTAAACATGGCGATCAAGTGTGCCCTGCACGTTGGAAACCAGGTAAAGATACATTAACACCAGGTCTTGACCTAGTAGGTAAAATCTAAGGCTACTAGATAGACCAACAACCTCTTCAAATGACAACATTTGGGCACGGATCGTATCTCCAACGATACCGGTAAGCCCCATTACATGGTGAAACACTCTCCAATTCACTAATGTAAACCTCATATAACAAACTACAAACTATACGCAAAAAGACCAGCCTTTTGGCTGGTCTTTTTGTCGCAGTGTATTCATTTAGTATAGGTAAATACTGTTATTTGTAAAACCTTTTGACAAAGTAGGAAATAAACTCTTGCATTTTTACAGTTAGTATTCTATAATGAAATTAATTCCTAGCGATGTACAAGGTTTTATACATTCGCATAGGAGGTATATAAAATGTTTGTTCAAGGGACGCTAGCTTTTAAAAAGGAAGGCAATATACATGAGAATTTCTACAAAAGGAAGATATGCTTTGATGGTTCTCATCGATCTAGCTGAGCAAGGTCAGGGAAAACCAGTGTCATTACGTTCTGTTGCAGAACGACAAGGCATATCTGAGAAATATTTAGAAGGTATTGTGGCTCGATTAGGAGCGGCCAATTTAGTTGATAGCATTCGTGGTAAATACGGCGGCTATCGTTTATCTAAAAAACCTAGTGAATATACAATCATTGAAATTTTGATGGCTACAGAGGAATCAATGGCTATTATTTCATCTCTAGATGAAGGTGTATCTACGGATGATGTCATTAATGAACGCACCGTTGGATTCTGGGCGGGATTACAAAATTACATTCACGATTATCTAGAAAGTGTGACCTTACAAGACGTTATCGATGGTACATACGCAAAACTAGATACAAAATATGATAATTGGGATGGCTCTATTTAAGAGGCACATAATTATATATTACATACCATTTATAGTATCCATAATATCCGAATATAAGGAGTGTTGATTATGTCTAAAATCGCAAAATCTTTTGTTGAATTAATTGGTAAAACACCATTGTTGGCAGCTACTCGTTTTGGTGAAAGCGTAGGTGCTGATGCTAATATTTTAGCTAAACTTGAATACTTTAACCCAGGTGGTTCCGTAAAGGATCGTATCGCTGCTGCTATCATTCAAGCTGCTGTTGCATCTGGTGAGTTACAACCAGGCGGTACTATCGTAGAAGCTACATCTGGTAATACAGGTATTGGTTTATCCGCTGTAGGCGCTGCGCTTGGTTATAAGGTTGTTATCGTAATGCCTGAAACAATGTCTATCGAACGCCGTAAATTAATGCTTGGCTATGGTGCACAACTCGTGTTAACTGATGGTGCACTTGGTATGAAAGGCGCGATTGCAAAGGCAAAAGAAATCGTAACAGCTACTGCTGGTGCTGTAGAAGCAGGCCAATTCGTAAACCAAGCTAATCCTGCAATTCACTATAAAACTACAGGCCCTGAAATCTGGGGTGACACAGATGGTGCTGTAGATATCTTCGTAGCTGGTGTTGGTACAGGTGGTACATTAACTGGTACAGGTCGTTTCTTGAAAGAACAAAATCCTAATGTTAAGGTCGTAGCTGTAGAACCTAAAGACTCTGCTGTATTATCTAACGGTAAACCAGGTCCTCATAAAATCCAAGGTTTAGGTGCAGGTTTTATTCCTGAAACATTGGATACTAAAATTTATGATGAAGTTATTCAAGTTGCTAACGAAGATGCTTTTAAAACAGCACAAGACTTTGGTCATACACAAGGTATCTTGGTAGGTATTTCCTCCGGTGCTGCATTGTGGGCCGCTGCAGAATTGGCAAAACGCCCTGAAAACAAAGGTAAGAATATTGTAGTTATTCTTCCAGATACAGGTGAACGTTACTTGTCTACTGCTTTATTCCCTGAAGATTAATAGCATTTCAATATAATATTAGTAATAAAGGCGTCCTGCTTGTTTAGGACGCCTTTGTTGTCGATATAAGATAAAAATAACAAACAAGTCTGTAATAGCATCATGTATGAAGGCTATTACAGACTTGTTACGTTATGGAATAAGTTTATAATCGAGATAGATTATCTACCGTTTTTTACAATAGAATCCATCCAGTTGAATAAATCTTGTAAATCGTAATCGCCAGCGTGATCCACACCAAATGGTGTAGCCATGTCTACACTATATCCGAGATTTTGTGCACGAGTGCCTACGATTAATGGGATGGCAACAGATGTATTGCTATCTGCTGTACCGTAGCGAATTCGATAATATTTAGCGTTTGTTGCACTAGGTGAACCAAGATAGTTCATAGGGTTCATCATAGTAACGATTTTAGCGTTTTCTACATATACATCATTATTAGTCGTTGTATCATGTAGTGCCGCTGTAATCGTGAAGTGATTAGTATCGCTAGTGCTTGTACCAAATAGGCTGTTTTCACCAGAATCATTAGCTCTAGAGTCAAATGCACCTGGTGCCTTAGAACGACTAGTAAAGCTATTATAAGCGTCCCAATCAATATCTTTCACCATGCCTGTATTCTTATCTAAGACTAAGAAGGAATAGCGAGATACATCAGTACCATTAGATTTAGCTTTATTAGCGGCATCGATGATGAAAGATTTTACATATTGCTTGAATGTGCCATTACCTTTCTTATCGAGTTTTAAAATAACGCCGGTTCTATCGCGTAATTGTAAGTTGTTTACATAGTCAGGGAAGTGGCTCTTAAGTAAATCTGAGTATGCTACATCATCATTCGTTAAGTTCATACGTTGTACACTACGTTGCATTGGCGCTTGTGCACCGCCTACATTCGCTTGAGGCAATTCACCTTGTCCCATAGTTACTTTATTAAATGATGTGATGCCGTTATAGCTCCATTCGTAAGCCATATCTGCAGCATCTAGGTTTGTAATCGGTGCGTAAGCAGAGGATGCATATACATCTGTAGATGCAGTAGCAGCGCCGAGAGCCTGTAGATATGGTTGGTAATCAGATGTATTGCCTGTTGCACCTTGTAATAAGGAAACGGCACCGCCTGCGCTAGTACCATTCGTAATAATACGTTTTGCGTTACCTGGCATAGTCGCATCATTAGCGTGTAAATAAGCTGTAGCCGCTTGTAAGTCTACAATAACTGCTGGTGCTTTGCCGATGAAGTTACCATCAGAAGCTTTATTTGTACGGCCACGTGTAGCAGGGGACGCAACAACATAACCTCTAGACAATGCATAGAGAGCACTATTTGGCTTATTATTTTCTACCTTTGGTGTCATAGGTTGGCTTGGCATATAACCGCCAACATTATTTGGCATAAAGATTGGTGCTGTTTGTGTATTATAACCATTTACAGTACCATTATTGAAATACTCTTCAGGTATGTAAATGTTTATGTACTGCTGATCAATATCGATAGGATTTGATACATATGGGATATATTCAAATGCGCGATATTTAATCTCTTTATTATCCACCGTTCCCGTCATTGACTCGTAATTATTGATGTCAAAGGTGAGGGTAATCTTTGCAGACGTATCAGCTTGTAATGGGGGATCAATTGGCTGTGAAAGTATATTTTTTTCACCTGTTGTAGTAGAACCTTTGGTAGAAGCTTGATTACGTTCATTAACATACGATTCCGGCAATTTAGGCTCTTGAGCTTGTTTTGCTTCCGCTTCCGCTCGAGCTTTTGCTTCGGTCTGAGCCTTAGCTTCTTGTTCTGCTTTAATCTTTGCCTCTAGTTCTGCTTTTTCTTGCTCTGCGGCAATACGTTCTTGTTCAGCCTTGATGGCAGCTTGACGTTGAGCTTCAGCAGCGGCTTCGGACCGAGCCTTAGCTTCAGCCTCGGCTTGGGCTTTCGCAGCAGCGTCCGCAGCTGCCTTTGCTGCGGCTGCATCTAGACGAGCTCTTTCTGCATCCGCTTCAGCTTGTTCTGCCGCGATGCGATCTTGTTCAGCCTTAATAGCAGCTTGGCGTTGAGTTTCGGCTTGCTCTGCCGCGATGCGTTCTTGTTCTGCTTTAATAGCGGCTTGACGCTGAGCCTC
>NZ_KE150483.1:1703054-1734950 GCF_000411535.1 Veillonella sp. HPA0037
CAGCTTGGCGTTGAGCCTCAGCTTGTTGAGCTGCAATACGCTCTTGTTCCGCTTTGATAACAGCTTGGCGTTGAGCCTCAGCTTGTTGAGCTGCAATACGCTCTTGTTCTGCTTTGATAGCAGTTTGACGTTGAGCTTCTTGTTGCTGAGCTAATAACTCCGCTTGGCGCTGTGCCTCTTGTTGTTGTGCTAATAATGCGGCTTGGCGTTGAGCTTCGGCAGCTCGTTCAGCTGCCATTTGGCGCACTGCTTGCGCTTGTTCACTGCTTTGTTGTTGCATTGCTTCTTGTTGTGCAGCTTGTTCTTCCGCTAATTTAGCTAAACGCTCACGTTCAGCACGTTGAATATCACGAATTGTTAATGTCCGTTTTGCAATAACTGATTTAGTCGTGGTTGTATTGGCAACTACTAATGGTGTAGTAGATTGTTCTTGCACAATGATCGGTGTACGTTGTACTTGCGTTGTTTGCATTTGCTGCTTGCCATCTACTTGTTTTTGAATGGTAACCGGTTCAGTTTTACGTTGTACATTGATTAAACTATGCATTGCCAATGTTGGTTCCATCATAGTATTCGTTTGTTTATTAACAACATATTGTGGTTGCGACACAGCTCTATATTGTTCTTCTAAAGCTTTAGCTGTATCTGGAACTGGTACTGGGCGCACACGAGGGACCATAGGCGTTACTTTTGGAGCTGATTGTACTGTACCACTTTGTTGTATTTGTACATTTTGTGCAACTGCTGGTTGAGGAGTAATCACTGTTGGCTGTGTAGTTGGTGTCGTAGGTTGAGTATCCATTGGTCGCATGACTGGAGTCGCTACATTATTAATAGTTTCTGTCGTTGATTCAGAAGTAGTTTTAGATCCTACTAAATCATTCATGTTAAGGACCGGAGCTGCGTGAGCAATGCCACCCAATGCTGCTGCTGCAAAAAACGCAGCAGTCACTTGACGTTTCTTAGATGATTTCATGAATTATTCTCCGAACTAGATTTCAAATAATAATTTATAATTTTAAAAATTATTTATATTTATATAGTTTATCATAAATATGGCTTATTGTACAATTTCCAAAAATATAGGCTATATCAAGTGAAAATGGTATTACAGGAAATTAGAAATTTAGAATTAAATTTAAAATCATATGTTATAGAGGCATAATAGCTGATTATAGAAAACAGAAGAGAAACTAAATCATCTAAATATTGAGAAGATAAAGTATATCAAGTAATTTGGAATAAGGTTAAGACTGGTTATGTAGTTATTTCTAAATTTGTAAAAATAGCGGTAAGAAAAAAACTGTAGCAGAAGGTAATACTACTATAATAATTGATGGTAATACAGGTATTAATGCTGACAATTTGAAGTCGAGAGAATATTAGACTTATGTATACATTTCTCAATAAAATATGGTATGCTTTGGGTAATTTAATCGAGTTTTGTTTTTAAAGGAGAGAACATGTTTAGAAAATTCTTATTAGCATGTATGGTGATGGCTGCTTTTACCATGCAAATTCAAGCTATTTCAATTAATGAATTAAATAGTTCATCGCAGTTTAAAAATGTGTATCAAAAATCGTATCCTTATGAAGGCGGTTCTATACAAAATAAGCTAATAAGTTATTTAAATACATATTCTGTAGAGTCTCTAGAATACGCAGCACCGCACTATAAATTAAAAGGTACTTTTTATGCTGTTTATGAAACTCCTCGAAGTACATCTATTACAGAATATGAATTAACTGCTACGTACGATACGAATTACTCATTAGGGTCCTTAATACAAGCTATGAATCTTGTAAAACCATCACCATCTATGTACGCCGTGATTAAGGCTGCACAGGATGAATCAGGGATACAAGTCGAGTTACAAGAGGTAAAACGATATAATGTAGACGGTACAGAGGTTATTAGTAAAGTTCCTTTAGAACATCAATTACGTCCATTAGATCGTGGACGGTTTGATGAAGACTTATTTGCTGTAGCAGACGCTATGTTTACTGTAGCGTATCAGCAGCATTTTGACGACATTGTAGTGAAATGAGGTACCTTATGAAACATTTTGTTGTTCTTATGGCGCTAGTATGCGTTTTATGTGCTTCTGTTACCCCTGTGAAGGCTGTGTCCAATACTGAGTTGCAAGATACTAGTCGTTTTGCACGGATTATATCTAAAGGCGATACAGGTGGTGGAGATGGTAAATATATTGAATTGAGTACTATTCGAGATAATTCTACAAATGCACATACAAAAAATATAGAGGCTAAGATATATGTTGTGTTGCCCTCATCTGATTTAATTAGGGAATATAAGGTTCGTTATGACTATGACTTAAACCATTCCTTTGCTAATATGGTAGCTAAGGCACCAGAGCTAAAAACAAGGCTACCAGATTTTTCTTTAAATGAAATATGGAATATAAAAATGATGGAATCTGGTATTGTAGGGATGGTATTAAATCAACAGGACTACACTCTTAATGGTGAAAGTAAACCAACACAACCAGCTCTTAAAGGCTATGAGAATGTTACATTCTTAACACCTACGGACTTTGATTTTGAAAGCTATCATGTTGCTAATCGCGTATTTAAAATGGTGTATGGTACATTTTATGATGATGTAATCCGATAAGCAGATCGAAGATATAAGTTATAAATACAAACACCCTATGTTAGTATTGTGACATAGGGTGTTTTGCATACATTAGTTATTAGTCAGTCATTTATAATGATTAAACTAAATAGACCAATTGTGATATTATTTTTTGAGTTTTGGTTTTACGATAGCTAAGATAATGCAAGCCACAACGGAACCGATTGCAATGGATGCAAGGTAAAGAAGTGGGTTGCCGATTGTTGGTACTACGAAGATACCACCGTGAGGCGCACGCAATGTGCATTCAAAGAACATGGATAATGCACCAGCTGTACCAGCACCGATGATGCAAGAAGGCAATACGCGGATAGGATCAGCTGCGGCAAATGGGATAGCACCTTCTGTGATGAAGGAAAGCCCCATGATGTAATTTGTAATACCAGATTTACGTTCTGCTTCTGTGAAGCGGCTAGGGAAGAATGTTGTACAAAGGGCAATCGCCAATGGAGGAACCATACCACCAGCCATAACAGCGGCCATAATACCATATTCACCAGTTGCTAGAGCGCCTGTACCGATAACATAGGCTGCTTTGTTGACAGGGCCACCCATATCAACAGACATCATAGCACCGAAGACAAGACCTAATAATACGCGGCTAGTAGTGCCCATTGTTTGCAAGGAATTCATAAGCCATTCGTTCAAAGCAGATACTGGTGGATTGATGATAAATGTAATAGCGATACCAATGAACAATACGCCCAGTACAGGGTAGAAGAGTACTGGTTTTGTACCTTCTAATGCTTGAGGTAATCCGGATACGAGTTTCTTAACTAACAGTACTAAGTAACCTGCTGCAAAGCCTGCAATCAAGGCACCGAGGAAACCAGAACCGCCTTGGCTTGCTAACAAGCCACCAACGAAACCAGCTACAAGACCTGGACGGTCTGCAATACTCATAGCGATGTAACCTGCTAGAACAGGTAACATAAATCCAAAGGAAGCACCGCCGATTTTCATTAGGAATGCAGATAATGGTGTACCAGAACCAAAGTTTTTGGCATTAGCTGGATCGAATGTATCAAATAGGAATGCGAGAGCGATTAGGATACCACCGCCGATAACGAATGGCAACATGTGAGATACGCCATTCATCAAATGCTTGTAGATTTGTCGGCCAAAGCTATCTTTTGCATCGATAGCAGATTCAGCACTATCTTTGTCAGATTGAGAGGCATGGTATACCGGTGCTGCACCAGACATAGCTTCACGCAATAATTCTTCTGCTTTATTAATGCCGTTTGCCACCTTAGTTTGAATCATTGGCTTGCCATCAAACCGAGCCATTTCAACTTGGCGGTCAGAAGCGACGATGATGCATTTAGCATGCTCAATTTCTTCTGCTGTAAGTGCATCTTTAATGTCAGAAGCACCATTTTTTTCTACTTTTAAAGAAATGCCCATTTCCTTAGCTTTACGTTCTAAGGATTCGGCAGCCATGTATGTATGAGCAATGCCGGTAGGACAGCCTGTAACAGCTAATACTTCGTAATGTGGATTATCTACAGATACCTTAGGGACTACCTTTTCGATAGCCTCTGTAGCTTTTGCTTCGATAGCATCGGTAATGCTTGGTGCTTTTTCATCTTCCTTTTTGATATAGCCTTCTACAGATGGATCAAAGTTGCCTTCTTCTTTGGCAGTGATAAGTTCTAAAAAACGGTTCACTGTAGCAGATTGGATGAGAGCGTTTTTGAAGTCTGGATCAATTACCATAGTGGCTAATTTGCTCAATACCTCTACATGATTGCAGCACCTTCTGGTGCTGCAATCATGAAGAATAGGCGAGATGGTTGTCCATCGAGGGCCTCGAAATCAACACCGTTAGGAACGACCATAGCAGCAAGGCCAGCTTCCTTTACACCTGCTGATTTAGCATGTGGTGTGGCGATACCGTCGCCAAGGCCAGTAGAACCGGATTCTTCACGAGCGAATACAGCTTCTAAGTATTCTGCCTTGTCAGATAGGTTGCCACCTTTATCCATTAAATCACCTAGAGTGTAAATGGCATCCGCTTTGTTAGTTGGTGATGCATTCAGCAGGATTGATTGGGGCTTTAATAAATCAGTAATTTTCATGTGTGTACTCCTTACTGTACATATATAATGAATAATAAAATTAACGAATGGTGTTAAGCAAGGCGATGACCTCGTCCTTGGTAGCTAGATTCTCCGAAAAGGCTGAAGCAGAGCCTGTAGCAATACCCCAATAGAGGGCTTGTTGTAAATCTTGGGTGTTGAGGTATCCAGTCATGAAACCAGCTACCATAGAATCGCCGGCACCAACGGAGTTAATAAGTGTTCCTTTAGGTGCAGGACTTGTATAGACTGTACCATCAGCGGATACCAAGATAGCACCGTCTCCAGCCATGGAGATGAGCACATGTTGTGCACCTTGGGACTGTAATTTTTTAGCTGCAGTGACTAGATCATCTTTTGTAGACAATGTACGTCCGAAGATTTCGCTTAATTCGTGATTGTTTGGTTTGATTAAAAATGGTTTGTATGGCAATACACGAGTTAATAGATCCTTAGTTGCGTCTACGACGATACGAATATGTTTATTAGCTAAGCGCTTCATAATGATTTCGTACATATCACTTGGGAGGCTAGACGGAATGCTGCCTGCTAAGATCAATGTATCTTGCTCTGTTAATGCATCAAGTTGGGCGTATAAGGCTTGTAGTTCATCATCGGCTATGATAGGACCACGACCATTGATTTCCGTTTCTTTATCGGATGCTTTTACTTTAACATTGATGCGGGTTAAACCCTCTCTAAGACGGATAAAGCTTTCACGAACGCCAAATTCATTGAGCTGACGTACAATTTCGTCACCTGTAAAACCAGCGATAAAACCGAGTGCCGTTGTATCCATGCCTAGGTTATTGAGTACGATTGACACATTGATGCCCTTGCCACCGCCCAGCACATATTCTTGTTCCGTACGATTGATAATACCAGGTGTTAAGTGGTCTAAGCGAACGATATAATCCAATGCAGGATTGAAAGTAATCGTATAAATCATAAGTTTTCCTCTATATTTCGTATAAATAGAATGTATTAATGGATTTGTTGTTCCTTGCGTCGTAAGCGATACCAGTAGATAAGTGGTACTAAGTATAAGAAGAACGCAAACGGTACGTAACCGGCGGGCGAGACATCCATCATAATGACAGGTACGAGCGCCGCGATATTCCATGGTTGTAAGGCTGCAATAAGAATGCCGCTGTTTTCAAAGTCTAGCATGACATCTTCATCATGAATGCGTTCTTTTGCATAGGTGGTACGCATAATTGAATGCGTCATGATTACCGCAATTGCTTGACTACAACCTAGAGCACCTGTAATAAATGCAATTAGTACATTCGACGCAAAGAGTTTGGCGCGACCTGATACGTGTTGTAAAAGGCTGCGAATATCATTCCAAAAACCAACGCCTTCAAGCATGCCGGAAATGGAACAAGCCATGAATATAGATAGGGTTGGTATCCACATCGTTTGTAGGCCTCCGCCGTGGATAATATCCGATAGCGGATTATAATCTGGCAACTGGAACCCCAATACGGTAAATTGTAACATATCCATTACTGTATAATTTTGATGGATAACTGCGAGGATGGTTGCCACCAGTGCACTAATACCAATAGGCCAACGTATAGATAGCTTTGTTGGTAACAAACCAATAATGATAAGAACTGGTATCCATAATGTCCAATGGATATTGAACACGAAATGAATCGTATCCGGTAGATAACTGTTAGTGTAGTCTAGTGGAAACCATAGGGATAAGAGTAGATACAATATACAGCTGATGATGAGAGCAGGTAAGCTATCTTTCAACATGATTGGTATATTGCTATTTACTTTGGTGTGTGTTAGAGCGGCTACGAGAGAGGCGCTAGAGGATAGAGGTGAGTTTCTGTCTCCTAAATAGGCGCCTGCCATAATGGCACCTGCTACAATATCAATAGGCAGATTACCAGCTTTGGCAATTGTAATTAGTACAATACCGATGGTGCCCACTGTTCCGAACGATGTACCAAGTAACATACTCACGCAGGATGTAATTAAAAATGCGCAGATTATGAACAGATTTGGATTAATCAATTCAATACCAGACGCAATAATCATGGGAATAATCCCCGATGCTTGCCACATGGCTATGAGCCAGCCGATGAGCAAAAAGATTTGCATAACCACGATTGAGGTTTTTGCACTCGTCCAGGACATGCGGAGTAAGTCTTTTGGATTATATCCTTGTCGATATAAAGCGTAAGCGAAGCACAACCATACGAGGATTAATGCGTAGCCGATGGGGACACTAAACATGACAGATGCTAGAATAATGATGATAGAAACGATTAATGATATCAATAGTCTCATATTATTTGGCATCATGGTGCGCCCTTGTTTATATTTTAGGTATGCCTGTAATAGTAATTGTAACCACTTCATATTATTCGATAGGAAGTTCTGTTTCGAATACTTCCTCAGCAGGGCCCGTCATAAGAACCGTGCCATCCTCCAAATAACTGATGTGTAATGTGCCAAGATATAATTCTACATCGACCTCGCGACCTGTAAGGCCTTTTTCGTGGGACATGATCGCAGATGCGCAAGAACCTGTACCGCATGCAAGCGTAGCGCCAGCACCGCGTTCCCAAGTGCGGACTTTAATGTGATGGTCGTTTATGACCTCGATATAGTTTACGTTTGTATTGGATGGGAATGCATCGTGTTTTTCAAGAATCGGTCCTTGTGTTGTAACCGGTGCTTTCGTGATATCGTCCACAAAAACTTCTGTGTGTGGTACACCGAGAAGAACGGAACTTACTGTTACTGTTTCGCCATTTACATCGAGGTCCACATCGATGACCTTATCCATGGTTACATTCATGGGAATGTCTTTGCTGTTAAAGAAAGGTTTGCCCATGTCTACTGTCACTTGTGTAACAATGCCATTTTCAATGGTTAACGTTGGTTTCATAACGCCTGCTAATGTTTCGATGGTGAAAGTATCTTTTGTAATTTCACCATGTTCATAGGCATATTTTGCAAAGCAACGAATGCCATTACCACACATTTCTGCTTCGCTGCCGTCTGAGTTGATTATGCGCATTCGTACATCGCATGTATTAGATGGTACAACGATTACAAGACCATCAGCGCCGATACCTGTACGACGGTTGCAGAGGCGGATGGCGAGATCTGTATAATCTTTATTGGCCCCTTGTGAGTCAGAAAAGAGGATAAAATCGTTGCCGAGACCATGCATTTTTGTTAATTTCATACATACTCCTATTCGAGGTCGCACTATACATGCGACTATTCCTTACAATAGAGTAGACTTTCACCATGATACGCGTGAAAGTCTACGATTAACTATATATAATATAACATTATATCACAGAATAGGGTCTGTAAGAGTATAATACATTTGTGACAAGTGAATAAAAAATGAGAAGGAACTCTGTTATAATGAAGTTGCTTAATCCAAACATTACAACAAAAGGAGTTCCTTCTCATGCATTCTATTATAACTGAAGAATTAAGATTTCGTAAACGAGTATGTGAATATGCTATAAAGTATGGAAATAATGCTGAAGCTGCACGTCGCTATCATACTAGTAGACAACAAGTACAACGTTGGGTGAAGCGTTTCGACGGGACTATTGATTCACTTCGATTGTATAGTCGTAAACCACATTCTCATCCTAATCAACACACTGAGGAAGAACTAGCACTTATCAAGCGTATGCATTCTAAGTTTAAACATGAAGGGCTGTCTCAAGTATATGTTGAGGCAAAAAAGCGTGGTTATAAACGCTCATATGGCTCTATGTGCCGACAAATCAGGTGTCATATTAAAGAGAAAAAGGTTGTTAAATCTGTTCCTAAAAGCAAGTGGAAACCGGATATAATAACATATCCAGGAGAAAAGGTTCAGATTGATATAAAATACGTACCTCGCGAGAGTTTAGCCTTTTCAACACAAGGAAAATCTTACTATCAACTTACAGCTATTGATGAGTTTTCTAGAAAGAGAATTCTAAAAATTATAGATGAAAAAAGTGTTACTAATACAAGTCGCTTCTTATTAAATTTAGAAGCCAAAATGGGATTTCCTATTCATACAATACAAACAGATAATGGTCGTGAATTTACAAACTATGGAGTAAAAGATCGAGAGTGTTTATTTGATATTGTATTAAAAAGATTAGGAATAGAGCATAAAACGACAAGACCATTTTCTCCGTGGCAGAATGGAAAGGTAGAGCGCAGTCATCGAATTGATAGTGAAAGATTTTATTCTCGTAAGTTTAATAGTATGGAGAGTTTTCTAAAAGCACATAGTCGATATGCTAATAGATATAATAACATTGCACAAAAAGTCTTAAACTTTAAATCACCAAACCAAGTTATAACAGAGTACTTTATGAATCAAAAGGCATAAGTATTTGTCACAAATGTTTGATTACTCTAGAATAACATTATATCACAGAATAGGGTCTCTCTTTATTGTTCAATGTAAAAATGTTAAAATATAATGTAATGTAGTTTATAAGTATAGAAAGAGGAGCACACATGCGAATTCAAGGGATTTCTGGATCTCGAGGCGTTGCTGTTGGCAATGTGTACAAATATATACAAGAAGAAATCGTGATACCTGATTATGAGGTAGCCGATGACCAAGTAGAGGCTGAAATTGGTAAGTTTGCTAGCGCTATGGCCGCTACCCTTAAACAATTAGATACGATTCGTCAAAAAGCATTGGTTGATATGGGGGCTGATGAGGCTGCTATTTTTGAAGCTCATATGCAAATCGCACAAGACCCATCCTTGTCTGATGGTATCAAGTCCCTTGTAGAAAATTCAAAAATGAACGTCGTAGCTGCTACGGCGCAAACGATAGAAACCTTTGCGGCTATTTTCATCGGCATGGATGATCCATATATGCGTGAACGTGGTGCGGATATTAAAGATATTGGCGATCGCTTGATGCGTAACATGCTTGGCATGAACCCTCGCGGTTTATCTCATATTTCCGGTGAGGTTATCATCGTGGCTCACGATTTGGCTCCATCTGATACGGCTTCACTAGATAAAAATGTTGTAAAAGGTATCGTAACAGCTGCTGGTGGTCCTACATCTCATGCGGCTATCATGGCGCGTACCTTAGAAATTCCTGCCGTTATGGGCGTTGGTGATATTGAAAGCTTTACTGACGATGTACGTGCTGTTGTACTTGGCACTGATGGTGAAGTTATTACGGAACCATCCGATGAAGAGTGGGAACGTTATACAAAAGAAGCTGCAGATTTCCAAGACGAGTTGAAACGCTTGAAGGACTCTGCCAATTTAGAAGCCGTTACAAAGGACGGACATCATGTTGATTTATTCGGTAATATTGGTAAATCCAAAGATGCGGACCATGCGTTGACTATGGGCGCTCAAGGTATTGGCCTATATCGCACTGAATTCCTTTATATGGAAAACGATGAACTGCCTACAGAAGATGTACAGTTTGAACAATATAAACAAGTAGTCGAGAGTATGAAGGGCCAACCTGTCATCATTCGCACCATGGATATCGGCGGTGATAAGGAATTAAAATGCCTAGACTTACCTGAAGAAATGAATCCATTCCTCGGGTATCGTGCCATTCGTATTTCCTTGAACCGTCCGGATATTTTTAAGGTCCAATTACGTGCACTCCTTCGGGCTAGTGCGTTTGGCGACATTCACATCATGTATCCTATGATTGCATCTGTAGAAGAGGTTAAAGCGGCAAATGCTATGCTCGATGAATGCAAGAAAGAATTGATTACTGAAGGCATAGCTTTCAATAAAGATATCAAAGTAGGTATTATGATTGAGGTGCCAGCGGCAGCCGTTATTTCTCCAATTTTGGCTAAATATGTAGATTTCTTTAGTATCGGTACCAATGACCTTTGTCAATACACATTGGCGGTTGATCGTATGAATGAGGCCATCGGCAATTTATATCAACCATTGCATCCCGCTGTATTGCGTCTCATCAAACACGTAATTGATGCGAGTCACGAACAAGGTAAATTTACCGGTATGTGTGGTGAGTTAGCTGGTGATCCAGTTGCAACTATGATTTTATTGGGCTTAGGACTTGATGAATTTTCTATGACTGCATCATCCATTCCATTGATTAAAAATATTTTGCGCTCTGTTACAATGGCAGAATGTGAAGCATTTGCTCAAAAAGCATTGACTATGGATACAGCTGAAGAAATCACAGCCTATGCTAAATCATTACTCGCTGAAAAAGGTTTGGCATAGACCATAGCTTTCATAAAAACAAACTTGAATTTAATATGTATAAATTGATACAATACCTATATTAATAAGCAAAGGTATAAGGCGTGTTAGCACGCTGAGTAGAAAGAGGTAACTCATGAAAGAAGTAACAGTAGAAATCACAAACGAATCTGGTTTACATGCTCGTCCAGCGACTGCATTTACACAATTGGCTGCAAAATTTGCGTCCAAATTGACAATCGCAGCAAATGGTAAAACCGCAGATGCTAAATCCATTTTGACTGTATTAACATTGGGTGCAACAAAAGGCACATCCGTAGTATTAACTGCTGATGGTGCTGATGAAGATGATGCATTAGCAGCACTTAGCGAGTTCTTAACAACGAACCACGACTAATACGCAAAAGAGGCAATACCCTAATCATTAGGATATTGCCTCTTTTTATTTTCCCATATTGGCAAAGCGCTCTACAGCAACTGTAAAGTCATTAATTGTTTTATCTACATCACCATGTTGTATACCATCGCGTACACAATGGTTGATATGTCCTTCGAGGACCACTTGGCCAACCTTATGCAACGCGGATTTGGCTGCATTGATTTGGGCTAGTACATCTTCACAAGGAATGTCTTCTTCAATCATTCGATCAATAGCTTGCACTTGACCTAAAATTTTACGCAATCGACGATGTAGATTGTCTGAATCCATACACTGTTTCATAATACTCCTCCAATTTGGGCATGCTTCATCATCTTATCTATTATACGACAATATGGTTAACAAATACAATACATACAAGTATGCTAAAAATAGATAACTTATGATACAATACAATCAATATATGATAGTTGTATTATAGGGATGTTATTAGTGAAAGTTTATATACTTAGAAGTCTGCTGTAAGGTAGATATAGGTGAATCTATGTTTATATTTCGAATAGTGCGCCGATTAGTTCTTATCATTTGCATAGTGCTAGGGGCTATATATGTATATGATACATATCAAAGCTATCAAGGAACAAATCGCGTTAGTAAGGCTCATACAACTGTAGAACAGACAATTGAAGAAAATGAAGATACATTAAGTCGGTGGGAACGCATGCATCGTATTTTTACCTTCCGAGAAAAGGTTGAAGCCGCGCTTCATCAACGTGTGCCAAGGGATAAATGGGTGAAATCTGAAAACATTCCAGACAATGCGAAACGTGCTCTTGTGGCCATTGAAGATAAACGCTATTACAAGCATGGTGCTATTGATGTGCTCGGTGTAACACGCGCTTTTTATGTTAACAGCGTTGCTGGTGAAACCGTTGAGGGTGGTAGTACTATCACACAACAATTGGTAAAAAATCTATTTCTATCGTCTAAACGGACGATGTCGCGTAAAGCGGAAGAAGCCATTCTAGCAGTAGAGATGGAGCATTACTATAGTAAAGATGAAATTTTAACCATGTATTTGAATACGGTCTATTATGGACATAATTATTATGGTATAAAAGAAGCCGCCGAAGGGTACTTTGGTACCAGTCCTAGTCGTTTGACCTTAGGCCAATGTGCCATGCTAGCGGCTTTACCAAATGCACCATCCTATTTGGACCCTTATGAAAACTACAAAGGAGCAAAAGCTCGACAGAAATTAGTTCTTGCGCAAATGGTAGATCAAGGCATGATATCTCAAGCTGAGGCAGATTATGCATATAAGCAGGACCTTGGTATAAAATAATATACACTTTAATATGACACTACATAGAAAACAATCATGGTGCTATACGTACTTGCATCATGATTGTTTTTATTTACATATATTGTTCGTAAACGAAATATATTATATAATTGAATAAAATTTCTGCTTGCATTTATAAATATGCAGTGATATACTAACATCTGTAGTCGATAAGACATGAAGAATTCATAATGAATTCGTAGTATAATAATAAATGGTATGAATCATACCTAGTATAATTTAGTTTATGAGGTGTTATCATGGGTAAAGCAAATAAAGTAGTACTCGCATATTCTGGTGGTTTAGACACATCCGTTATCATTCCTTGGTTAAAAGAAAACTATGGCGCTGAAGTTATCGCTGTATGCGTAGACTTAGGTCAACCTGAGGATTATGATGCAGTTGAGAAAAAAGCAATCAAATCCGGTGCATCTAAAGCGTACATCGTTGATGCTAAAGAAGATTTCGTAAAAGATTATGTATGGCCAACAGTAAAAGCAGGTGCTGTTTACGAAGGTAAATATCTTTTAGGTACATCCTTTGCTAGACCTTTGATTGGCAAAATTCTTGTAGATATCGCTAAAAAAGAAGGCGCTGATGCCATCGCTCACGGTGCGACTGGTAAAGGTAATGACCAAGTTCGTTTTGAATTGGCTATTAAAGCATTAGCACCTAACATGAAAATCATCGCTCCTTGGAGAGAATGGGATTTGAAATCTAGAACAGATTGCATGGAATATGCTGCTAAACACGACATTCCAGTTGTAGCAACTAAATCACATCCATACTCCATGGACCAAAACGTATGGCATTTGTCCCATGAAGGTGGCGATCTTGAAAATCCAGCAAATGCACCTAAAGATGATGTATATTTAGTAACACATACACCTGAACAAGCTCCTGATGAAGCTGGTTATGTAACTGTTACTTTCAAAGAAGGCGTACCGGTAGCCGTTGACGGTCAAGAAGGCACTCCTCTTCAATTATTGGAAAAACTCAACGAAATCGGCGCACACTATGGTGTAGGCGTTGTAGATATCGTTGAAAATAGATTAGTTGGTATGAAATCTCGTGGCGTTTATGAAAACCCAGGTGGATCTATCATCATGTATGCTCACAGAGAACTTGAATACCTTTGCCTCGACAGAGCTACATACCACTACAAAGAACTCATTGCTAACAAATACGCTGAACTCGTATATGATGGCATGTGGTTCGCACCATTGATGAATGCTTTGCAAGCATTCGTTGATGAAACTCAAAAAACTGTAACTGGTGAAGTAAAACTTAAATTGTACAAAGGCAACATTATTTCTGCTGGTGCAACTTCTCCATACTCCTTGTACAGCGAAGATTTCGTAACATTCGAAGAAGATGATGTATACAACCAAGCTGATGCGGCTGGTTTCATCAACTTGTTCGGTTTACCTCTTAAAATTAATGCATTAATGAAAGAAAAGGCAGGTAAATAATGGCTAAATTGTGGGGCGGGCGTTTCACAAAAGGCACTGATAAAGCGGTAGAGGATTTTACATCCTCTATCGCTTTTGATGCTAGAATGTACGCCGAAGATATTGCAGGTAGTAAAGCACATGCGACAATGCTGGCAAAACAAAATATTATCTCCGACGCAGATCGGGACGCTATTGTAGCGGGCTTAACAAAGATTAAAGGCCAAATCGATAAAGGTGAGTTCCCATTCTCCGTGGCTCTTGAAGATATTCATATGAATATTGAAAAGCGCCTAACCGATGATATTGGTGAAGCAGGTGGTCGTTTACATACAGGCCGTAGCCGTAATGACCAATGCGCAGTAGATTTGCACATGTACGTGCGTAAAGCCGTAGTAGAAATGGGCGAGCTCATCGTAGATATGCAAAAAGCCCTCATTGAAACGGCTGAAAAATACAGCGATGTTATCATGCCCGGCTATACGCATTTACAACGGGCACAACCTGTATTGTTCGGTCATCATATGATGGCATACTTCTCTATGCTAGAACGCGACTTTGACCGTTTGTTGATGGTCTTCAAACACGCAGACATCATGCCACTTGGTGCAGGGGCCTTAGCTGGTTCTACGTACGGTATTGATCAAACCTATACACAAAAGCTACTCGGCTTCTCCCGTATTTACGAAAACAGTATGGATGCTGTATCCGACCGTGATTATGTAGTTGAATTCTTATCCTTTGCATCTCTTGTGATGATGCACTTGAGTCGTCTTAGTGAAGAATTAATTTTGTGGTCTACCAATGAGTTTAATTTTATTGAACTTGATGATGCTCACTGCACAGGCTCTAGCATCATGCCACAAAAGAAAAATCCTGACGTATGTGAACTCGTTCGTGGTAAAACAGGTCGTACCTATGGCCACTTGTTAGGTTTATTAACTACATTAAAAGGCTTGCCACTTACATATAATAAAGATATGCAAGAGGATAAAGAGGGCATTTTTGATGCTATCGATACAGTGCACTTTGCATTGTCTATTAATGCGGCTATGATTCGCGGCATGAAGGTCAATGGGGCGCATATGAAAGCTGTCCTCGATGATGATTTCTCGAATGCTACAGATATGGCCGATTACCTTGCGAAAAAAGGCGTTCCATTCCGTGAAGCTCATGAAATCGTAGGTAATGCTGTACATCATTGCATTGAAAAAGGTTGCGTATTACTTGATTTATCCGTTGAGGAGTTTAAAGCTATATCCGATCATTTTGATGCAGATATCCTTGATGCCATTTCCATCGAAGCTTGCATAGCTGGCCGTAATAACTATTCTGGTACGGCTCCAGAATGTGTGGAAAGACAACGTAATAATGGGAAGCAAATCATTGCTAATGAAGAAGCACAAATCGATAGCTGGAAATCTATCGTAAACTCTGTACAAGAGTAATTCCTTTTTATTAGAATCATAGATGCTTTCTTAGTTTATAAAATTGACTCCACCTTTAGGTGGGGTCAATTTTTGTCTATATTGGGTGGACTCATGGCGGATAATGGTCTTGTGGCACAACACTATAATCTGAATAGATAGTGATTTTCAGCACATTTAATTGATTAAACTAAAAGAAAATGATACTTTTACATTCATCATATCGTTTCTAATCAAAAATAATATATAATTACTATATTTTTATTCAATTCGTGTAATATGCTTTGTCCACTAATAAAATACTTTTAATTTACCATCTATGGTGTTATTATTAATTCGAAAAACAAATGAAAACGGTACCTTCACATTCCCGCCCATTACAGCAGGAACTGAATGTACTTAGCGGTTTTAATATAGTTACGTGAATTATGGACGAGAAAAAATTCACCTTACGAAAGGGGATTGATACATGAAAACCACCGCTAAAAAAATGTCTGTATTCCAGCTAACCACAATGGTAGCAGCCAATATGCTAGGAGCTGGGATCATTATGTTACCAACCAATTTGGCTCAAGTTGGTACTATTTCAGTGTTATCTTGGCTCGTGACGGCTGTGGGTGCGCTTTTGCTAGCGTATATTTTTGCTCAAGCGGGTATGTTCTCTCAAATTAAAGGAGGCATGGGCGGTTATGCAGAACACCGCTTCGGTAAGACTGGACATTTTATGGCGAGCTATGCTTACAGCATATCTCTCATCATTGCTAATATAGCGATTGCAGTTTCCGCAGTTGGCTATGGCTCAGAATTCTTTGGTGTTGATCTAAATGCAACGCAAACAAGTCAAGTAACGATTGTCTTGTTATGGTTTGCAGCGATTTTGAACTTTAGAGGAAACCGCTTTACAGGTCAGCTCAGCAATATTACTATTTGGGGCTGTATTGTGCCAGTATTACTTATTGGTACAATTGGTTGGTTCTGGTTTAGCCCAGATACGTATTTGGCGGCATGGAATCCAAACGACTTGCCGTTTTTTGAAGCAATTAAAGAATCTATTGCTTTAACATTGTGGGGATTCCTAGGGTTTGAATCTGCAGCAGCAAATGCAGATGCTGTAGAAAATCCAAAGAAAAACGTGCCAATTGCAACATTTGCAGGTACATTAGCAGTGGCGGTGATTTACATCTTGTCCACGAATGTTATGGCCGGTATCGTGCCTAACACAGAATTACTTAATTCCAATGCACCATTTGGTCTCACATTTGCATACATGTTTAATGACACAATTGCAAATGTTATCATGGCGCTCATGATTATCTCTTGCTGTGGTGCTTTACTTTGCTGGCAATTTACATTGTCTCGCGTATTCAAGAATGCAGCAGAGGCAGGTTATTTCCCTAAGGTGTTTGCTCGTGTAAACAGCAAGGATGCACCTGTGCGTGGCGTATTTATCTTATTAGCGATTGAAACAATTCTTACATTGTTCACAGCAAATGATTCTTTACGCGATCAATTCGCGACATTGGTAAACCTTGCGGTTGTAACTAATGTAGTGCCTTATATTCTCTGCATTATTGCAGTACCAACTATGATGCACATGTCTGGATTGGAAAAACGTCGTATTGATCGTTTCTATTTCGTTGCTGTTGCAGGTGTTTTATACTGTTTATACGCAGTATATGCGTGCGGTGTTGATGCCATGCTCGGTAGTGCTGTTGCAGTAACTATTGGCATTTGCATTTATATGATACGCAAAGGTTGGGTAGCGTATCGTGCACAACGATTCCAACAAAGTATCGATTAATTGAATACTCTCTCGTCTTATAGAGGCTGTCACTTCGGTGATAGCCTCTTTTGGTTATATGCATAGCAAAATGTTTTATATGTAAATTAAATCAAAATACAAATGTAAATATATACGTTATATACAGAAAAGAAAAGTAAATAAAGCAATTATTTCAAGAAATGGGGGCACAATATACGAAGTAATGCATGTAAATAATAATGAATATTGTTTTTATGAATAATTATGATTGATTGACGAATATACACTAAGGGGTATATGTATTGTTGGAGAATTATAAATATAGTATATTTATAATTAATAAAAGTGAATAAACTGAGTGTCGGTTTTACCGAGCGTAAAAAGAGGAAAATGGGTGTAAATCCTATACTATGAAAATAGCTGTAATGAGGAGCGATATTTCGTATTAGGGTCACTGGGAAACTGGGAAGGCAGAAATATTGTGATGAGTCAAAAGTCAGAAAGCCTGCTCAATCTTGAGGAACATTGTGCTAGAACACGGTGTTTTAATTTAGGTTAGTCAGGTAGGCTAATCTTTTTTTATGGTTATTTCATAAATTTTATTACACGGAATCATATTATATGTTTACTCATTATGTGTATCTATGTTTATTCACTATTATGTAGTTTTATTTAAAAAGGGTATAGGAGGTGCCTATGGGCAAACGCTTTGCCAAGCAATTAGGACAATTTATTGTTACCTTGTTTGGCATCACATTTTTGACATTTTGTCTCACCTATTTAGCTCCAGGGGACCCAGTTACGATGCTACTGGAAACGGCGGATACCATCGTGTCTCAAGAAATGATTGATGAAACTCGAGCACAATTAGGCTTGGATAAGCCGTTTATCGTACAGTATGCAAACTGGGTAGTCAATGCAGCACAAGGTGACTTAGGAGTGAGTTACTCTGCTAAAAAACCGGTAGTAGATCGCATGTTAGAAGCATTACCTGGTACGCTTGCATTGTCAGGAACCGCATTGGTATTTACGATTCTCTATGCATTACCGGCAGGTATACTGAGTGCGTATAATCGGAATAAATGGATAGACTATGTACTGAGAAGCCTTTCCTTTATAGGCGTATCTATGCCGTCATTCTGGTTAGGCCTTGTATTAATTTACATTTTTGGCTTAAAGCTCGGTTTAGTTCCAATCGCTTCATCTCGTGTAACAGCGACAGGTGTTATTTTGCCAGCCGTTACATTAGCGGTTGTTGTAGGCTCTAAATACATGCGCCAAGTTCGACTCGTTATCCTTGAAGAGATGCAAAAGGATTACGTTATCGGTGCCCGTGCTCGTGGCGTGAGCGAAATGAAGATTTTATTCGGTCACATTTTGCCTAATGCCGTATTGCCATTGATCACTATTTTAGGTGTTCTTATTGGTTGGTTATTAGGTGGTGTAGCTGTAGTTGAAATGGTATTCTCTTGGCCTGGCCTCGGGAATATGGCCATTTACGCCATCACTATGCGTGACTATCCATTGATTGAAGGTTTTGTGTTATGGGTTGCTATTGCATACATGTGTATCAATGCTTTAGTTGATGCATCCTATGTTCTATTGGACCCTAGATTGAAAAGGGAGAGAGCATAATGAAAGAATTTATTCAGAAACATAAATTGTTCTCTTTCTACACTGCATTGATGCTCGTTATCGTATTCATTGCTATCTTTGCACCATGGCTTGCTCCGGGCGATGCTTTCTCATCGGATATGTCCAAGGCATTACAAGCACCTAGTACTCAACATTGGTTTGGTACCGACAAATTGGGCCGTGACGTATTGTCTCGTATCATTTATGGTACTCAATTATCTTTGTTCATGGGTGTATCCATCGTAGTGATTATGGTGAGCATTGGTACAGTCATCGGTGCCGTAGCAGGTTACTTTGGTGGCAAGGTTGAAATGGTTCTTATGCGCTTGGCAGATATCATGTTATCTTTCCCAGGGGTAGTGCTCGCCATTGCCATCGCCGGTATCTTAGGTGGTAGTATTGTAAATACCATCTTAGCATTATCGGTTGTAGGGTGGGCTAAATATGCGCGACTTGTTCGTTCTATGACGTTGAAAGTACGCGGTGAAGAATATGTAACGGCTGCTGTTATGATGGGGGCCTCTACATGGACGATTTTACGTCGTCATATTATTCCTAATATTTTGCCACTCGTTGTAACCACAGGGGCTCTTGATATTGGGGCTATTATGATTGAAGTTGCCGGTTTATCATTCCTTGGTTTTGGTGCGCAACCACCAACACCTGAATGGGGTCTTATGCTTAATGAAGGTCGTCAATACTTGCAAACGAGCCCATGGCTCATGGCGTTCCCTGGTTTGTCGATTTTAATCGTAGTATCCATATTCAATCTTTGGTCTGATTCTCTACGCGATGTAGTGGATCCTAAGAATCAAGGTTAATCTTAGTTTTTGGAATCTTTATTAGGCCTTTGCGGCATAATAATGATATATAAGCTTTGTATATTGTGTTAATAAGGAGATTTTAAATGAAAAAATCTTGGAAAAAGGCTCTTTTAGCAGGTCTTAGCATTGTAATGATGGGTTCCTTCATCGCTGGCTGTGGCTCCAATAATGGTGCTGATAACAAGGATGTGTTAAAGGTTGGTGTAACTAACTTCGCATCCTCATTAGATCCTACAGAAAACTTCTTTTCATGGGTTGTAATGCGTTATGGTGTAGGCGAAACATTGACTAAATTCGACGCGCAAATGAAATCTCAACCTTGGATCGCATCCAAATGGGAAGTATCTCCAGACCATAAAACATGGACTTTCACAATCAATGATAAAGTGAAGTTCTCTAATGGTAAAAAAGTTGATGCCGCAGCGGTAAAAGCTTCTATTGAGCGTTCTTTTGAAAAGTCTAACTATGCTAAAACATTCTTTAAATATGAATCCATTGAAGCAAATGGCCAACAATTAATTATCAAAACAGATAAAGAATATCCTAATATGCCAGGTCTTTTGGCGGATCCGGTATTCCTAATTGTTGACGTACAATCTGAAAAAGATGGTCGTAACTTTGCTAAAGAAGGTCCTATCGGTACAGGCCCATATGTAGTAAAATCTTTCACAAAAGAACGTGCTGAAATGGTTGCCAACGAAAACTATTGGGATGGTGCAGTACCATTCAAGACTGTTGAAATTCCTTCTATCGACGATCCTAATACGCGTGCTATGAGCTTGCAATCTGGTGATGTTGATATGGCTGTTAACATCGGTCCTGGGGAAATAGGCTTATTCCAAAATAACGATAAGTTCAAGGTTGATGAAATTGCATCCCTTCGCGTAGTATTGGCTCGTATTAACCAAAAAGGTGTTCTTGGTGATGACAAAGTACGTGCTGCAGTTATCTCTGCAACAGACCGCAAAAACTATGCTGATGTATTGTTAAAAGGCACATTCATCCCTGGTTCTGCTCCAATTCCACCATCCATGGACTATGGTTTCAAAGATTTGAAAGATCCTAATGCCTATAATCCTGAACGTTCTAAACAATTATTAGCAGAAGATGGTTGGAAAGATACTGATGGCGATGGTATCCTTGATAAAGATGGCAAACCATTGACATTCAACTTCGTTGTATATAACTCTCGTGCAGAATTACCACTTTATGCCGAAGCTGTTCAAGCAGACCTAAAAAAAGTTGGTATCGATATGAAAATCAAAACAGTTGACTATAACTTGATTGATAAAATGGGTCAAGAGGGCGACTATGATATGCTTATCTCCAACATCGTAACTGCTAATACAGGCGATCCAATCTGGTTCTTAGCTAACTACTGGCACACTAATAACAATGGTTCCAACCCTCAAAACGGTTCTGGTTACTCCAACCCACAAGTTGACCAATTGTTAGATGCTGCTCAAACTGAATTCGATCCTGCAAAACGTCGTGACTATGCAATCCAAATTCAACAATTATTGATGAATGATGGTGCTGCATTGTTCTTAGGTTACCCTAAAACTAATATCATTACTGGTTCTTACTTGAAAGGTGCTGTCATGTACCCAAGTGACTACTACTGGATTACTAACAAAATTACAAAATAGTGAGGAGCTATAATGGCAGAAAACATACTAACTGTAGAAAACCTTAACATAGCGTACCAAGGTGTGCCTGCTGTTATGGATGTAAATTTTACCTTGGAACGCGGTAAGGTATTAACCATTGTAGGGGAATCTGGATCCGGTAAAACTACCGTGATCCGGGCCCTCATGGGTTTATTGCCTGTAGGTGGTGAGGTCACAGATGGTACAATGATCTTTAATGGTCAAGACCTTCGCACCCTATCTAAGTCAGAATGGAGATCCATACGTGGCAAAGATATGGCCATGATTTTCCAAGATAGCGGTAGTGCACTCGATCCGATTGTACGTATTGGTAAACAATTTAGAGAACTATTCAAAGCTCACATTGAAATCTCCAATGACGAATGTGATCGTCGTGCTATTGAATTATTAGAGTCTGTTGCGTTACCTAATTGCGCAGATATCCTTCGCCGCTATCCACATGAGCTGTCTGGCGGTCAACGCCAACGTGTTGGCATTGCCATGGCATTAGCATTAGATCCAGCATTACTCATCGGTGATGAACCAACATCTGCTCTAGACGTGACAACACAATCTCAAGTTGTTATGCAAATGATGGAATTATCTAAAGTGCATAATTCCGCTATCGTTATGGTAACCCATAACCTTGGTGTGGCGGCGTATATGTCCGATTACATCATCGTTATGAAAAAGGGCTGTGTTGTAGATGCAGGTACGCCACAAGAAATCTTAGAAAACCCATCTAATGAATACACAAAACAACTAAAAGATGCGGTACCAACATTGGAAGGAGGTCGTTACATTGACTAACTACGCAGTAGAAATTAAAAATGTATGCAAACGATTCCCTCTTCCGACTGGCGGAGAGCTAGAAGCATGTAAAGATATCAACATTACCCTTGAAAAAGGGGAATCTCTTGGTATTGTAGGTGAATCTGGTTCTGGTAAAACAACTCTAGTTCGTATGATCATGAAGATGTTACCTATTACAGAAGGCGAGATTTATGTAGATGGTGTAGAGCTTCAACATATGAACTCTGAGCAAACGAAAGAATACCGAAAGAAAATTCAAATGGTATTCCAAGATCCATCTGCTGCATTTAACCCACGCATGAAGGTTAAGGATATTATCCTTGAACCACTATATAATTTTGGGCTTCTTGAAAAGGGAAAAGAAGAACAAATCGCTGGTGATTATCTTGAAATGGTAGATTTACCGCGCGAGTTCATGCATCGATTCCCTCATGAGATGTCTGGTGGTCAACGTCAACGTGTAGCTATCGCACGAGCTATCGTTTTGGAACCTGAAATCCTCGTATTCGATGAGGCAACGAGTGCCCTTGATGTATCTGTGCAAGACTCTATTGCCTATCTACTCGCTAGATTGCAAAAGAAACGGAATTTAACATATTTGTTCATCGCTCATGATATTGCTTTCATTCGTACTATGTGCCATAAGGTTGTAGTCATGTATAAAGGGGCTATCGTTGAAGAACTAGATGCGTTCCATCTAGCAGATGCTAAACATCCATATACAAAGGTGTTATTGAGTTCTATTTTTGAAATTGGTAAACCACACAATCCATTATCGATGGATACCGTTACTAATGATACAAATATATAATCTTATTGGTGAAAGCCTTCGCGTATGCGAAGGCTTTTATCTTTTCTATTTGCTAAATATATATTAGATGATTGAGAACTGTCGATAAATAGGATATGATAAAGAAAGCAATATACCCATATAGGTATATTGAAAGGTATTCATATGAACATATTTTGATAGATATCAAGTCGAGTATACAGATTGGTAATAGGAGATTAAATGAAAAACATAAGACGAGTGCTGGCTACATGTGCTTTATTAGGCCTTACCGTAGTTGGTCTTACTGGTTGTGGGATGAACTCTAGTGCTGATAAAGATATTTTACGAGTAGGTGCCATTGGATTTGCTAGTACATTAGAACCTACAGAGAACTATTTTAGCTGGGTTGTAGTACGTTATGGTATTGGTGAAACGCTGGTTAAATTTGATGATACAATGAAAGCAAAGCCTTGGCTTGCTTCTAAATGGTCTGTATCAGAGGATGGAAAAACATGGACTTTCACCATTAATGACAAAGCTAAGTTTTCCAATGGTCGAAAGGTGACGGCTCAAGCCGTAAAAGAGTCATTTGAGCGGACCTTTGCTAAAAGTAATCGTGCCAAGACGTTTTTTACCTATGATTCTATTACAGCGGATGGTCAAACCTTAACGATTCAGACGGATAAGGCGTACCCTAATTTACCAGGTTCTCTGGGCGATCCATTATTTGTCATTGTAGATGTGCAATCTGAACGAGAGGGCCGAAACTTTAGTGCCGATGGTCCTATTGGAACTGGGCCCTATGTGGTAATATCCTTTACCAAGGAACGTGCTGAACTAGCCGCTAATGAAAACTATTGGGATGGTGATGTGCCGTTTAAACGTGTAGAAGTACCCGCTATCAATGATGCTAATACGAGGGCGATGGCATTGCAATCTGGTGATATCGATATGGCAATAAACATTGGACCTGGTGAGTACAGTTTGTTTGCGGATAATAAAAACTATACTGTTACAGAGGCGTCATCATTGCGCGATGTGATGGCACGTATGAGTCAAAAAGGTGAATTGAAGGATTCTAATTTGAGGGCTGCTCTTATTGCTGGCATAGATCGTGATAGCTATGCTAAAAACCTTTTGAAAGATACATTCATAGCCGGTAAGGCACCATTGCCGCCTAGCCTTGATTATGGATTTAAACAATTAAAGGATACCAATCCATATGATCCTAATAAGGCTAAAACTTTATTAGCTAAGTCTGGTTGGACAGATACCAATGGGGATGGCCTTGTAGATAAAAATGGTCAAAATCTCTCGCTAGTTTTATATACTTATACATCAAGACCTGAATTGACGCTTTATGCGGAAGCAATGCAGGCGGATTATAAGAAAATTGGTATTGACGTACAGATTAAAATTGTCGATTATACGATGCTTGATGAATTAGCTAAAACCGGTGATTATGATTTATTGGTTTCTAGTGTCGTTACTGCTAATACGGGTGACCCTGTGTGGTTTTTAAAACAATATTGGGGTAGTAATATCGATGGAGATAATCCGAATAATGGTTCTGGATTTAATAACTCCCGTTTTGATGAACTTACGGCACTTGCAGGCTCTACGCTAGATGCTACAATCGCACGCAATGCTATCATCAATGCCCAACAAATTTTGCTCGATGAAAATGCTACCATATTCCTTGGATATCCTAAGATTAATATGATTGGTAAAAGCTATCTAAAGGGTATTCACACATCACCTAGTGAATACTATGTAATCACGAAAGATTTGAAAAAAGAATAAGTAGTATTGATTTAGACACAATAAAAGGACCAGCTATAAGGCTGGTCCTTTGTGTTGTTCAATTATTATTTTTTGCTGTCTACTGCATCGAGGTCATTCATATCCACCTCGTTAGCACGGCCAATCATGCGATTATATTTTACATATAATTGCGTATATGCTTCGCCATAGGAGGAGTTGATAATGATGTAATTTCTTGCTTCTGCAATAAATTCTTTTACAGCATCTTGATATTGTTTAACCGCAGCTTGCGTTTCTGGTTTTGTACCAGGTTGCAAGTCATTCAAGCGTTTTGTAATTTCTTGTAGATTGGTTTCGATCTTTTGTGTATCTGTATTACCATCAGGATCGATAATATCTATGGTTTGAGATAATAGTATATTTAATTCAATAAAATTAACTGCATTGACTCTGTTTTCATCAGCGAATTCTTTCATGCGTTCTGTATATAATTCGTTATTACGATTTTCAAGTGCTAAATCGTATGCATTATAGGCCGCATTGAATTGATCCGCTAATGGTACATATTGGCTAGCTAAGTTATCACTACCTACAAAATTATCTTTTTCAAAAGTTCGATCTGTATAGTAGTTTTGAAGTTGGTCAGCCACAGGAATTAATTGCGATAAGATGGTAAGTAATTCATCCGTCGCTTTATTTACATCCTCATATGGTGTGGAACTTTCTTCTTTAGCTGCTTCCAGCTGAGCTTTTAATTTCTTATAGTCAGGTAATGTTACAGATGTATTATGTGTATGATTGCGCAATTCTTCAAGGGTTGGTTGTATTTGATAGGTATAGGCAACACTATTTAAATTAAATGTATCAGCTGCCTCGATATAAGGTCGTAAGGCATTGATCTTGTCCTCAATAGTAGAGCGATATAATATTGTAGTTGCTTTATTGGATAGGAAATGATAAGCGAAATAAATCCCACCACCAATAACAGCAATTCCTAGAATTACGGCTAAGATTAATTTAATATAACCCTTTTTCAATTGCCAATACTCCTTATAAAACGTGTTTGTGAAAAAATATCTATACTTTATATTCTATACAGTTGATATCAGTATTATTATAGCATAGATTAAAGGGGCAAAAAAGATACATATAACTGATAATTATTAAATAAATATAAATTATTATACTTGGTTTATGTTTAGGGGGGCATAAGTTTTAGTAAGAGTAGACTTATCTTTATATATTTATTTTATGCAACTGAGTTGTTATAATAAATTTGTATAAAGGAGATGATATAATGGCATTTAGTATTGATAATTCAGAAAAGTTTAGATCAGGGTATGCTAGTAATATGACATTGGATGCGGTGTTAAATACTCTTGAGAGTGTTCCACAATTTAATATTAGTGTTGAACGTGGATATCAAATTGGTGCACCTAGTTGTGAAAAACAGTATAAGATGGATTTTAAGATTACTTTTCATAATCAAAATGATGAAATATGGTTAGTGAAATCAACAAGTTCTATAAGATCTGATCGCTTGTATGGAGTAGAGTATTTTGCCCAAAATATTAAACTTCATGATCCTAATATAGCAAAAATCCTGGTTGTAATACCTAATTCTGTTAATGATAAAGAAATTAGGTATAAAAATAACTATCGTGAAAAAATAAACAGTGACGGATTTATATCTTTTATTGACGAAATATATACTGTGTCAGAGTTTAGAAATGAAGTCATTTCTTTTGCTACAAGTAATTTGGATCAAGGAATATGTTCAAATATATTAGGCAAAGATGCAGAAAAATATGTAGAAGAATTATTGGTTGATACAAATAATAGTTTACTTTGGAATGATTATGAAAATAATTTTAAGACTACAAAATCTGCATCTTTTAATGAGTTTTGTGAATTATTAACTGCTGTAGGTTTAGAACAAAGACATGAGCGTATCATTTCTGTCAAAGCAACTAGAGATATTCCAAAGTTATCTAATGGAGGTTACCCGAAAACAGATGTATCTTTTGTTATTCAGACTGAAAATGATTTAATAGAACGAAATGTTAGTATAAAACATACTGATTCTAAGACTGTTACAATACACGAGGGAGATATAAATGATGTTATTACCGCATTAGAAATTGATCCTATATCTACTCTGGCTGATGCATTAAAAGCATTTCAATTATTTGGTAGTGAGAAAAAATTAAAAGAAGAAAAACCACATCTTCATGCAGTACTTCATTCTGAATTGCCTAAATTTAATGAGAAATTAACAGAGTTATTTCTGTTTGGTGTTAACAGTCCACTTGTAAATCACAAAATACAAATTGCGGACTTGATTCTTTTAATTAATAATTTTGATGTCTTTGATAGAGATTCTTACGTCTCTCTATATGTAAAAAACTATAAAGATAGTGGTCAATTTGGAACTCCTTTTAAATGGACTTATCCAAGTAAAAAGAGGGGAAAGAAAATTCAAATAAAGGGGTTTACAGGTTATAAAAAATAGAATGTATGACATATACTCTACTTTTTAGTATATTTTAAATATTTTTTTACTTCCTTAGCAACAGCTTTTATTACAGGTACTGCAACGGAATTACCAAATTGCCGATACATTTGAGTCCTAGAAACAGGGACTATAAAGTCATCGGGAAATCCCATTAGTCGTTTTGCTTCTAGCTGGCTATATAAACGTAATCCAGTTTCCCCGTCTTTGATAAAAGTTCCAGTAAGTCGCTGGATTTTATGATAGCTTGCAACCAATGTATTTACTTGAATTGTGCTATCTTTTGTTATTACTTGTGGTTTACCATCATCTTTTTTAAATAGATAAGATTTTTGTAGATGTTCTGATATAGAATAGCCGATAGGATTATCTTCCAAGATATTCTTAATTGGAATTCTTTTTTTCGAACCTTTGGGAAATTTAAAATTTGTTACTTTTAAATCAGGTCTAAATCCAACGATTATAATTCGTTCACGACGTTGTGGTAATCCAAAATCTTGTGCATCTAAAATTTTAAAATAAATATTATAGCCGAGTTCCTCTTGGAGTGCATTTTGAATAACTTTAAACGTATTTCCATTATCATGTGTGACAAGACCTTTTACATTTTCTAATAAAAAGGCTTGAGGCCGTTTCTCCTTTAAAATTCGAAGTACATCAAAAAAGAGTGTTCCTTGTGTGGTGTGTAAAAAACCTTCTCTTTTGCCAATATTACTAAATGGTTGACATGGAAAACCCGCTAATAATATATCATGGTCAGGAATCTCTTTTTCATGAATCTTAGTAATATCTCCAAATGGTTTTTCACCATAGTTCGCTTCATATGTTTGTGCTGCATATTTATCCCATTCTGAGCTGAATACGCATTCTGTATTTTTATCTTCAAAACCCTTACGAATCCCACCGATTCCAGCAAATAGATCAATAAATTTTAAGTTTTTTTTATATGAAACATTAGACGAAGTTAAGTCAGTTTCTTTACTTATCACGGAAAGACCTTTGTTAATTAATAGATTACATTTTTGACTGAAATTTTTACATCCCGTTAATGTTAGTGCGTTTATAGTTTCTATCTCTTCAGGGGTAAGGCAAATATTTTTTGTTAACTTCTTGTTTTGCTTTGTCTTTCTGCCTGCCCCTTCTCTTATTCCACCTTGCATTTTAACGCTCCTTTCTTATATATAGTATACCATAATTTTTGAAAAAACCGGTAGTTTTTTCAAATTAAATCCGTAAATTGTATAATTGTATAAGTGGATGATTAGATATTTTTATTTTTTTAGTTGTAAAGTATAAGGTATAAAATAAAAGAGAAAGATTAGTAGGTTTTGTTGTATATATAATGATTAGAAAACATATAGAAGTTGTTGCTGCCATAATTCAAAAGGGCAACGCTATATTAGCGACTCAACGAGGATATGGTGATCTAAAAGATGGTTGGGAATTTCCTGGCGGTAAGATTGAACCTGGAGAAGCGCATGATGAAGCTTTGATTCGTGAAATTAAAGAAGAATTACAAGCCAATATTAATGTAGGTGAAAGACTAATTACTATTAACTATAATGGTTATGAAAAATTTGATCTTACTATGCATTGCTATTTGTGCACGTTAACAGAAGACTCACATGTAACATTGTTAGAACACGAAGCAGCTAAATGGTTGACTAAGGAGACTTTGTACTCTGTAGATTGGTTGCCTGCAGATATAGAGGCAGTTGATGCATTATATACACGTTTATAATTGAGATTCATTTGTATATCTTAGCCCCCTCGTATATAATGGTATTAACAGATTTGTATTTTTCGATATAATCACATGAAAGGAGTCATTATGTCTAATTTCATTACTCCTAACGAATTATTACCTATCATGGATGAGGTTATCATCCTCGATGCAAGAGGGTTTCAAGATTATAAACGAGGTCATATTAAAGGCGCTTTTCCCGTCGATATAGATAAGGATTTGACCGGCCCTATCGGTGAACATGGGGGACGTCATCCATTACCGGATATGGAGCAATTGGCGAAAACCTTCGAGACATTTGGTATTAATGAAAATTCTAAGGTCGTTGTCTATGATTCTTGGATTTTCTTGGCTGGTCGCCTTTGGTGGACCTTGCGCTACATGGACCTTAAAGATGTACGCGTTCTATCTGGCGGTATTGAAAGATGGGTGAAAGAAGGTCATTTGTTGACTAAGGATCCTACCCCTTTGCCTACAGAGCCGACGACGTTCAATTATACTCTACAAAGCGAAATGACCATGAGTCGTAATGAGGTATTGGAGGCGAGTAAGTCCGGTTCTCATGTTATCGTCGATGCCCGCGCACCAGAACGTTATGATGGTTCGGTGGTCGATGTTATGGATGGCATGACAGGACATATTCCGAGGGCTGTTAACCATTTTTATGAAAGTGGCTATACTTCGGAAGGGCCTCGGTCTATTAAGGACTTAGAAAATGAGTTCTACAATGAAATCTATCAACAAAAGCCTGTTGTTACCTATTGTGGATCTGGTGTTACCGCATGTAATGCTCTACTTGTTATGAGTGAAGCGGGACTTAACTCTGCCTTGTATGTAGGTAGTTCTAGTGATTGGGTAACCTATGATGAATTCCCAATTCAAACGGGGGTTGAAACATTATGAGAATGTTAAATCATATTTTATCGGTCGTTGCATTTGCTTATTTGTGCTATCATTTGTATACCTATGGCCCTGGTCTATTCAATGTAACGGTTATGATTATCTTTTTGTTATCCGTTGTGGCGAATTACTTTAGATATCGTAAGGAAAACGAAATGAAAGCCAATGAAGCATCGCGACAAGCACGCGCTCAAGCTAAGCATGATCGAAAACATAAACATGCTCGTGAAAGCTAACTTTCACAAATAATATTGTATATAAATGCCTTATAAGGAGTATCAATGAAATTAATATCTTGGAATGTAAATGGATTGCGTGCAGCCGTAACAAAAGGTTTTATCGATTCCTTTAACGAATTAGATGCAGATATTTTCTGCTTGCAAGAAACAAAATTACAACCCCATCAAATTGAATTAGAATTACCAGGTTATGAACAATTTTGGAATAGCGCAGTGAAAAAAGGCTATAGTGGAACCGCTGTATTTACACGTATTAAACCGATTGCGGTGACAAATGGTATCGGCATTGAAGAACATGACCAAGAAGGCCGTGTCATTACTGCTGAGTATGATAATTTTTATCTCGTTTGCTGCTATACGCCGAATAGTCAACGTGAATTGGCGCGTTTAGATTATCGTATGACTTGGGAAGATGCGTTCCGTGCATACCTATTAGAATTGGATAAGAAGAAACCGGTTATTCTCTGTGGCGACCTCAATGTGGCTCACAATGAAATCGATTTGAAAAATCCTAAAACAAATCGTAAGAACGCTGGCTTCTCCGATGAAGAACGAGCTAAGATGACAGAATTGTTGGAATCTGGTTTTACCGATACATTCCGTTATTTGTATCCTGATGCGGTTGATGAATATAGCTGGTGGTCCTACATGGGCAAGGCTCGCGATAGAAATGTGGGATGGAGAATTGACTACTTTATTACATCTAAACGCTTGGACGACAAAATTAAAGAGGCCAAAATCCATCAACAAATCTTTGGTAGTGATCACTGTCCAGTGGAACTCGATATTGAATTATAATATGTGATATGGTGAAAGCTTGGCTTCATATATCGATATTAATGTATAAAGCCTCATCTACGGATGAGGCTTTCATAAGGAGGAACGATGGCACAAAAGCAAAAAGCCGTTGTATTATTTAGTGGCGGCGTAGATAGCACAACATGTTTGGCGCTCGCTATTGAGCGATTTGGCAAAGAGAATGTGGTGCCCTTATCCATACAATACGGCCAAAAACATAGCAAGGAATTAGAGGCTGCAGCCAACGTATTAGCATACTACGGCATAGAAGGCAAAACGATGGATGTAACAAAACTGTTTGCATTCAGTAATTCATCCCTATTGAAGCAGTCCACAGAGGACATCCCTACTGGTTCCTACAAGGAACAACAAGATGAACATGGGGAAGGACCCGTTAGCACCTATGTACCATTTAGAAATGGACTGTTCCTATCCGCTGCGGCATCCTTAGCCTTATCCCTCGATTGTGGCTATATCTATTATGGCGCCCATGCCGATGATGCAGCTGGCAATGCATACCCAGACTGCACAGAAACATTCTACACATCTATGGGTAATGCCATCTTTGAAGGCTCCGGCCAAGAATGCTCCCTTGAAGCACCATTCATCAATTGTAACAAAGCCGACGTAGTCCGCGAAGGCCTTCGTCTAGGCGTGCCATACCAACTTACCTGGTCCTGCTACGAAGGCGGTGACCACCCATGCGGTCATTGTGGCACCTGCATCGACCGCCAAGAAGCCTTCCGCGCAAATGGTGTAGAAGACCCGGCATATTAGTTGAGCGTCGTTTGGCGAGCATATGTTAGCATAACGTAAAGAATGCAATTGAGCATATACCATTATGCCGTAGAATTGATTGCTTTCGCAGAGCGCTTTAGTAGGTCGAGGCCTTCTCCCGAAGACTCGTCAAAATAGATGTTCGCCGTTTG
>NZ_KE150483.1:1734960-1859882 GCF_000411535.1 Veillonella sp. HPA0037
TTATGCCGTAGAATTGATTGCTTTCGCAGAGCGCTTTAGTAGGTCGAGGCCTTCTCCCGAAGACTCGTCAAAATAGATGTTCGCCGTTTGACGGACCAATGTTAGCATAACGTAAAGAATGCAATTGAGCATAAACCGTTATGCAGTAGAATTGACTACTTCTACAGAGCGACTTTAGTAGGTCAAGGTGCTCATCCGAAAACTCGTCAAATTAGATGTTCGCCATTTGGTGGGCGGATGTTAGCATAATGTAAAGAATGCAATTGAGCATATACCGTTATGCTAAAGAATTGACTACTTCTACAGAGCGCTTTAGTAGGTCGAGGCCCTCATCCGAAAACTCGTCAAATTAGTCGTTCGCCGTTTGACGGACCAATGTTAGCATAACGTAAAGAATGCAATTGAGCATAAACCGTTATGCAGTAGAATTGATTGCTTTCGCAGAGCGACTTTAGTAGGTCAAGGCCCTCGGCCGAAGACCGTTAAGCTAGCTGGAGCGGGTGCGAAAGCAATCAATTCTATCAGGCAAAGAGTACATTGCCGTAATTCATAAAGTATGCTAATATAATTGTACCGCCAAACGGCGAACAACTACATAAGACAGTTTGAAACCATCCTGTCTCTAAACAAAACTACGGAAAACATAAGCACATTCGAGCATGGTAGTTTTGCCATGCTCTTTTTTATTGAAAAGGAGGTGAGTGCATGATTTCTACACGAAAATTAACGATTTCTGCTATGGTAGTAGCATTGTATATTGTTCTTATTTATCTAACCCAAGGAATTTCCTTCGGTGCGTACCAAATTCGTATAGCGACATCTTTATATGCACTTGCTTATGCCTTTCCGTTCTTAATCGTTCCTATGGGCATAGGTAACCTCATTTCTAATTTCTTGTTCGGGGGCCTTGGCATCCTTGATATGGTAGGGGGCTTTGGTGTTGGTATTTTGACGACTGGTATCATCGTATTGATGCGCCGTGCTGGACTTAGCGCGTGGTGGGCGATGCTGCCAATCATCTTAGTACCTGCATTATGCGTACCATTGTGGCTTAGCCCACTCGTAGGTGTTCCGTACTGGGCATTGGTGATCAATTTATTGATTGGTCAAACAATCCCCGGCATCGTAGGTGCTACATTGGTGAAAGCTCTCGCATCTCGCCGTACAGTAGCCGCTTTGATGAACGCCATTAAATAACTACATAACATATAACATAAAAGGACTGACTTTCACAATGGAAAGTCAGTCCTTTTACTATATGAAATTGTTGGAGAATAACCTTAGCAATTGTAGCCACGAAGTGTTGTTTCGATGACAAGTCGTTCGAGGGCTACCATGTATGCAGCTAGGCGAGGGGCTACATTGTATTTTTGTTGCATTTGCCATACTGCTTCAAAGCTGTTTTGCATATTTCTAGTGAGGCGTTCATTTACCTCTTCGAGGGACCAGTAGAAGCCAGCTTTGTTTTGTACCCATTCATAGTAGGATACAACTACACCGCCACCATTAGCAAGTACGTCAGGAATAATATCGATGCCTTTTTCAAAGAAGTATGTATCCGCATCATTTGTAGTTGGACCATTAGCACCTTCTAAGATAATCTTAGCACGTACATTTTCCATGTTGTCCTTGTTAAGTTGATTTTCAAGGGCTGCTAGATAGAGGATGTCCACATCTTGGGCTAACAATTCTTGACCGGTAATGGTAGTCATGCCTGGCTCGGTGTAACCAACCAAGGAACGACCATGAGAATTAGCATATTCATAAGCTTTTTCAACATCGAGGCCATTTGGATTGTATAGATTAACAGCTACGTCGCCGATAGCTACAACCTTAGCACCCGCTTCTGCAATGAGGCGAGCACCAACGGACCCTACATTACCAAAGCCTTGAACGGCGACAGTCATGTTTTTAATATCTAAGCCTTTTTTAGCTAAATAGCATTGCAATGCGATAAGGCAACCGCGGCCGGTAGCTTCATTACGGCCTAGGGAGCCGCCTACTTCGATAGGTTTACCTGTAACGATACCTGGGCTCCATTCGCCTTTTAATGTGCTGTATTCGTCAACAATCCAGCTCATGATTTGTGCATTTGTATTTACATCTGGAGCAGGAACGTCGGTATTAACGCCGATGATAGGTGCAATGCGACGTACAAAGTTACGCGTTAACCGTTCTAATTCGCGAGGGTTCAATGTTTTAGGATCAACCTTGATGCCCCCTTTACCACCACCATAAGGGATATTAGCGATAGCATTTTTTATAGTCATCCAAGCCGCTAATGCACGAACTTCGTTTTCATCAGAATCTGGGTGAAAACGAAGACCGCCCTTGGCACTGCCACGCAATGTGGAGTGTTGGCAACGATAGCCTTCATATACGCGGACTTCGCCATTGTCTAATTGGAGTGGAACGGACACCTTTAGTTCCCGTTCTGGATGGCGTAGTACTTCATAATCATTTCTTGTGTAGCCAAGCTTTTCGGCCGCTACATCAAGTGTGTTTAACATGTTTTCATAGGGATTATAGTTTTGCATATAAAAGTCCTCCTGATAATTCAGAATCAATGGATCGTTTAAATATCTTGCTATTTATTGTATTCGACATGGACGAATGAATACCCTACATACAATGTTAACTATATTCTATAGTTGGATATGATTGTAAATAGTTAGTGCTTTCACAAAAAATAGGGTCCTTATTCCAAAGAATAAAGACCCTAAGAATCGGTATATATTATTTTTCGATTGTATCTTCTACAGGTGTAGCAGGTACAGAGGAATCTGTAGTTTGGCCTTCGCCCCACCATACAATACCGAATGTATGATTAAGAACGGAACGGTTAAATACAGGCGTATCGATACCGGCTTTACGTTGTTTGATGTAATCATCAAGCGCAAGACCTGCGGTACGTCCCATGCGAACGATGGAGCTAATGTTTGTTAACACTAAGAACGCCATGAATAAGTCGGCTAAGTTCCATACAAGATCAAGGGATGCGATAGAGCCGATGAATGTCATTAGGACTACGCCAATACGGAATAAATGGAGACAATATTTTTTGTCTGTTAAGTGGCTGATGTTGATTTCACCATAATAGTAGTTACCGATAAGGGAACTAAAGGAGAACATTACGATGAATACAGCAACAGCAGTAGGTGCCCAGGAACCGAGCTCTTGAGCTAGGTTATGTTGCACAAGTGCTACACCAGTAAGACCTGTTGTGCTATAGTCGCCAACCATGAGAACGATAAACGCGGATGCTGTACAGATAATAAATGTATCAAGGAATACACCGAATGCTTGAACAAGGCCTTGTTCTACAGGGTGATTAACAGCGGCTGTTGCAGCTGCGTTTGGTACAGAACCTTCACCGGCTTCGTTGGAGAATAGACCACGTTTAATACCGTTCATTACAGTAGCACCTAATAGACCACCACCGGCTGCAGATGGTTCAAATGCAGATGTAACGATTGTATAGATTACATGAGGGAATTGGCTGATATTGGAGATGACTACGAATAAGGCCGTTGCAATGTAAAGAACAGCCATGATTGGAACGATAATTTCAGATGCTTTGGCAACGCGGCTGATACCACCAAAGATGATAAGACCGACAAGTACGGCTACAACAACACCGGTATAGGCTACATCAAAGTTGAAAATTTGAAGGGATGCAGCCAATGTGTTGGCTTGTACAGAGTTGTAAATCCAACCATAGGTAATGCTGATTAAAATAGCGAATAAAACCGCTAGGAATTTGTTGTTAAGACCATAGCGGATATAGTAGGCAGGACCACCGTAGAAACCGCCTTTGGCAACAGGTTCCTTGTAAATTTGAGCGAGTGTACTTTCAATAAAGCCAGTAGCAGCACCGATAAGGGCGATAACCCACATCCAGAACACGGCACCAGGACCGCCAAGTACAACGGCGATAGCGATACCAGCGATGTTACCAACACCTACGCGAGATGCGGTACTAACGCAGAATGCTTGGAATGAGGATACATGGTTCTTTTCTGTTTTAGAACCAGCGCCAGAGGCGACAAGGCGAACCATTTCCTTAAACATGCGGATTTGGACGGCACCAGTGGTCATCGTAAAGAAGAGACCAGCACCGATGAGAATAAAGATGATCAAGTAGTTCCACAGGTAGGTATTGACCGTGGAGACTGCATCATTGAGTAGAGCTTCCATAAAACTCACCTTTCTTTAATAACACTATAAAATTTGTATCTATTGTACCAAAAAATGAAACATTCTTCTATAGAATATAACAAACACGCATACATAAATACAATTTATATCTATGTATGCGTGTAGTATGCAGTCATCTAGGAGGTTCTAGTATTATATATCCTCTGTATTAAAGGACTTGGCATCCTCCATGCCTTGTAATAAGGTTTGTTCAGAATGTTCCATGTGGATACGCGCTAGTTTACGAGCTTGTACCGCGTTATGGGATGCGATGGCTTCGACCAAGAGGCGATGCTCTTCCCACGTTTTGCGTAATCGGCCTGGTTGGTTCATGGAAAAGCTGCGGAATCGGTATGTTTGTTCGCGCAAGTTGTGGACGATGTCTGCTAAGCGTTCATTACGGGAAGCCTTGTAGAGAACCTCGTGAAATGCTACGTCTGCGGCTACTACACTATCCATATCTTTGTTTTCCATGTGATCGCCGATTTCCACGAGCATGCGTTCTAGCGTTTCTATTTCATCGCTTGTAATGCGCTCTGCTGCAAGGCCAGCGGCTAATTCTTCAAGGGCGGAACGGATTTCGAATACTTGGGTAATATCCTTTAACGAAATATTTGCCACATAGGTACCGCGACGTGGAACCATTACGACGAATCCCTCAAGTTCGAGTTTGCGAATAGCTTCGCGGATAGGGGTCCTGCTCACACCGAGTTCTTCGGCGAGAGGAATTTCCATGAGGCGCTCGCCCGGTTTAAGGGTGCCGTCCTGAATGGCTGAGCGTAATGTTTCACTCACTACTTCGCTTAATGGTTTATAGGCATCTAGACGTATAGGTTGCAATCGTTTTGTCATTGTACCTCCTCCTGTGTGCAGGTTTTTGTAATTAGTGAAAGCCAGTTATGACCAGCTTTTTTGATTTCTTCTTGTAAGGACAATGCTTGAGCCGGTTTTTCTAACAACACAACCATGGTAGGGCCACTGCCGGTCATGATGGTTGGATAGTCACGGCTCGTAAAGAACTCTTTACACGTAATCAGTTCGTCGTGATCAGGGAATAATAATTCTTCAAATGTATTAGCGCTATTTGTGAAAGCCCCATACATATCATTTTGTTCTAAATGGTGTAATACATTAGTAATTGTATCTGATGTAGCGTTGGACTGGCCGTTATAACGACCGTAGGCTACTGCAGTGGATACAGAAATTTCAGGTTTTACCAATAATAGCCAATGAGGTTCAGGTGATGGATGATAGACGAGTTTTTCTCCGCGACCTGTACCACGAGCCGTGCCACCTTTTAATAAGAATGGTACATCGGAGCCGAGTTTAGCACCTAATGTCATCAACTCATCCATGGTGAGGCGTAAATCCCAAAACTTATTGAGGCCTAGTAGCATCGCTGCTGCATCTGCGCTGCCACCGCCAAGACCTGCCGCCGCGGGTACGCGTTTCATGAGGTGAATAGCGGCGCCTGCCTTACATCCTGTATACTTTTGTACTTCGCGCAATGCTTTTAATGCTAAATTGCGTTCATCATAGGGGATGAGATCTTGAATGTATTGTGGTAACTCTGGTGCTACACCGGAGAATACAACGGAGTGATGTTTGGCAAAGTAGATGGAGTCCGCCAAACGAATAGACTGGAATATACTGTCGATATTGTGATATCCGTCATCGCGTTTACCAGTAATAGCAAGGCCAATATTGATTTTACTATGACCTAATTGTTCGATACTTTTTGACATAAAATCCTCGATGCGACATATGATTTGTACAAATTTCTATACCATTCGTACATGAGATTAAAAATGATTGAAAATAAACATTAAGTAGTTTATGATGAAACTGTATATGTATGTAAATATATAGTGATACTGCTATATATTCAATTAATTAATTATAGAATATTTATAGTGAAATGGCAATTTAGGGAGGCCTATATGTGGTCTAAATATAAAGATGATGTATACCAATGTATAATCGTTGCCATTGGCTGTGCTATTTTTGGCGCTGGCCTTGATGCGTTTGTGTTACCGCACAAATTGGTGAGCACAGGAATTAGTGGTGTTGGTCTTATACTCTATTACATCACAGGACTTTCCGTTGGTACATGGAATGTGATTTTAAACATTCCTATATTTTGGGCGGCTTGGCATTGGCTAGGCAAGCGCGTGGTGGTCAATACCTTGTATGGTACCGTCATGTTGTCCTGGATGGTAGATGCCTTTGATTTCTTGCAATACAATATGGTCATTTCTGATCCATTATTGAGTTCTATGATGGCTGGTGTTACAACGGGGATAGGCCTCGGTATGGTATATCGTGTTGGCGGTAATACGGGTGGACTTGATCCGATAGCATTGATTGTCCGAAAATACTATGGACTTCAAATGGGATCCATTAATAGTGTCATCAATGCTGCTATCTTAGCAGCTGCTGTATTTGTGGTTGGCTTAGAGGCTGTAGCGGTTACACTCGTATCATTGTATGTATATACGATTATTACCAATAAGGTCGTCATTGGTTTTAATCAACGAAAGGTAGCTTTCATCATTACCTATCGAACCTATGAGGTCTGTGATGCGGTCATTAGTAAGGTCGGCCGTGGTGCGACGATTATCAATGGTATCGGTGCTTATACTAGAACGCCGAAACAGATTGTAATGGTAGCGGTTAATTTGCTGCAAGTCAATAAATTAAAAGAAGTTATAGAAGAAGTGGATAATGAGGCTTTCATTCTCATCACAGATGCACAAGAGGTTATCGGCAAAGGATTCACTACACCTGTTGTGCCGACGTCGATAGAAAATCTCGTCAAAGAATGTAAGGATAATGCTCATTATGTAGAACACAAAGATTAGAATAAGGAGGCTAGCATGGCTCATGCATTAGCAGGAAAACCTGTTCAAGAACAAGATATTATAGATGTACAGACCATTGTAGATGCGTACTTTGATAATGTTCCAGATATGACAAATCCTACACAATTGGTTTCATTCGGTACATCTGGCCATCGTGGTACCTCCGTAGATGGTACATTTACAGACCTTCATGTGGCGGCTATTACACAAGCCATTTGTGATGGTCGTAAACAATTTGGTGCTACTGGTCCTATATTCGTAGGCCAAGATACGCATGCATTATCTCAGCCCGCACTTGTGACCGTGCTTGAGGTATTAGCTGGTAATGGCGTTACAGCTATGGTAGATTGTGATATGGCTTTCGTTCCAACACCTTCTGTATCACGCGCTATTATTCGATACAATGAAGAGCATGACGATAAGGCGGACGGTATCATTATTACACCGTCTCACAACCCGCCTGATAATGGGGGCATTAAATATAATACGATTATCGGTGGTCCTGCTGATACGGTGGTGACAAAATGGATTGAGATGCGTGCCAACGAGTATTTGACTGCCTATTGTGAAAGCGAGGACTTTAAGCGCATTAGCATAGATAATATCGAACCTAGTGCACAAGTGCCATATGACTATAAAGGCTTATATGTGGAAGAATTAGGCGATGTTATTAATATGGAGGCCATTAAAGAGGCCGGTCCAAAGGTATTGGTGGACACATTAGGTGGTAGCGGCGCCAGCTATTGGAATGCTATCAAGGAACGATATGGTCTTGATTTAACTATCATTCATGATGATTATGATCCGACCTTTAGTTTTATGACCTATGACCATGATGGCAAAGTTCGTATGGACTGTTCTTCCACTTATGTGATGGCTTCGGTTATTAATCGAATCGGGGATTTTGATTTAGCAGTTGGTAATGATCCTGATTATGATCGCTATGGCATTGTCGTGTCCAGTGGGCTTATATCGGCTAATATATTTTTGACATTAGCAGCTAGCTATTTATTTACCACGCGGGGATGGAAAAATAAGGGTGTTGGTAAGACTGTTGTATGCACTACGATGATTGATAAATGGGCTGCTGATGCTGAAACTCCTGTATTTGAAGTACCTGTGGGTTTTAAATATTTTTCACAGCTTTTATTTGATGGAGCCATTGGCATAGGTGGTGAAGAAAGTGCGGGCGCTTCCTTCTTGAAAAAGGATGGCACTGTTTGGACTACCGATAAAGATGGTATGATTATGGCTTTGTTAAGTATGGAAATCATGGCCGTTATGGGAAAATCTGAACTTAAAATGGCTGACGAATTTGTTGAGGAGTTTGGAAATCCAAGTTTTGGCCGTATTGATGCACCATGCAAAAAAGAGCAAAAACAAATCCTAAAACAAATGAGTGCTGAATTAATTACTGCCACTACTGTTGATGGTGATCCCATCACGAATATTCGTACCACATCATTGTATAATGATATGCCAATCGATGGTGTACGCGTAGAAACTGATAAAGGGTGGTTCGTAGCTAGACCATCTGGTACAGAAGATTTATACAAAATTTATGGTGAAAGTTACAAAGGCGATTTAGGTCTTGTGGCACTACTCACTGCAGGTGAGGAAATTGTCAATGCTGCATTAAATGGCACCATAGAGACCGAATGAGCATTCTCATAAAGTTTTCACGCTCTTAATATGATATATGTGATATAATATATTAATATGGTTTATAGAATGAATGAATTTTCATGTACATAGTTTGTAGTGAGTCAGAAAAGGTGATTGTATGAAATTAGTAGTTACCGTAGTTGGTGTCGACCGTGTAGGTATCATTGCTGGTGTCAGCAGTATTTTGGCAGACCATAAAGTAAATATCTTATCTATTAATCAGACGATTTTAGATGGTTTGTTTAATATGATTATGATGTGTGAAACCGAAACTAACGACGTAAAAGATTTAACATCCATTCAAGATGCTTTATCCGAACTAGGTAAAACATTAGGCGTAGAAATTCGTGCGCAACATGCTGATATTTTCCTTAGTATGCACCGCGTAGGATAGGGAGGCGCACATGTTATCTATTGACAATATTCTTGAAACGAATCAGATGATTCATGATAACAAGCTCGATGTGCGTACCATTACAATGGGCATTAGCTTGTTAGAATGTGCATCTAGCTCTGGTAAAGAACTCTGCAATCGCATTTATGACCGTATTACAAAAGAAGCTGAACATTTGGTTAAAACCGGTGAGGACATTGAGCGTGAATTTGGTGTGCCTATCATCAATAAACGTATTTCTGTAACACCGATTTCCTTAGTGGCTGGTGGCAGTGATTTAAGATCTTATGTACCAATTGCAGAAGCGCTTGACCGCGCAGCCAAAACTGTGGGTGTTAATTTTATCGGTGGTTTTTCTGCACTCGTTACGAAAGGTGAGACTAAAGCTGACCGTATTCTTATCGATTCTATTCCTGAAGCGTTAGCCACAACAGACATCGTTTGTAGTTCTGTTGGTGTTGGTTCCACTAAAACAGGTATCAACATGGATGCAGTTCGTGATATGGGCATTATCGTTAAAAAGACGGCTGACCTTACTAAAGATAATGATGCACTTGGTTGTGCTAAGCTCGTTATTTTCTGTAATCCTGTAGAAGATAATCCATTTATGGCAGGTGCTTTCTTCGGTGTAACCGAAGGTGATAGCGCTATTTCCGTAGGTGTATCTGGCCCAGGTGTTGTAAAACATGCTCTTGAAGCAGTGCGTGGTGAACCATTTGACGTTGTGGCCGAAACTATTAAACGTACGGCGTTCAAAATTACACGCGTTGGTCAATTGGTAGCACAAGAGGCATCTCGTCGCCTTGGTAAACCATTTGGTATCATCGACTTGTCCTTGGCACCAACGCCTGCAGTAGGTGACTCCGTAGCTCATGTACTTGAAGAAATGGGCTTATCTTCTTGTGGTTGTCATGGCACTACAGCAGCATTAGCATTGTTAAACGATGCGGTGAAAAAAGGTGGTCTTATGGCATCCTCTCACGTAGGCGGTTTAAGTGGTGCTTTCATTCCGGTTTCTGAAGATGCAGGCATGATTGATGCTGTATCTTGCGGTAGTCTATCCCTTGATAAATTAGAAGCTATGACTTGTGTATGTTCCGTAGGTCTCGATATGATTGCTATTCCTGGCGACACAACAGCAGATACAATCTCTGCTATTATCGCCGACGAATCTGCTATCGGCATGATTAATAATAAAACAACAGCTGTACGCGTTATCCCAGTTCCTGGTAAAACAGTTGGTGAAGTTGTTGAATTTGGCGGCCTTCTTGGCTATGCTCCAATTATTGAAGTAAGTCCATACAGCGCAGCTGAGTTTATTGCTCGTGGCGGTCGTATTCCAGCACCTATTCGCAGCTTAACAAACTAAGTTGAAACCTCGAATCTGTTGAATTCGAGTTGTTGGAGGTGTACTTATGAGTGAGTATGTGCCTGATTATGTGTGGGCCTTTGTGTTGGCTCTCGTCATAACCTTTGCACTAACCCCCTTGGTTAAGCGATTTGCTGTTGCCGTAGGGGCCATTGATAAACCTGATGCTCGTAAAGTGCATCATGGTGCTATTCCCCGTCTTGGTGGATTGGCTATTTTCCTTGGTTATATGGGATCTGTGTTATTTAACAATAGTATTCCTCATGACCATAAATTATTCGGCTTCGTATTGGGGACTGTTATTCTAGTACTTGTTGGTATTTGGGACGATATTCGACAAATTGAGCCGAAGACGAAATTGATGGGGCAAATTATTGCTGCTGCCATTCTTGTGGCCTATGATATTCGCGTAGACTTTATCAACCTCCCTTGGGGTGGTGTAGTTTATTTAAAGTATTGGGCCATTCCGTTGACCATATTCTGGATTGTAGGATTTACCAATATTGTCAATCTAATCGATGGGCTTGATGGCTTGGCAGCAGGGATTTCCTTTATCGCTTGTATTGCCGTATGTGCGATGACATTACAATTAGGTCAAATTGATTTAGCTTGTATCGCATTGGCTCTTGCAGGTGCTACGGTCGGTTTCTTGAGGTACAATTTTAATCCCGCCAAGATATTCATGGGGGATACCGGTTCGATGCTCCTCGGCTATACCTTAGCAGCTATATCTGTTATGGGTGCCGTGAAAACGGCAGCTACCATTGCTTTAGTTGTTCCAGCTATCGTTCTTGGTTTACCTATATTAGATACATTGTTTGCTATCGTACGTCGTAAGATTAGTGGACGACCTATCTTTAAACCAGATAAAGGTCATGTACACCATCGTTTATTGGCACAAGGCTTATCTCAAAAACAAGCAGTATTGATGATGTATGCCGTTACCGCTCTCTTCGGTGGTGTTTCGGTTATCGTTGCAGAGGTTAATGCTTGGATTGGTTGCGTACTAGTCTTAGCCATTTTCCTATGTAGTATCTATGTGGCTCGTCGCTTGGGTGTTATTACACATAGTGATGCGGCGGGACATCCCTTACCACGCCCTACAATTGAACGTAGCGATTTAGATGAAACTATTTCGTTTGATCGCAAAGAATTGGCAAAAGCATTAGAGCATTCAGATGATGACTCTAAAAAAGAGTAACCAATGTAGGGGCGCAATGCGCCCCTTTTTTATTAGACTCTGTGGAGGATGAGTAAATGTTGAAAGTAATGACTATCTTTGGTACAAGACCAGAGGCAATCAAAATGGCTCCGCTAGTAAAAGCCTTAGAAGCGGCACCAGATATGGAGCCAATTGTAACTGTAACAGCACAACATAGAGATATGCTCGATCAAGTGTTGCGCCTGTTTGACATTACGCCTGATTATGATTTGAATATCATGAGCCAAGGTCAAACGTTGTACGATGTGACAAATCGTGCATTGATGGGATTAAAATCCGTTTTAGAAGAAGCAAAACCTGATGTAGTACTCGTTCATGGTGATACGACAACAACCTTTGCAGGTGCGTTGGCATCCTTTTACCAAGAAATCCCAGTAGGTCATGTGGAGGCAGGCCTTCGTACAGGTGATATTTACTCTCCATTCCCAGAAGAGATGAACCGCAAATTAACAGGGTCTTTGGCAACATATCATTTTGCACCTACCGCTAGTTCTGAAGCGAATTTAAAACGAGAAAATATTAATACTGATCACCTTTATGTTACTGGTAATACTGTAATTGATGCACTAGATACAACGGTAAAAGATAATTATGTCTTTGATGATGCGGCTATTAATGCACTGGATCCAAATAAGCGTACAGTTCTTGTTACCACACATCGTCGTGAAAACCTTGGTGAACCTATGCGCCATGTGTATCAAGCCATTCGTGATTTATTGAATGATTTTGATGATATTCAAGTGGTATTCCCAGTGCATAAAAACCCTAAGGTTCGTCAAGTGGTTCAAGAGGAATTAGGCGAGGTGGATCGCGTAACGCTCATCGATCCTCTAGATTATGAGCCATTTGCAAACTTGATGGCTAAGTCTTACTTAATTCTTACAGATTCTGGTGGGATTCAAGAAGAGGCTCCTGCTCTTGGTAAACCAGTTCTCGTATTGCGCGATACTACTGAACGACCAGAGGCTGTAGATGCTGGTACAGTTCGCCTTGTAGGTACTGATAAAGACGCGGTATATGAAGCTGCTTATGAGCTATTACACAGTGAAGCAGCCTATAAGACAATGTCAAATTCCGTTAACCCTTATGGTGATGGCAAAGCATCTGAACGTATTTTACAAGCGTTGCGTCACGAGTTCTTAGGCGATGCTAATCGACCAGAACGATTTGGTAAATAATATGGATAAGGATATGGTGAAAGCTCTGGCGATGGCTACATCGGCAGGGCTGACCCTTCTATTTTGTATCGGTGGATTTATCTGGATAGGATATAAACTGGATACATGGATGGATACTATGCCACTATGCATGGTTATTCTTGGATTAATCGGTGCCGTAACAGGCTTTTATATGTTATATAAACAGGTTAAATAGTGAGGTATTTATGAATCAATATATTAAATTCATACGTCATGTGCTATGGGCCTGTTTTTTTGTTACCTTTTTAGGCCTACTTGTCCAATATATTGTGGGCTGGAATCAGTACGTGCTTGGTTGGTTATGGGGCATGTTGACTATGATGGTTTATTTAGTACTGTTAGGTCTACATAATAAAGGGCTAGCATATGGCAATCCACACCAGGCTGTAGCTAAGGCGCGACGTCAAATGATGTGGCGATTGGCTCTGATTGGCGCCTTCGTAGTTATAGGATTGCAAATACCTGGTGTACGAGCTGAGAGCTTATTGATTTCAGTTGTACTTATACAGCCTGTATTGTATATCGTGTTTTGGCGATTAAGTAAGTAATAAAATTTATTGCATTGGGCGATAGGACTAAATCGCATGAAATAAGGATTAATTACATTCCTATTATGAATTTTAAATGCATAAAATGCATTTTTAATATGTAAATCACGAATTGTTTACTCTGGAAGTGTTGATTATATACCTATAAAGAGGTATGATAATACATAGATATATATTATATGGATATATATAAAATTTATATTGCTACGTGAGAAAGGGGTTGAGTCTGTGGAACTGCATGCGGGTCACCATCAAGTAGTACAGTGGCTAGGTTTATCGTTTAACATCGATACATTAATTGCTACGTGGATTACGATGGCGATCGTCATCATCATTTCCGTGCTTGCTACGCGAAATCGAGCTTTAGTGCCTTCGGGTGTTCAAAATGTAGTGGAAACTATATTGGAAGCATTAGAAGGTCAATTATCGCCAACGCTTGGGAAACACTGGCCGATGGTGAGTTCATTGTTATTCACATTCTTCTTATTTATCTTTGTTGGTAATGAGCTTGGTTTATTGCCAACGCTACATGCTGTTACTTCGCCTACGGCGGATATTAATACAACAGCGGCACTCGCATTGTGCAGTAGCTTTATAGTTTGGGGAATGGGGATTAAAGTTAAAGGCTTATCTTATTTTAATCATTTCTTACAGCCTTATAAGGCTATGCTAGTTCTAAACATATTTGAAGAAATAGCAAAACCTATCACATTAGCTTTCCGTCTATTTGGTAATATTGTAGCTGGCGAAATTTTATTGGAAATCCTTTATAATTTGCCTTGGTTCGTACCTGTACCATGGGTTTGGATTGCTTTCAGTTTATTTATTGGTATTATTCAAGCTTTTATTTTTACAGTTCTAACAGCCAACTATTTAGGCATGGCATTAAGTGAAGAACATTAATTTTAATGGAGGATTTATTATGGAAGTTCAAGGTTTATTCGCATTAGCTGCGGCAATCGCAGTAGGTTGTGGTGCTATCGCGGCAGGTATTGGTGACGGCATGGTAGCTAGTAAAGTTATTGAAGGTATTACACGTCAACCTGAATTGCGCGGTCAATTAATGTCCACAATGTTCGTAGCTATCGGCTTAATCGAAGCTATGCCTATCATCGGCGTAGTAGTTGCTTTCATTTTATTGTTCAGATAATAGCGAGGAGGAACGACCTTGGTAGATTTAACGCTAGGGACAATTCTTGCTCAAATGCTAAACTTTTTTATATTAGTTTGGATTTTGGCCCGTTTTGCATATAAACCATTGGTTTCTATGATGCAAGAGCGTAAAGAACGCATTGCTAAGGACTTAGCAGATGCTCAAGCTGCTCGTAATGAAGCGGAACAATTCAAAGCTGATTATGCTGCGCAAATAGCGAATGCACGTCAAGAGGCTCAACAAATCGTTGAAAAGGCAGTGCAACAAGCAGAAGCGACTACGCGTGAACAATTGGCAGCGGCTCGTGAACAAATTGAACGTGAAAAAGAACGAGCTCGTCAAGATATCGTAAACGAACGTGATCGTGCTATGAATAATTTGCGTAACGAAGTTATTTCCTTATCTGTTGCAATGGCGACTAAGGTTGTGGCAAAAGATATGGACAGCGAAACTAATACAAAATTAATTGAAGACGCTATTGCGAAACTTGATAGTAAAACGATAGGGTTGTGATATTATGAGCACAGAAATTGTAGCAGATAAATACAGTTCAGCTATGTTAGAGCTAGCTCAAGAACAAGGTAATTTAGTAACTACAGAAGAAAATCTTTTATATGTGGACTCTGTTCTTAATGAACAACCAGAATTGGTAGGGTTTATTAATAATCCTATTGTGGAAGCAGATGCAAAGATTTCTCTACTTGGAAGGGTCTTTGGCACTGCTGTAGAAAAGACAGTACTTCATTTCATGTATGTCATGGTTAAACGTGGCAGATATCGTTATTTGCAAGATACAATTAGAGCTTTCATAAAAAAATCTCGCGAAGCACGAGGTATTTTAGAAGCAATTGTAACTGTAGCAGAACCATTAACTGATACATTGCGTGATGATGTACAAGCTAAATTACAAGCGATGACCGGCAAGGATGTCATTGTATCGGTGCGTCAAGACCCTAGAATCATGGGTGGTATTATCATTCAAATCGGTGATAAACGCATTGATGGATCGATTGCACGTCGCTTAGACGAATTGAAAAAAACGTTAGTACGAACTGACTCTATTAGATTGGGGTGAATGGGTATATATGAAAATGAAGCCTGAAGAAATCACTGCTATAATCAAACAGCAGATTCAGGACTATGATGTTGACCTTAATGTCGATGACGTGGGTACTGTCCTCGACGTAGGGGATGGCATCGCCCATATTTATGGTCTTGAAAGAGCCATGGCCGGTGAATTGTTAGAATTACCACACGGCGTATATGGCCTGGTTTTGAACTTAGAATTAGACAATGTTGGTGCCGTACTACTTGGTGACGACTTCTTGATTAAAGAAGGCGATGAAGTACGCCGTACCGGCAAAATCATGGACGTACCAGTAGGGGATGCCCTTATTGGTCGTGTAGTTAATCCGTTGGGTCAACCTATCGATGGTAAGGGTGCTATTCAAGCGACAGAACGCCGTCCTGTAGAACATCCAGCACCTGGTATTGCGGATCGTCAATCTGTAAATGAACCTTTGCAAACAGGCTTGAAAGCTATCGATGCGATGGTACCAATTGGCCGTGGCCAACGTGAGCTTATCATTGGTGACCGTGGTACAGGTAAAACAGCAATTGCTCTTGATACAATCATCAACCAAAAAGGTAAAGATGTTATCTGTATCTATGTAGCAATTGGTCAAAAAGAATCTACTGTAGCTCGTGTAGTACAAAAGTTAGAAGAAACTGGCGCATTGGATTATACAATCGTCGTTTCTGCTAGTGCTTCTACAGGAGCTCCATTACAATACATTGCTCCGTATGCAGGTGTTGCAATGGGCGAATATTTCATGTACAAAGGAAAACATGTACTCTGCGTATATGATGACTTAACAAAACAAGCGGCTGCATACCGCGCTATGTCTCTATTATTACGCCGTCCACCAGGGCGTGAAGCGTATCCAGGGGACGTATTCTACTTACACAGCCGTCTATTGGAACGTGCTGCGAAACTTTCACCAGAACTTGGTGGCGGTTCTATTACAGCATTGCCAATCATTGAAACGCAAGCGGGTGACGTATCAGCCTACATTCCTACAAACGTAATTTCCATTACTGATGGTCAAATTTTCTTGGGTACAGATATGTTCTACTCCGGTATCCGTCCTGCTGTTGACGTAGGTTTGTCCGTATCTCGTGTAGGTGGTAGTGCACAAACTAAAGCGATGAAACAAGTAGCAGGTCAATTGCGTTTGGACCTTGCTCAATATCGCGAATTGGCAGCATTCGCTCAGTTCGGTTCCGATCTTGATGCAGCTACAAAAGCACAATTGGACCGTGGTGAACGTTTGACTGAAATGTTAAAACAAGGTCAATATGAGCCAATGAGTGTAGCCGAAATGGTTATTAATTTATACGCTGGTACTAAGGGCTACTTAGCTAGTATCCAAGTAGATGATGTATTGGCTTTTGAAGCGGAATTATTGCGTTTTATTCGTGCAAATTATCCTGAAATTATCAGCAATATTGAAAGCACAAATAAACTTGATGAAACAACAGAAAACTTGTTGAAACAAGCTATTCCGGAATGTGTAGAAGCCTTTGGTGCTACACATACATTAGTTTCCCGTAAGGAGGCGTAATGTATGGCTAGTGCACAAGATTTGCGAAAGCGTATAAAGAGTGTTACTAATACGCAACAAATAACAAAAGCGATGAAGATGGTAGCTTCTGCTCGTCTTCGTAGGGCTCAAGCGAAAGCTGATGCAACGCGGCCATACGCAGAAAAAATAGGGCAAATCTTGCGTCATATCTCCACTAGTGATTTACGAGATTATGTAAGTCCTCTACTTGAAAGTAGACCTGTGAAGAGAACTTGTTATATCGTTATCGGTGCTGACAAGGGCCTTGCAGGCGCCTACTCGTCTAATGTATTAAAATTGGCAATGGAACAAATCGGTCAAAAAACTACTGATGAATATTGCCTCATTACAGCTGGGCGAAAACCAAAGGATAGTTTGAAATCTCGTCACTATCACATTGATCAATCGTACAGTGGTTTTTCCGACAAACCGAGTTACGAACACGCGCGACATATTATGGATCATGCACTTTCATTATATGAACGTCATGAAGTTGACGAAGTTATCATGATTTATACGCGCTTTGTAAATTCTATGACGCAAATTGCACAGGCAGAGCGCATTCTACCGTTAGAGCAACCAGATGATGAAGTTAAGGGCGAAGAGTATGAATTTATGCCGGACCCTGCAGCAGTTCTGGATGCATTATTACCAAAATATTTAGAAATTACCGTATATAATGGATTACTACAAGCGGCAGCTAGCGAATTAGGTGCTCGTATGACAGCTATGACGTCTGCTACTGATAATGCTGGGGATCTCATCAGTTCCTTAGGGCTTGAATATAACAAATTACGTCAATCCAGTATTACGAATGAAATTTCTGAAATTGTTGGCGGTGCTAATGCCTTGCAATAGATAAGGAGAGACCTCTTAATGAGTAATAATATTGGGAAAGTGGTGCAGGTCATCGGCCCAGTTGTAGACGTGCGTTTTGAAGCTGGTCACTTACCAGCTATCTATAACGCCATCCACATCTACCATGACCATAAAGCGCACGATAGACAAAAAATTGTAGTAGAAGTTATGCAACACTTGGGTGACGACATGGTTCGTTGCGTTGCTATGAGTTCTACTGATGGTATGACCCGTGGTATGGAAGCAGAAGATACTGGTACTGCAATCTCCGTACCAGTTGGTGAAGGTGTATTGGGTCGTATCTTTAATGTGCTAGGGGAAACCGTAGACCATGATCCAGCTCCTGTAGTAGCTGATGAAATGTGGCCTATCCATCGTCCAGCACCTAAATTTGATGACCTTTCACCAGATACGCAAATCCTCGAAACTGGTATCAAAGTCGTAGACTTGATTGCACCATATGTAAAAGGTGGTAAAATCGGTTTGTTCGGCGGTGCCGGCGTAGGTAAAACCGTATTGATTATGGAATTGATTCACAATGTTGCAACAGAACATGGTGGCTATTCCGTATTCTCCGGTGTAGGTGAACGTACCCGTGAAGGTAATGACCTTTGGAACGAAATGAAGGAATCCGGCGTTATTAATAAAACAGCCTTGGTATATGGCCAAATGAATGAGCCACCTGGGGCTCGTATGCGCGTTGGTTTGACCGGCCTTACAATGGCTGAATATTTCCGTGATGTGAAGAAACAAGACGTGCTCTTGTTTATCGATAACATCTTCCGTTTCATTCAAGCCGGCTCTGAAGTATCTGCCCTTTTAGGTCGTATGCCATCTGCTGTAGGTTATCAACCTACATTGGCAAATGACGTTGGGGCGTTGCAAGAACGTATTACATCTACTAAAGAAGGTTCCATTACGTCTGTACAAGCCGTATACGTACCTGCCGATGACTTGACTGACCCTGCACCAGCAGCTACATTTGCTCACTTGGATGCAACAACAGTATTGTCCCGTTCCATTGCGGAACTTGGTATTTATCCTGCCGTAGATCCACTTGATTCTACAAGCCGTATTTTGGATCCTCATGTACTTGGGGATGAACATTATAACGTGGCTCGTGGTGTTCAAGAAGTGTTGCAAAAATATCGCGACTTACAAGATATCATCGCAATCCTTGGTATGGAAGAATTATCTGATGAAGATAAGTTAACTGTATCTCGGGCTCGTAAAATTCAACGTTTCTTGAGTCAACCATTCTTCGTAGCGGAAGTATTTACTGGTTCTCCTGGTAAATATGTACCATTACAAGAAACATTGCGTGGCTTTAAAGAAATCCTTGATGGTAAACATGATGATTTACCAGAAGGCGCATTCTACATGGTTGGTACCATTGATGAAGCCGTTGCAAAAGCAAAGGAAATGCAAGAGAAGGGGGAATAATCCATGGCGGAACCTATGACCCTAACGATAATAACACCTGATGCGATTGTATATGATGATAAGGCTGACTTTTTCGTAGGACATGCTATCGATGGCGAATTTGGTGTATTGCCTAATCATGCACCTATGATTATCGCTCTTGATATAGCACCTCTACGTGTCGATAATCCTGATGGACAACAGCATACATTTGCTGTTTTCGGAGGCTTTGTTGAAATTGAACACAACAAGGTGAGCATTGTAACACCTAATTGTGAAAGCCCAGAAGTCATCGATATCGATCGCGCAAAACGAGCAAAAGAACGCGCTGAAGGCCGTTTGTCTAACCCTACACCTGATATAGATGTAGAGCGTGCTGAACTCGCCTTAGCTCGGGCATTACTTCGTTTAAAGGTAACACAACGCATATAGTAGTTATACATTGATATAGCCTTGGTAAATAAGGAGTACTCTTGTAGTACTCCTTATTTGCTTGTATACGCAAAAAGGGTGTCACCCATGTGGGCGACACCCTTTTGCTGTTGCATTGTTTTGAATTATAATACACTAACACCTTTTAGCGAGTAAGCTGTATTTTTTGGTTGTTCTACTTGAAATTCATAGTCTGGAACAACTGGCATTTCTGCATTAATACCAGGAGCTTGATAACGATCTCGATCCGTTGGAACACGTTTATATGGTAATTGTTCAAGTAAGTCTTTTATGACTTTATTCCATATGGATTTATGTGTTGGCATAGTCAAGGTATCATCGATTTGGTTAAAACCACTACGGATGGTGTGAACGATACCTTCATTAGTATCGTAGAAATAAATCATAGCAGATACTTTAGCTTGAATGTGAATGTCGTCGCTATCATCATGATAGTATTGGCTGAGATAGGACGTTGGTAATTGTACATATATGTCTTGCATTGGCACCGGCATAATGACAATTTCGGAATGTTGTGATGCTGCCACTTCGGCTAAATCAACGGCTGTGATTTGTGCTAATGGTGTGTTGGTGCTTACTACGGTTGTATCGTAGTATGGATAGCGCAAGACATTTGCCACTGAATCGGATAAATATTTACCAAAGGCAGCCGTATTTTCATTGCGCAATGTTGTTGGTACTACAAGTGTTACCTTGCGAGATGGGAAATTATCTAAATGGCCATCGTAGTTAGCCTTTCCCACTGTAGATGGTGTATTTGACGTGGTCGAAGTAATTTGAATCGGCGACGTTTTGATAGTGCCAGGATCAGGGATGATCTTTACTGGCGCAATAGGAATAGAACGGGCTTTTGTAGTTTGAGCATCTACATTTGCTGCATTAGCGATTGTGAAAGTTGAAACAAATGCTAAGGCGAGACAAAAACTGATACGCATGGTTGCTTCTCTAAAGTTCATATTCGACTCTCCTTGATATAAATATAATCAAAACTATATCTTACAGTATACCATAGTTGCAATAAAAAAGAAGCAAGCGTCAGCTTGCTTCTTACTGTGGTGGACGATGACAGGATCGAACTGCCGACATCCTGCTTGTAAGGCAGGCGCTCTCCCAGCTGAGCTAATCGTCCATGTGGTGACCCGTCCGGGAATCGAACCCGGGATACCGCCGTGAAAGGGCGGTGTCTTAACCGCTTGACCAACGGGCCAATATTGGCTCCCCGAGTAGGACTCGAACCTACGACCGATCGGTTAACAGCCGATTGCTCTACCAACTGAGCTATCGAGGAATAATATAGTGATTATTATAAAGGAACATATCGATAATAGCAAGGGGAAATGTTATAAAAAGTTAAAAATTTTTAGCATATACTATAACTAAAACACATAATAGACAGAGTTTGAGGAATGATAAAATAATTTGATAAGATAGTCATAAAAATCGATAATTATATATATTGGCAAGAAATCCAGTAATTAAGCGTGTTTTTGTGTATATGAACTCCTTGATGAATAGGGGAGTTAGTAAATTAATTGTATTGAAGATAATCGTTATACATACTCATAATTAAAATCTTTTTATATAAAAATGATAGATAATCTCATTAAAGAAAGCAATATATTTTATGGTTAGAACACATATTGATTGGAAACGAACCATATACAATAATATAATGTGATATTTATTACAGTTATATAGCCTTTTATTAGAGTTAAGCTACTATTTTTAATATTATCAAAGTGCATAAAAAAGGTATAATTAATCATTGAAAATAATTATCAAATCGATAAATTTCATTGAGAAAACTGTATAGGTAAAGCGTTGAAAGGCCTTCGGTAGTGTGCTAGTATGGAGTCATAGAGTTAATCTTAGCTTAACACTTTGAGAATAAATGTATCTCATTGTATTAGAGTTAATATCTAATTATTTTCCTGAGGAGGGATTATCTTGCGCGAGATTCAAGTATCTGAAATCACAAAAACAGTCCGTCAAATGTGTATGGACGCAGCTTACCACTTGCCAAAAGACATCTATGAAGGCTTGAAAAAAGGCCGTGAAACAGAAGAGTCTCCAGTTGGTTGCATCGTTCTCGATCAAATCATCAAAAATGCAGAAATTGCTGATGCTGAAGATCGTCCATACTGCCAAGATACTGGTATGACTATGGTATTCTTAAAAGTTGGTCAAGATGTTCATTTCGTTGGTGGTGATCTTACAGAAGCTATCAATGCTGGTGTTGCAGCTGGTTATGTTGAAGGTTATCTTCGTAAATCCGTTGTAGCTGAACCATTGTTCAATCGTAAAAATACACAAAATAACACACCTGCAATCATCTATACTGAAATCGTTCCTGGCGATAAAGTAGATATTCAAGTAGAATTAAAAGGTTTCGGTTCTGAAAATAAATCCGATGTAGCTATGCTCGTACCTGCTGATGGTGTGGAAGGCGTTAAAAATGCAGTCCTTGAAATCGTAAAACATGCAGGTCCTAACCCATGCCCTCCAATTGTACTCGGCATTGGTATTGGCGGTACTATGGACCAAGCAGCAGTTATGTCCAAAAAAGCGTTGCTTCGTGACATTAGCGTACCTCATAAAGATGCAGACTATGCAAAATTAGAAGAAGAAATCATGGAAATGGTTAACAAAACTGGTATTGGACCACAATTGGGTGGCACTACAACTTGTATCGGTGTAAACATCGAATGGGGTGCAACTCACATCGCAGGTCTTCCTGTTGCAGTTACTATCATGTGCCATGCTGCTCGTCATGCTCACGTAGTACTTTAATCGATAGGAGGTAAAAACAATGGCTGAATCAATTCGCATTAATACTGAAGAATATAATGAAGAGTTTTCCCGCAAATTAAAAGTTGGTGATAGCGTTCTTATCACTGGTAAAATTTACTCCGCTCGTGACGCTGCTCATAAAGTTATGACTGAAGCTTTAGCGCGTGGTGAAAAATTACCAATCGACTGGACAAATAAATTCGTTTATTATCTTGGACCAACACCTGCAAAACCTGGTGATCCAATTGGTTCCGCTGGTCCTACAACTTCCGGTCGTATGGATGCTTACACACCAACAATGCTTGACCAAGGTATCAAAGGCATGATTGGTAAAGGTTCCCGTAAACCAGAAGTAGTTGAATCCATGAAGAAAAATGGTTGCACATACTTCGCAGCAGTTGGTGGCGCTGCAGCATTGATTGCAAAATCCATCAAAAAATACGAAGTACTTGCTTATGGTGAACTTGGTCCAGAAGCTTTGGCTGAATTGACAGTTGAAGATTTCCCTTGCATCGTAGTTGGCGATACTGAAGGTAACAACTTCTACGAACAAGGCCAAAAACCTTACAGAAAAATCTAATATCACCACTGAGTGATTGGAAGAGGCTTGCTTTAGCGAGCCTCTTTTTTGTATTTCAAACTAGTAACATATACAATAGATTAATTTATCATAAGAATTTCACGCATATGTCCTATAGTTTGGTCTATAAAAGACATATAATTTATGATAATATATTTATAGATTTGAATATTAAAAAGGGGCGATATCATGCATTCTATTGAAACAATTAGACAAGAAGTACATACTGCTATGGAAGAACTCTTAACAGTAGCAAAGGTACACGAAGGACAGCTATTTGTAGTGGGATGTTCTACAAGTGAGATTTGTGGTAAAAAGATTGGCACTGATTCTCATGAGGATGTAGCAGCTGTTGTATTTGATGAGATTTATAAAGCTGTTAGCGAACGAGGTTTATATCTTGCTGTACAATGTTGTGAACATTTAAATAGAGCCCTTGTAATGGAACGTGAGGCTATGACTTGGGAAGAGGAATGTAATGTTGTTCCTCAATTGCATGCTGGTGGCGCTATGGCTATGACTGCGTATAACCGCTTTAAGGATCCTGTAATTGTTGAATTTATACAAGCAGATGCGGGAATCGATATAGGCGATACTTTCATTGGTATGCATATGAAACATGTAACGGTTCCTGTACGATTAAGCTTAAAAGAAATTGGGGAAGCTCATGTGACAGCTTGTCGTGTTCGCCCTAAGAGTATCGGCGGTATCCGTGCGGTATATAATGACGCATTATTATAAGAGGAGAATGTAATGTCAACGTTTATCCCATATGTCGTATTGGCCGTTGTCGTACTTGGTTTCTTTGGAGTATGCTATGCGGTATTTAATAAAAGTGAAAGTAACAGTGAAGCGCATTCCGTAATATCAAAGCCTCCAAAAACATCACGTCCAGGGCGTTTGTATGAACAAGAGAAGGTTCATATAACACCTCGGGAAACACATGATGATGTTGATGTATACGAGGCTCATGTTGATGAACGAACATCTATTAGTAAGGATGCTATTCAATTACATAATCCTGTAGAACAACATGATTTTGAGAATTCTGTTACCGCAGAACCTATTGTTACAGAACCCGTTGTTGCAGAACCTATTGATGCAGTGACTGATACAGAAAAAACGATGGAAATTCCTGCTGTTGAATCTTCTACAGAGGATACTATTGCATTAGGCGAGTCTCCTGATGTAATGGACGAAACACGATGCTTTGATGCTGATGCAACGCAGATGTTTGGCAGTGAAAATAGTGAAGCTGTAAATCCACAAGGTCCATCTGCATTAGAAGAAACACGCATGTTTAATGCCGATGAAATTAATGAACATTTATCCAACAAAGAAGAGGATGAGCCAGAACCAATTGGTCCATGGGCACAGGCTGCACAAGAGGATAAACGCGTAGCCCTTGCAATTGAACCATTTGCTCATGCTTTCGGTGTCGTTCATGGTGATGCTATGCAATTCGTTGCAGATATTACGCGGGATGCATTAGCCGTTTTAGGCATTGCGAAATTAAGCGAAGTCAAATTACTATTGCAAAATATCGTAATTCAAGAAGCATTATTGGCTATGCAAAAAGCCTATGCAGGATCTCCGACGACTTGGATGAAAACAGCTGCGCTAGAAGCCTTTTCCGATGTGGTTCAATCGCCTAAGTCGAGTACACCGTACTTGGTAGCTTTTGATGCGTTGCGCGTTTTGCCCCATCTTACATTAGGACACTTTCAAGTAATGGCGTTAACATTATTATTACAATACTCTCGTAATTCTAATAACTATGGACGTATTCATTTCCAACATTATGTGGAAAAATATATCGAACCATTTATTTCGGATTTGCCTCATGACTCATCGTTTTATCGTCAGCTAGATTATTTACGTTGTACTCAGCAAGAACGTGAGTCCGTAACATTGACGCAATTATTGAGTAATTCCTATCCGTTTGTATTTAACTATCGTGGCTTTACAAAGGAAGAGTTATTCCGTGCTACTGATGGTCGCGGCGTAGATCCACGATTTGTAGTGCGCAGCTTAAACTCTAATCTTTATAAATTGGCTGTCGTCGATGAATCCTTGGCACAACGCTTCTTTAGAGAGGCTCGCATCTCTGATCCAATGGTGCAACGTGATCTCATAGCTTTGATGAAGAGTAAACCTACTGCATTTAGAGGGGAAGAGGCTCGTCAAATCATGGACGATATTAGTCCGGTTCTTTCTGATTTGGCTCGCGTCTATGATGAAAGTCCTATGTGTTCTATTTCTCTTACATTACTTGGTCTCTATTTAGGTCGAGCTCATGTGAAAGCAACCATTGGGGAAGAATTTGACTTATCTCATTGGTTCTAATTCTATACATATATACAATAAACCGCCTAAGGCTATGCCTAGGCGGTTTTGTGTTGCGTGCACGCTGTATTTAATTGTTAAATCCAAATTCTACAATTTGTTGAGGGTCTAATAATGTCACATGGCGGCCATTGATTTCAATGATACCTTCGTCGCGCAATCTTCCAAGCTCACGGCTTAACGCAGTACGTGAAACGTTGAGGGCTTCCGCCATTTGTTCGCGATTATGAGGTAAAACCAATTTTTCACTGTGTTGCATCGTGTATATATCTGTAAGATATGCGTAAATTTTTTCACGCATGCCCTTTAATGTTAAATAATGAACTTTTTTGGTAAGAAGCAATGCTTTTTCCGATAAATCCTCTAATAGATTAGAAAGGATTTTGGTTTGGCATTGATGGCAATCCGGTAATGTTTCGATAAATGTTTCGAGTGGTATAAACATAATTTTGGTTGGCTTTAATGCTTTTATGGTGGCTGGCCAAAGTGGATGCTTACTAAATAGCAAGGCTTCCCCAAAAATAGAGGATGCCTCTAAATTGGCCATGATAACTCGTTGTCCTAGCACATTTTCACGCGTAAGAATAGCACTGCCTTCCAAGATAACGCCAATTCCTTCCATAGGATCTCCTGAAATAGCGATAAAGTCGTTCTTTTTGTAATTCTTTATAATCACTTTTGCATTATGTAAGTAGCTCGTTAATTCTGGTATACCCAATGTATTGAATAGGGGGCAAGCTGTTAAGATTGGTAAGTATTGTTTGATAATGTCATCGGATAGAACTTGTTTAATCATGTGTACCTCCTAGTATAGTATATAGCTATTTTAGCCCGAATTATACATCGTATGGTGTGATGCTTTTTATAGGTAATTTGTAATGAGTATTGTAAAATAATTATATATGCTCTTGTGAGCAGCCTGCTCCAAAAGAAGAGTCAGGAAATTTTTGAAAAAGTTTTTTTATTGTTGCTCAAGCTACAGAAATTGTATCACCTTTACGTTATACTTTCAATGTAATCAATCAGACACCTGATAATTCATCAGTGTAATGTATAGGTTTTATATTATCTAGCTTGAATGCGAGGAAGTCTCGCAAAGGAGGATTTTTAAATGAGCATGTTCTGTTATCAATGCGAACAATCTGCAGCACCAGGCGGCTGTACTGTACAAGGTGTATGTGGTAAAACTGCACCAGTTGCTAATTTACAAGACGAATTAACTGCTGCTTTAGTTGGTTTAGCACGCGCTTTAGACGTAAAAGGCCAAACTAAAGAAGGCGTTGACTATTTAATGCGCGGTTTGTTCATGTGTGTAACAAACGTAAACTTCTCTGAAGACCGCGTTCAAGAATTCATCGACGAAGTAAACGCTTATCATGCAAAAATCGATAGCGCAGCTCAAAACTTCGATTGGGAACAATTGTGGAAAGGTGAAGAAGATATCGTATCCCTTCGTTCCACATTATTGTTAGGTATGCGTGGTATGGCTGCGTATGCATGGCATGCTGCACGCCTTGGTTTCCATGATCCTGAAGTTGATGCTTGGTTCATCAAAGGCATGGTAGAATTCGCTAAAGACCACAGTGCTGAAGAATGGTTGAACTTGTTGATGGAATTCGGTCAAATCAACTTGAAATGCATGGCTATTCTTGATAAAGCTAACACTGAAACATATGGTACTCCAGTACCAACTACAGTACCTTTGACTGTAGAACCAGGTCCTTTCATCGTTGTAACTGGTCATGACCTTCATGACTTGAATCAATTGTTGGAACAAACTGATGGTAAAGGTGTAAACATCTATACTCATGGTGAAATGTTACCTTGCCACGCTTACCCTGAATTGAAAAAACATCCTCAATTGAAAGGTAACTTCGGTACTGCATGGCAAAACCAACAAAAAGAATTCGTTGACGTTCCTGGCGCATTCTTGTTCACTACAAACTGCATTATGCCACCAAAAGAAAACTACAAAGCTAATATCTTCACTACAGATATGGTAGGTTTCGACGGCTGTGCACACGTAGAAGAAAAAGCTGATGGCACTAAAGACTTCTCCGCTGTTATTGAACGCGCCATCGAATTGGGCGGCTACAAAGAAGCTCAAGAATTCACTGGCATCAACGGTGGTCACGAAGTAACTACTGGTTTCGGTCACGGTACAGTATTGGGTATTGCTGATAAAGTAATCGACGCTGTAAAAGCTGGCGCAATCAAACACTTCTTCTTAGTTGGTGGTTGTGACGGTGCTAAAGTAGGCCGTAACTACTACACAGAATTCGTAAAACAAACTCCAGATGATACTGTAGTATTGACATTGGCTTGTGGTAAATTCCGCTTCAACGACCTTAACATCGGTGAAATCGGTGGTATCCCTCGTATCCTTGATATGGGTCAATGTAACGATGCTTACTCCGCTATTCAAGTAGCAGTAGCTTTAGCTGGTGCATTTGAATGTGACGTAAACGACTTGCCATTAACATTGGTATTGTCCTGGTACGAACAAAAAGCAGTATGTATCTTGTTAACATTATTGGCATTGGGTATCCGCAACATCTACATCGGACCTTCCTTGCCTAAATTCTTCTCCAGCAATGTATTGAACATTTTGGTAGAAAAATTCCAATTACATCCAATTACAACTCCAGAAGCTGATATGAAAGCTATCTTGGGCTAATCGGATTAAATCTTGATAACAGCGGCCCTAATCCCCTCTCTCTTATATGATTCGGGTTGTTGCTATATAAATTAGGCTATGCCATCTTTGGATGGTATAGCCTTTTTTGTCGTAACAATAAATACGACATATGGTCTTGTACTGTGGGGATTTGCGATTATTTTCTTGGCTGAGTTATATTAATAGTTAATTAATGGAATAGAGGTATGTTTGTCATAAGTGGACAAACATACCTCTATTGTGCATATAGACAAGCCTCGATATTGATTGCTATACTATAGATAAGAATTAGATTATATCTTTATTTATATATGCATAGAGGTTCATTATGAACAGTATTTTTGATATTATCGGCCCTGTTATGATTGGCCCATCTAGTTCGCATACCGCTGGTGCAGCACGGCTTGGCAAGATGGCTCGTTGTATATTTGGGAATACACCGAAAAAAGTTGAAATGACTTTGTATGGGTCGTTTGCAAAAACATATAAAGGGCATGGTACAGATCGTGCCTTATTAGGTGGTTTATTAGGTTTTAAAGAGGATGATAAACGCATCCGTAATGCGAAGGAACTCGCTGATGAAGCAGGTTTAGACTATACTTTCATCGAATCACCACTCGATATAGGCCATCCGAATGTAGTTAAGTTTGATTTATACGGCGACCATAATCGTCATATGTCCGTTGTAGGTCGTTCGATTGGTGGTGGTCAAATTATGATCACCGAGGTTGATGGCAATGATATGTCCATTACGGGCGATGAATTTACCCTTGTTGTATTCCATGAGGATAGACCAGGTGCAATTTCTCTTATTAGTCAGGCCTTGAGTGAATCGGATATCAACATTGCGTCTATGCGCGTGTTTAGAAAGGGTAAATATAAGGATGCGGTTATGGTGATTACCACAGATTCCGTTGTAAACCCTATTACAGTACAATTTATGCGTGAATGCCCAGGCATCCAAGATGTGATGACCTTTGAGGCCCTATAGGAGGATATGATGAGTTATGAATATGAAACGATAGCTGATATTATCCGACTTAGCGAAGAGAATAACATATCTTTTGGTGATGTGGTAATGCGCAGTGAGCTAGAACAGTATGATCGTAGTGAAAAGGAAATCGTTAAAGAAATTAAGCATCGATTAAGTATTTTTGAGGCCTCTATTCATGATGGTATGCGTCATTTACAGCGGACTCAATCCAATATGTCTGGTGGAGATGCGGCTCGTTTAATGGAACGAAAACCATTATTCATGAGTGAAACTGCTTATAAGGCGATGTCTTATGCTATTGCGGTCAACGAAGCTAATGCGAAAATGTTCAGAATTGTGGCTTGTCCAACGGCGGGGTCTTGTGGCGTTATGCCTGGCGCCATTCAGGCCGTGGCTGAGCAATACAAACTAGATAGAGATGTCTTGGTGAAAGGATTCCTTGCCGCATCAGGCGTAGGGAATGTGGTTGCTAATCGCGCTTGTGTAGCCGGTGCGGTCGGTGGCTGTCAAGCTGAGATTGGTACAGCTGCATGTATGGCGGCAGCTGCCATTGTAGAAATGATGGGCGGTACTGCTCGTCAGGTCGGGCATGCCGTGTCATTGTGTATGAAAAATTTACTAGGCCTTGCGTGTGATCCTGTGGCAGGCCTTGTTGAGGTGCCCTGTGTGAAACGGAATGGCGTGTATGCCGTTCATGCCATTACAGCGGCTGAACTTGCTTTAGCTGGTATTGAAAGCCAAATTCCTACCGATGAGGTAATTGAGGCTATGAATAATATTGGCCGCGCTATGCCTGCAGCTCTTCGCGAAACAAGTGATGGTGGCTTAGCCGTCACTCAAACAGGTCTTGCCATAGCGGAGAAAGTTTGTTCACTATAATTACATATATACAAAAGGTTCACTATTATGAGCATAATCTGCAATGTGCTTATAGTATGTGAGCCTTTTTTCATAACTCTATTTGTAGTACAATAAAAAGATAAATAGAAGGGAGGGTAGATGTATGGAACAAGCTATACGTTTGCTGACAATTTTAGAAGAAGCGGGCTTTGAGGCTTTTATCATTGGCGGCGCTGTGCGAGATATGCTTATGCATGTAAAGCCACACGATTTTGATATCGTTACATCTGCCCGACCTGAACAGGTCATCTCTGTTTTAGACGATGCGAATATTGAAACGACAGGTATTATAGGTAAATCCTTTGGCGTGGTAGTAGCTATTGTAGATGGAAAACATTATGAAGTGGCTACTTATCGTAAGGAGCGGTATGGTGCAGATAGCCATCGTCCTGAAGAGGTTATCTATGCAGATACGTTGGAAGAAGATGTAAAACGTCGCGATTTTACCGTTAATGGTATGGCGATGAATCGCTATAAGGAGGTTATCGACCTCGTCGGTGGACGCCGAGATATTAAGCATAAAGTGTTGCGCACTATTGGGAATCCAGAAGAACGTTTTCAAGAGGATGCACTGCGATTATTTAGAGCTTGTCGATTTATAGCAAAACTCGATTTTCTTCCTGATAAGGCCTTATTAGAGGCTATGCCTAAAGCGTTTCATCGGGTATCGGGGCTTTCACTAGAACGAGTACGAAATGAATTGGACCGTTTATTATTGGAACCAGCGGTAGCGAAGGGTCTAGATGTACTCGTCCAATCGCGCTTGGCAGAATGTTCGTGCCGCGTCGTTGAAAATGGGGCAATTAAAGAGGTTCCTATATTGCCAGAGCTATATCATTTAGTGGGATTGCCTCAAGAAAAGGCGTTTCACGAATTTGATGGATGGTATCATACATTGGCTGTCGTTTCGGAAACGGAACCTGATTTAACACTTCGTTGGGGCGCCCTATTACATGATGTGGCAAAGGGAATGCCTACCATTAGGCAAGTTATCAATGGACGCTATACCGACCGAGGCCATGATAATCTAGGCGCAGAGATGGCCTATGACCTATTGGTTCGTCTCGGCTATAATAAGAAATTTGCTAGTCGCGTTTCGTGGATTGTTAAAAATCACATGCGCTTTCATTTCTTCGTGCAAAATGAAGAGGCAGATGAGAAAAAATGGATGCGCAAGGAAATTCGAAGTGGCGAGTTTAGAGATAGTCAAAGTATGCGGGAAGCATGGTTGCAATTGGCGAAGGTTTGTGCGGCCGACGTCCTTGGTTGTGGTAAGCCATATTCCGTTACTGATGGTACATTGGCATTCGGGGAATGCATGGCTGATTTAAGCCTAGAAATGCCTGTGCATACAAAAGATTTGAACTATGACAACCGCGTTCTAGAAGCCTGTAGCGATAATGTAGCGAAAGGGTTACAATATTTGATGCAACAGGTGCAAAATGGTGTCGTTAACAATACACCGGATGATTTATATGAAGCGCTTATCCATAAGTTGCAGAGGTCATCGAAGTAATATATTGAGTGGGAGACCATAATGAATATTTCAGGGAATGATAATAAGCGAATTGAATATACGGTACGCGTATTGCTGTGTATTGCTGTCGTATTAGTGGGGCGCTTATTCTTTTTACAAATAATAGATAAGTCTGATTTGCAGGCGAAGAACTTGAGCCAAGTGCAAGTGGATAGAAAATTACAATCTCCGCGCGGTACGATTTATGACCGCAATGGAAGACCACTGGCTATGAGTGTGGTTACAAAATCCCTATATGCGGATCCTAAGATGATTAAGCAATCGCCTAGTGAAGTTGCTGAACTTATAGCGCCATATGTGACGATGTCAAAAGAGGACATTGTGAAATCATTACAAGAGGATACTGCGTTCGTATGGATTGACCGTATGATGGAACCAGAAAAGTCGAAAGCGGTAGCCCAATTGATTGAGGATAAAAATGTAGAAGGTCTTAATTTTGTAGAAGAGTCTAAACGATATTATCCTAATGGTAATTTGGCCGCACAAGTGCTCGGCTTTGTCGGTACCGATGATAAAGGCCTTGATGGTCTTGAAATGGTGCTAGATGATGAATTGAAGGGCGGTATCCAAAAGGAACTAGTTGCAACAGATAGAAAGGGGAATGCCATCTTTGGCTCCGTACTATCTAAATATTTACCTGATAAGGGTAAGAGTGTGACACTAACGATTGATGCAAGTATTCAATTTATAGCAGAACGTGCTCTCGATAAAGCCATGGAAGATACAGGCGCTAAACATGCTAGCGTTATTGTTATGGATCCTAAAACGGGTGAAATCTTGGCGATGGCGAACCGCCCAACCTATGACCCAAATCATTATAGTCAAGGTTCAGAGGAAGATTTTAAGAATATTGCAGTAACAAATTTGTATGAACCAGGTTCTACATTCAAGCCGATTATTGCATCTGCTGCATTGGCATCAGGTAAATGGAAACTAGACCAAGTGTATAACGACAAAGGTTCCTTTGTGGCCAATGGACATGTTATGCAAAACTGGAATGGTGAAGGCTATGGTCCTGTTCGATTGATTGATATTTTGAAGTTCTCCATCAATACAGGTATGGCAGAAATTGGTACCACTACAGGCGCGGATATATTATCTAAATATGTTCGTAACTATGGATTTGGTTCTAAAACAGGTATTGAATTGCCTGGTGAAGGTGATGGTATTTTATATAATCCTGATGATATGAGTAAGCTTGATGTAGCAACCATGTCCATCGGTCAAGGTATTGCGGTAACACCATTGCAAATGGTCCGTGCTTTTGGCGCTATAGCTAATGGTGGTAGCATGATGAAACCACATATTGTTAAATCTTACAGCAATATAAAAGGTGAGGTAACTAGTACTACTGACCCTGAAGTTGTGGGGCAACCAATACCAGAAGAAACGGCTAAAACGATTGCGGATATTCTTGAAAAAGAAGTCTCTGAAGGTGGCGGTACTAAAGCGATGGTTGAAGGCTATCACTTTGGAGGCAAAACAGGGACTGCTCAAAAGTTAGACACCAAAAATGGCGGCTATTTAGCAGGACGTTATATCGCATCCTTTATAGGCTTTGGTCCGGTAGAAGATCCTAAATTTGTTGTTCTTGTTGCCATCGATGATTCTAAAAAAGGTTCTATCTATGGTAGTCAAATTGCGGCCCCAGTATTTAAGAATATCGTGTCTCAATTAGTGCGGTATTACCAAATGTCACCTTCCGTTAAGGATGGCGCTACTGTAGCGGCTGTACCAGCGGCCAAACTTCCAGCAGTAAAACCTAATGGTGATGGCAGTGTAGTATTGCCAGACTTTAGAGGCTATACATTTGGAGAGGTACGTGATTGGTTGCATACGGCGGGTTTATACTTTAAACCAGATGGTACTGGTAAGGCGATTTCACAGGAACAATTACCGGGAACCGTAGTATCTCCTGGAACACCTATTGTGGTTCAATTTAGTCATTAGTCGCAGGATAGGTAACTGCAACTATAGACAAAACGTTATATAATAGAATAAGAGAAAACTAAAGGTGCCTCTATAGGCACCTTTTTACATGAATTTATATGAAGTTTATCCTTTAGATAATGAATGGAGATATACATGATAGAATTACGTGGTAAAGCTGTAGCTGATGCACATAAAGAGATTTTACAAGAGAAGATGACCGGTCTAGAGTCCGGTACAATTACAATGGCTGTATTGCTCGTTGGTGATGATCATGGCGCTAACATGTACGCGGATTTCATGGAGAAAACGGCCAAAAATTTTGGCTATGGTTTCGTGCGTAAGCAACTACCAAGTACAGCTACGCATCAAGAGGTATACGATGCATTGATGGCTTTGAATAATGATGATGCGGTGCATGGCATATTGCCACTCATGCCGATGCCAAAACAAATTGATACGGAGCAATTAATCGATGCATTGAATCCTAAGAAGGACATCGATGGTCTTACAACTTATAACATCGGTCTTGTTACAGCTGGTAAAGGTGGTTTTGCACCTTGTACTGCGAAGGCATGCCTAGCAATCTTGGATCATTATGGTATTCCTTTAGAAGGTAAACATGTGGTCGTTGTTGGTCGTAGCCAAGTGATTGGCAAACCGGTAGCGTTGATGGTGCTTGAACGTCATGCTACGGTTTCTATTTGCCATTCTCGTACGGCTGATTTAGCAAACCATGTACAACAAGCTGATATCGTGATTGCTGCTGCGGGCCGAGCACATATGATTACAGCTAACATGGTGAAAGCTGGCGCTGTTGTTATCGATGTAGGCATTAATGAATTAGACGGAAAAACAGTAGGGGATGTTGATTATGAGGCGGTGAGCACGGTAGCTTCGGCTATCACACCTGTACCAGGTGGTGTGGGCTCTGTTACGACTACGATGATGTTAGAAGCTGTTTATGAGGCGTACCATGCACGAAATGTCAATCGCTGAGGGTATTTTAGATATTGTCTTAGAAACCATGAAAAACAATGATGCGTCTATCATTCATTCTGTGCAACTCGACTTGGGGTTGATGAGTGGTGTAGAACCTGATGCACTCTTATTCTGCTGGGATGCCGTTACAAAGAAAACGCCGGCAGAGCATTCAAAAATCGATATTCATACGATTCCTATTAAAGGGCAATGCTTAGATTGTGATACGATATTTGATGTACAAGATTACAAATTCATCTGTCCTCATTGTGAAAGCCATTTTGTAAATACTATAGGTGGTCGCGAATTACAAGTGACATCTATTGATATAGATTGAGGTATATATGCAAGTAGAAGTAAAAACAAATGTGTTGGCGAAAAATGATGCCATTGCATCATCGTTACAACAAGTATTTAAAGAAAAAAATATATTTGTCTTTAATCTAATGGGCTCTCCAGGGGCCGGAAAGACCTCTTTGCTAGAAGCAACACTTCAAGATTTAGTTAAAGACTATAAATTAGCTGTTATCGAAGGTGATTTATTTACATCTAAGGATGCAGAACGTATTCATGCCCTAGGTGTGCCTGTTATACAAATTAATACCGTTGGGGGTTGCCATTTAGATGCTAATATGATTCAAGATGCTATAACTGATTTAGATCTTGATGAACTCGATATGATTATTATCGAGAACGTAGGTAATCTAGTATGCCCTGCTGAGTTCGATATTGGTGAGGCGATGAAGGTTACCGTTTTATCTGTTACAGAAGGTGAAGATAAGCCTTTGAAATATCCTCTTATTTTTAAGGAATCAAAAGCTATATTGCTCAATAAGATTGACTTATTACCGTATGTGCCATTCGATAAAGATAAAGCCATTAAAGATATTCGTAATTTAAATCCTCAAGGCTATATATTTGAAATTAGCTGTACTGCTAAGGATGGATTGGCGCCTTGGTTAACATGGATTAGAGAACAAATGGAGAAACGTTAATGAAACATATGTTATCTCGTACTGCATTGATGATGGCAGTGTTAAGTGCTTTAGGAACCGCATCGGTGGGGGCCGTTGATGCAGGACCAACAATACCGGAAGTAAAAAATGCAGTAGCTGTTGTGAAAGCTCCTGCTGCTGATGAATCTTCGAAAACAGGTTGGTTAGCAGAACAGTTGGCTGTCACTGCTTTTGGTGACTCCTTACAGTATTGGCAAGCTGCTAGTGAAAATGATGGTGTTATGCCACAAGATTCAAAAAATAATCTAGCAGATATCGGACGTTCTTACACGTCTAATAATTTACCAGCGCTTGGTGATGAGGATGACTATAGTCTGGCTCAAAAGCCCGAGTCTGAAGATGGTACAAGTATTGGTCCGGTCTATCGTGTTGGTGATGTGTATGTACCTAGTCCATCAGCTCAAAAGACTGTGAAGGGTGTATTCACAACATATCATGAAAAAGATATGGATATAACTGTATATACAGGCCCAGACAAATCGCGTTTAGTAGATAATCAGTTGCGTGGACAAGGTGCGACTTATTTATTCCCTGTTGGTACTATTACTAATCTTCATACTACTGATAAAGGATTGGTTACAATTCGTGATATCGGCGTAGGCAGTTCTCGTATGGAAATGATTTTCTCCTATGGTAGTCCTAATGCGATGTGGCGGAATCAGACTGATGAATCATATATCTTTTTATATGAAGGTCATTCCGAAAATTCATGGCCAGAAAAAAAGGAATTTTCTTCTTCCGTAGCGAATACAAATAATAATAGCCAATTACCAGAAACTATTCAAAATGGAAAATCCTATGTGGCTTTCACCATTAAAAATAATACGGTAGAGGCTGTTGATATTTTGGATGGTCAAGTATGGTCTCGATTTGGATTGCCTAAGGCGCCTATGTATTCCTTCCATGCCGGTCAGTTGACTGAGGATGACTTTGTGCTACGCGGATTGCATTTGAATCAACATTTTGTAAATGATGCAAATGGTGAATGGCGTACACAGGGCATGCTGTTTGGGTCTACGTTCATAGGCTATAATGAATATGGTGTTAGTGTTGACGGTAATTCGCTTATTAATCGCGTTTTATTAAATGTCTACACACCAACACGTCGTGGTATCGCTATGGGTGATACTAAATATTTATTGCTCTTTGTATATGGTATGCCGACACGTATTGCTGAATCTACAACTAGTACGGGAACGGCTACGGTATATGAATATAAAAATCCAAGGTCGAATAATTCCTATTTGCAGTTCGCCTTAGATGATAAAAACCAATATATCAAATCCGTTATGTTATCTGACCGTCCAGTTAAGTAGGAACGGTTACAGCGAGGAGGCAAGGATATGGTTACTGTACAAGATGTGAAAGAACGGTGGGAACAAATTCAAAATAATGATGAACGCATATTGTTTATCGTTGGTGGTCCTGGTTCTGGTAAAAGTTTATTGATTCGTGAATTATCTGAACAAAAAGGGTGGAAGTACTTAGAAGCAAAACAACTTATTGAAGAAGAGTTTTTGTTAGTACCTCGTGATGAAAGACCACAACTTGCAGAAGAAGTAATTCGTCGTGCATTAAGTCGCAGTGATACAGAAGTTGTTCTTATCGATGGTATTAATGTATTGTTTGCACCGATATTAAATTTAAATCCTCTTGAACTATTAAAGACTATTAGTAAAACATATCCGATTGTTGTAGGTTGGCGTGGTCATCTCGAAGGTGATCAATTGTACTTAGAACACAATAATGATCCCAAACATGCGGTAGTGACAATCACTAAACCTGAGCGTGTTATGGTTATTGATTAATTAGCGTTACATTAATTAATGAGGGCATTATATATTGCCATGCGTTGTGACCACATTTTGAAAGAAGGTGAATGACATGGAACAATATGTAATAGCCCTCATTTTAGGTGTTATAGAAGGTATAACAGAATGTATTCCTGTATCGAGTACAGGTCATATGATTATTATTGGGCATATGCTCAATTTTGAAGGCACACATGCTGATGTATTTGAAGTGTTTATTCAGATAGGTGCCATCCTTGCTATTTATACACATTATAGACGTACATTTAACGGCTTTTTGAAACGGAAAAATTGGATAAAAACACGCGGCGTATCCTTGCTACATATTAGTGCGGGCATGTTACCCGTATTAATGGCTGGATATCTTTTGCAATACATTATAAAAGAGTATTTATTTGGACCCATTCCCGTTATAGTAGGCCTTATTATAGGTGCTATATTTATGATTTATGCTGAAAAAAGAACAGTATCTGGGCGATTGGTGGATTCTGTAAATAATTTGACTATATATCAATGCTTTCAAATAGGTCTATATCAAATGCTTTGTCTATGGCCTGGATTTTCGCGCTCTGGCGCAACCATTGCAGGGGGGATGCTTATCGGCTGTACACGGAGGGCCGCAGCTGATTTTTCGTTTATCATGGCTGTGCCTGTTATGATTATCGTGTGTGTGTATGATTTAGTGCGTGTCATACATGTATTGGAATTAAATGATATCATTATGTTTATCATTGGCACCGTTGTATCTTATATAGTGGGATATATAACGGTAAAAGGTTTTTTATGGTATCTAAATAGATCCTCGTTGGCGTCGTTTGGATATTATCGAATTATAGTTGCTATTCTAGCAATAATCTATTTATATATGTGAGTTTAGATGTGAGTTCCTATGAGGCAAAAATGAAGTTGGAAAAATTCTAAAAAAATACTTGCGTCAGAAAAACTTTCATGATATATTGATATAGCACTAAGGGTGACCGCGAAGAACGAACAAAATTTTCAAAAAAGTTTTAAAAGGTTCTTGACACTTAGTGTGTCAGATGATACAATGCATCTTGTCGTAATGATGCTGGCGTAGCTCAATAGGTAGAGCAGCTGACTTGTAATCAGCAGGTTGTGGGTTCAATTCCTATCGCCAGCTCCATTTTATTTATGGAGGGATTCCCGAGCGGCCAAAGGGAGCAGACTGTAAATCTGCCGTCTTCGACTTCGAAGGTTCGAATCCTTCTCCCTCCACCATTTATAGCGGGGTGGAGCAGTTGGTAGCTCGTCGGGCTCATAACCCGAAGGTCGCAGGTTCAAGTCCTGTCCCCGCAACCATAATTTCACAGTGAAGTGAACGTTCATTGTGCTGGTGTAGCTCAGTCGGCAGAGCGTATCCTTGGTAAGGATAAGGTCACCGGTTCAATCCCGGTCACTAGCTCCATACATGGCGGCATAGCTCAGTTGGCTAGAGCAATCGGTTCATACCCGGTGTGTCCGCGGTTCAAATCCGTGTGCCGCCACCATTAAACCTCACATTGGTGGGGATTTTTTTGTATCTACTATAAAAATATAATTATAACTCATTACATCCCTCGAAATAGGATGTAATTTTTTGTTTATTGACATTTGTGTATTATGGTATAATAATCTGTAGGAATGTATATTCCGTTGATTAAATTAGGTTATTATATTATAGTAATACTATAAAAGTATTTTGTTTTTGTGAAGGAGGATATAATCCTAATGGCAAAAGAAAAATTTGAACGTACGAAACCGCATGTTAACATTGGTACTATCGGTCACGTTGACCATGGTAAAACTACTTTGACTGCTGCAATCACTAAAGTATTGGCTGAAAAAGGCCAAGCTGATTTCCAAGATTACAGCATGATCGATAAAGCTCCAGAAGAACGTGAACGTGGTATTACAATCAACACTGCACACGTTGAATACGAAACTGAAAACCGTCACTATGCACACGTTGACTGCCCAGGCCATGCTGACTATGTTAAAAACATGATCACTGGTGCGGCTCAAATGGACGGCGCTATCTTGGTATGTTCCGCAGCTGACGGCCCTATGCCTCAAACTCGCGAACACATCTTGTTGGCTCGCCAAGTTGGTGTTCCTGCAATCGTAGTATTCTTGAACAAAGCTGACATGGTTGACGACGAAGAATTGATCGAATTGGTAGAAATGGAAGTTCGTGAACTTCTTTCCTCCTACGAATTCCCTGGCGACGAAGTACCTATCATTGTAGGTTCCGCTTTGAAAGCTTTGGAAGGCGACGCTCAATATGTAGCTAAAATCGACGAATTGATGGCAGCTGTAGACTCCTACATCCCAACACCAGTTCGTGATACTGACAAACCTTTCTTGATGCCTGTGGAAGACGTATTCACAATCACTGGTCGTGGTACAGTAGCAACTGGCCGTGTTGAACGTGGTCAAGTAAATGTAGGCGACACAGTAGAAGTTGTAGGCTTGAAAGATAAAGCTGAACAATACGTTGTAACTGGTCTTGAAATGTTCCGCAAAACTTTGGACTCTGCAGTAGCAGGTGACAACGTTGGTGCATTGCTTCGTGGTGTTGACCGTAAAGACATCGAACGTGGTCAAGTATTGGCTAAACCAGGTTCCATCAACCCACACACAAAATTCAAAGCAGAAGTATACGTTTTGACTAAAGAAGAAGGTGGCCGTCATACTCCATTCTTCTCCAACTACCGTCCACAATTCTACTTCCGTACAACAGACGTAACAGGTGTTGTAAACCTTCCTGAAGGTGTAGAAATGTGTATGCCTGGCGATAACGTAACAATGAATATCGAATTGATTACTCCAATCGCTATCGAAGAAGGTCTTCGTTTCGCGATTCGCGAAGGTGGCCATACAGTAGGCGCTGGCGTTGTAACTGAAATCGAAGGTTAATTAGTAGCCTTTGTAATAAATAGGACTCCGTAAGGGGTCCTATTTTTGTGTAAAGTTCTAGACAAGGAACGCCATTTTTTGTTATACTATTCCTGTCAGGTACATGTGCCTGGCTTTTTTGAGTTGCTTAAAATCTTGACATTGCTAGACACATATGATACTATTCATTAGTATGTAGTCGAGCGTTTTCGAGTACAAGAGACTTATTAGTAAATATAAAGCGAGGTGTGTCCGGATGCGTAATGCCATTACTTTAGCTTGCACAGATTGCAAACAACGTAATTACCAAACGAACAAGAATAAGAAAAACAATCCTGATCGTATTGAAATGATGAAATATTGCAAATTCTGCGGTAAACATACATTACACCGTGAAACGAAATAATTCTTATCATTCATTACCTGTTGATTTGAGGATGTGAACAAATGGCAAAGTCTAACTCAGCAGTACAACAACGTGGCGGATTTGGTAAATTCTTCCGCGGCGTAAAGGCTGAACTGAAAAAAGTAGTCTGGCCAACAAGAAAAGAGCTCATCAATTACACAATTGTAGTATTTTTGGTAACTATATTTATCGCTTTACTCATTTATGTATTTGATGCGATTTTTGCTCAACTTATTAATATGTTGTTGCGGATTGTTGGATAGGGGGCCATTACATGGAAGCAGATAAGAAGTGGTATGTAATTCATACCTATTCAGGCTACGAAAATAAAGTTAAAACCACTTTAGAACTTAAGGTTCAATCTATGGGCTTACAAGATGTTATTAGTCGAATTCTAGTACCTCTTGAAGATGAAATAGATGAAAAAGATGGGGTTAAAAAAGTAGTAAAACGTAAAATATTTCCTGGGTACGTATTGGTTGAAATGGAAGTTAACGACCGTTCTTGGTATGTTGTGCGCAACACACCAGGTGTAACAGGTTTCGTTGGCTCTGCCACTAAACCAGTTCCACTTTCTGATTCCGAAGTAGAACATATACTTAAGTCTCAGGGCTTGGATAAGAAACCAACAATCAACGTCGATGTAGAGGTTGGTGAAACGGTACGCATTACATCCGGTGCCTTTGAAGATAGACTAGGTGTTATTACCGAAATTAACCCTGAAAAAGGAACATTGAAACTTAATGTAGAAATGTTCAATCGAGATACAGAGGTAGAGGTAGAGTTTTCTCAAGTTGAAAAAGCTCTTTAATATATAAATATAACTCTAAAAGAGCAATCGATTTTGGTTGCAGTGGGAGGATGTTTATCCGTTACCACCACAGTAGAATCATAGGAGGTTTAATTACCCATGGCTAAGAAATTAGTTAAACAAGTAAAACTACAAATTGAAGCCGCTAAAGCTACTCCAGCACCACCAGTTGGTCCTGCATTAGGTCAAGCAGGCGTTAACATCGTTGCTTTCACAAAAGAATTCAACGAACGTACTGCTAAACAAGCTGGCTTGATTATTCCAGTAGTTATTAACGTATATGAAGATCGTAGCTTCGACTTCATCACTAAGACACCACCAGCTGCAGTATTGTTGAAAAAAGCTGCAGGTATCCCAAAAGGTTCTGGTGTACCTAATCGTGATAAAGTAGCTAAAGTAGGTCGCGATAAAGTTCGTGAAATTGCTGAATTGAAAATGCCTGACTTGAATGCTAATACCGTAGAACAAGGTATGCGCATGGTAGAAGGTACTGCTCGCAGCATGGGCATTGAAATCGTTGACTAATAAGCGTACGACTTGCGCATAAGCGCAAATCGGTGGGAGGGAATTCCCGTTTGACCACATAAGGAGGATATTATAATGGCAAAAGTAGGTAAGAAATACGCTGAAGCAGTAAAACTTATTGAAGCTGGTAAGTTCTATGAACCAGTTGAAGCAATTGAGTTAGTTAAGAAAACTGCAACTGCAAATTTCGATGAAACAGTTGAAATCGCTTTCAACTTGAATGTCGACCCTAAATACGCTGATCAACAAGTTCGTGGTGCAGTAGTATTGCCTCATGGTACTGGCAAAACTAAACGCGTTCTTGTGTTCGCTAAAGGCGACAACATTAAAGCAGCTGAAGAAGCTGGCGCAGATTTCGTAGGTTCTGAAGAGTTAGTAGCTAAAATCCAAGGTGGTTGGAGCGACTTCGACGTAGTAGTTGCTACACCAGACATGATGGGTCAAGTTGGCCGTCTTGGTAAAATCTTGGGTCCTAAAGGCTTGATGCCAAACCCTAAAGTTGGTACTGTAACTCCAGACGTTGCTCGTGCAGTAAACGAAATTAAAGCTGGTAAAATCGAATACCGTACTGATAAAGCAGGTATCATTTCTTGCTCCATCGGTAAAGCTTCTTTCGATGATGAAAAATTACTTGACAATTACCGTACAATCGTTGATACTATTATCAAGGCTAAACCTGTAGCAGCTAAAGGTCAATACATTAAATCTGTAACCTTGTCCGCTACAATGGGCCCTGGTGTGCCTTTGAACGTGTTCAAATTGAGCAACGTAACTAAAGAGCAATAATCACATATGTCTCTTAGCTGTAGACGGCTGGTATGTATAATGGATGTAAATCCGCCCGCTGAGGCTGACACTAGAACAACCTAGGACTAGTTACGACCTCATCGCGTGCGATGAGGTCGTTTTTACGCTAAGATAGTACATAGAGCACCACAAAATCTATAAGGAGGTAATCTAATGGCTGTCACTGAATCAAAAAAAGCAATCGTTGCTCAAATGAAAGAAACTCTTTCTGAAGCAAAAGGTGCTGTATTGATTGGTTACTCTGGTTTGACTGTTGCGCAAGCAACTGATCTTCGTCGCAAAATGTTGGCTGAAGGTGTTGAATACAAAGTAATCAAAAATACTTTGACTCGCATTGCTGCAAACGAATTGAATCTTGAAGGTTTCTCTGAGCATTTAGAAGGTCCAACTGCATTGGCTACTTCTAAAGAAGATGCTGTTGCACCTGCTCGTGTAATCGAACAATTTATCAAAGCTACAGAACAAGAAGTTGTTACTGTAAAAGCTGGTATCGTTGAAGGCGAAGTTATGGACGCTGCAGGCGTTAAAGCAATCGCAAGCCTTCCAAACCGCGAAGGTATGCTTTCCATGTTGCTTTCCGTATTGCAAGCACCTGTTCGCAATGTTGCATACGCTGTCAAAGCTGTTGCAGACGCTCAACCAGCAGAAGCTGCAGAATAATAATTTCTGTGAATTATTCATTGGTCGCTTAAGACCGATACAATAAACTATTTTATGGAGGAAAACTAAAATGGCATTGAACATTGAAAACATCGTTGCTGAATTAAAAGAAGCAACTATTCTTGAACTTAATGATCTTGTAAAAGCAATTGAAGAAGAATTTGGCGTAACTGCAGCAGCTCCTGTAGCTGTAGCAGCTGCAGGTGGTGCTGACGGCGGCGCTGCTAAAGATTCCTTCGACGTAATCTTGAAAGAAGCTGGCGCATCCAAAATCAACGTAATCAAAGTTGTTCGTGAAGCAACTGGTCTTGGCTTGAAAGAAGCTAAAGCTATCGTTGACGGCGCTCCTGCACCTGTAAAAGAAGGCGTGGCTACTGAAGCAGCTGAAGCTTTAAAAGCTCAATTGGAAGAAGCTGGCGCAACTGTAGAATTGAAATAATTCTAGCCATATTAAAAGGCGTACCTAAAGGTACGCCTTTTTTGCGTTCTGATTACTGTGAAACGACTCTGTATAAACTTGATATTAAAAAGCGTGCCCCGAAGGACACGCTCTATTAAAATGAAATACTATCTTGTACTTTATATATTGTGGCTCCATTAGTTTTGCCCAATGGTTTTGTAATGACAGCTGCAGGTGAACTTTCAAAGTCTTTTATATTCCGATTAGGTACGATAACAATAGCATTTGATTCGTTTGGAAGTTGATCTAAAAACTCATCTTTGGTAATGGTAGGCATAATGTTTCTGGCCTTAGCCCAGCGTTCGTCATCAGTCTTATTTAAATATACTTGTGTTGGTATATGTTTTGTATAATACACGACTGAAGTATAATATCCACCGTATACGAAAACAGGTTGATTTGTATTTTCTATATAAGATGTAAACTGAATACCAGATTGACTCGTTAATATGGGCGTTACAGAAATGGTAGTGGCCGAATATAGGGCTAGTATTGGAAGTAAAAATAGCAATGTGAGTTGTGAATGTGTTCGTATGTAATGTCTAGCTATTTTAAAAATCAGAGCGCCTATGCTAACTATGATCATATACTCTAAGATATAGTCGCTAGCACTGACGGCTACGCCAATACCTAGAATGCATGTATATATGCCAAATGGTAGTGTTACTAAAGAAGTACAATATTTAGATAGATTAGGGTTAAACAGTAAATTGACAATTGCCTCACTACCCCATATGATACATGGAATAATTGCGGGTAGTGTATAGGTTAAATACTTGGTTGCTACAATAGAATAAAATAGTAATATAATAACAAACCATATACCGCCAAGTAGGTTGAATGATTCCTTCCAGTTCAGTTTCCGCAATTGATATATAACCACTGGTGTCCATGGCAATAAAGCAAGCGGCGTAATTATTAGATAGTAGTACCACACGTCGAATTTAGGGTGTTCGGATACGAGGGCACGACCTACATTTTGTAGACCAAGAAATCCACTAATAAAATCTTGGCCGTGAATAGAATACATTGCTATGTACCATGGACTAGCAATGGCGAAAAATAATACAATACCTAGCGGTGTAAACGCAATCTTTAAATTTCTTAGTAAACTTACCTCATCCTTATTGGCCTTACTATATTTTTGAAGGACCATAAACACTAATAATATGAGTCCTGGTAATAGTAATCCAATGGGTCCTTTTGTTAAGACTGCAAAGGCAGCTGCAATATAGGCTTTCATCATTGACGACTTATCATTGTTTGTAAAAGCTAGGTAAGCATAACCAAATATGGCAAGACTAAAGAAAAATAAAAAGCCATCTGTTATAACCGCATGTGATATATACCAAAATTGTAAGGTGCTCATCAAGAGGATGGCACTGGTTACTGCGACTGGGACGGACTGTTTGATACGGTATACCATGTGATACATGAGCGATACACTGGCCCCTGCAATTAATGTATTGGGGATGCGTGATACAAAATCTGATATACCGAACAAATTATAGCAGATCATAAGTGCCCAATATGTTAATGGTGGTTTATCATACCATACATGGTCGTAAATCATAGGTGAAATCCATGAATTGTGAGTTAACATAGTTAGGGCACTTAATACATAGTTAGATTCTACTGGATCGGTAATCGGTATATAGGCATTATAAAAACCATAGCTTATGACTGTAATTAAAAACAGTGCTATGATTCGTGTTCGATGACTTATGTTAATTTTAAACACTCCTTTATGTTAATAGTATATGCTTATATTTTACTATACTTTGCAAGGTTCAGATATGTCATGAGAGAAATTATATAGAATATTGTTTTTATGGAATACCTTAAATGACTTTTGTGTATACAAAATACATGTTATAATAAACTCAAAAGAAAGACCATTTTATACAATGTAATTTGAATGATATACACATTCAGTGGAAAGAAGGATAGCAATGAGAAAAGAACATGATTTCCTAGGTGAATTAGAAGTAGCTGATGAGTTATATTATGGTGTACAAACGATTCGTGCGTTAGAAAACTTTCACATTACAGGAAAACATTTAGACCAAGATTTTATTAAAGCTTTAGCAATGGTAAAAAAGGCCTCCGCTTTGGCCAATATGAAAACAGGTCGCCTCAATGTATCTATTGGTAAAGCCATTGTTCAAGCCGCAGATGAAGTCATCGCCGGCGAATTCGCAGATCAATTTCCAGTCGACCCAATTCAAGGTGGTGCAGGTACTTCTGTGAATATGAACATGAATGAAGTATTAGCAAACCGCGCTTGTGAAATTTTGGGACATCCAAAAGGATCGTATGATATTGTAAGTCCTAATAACCATTGTAATATGGCGCAATCTACCAATGATACATTTCCAACGGCTATTAAGGTTTGTGCGATTTTGAAATCTAAACCTTTGCTTGAAGCGTTGCAACGCCTTGTGGATGAACTTGAGAAAAAGGCTGATGAGTATAGCGAAATTTTAAAAATGGGGCGCACTCATTTACAAGATGCGGTGCCTATTACATTAGGTCAAGAAATGGGTGCTTATGCATCAGGTGTTCGCCGTGGTATTAGACGTATTAAATCTGCTGTTGAAGGAGCACATGTTATCAATATGGGGGCTACTGCCGTTGGTACAGGCCTTAATGCAGAACCAAATTACATTCATGACGTAGCATACGAACTTAGCGAAGTCGTAGGCGAACCATTCTATACTGCAGATAACTTGATTGATGCTACGAACAACACGGATATCTTTGCTGATATCTCTAGTGGTTTGAAGGTTACGGCTCTTGTATTGATTAAAATGGCCAACGATTTCCGTTTGATGGCATCTGGCCCTCGTTGTGGTATCGGGGAATTGAAATTACCTGCTCGTCAACCTGGTTCTTCCATTATGCCTGGTAAGGTGAACCCAGTTATCGCCGAAGTATTGAATCAAGTATGTTATCAAGTTATCGGTAACGATCTTACCATTTCTTTGGCTGTAGAAAATGGTCAATTTGAATTGAACGTAATGGAACCTGTATTGGCTTACAATTTGTTCAATAATCTTTGCTACCTTAAAAATGGTGTTAACACATTCGTTGATAAATTGCTTATCGATCTTGAAGTAGACCGTGAACAATGCGAATACTGGTTGAACCGTTCTGTTGGTATCGTAACGGCATTGTTGCCTCACCTTGGTTATGAAACCGCTTCTGCACTTGCAAAAGAAGCCTACACATCTGGTCGTGCTATTCGCGATATTATCCTAGAAAAAGGTTTATTGACCGAAGATGAAATCAATCATATTCTTTCTCCTAAAGAAATGACACGCCCTGGTATTGCCGCTGCTGATTTGTTAAAACACAAAGGAAATTAATTTTTATTAATGAACTTTGTCATATAATGTGAATAATACGTGAAAATGTGAAAGCTGTCAGCCTTTTGGTTGACAGCTTTTTTATATGATGATAGAATTATAAATTGCAAAAGTAGCATTTTCTACTTTTCCATGTAGAAGCTATAACTTACGTATTAAGGGTTTTCTTCCAAGGTTGTGCTTGGATAATGAACAGAGCAAGGTTATTTTTTAAATAAAAAAGGGCCTTGCTTATTTGGCGTTATTAAAGCAGGAAAACTGAGACCTGTAAGATGTCTTTTCTATGCCGTTATAGAAATATGGTGGACCAGTGTATTTGAAGGAGGGAAAGCACATATGTTCAAACCTGAACAGGTAGGCAAACGGACTCGTTATACATATGCAAAAATTAACGAAGTTATTAAGATGCCGCATTTGTTGGACATTCAGCGTAAATCGTACGAATGGTTCTTGGAGAGCGGTTTACAAAATATTTTCAACGATATTTCTCCGATTAAAGACAATTCAGGTAATTTAGTACTTTCTTTTGAAGGTTTTAGCTTAGGTGAGCCTAAGTATGATATTAATGAGTGCAAAAATCGTGATGCTACATACGCAGCACCACTTCGTGTAAATATCCGTTTAGTTAATAATGATCCTGAAAATATGGACATTAAAGAACAAGAAGTATTTATGGGTGATTTCCCATTGATGACGGATACAGGCACTTTCATTATCAATGGTGCAGAACGTGTTATCGTATCTCAATTAGTACGTTCCCCTGGCGTTTACTATGGTAAAGAAATCGATACCATGGGTAACCGTTTGTATGAATCCACAGTTATCCCAAATCGCGGTGCTTGGATTGAATTAGAAACAGATGCTAGCGAAGTTGTAGCCGTTCGTATCGACCGTAACCGTAAATTACCAGCTACTGTGCTTGTTCGTGCATTAGGTTGGGATACTAATGAAAGTATTCTTGATCTTTTCTGGAACGGTCAAACAGATGAAGATGGTTTACCAGTATATGATGAACGCATTGTTCGTACATTGGAAAAAGATACAACTCAATCTGCTGATGAAGCATTGGTAGAAATCTATAAAAAATTACGTCCAGGTGAACCTCCTACTGTAGAATCTGCTCGTAATTTATTCGATAATTTATTCTTCGATGCTCGCCGTTATGATTTAGCGCGCGTAGGTCGTTATAAATTAAATAAAAAACTAGGATGGCGTCAACGTATGTTGGGTCAAACATTGGCACAACCAATTGTTGATACTGAAACAGGTGAAATCATCCTTGATGCAGGCGTACAAGTTGGGGAAGAACAACTTGATATCGTTGCTAAGAGCGGTGTATTTAGCGGCGAAGGTTTTGCTGAATTCTATATCACTAATCCAGATGGTGTAGTATCCAAAATCATTTGCAACAACTGCAACTTAGAATTTAACCATCGTACAGTTACAAGAGAAGATATGATTGCTAATATCTCTTACCTCTTGAACTTGATGGATGGTGCCGGTCATACAGATGATATCGACCATTTGGGTAACCGTCGTCTTCGTTGCGTAGGTGAATTGTTACAAAATCAATTCCGTATTGGCTTGACTCGTATGGAACGTGTTGTACGTGAACGCATGACAATTCAAGAAATTGAATCCATTACGCCTCAAGCGTTGATTAATATTCGTCCTGTTGTAGCAGCGATTAAAGAATTCTTTGGTTCTTCTCAGTTGTCTCAATTTATGGACCAAACAAACCCATTAGCAGAATTGACACATAAACGTCGTCTATCTGCCCTTGGACCTGGCGGTTTATCTCGTGAACGTGCAGGTTTCGAAGTTCGTGACGTGCATCACTCTCACTATGGCCGTATGTGTCCTATTGAAACACCAGAAGGTCCTAACATCGGTTTGATTAACTCCTTATCTAACTATGCGAAGGTTAATGAATTCGGTTTCATCGAGGCTCCATACCGTAAGGTTGAAAAAATTTACGGCGAAGGTGCTGACGCGGATAAGGTTGTAAAAGTACGCGTATCTGAAAGCGTTGCTTATATGACTGCCGATGAAGAAGAAGGCATGACAATTGCCCAAGCGAACTCCCCTCTTGATGCAGACGGTTGTTTTGCTAATGACCATGTAGCATGTCGTCGTGGTCATGACGTATTAGAAGTAACACCTGATAAGGTTGATTACATGGACGTTAGTCCAAAAGAAGTTGTATCCATCGGTACAGCTATGATTCCATTCCTTGAAAACGATGATGCGAACCGTGCCTTGATGGGTGCGAACATGCAACGTCAAGCGGTGCCTTTGCTCCGTGCTCAAGCACCTTTAGTTGGTACAGGTATGGAATATACAGCGGCTACTGACTCTGGTGTTTGCGTATTGGCACGCGAAGCTGGTAAAGTCGTACGTTGCTGGGGTAATGAAATCCACGTTCTTCGCGATAGCGATGGTCGTGTTGATACATACCGTTTGAATAAATTCCTTCGTTCTAACCAATCCACCTGCTTTAACCAAAAACCAATCGTTAATCGTGGTGACCATGTTGTAAAAGGCCAAGTATTGGCTGATGGTCCTGCTACTGATGGTGGTGAATTGGCTCTTGGCTTTAATGTTCTTGTAGCGTTCATGCCTTGGGAAGGTTATAACTACGAAGATGCTATCTTGCTTAGTGAAGAACTTTGCAAAGAAGATATCTATACATCCATTCATATTGAAGAATACGAATGTGATGCGCGCGACACTAAACTAGGTGCCGAAGAAATCACTCGTGAATTGCCTAATACTGGTGATGATACACTTAAAAACCTAGATGAAGATGGTATCATCTGTATCGGTGCAGAAGTACATCCTGGTGATATCCTCGTGGGTAAAGCTACACCAAAAGGCGAAACTGAATTAACACCAGAAGAACGTTTGTTACGTGCTATTTTTGGTGATAAAGAACGCGAAGTTCGAGATACATCCCTCCGTGTGCCTCATGGTGAATGTGGTAAGGTTGTAGACGTTAAAGTGTTCACTCGTGAAAATGGTGATGAGTTACAACCAGGTGTAAACAAACTTGTTCGCGTTTACATCGCTCAAAAACGTAAAATCCACGAAGGCGATAAAATGGCCGGTCGTCATGGTAACAAAGGTGTCGTTTCTCGCGTAATGAGAAAAGAAGATATGCCATTCCTTCCAGATGGTACTCCAGTACAAATCGTATTGAACCCATTGGGCGTACCTTCTCGTATGAACATTGGTCAGGTTCTTGAAACTCACTTAGGCTGGGCTGTTCAAGGCTTGGGCATGAAAATTAAGGCTACAGATCTTCATATTCAAAATGTATTGAAAGAAGCGCGTACTGATGAATCCTATTGGGAACAAATCGATGCAATTCGCAAATTATATGCTGAAATTGAAGAGTTAGAAGCTAAAGCGAAAGAAGATGTAACAGTAGCTCATTTTGATATTGATGAAAAAATCATCGATTTGAAATCTCAAATCTTAGGTCACGTAGAAGAAGCTGCTCAAAAGAAATTGGCTGCACTTGGTGGCGAAGCTCGTTACAATGAATTGAAAGCATTAGAATCTAAATACAATGCACTTCACATGGAATATTTCGGCACTGAAGAAGAAGTGCCTGAAATGGATCCAGCTCTTGTTGAAGAATTAGAACGCATCAACAAGGTACGTGCTACATTGAACCATATCGAAGAAGCTCGTGCTAAACGCGTTGAAATTCGCAAAGATTTGGAAAAATTAGGCTATGACTATGATACCTATGGTATGCCAAAACCGGATGTAGCTGGTATTCATATCGCTACACCTGTATTTGATGGTGCCCATGAAAAAGATGTATTCGAAACATTGGATATCGCTGGTCGCCCAGATGATGGTAAAACTGTATTGTACGATGGCCGTACCGGTGAACCTATGGATAACCGTGTAACGGTTGGTTACGTATACATGTTGAAACTTCACCATTTGGTTGATGATAAAATCCATGCGCGCTCCACAGGTCCGTACTCCCTTGTTACACAACAACCATTGGGTGGTAAAGCTCAATTTGGTGGCCAACGTTTCGGGGAAATGGAAGTTTGGGCCCTTGAAGCATATGGTGCAGCCTATACTCTTCAAGAACTATTAACTGTTAAGTCTGACGACGTTGTTGGTCGTGTTAAAGCATACGAAAAGATCGTTAAAGGCGAAAATATTCCTGAACCAGGTGTGCCTGAGTCCTTCAAAGTATTGCTCAAAGAACTTCAAAGTATCGGTCTTGATGTGAAAATCTTGAACGAAGATCAAGAAGAAGTTGTTATGAAAGAACTTGATGACGAAGATGAAGTGGTAGAAACTGGTATTGAAGATGTTATGGACGGCGATGCTGTTGAAACAGATGAAGTAACAGTTGTAGACCCAGAAGTAGAGGAAGAAGTATCTAATGGTGGCGATGATGATATTCTTAGCCAATTAGCATATCCAATTAGTGAATCCTCCGCAGATGAAGACTGATACTGAATATTAGGAAGGGAGCGATAGTAGTGCTAGACGTAAATGAATTTGATTCCATGCGAATCGGTTTAGCCTCTCCAGAGCAAATTTTAGAATGGTCTCATGGGGAAGTTAAAAAACCAGAAACAATTAACTACCGTACGTTAAAGCCAGAACGTGATGGTCTATTTTGCGAACGCATTTTTGGACCAACAAAGGACTGGGAATGTCACTGCGGTAAATATAAACGCATCCGCCATAAAGGCGTTGTCTGCGATAAATGTGGCGTAGAAGTAACACGTGCTAAAGTGCGTCGTGAACGTATGGGCCATATCCAATTGGCTACACCTGTATCTCATATTTGGTACTTCAAGGGTATCCCATCTCGTATGGGCCTTATCCTTGATGTATCTCCACGTTCCTTGGAACGCGTATTGTATTTTGCTTCCTATATCGTAGTTGATCCTGCAGGTAGCCCATTGGCAAAACGCCAATTGTTATCTGAACAAGAATACCGTGAATACGAAGCTCAATTCAATGAAGAAGGATATACTATCGGTGGTAAATCCGTAGTTATCGAAACTGTGGCACAACGTAATGAACGTTTGGCTATCGTTCGTGAAGCACAACGTAAAGAACGTTATAATGCAGCACTTCGTGAAGATGCTACAATTCCAGAAGCTGATAAAGAATATGAAGAATTAACTCGTGAAGAACGTTACGAATTAGGTGCTACAGAAGAAATCTTATTCGTATGTATCGACATGGGTGCAGAAGCGGTAAAAGCATTATTATCTGAACTTGATTTAGAACAATTAAATGCTGAATTGCGCGAAGAGTTGAACACTGCAAGTGGTCAACGTAAAATCCGTGCCGTTCGCCGTCTTGAAGTAGTAGAAGCATTCCGTCAATCTGGCAACCGTCCAGAATGGATGATTATGGATGTCGTTCCTGTTATCCCACCTGAATTGCGCCCTATGGTTCAATTAGATGGTGGTCGCTTTGCTACATCTGACCTTAATGATTTGTATCGTCGTGTTATCAATCGTAACAACCGTTTGAAACGTTTGTTAGACTTAGGTGCTCCTGATATCATCGTGCGCAATGAAAAACGCATGTTGCAAGAAGCGGTTGATGCATTGATCGATAATGGTCGTCGTGGCCGTCCTGTTACAGGCCCTGGCAACCGTCCATTAAAATCCTTGTCCGATATGCTTAAAGGTAAACAAGGTCGTTTCCGTCAAAACTTGCTCGGTAAACGTGTTGACTACTCCGGTCGTTCCGTTATCGTAGTAGGTCCAGAACTTAAAATGCATCAATGTGGTTTGCCTAAAGAAATGGCATTGGAATTGTTCAAGCCATTCGTTATGAAACGCTTGGTAGAACGTGGACAAGCATCCAATATTAAGGCTGCTAAGCGCCAAGTAGAACGCGTAGGTCCTGGTGTATGGGAATCTTTGGAAGAGGTTATCAAAGAACATCCAGTTCTCTTGAACCGTGCCCCTACATTGCATAGACTTGGTATTCAAGCTTTCGAACCAATCCTTTGGGAAGGCCGTGCTATCAAATTGCATCCATTAGTATGTACAGCCTTCAACGCCGACTTTGACGGTGACCAAATGGCTTGTCACTTACCATTGTCCGTAGAAGCTCAATCCGAAGCTCGTACATTGATGCTATCCGTTCATAATATCTTATCAACAAAAGATGGTAAGCCAGTTGCGGTTCCATCTCAAGATATGATTTTGGGTACTTATTACCTAACAGTTGTACGCGAAGATACTCGTGATAAAGCAAAAACATTTGCTACATATGACGAAGTAATGCTTGCTTACGATTCTCATGTTATCGGATTGCAAGATATTTTATACATTCGCTTGCCTGAACACGGTCGCGTAGAAACTACAGCTGGTCGTTTGATCTTTAACAACGCTTTGTTCCCAGAATTATGGCAATATGAACAAAAAGAAGACGGTACTTACACATTGGGTAAGGTTATGGATAAGAAGACGGTTGGTAAACTTGTAGATCAATGTTTCCAATTATTCGGCAATGAAAAAACTGCTGAACTCTTAGACAGAATTAAATCCCTTGGTTACTCCTTTGCACGTCGTGCAGGTATGACAGTAGCCATTGCGGATATAAAAGTACCAGAAGAAAAATTCGATTTACTTGATACTGCAGAACAAGAAGTAGAAAAAGTATCTCGTCTATATCGCCGTGGTCTTATTACAGAAGAAGAACGTTATCGTAAAACAATCCAATTGTGGACAAAAGCAACAGAAGATGTTACTGATGCCATGATGGATAATATGGCGCGCGATAAAGATGGCTTCAACCCTGTATATATGATGGCTATCTCCGGTGCCCGTGGTAACAAACAACAAATTCGTCAGCTTGCTGGTATGCGTGGTTTGATGGCTGACCCATCTGGTCGTATCATCGACTTGCCAATCAAGGCAAACTTTAAAGAAGGTTTGACTGTATTGGATTACTTTACGTCCTCTCATGGTGCTCGTAAAGGTTTGGCCGATACAGCACTTCGTACTGCTGACTCTGGTTATTTGACTCGTCGTCTTGTTGACGTATCTCAAGACGTTATCGTTCGTGAGGACGATTGTGACGTTGTAGGTATCGATCTCGTTCGTGAACGCGCTCGTTTGGCTACATCTCCACGTCAAGCTCTTGAAATGTTGAAAGACAAATTGATTGGCCGCGTTCTCGATAAAGATGTAGTAAATGCTGAAACAGGTGAATTGGCTGTTCCTGCAGAAACTATTCTTGATGAACAAAGCTTAGCAGATATCGCAGATGCTGGTGTAACTGCTATCTCCTTACGTGGTGCACATTTAGGCTCTGATAGCGATATTAACCATACTAATTTGGTACAAAAGATCCTTCTTGGTGAAAGCGACGATAGTATCCGTGCAACATTAAAAGAAACTATGGTTCAAAATATGTTGAACAAGGATACTGTGAATGCTATCGTGGACAGCAATGGCGTAGAAATCTACCCTGCTGATACACGCCTTACAGAAGAGGGTATCGAAGCAATTCTAAACTCTGATGTAAAAGAGGTACAAGTACGCAATAATGAAATCAACGGTATTGAAGTAGAAGCTATCGTTGAAGGTACGGGTATTATTGAACCATTGAAAGACCGTATCGTAGGTCGTATTGCAGCTGAAGAATTAATCAATAAGGAAACTGGTGAAGTTATCGTTCCATTGAATGGTGAAATTACTGAAGAACTTGCTGATGAAGTTGTAAAACATTACGATGTTGTTAAAATCCGTTCCGTATTGACTTGTCGCAGCCCTTATGGCGTATGCCGTAAGTGCTATGGTCGTGACCTTGGTACAGGTGACCAAGTTCAAGTCGGTGAAGCAGTTGGTATCATTGCGGCTCAATCCATCGGTGAACCTGGTACACAATTGACAATGCGTACATTCCATACAGGCGGTGTCGCAGGTGACGATATCACACAAGGTTTGCCTCGTGTTGAAGAATTGTTCGAAGCTCGTAAACCAAAACGTAATGCAATCATTGCTGAAAATGAAGGTGTAGTACGTGTTGTACCTAACGAAGGTAAAAAAGGTACTAATACTATCTTTATTACAGGTGAAGATGGTATTGAACTCGATTACCTCATCCCTTATGGTTCCCGCATTATCGTTAAAGACGGTGATGTTGTATCCTTGGGCGCACGTTTGACAGAAGGTTCCATTAATCCTCATGACATCATGCGTGTAATGGGCACACAAGCAACACAACGTTACCTCGTATACGAAGTACAAAAAGTATATAAATCTCAAGGTGTAGAAATCAACGATAAACACATTGAAGTTATTGTTCGTCAAATGCTTCATAAGGTTAAAATCGAAACTGCTGGCGATGCAGATATGCTTCCTGGCGACATGATTGATATCAACACATTTGATGAAGAAAATCGTCGTTTAACATTGAATGGCCGTGAAAATGCTACTGGTAAACGTACATTGTTGGGTATTACTAAAGCTGCATTGGCTACAGATTCCTTCTTGTCTGCTGCATCATTCCAAGAAACTACACGTGTTCTTACAGATGCTGCTATTAAGGGCAAAATCGATCCATTATTGGGTCTTAAGGAAAATGTTATCATCGGTAAATTGATTCCTGCCGGTACTGGTATGAGCCGTTACCGTAAAATTGAAGTAGTTAAAAAGGCTCCTGAAATTTTGGAATTAACTGATGACGGTGAAATCATAGAAAAATAAGGTTTTATAGCTTATAGCTATGATTAGAAAATAAAAGAGATATTCCTAGATTGTTATATAATTTAGGGATATCTCTTTTTTTGTTATATCAATTTTGCATAATAAGACTGCGCCAATAGAATTGAATATGTATAAAGTGTATAAAAATAAGCGAAATTATCTATATTTGTATAAAAAAACGAGAATACTTCATGGAATTCTTATAAATGATACACACGGATAGGTGTACATATTAAATACAGTGAAATAGCGGTTTTGAGTGTTAAAAAACCTTTGACATGCGTTTGAGTAATTGATATACTTACATAGTGCTTAGAGGGCAAGTGCGCCCTGAGCATAGTTTCGTAAGGAGAAGATGTAACCATGGACATTGCCCGTTTGGCATCGGCGAACAAGACAATAGGTGCTAAGCAAACGATTAAATCAATTGCAAAAGGCTCTGTTAAGTTTGTGTTTCTCGGCTGCGATAGCGATAGCTACGTAGTAGATCCTGTACGGATGGCTTGCGTGGAACATAATATACCGTTCGACGATAAGCATACGATGGATGACCTTGGTCGTGCGTGCCGCATTAAGGTGCGGGCCACAGCGGTAGGCATCCTACGTTAATCTCGGTAATATCCGATGTAACAATTTGTTATGACGGATCAATTATAAATCTCAAATTTGGAAAGGAGGTGCCCAAATGCCAACAATTAATCAGCTAGTACGCAAAGGTCGCATGAGCTTGACTAAAAAATCTACAGCTCCAGCGCTTCAAGAATCTCCACAAAAACGTGGTGTATGTACTCGTGTGTACACAGCTACTCCAAAGAAACCAAACTCCGCGCTTCGTAAAGTTGCCCGTGTACGTTTGACAAACGCTATTGAAGTAACTGCTTACATTCCAGGCATTGGTCACAATTTACAAGAACACAGTGTTGTACTTATCAGAGGCGGTCGTGTAAAAGACCTTCCAGGTGTGCGTTATCACATCGTTCGTGGTGCATTGGATACAGCTGGCGTACAAAATCGTATGCAAAGTCGTTCCAAATACGGCGCGAAAAAAGCTAAAAAATAATTTTAGCCATTAAACGAAATTAACACACATCAATATAAAGGAGGAATTGAACATGCCAAGAAAAGGCCCTGTTCCGAAACGTGATGTACTTCCAGATCCGGTGTACAACAGCAAATTAGTAACACGTTTCATTAACAAAGTTATGTACGATGGCAAAAAAGGCATTGCTGAAACTATCGTATATGATGCATTTGAAATTATTCGTTCCAAAATGGGTCAAGACCCAATGGAAGTTTTTGATCAAGCATTGAAAAATGTTATGCCTGTACTTGAAGTACGTGCTCGCCGTATCGGTGGTGCGAACTACCAAGTGCCAGTTGAAGTTCGTGCTGATCGCCGTCAAACCCTCGGTATTCGTTGGGTTGTAAACTACGCTCGTCTTCGTGGTGAACGCACTATGAAAGAACGCTTAGCAGGCGAATTGATGGACGCTTTCAACAATGCAGGCGCTGCAATCAAGAAAAAAGAAGATACTCATAAAATGGCAGAAGCTAATAAAGCATTTGCTCATTATCGTTGGTAATAAGAGGTGACAACTGTGGCAAGAGAGTTTTCCCTAGCAAAAACTCGTAATATCGGTATCATGGCTCACATCGATGCTGGTAAAACAACAACTACAGAACGTATCCTCTACTATACAGGTATTGTTCACAAAATCGGCGAAGTACATGAAGGTGCTGCTACGATGGACTGGATGGCGCAAGAACAAGAACGTGGTATCACAATCACTTCTGCGGCGACAACATGTCACTGGAAAGATCATCGTATCAATATCATCGATACTCCTGGTCACGTTGACTTTACTGTAGAAGTAGAACGTTCTCTACGTGTACTTGATGGCTCCGTAGCGGTGTTCAGTGCTAAAGGTGGCGTTGAACCTCAATCCGAAACAGTATGGCGTCAAGCATCTAACTACGGCGTACCTCGTATCGCTTATGTAAATAAGATGGATACAGTAGGTGCTGACTTCTTCAACGTAGTTGATATGATGAAATCCCGTTTGGGTGCAAATTCCGTAGCTATCCAAGTGCCAATCGGCGCTGAAGATACTTTCGAAGGCATCATCGATTTGATGACTATGAAAGCGGAAATTTACAAATCCGATGACGGTAAAGAATATGAAATCACTGATATCCCAGCAGAATATCAAGAAGTAGCTGAAGCTCGTCGCGAAATGATGGTCGATGCTATCGCTGAAACTGATGACGATATTATGATGAAATATTTGGAAGGTGAAGAAATCTCCATTGAAGAATTGAAAGCAGCATTGCGTAAAGCAGTTATTGCTAACCAATTGTTCCCAGTTCTTTGTGGTTCTTCCTACAAAAACAAAGGTGTACAAATGTTGTTGGACGCTGTTGTAGATTACATGCCAGCTCCTATCGACATTCCAGCTATTAAAGGTACCGTTCCTGGTACTGAAGAAGAAACTACTCGTCCTTCTTCCGATGATGAACCATTCTCCGCATTGGCATTCAAAATCATGGCTGACCCTTATGTTGGTAAATTAGCGTTCTTCCGTGTGTACTCCGGTACATTGGAATCCGGTTCCTACGTTTTCAACTCCACAAAAGGTAAGAAAGAACGTATCGGCCGTATTCTTCAAATGCACGCTAACACTCGTAAAGAAATCGACATGGTTTACGCTGGCGACATCGCTGCAGCTGTAGGCTTGAAAGATACTACTACTGGTGATACTCTTTGTGATGAAAAGAATCCTGTAATTCTTGAATCCATGGAATTCCCTGAACCAGTTATCTCCGTTGCTGTTGAACCTAAAACAAAAGCTGACCAAGAAAAAATGGGTACAGCTCTTGCTCGTTTGGCAGAAGAAGATCCTACTTTCAAAGTTCGTACTGATGAAGAAACAGGTCAAACTATTATCTCCGGTATGGGCGAACTTCACTTGGATATCATCGTTGACCGTATGAACCGTGAATTCAAAGTAGAATGTAACGTAGGTAAACCTCAAGTAGCTTATCGCGAAACTATCCGTAAAGCTGTTAAAGCTGAAGGTAAATTCGTTCGTCAATCTGGTGGTCGTGGTCAATATGGTCACTGCTGGTTGGAATTAATTCCTCAAGAACCAGGTGCTGGCTTCGAATTTGAAAATAAGGTCGTAGGTGGTGCAATTCCTCGTGAATACATCGGACCTGTTGAAAATGGTGTTAAAGAAGCTATGGAATCCGGTGTTATCGCTGGTTATCCAATGGTTGACATCAAAGTTATCGTATTTGACGGCTCCTACCATGACGTTGACTCCAACGAAATGGCCTTCAAAATCGCTGGTTCCATGGGCTTTAAAGAAGGTGCTCGCAAAGCAGACCCTGCATTGCTTGAACCATACATGTCCGTAGAAGTAGACGTTCCTGAAGAATACATGGGCGACGTTATCGGTGACTTGAACTCTCGTCGTGGTCGCATGGACGGCATGGAAGCTCGTAATGGTAACCAACATATCAAAGCATATGTTCCATTGAGCGAAATGTTCGGTTACGCAACTGACCTTCGTTCCAAAACTCAAGGTCGCGGTAACTACTCCATGACATTCGATCATTACGAAGAAGTTCCTAAGAAAATTGCTGAAGAAATTCAAGCAAAGAAAAACGGTTAATCTTACATTAGATTAATAGAATTACTATTTTCCTCGGAGGATAATTTAAAATGGCTAAAGAAAAATTTGAACGTACGAAACCGCATGTTAACATCGGTACAATCGGTCACGTTGACCATGGTAAAACTACTTTGACTGCTGCAATCACTAAAGTATTGGCTGAAAAAGGCCAAGCTGATTTCCAAGATTACAGCATGATCGATAAAGCTCCAGAAGAACGTGAACGTGGTATCACAATCAACACTGCACACGTTGAATACGAAACTGAAAACCGTCACTATGCACACGTTGACTGCCCAGGCCATGCTGACTATGTTAAAAACATGATCACTGGTGCGGCTCAAATGGACGGCGCTATCTTGGTATGTTCCGCAGCTGACGGCCCTATGCCTCAAACTCGCGAACACATCTTGTTAGCTCGCCAAGTTGGTGTTCCTGCAATCGTAGTATTCTTGAACAAAGCTGACATGGTTGACGACGAAGAATTGATCGAATTGGTAGAAATGGAAGTTCGTGAACTTCTTTCCTCCTACGAATTCCCTGGCGACGAAGTACCTATCATTGTAGGTTCCGCTTTGAAAGCTTTGGAAGGCGACGCTCAATATGTAGCTAAAATCGACGAATTGATGGCAGCTGTAGACTCCTACATCCCAACTCCAGTTCGTGATACTGACAAACCTTTCTTGATGCCTGTGGAAGACGTATTCACAATCACTGGTCGTGGTACAGTAGCAACTGGCCGTGTTGAACGTGGTCAAGTAAATGTAGGCGATACAGTAGAAGTTGTAGGCTTGAAAGAAAAAGCTGAACAATACGTTGTAACTGGTCTTGAAATGTTCCGCAAAACTTTGGACTCTGCAGTAGCAGGCGACAACGTTGGTGCATTGCTTCGTGGTGTTGACCGTAAAGACATCGAACGTGGTCAAGTATTGGCTAAACCAGGTTCCATCAACCCACACACAAAATTCAAAGCAGAAGTATACGTATTGACTAAAGAAGAAGGTGGCCGTCATACTCCATTCTTCTCCAACTACCGTCCACAATTCTACTTCCGTACAACAGACGTAACAGGTGTTGTAAACCTTCCTGAAGGTGTAGAAATGTGTATGCCTGGCGATAACGTAACAATGAATATTGAATTGATTACTCCAATCGCTATCGAAGAAGGTCTTCGTTTCGCGATCCGCGAAGGTGGCCATACAGTAGGCGCTGGCGTTGTAACTGAAATCGAAGGTTAATTTAACCTTTTATGCTCATCGTAGTGATACGTTGGGCACAATATCCACGACATGTAAGAGCGGCATGTTCTGCCGCTCTCGTGTTGTGTTTTCAAACTATGAAGTAGAAGGTTGCCTCTGCGGAGGAGAATTTCTATGGAGCAGTTCATTCACGAAATGGACGACAGGAGGAATTATTAATAATGGCTAAACAGCAAAAAATCCGTATTCGCCTTAAGGCATACGACCACAAAGCTCTCGATCAAAGCGCTGCTAAGATCGTAGACACTGCAAAAAGAAATGGCGCTATGGTATCTGGTCCGATTCCATTGCCAACAGAAAAGAATATCTTCACGATTCTTCGTTCCGTACACGTTAACAAAGATTCCCGTGAACAATTCGAAATGCGTACACATAAACGCTTGATCGATATTCTTGAACCAAATTCGAAAACAGTAGATGCTATCACTCGTTTAGATTTACCAGCTGGTGTATCTATTGAAATAAAACTATAAGGAGGTGCGATAATGTCTAAAGCTATTTTGGGTAAAAAATTAGGAATGACACAAGTCTTCACAGCTGAAGGCCAATTAGTTCCTGTAACAGTAGTGGAAACTACCCCAAGCGTTGTAGTGCGCGTTAAGACTGTTGAAACAGACGGTTATGAAGCAGTACAAATTGGTTATGGTTCCATTAAAGAAAAACATTTAACAAAACCTGTAAAAGGTCAGTTCGACAAAGCTGGCGTAGCTCCAGTTAAATATCTTCGCGAAGTTCGCGTTGACAGTGCAGCTGACTACACAGTAGGCCAAACTCTGGCAGCTGATATCTTCGCAGAAGGTGAATTGGTGGACGTAGTAGGTACAGGTAAAGGTAAGGGTTTTGCTGGCACAATTAAACGCCATAATTTCTCTCGTGGTCCTGAAACTCATGGCTCCAAATCTCACCGTGAACCTGGTTCCATCGGTCCTATGATCTCCGGTGGCGGCGGTAAGGTATACAAAGGTAAAAAACTCCCTGGACAAATGGGTGGTTACAGAGTTACCGTACAACGCTTATCCGTTGTGAAAGTTGATGCTGAACGTAACCTTTTATTGGTTAAAGGTGGTATCCCAGGCGCTAAAGGTAGCTTGGTTATGGTTCGCAACACGGTTAAACCTGTTAAATAATCATTTGTCGAAAGGAGGATTATGTAATGCCTACAGTAGCAACATATAATCAATCCGGCGTTAAAGTCGGTGAAATACAGTTAAACGATGCAGTATTCGGCGTTGAAGTAAACGAAGCCGTTATGCATCAAGCCGTAGTTCGTCAATTGTCTAACGAACGTCTCGGCACACATGCAACAAAAACTAGAGGTATGGTTCGTGGCGGTGGCCGTAAACCTTGGAAACAAAAAGGTACTGGTCGTGCACGTTCCGGTTCCAGCCGTTCCCCAATCTGGATTGGTGGCGGTACTACATTTGGTCCACAACCTCGCAGCTATTACAAAGCTATGCCTCGTAAGGCTAGACGTTTAGCAGTTAAATCTGCTCTTAGCGATAAGGTAAATAATAGCGAATTATACGTTTTGGAAGAAATCACATTAGCAGCTCCTAAAACAAAAGAAGTATTGAATATTATCAATAGCTTCAATGTTGGCGATGCAAAAGTATTGTTCATCACTGAAGGTGATGTAAATGTTGAACGTTCCGCTCGCAACATCCAAGGTGTTAAAGCATTGGCTTGCGAAGGTATGAACATTTTCGATCTTCTTCATTACGATAAGCTCTTCATTACTAAAGGCGCTGTCGCAAAAATTGAGGAGGTACTTGGATAATGCAATTACATGATGTACTAATCCGTCCGGTTATTACCGAAAAATCCACAAAGCTTATGGAAGAAAACAAATACACGTTCCGCGTGCCTTTGACTGCAAATAAAGTGCAAATCCGTCAAGCTGTTGAAAAAATCTTCAATGTAAAAGTAGAAAAAGTAGCTACTATTCGCGTATTAGGCAAAACTAAACGCATGGGTCGTACACAAGGTAAACGTAGCGATTACAAAAAAGCTATCGTAACTTTAAAAGCTGGCGAATCCATTACATTATTTGAAGGTGTCTAAGAGTCTAGTTGTAAGGAGGCCCACTAATGGCAATTAAATCATTTAAACCGTACTCCGCTGGTCGCCGGTTTATGACAGTATCCGCCTTCGACGAAATCACAGCAAGCAAACCAGAAAAATCTTTGTTAGCTAAGATTTCCCAAAAAGGTGGTCGTAATAATACTGGTAAAATGACAGTTCGTCACCAAGGTGGCGGTCATAAACGTCAATACCGTATCATTGACTTCAAACGTACTAAAGATAATATCCCAGCTAAAGTAGCAACAATCGAGTATGATCCTAACCGTTCTTCTCGTATCGCTTTGCTTAACTACGCTGATGGTGAAAAACGTTATATTTTAGCTCCTAACGGCTTAAAAGTTGGTGACGTTGTATTCTCCGGTCCTGAATCTGATATTAAACCTGGTAACTGCTTACCATTGGCTAATATCCCAGACGGTACTCAAATCCACAACATCGAATTAAAAATCGGTAAAGGCGGTCAAATCGTTCGTTCCGCTGGTACATCCGCTCAATTGATGGGTAAAGATAATGGCTATGCTATTCTTCGTTTACCATCTGGCGAAATGCGCCGCGTACGTCAAGAATGCCGTGCAACTGTAGGTGTTGTAGGCAACGCTGAACACAGCAACCTAGTAATTGGTAAAGCTGGTCGTCATCGTTGGATGGGCGTTCGTCCTGGTAACCGTGGTGTTGTAATGAACCCTTGTGACCATCCACATGGTGGTGGTGAAGGTAAATCTCCTGTTGGTCGTAAACATCCTGTTACACCTTGGGGCAAACCAGCACATGGTGTTAAAACTCGCGACAAGAAAAAAGCTTCTAACAGCTTAATCATTAAACGTCGTACAAAATAGGATAAAGGAAAGGAGATAAAATAGTGTCCAGATCTATTAAAAAAGGCCCTTTCGTAGCAGATCATTTGCTTAAGAAAGTTGATGCTTTAAACGAAACTAACGAAAAGAAAGTTGTAAAAACCTGGTCCCGTGCCTCTACTATTATCCCTAGTTTTGTAGGCCACACAATTGCTGTGCATGATGGTCGCAAACATGTACCTGTATTTATTACAGAAGATATGGTAGGTCATAAATTAGGTGAATTCGCTCCTACACGTACTTTCAAAGGTCACGGTAAGGACGAAAAATCTACAGGCAAAAAATAGGAGGAATAATTAATGGAAGCAAAAGCAATCGCTAGACATATCCGAATCGCGCCTCGTAAAATCCGTATCGTTGCTGATTTAGTGCGCGGTAAAAACATCGGCGAGGCATTTGCCATCTTGAAGTTCACTCCGAAAGTTGGCGCTGATGTAGTCGAAAAAGTTATGCGTTCCGCAATCGCAAATGCAGAACACAATTTTGATATGAATGTGGATAACTTATATGTATCCGAGATCTTCGTTGATCAAGGTCCTACATTGAAACGTATTCATCCTCGTTCCCGTGGACAAGCTTTCAAAATTTTGAAACGCACTAGCCACGTAACAGTAGTAGTTAAAGAAAGAGCTTAAGAAGGAGGGAAACAGAGTGGGTCAAAAAGTTAATCCACACGGTTTGCGTGTCGGTATCGTAAAAGATTGGGACGCAAAGTGGTATGCAGAAAAAGATTTCGCTGCTAATCTTCATGAAGACGTAAAAATTCGTAACTTCTTGAAAGAAACCCTTTTCATTGCTGGTATTTCCCGCATTGAAATCGAGCGTACAAATAAACGTATTAAATTGACTATCCACACTGCAAAACCAGGTATGGTTATCGGTCGTGGTGGTGCTGGTATCGAAGATATCAAAAAAGCAATGACTCGTTTCACTGATAAACAAGTTGACGTAAACATTGCAGAAATTAAACAAGCAGACATGGATGCAGTTCTTGTTGCAGAAAATATTGCTGGCCAATTGGAACGTCGTATCGGTTTCCGCCGTGCAATGAAACAAGCTGTTGGTCGTACAATGCGCTTAGGTGCAAAAGGTATCAAAATCATGGTTAGCGGTCGTCTTGGTGGCGCTGAAATCGCTCGTAGCGAATCCTACCGTGAAGGTTCCATTCCATTGCACACACTTCGTGCAAATATCGACTACGGTACTGCTGAAGCTCATACAACTTATGGTTGTATCGGCATTAAAGTATGGATTTACAAAGGTGAAGTTTTGCCAGAAGCAAAACAACCTGCTAAGAAGGAAGAAGGTGGCAAGTAATGCTTATTCCAAAGCGTGTAAAACATCGTAAGCAATTCCGCGGCCGTATGAAAGGTCGTGCTATGCGCGGTAATACAGTGTCTCATGGTGAGTTCGGCTTGGTAGCATGCGAACCATCTTGGATCACAAACCGTCAAATCGAAGCTGCTCGTATTGCTATGACTCGTTATATCAAACGTGGCGGTCAAGTATGGATTAAAATTTTCCCTGACAAACCAATCACAGCTAAACCAGCTGGTACTCGTATGGGTTCCGGTAAAGGTTCTCCTGAATACTGGGTAGCAGTAGTTAAACCAGGTCGTGTAATGTTTGAAATGGACGGTGTGCCAGAAGCTGTAGCTCGTGAAGCTATGCGTCTTGCAAGCCATAAACTTCCAATCAAATGCAAATTTGTTGTTAAGGGTAAAGAATTGGGTGGTGACGTAAATGAAGGTTAATGACATTCGCAATATGAGCGCTGCCGAAATGGAACAAAAAGTTTCCGGTCTTAAGGAAGAGTTATTTAACCTCCGTTTTCAGCTTGCAACAGGTCAATTAGAGAATCCTATGCGCATTCGTGAAGTTAAGAAGACAATCGCTCGTATTAAAACTGTACAACGTGAAGTTGAACTTAAATCTGAAAACGCATAATGACAGATTTGTTAAAGTTTGAAAAGGAGGCTTAAAATCGTGGCAGAAGAAAGAAACGTACGTAAAGTCCGCGTAGGTAAAGTTGTTAGCGACAAAATGGAAAAAACTGTTGTTGTTGCTGTAGAACGTAAAGTACCTCACGCATTATATAATAAGCCAATGGTTAGCACTAAACGCTTCAAAGCTCATGATGAAAATAATGAGTGCCGCATTGGCGATACAGTTAAAATTGTAGAAACTCGTCCACTTTCTAAAGATAAATGTTGGAGAGTTGTTGAAATTCTTGAAAGACAAAAATAAGAGTGATGTAAGGAGGAATAGACGATGATCCAGCAACAAACAATTTTGAATGTTGCCGACAACACTGGTGCAAAACGTATTATGTGCATCCAAGTCATGGGCGGTTCTTATCGCAAATTCGGCAATATCGGTGACGTAATCGTTGCTTCTGTAAAAGATGCATCACCCGGTGGCGTTGTCAAGAAAGGCGACGTAGTCAAAGCTGTTATTGTTCGTTCTAAAAAAGGTATCCGCCGTCAAGACGGTTCCTATATCCGTTTTGATGAAAACGCAGCAGTAGTTATTAAAGAAGATAAAACCCCTCGTGGTACTCGTATCTTCGGACCTGTAGCTAGAGAACTTCGTGAAAAAGACTTCATGAAAATCGTTTCCTTAGCTCCAGAAGTATTATAAGAAGGAGGAACGCAGCATATGGCTAAATTACAAATCAAAAAAGGCGATACAGTTGTTGTTATCTCCGGTAAAGATAAAGGTAAGCAAGGTACAGTAATTGCTACTGAACCTAAAAAAGAACGCGTATTTGTTGAAGGCGTAAACACTGTAAAACGTCACACAAAACCTTCTCAAGCTAACCCACAAGGCGGCATCGTTACTAAAGAAGCTGGTATCCATGTTTCTAACGTAATGGTTGTTGACCCAGAAACTAAAACAGCTACTCGTATCAAAAAAGTTGAAGGTAAAGACGGTAAATTCGTTCGTGCAACTGTTAAATCCGGTACAGTACTTAAATAATCAGGAAAGGAGGAGCTACATAAATGTCTCGTTTATTTGAACAATACAACTCTGAAATTAGAAAGAGTATGCAAGAAAAATTCCAATACGGCAACGTAATGGAAATTCCTAAATTGGAAAAAATCGTTATCAACATCGGCGTTGGCGATGCTGTAGGCAATGCAAAAGCTTTAGAAGCTGCAGTTAATGACTTAACAATTATTGCTGGTCAAAAACCTGTAATCACAAAAGCTAAAAAATCTATTGCGAACTTTAAAGTTCGTGAAGGCATGGCGTTGGGTACAAAAGTTACTCTTCGTGGCGAACGCATGTATGAATTCCTTGATAAATTGATCAATGCGGCATTACCTCGTGTACGTGACTTCCGCGGTATCAGCGCAACTGCATTTGATGGCCGTGGTAACTACGCTTTGGGTCTTAAAGAACAGCTCATCTTCCCTGAAATCGAATATGATCAGGTAGAACGCGTTACTGGTATGGATATCATCGTAGTAACAAGTGCTAAAACAGATGAAGAAGCTCGTGAATTGTTGACTCAATTCGGTATGCCTTTTGAAAAATAATAGGAGGAACATATAGATGGCTAAAAAATCTATGATTGAACGCGAAAAGAAACGCGCTAAAATCGTTGAAAAATATGCAGCTAAACGTGCGGCGCTTAAAGCAGCAGGTGATTATGAAGGCTTGTCCAAATTACCAGCTAATGCATCCCCAACACGTTTGCACAATCGTTGCAACTTAACTGGTCGTCCTCACGGCTATATGCGTAAATTCGGTATCAGCCGTATTGCGTTCCGTGAATTGGCGTACAAAGGACAAATTCCTGGTGTTAAAAAAGCCAGCTGGTAATATTAGACGAGAGGAGGTTTTTAGATTATGGTAATGACCGATCCTATCGCGGATATGCTTACGCGCATCCGTAATGCAAATGCTGCACTTCACGAAACGGTAAACATTCCTGCATCTAGAATGAAAGCAGCAGTTCTTGAAATCCTTTTACAAGAAGGTTTCGTAAAGAACGTTGAAAAAGAAGAAAACACTTTAAAAGTAACTTTGAAATATGGTTCCAATAACGAAAAAGTTATTACAGGAATTAAACGTATTTCCAAACCAGGTTTACGTGTTTACGCGAAAAAGGAAGAACTTCCTCGTGTACTTGGTGGTTTGGGTATCGCAGTTATTTCTACATCCAAAGGCGTTATGAGCGACAAACAAGCTCGTAAAGAAGGTCTTGGTGGCGAAGTAATCGCATACGTTTGGTAATAGTAGCAATAGGAGGTAGAAATAATGTCACGTATCGGTAGAATGCCTATCGAGATTCCTGCAGGCGTTACTGTTACATATGATAACCATCATATGAACGTAAAAGGTCCTAAAGGTGAATTATCTCGCGATTTGCATCCAGATATGATCATCACTGTAGAAGGTAACACAATCACAGTAGCTCGTCCTTCCGAAGATAAAGCTCATCGTGCCCTTCACGGTTTGACTCGCGCTCTTGTTGCTAATATGGTAACAGGCGTAGCAGAAGGATTTACAAAAACTCTTGAAATCAACGGTGTTGGTTACAGAGCGGCTAAACAAGGCAATAAATTGGCTCTTACACTTGGCTTCTCTCATCCGGTAGAGATGGAAGCTCCAGCTGGTATTACAATTGAAGTTCCAGCTCCTAACAAAATCGTTGTGTCTGGTGCAGACAAAGAAGTTGTAGGTGCAGTAGCAGCTGATATCCGTAAATGGAGAAAACCTGAACCTTACAAAGGCAAAGGTATCCGCTATGAAGGCGAAGTTGTTCGTCGTAAAGCTGGTAAAGCTGGTGCAAAAGGTAAATAGTAATATCATCTATATGAATGAAAGGAGTGAATATCTTGCCTCGTAAATCTAGTAGAAACATCGCTCGAGCAAAACGTCATCTTCGTATTCGCCGCCATATTTCTGGTACGGCAACTTGTCCACGTTTGAACGTATATCGCAGCTTGAGCAACATTTACGCCCAAGTTATCGATGACGTAGCAGGTACAACATTAGTAGCTGCTAGCTCTTTAGATAAAGATTTAAACTTATCCTATGGTGGTAACATTGCTGCTGCTAAAGCTGTTGGTGAAGCAGTTGCTAAAAAAGCTATCGCTAAAGGTATTGACACTGTAGTGTTTGACCGTGGTGGTTACATTTATCATGGTCGCGTAGCAGCACTTGCAGAAGGTGCTCGTGAAGCAGGCTTAAAATTCTAAGAAGGAGGAACTATAGACATGGCGAGAATTGACTACACCAGTCTTGATCTTAAAGAAAGAGTAGTATTCATCAACCGCGTAGCCAAAGTAGTTAAAGGCGGTCGTCGTTTTTCCTTCAGCGCACTTGTAGTTGTTGGTGATGGCAACGGTTATGTAGGCGTTGGCTTAGGTAAAGCTGCGGAAGTACCTGAAGCTATCCGCAAAGGTATCGATGATGCTAAGAAAAATATCGTAAACGTAGCAGTTAAAAATGGTACAATCCCTCACAGCGTAACAGGTGTATTCGGCGCAGGCCGCGTATTCTTGAAACCAGCTGCTGAAGGTACTGGCGTTATCGCTGGTGGCCCTGTTCGTGCCGTATTGGAATTGGTTGGTGTTCGTAACATCTTAACTAAATCTTTGGGCTCTTCTAACCCTAACAATATGGTTCGTGCTACAATTGAAGGTTTGAAAGATTTGAAACGTGCTAGCGAAGTTGCTGAACTTCGCGGTAAATCCGTTGAAGAAATCTATAACGCGTAATAAGGAGACAAGAAATGGCACAAGTTAAAGTAACATTAACAAGAAGCTTAATCGGTCGTCCTGAAGATCAACGCGCGACAGTTAAAGCTTTGGGCTTGAAAAAAACTAATTCTCAAGTCGTAAAAGAAGTAACACCTCAAATTCAAGGTATGCTTCACAAAGTTAGACATTTAGTAAAAGTTGAAGAAGTTTAATACTGATAAGGAGGTGCACTGAATGAAACTTCATGAATTACAACCAGCAGCTGGTTCCAAAAAAACTCGTACTCGTGTAGGCCGTGGTTTAGGTTCTGGCTTGGGTAAAACATCTGGTCGTGGTCAAAAAGGTCAAAACTCCCGTTCTGGCGGTGGCGTTCGCTCCGGTTTTGAAGGCGGCCAAATGCCTCTTTATCGTCGTTTACCAAAACGTGGTTTCAACAACGTTTTTGCTAAACAATATGCTGAAGTTAACGTAGAACAATTGAACCGTTTTGAAGACGGTGCAACAGTTGATCCAGTAGCTCTTATTGAAGCTGGTATTTTGAAAAACGTACGCGATGGCATCCGCATCTTAGGTAATGGTTCTTTGGAAACTAAAAACCTAACTGTTATTGCTAACGGCTTCACAAAATCTGCTGAAGAAAAAATCACAGCAGCAGGCGGAAAAGTAGAGGTGATCTAGTTTGCTAGATAGCCTCTCAAACATCTTTAAGATTACCGAGTTGCGTAATAAGATTTTGTACACATTGATGATGTTTGCCGTGTTTAGAGCCGGCATTCACATCCCCGTACCTGGTGTAGATGCATCTGTAATTGAATCTTTGTTTACATCCGGTAACCTATTCGGTCTATTAGACTTGTTTGCTGGTGGTGCGCTAAGTAAGTTCTCTATCTTTGCAATGAGTATTACACCTTACATTAATGCTTCCATCATCATGCAACTACTTCAAGCTGTAGTTCCACAGTTTGAAGCGTGGAGTAAAGATGGTGAAGAGGGCCGTAAAAAAATTGCGAAGGTAACTCGTTATGGTACGGTTGTTTTAGGTTTTGTCCAAGCCTTTGGCATGGCATTTGCATTACGTGCAAATTCCGCTCTCGTAAATAATGATATCCTTAGTGTATTTGTTGTAGCTATCATCCTAACAGCAGGCACATGCTTGTTGATGTGGATTGGCGAACAAATCACAGCATATGGCATTGGTAATGGTATATCCTTGATTATCTTTGCTGGTATCGTAGCTCGTTTACCAGATGGTCTTCAAACCATTTACCAATATATACAAACTGGAACAATTAACATGTTCCAAGCATTCTTATTTGCTGTAATTGCAATTGCAATGATTGCTGTTGTAGTAGCAGTTACGCAAGGCCAACGTCGTATTCCGATTCAATATGCTAAACGCGTAGTTGGTCGTAAAATGTACGGTGGTCACTCTACATTCTTGCCGTTGAAAGTCAATCAGGCAGGTGTAATTCCAATTATCTTTGCGTCATCTGTGTTGATGTTCCCTGTAACGATTGCGCAATTTATTGAAAACGATTTCGTTCATAAAATTGCGGATTTATTCACATGGGGAACGCCGTTACAAACGGCATTGTATGCAATATTGATTTTTATCTTTACATACTTCTATACTGCAATCTCTATCAACATTACAGATATGGCAGATAATATGAAAAAATACGGTGGTTTTATCCCTGGTATTCGTGCGGGTAAACCTACTGCTGATTATGTGGATAACGTGATGACCAAGATTACATTGGCTGGTGCTGTATTCTTAGCTATCGTCGCTATCATACCGAATTTCCTCGGTACGATTACAGGCGTGCAAGGCGTATACTTTGGTGGTACAGCTCTCTTGATCGTTGTAGGTGTAGCACTTGATACAATGCAACAAATTGAGTCACTTATGGTAACACGCCACTATAAGGGCTTTGTAAAATAGGAGGGAAACAGAATGTATATTTTATTAATGGGACCTCCTGGTGCTGGTAAAGGCACACAGGCAGCTCGACTTATTGAAAAATACGGTATTCCCCAAATTTCAACAGGTGATATGTTCCGCGCTGCGATTAAGAACGAAACACCTCTTGGAGTTGAGGCTAAGAAATATATCGATGCTGGTCAATTGGTACCAGACAGTGTAACTGTTGGTATCGTACGTGATCGCTTGGTTAAAGATGACTGCAAATCTGGATTTATTCTTGATGGATTCCCAAGAACTACAGCGCAAGCTGTATCCTTGGATGCAATCTTAAAAGAATTAGGAATTTCTTTGGACGCTGTGCTTAACTTAAATGTTCCTTCTGAAGAACTTGTTAAACGCATTAGTGAACGAGCAGTTCTTGAAAATCGTGCTGATGATAACCCTGAAACAGTACAGAAACGTCTAGCTGTGTACGAAGAATCTACTAAACCATTAATTGATTACTATCGTAATAGCGGTTTGTATCAAGAAATTAATGGTTTACAAGATGTAGACGCAGTATTTGCTGACATCATTAAGGCTTTGGAGAAATAATCCATGATTATTTTGAAATCTGCCCATGAAATTGAATGTATCCGCAAGGCAAGCAAGCTTACAGCAGACACGTTGTCCTTGTTAGTAGAAAAGGCTAAACCTGGCATCACGACGCTTGAGTTAGATACAATTGCCGAAGAATATATTCGCAGCCACGGTGGTATACCAAGTTGTAAAGGGTACTATGGGTTCCCTGCTACAATCTGTGCTTCTATCAATGAAGAAGTTGTTCATGGTATTCCGAGCGCTAAGCGTAAGCTTAAAAACGGTGATGTCCTCAGTATTGATCTTGTAGCATCTATTGATGGATATCACGGCGATTCGGCTGTGACAATTCCAATTGGTCATGTCAAACCAGATGTGATGAAATTGTTAAAAGTAACAGAGGAAAGTCTGTTCAAGGGAATCGAACAAGTGAAAGTTGGCAACCATATCGGTGCCATCGGTCACGCTGTTCAAACGTATTGTGAGAAACATGGTTACGGTGTCGTTCGCGACTTCGTTGGTCATGGTTTAGGCCGTGAAATGCATGAAGATCCACAAATTCCAAACTATGGTAATCCGGACCACGGTCCTGTGATGAAACCAGGTATGGTATTGTGTATTGAACCAATGATTACATTAGGTTCTTATAAAGTTCGTGTGTTGGGTGATGACTGGACGGCAGTTACCATTGATGGTAAACCAGCTGCTCATTTCGAACATACAGTGGTTGTTACAGAAAACGGCCCTGAAATATTAACCATGCGTGATGAACCGCGGTTAATTAAATAAACAGGTAACCGGAGGAAAAAATATGTCAAAAGAAGACGTTATTGAGGTGGAAGGTACGGTAGTAGAAGCATTACCTAATGCTATGTTCCAAGTAGAATTGGAAAATGGTCATGTGGTATTAGCTCACGTGTCAGGTAAAATGCGTATGAATTTTATCCGTATTCTTCCTGGTGATAAAGTTACTATGGAACTGACACCATATGACTTAAATCGTGGTCGCATCACCTATCGCTTTAAATAAGCATAGGGTCCACAAAGGAGGTACTAATGAAGGTTCAACCATCAGTTAAAAAGATATGCGAAAAATGTAAAATCATTAAACGCAAAGGCCGCGTAATGGTTATTTGCGAAAATCCAAAACATAAACAAAAACAAGGATAATCTGATAGGAGGTGGAGATTTAAATGGCACGTATCGCCGGTGTAGATTTACCTCGTGATAAACGAGTGGAAATTGGTTTAACTTATATTTATGGTATTGGTCCTACTTTAGCAGACGAAATTCTAGCTAAAACTGGTATTAATCCTGACACACGTGTTCGCGATCTTTCTGAAGATGAAGTAGCGAAAATTCGTGAAGTGTTAGATGCTGATTATAAAGTAGAAGGTGACCTTCGTCGTGAAGAAGCACTTAACATTAAACGCTTGATTGAAATCAACTCCTATCGAGGCAAACGTCATCGTATGGGTTTACCACTTCGTGGTCAACGTACTAAAACGAATGCACGTACTCGCAAAGGTCCTAGAAAAGCAATTGCTGGTAAAAAGAAATAAGATAAAGGAGGGATAAAGCGTGGCTAAAAAAGTTGTTAGAACAAAAAGAAAAGAAAAGAAACATATTGAATCCGGTGCGGCTCATATTCGTTCTACATTCAATAACACTATCGTAACTTTGACAGATACAAACGGTAATGCGTTGTCTTGGGCTTCCGCTGGTGGCTTGGGCTTCCGTGGTTCCCGTAAATCCACTCCATTCGCTGCTCAAATGGCTGCTGAACAAGCTGCTAAAGCTGCAATGGAACATGGTCTTCGCACTGTTGAAGTATTTGTAAAAGGTCCTGGATCCGGCCGTGAAGCTGCAATCCGTGCTTTACAAGCTGCAGGTCTTGAAGTTACTTCCATTAAAGACGTAACTCCAATTCCTCACAATGGTTGTCGCCCTCCAAAACGCCGTCGTGTATAATATATAGACGGCCGTTTTGACGGCCGTGCTATAATTAAACTAAGAACGTGTGTTATATAGGAGGATGTTCCTGATGAGCGAAGAAAAGAAACTTAAAATCGAGAAAGTGGACATCGCCGAAGGCGGTCGCTATGGTAAATTCGTATGCGAACCATTAGATCGCGGCTATGGTATCACTCTCGGTAATAGCTTGCGCAGAATTTTGCTTTCATCCTTGGATGGGGCAGCTATCACCTCTATCAAAATTGATGGGGTTCTTCATGAATTCTCTACTATTCCTGGTATCCGCGAAGATGTTACGGATATCATCCTTAACTTAAAGCAATTGTGCATTAAGCTTGAAGAAGATGCAGAATGGCCATTGGAAGTTCACTTTGATTTCCAAAAGGATGGTGTATTAACAGCTGCTGATTTGGCTGAACAATTTCCACCAGAAGTAGAAGTATTGAATCCAGAGCTCGTGATTGCGACAATGGATGAAACAGCTCATTTAGTAATGGACGTAGTAATCGAACGTGGTAAGGGCTATGTTCCTTCTACTAAGAATAAAAAGGATACAGATGTTATCGGTTGCATTCCAATTGATTCCATCTTCTCCCCAATTCTTCGTGCTAAATACGAAGTGAGTGATGTTCGCGTAGGTAATGAAATGGACTTCGACAAACTTACATTAGAAGTTTGGACTGATGGTTCCATTACCGCTGCTGATGCAGTGGCAAAATCTGCTGCCATTATGATTGGTTATTTAGGGAACTTCACTAAATTAGCGCACTCTACAAGTGTTGTTGAATTAGACGATCAAAATCTTGAAGGTGATGTAGTTGATCCTACTCCTCAAGATGTTCAAGAAGATGATGGCCCAGCTAAGATTTCCATCGATGAATTGGAACTCTCTGTTCGCGCGTACAACTGCTTGAAACGTGCTGGTATCAACACAATTGCAGATTTGCTAGACAAAACCATTGATGACTTAGGAAAAGTTCGCAACTTAGGTAAAAAATCTATCGACGAAATCGCTGAAAAACTCAGCAACCACCCAGGTGGATTTAATCTTAAGCAAAAAGGCGAATAAGGAGGAAGACGAATGTACAGAAAATTAGGCCGTGATAGCTCCGCTCGTAAAGCGTTGTTCCGTAGCATGTTAACATCTTTCTTCCAATATGAGCGTATCGAAACTACTGAAGCTAAAGCGAAAGAACTTCGCTCTTTGGCTGATCAAATGGTAACTTTGGCTAAACGTGGTGATCTTCATGCACGTCGCCAAGTTCTTGCATACCTCATGGATGAAAGCGTAGTAAAAAAATTGTTTGATACAATTGCTCCAAAATATGCAGACCGTCAAGGTGGTTACACTCGTGTAATCAAAACTGGTCTTCGCAAAGGTGACGCTGCACCTTGCGCTATTATCGAGTTAGTTTAATCAAACTCATACGGTGTTGTAACTTCGGTTGCAACACCGTTTTTTTATTGTCAATTTTATGGTACAATCGACTAGTACAAATATCGTTATATAGTAGCAGTTATCGTAGTGATGGAAGATTCATTGTTAACTTTCACATAAAACGAAATTGACTAGAAAGATACGAGGCTATTCATGAAATCAAACGAAACAATGATTGAGGTCAATCATTTAAGCCATTTATATGTTGATGAAAATGGTAATGACGTGCGTGCCCTAGATGATGTGAGTCTTACCATACGGCGTGGCGAATTTGTGGCTATTATAGGTACTAACGGCAGTGGTAAAAGTACATTGGCTAAGCATTTTAATGTGTTATTGCAACCTACAGCGGGAAATGTTACCGTATGTGGTTTTGACACATTAAATGATGAACATATCTGGAATATTCGCCAACATGTAGGCATGGTATTCCAAAATCCAGATAATCAAATCGTAGCAGCTGTGGTAGAAGAGGATGTAGCATTTGGTCCAGAAAATTTGGGCGTACCTAGTGCTGAAATTCGTAAACGTGTTGATGACGCTTTGGCTGCAGTAAACATGACCGAATATGCGGAACATGGTCCGCATTTATTATCTGGAGGTCAAAAGCAACGGATTGCCATTGCTGGTGTACTTGCTATGAAACCAGATTGTATCGTACTAGATGAACCTACTGCTATGTTGGATCCAAAAGGGCGTTTAGAGGTTCTTGAAACAATTCATAGACTCAATAAAGAAGAAGGTATTACCATTGTAATCATTACCCATTTTATGGAGGAAGCGGTAACCGCAGACCGTGTTGTGGTTATGAAAAATGGCGTTAAATTACAAGAGGGAACACCGCGTGAAATCTTTACTCAAGTGGATACGCTAAAAGATTTAGGCTTAGATGTACCTGTTGCAGCTGAGGTTGCATCGAAACTCATTCAAAAGGGCGTAGATATCCCTAATGATATCATTACTAATGATGAACTTGGTGATGCATTAACGACGTACTATGCGAAGGAGGCACACTGATGGCTATTGTATTAGATAATATTACCTATACCTATGGTGTGGGTACTCCTTTTGAGAAAACAGCGTTGAAGGGCATCTCGGTGACCATTGAAAATGGTGAATTTCTTGGCATTATTGGACATACTGGATCGGGTAAATCCACATTTGTGCAACATCTCAACGGTTTATTGCATCCAACGACTGGTAAAGTGACGGTCAATGGTGTGGACGTAAGTGAAAAAACTGATGAAGCAAAACACATGCGTCATAAGGTAGGCATGGTATTCCAATATCCTGAACATCAACTTTTCGAGGAAACGATTGCTGAAGACATTGCATTTGGGCCAAAAAACTTAGGCCTTGATGCAGAAGAGGTAGACCGTCGAGTGCGTGAAGCTATGGCCTTTGTAGGTCTGGATTATGATACCTATGCTGAACGTTCTCCGTTTCATTTATCTGGCGGTCAAATGCGCCGCGTTGCCATAGCTGGTGTAGTGGCGATGGAACCGGATTTTCTTGTACTCGATGAACCTTCTGCAGGCCTTGATCCATTTGGGCGTGAAGAAATCTTTGATGAAATTATTAAACTACATAAGGAAAAGGATGTAACAGTCATCCTCGTATCTCATAATATGGAAGATATTTCACGCATGGCGAATCGTCTCATTGTATTAGATAAGGGTCAGATTGTACTGGATGGTAAACCGTTAGATATCTTTAATCATCATCGCCATGTATTACAACAGGTTGGCGTAGATGTGCCACCTGTGTCCGTATTGATCGAATCATTGCGGAACCGAGGACTTGATGTATCAAACGAAGTATTAACCGTAGATGATGCTGTACAAGCTATTCTAGAAGGAGGTCAACATGTTAAATAATATTACAATTGGCCAATTCTTCCCTGGTAACTCGTTATTACATCGCATGGACCCACGGGCAAAAATTATAGGCACTACTATTTTCGTTGTTGCCATATTCTTGGCGAACACACCATTGGCATATGGCATTGTGGCGGCTTTCACCATTGGTGCTATGTTATTATCTCGTCTGCCATTACGTTTGATGTGGAATGCGATAAAACCATTATGGATTATCATTGTATTCACAATGGGGATTCATATTTTTACAACTCCTGGTAATAGCATCATCTCCTATGGCATCATTAATATTACGGATAATGGACTGGCTATGGGCTTGCAAATGGCGGCACGATTAGTATTCTTAATCTTATTCTCGTCATTGCTAACCTATACGACATCACCTATACGGCTGACAGATGGCATTGAACATTTACTAAACCCATTCCGCCGCATCGGTGTGCCAGCTCATGAACTAGCGATGATGATGACCATTGCATTGCGTTTTATTCCTACCTTGCTTGATGAAACGGATCGTATTATGAAAGCCCAATCGGCTCGTGGTGCTGATTTTGTAACAGGTTCGATTATTCAGCGAGCTAAAAATATGGTACCTCTCTTAGTGCCATTATTTATTAGTGCATTCCGCCGTGCTGATGAATTGGCTATCGCTATGGAAGCACGTTGCTATCGCGGCGGTGTTAATCGTACGCGTATGAAAGAACTCAGCATTACATGGGTTGATTATGTAGGCTTGGGAGCCGTGTTTATTGTAACGGCTATCTTATTAATCCTATGGTGGTTAGGATAATGCGGAATATACGATTAATTGTGGCCTATGATGGTACTGATTTAGCGGGTTATCAGAAACAACCTGCTGATAAGGGGATTACTGTTCAAGGGGCTTTGGAAAAGGCATTATCTATTATTTGTGCTGAACCAATCCAAATTTATGGTGCATCGCGTACCGATGCGGGTGTACATGCACGCTTTCAAGTCTGTGCATTTCAAACATCGGGATCCATACCGGTAGAGAATATTCCACGGGCGACGATTGCCCATTTGCCAAAGGATATTGTTGTAACAGAGGCTGTTGAGATACCATTAGATTGGAAACCTCGTCATAACATTTTTGGTAAGGAATATATTTACTCCATTTATAATCGTGAAATTGCAGACCCTATGGGGCAGCGGTATCATTGGCATGTAAAGAAACCTCTAGATGTTGAAGCCATGCGTCAAGCAGGCAAAGCTCTTGAAGGAACGCATGATTTTTCTACATTGAAAGGGGCTAATACAACACCCGTAGATCCGGTAAAAACCATTTATGCCATCGGTATCAAAGAGAAAGCGGGTCGTATCGATATTTCTGTTGTGGGTGATGGATTTTTATATCATATGGTTCGAAATATAGCTGGCTTATTAGTGGACATTGGGCTAGGCCGAAAATCAGTGGCCCGAATTCCTGAACTATTAGCCGCAAAGGATCGTAAGCGAATTGGAAAAACAGCACCGGCTCAAGGTCTAGTATTAGAGGAAATTTTTTTTACTACTGATAGATTACATGCGGTAATAGAACGTATTAAAGAAGAATAATTATGAAATGTTACATTGTAAAACGTCTACTATACATGTTACAATTGCACTATGAGACAGGTTTATTACTTAGCTGTAATTAATATACATAGGGTAGACTCTTGTCAGCATTGTAATTATATCCTAAGGAGGGTGAATCTCTTGCAAAAACGTAAAGATTTTATCTGGAAAATGGGTGGACAACAAGGTGAAGGTATCGAGAGCTGTGGCGAAATCATGGCTACAATCCTTGCAAAAGAAGGATATTCTCTATACAGTCAACGTTTGTTTGCATCCCGTATCAAAGGTGGTCATACTACCTTCGCATTGCGCGTTGCATTAGAACAAGTTATGTCCATTGGTGAAGGCGTAGACTTCTTGTTGGCTCTTGACCAAGAAACTGTTGATATGCATGGTGTTGAAGTGCGTGATGGTGGTTATATCATCTGCGATAGTAAAGTGAAACCAGATTTTTCTAAATTTGAAGGTTCCAAAGTTAACTGCTTATCCTTGCCGATCTCTGAAACGGCAATGAAACAAGGTTCCTTGTTGATGCGTAATATCGTAGCACTTGGTATGTCCGTAGCGCTTCTTGGTTTCGACACTAAGATGTTTAAAGATGCAATCGCTGCAAAATTTGCGAAAAAATCCCAAGAAATCGTGGATAAAAACTTGGCAGCTTTTGATGATGGTCATAGCCTTGTAATGGAAAAATTAGGTGATGTAGAAATCGATACATTACCAGCTCCTGGTAAGAAAGATCAAATGTTCTTATTAGGTAATGAAGCATGTGCTCTTGGTGCTATTGCAGCAGGTTCCCGTTTCATGGCATCCTATCCTATTACTCCAGCATCTGAAGTAATGGAATACATGATTAAAAACATGGATAAATTAGGTGCTACTATCGTTCAAACAGAAGATGAAATTGCAGCTTGTATGACTGCTATGGGCGGTGTATATGCAGGTGTTCGTGGTTTCACTTGTACTTCTGGTCCTGGTCTATCCTTGATGGCAGAATCCTTGTCTATGGCATCCATGGCAGAACTTCCTATGGTTGTTATCGACGTACAACGTTCCGGCCCATCCACAGGTATGGCTACAAAGGTAGAACAATCTGATATTGATGCGGCTTGCTACAACGCTCATGGCGATTATGCAGGTATCGTTATTTCTCCAACATCCATCGAAGAATGTTTCTACGAAATTCAAAAAGCTTTCAACTTGGCAGAAATGTATCAATGCCCAGTTATCTTTATGCCGGACTTACAACAAGGTTTGAATAAACAATCCGTTCCTACATTCGACTTGAACCGTGTACCTATTAATCGCGGTAAAATGATGAAGGAAGCTGACCTTCCTGAATTGGAACAACCTAACTACTTCAAACGCTTTGAATTGACAGAAGATGGTATTTCTCCTCGTACGATTCCTGGCATGAAAAATGGTCTATTCCTTTCTACAGGTCTAGAACATAATGAAGAAGGTAAACCAGCAGAAGCGCCTACAATGCATGTAGCGCAAACTGATAAACGTTTCCGCAAATTGGAAACTGTAGCTGATAACTATGAACCATTCTTGAACAATGCAAAATACGATGAAGCTGATGTACTCGTTGTAGGTATGGCTTCTAGCCGTGGTGCTATCGAAGAAGCAGTTGCTGAATTCGATCAAGAAGGCGTTAAAGTTAACCATTTACAACTTCGTTTGATTAAACCATTCCCTGCAAAACAATTGCAACCATTCATGGATGCAGCTAAAAAAGTTGTTATTGTAGAACATAATGCAACAGGTCAATTGACTAACCTATTCAAAATCAACATGCATAAGAAATCCAAAATTTCTAGCTGCTTGAAATATGATGGTAATCCATTCACAAAATCATATGTGAAAAATGCAATTAAGGAGGTCCTATAATATGACAACAGCTAAAGATTACAGAAATGATATTCGCCCTAACTGGTGTCCTGGTTGTGGTCATTATGGGGTACAAGCTGCCATTACTGATGCAGTAGTAGCAAAAAATATTCCACCTGAAAAATTGGCAGTTATCTCTGGTATCGGTTGTTCTAGCCGTATCGGTGGTTATTTCTATGCATATGGTGCACATACAACTCATGGTCGTGCGCTTCCATACGCTCAAGGCGTTAAACTTGCTAACCAAGACTTAGAAGTTATCGCTTGTTCCGGTGATGGTGATGCGTTCGCTATCGGTATGGGTCATACTATTCATGCTTTCAAACGTAATGTAAACATGACATATATCGTTATGGATAATCATGTTTACGGTTTGACTAAAGGTCAAGCATCCCCTCGTTCCGATATCGGTTTTGTTACAAAAACAACACCTCGTGGGGCCTTTGAATCACCATTGTCCGTTTGTGAAACTGCTATCGCTGCAGGTGCTACATTTGTTGCACAAGGTTATATGATTAACCGTGCTGAACTCGTTGATTTGATTCAACAAGCTATGGACCATGAAGGCTTCTCCTTCATCAACGTATTTAGCCCATGTGTTACATACAACAAACACAATAGCTATGACTGGTTCAAAGAACATTTGACTAGCTTGCCAGAAGGATATGATCCAACAGACCGTGCGACTGCACTTAAAACATTAGGTGAAACACAAGGTTTGGTTACTGGTCTTATCTATCAAGATACGACTAAACCTTCCTTTGAAAAAGCTATGGCCGCTGTTAATGGTGGTACACATCCACGTCCATTGACTGAAGATGTTGTTAAACCTGATCAAGCATTATTTGATAGCCTTTGCAATCAATTTAAGTAAGTTTAACTTAACATATATCGTGTTCTGATATAGGTCCCCTCTTTACTGACTACTATGTAAAGAGGGGATTTTTATTTTATTACTTTTCGGTTAGTGATAATTACTTTACGGAGTTTTTCTTAACTGATATACTAATTTTAATTTAAGTTATTTATAATTAAACATAGGTATAGTACCTGCTAGACGTATTTTAACTATTACAGCCATAAGATAGAGGGGTAGAGTAACGTGTCGAATGAATATAATGAAGCATTACTAGAACCACTAAAGTATTACAGAGAAAGTCTTAAGGATACATTCCAAGGTATTACAGAAGATTATTTTCAAGATTTGGTAAATCAATCACAGGTTGATATTAATAAAAATAAAGACTTAATCGATAAGTATACGAATGTTTCGGAGAATCGAAATCAGTCTAACAGTACATATAAACGATTTGGTATTGTACGAATTATCGATTTCATTGTGGGCATAGGCGCACTTATTTATGGTGTGTATCAGTTTTCACAACCGCAAATGGATATTCTATCCATCGTTATATGTATCGCTATTATAGTCTTATGCATAGGGCTGTATGTATATTGGATTCGACCTAATCGTAAGAGCCTCGAAGAGAAACTGAATGATTTAGATGCAACGCTAAGTCAAATGCGTGAGGACGGCTATGAAATGATGGAGCCTCTAAATGAATTATTTCATAGTGAAATGACCGCAGAACTTATAAAAAAGGCGATTCCCTTTATTCATCTAGATTCCAATTTTAATATGGAACGTTATGAACAGCTCGTTAAAGATTATGGCTTTTTAGAAAAAGATGATGTAAATCGCTCTACATTGGATATTACTTCCGGAGATATTTTAGGAAATCCTTTTGTGTTTATTAAGCGTATTATCCATTGGATTGATGATTATACATATGAAGGTACTCGTGAGGTCGTCTATACAGAAGAATATATAGATTCTGATGGCAATACAAAAACTAGAGATGTAAGTGAAACACTTCGTGCCACTTTAAAACGACCTGGTCCATATTATGCGGATAGAATATCCTTGGTATATGGTAATCATGCAGCACCGAATTTAATATTCCATAGAAGACCACCAGAAAAAGGTTTATTTAATTTTGGAGGTGCGAAGATTCAACTGGCAAAACGCATTGCAGGGCTTAGAAAGAAAAGTGAAGATGCCTTAGAAGATGGTGGAAACTTTCAGGCGTTGGCAAATGAAGAGTTCGATGCACAATTTAATGCATTAGACCGAAATAATGAGGTCGAGTTCCGCGTGTTATTCACCCCATTAGCACAAAGTAATTACAAAGATATTTTTGAGAATTCTCCCTATGGTGATGACTTTGTTTTCAATAAACAATGTAAAATCAATGAAATTTTAACTGATAACTCTATGGATTGGAATTTCGATACCGTACCATCACAATACTATGATTTCTCCTTTGAAAAGATTAAAGAGAAATTCATTAATTTTAACTGTAGCTATTTTGAGCATATGTATTTTTCATTTTTGCCAGTCTTAGCAATTCCTGTATATCAACAAATGGCTTCTACTGATTATATTTATAAGAAATCTTATGATTTTAAATATAATGATTACATTACAGAAATGCTCGCGAATAAGATGAACCTTGGGTTATTTATTCCTCCTGATGCAACGCAGAGAAGTAATGTAAAAACATTGCTAAAAACGAGTCACTATAAAAAAGAGGCAGATTCGGAAATTATCAAGGTAGATGCTTATTCGTATAGGACTATTGAGCATGTGGATGAGGTTCCTGTTACAGCAGGTAATGGTAGAACCTATTATGTACCAGTTAAGTGGAATGAATATGTGCCGGTTACAAAGCATGAACTTATTGAAGTAGCAGAAGTAGATACAGTTGACGATGATTTCAAGCGTATTAAAGAATTGAATCATTACCAAGGATCTGAAAATAACAAAAATGGTTCCTTTGCCTATGGACATTTTATGGTAGGGAAACTCTATAAGGATAATCAGTCTCTCGTAGACTTATTACATACGATTTTTGAACAAAATGGAGGTAAGTAAAATGGCTAATCAACTTGATGAAATGAACCCAGAGATTATGGCAGAAGGCAGAGATGTACATGTTATTGCTAAGGTGATTCCTGTAGAAACAAGTGGTTTTGAAAAACTGATACCTACGATTCTAATGGCTATCGGTGTAATTGCCATCGTTTTAGGGATAGTTATAGACAAGTACCTCATATCTGCTATAGGTGTGGTTGTACTTGTTTATCCTTGGTGGCGATTAAAACAAATTAGTTCCGAATTTAATATGATGGAACAACGAATTCAAAATGCAGCATCCGAAATTGATAACTATATGGAACAACGGGTTGTTATTCTTTCTAATGCGGTTAAACTCGTAGAAAAATCTATTGAAGTAGATAAAGATATTCTTGTGGATATTGCAAAGTATAGAAGTGGTAATTTTAGTGAAGAATCTAGAAGCGATGTAAATGCTCAGCTTAATAAAGCGACGAGAGCATTAAATGTAGCTATAGAAAATTATCCAGAATTGCAAAGCCAAGATACAATTCGCGATGCGATGCAACAAAATTCATATTTGCAAAAAGAAATTACAGCTGCTAGAACGTTATATAATGATGCGGTAAATACGTGGAATCGAGAAATATTCGATTTCCCATTCAAAAAAATTGTAGCTGCTAAAGAAGGTAGAACCACAAGAATTCCATTCATAGCAGATCAAGAGACTAAAGAAAAAGCAAAAGGTGTTTTCTTTTAGTTGATAAAGTTTGATGCGTAATATAAAGGGGATACTATGAAAACATATGAAAAAGGCATTAGCTTGTCTATTTGGACCTTAAGCTGGCCTATATTTATCGAAGTATTCCTGCAAATGCTCGTCGGCAATATCGACCAACTGATGATGAGTCATTACTCGCCACAGGCGGTAGCCGCTGTAGCTAATGCGAATCAAATTTTAAATATTTTTATCATGCTCATCGTTGTTATGAGCACTGCCACGACGATTTTGATTGCCCAATATTTGGGTGCTCGAAATCAGTCAAAGTTATCAGAGGTTTGTACCGTTAGTTTAGTGCTAAACTTTGTATTCTCCTCTGTGGCGGCGGTGTTTTTCATCACTTGCCATGAATGGATTTTTACATGGCTTGGGATACCACCAGAAACGATGGGGGATACATCGTTGTATACGACTATTGTAGCGGCAGGATTACCAATACAGGCCATGTACTATGCATTGGTTGCCGTATTTAGAGGCCATTCGTTGACGCGTATTACCATGTATGTGGCACTCGTTATGAATATTATCCATGTAGGAACGAATTATATTCTAATTTTCGGTCATGGCCCGATACCGAGTCTTGGTGTACTCGGTGTATCTATTTCTACGTGGCTTTCAAAGGTAATTGGCCTTCTTATCATCGTATATCTGTTCAAGACACTGTTGCAGTTGAAGGTTAGCACGTCTTATTTAAGACCCTTTCCTTGGCATACGGTTAAATCCTTGCTCCATATTAGTGTGCCATCTGGCGGTGAAACATTGAGTTATCAATTATCGCAAACGACGATTATGAAGATGGTCAATATTCTAGGGTTAACTGTGATTAATACGAAGGTTTATGTATATGTCATCGCCATGTTGTGTTATGTGTATACCATAGCCTTATCGAATGCATCGCAAGTTATCGTAGGATTCTTGATGGGCGCTAAACGGCAAGATGAAGTAACGAATCGCGTGTGGCATTCTATGTTTTTAGCCATCGCTATCAATGTAGGATTGGCAACGTTCTTTTATATAACGAGTGATACGGTTCTATCTGTATTTACAACGGATCCTGAGATTTTATCCTTAGCCCATAATGTGCTCTTGGTTGAGATTTTCCTTGAACTAGGGCGGGCGGTCAATATCGTTATGGTCGGTTGTTTACAGGCCGCAGGTGATATTCGTACCCCAATGCTAGTTGGTATCTTTGGCATGTGGTTATGTGCTGTGCCATTATCGTACCTATTTGGTATTTATTGGGGCTGGGGCCTTGTAGGCATATGGATTGCTATGGCTGCTGATGAGATTTTACGAGGTGTATTGTTTATCTATCGCTGGTATAGCGGAAAATGGAAAGAAAAACGCCTTATTGAGGTGTAGTGATATAGTTTGTTTGCGGTTCTATATTGGAGATATAGGGACGCTTGTGAAAGTAGGTTTATATGAGTAAAACCGTAGGTATCATTGGATTAGGTTTGTTGGGTGGTTCGTTGGCAAAGGCTTTGAAAGCCTATACAGATTATGATGTCGTAGGGTATGCACGCCGACAAGAGGTATGTGATGCAGCATTACAAGATGGGGTAGTATCCCAAGCTTGGACCGAGGTAGAGCCACTCATTGAACATTCGGATATCGTAGTGTTTTCCTTGCCGCCAGATACTAATGCTCGACTTTTTACAGAGGTGGCTCATCTGTTTAAACCAGGTCAGGTGGTAACAGATGTATCCAGTGCAAAAGAAAATTTTGTACGCGCCGTGTATGAATCTATTCCAAAGGGAACCTTTTTCGTATCTGTTCATCCTATGGCGGGATCTGAAAAGGGCGGCTATGAAGTGTCTCATAAAAACCTATTTAAAGGCATGGGGTGGATTGTATTAGAGGATAAGGCTTCTGATGTGTATAATGAAGAGGTGGCTAAAGAATTGGCTGATATGGGGCGTGCCGTTGGTTCCCGTATCGAATTTGTCGATGTATATGCTCATGATGCGTATTTAGCGATGGTTAGCCATATGCCGCATCTGATAGCCGCCATTTTAACACAAGTATCTGGTGGCGATGAGCTCGGCGAATTACGTATGCGCTTATCCGCAGGTGGATTCCGTGACTGTACGCGTGTAGCCGGCGGTTTGCCATCCATGTGGCGTGAAATCATTTATGGGAATCGTCATAATGTATTAGAAGGCTTGTCTAAAATGGAAGACGAAATTCGTCGGGTAAAAGAAATACTTTCACAAGAAGACGAAGGCCAAGCCTTAGAAGACTATTTACATAGAAGTAGAGATGTTAGAAATAAATTACCGTACTTGACGGGACAAATTAAGAATAATTAAGAGGAGTTGTTATGGGGTTACTACAAGAAACCTGCGACGCGATTCACAGTCGTAGTAAAGAGATTGAACAACATATTATTAAGAATTGGAATGATGCGTCAGATAGTAAGCAATATGGACGTCTCGTCAATATGGTGGCTCAATATGGGGCAGCTACAAATCAAAAGAATGTAACAATTCCAAAACCTTGTATGATCATTGCCTCTGCCGATCATGGCGTTGCCGATATGGGGGTTAGTGCCTATCCAAAGGAAACGACTGTTGGTATGACGCAAAATTACTTAATTCCAAAAGGGGCTGGCGCCAATTCATTGGCCAATTATTGTGGTGCGCATATGGAAGTGATCGACATGGGCATTGATGCGGATATGAGCTGGGTCCCTGGACTGCGTTCTCATAAGTTGGGGATGGGCACAAAGAATTTTGTAGAAGAACCGGCTATGACGCGGGAACAAGCAATCGAAGGTATTGAAACGGGCATCAAATTGATTCAAGAAAAGATGGCTGACGGGTACAATGTGTTTCTTGTAGGTGAAATGGGGATTTCCAACACGACAGCTAGTGCGCTTATGACGGCTAAGTTTGCCGGTCTTACTGCAGAAGAGGCCACTGGGCGAGGCACGAATATTTCCGATGAGCGCCTTAAATTAAAACAACGCATCGTTCATGATGTATTAGTTAAATATAAGGATATCCCAAAGGACGACGCCATTGGCATTTTGGCTGCCGTAGGGGGCTTTGAATTTACATGTATTGTAGGTGTCATTTTGGGGGCAGCTGCTCATCATGGTATGGTCATCATCGATGGCTTTAATACATCTGCTTGTGCACTGGTGGCTAAAACATTGGTTCCCGCCTCCATGGACTACGTTATGGCCTCTCATTTATCTGCAGAAAAAGCGGCTAAATCTTCATTGCAAAATCTTGGATTAGAAGCCTATGTGGACTTAGGTCTTTGCTTAGGGGAAGCCTCTGGTGGTTCTGTTCAAATGGGGATGCTTGACCTTGCAGTTCATATGTATAAGTCTGTCACAGGAGGTAAGGCATGAGAGCTTTTAACATTCAACCATTAGATACGAAAGCGATGGAAACATGCCGGTATCGCATTGATAATTTAACCAAACCTATTTATAGCCTGGCTATGCTCGAAACGATAGCTGAACGATTTGCAGGCGTATTGGCGAATCCTAAACCAAATCATTTAAAATATGGTGTTCTTATTGTAGGAGCAGACCATCTTGTGGACGGTCCTCAAAATGTTGAACATGGACATACTAGTTTAAATGCAATAAAACGATTTAATGAAGGCATGAGTGCTACGCAAGGGGCGGCATTTAAATTACAAGCACCGGTTTACGTTGTTAATATTGGCTTAGAACAAGATACAAATCATTTGGCGAATATTGATTCTCGAGTTATTCGTAATGGGTCCCACTTCTTTGGCGTAGAACCTTCTATTAGTCATGATGAATTGGAACAGGCGCTTGAAATGGGCTTTGGTTATGCGGATAAATTGCATGAAGCAAGCCTACAAGTGGTGGCCTTAGGTAATATAGGTGAACGCACATTTCTTGATGCGTTGGTTACGACCGCTACCATTACAGGCGCATCGTACGAGACTTTATTGACAGAATCTGATAATGGACCTACCATTACACAGCGTGCTGCACACATCCATTCGTTTGTAGATCCATTTGATATTGCTGTAGATGATTGGTCTGTTTTATCTGAAAGCGACCGCCGCACTGCTGTATTGCGTTTGCTTCATGTAGCAGGTGGCCTTGATATTGCTTTCTTAACAGGCTTTATCTTAGGTGCTGCTAGCCATCGTATGGCTGTGGTATACGATAATGCACTAACTGGTGCTGCTGTACTCGCAGCAGTGACGATGGAACCATTGGTGAAAGACTATGTTTTCTCATCCGCTGTTTACGATGATCCTATTCATAAGGAACAATGTCGTTTTTTAGATGTAAAACCTCCATTACATTATGATTTACAAATCGATGAAGGCTTAGGCTCTACAATGGGGCTATCTATCGTAGATGCATCTATGCATATGTTAAATGACATGAAAACATTCGTAGAAGCAGAGGTTCGTGCCGCTGAGGATGGTGCCGGTAAAGGTAGACAAGAAGATATTAAATAATGATAGAGAGGACTTCATGATATATAGTTCCTTTACTTAAGAAATAGTAAAGGAGGTATATATTTGAAAGTCCTCTTTTATATGTTTATTATAAATTACGTAGATTTGTATCATATAGATTTCGTATTATTTTTATAGGAAATTCATTGAAAAACCATTGACACTATATGTGTAAATTGATATTATTATAAGGCAGTCAGAACTGACCTGGTTTAGTTCTTGACTAACAGAAGGTAATTATGATATAGTAATTATCGGTTCTGTATGCGGGAATAGCTCAGCGGTAGAGCACCGCCTTGCCAAGGCGGGGGTCGCGAGTTCGAATCTCGTTTCCCGCTCCATACATTCCTCGATAGCTCAGTTGGTAGAGCAATCGGCTGTTAACCGATCGGTCGTAGGTTCGAGTCCTACTCGGGGAGCCATTCATGACTCACTAGCTCAGTTGGCAGAGCACCTGACTTTTAATCAGGGTGTCCCGCGTTCGAGTCGCGGGTGAGTCACCAACTTTGGCCCGTTGGTCAAGCGGTTAAGACACCGCCCTTTCACGGCGGTATCCCGGGTTCGATTCCCGGACGGGTCACCAATATGGACGATTAGCTCAGCTGGGAGAGCGCCTGCCTTACAAGCAGGATGTCGGCAGTTCGATCCTGTCATCGTCCACCATATGCGGGAATAGCTCAGCGGTAGAGCACCGCCTTGCCAAGGCGGGGGTCGCGAGTTCGAATCTCGTTTCCCGCTCCACTAATGTTCCTCGATAGCTCAGTCGGTAGAGCAATCGGCTGTTAACCGATCGGTCGTAGGTTCGAGTCCTACTCGGGGAGCCAATTTCATATCATGGCCCGTTGGTCAAGCGGTTAAGACACCGCCCTTTCACGGCGGTATCCCGGGTTCGATTCCCGGACGGGTCACCACATGGACGATTAGCTCAGCTGGGAGAGCGCCTGCCTTACAAGCAGGATGTCGGCAGTTCGATCCTGTCATCGTCCACCAAGCTAAAGCAGTTATCTTCGGATAACTGCTTTTTTGTGTTATAAATTCAGATGTGTGCAGTACAAATACAAAAAGCGACACTATGTGTCGCTTTCAGTATGGTTGTTATAAATCTTGTATATTGATTTATCTCGGTGCATACATGATGATATATACACCTACAAGGCAAACTAGACCGCCGATAATATCATACATGTCGGGGCGCAATCCATCGACAAGCCAGCCCCATAGGATGGAGAGAGCAATAAATACGCCGCCGTATGCAGCATAGACCTTGCCAAAACTGGCCTCTGGTTGAAATGTAGGAATTATACCGTACAAGATTAAGATAATGGCGCCTGCTAGTAGATATAGAGGACTTTTATCATCGCGCATGTAGAGCCAGACAAGATATCCACCGCCAATTTCAGCGATACCGGCTAATAAAAAATAGAATATAGATAATAACATATATACCTCACAATGATTATAAATCTCATATTAGTGTATCATGGTTGTTGTACCCTGTCAGTAGTAGATTATTGAGTTTGAAAACAATAAAAAATCCCTCGCTAATAAAACGAGGGATTGAGTATTATAATCTCGCAGGGGATTCCTGATGGACATAGTCCATAAATGTATGCATCGTTTCAGTTTTAGAATTATTTTTCTTGTATGCGAAACATACTTGTAACTTAAATGGTTTTTCTAATGGTAAATAGCCAGTAGTGATGTTGAGGGCGTCGAGAATTTGACGCGCTACGATGCAACCAGATTCATTCTTACCACAATAATCGATCATTGTGTACGGATTAGATAAGCGGCTACCACGGATGTGTAGATTTTGTTGACCATTACCTACATATGCTTTTAATGTACGGTACATAAAATATTTAGGTGGATACATTAAAAGTGGGAATTGTTGAATTGATTTTAACGTAGCTTCTTTAACTTGATCAATCAATTTTGGCGCATAATATACAAATTCATCTTCCCGTAGCGCTTTTGATTCATATAAGGACATGTCCTTATTATTTGGTAAATAGAGAAGGGCAATGTCGATACGATTTTCTCGTAAATCGAGCAATAGCTCTTCTTCTTCCATATCGTAAATAGATACAGAAAATTCAGGATGGTTTTCAAAGAAATGCGATACATATCCGTTGAGGCGAATGTCGCCGAGGCTACGAAGAACGCCGATGTTTAGGATAGGGCGTTCAACCTTGCTAGCTAAACGGATGGATTGTATGGCTCTCTCCAATGTGTCCAATACGAGTTCTGCTTCAGGCAGGAATAGTTCACCTTCTGGCGTCAAACGACTGCCGCGGGTGGAGCGAGAAATTAATTTAACGCCTACAAGTCGTTCTAATTTTTTCATTTGCGCACTGAAAGCAGATTGGGTGATATTCATCGTTTGTGCTGCTAATGTAAAGCTACCTGTTTTATTATATGTAATAAAACTTTGTAGCTCTTGCATGGTTGGTAATTCTTTCATTTCGGTACTCCGATTATAATAAAAACCTCACATTACTACTTATTACCTATATTAATTGTATTGTAGCATACTATAAGTATTTTTTCATCTAAATCTATAAAAGGCGATGAATTAATTAGAATAGATATAGAGCGGTTCTTTTATAAGAAATTTCGTTTCTAATGCTATGATAGGTGAGTAAAAATAATGATAAATAGTATGGCGAAAGAATATCCTTTGCACATGCTATTTATAGGTAGAACTAATTGACATAGGGGCATAAGAAGTGATATTATTACTAAGTACCTTTATGTCGTGGTACAAGTATATATTAATTTATGAGGTGATAATCACATGGCAACGAGAAGAGAGGCTCGATTCAAACTTTGTCGTCGCTTTGGTGTGAACGTATTCGGTCACGCAAAAGCCTTGAATCGCGTCAAAAAAGACCAACGTCAGAAAAAAATGTCTGAGTATGGCACACAATTATTAGAAAAACAAAAAGTTAAAGCTTACTACAACTTGCTAGAACGCCAGTTCGTACGCTATTATGATAAAGCGAAAAAAATGCAAGGTGTTACAGGTCAAAACATGTTGATCCTTTTGGAACAACGTCTTGATAACCTTGTATATCGCATCGGCTTCGGTAACTCCATTCGTCAAGCTCGTCAAATGGTAAACCATGGCCACATTTTGGTAAATGGTCGTCGTGTAGACATTCCATCCTACTCCTGTAAACCAGGTGACGTTATTGAACTTCGTGAAGCTTCCCGCGACAACGAAATGTTCAAAACTAATTTCCAAGAACTTCGTTCTTTCGAACTTCCTTACATTGAAAAAGACTTGGAAGGCTTCAAAGCTACTTTCACTCGTCTTCCTCAACGTGAAGAACTTCCTATCGAAGTTAACGAAACACTTATCGTCGAATTGTACTCCAAATAATTTGGCGCTATTGCCCGCAGTGCTATGCACTGCGGGTTTTTGTATATATTGTGTTGTATTGTATGTATTATTAACAAAGGGTTGGTTATGGTAATATCGAGATTAAAAAAAGGGGCTTTGTGTACAGGTTTATTAGTCTTATTTGCTGCATCTACAGCGGTAGCTACATCAGTTAAAATTATTAATGCAACTCCAATGGAGGTTAAGTCATATATTTTAACAAATAGAGCGTTGAGGCATCCAAATTCAACGGTTAGTCTTATTCCTAATTATGGTAGCTCATTGCAAATGGGAAGTAGTAGTTATGAAACGATTGTGTTTAAGTCTGCAAAAAAACTTAGAGTTGGATTATTTGGTGAAGCTTCAGTTAAGACAAATCGGGATACATATTTTTCTATATCTACACCATTAAATCGTGTAGGTGTTGAAGTATCTTATTTTGAGAGTACTGAGTTATATAATCCTAATAAAGGTAAGTTTGATGATCAAATAACTAGCACTGATGAATCAGAAAAAATTATTTTAAATAAAATCAAACTTCACTTTGATGGCGGTTATACAAACGGATATACTTTGAGCCATGAAAAAGGTAAAAAAGGCTATCCGATTGAAAAAATTGAACCACATAGTCCTGCTGAAAAAGCTGGGTTAAAAGTTGGAGATATAGTTGTAAAGATTAATGGCCAAAAAGTTAACTTTAATAAAGACATTAATACTTTTAATACCTCTAATAATATTGATAAGAAAGAACTTGAGACTGTAACTATAATTAGTGATAGTGGTGTAGAAAAAGATATAGTAATGGAGAGCGCTTATTGGAATCCTAAAACAGGAATGTTTGAATAAAAGTGGATATATATAAGCTTAATAAAAACTAAATTTTTATTGACATGAACCACCAAAATCTGTATACTATTTTGAGTAAGCTTTAGTCGTGTTTCCATTAGCCCCGGAAGCAAAGGACAAGCTGATTTTGGTAGAATTATGACGTTATTAGGAGGATATGCAGCATGAAAACTACATTTATGGCCAATCCGAACACAATCGAACGGAAATGGTATGTTGTTGACGCTGAAGGTAAAACTTTAGGACGCCTTGCTGCCGAAGTTGCAAAAGTTCTTCGGGGCAAAAATAAACCAACTTTCACACCACACGTAGACACTGGTGACCATGTGATCGTTGTAAACGCAGAAAAAATTCGCGTAACTGGTAAAAAATTGGAACAAAAGGAATACTTCCGTCACTCTGGTTACCCAGGTGGTTCCCGTTTCACTAAATTGTCCATGATGCTTGAAAAACAACCTGAACGTGTTGTTGAAATGGCAGTTCGTGGTATGCTTCCAAAAAACAAATTGGGTGCACAACAATACCGTAAATTAAACGTATACGCTGGTCCTGAGCATCCACATGCAGCTCAAAAACCAGAAGTATTAGAAATTTCCGTACGATAATCTAGAGGGAGGAACATATAATGGCAGTAGCACAATATTACGGCACTGGTCGTAGAAAATCTTCCGTTGCTAGAGTTCGTCTGGTACCGGGCACAGGTAAAATCACTGTTAATAAACGTGAACTTAATGAATATTTCGGTCGCCAAACTTTGGAATTGATCGTAAAACAACCTTTGAACTTGACTAACACAGTTGAACAATACGATGTAATCGCAACTGTAGCTGGTGGCGGTCCTTCCGGTCAAGCTGGTGCAATTCGTCACGGTATCTCCCGTGCGTTATTGGACGTAGATGGCGAACTTCGTCAATCTTTGAAAAAAGCTGGCTTCTTGACTCGTGACCCACGTATGAAAGAACGTAAAAAATACGGTCTTAAAAAAGCCCGCAAAGCAAGCCAATTCTCCAAACGTTAATATTTGGACAACAGGTTATTACACCTGCAGACAATGTCTGCAGGTGTTTTTGGTTGCTTAGATTATGGTGACACTAATAATTATCTGTTATGATGATAGTAATGATAAAAGAAAGCGTATCTTGGATAATATGAAATCTGAGTATTATAAATGATAGGAGATATTGTTATGGCATTAATGAAAGCTATTCAATTGACAGGTCCCAGTAACTGTATTTCATGATATGTTACATAATATATTTACCTGTGTATAGGGGGCTGTATGATACAAAATATATATCATTTACTAGTGGAGAATTGGAGCTTTTTCTCAGGTCTATTATGGGAACATATCGGCATAGCTTTGCTTTCCAGTATAATTGCCATTATTTTAGGATTGGTTGCGGGTATTTTACTTAACGAGTATCGTCGAGCAGTTAATCCGACCATGATGGTTATTAATTTCTTGTATACTATACCATCCATATCCATGCTAGGATTTTTGATTCCCTTTTCAGGAATTGGGAATGCAACGGCAGTGATTGCTCTTGTGATATATGCATTATTGCCGATGGTGAGAAATACATATACTGGGTTAAGCAGTATTGACAAGGAAATGATTGAAGCGGCTACATCACTGGGGTTATCTCATGTACAACGTTTACGATATATTGAATTGCCTTTAGCCTTTCCGGTAATCATGGTCGGTATACGAAATATGCTAGTTATGACTATAGCGCTTACTGGGGTAGCATCATTTATTGGTGCCGGAGGTCTTGGTGTAGCTATTTATCGAGGTATTACTACAAATAATACGACTATGACTGTAGCCGGCAGTTTACTAATTGCTTTTTTAGCATTGATTATGGATGGTGTATTGGGCTTTTTTGAGAAAATCATACTATATAGAGGGCATTGCAAACGTACTTTTAAACGTATTGGTATTATAGCTTCAATTGCGATAATTAGTGGTATTGGTGTGTTTATGTGGCCGTCGCAACAATCTGACGTAATTCATGTAGCTACAAAACCGATGACAGAACAGTTGATTTTGGGCGATATGCTGAAACTTCTTATTGAACAAGATACAGATTTAACTGTTGAAGTAACAGCCGGAGTAGGCGGAGGAACCTCCAATATTCAACCGGCCATGGAGTCCGGTCAATTCGATATCTATCCTGAATATACTGGTACCGGTTGGAATGCAGTACTAAAACGAGACACGCAATATAGTGAAAATTTATTTGATGAATTACAGCGCGCTTACGAGGATACATATCAATTTAAATGGGTCGGTATGTATGGTTTCAATAATACATATGGAATGGCTGTACGTAAGGATATTGCTAACAAATATAATTTAAAAACATATTCAGACTTAGCGAGGGTTTCGTCACAATTGATTTTAGGTGGGGAATATGATTTTTTCGGGCGCCAAGATGGGTATTCGGGATTACAGCGAGTATACGGCATGGACTTTAAAGATACGAAGGATATGGATATAGGTTTGAAATATCAGGCTATTGAAAGCGGACATGTGGATGCTATGCCTATATTTACTACTGACGGTCAGTTGAGCCATGCGTCTATTGTTGTTCTTGAGGATGATAAACATTTATATCCGTCGTATGTTTGTGGCAATGTCGTCAGAATAGATGTGTTAAAGAAGCATCCTGAGCTAGAATCGGTATTGCTGAAATTGACAAATACGATTACGGATCAGGATATGTCATATATGAACTATGAAGTGGAATCGGAAGGACAGAAACCTCATGATGTTGCTGAGCGATACTTACGCATCAAAGGTTTGTTATACTAACGTGGGTTGATAGCGGGTACATAGTATTGTATTGTGATTATAAGATTGTAAGAGTATAATACATTTGTGACAAGTGAATAAAAAATGAGAAGGAACTCTGTTATAATGAAGTTGCTTAATCCAAACATTACAACAAAAGGAGTTCCTTCTCATGCATTCTATTATAACTGAAGAATTAAGATTTCGTAAACGAGTATGTGAATATGCTATAAAGTATGGAAATAATGCTGAAGCTGCACGTCGCTATCATACTAGTAGACAACAAGTACAACGTTGGGTGAAGCGTTTCGACGGGACTATTGATTCACTTCGATTGTATAGTCGTAAACCACATTCTCATCCTAATCAACACACTGAGGAAGAACTAGCACTTATCAAGCGTATGCATTCTAAGTTTAAACATGAAGGGCTGTCTCAAGTATATGTTGAGGCAAAAAAGCGTGGTTATAAACGCTCATATGGCTCTATGTGCCGACAAATCAGGTGTCATATTAAAGAGAAAAAGGTTGTTAAATCTGTTCCTAAAAGCAAGTGGAAACCGGATATAATAACATATCCAGGAGAAAAGGTTCAGATTGATATAAAATACGTACCTCGCGAGAGTTTAGCCTTTTCAACACAAGGAAAATCTTACTATCAACTTACAGCTATTGATGAGTTTTCTAGAAAGAGAATTCTAAAAATTATAGATGAAAAAAGTGTTACTAATACAAGTCGCTTCTTATTAAATTTAGAAGCCAAAATGGGATTTCCTATTCATACAATACAAACAGATAATGGTCGTGAATTTACAAACTATGGAGTAAAAGATCGAGAGTGTTTATTTGATATTGTATTAAAAAGATTAGGAATAGAGCATAAAACGACAAGACCATTTTCTCCGTGGCAGAATGGAAAGGTAGAGCGCAGTCATCGAATTGATAGTGAAAGATTTTATTCTCGTAAGTTTAATAGTATGGAGAGTTTTCTAAAAGCACATAGTCGATATGCTAATAGATATAATAACATTGCACAAAAAGTCTTAAACTTTAAATCACCAAACCAAGTTATAACAGAGTACTTTATGAATCAAAAGGCATAAGTATTTGTCACAAATGTTTGATTACTCTAGACATAGTATTGTATTGTGATTATAAGATTACGTTTACATCTATAATTAATTCCCCTATAATAGATATATAATAATCGAACTTTTTCGAAAATAGATTTTCATATAGGAGAACTCATATGATTTATAATACAATTCAATACGTAGTGGATAACGGTATTGGTACGTTGACATTTAATCGTCCTAAAGTGGCGAATGGTTTTAATATCGAAATGTGCAAGGAAATCCTTGAGGTTTTAGATAAAGCACATCATGATGAAAGTGTTCGTGCATTGCTGATCAATGCTGAAGGCAAGGTATTCTCTGCTGGCGGCGATTTAACTGAAATGGAACGGGCTGTAAATGATGGTGATACAGAGTCTTTATTTGAAATCGTTGAGCTAGTAGCTCAAATTTCTATGGCTATGAAACGCTTACCTAAACCGGTTATCATGAGCCTTCAAGGTGCTGCAGCAGGTGCTGCGTTCAACATGGCGTTAGCAGCGGACTTTGTGGTTGCAGCTAACAATGTACGCTTTATTCAAGCCTTCGTAAACGTAGGCCTTGCACCTGATGCAGGTGGTTTGTTCTTGTTAACTCGTTCCATTGGTATGAATCGTGCTATGCATATCGTTATGACTGGTGAAGCGGTTTCCGCTGAAAAAGGTAAAGAACTTGGTTTTGTATATAAAGTTTGTGAACCAGAGGATTTAGAGACTGCTACAAGACGACTAGTTGAAAAATTAGCAAAAGGCCCTGCAAAATCGTACCGCGTTATGAAGGAAATGATGTGGAATAGCTTCTTATCTGGTTGGGAAGAGTACAAGAAGTTTGAAGTAGAAAATCAATGTGAATTAGGTCTTTCTGAAGATTTCAAAGAAGGTGTTCTTGCCTTTACAGAACGCCGTCGCCCTAAATTTGGCCAAAAGTAAGACTATTTTGTAATAAGGTGTGCTAAATTGTCTGTAAATTAGAACTACATACTCATATCATTAGAACCGATGTGACTCATATAGTGTGTTACATCGGTTTTCCTTTTCATACATTGACAAAACGTATATAATAGAACTATTAAGATAGTTTTAGGAGGTCCATATTTTATGGCTCAAGATACAATTAAATGTTATGATACTCCTAGTGATGTGGTCGCTGCATTGGCGGAGGATTTTATTGCTTTCACCAATGAAGAAATCAGCCGCACCGAAACATGCATTGTAGGTATCACTGGAGGCACAGTCATCAATGGTTTGTTAGAGACATTGAACTCTGCTGAGTACATTGAGCGTGTTAACTGGGAACGGATATTTTTTGTCTGGACTGATGAGCGATTTTTGCCTCAGTCTCATGAAGATAATTATTTTAACCGTGTAAAACCATATCTGCTTTGTAAGGCGAAGGGGGCGACCCATTTCTTTCCTATTAACACCAATTCGAAAACTGTTATAGAGGCAGCTGACGAGTACGAGAAAGAAATAGGCAATGTTCTTAAAGCTTGTAAAAAATCTGGCCTGGATTTAGCAATCCTAGATCTTGGTGAGGATGGTCATACAGCAGGACTTTTTGCGGGTTCTCACGCACTGCGTGTAGCAAATCGCAACGTTGTGCCCGTTGAGGATGGCAAGGTGTGGGAACGCATTTCCATGACCTTCTCGTTTTTGGCGAAAACAGATGTCCTTTGGTTCACTGTAACTGGTGAAAGTAAACGGACTGCCCTTACAAAGGTTTTGTACCAACGTGAGGATTATGAAGATACATCATGGGATAAACGTATCGGTCGTGTACTGCCGGGTGCAGTGCTTTCACAAGAACCTATGACATGGTATGTGGACAAAGATGCGTATAATGATGTACACTGATTGATGTAGTATTAAGTAAATATAAAGGAGATACAAATGGGGTCTATAGGAACACCTGAATTAATAGTCATTTTAGTGATTGCTCTAGTTATCTTCGGACCTGGTAAATTACCTGAAGTGGGTAAAGCGATTGGTAAGGGGATCAACGAATTTAAAGATGCTCTTTCCGGCCCAAAGAAAGCTGTCGATGAAACAAAGGAAGCCGTTAAATCTGCTACTACTATCGATGTGACAGCTGGGGCTAAAAATGATGAAAAACATAAGGAAGCTAATGATTAGGAGGTATTATTATGTGCAAAGATTGCGGTTGTGGTGAAGATAATGGCGTTGTAACAAAGGTATTCACTGTACCTGGTATGATGTGTAATAATTGTAAGGAAACAGTAGAAGGTGCTACATTAGGCCTAGATGGCGTACTTAGCTCCGAAGTTGATTTGCCAAATAAAACGGCTACTGTATCTTTTGATCCAGCAAAGGTATCTGTTGAAACGATTACAACAGCTATTGAACGAACTGGATTTGATGTAGAGTCCGTGGTTGATGGTGTTCGTGAACATAGCCATGGTTTACTAGGTACGATTAAACGTCTCTTTAAATAATCGAATTCATAGAGCTGTATTGAAACATCGTTTCGATACAGCCCTTTTTGTATTGTGAGGTGATGAGATGATACGCAAGTTTGATTCGGAAAATTTTAAATGGGATGGCGTCGATACCTTGGTGTATAAACAAGATGGTAGTCCTTTTAAGGATGTAACACGACAAGTGCTATATGATGGGGCTTATGACATTCCCTGCCAATTCCGTTATTTTGAATGTTTGCCCGGTGGCTACTCTACGTTAGAGTATCATGAGCATACACATATGGTTATGATTGGCCGCGGTAAGGGGCAGCTTTTACTAGGTGATGAAATTTATGATGTAGCACAAGGGGACTTTATTGAAATCCCAGGCAATACAATTCATCAATTTAGAGCTAATAAGGGCGACTATATAGGATTTTTCTGCCTTGTTAATAAAGACCGAGATAAGGTTAAATTATTGACTGATGAACAAATGGAGACATTGCGTCAAAAACCTAAGATTAAGGAATTTTTGGAGGGACTATGAGTACATGGACACGAGCGGCCTTAACCGTTTTGATTGGCCTGATTATTTGGTTTTTGCCTCATACAGAGGCGATTAAGCCTGAAGGTTGGCATTTGTTGGCTATCTTTACGGCTACGATTGTTGGTTTTATTTTGCGCCCTTGGCCGACGGGTATTATGGCACTCTTTGGTATTGTTGCTGCTGTGGCAACGAGCTCTATTACGATGGTGCAAGCTTTGGGTGGCTATGCAGAGGCTAATGTGTGGCTTATCGTAGCAGCCGTATTCTTTTCTAGAGGTATTATTAATTCCGGCCTCGGTAAGCGCATTGCATACACATTAATTCGTGCCTTTGGTACAAGTTCTCTGAAATTAGCCTATGCCTTAGCTTGTACGGATTTGATTATCTCTCCAGCTACGCCATCTAATACGGCGCGTGGGGGCGGTATCATTTTTCCAATTGTCCAAAATATTTCCCTTGCTTTTGACTCTGAGCCTCATGGCAATACAGCACGTCGCATAGGGGCGTACTTGATGACGACGGCCCACACCATCAATACAATTACAGTAACAATCTTTTTAACTGCTTGTAGCGGTAACCTATTGATCACATCCTTAGGTGCAAAATTATTTGGTTATGATATTTCTTGGTGGGAATGGTTCCAAGCGGGTGTCATCCCTGGTGTTATTTGTATGATTTTGATGCCATGGTTTATCTATAAAATCTATCCGCCAGAAATCAAAGAAACACCAGAGGCGGCTGAGATGGCACAAAAGGAATTAAATGCACTTGGGCCAATTACGAAATCTGAAATTTCTGTGGCTATTATCTTTATCCTGTGCATTTTGCTTTGGGCTACGGCGATTTGGACAAAGTTACATCCTACAGTAGTTGCTATGATGGGTGTTCTTGCTTGTGTTGTAACTGGCTCCCTTACATGGGAAGACATATTAGGTGAACGTACCGGTTGGGATATCCTCATTTGGATGGGGACCCTCGTTGGTATGGCTGGCCTTCTTGGTAAACTTGGTGTAGTGGCTGTGTTTGCTAATTTTGTAAGTCAACATCTCGTAGGTATCGATTGGTTCTGGGCATCTTTTATCATCTCTGCAACCTTCGTATACTCTCAATACTTCTTTGCTAGTGGTACGGCGCGTATTACCGCATTATTCTCCGCCTTTGCAGCCATTTTGGTTGCCATGGGTGCACCGATTCCATTTACCATCTTGCTCTTTGGTTTGATGAATAGCCCTGGCTGTACATTAACGCATTATAGCTCTGGTGTAACACCAATCTTCTTTGGTGCAGGCTATGTACCTCAAGGCACATGGTGGCGCGTAGGTCTTGCTATTTCTGTAGTAAGTTTTATGATTCACTTCTGGGCTGGTACATTTGGTATGTGGCTGTTCGGTATTTTATAATATATAAATCCCTCGCTACGGCGGGGGATTTTTGTATATCGAATATTGGTGCATAAACATATATGGGTATAGCTATTGGGTATGGTGAACTTCATAAAAAAAATATAATAAATCTATAGAATATTTATTGCATGACACTATGGAACGTGTTATTATAGTTTTATCGTTACAGATTATTTTAGGAGGAAACATGTTCGGTTTAGTCATTAGCTTGTTGATTATCGCGCTGGTCGTGATTATTAAAAACATTCGAATTATGAACAACAACTTAACACGTTTTTGTCTTAAAAGTTCCGCGAATGGTTTAATATACAATCAATAAGATTTGACTATAGTGTTTCTTATTTGTATGTATTCCATGGGGTACATAGGTTTTTATGTATGTATTAAGGAATTCTGTAAACAAAAGGAATATCATTTGTAAACTTTTAAGACGGTTCTTTGGAATCGTCTTTTTTTTGTTCATTGTGAAAGCCGTCCAAGTGGATACTTTCAAACGAAGTGAGGAGAATATCATGAGTTGTAGAAGTGACAATTTAAAAACAGGCGTAGCACGTGCACCACACAGATCTTTATTAAAAGCACTCGGTTTTGTAGACGAAGAATTAGGTAGACCGGTCATTGGTATTGCCAATTCCTTCAATGAAATCATTCCTGGTCATGTGGGCTTGAAAAATATTGTACAAGCCGTAAAAGACGGTATCCGCAACGCAGGTGGTGTGCCAATCGAGTTCAATACAATTGGTATTTGTGACGGTTTGGCGATGAACCACATCGGTATGAAATACTCCTTGGTAACTCGTAATATCATCGCTGATTCCATCGAAGCAACAGCTATGGCAACACCATTTGATGCTATGGTATTCATTCCAAACTGTGATAAAGTAGTACCTGGTATGTTGATTGCTGCAGCTCGTCTAAACATTCCATCCGTATTCGTATCCGGTGGTGCTATGCTTGCAGGCGTACACAATGGCAAAAAAATCGGTTTGTCCGACGTATTCGAAGCAGTAGGTAAACATCAAACTGGTGAAATGGGTGATGCTGAGTTAGCTGAAATCGAAAATACCGCATGTCCTACATGTGGTTCTTGCTCTGGTATGTACACAGCTAATACAATGAACTGCTTAACAGAAGCTCTTGGTATGGGCCTTCCTGGTAATGGTACAATTCCAGCAGTATACTCTGAACGCTTACGTCTTGCTAAATTAGCAGGTATGCAAGCAGTAGAGGTATTGAAAGCAAACCTTCGTCCTAAAGACATTATGACACGCGAAGCCTTTGAAAATGCAGTAGCTCTAGATATGGCTTTGGGTGGTTCCTCTAATACAGCACTTCATTTGCCAGCTATCGCTCACGAAGCAGGTGTACCATTGTCCTTGGACGACTTCGATCGCATTGCACAAAATACACCTCAATTATCCAAATTGTCTCCATCTGGTAAATACTTCATCGAAGATTTGTATGCTGCAGGCGGCGTATCTGCTGTGTTGAAACGTTTAGCAGAAAATGGTCGTTTGCATACAGATTGCAAAACTGTAGCTCTTAAAACACAAGGTGAAATTGCAACAGCAGCTCATGTTGTGGATGAAGATGTTATCCATCCATGGAATAATCCTGTTCATGAAACAGGTGGTATTGCCGTTCTTAAAGGTAACCTTGCTGTAGACGGTTCCGTTGTAAAAGCAGGGGCCGTAGATGATGATATGCTCGTTCACTCTGGCCCAGCAAAGGTATTCAACAGCGAAGAAGAAGCTGTTGAAGCTATTACAGGCGGTAAAATCGTAAAAGGTGATGTGGTAGTTATCCGTTACGAAGGCCCTAAAGGTGGTCCTGGCATGCGCGAAATGTTGACACCGACATCCATGATCGCTGGTATGGGTCTTGATAAAGACGTAGCATTGTTGACTGACGGTCGTTTCTCTGGTGCTACTCGTGGTGCATCCATTGGTCACGTATCTCCAGAAGCAGCAGCTGGTGGCACAATCGCCGTTGTTGAAGATGGTGATATCATCAACATCGATATTCCAAACGGCAAATTGGAATTAGCTGTATCTGACGATGAAATCGCTCGCCGTAAAGCAGCATTGAAACCATTCAAATCTAATGTAACTGGATACCTTAAAAAATATGCTCTCCATGTATCTTCTGCAGCACAAGGTGCTATCGAAATTTTAGAAGACTAATAGGAGAAGTATTGTTATTACTACAAGAGTAGGTGTCTTATGCATAAGTTATATGATTTTATGGAAGCCCGTGAACGGTTGAGCACGATTACGGTAAAAACTAAACTGCTTCATAGCGATGTGTTCTCTGAAGAGTGTGGCAATGATGTGTACATCAAGCCAGAAAACTTGCAAATAACAGGTTCCTTTAAGGTGCGTGGAGCATACAATAAAATTGCTAAATTGACGGAAGAAGAAAAGGCGCGCGGCGTTATTGCCGCGTCCGCCGGCAACCATGCGCAAGGTGTAGCGCTTGCTGCAAAACGTCTAGGCATTAAGGCGACAATCGTCATGCCAAAACATACACCTCTCATCAAGGTGAATGCTACAAAACAATATGGTGCCGAAGTCGTTCTACATGGTGAGATTTATGACGAAGCGTACCAAAAAGCGATGGAATTACAACAAGAGCACGGATATGTGTTCGTCCATCCTTTTGATGACGAAGATGTCATCGAAGGCCAAGGTACTATTGCCCTTGAAGTTCTTGAGGAATTGCCTGATGCGGATGTATTACTTGTTCCAGTAGGTGGTGGCGGTATTGTTTCTGGTATCGCAGCTGCTGCAAAATTAAAAAATCCTAGCATCAAAGTAATCGGTGTAGAACCTGAAGGTGCGGCTAGTGCAATAGCTGCGTTAAAAGCAGATCATCCTGTACCACTTAGTGAGGTGGCAACTATCGCAGATGGTACAGCTGTACGTCAAATCGGCGAAACTACATTAGAATATATTAAGAAATATGTAGATGAAATTGTTACTGTCTCTGACTACGAGTTGATGGAAGCCTTTTTGTTGCTCGTTGAAAAACATAAATTAGTAGCAGAAAACTCTGGTATTTTGCCTCTTGCAGGTCTAAAAAAATTAGACTGCAAAGGTAAAAAGGCAGTAGCCATCGTCAGCGGTGGTAATATCGATGTATTAACCATTTCTTCTATGATTAATAAAGGTCTCGTATTGCGTGGCCGTATCTTTACATTCTCTGTAAACCTTCCAGATAAACCAGGCCAATTGGTTGCTGTATCTCAAATGCTTGCAGATGCGGATGCAAACGTTATTAAACTTGATCATAATCAGTTTAAAAATCTTGACCGCTTCCACGAAGTAGAATTACAAGTTACTGTAGAAACCAATGGTGAAGAACATATTCAAAGCATTATTGATACTTTTAAAAAGAATGGTTATACCATTAAACGTTTAAATTCCAGCGAAATTTTATCTGAATAGCTGGTTGAAAGGGTTCCTATGAGCGCAGAAACAATCAATGGGGCACGTATTGTCCTTGAAACATTGCATCGCCTTGGTGTAACCGACATGTTCGGTTATCCAGGTGGCGCGGTAATTCCAATTTATGATGAAATTTATAGCTTCCCTGAAATTAAACATTATTTTGTGCGTCATGAACAAGGTGCAGCTCATGCGGCTGATGGATATGCTCGCGTATCCGGTAAAGTTGGCGTATGCCTTGCCACATCTGGCCCTGGTGCTACGAATCTTGTAACAGGCATTATGACTGCTTATATGGACTCTGTGCCTATGGTAGCCATTACGGGTCAAGTAGGACGCGCACTAATTGGTAAGGACTCATTCCAAGAGGCGGATATACAAGGTATTACGATGCCAATTACAAAGCATAACTATCTTGTGCAAGATATTCACGACTTACCACGAATCATTAAAGAAGCGTATTTCATTGCTGGTACAGGTCGTCCTGGCCCTGTATTAATCGATATTCCTAAGGATATCCAAACCGAAAAAATATCCATGACAGAATACAATAAATTGTACGATGTGCCAATTCAACTTGAAGGTTACGATCCAACCTATAAAGGTCACCAAGGACAAATTAAAAAGGCTGCAACCCTTATTAAGAACGCGAAACGTCCTCTTATTATTGCCGGTGCAGGTGTATTAAAATCCGGTGCCATGGCAGAACTTAAAGCATTGGCCGAAAAGGCTCAAATTCCTGTAGCTAATACCTTGGTAGGCCTTGGTGGATTCCCTGGTAACCATGAATTGGCTCTTGGTATGGTCGGTATGCATGGAACGGTAGCGGCTAACAATTGTACAGAAGATGCAGATCTCGTTATTGCGGCTGGTATTCGTTTCCATGACCGCATAACAGGTCATCCAGATTTTTTCTGTAAAAAAGCAAAGATTATTCATATCGATATCGATCCAGCTGAAATCGATAAAAACGTTACCATTAACGTACCAATCGTAGGCGATTTAAAACGAGTATTAACCGAATTAAATACTTTTGTTGAACCTACTACACATGAATCTTGGATTGCGCAAATTCGAGAATGGCAACAAGAATATCCTATGGTTGTTCCTAAATCGACTCATGGTGAATTACATCCTCAATATGTATTATCTGAACTCAATAAAATTGCTAAGGATGATGCTATTATCGTAACCGATGTAGGCCAACATCAAATGTGGGCTGCTCAGTTCTTAACACATAAGGCGCCACATACCATCGTAACTTCTGGTGGTGCTGGTACGATGGGCTATGGCTTACCAGCGGCAATCGGTGCTCAAGTGGGTGCTCCTAACAAACAAGTCATCCTTGTTGTTGGCGATGGTGGTTTCCAAATGACCTGCGAAGAACTTATGATGGTTCGTCAGTATAATTTGCCAATTAAGATTGTCATCATCAACAATGGATATCTTGGCATGGTGCGTCAGTGGCAACAAATTTTCAATGACCGACGTTATTCCTATGTAGATTTAGAAGTGAGTCCTGATTTCTTAAAGCTAGCCGATGCATTTGATTTGAAAGCAGCGCGCTTCGATTCAGTTGAAACATTCAATAAAGATTTTAAATCCTATATTACATCTGATGAAAGCATCGTCTTGGATTGTCGCGTTGAACGTGAGGATAATGTATTGCCAATGATCCCAGCCGGTGGTACTGTGAGTGGCATGATGGGCAAGAAAGGGGTGCTATAATGGCTAAAGAACATCAAGTGTTAGTGATTGCCAAAAATACGGCGGGTATTGGTACTCGTATTTTAGCACTCTTCAATCGCCGTGGTTTTAACGTTACGAAAATGACTTCTGGCGTTACAAATAAGCCTGGCTATGCACGCATTACGCTTACTGTTGAGGCTGATGACCGTGCACTTGACCAAATTCAAAAGCAAATTTACAAACTGATTGATGTGGTTAAGGTGAAAGTATTTGATGATCATGATGTAGTTTGTCGTGAGTTAATGCTTATCAAGGTGAAAGCAACGTCTACAACGCGATCTCAAATTGTTCAAATTGCCGATGTATACCGCGGTAATGTACTTGATATTTCCCCTACATCTATGATTATAGAAGTCATCGGCAGCGACGATAAATTACGCGGTTTCGTACAAATTATGGAAACCTATGGTATTCTTGAAATCGCTAAAACCGGTATTACCGCTATGAGTCGTGGAGAAAAAATGTAGGAGATGGTTGTGTGAGTAGTGAAGTACTACATTATGAAGATGTCACATTTCGTCGCGATGGTCGAGAAATTCTAAAAGGCGTAGATTGGCACGTGGAAGAAGGTGAAAACTGGGCTCTATTAGGCCTCAATGGGGCCGGTAAATCAACGATGCTCAGTATGATTCCAGCCTATCAAATCCCGACGACAGGCCTATTGCGCGTATTTGGCCATGAATTTGGCAAATATGCATGGGTGAAGATTAAAAATCGCTTAGGATTTGTAAGCGCCACATTGGGCCAATTTCAATCTACCTTAGATCGCCAATTGGTAGAGAATGTCGTTATTTCCGGTGCTTTCAACACTATCGGCGTCTATAAGGACGTCTCTGAAGGCCAGCGAAAAAAAGCGATAGACCTAATGGAAGAATTTAAAATCTCCTATTTGGAAGGCCATACATTCTCCACCTTATCCGTTGGCGAACAACGTCGTGTACTATTGGCTCGTGCCATCATGGCAGATCCTGATTTGTTGATCTTAGATGAACCTTGCTCTGGTCTTGATTTGCCGGCTCGTGAGCAATTCTTAAGAACCGTGGAAAACATGGCTCGTGATGAGAAGAAGCCTTTTATCTATGTATCTCATCAAATCGAAGAAATTATGCCTAGCATTACACATGTAGCAATTATTAAAGATGGTCTCATCGTGTATAAAGGCAAAAAACAGGACATCTTAACAGACGATATATTGACCGATGTTTTCGGTATTGATGTATCCGTTGTTTGGGAAAAAGATCGCCCTTGGGTTATCGTTAAATAAGGTATGAAAATTTCAGAATTCATATTTTTTTAATACAAAGAGGGTACAAATTTAGTTATGAATTAGTCTATTTGACTATTCGATAAATTACGATATACGCTACAAACCTTGCAATTATTTGCGAGATTGTGTACAGTATATATATTAAATATTCTATTGAATATAAATTGGAGGTTGTCTAACATGGCAGGTAAAATTTTAGGTACAACAGTTTACTATGATGAAGATTGCAATTTAAGTAAATTGGAAGGCAAAAAAATTACAGTTTTAGGTTACGGTTCCCAAGGTCATGCTCATGCATTGAACTTGAAAGAAAACGGTTTTGACGTAACTATCGGTCTTCGCGCTGGTTCCAAAAGCTGGGCAGTAGCTGAAGAAGCAGGTCTTCCTGTAAAAGAAACTGCAGAAGCAGTTAAAGGCGCTGACATCGTTATGGTATTGATTCCAGATGAATTACAAGCAGACGTTTATGCAAAAGATATCGCTCCTAACTTGAAACAAGGTGCATACTTAGCATTCGCTCACGGCTTCAACATTCACTTCGGTAAAATCGTTCCTCGCGAAGATATCAACGTATTCATGGTAGCACCTAAAGGTCCTGGCCACTTAGTACGTCGTACATACCAAGAAGGCTCCGGCGTTCCTTGCTTGTACGCAGTAGAAAAAGACCCATCTGGCGATACTGAAGAAGTAGCATTAGCTTGGACCTCTGGTATCGGTGGTGGCCGTGCAGGTATCTTGGAAACTAACTTCAAATCCGAAACAGAAACTGACTTGTTCGGTGAACAAGCTGTATTGTGCGGTGGTTTGACTGCATTGATTCAAACTGGTTTCGAAGTATTAACAGAAGCTGGTTATGAACCTGTAAACGCTTACTTCGAATGCTTGCATGAAATGAAATTGATCGTAGACCTTATCTACGAAGGTGGTTTCCAAAAAATGCGTAACTCCATTTCTAACACAGCAGAATATGGTGATTACTATGCAGGCCCTCGCGTAATTACTCCAGAAACTAAAGAAGCTATGAAACAAATCTTGGCTGACATTCAATCTGGTAAATTCGCTGATGAATTCTTGGCTGATTCTAAAAATGGTCAAAAATTCCTTAAAGAACATCGTGAAGCAGCAGCTGTTCATCCAATCGAACCAGTTGGTGCAGAACTTCGTAACTTGATGAGCTGGTTGAAATAAGAGATTGCATTAGTAATTTCTTGATAAGCATAGGCTTACTGAAAGCGACCCCATTTGGGGTCGTTTTTTTATTGAGTAATACAAGTACGTATGATATAGTTAACGTAGAGTCAATGTAGTATATTTTGGTATAAGGAGAGATACTATGAGTTCTACAACTATTATTATCATCGTGGCGGTTGCAGTCATTTGGGCCATTTTGTTTGCCGTATTTATGAAGTTCAATAAAAAACGACAAGCCGGTGAACAACAATTTGTACAAGAGAATGCTAATAAAGCGATTCTTCATATTTATGGTAAATCTGTAAAGGTTGATGGTAAGGACCTTTCTACTATTGATCATAAAACTGGTCAATATGGTCAAGTCATTGTGGCATTAACACCAGGAGAACATACTATTGAATCCGTATATTATACGACGGATAATGTGGGTACTAAAACAAAGAATGTTGAAACACAGCCTGTTACCATCACAATTCCAGTACAAGCAGGTAATGAATATAATGCGGCTATGTATTTCTATTCCGCAGAACAACGTAATGCGTATTATAAAGGTGATGTTGACGATGCCGTTTTAGAAGTTGAACTAGAATTAGAATCTGGTTTTACAGCGAATACTCATGCTTATATCATCGTGTACCGTGAATGTAAATAAATTAGTATAGTAACTGTTTAATAGAGCTATCATTGTGGTAGCTCTATTTTTTATAAATCGTTGGTGGTTATTATCATATTTATTTGTGATATAATAAAAAGATATATGAAAGGAGCATAATTATGGACTTCTATACCGTTTCCTATGTGGAAAGCCAAATCACATCTGGTCATACATTAGGGTTCGTTATCTTTGTAGTTGTTTTATTAGCCCTTCTCGGAGTAGGTATTCAAGTTTTGCGTAATGGTTTTACAAGCCGCTATCGTGATTTAACCGTTATTTTATCATTAGTTATTGTATTTTTCTTAGGTCTTGAATATCAAGAATATGGGCGTATGAAGGTGTATTCAGAAGATTCCTCTCGCATGGCTCAGTTCTTACACTCCTTTAGTGCCGATCGTGGTGTTGATGAAGGTCAATTAGCTGTTAACTCCTTAAAGGTACGTAATGGTATAATTTTAAAGGTTAGCGATGCATACTATGAGGTGCAATTTAACCCTGAATTTACTACCTATACAATCACTCGTGTGTATACAGTAAGCCCTACAGATCGAATTCATGATAAAGCGGATGTATTACCATAAGGAGGACCACATATGACAGAAGCTATGGCCGTCTATGGGATGGTCTTTGCCAAACTCGCCATAGGTCTCTTGGCGATTATTTTACAAATTAATTTAATGGGTAAAGGTAATTTGGCGCCTACCTCAGCCTTAGACCAATTACAAAACTATGTACTCGGTGGCATTATCGGTGCCATCATCTATAATGATGCGATTGGTATTTTACAATTTATGTTAGTTCTCATCTTATGGACTATTCTCGTAATGACGCTTAAATTCTTAAAAGGCAATCTTCGATTCTTTAAAACAATTCTAGATGGTCATCCTGTAATTGTTATCGAAAAAGGTCATATCTTAACTGAAGAATGTATGCGTTATGGTATTCAATCGGCTGAATTAAAACTAAAACTTCGCACAGCTGGTGTTCAATATGTAGCAGATGTTAAGCGCGCCGTATTAGAGCAAAATGGTCAGCTTAGTGTTGTTCAGTTCGGTGAAGAAAATATTCGTTTTGATTTGATCAATGATGGTCAAATTAATCAATTTACTCTTGATGTAATTGAAAAAGATAAAGAATGGCTAGAACAAGAGGTACAGGCACAAGGGTATTCTATTAAGGATATCTACATTGCGGAATACAGAGATGGTAAAGTCGTATTGTATCCGTATGAGAAAAAACATCGGCCTCAATTGGTAAAAACAATTAAAACAAAGACTATTCATACAAAGGATAAAATAAAATCTAAAATATAATCTCTTGAATTATATATAGAGAGCGTTGTTAAGCCCACTTTTCGTAGTGGGCTTATATAGAAAGGAAATTAGTGAACCGTAAAGATTTAATTGATCGATTACAAGAACTTTATAAAGATGAGGATAGTCGCGTAACTATTAACCCTCATGCGGAGCAAAAGGTTGCTATTGTTTATCCAAATACCTATTTCGTTGGCATGAGCAATTTAGGCCTTCACATTATCTATGAGGAAATCAATTTGCATCCATCTAGTGTATGCGAGCGGATATTCTTGCCTGAGAAAAAGGAACTAGACGTCTATGATAAGACGAAAACTCCGCTTATGAGTGTTGAAACGCAACGACCTATGCATCAGTTTGATGTAGTGGCCTTTGATGTGACCTTTGAAATGGACTATTTTCACATTCCATTAATGCTACGACATGGGCGTGTGCCTGTTATGAGCGAAGATCGAACTGGCTTTGATCCTATCGTCATTGCCGGAGGACCTTGTGCGACATTTAATCCTGAGCCCTTTGCCGATTTTATCGATGCTTTCATCATCGGTGAAGGGGAGGGCATCGTAACTGCTTTGTTAGAACGAATTCGCAAGGGTCGTGAGAATGGTGAAAGCCGAGAAGAAACGATTGCCGGACTAGCTCAAATTGATGGTGTATATGTACCTGTTTTATATACGCCTCAATATGACGATAATAAGCGTTTTGTTGGCTATGATATAGCAGATGGTGCACCCAAAATCATACGACGCCACTTTGAGCCTCTAACAAGTGGAGGTGAAACGGTAATTGCTACGAATTTCACCGAGTTTGGTGCCATGTATATCATTGAGGTAGCTCGAGGCTGTGGCCGTCATTGTCGATTTTGTATGGCGGGGTATTGTTTCCGCGTGCCCCGTGTACGACCACTGGATATCTTGAAAGAAGGCGTCGATAGAGCAGAAAAGTTAGGGAAAAAGGTGGGCCTTATGGGGGCGGCCATTTCCGATTATCCAGAGGTTGATGAGCTCGTAACCTATATTCGCTCTAAGGATATGCGTTATTCTTGTGCGTCCTTGCGCGCCGATTCCTTGACACAAGCCGTTGTCGATGGATTGGCTGAAAGTGGACAAAAGACAATTACTATTGCGCCTGAGACGGGTAGTGAACGATTACGCCGTGTCATCAACAAGGGGATTAGTGAAGAAAATCTTCGCACTGCTGCTCAGTTATCTGCTAAGTCTGGCATTCAACATATGAGGCTATATATTATGATAGGACTTCCCACAGAAACGGATGAAGATATAGATGCCATTATCGGGTTAGCAGAACGTACACAAGCACACATGGCTGAGGTGGGCTGTAAAGGTCGCTTAACACTTAGCATTAATCCATTTATACCAAAGCCATTTACACCATTCCAGTGGATGGCTATGGATCATCAAAAGAGTGTAGAAAAGAAATTACAATATATTAAGAAATCATTGCAAAAAAATCGTCGCATCGAGGTACTCGTTGAGTCTCCTAAAGAAGCATATATCCAAGGTGTACTCGCCCGAGGTGACCGCCGCTTAGGCAAGGTACTCGCTGCATGTGCTCTAGATAGAGGTAGCAAATCCTTTAAATCTGAAATGAAAAAAGCCGGCCTCGACATGGATGACTGTAATTATCGGGAACGCAAGTTTGAGGATTATTTGCCTTGGTCTCATTTGGATATGGGCCTAAGAAATGGTTATTTAGAACAAGAATGGCAACGGGCCGTTGATGAAGCGTATACACCGCCTTGCATGGAAGGGTGTAAGCGCTGTGGCGTGTGTAAGTGATTCGAGAAATAAATAGTAGAGGAACAGTCGTATGGATATTACTGTTGTAAATGTAAATACAAATGATGATCGTAAATGGTCTTTTGAAATGCCTAACTGGGCCAATCAATTTCCTCTGGTTATGGGGGATACATATCGTCATGGCGGTGTATGTAAGAAGCCATGTGAATCTCTAAATTTAGCTACTCACATAGGAGATTCATTACAAGATGTATTAGATAACCGCAGCATTGTGGCTGATCATTTAGGCGTATCGCTAGACCGCATTACCTGTGGTAATCAAGTGCATGGACTCAATGCGGTACGCATTACAGAAGATTTAATCGGTGCTGGCGCCATGAGTTCTGATACAGCTATTCCAGATTGTGATGCAATCTATACGGATATACCCAATATTCCATTATTCTTATTTACTGCAGATTGCGTACCAGTAGGCATTTACGATCCTGTGCATCATGTGGTGGCTACCGTTCATGCAGGATGGCGCGGTGCTATAGGCCATCTACCGGTTATCACCCTAGAGGCGATGCAACGAGATTTTGGTACGCGCTTTGAAGACTGCTATGTATATTTAGGACCTAGCATTGGACCTGAATCCTTTGAGGTTAATCAAGAACTGGCAGATACTTTCACAGACGAGTGGCAGAAAATAACTGATGCCAATCGTGATGAATTGGTCCGATATATCGTTAGAGATGGTGCGTCGAAAGCGACACCACATGTTGATTTGTGGCGATTTATCGAAGAAGATTTGTTGCAACGAGGTGTTCCAAAGGAACAAATCTGTATTGGTGGTACCGATAGTATGACCGATGAGAATTGTTTTTCCTATCGTCGTGAACATGGAAAAACAGGGCGTATGGCATTATTTGGTATGCTCGAAAAACGGTAAAGATATACATTATTGGTTAAATATTATATAATATAAGTCTATAGGATATTTATTTATACGTTACTATATGGGAGGATCATATGATTGAAGAATCCCTTCATAAAATCCAACAACGCATGGCTGATGCAATGGCTAGCGTAGGGCGCACGGATACGGCGTTACTTGTTGCGGTTACAAAGAATCATCCTGTAACGGCTGTAGAGGAAGTGGCTCGCCTTGGATGCACTCATGTAGGCGAAAATCGCGTGCAAGAGGCAAAAGAAAAACAAATGCTTTATACAGGTCCTAAATTGGTATGGCATTTAATTGGCCATTTACAAGTTAATAAGGTTCGTCAAGCGGTACCGATGTTTGATTTGATTCATTCTGTAGATAGTAAGAAACTATTAGATGAAATCGAAAAGGTTGCTGCTAAGCATGATAAGGTACAAGACATATTGTTACAAGTCAATGTAGCTCGCGAAGCGAGTAAGTCTGGTATGTCCGTAGAGGATTTTCCTGACATACGAGACTATGCGAAGACCTTACCGCATGTACGCGTTAAAGGGTTGATGTGCATGGCTCCGTTTTTCGAAAATCCGGAGGATGCAAGACCTATCTTTAGAGTGGCACATGCTTTGTATGAAGATATGAAAGGGTATTTCCCTGATGGGGATATACAATATTTGTCGATGGGGATGACACATGACTTTGAAATAGCCTTACAAGAAGGGGCTAACATCGTGCGTGTAGGCACTGCCATCTTTGGGGAACGTGTATATAACTAATTGGGAATATAACAGTGTGAGTATATTAGGAGGATTACCATGTCTATGGGAGAACAATGGCAAAAAATCAAAAATTTTATCGGCATTAATAATGATGACCGTTATGATTATGATGATGAGTATGAATATGAAGATGATGAGGACTATGCAGAGGACGTGCCACCAGTAGCACCAACAGCAGCTGCATCTGAGTTCCATCCACGTAAGGTAGGAGGCACATCCACTATGACACAACGTCCAACAGCCATGAAAGTAGTTGTTATCGAACCTAAGGTTTTTGAAGATTCTGAAAGCATCACTCATCAATTGCGTGACATGCGCCCTGTATTGATTAACTTTGAAAATACAGATCCTCACGAAGCAGCTCGCATCGTTGACTTTGTATCTGGTGCAACATTTGCATTAGATGGCAAATTGGAAAAGGTAGGCAAAGACATTTTCATGTGCGTGCCTGTAAATGTATCCATTGATTATAATAATGAATCTGAAAGTGGAACAACTGAGCAACAAGAATTTAACTGGCAAAATAAATAATCCGGTATAGAAAAAGTGGTGATACTATGTTGGGAAAAACAGTATGTATAGGCGTAGGAGCCATGGGTGGTGCCCTTTTACGAGGCGCACTTTCACAAGGCATATTACGTAGAGATGATGTATCAATCGTAGTGCGTCGCCCTGAACATCGCGACGAATTAGTTGACGAATTGGGCGTTACAGGTTATGTAGAATTGCCTGATATGGCGCAGTTTGACACGATTATCTTAGCTGTTAAACCACAGGTATTACCATCTGTATTGAGCCAATTAACGTCTGTGAAAGCGGGTGCTACGGTTATATCTGTGGCAGCTGGCGTAACATTAGATACCTTGCGCAAAGCATTACCAACTGCGGTGTTGTACCGTGCCATGCCGAATACTCCAGCATCTATTGGATGTGGTATGACTGCGTTGACTGCGGATAATGGAGCTGATACAATTCACGTGGAGGCTTTATTTAATGCGGTTGGTGAAGTAGCCGTTGTCAGTGAAGCCGATCTAGATCGATTAGGCGCTTTGTCTGGTGCCGGCCCAGGATATATGTTTGTCATTTTAGATGCCTTGGCTGATGCGGGAGTTCGCATTGGATTACCTCGTCAATTGGCGATTAAGGCGGCTGCCCAAACGATGTATGGGGCTGGTAAAATGGCATTAGAATCCGGCACGCATCCTGCTATATTGCGCGATCAAGTGACTAGCCCTGGTGGCACTACGATTGCTGGCATTGGAGCTATGGAAAAAGGTGGCTTGCGCAGTGCCCTACAAGATGGGGTTGTTGCTTGTTTAGCTCGTTCCAATGAATTGGGGAAATAATGGCTGATACTAGTAAATTAATTAGATATTTTGAAGCAAGCGGTAGCGGTGAAGAAGCGCGCCGTATGCTCGATTTAGCAGAACAAGTAGTAAAGGGAAAACCGTATCGCGTATGTGACTTTACAAGTCCTGCAGGACTTGTTATCGCTGATGCAATTAAGGCGGCTTATCCTGAATTACTCGTTCAATCCTATGGCGGCTATGAAGGGGCGGAACGTATTCGTATCGCCTTTGTAGATAGTCATTTTCAAGGTACAGTAGATATGGGTATCGTTCCTTTGAAGGTATCTTGGGATCCACGATTTAGATTGTTAAATCATCGTGATGTGCTTGGTTCTTTGATGGGGCTTGGCATTGATCGCTCGAAATTTGGCGATATTATCATGGGCCAAGGGGGCGCACAAATTCTCGTAGATAGCGCTGTAGCAGATTTTGTAGTGCAAAATTTTACAAAGATTGCTATGGTTGCCGTATCTGTAACTCCGATGGAGTTAGATGAGATAGCACCAAAAGAAGAAAAGATTAAAGAAGTGCGTACTACCGTTGCATCACTTCGATTGGATGCGGTAGCAAGCTCTGGCTTTAGCGTATCCCGTACCAAATTGGTGAGCGCTGTAAATGCCGGTTTATTGCAAGTAAATTGGCAACCTGCAAAGGGGCCATCCCAAGAGGTCAAAGAAGGGGATATCATCTCTATGCGTGGTCGTGGCCGAATGAAGGTAGAGGCTATTACGGGCACATCCCGTAAGGGACGTATCGGCGTTTACCTTAAACGATTTATGTAAGCAAATAAGTAATCGGCTTGATTCATCAAGCCGATTTTTTATACCGCTTATGTATATCTATAGTTTCATATGTAGGTATACATAAGCGGTATCATCAATTATGCGAGGTTCATTATGATATCTCTAACATTACAAACTACAGCGAGTGATACCATTTTATTTGTAGGTGGTGGCGCCGTGGCTGAACGACGTCTAGCATTATGCTTAGACGAGCCCTGTCAATGCATTGTCATTAGCCCTGTTATAACAGATCAGATGAAAGCTTGGCATGAGGATAACAGATTTATTTGGCACAATACAGTATTTAGCGATGACCATATAGGCATTGTAAAACAATGTAAATTATTGTTTATCTGTACAGATAATAAAGCTGTTAATGATTATATCGAAGCTATAGCACGCAATAATGGCATACTAGTCAATCGTGCCGATAATGCTACAGTTTGTGATTTCACAGTACCATCAACAATCGATATGGGTGATTTGCATGTTGCGATTAGTGCTAATAATGGGGGACCACGTATTAATCGTCTTGTGAAACAAGATATGATGAATCGTTATAATATATTGCAAATTGCCATACCGAGACTTAAAATTATGAGGGAAGAGGTAAAGTTACTTATCCCTAGCGTAGAGGAGCGTAGCCGTTTTTGGCGCACTCACCTAGGCGAATCTGAATTTCAGGCCATTCTTAAGGGACAATGGTCTTTGATAGAGGAGAAACTACACCATGCAATTAGTGGTATTAGGACTAAATCATAGAAGTGCTGCCGTTGAGGTGCGTGAACGTTTCTCGTTTGAAAAAAACGAGGTAGAAAGCGCCTTAAATCGACTCTATGAATACGAAAAAATTTCAGAATGCGTCATTCTATCGACTTGCAATCGTACGGAAATTTATGCCGTATTAGAAGATGTACAATCTCCTAAAGCGTATATGCTCGATGTATTAAAGCATTTAAAACATGCCGATACAATTGATGAATCCGCATTTTTCTTCTATGAAGAGAAAGCGTGTATAGAACATCTATTCCGTGTATCTGCTAGTCTTGATTCCCTTGTTTTAGGGGAAGGGCAGATTCTTAGTCAGTTAAAAGGTGCCTATATCGCGGCTTATAGTGCAGGCTTTACGGGAACCGTATTTAATATCTTGTTCCAACGCGCTATTAGCGTTGGTAAAAAGGTTCGGACCAATACAGGCATTGCGAATACACCTGTGTCTGTTAGTTACACGGCGGTTAACTTGGCGGAAGATAGCCTAGATAAACCACTTTCAGAAGCAACAGTCCTCATCTTAGGGGCTGGTACTATGAGTGAGTTAACAGCTACACATCTTCAAGCAAAGGGCGTAAAAACCATATTCGTATCAAATCGAACTTTTACCAAAGCGGAAGCCTTGGCGAAGAAATTTAATGGGCAAGCTATTAAATTAGATCACTATGTAGAACAAGCAGAACATGCAGATATCATCATTACATCGACGGGGGCACCGCATTATATTATTGGTGAAAAAGAGGCAAAACGGATTGCCGCATTGCGTCATGGACGCCCCATCGTGATGATTGATATTGCGGTACCACGTGATATTGATCCTGTCGTTGCGGATATCGAAGGTGTGTACCTATTCAATATCGATGCTCTAGAAAGCGTTGTAGAAGAGAATAAACAACAACGCGAGGAAGAGGCGAAACGGGCTGAACCGATTATTCACGAAGCCATCGATGAAGTGTTAGAAAAGTTTAGTTATTTATCCGTACGTCCTATGATGGCATTATTGACGGATAAGGCTGACCGTATTCGTCGCCGTGAATTACATCGAGCGCTGGCTAAATTGCCGGATATTTCCGATAAAGAGCGTCGCATCATTGATTCTATGAGTCGTATGATCGTTAGAAAAATGCTAAGAGAACCGATGATTCATTTCAATGAAATCGCCGGTACACAAGAAGAAGGTTTATATTGGGATTTATTCAAAGATATGTTTAATCTCGAGAAAGAAGGCTCGTAGTATGAGGAACCACATTAGAATTGGAACTCGAAAGAGTGCTCTTGCTTTATGGCAGTCAGAATATGTAAAAAGTGAATTGCAACGCTTATACCCAGGGGTTACCGTAGAATTAGTTCACTTTAACACAAAAGGGGACCGCATTTTGAATAAGCCCCTTGCCGAAGTAGGTGGCAAAGGTTTATTCACTGCTGAATTAGAGGTGGCTATGCATGCTGGTGATATCGATATCGCCGTTCATAGTTTAAAGGATATGCCTACGGAATTACCAGATGGTCTTACATTAGGTGCTATTTCAAAACGGGAAGTACCATTCGATGCTTTGGTCAGTCCTAAATACAAAACATTGGACCAATTACCAGAAGGTGCTCGCATTGGTACCAGTAGTTTACGTCGTCAAGCCCAACTATTGCATCGCCGTCCAGACCTACAAATCGAAGTCATCCGCGGCAATGTGCAAACCCGTCTTGGCAAGATTGAAACGGAAGGCCTCGATGGCGTCGTATTGGCACAAGCAGGCCTTAAACGGCTCGGTTTAGATGATAGAATCACACAAGTCTTTACGGCGGATGAAATGATTCCTGCTGTGGGGCAAGGTGCTTTGGCTATTGAATGTCGCAGTGACGATACTGAGATGTTAGAAATACTTTCAAAAATCGACGACGAACCAACACGCCTTGCCGTAGAGGGGGAACGTAGTTTCTTGAATCAACTCAATGGGGGTTGCCAAGTGCCGATGGGCGTATATGGAACCGTTGAAAAAGGGCAGCTCATATTGAAAGCACTCATTGCATCCTTAGATGGTAAAACTGTATATGAAGGGGAATTGTCTGGACCTGCTAAGAAAGGGGTTATGTTAGGCAAAAACCTTGCGAAAGCCTTATATGAAGAAGGGGGCAAACACATTGTGGAAGCCCTTGTTAAGGAGGGAATCATAAAATGACAGGTTTAGTATATTTGATCGGCGCAGGCCCTGGAGATTCTAAATTAATCACCGTAAAAGGTAAGGAATGCATCGAACGTGCAGACGTTATTGTATATGATTATTTAGCAGATGCTCATCTATTAGAATGGGCTAGACCTGATGCAGAATTGATTTATGCAGGGAAACAATGCAAAGATCATACCATGCACCAATGGGAAATCAACGAATTATTGGTAGCAAAGGGAAAAGAAGGTAAAATTGTAGCCCGCTTAAAGGGTGGTGATCCACTCGTATTTGGTCGCGGAGGGGAAGAAGCAATGGCCCTTCGTGAGGCCGGTGTTCCTTTTGAATTTGTACCTGGTGTTACATCGCCTATCGCTGCGCCTGCTTATGCAGGTATTCCTGTAACACAACGCGCTATGGCTACATCCTTTGCGGTTGTTACTGGTCATGAAGACCCAACAAAAGCGGTGTCTGGCATCCATTGGGAAGGTCTTGCCACAGCAGTGGATACACTTTGCTTTGTCATGGGCGTAGGTAATTTACCTACGATTGCAGAAAAATTGATGGCTTATGGCCGTCCTGCTAATACACCAGTGGCCCTCGTTCGCTGGGGTACTAAACCTGTTCAAGAGGTGCTCGTTTCCACACTAGAACATGTTGTAGAAGACGTGGAAAAGGCACAACTAAAAGCACCAGCCATCATCGTCGTAGGCGATGTTGTAAACTTGCGTGAACAATTGCAATGGTTTGATAACAAGCCATTATTCGGCAAAACGATTGTGGTTACTCGTGCTCGCTCTCAAGCTAGCAAATTCCGCGATATGCTCATGAGTCAAGGCGCCAATGTTATCCAAGCAGCAGCTATTAAAACAGAGCCTGTAGAATTATTTGATGAAGACAAACGTTTATTACATGGCGTAGATCGCTATTCTTGTGTCGTATTCACATCCGCTGAAGGGGTACGCTACTTCTTTGATGCATTGTACGGAGAAGGTAAGGATGCACGCTCTTTAGGCTATGCTAAGGTATGTGCTATCGGCAGTGCTACCGCTAAGGCGTTGACTAACTATGGTATTACGCCGGATATTATCCCTGTAGACTATAAGGCTGAATCTGTTGTAGATGCATTGAAACAGCATGTTAAACCTAGACATACAGTGCTATTAATTCAACCTAAGAAGGCTCGTGAAGTGATTCCTCGTGAATTGCGTCACTTAGATATCGACGTAGATATTTTGCGCTTGTATGAAACGCAACAAGATACATCTCAACAAGAGGCATTAGTAGATGCATTGCAACATGGTCATGTCGACTATATTACATTTACTAGCTCCTCTACAGTTACCAATACGTTAGATTTATTGGGTGAGGATGCACTTTCACTATTAGAACATACAAAGATTGCATGTATCGGACCTATTACGGCCGCTACGGCTATGAGTGCAGGTTTAAAGGTAGATATTATTAGTCCTGTATATACGACAGAAGGCCTTGTAGACACAATCGTGAAAGACTGCGCTAACTAATAGACTGTCATTATTAAACGGAAGAAGGAAATTTACTATGTACGATTTAACCTATCGTCCTCGCCGTTTGCGCACTTCTCCAGAAATGCGTGATTTAGTACGAGAAACAACATTAGATACAACTGATTTGATATATCCATTATTCATCGTTCCTGGTGAAGGGATAAAAAAAGAAATCGACACATTGCCAGGACAATACCATTTATCCGTAGACGAAGCGGTAAAGGTGGCGCAAGAGGCTTATGACCTCGGCATTCGTGGTGTAGAAATCTTTGGCATCCCTACCTATAAGGATGAACAAGGTTCCTCCGCATGGGATATGGAGCAACCGGTACAACAAGCGATTAAAGCCATCCGTGAAGCGGTGCCAAATCTATTGGTCATTGCAGACGTATGCTTATGCCAATATACATCTACTGGTCACTGCGGCATGATTGATCATCACGAAATTTTAAATGATGAAACATTACCTCTATTGTGCAAGGTTGCGGTTAGCCAAGCGCAAGCTGGTGCTCATATGGTGGCGCCATCTGATATGATGGATGGCCGTGTTGGTGCTATTCGTGAAGCTCTTGATGAAGCTGGTTTCACCAATGTATCTATCATGAGCTATGCTGCAAAATATGCATCTGCCTACTATGGTCCATTCCGTGGCGCGGTTAATTCGGCTCCTCAATTTGGGGACCGTAAATCGTATCAAATGGATCCGGCTAATCGCTTAGAAGCAATGCGTGAAATTGAACTCGATATCGCTGAAGGTACGGATATTATCATGATTAAACCGGCATTATGCTATTTAGATATCGTTCGCGAAGCCCGTGATCGTTATGAATTGCCATTGGCTGTCTACAATGTATCCGGAGAATATGCCATGGTTAAAACTGCGGCAGCCGCTGGTCTTATCGATGAACAACGCCTTGTTATGGAAACGATGCTCTCCATGAAACGTGCTGGTGCTAAGATCATCATTACATACCATGCCCTTGATGTGGCACGTTGGCTTAAACAATAAGGAGTGACTATGTTACAACTAGGTAAATCAGAAAAAGCATTTGACGAAGCTAAACGATATATGCCCGGTGGCGTTAATAGTCCTGTTCGCTCCTATCGCAGCGTAGGCTCAAACCCTCCATTTATTAGCTCCGCTAGTGGCAGCCGTATCTATGATATCGATAACAATGAATACATCGACTATGTGTTGAGCTGGGGCCCTATGATTTTGGGCCATGCGAACCCTGAGGTCGTAGCAAGCTTGCAAGAGGCTATTCCTCGTGGTACAAGCTATGGTGCGCCTACACTGTTAGAAACGGAATTGGCTAAGAAAATCCAAGCCTTCATGCCATCTATGGAAATGGTCCGTCTCGTTAACTCTGGTACAGAGGCGACCATGAGCGCATTACGCGTAGCTCGTGGGTATACGGGCCGCGACCGTATCGTTAAATTTGTTGGCTGTTACCATGGCCATAGTGATTCCCTATTGGTGAAAGCCGGCTCTGGCCTCGCTACATTTGGCGTACCAGATAGCCCAGGCGTACCAAAGGGCGTTGCAGAAAATACCATCACATTGCCTTACAATGATATTGATGCGGTTACACAATTATTCGATGAAATGGGCGATACTATTGCTTGTATTATCGTAGAACCGGTAGCAGGTAACATGGGCTGTGTGCCTCCGGTAGAAGGATTCCTTGAAACCTTGCGCGATGTAACAAAGGCGCATGGTGCCCTATTAATCTTTGACGAAGTTATGTGTGGATTCCGCGCTAGCAGCGGTGGTGCACAAAAACTATACAATATTAAACCCGATTTGACTTGCCTTGGTAAAATCGTTGGTGGTGGTATGCCTCTTGCTGTATTTGGCGGTTCTAGCAAAATTATGAGCGAAGTAGCACCATCCGGTCCTATTTACCAAGCCGGTACTTTGAGTGGTAATCCTGTGGCTGTAACGGCAGGCCTTGCTACATTATCTATGTTGCAACGAGACCCAACCATCTTTAAACAAGTGGAAGATAGCACAAAAGCATTGTGTAATGGCCTTGAAGAATTGGCTAAGAAATACAATGTGCCAGCGGTGGTGCAACGTGTGGGTTCTATGTTTACCTTGTTCTTTACAGATAAACCGGTTCACAATTTTGATGACGCTAGTGCATGCAATGCGGACCATTTCAAGACATTCTTCCATCATAACTTGAGCCATGGTATTTACTATGCGCCAAGTCCATTTGAAAGCAACTTCGTATCCATGTGCCATAAGGGCGCAGAAATCGATAAAACATTGGCTGTCGCAGAAGAAGCTTTCAAAATTATCAGTGAAACACTGTAATATTCTTTTGACGTAATCGATGTAGGTGATGAACATGCAATTTTACAAGAACTTAAAACGGGCTCGTGTACGCATGGGAAAGAGCCAAATCGAAGTCGCCAAGGCTGTAGGTATTAGTAATGCGGCATTGTCCAATTACGAGACTGGCTATAGAGAACCAGACCTCGATACGCTGTGCGCGTTGGCTCGTTACTATGAGCTGACCTTAGATGAACTCGTCAATGTTAATAATGAACAGCAAGAACGCATTTATGACATTAGCACCGCTGTGAAGGATACACATATTAAGTTCAAAGGGGACTTGTATGAATTAAAAGCATCGCAAAAAAAGGTTCTATTGCGAGAACTGGATACAGTGTTTGAAAAGTTTCAACGATCTCGTATAACATCCATCAAAGAAGGTACCTCACATCGCCATCCTCATATCAATCGGGGAGGGCTGTTGGGGGCAAACCTTGCGGTGAGTCGCGGGAAAAAATGATAAGTTTTGATTGGTTACTAAAAAATTTTTTAGAGCATTGTACATATTATTTATTAAAAATGACATCTATACTGAGTTAATAGCTTAGTATAGATGTTTTTTTGTTTATTAACATCAATAAATCTTTTGATATAAAGATCATTTTTATCCTCTCGAGTGCTATACAAAATTATATAGGCTAATCTACATGATAAAAAACACGAATATTAAATAGTAGATAAACAAAATTTAATATTCTGTTGCAAAAAAAAGTTAAGATTAATATATAATTTACATATAGAAAGGAGAGGGATTTATGAGAGTTGTACGTATTGCAGCAAGTTGTATTGGCTTGCTGACCACATTTGGTACATTGCCTAGCATGGCAGCCGATGTATCTACCCCTTTTATACAACAAGAAGCGGCCCGAGCCGATGCTTCGTTGCGTCAACGCGCAGAAGCACCAATGACTGGGGCCGCTTCGTTGCGTTCAGAATCAGCGTATGTTGGTCTTAGTAGTGCTCCTATGAAGGCATTACCAAAGGAAGCGATTGCATTTCCTATAGACCATATTGTTATTACATCGTCAGAACCTGTATTTAGTAAATATAAGAACCGTTTAGAGGCGTATGAGCATAATCGAATCGGGTCGGATGGAGTTACATTCCTTCAAAAGCAATTACAAGAACAATTATTAGCAGATGGATATGTCACAAGCCAAGTGGTTGTACCCAATCAAGATTTACATTCAGGGGCATTAACTTTTGAGATTTTACCAGGGTATGTTGAAGATATTGTTCTTGCAAATC
>NZ_KE150483.1:1860512-2068317 GCF_000411535.1 Veillonella sp. HPA0037
TTAACAGCTAATTTCACTAAAGATATAAGTCGTCATGATGATGGCCATGGGTCAAAGCAATATGCAGTTAATTATACGATTCCTGATGGCAATCGTACGTATAGATTATCTACATATAAGTATAGCTATAATCAATTGGTATTTATGCCAAACGCATTTCGCTCGGCTGGTACCACACAAGGTACAGAGGTATCAGTAGAGCAGGTTCTAAATAGAACTAGTCGTTCGAAAACATCAGTTATTGCTAAGGTTAATCATAAGTCTCGTCATAATTATCTGGATGATGTAGAAATTGGTGTTCAAGAACAACATACCACATCGGTAGAATTAGGGTTATCTCATCGCCAATATAGAGGCAATACAGTAAGTGATATGTATGTATTTTATCGTCAAGGTATTAAAGGATTGGGTGCTAAGGTACGAAGTTGGGAAGGCTTGGCAGATAATCCTACTACACTATACAAAATGGCTGGTGTTGAAGGGCAGATTCAAACGGGAGTACGAATCGGTCATAAGCAAGGTATATTCTCGATGCGCTTTAGAAGTCAATTTACGAATCAGCGCTTATTTACTACGGATCAGTTTAGTATTGGGGGACGGTATTCAGTACGTGGATTTAGTGGGGAAGAAACACTACGAGGTGATTCTGGGTACTATGTACAAAGTGAATGGTCATTACCATTTAGAAAACAACAGATTACACCTTATATAGGAATAGATATTGGTCATGTATGGGGACCATCTACAGAAACTCAACTAGGTAATACATTGATTGGTGGTGTTGTTGGTGTACGAGGCACTGTTGGTGACGCTGTTAATTATGATGTATCACTAGGGACGCCAATTAAGAAACCAGAAGGCTTTAATACAGATACCCGTGTTTGGGCGTTTAGAGGAAGTTATCAATTTTAAGTGTTGTACATAGAGAGTTATATAGATACATAATACATATTGTTTTATATACTTAGGAGAGATACATAATATGAATATTAGAAAACATACGGCAATGGCCATCTTTGCTGCATTGCTTGCCACAAATTCTGCGCCATGGATTCCAATGGCGTTAGCCAATCCCGTGGTACCTGCTCAAGGTGCATTAGGGCCAAAAACAGAAGAGGCTCGTAATGGTATGACTGTAGTCAATATCAATACGCCTAATGATAAAGGTCTATCCCATAACCAATATGATGCATTTAATGTAGATCATAAAGGGCTTATTTTAAATAATGCCAATCGTCCTGTGAATACGGAGCTGGCAGGTTACATTATGGGAAATCCGAATCTAGTCGGACCTACAGCGAATACAATTTTAAATGAAGTAACGGGTACGGGGGCAACATCTATGAATGGGGCTCTTGAAGTGGCCGGCAATAAGGCCCATGTTATTATTGCCAACCCGAATGGCATTTCTGTCAATAATGGCACCTTTATCAATGCTAATAGTGCTACATTAACAACGGGGAATCCAATTATCAATAACGGTAGCATTACAGGCTATCAAGTACAACAAGGTAGTATCACAGTAGGTGAAAAAGGCCTTAATGCATCGAAAACAGCACGCACAGATTTGTTAGCAGAGGCTGTTCAGCTGAATGGTAAAGTTTGGGCGAAAGATGCTCAAGTTGTGACGGGGAAGAATACTGTTTCCGTAGATTCTTCTGGTAAAGTTACGAATGTTCACAAAACTGGTGAATCTAGTCAAGTTGGCCTTGATGTAGCTGCTATTGGTGGTATGTATGCCAATAGTATGTATTTAGTTGGCACCAATGATGGTTTTGGTGTGAATAATCAAGGTGTATTATCTGCACAAAATAAGTTAACCGTGGATAGTACTGGCAAATTGCAAAATACAGGTACTATAGCTGCTACAGAAGCAGATATTACTACAAAAAGTTTTGAGCAGATGAATCGTGGTAAATTGTATGTGGATACTGCCAAGATTACCACTGATTCTGTTATTCAAAAGGGTAACACAGAGACTAAAGATGCGCCTGTTATGATTGCCCAAAAAGATTTATCTATAGCAACCAATTCGATTGTCAATACTGATGGTAGTGTGATTAAAGCCGAAGGAAAACTACAACTTGGTAAAACGATGGATTCTACAGGAACTGTGTCTGGTAAGATAGATCGTATTGTAAATACAGCATCTACCATTGAATTTGGTCAAGGTGGTGCATTATATGCTAAATCTGTAGATAATAAAAATGGTGGGATTACCCTTAAACGTGTAGCGGTAGGTGAAAAAGAGCATGTCAAAAACGAAGTAGCACCATCCGGTAGCATTAAGCGATACCAATTATCGGAAGAACGAATCTATGGGCATGATGATGAAATTCCAAAAGATAAAGTAGTAGTGCACTCTTCTGAAAATCTTCAACTTTCAGTGTATGGCGATCCTAAAGATAGCTGGACTAAATATGAATATGATCGTACTCGTGAAAAAGATGTGGTAGATACATCTAACCCTGGGCGGATTATTTCCGGTGGGGATTTACATATGGATGTCGATCATATGACGAATGAAGCTAGCCAAATTAGTGCTGCCGGGGATATCACTGGTACAGTAGGTCACTATGAGCAAAGTAACCCTAAGGGTAATGAATATATTACTGAAGATGGTACAGCCACATCGTATAGTCGCCGGAAGAGACGTGGATGGGATACGACTAATATACGGACGGCTAACTATAAGAATACGATAGTCAATCCTACAGATGTCCCTGTTGCCGTATATGGTAGTCATGTGGAGAATAGTACAAGTGATGCTGCGGTGGATACATCTCTGTTACATAGCATGAGTCAATTATCAACGAATCCTAATACTACATATGTGATTGAAACAGATCCAAACTTTACGAACCGGCGTAATTTCTTATCTTCTGATTATGTATTATCTCGCCTTAAATTAGATCCTATGAATGTACAAAAACGATTGGGTGATGGCTACTATGAGCAGCAACTCGTTATGCAAGAGATTATGCGTCAAACTGGTAAAAGTAGACTGCAATCAGGTCTTTCCGCAGAAGAACAATATCGCCAATTGATGGATGCAGGGATTAGTGTAACAAAATCTCAATCTATTGCATTAGGTCGAGGCTTAACCGAGGCTGAGCAAAAGAATCTTAAAGAGGATGTAGTGCTCTTAGTTAGTAAGGCTGTTGTATTGCCAAATGGTAAAACAGAAACTGTACTAGTACCGACTCTATATTTAGCCCCAAATACAAAACGGGTAGAAGGTGCAGCTAACTTACAGGCCCAATCCATTAACCTTTCTGTTGATACTATGAAAAATAGTGGTAGTATTGTGGCGGATAAAGATGTGACTCTTACTGGTAATACTATTCACAATGACAATGGTCTTATCAAAGGTAATACTACTACGGTTATAGCGAATGATGAAGTTCGTAATACACAAGGTACTATTATAGGCAACGATACAGTCTCTGTATATGCTAAGAAAGACGTCATTAATGAAGGCGGTACCATTACACAAACTAATGCGGCTGGTTCTACAAAGGTTAGTGCTGGACGTGATGTAATTAATACAGGCGTACAGTATGAGGCAGCTAATAGCAAAATTGAGTGGAATAGTCGAAATAATCGACGTGAAACGATAACCGGTGTAGATCAAGGTCGTATTGGTGGTGCTGGTGAAACAACAGTAGTTGCAGGCCGAGATGTATCTATGGCGGCAGGTGTTATTACCTCTGATGTGAACACTCAAGTGACGGCCGGCCATAATGTAACGATGAAAGCCATGAATGCTACACATGAACTGGAAGAACATCGTTTTGATAAGGGTAAATCTGGTGGTGGACACTCTCAAACGACGGAGTCTCATGATCTTGTTAACGCACAATCATCGGTTGGTAGTAGCATTGAAGGTAAGAATGTTTCTGTTGTAGCCTCTGATGCTGTACAACTGGAAGGTAGTCAACTATTAGCGGCAGATACTGTTCAAGTATCTGGTAATACGGTTGAACTAAATACAGCGAAGGCAAATAGTATAGTTAATCATGTGTATGTAGATAAAAAGAAAAGCTTGGTTAAACGTGAAAGTACCAATGCGGTGGATGATGCAACTACTACAGTTGTAACAGGCTCTACTGTAAGTGGTAAAGATATACAGATTACAAGTGCTCAAGATGTAACAGGTCAATCTGCTCAAATTATAGGCGAACATACAGTAGATGTTACAGCTGGTGGAAAGGTAGAACTTGGTGCAGATAAAGCCATTACAGATGGTACTAGTGTATATCGTCATAAGAAATCTGGTTTGCTTGGTAGTACAGGAATAGGCTTTACTATAGGTAAAGAGAAACACAATATAGATGAAGCTAACCATGAAGAATCTACTGTACGAAATACAATTGCCAGCACGAAAGGTACTGTTACTGTCAAAGCGAATGATACCGTTCATCTTACAAGCGCAGATATTGTTGCAAAAGATGGTGCTGTGTTAGAAGGTTCTGCCGTTACATTAGATGGAAATATAGATCACAACCATATGTCTCATGATGAACGCTATAAGAAGACGGGGCTTACCGTATCATTAGGTGGTGCAGTGGTTGATACGCTTACTAATGCAACACGTACTATAAAACAAGCGGGTGGACGAGACGATAAACGGTTAGCCGCACTTGAACTCAATGAAGCACGTCAACAATTGCAAGATGGATATGCGGCGGTAGATAAAGCGGTTAAGGGCGTCAAACTTCGTGATAATGATGGTAAAGTATTAAAAGACACAAAAAATCATTCCCGACGTGGTCAAAAAAATATTGACGATGCTATTAATTTGTCTGTGAGCATTGGTAGCACGTCAAGGAAGCAAGGACAAGTAGTAGATACAAATACATATCAAGGTGGTACTCTTGTTAGTGTTAGTGAAGTACAAATCAAGGCTCGTGATGCTCAGCAAAGTGGTATTGGTTTAACTGGTGAAACAGTACAAGCAAAAAAACTAGTATTAGATAGTGCTCGTGATATCAACCTTGCAGCGGGTAAAAATACTGTAGATGTTAAGAATACTTATAAAAGCTCTGGATGGAGTGTCGGTGCTGGTATTAGTTTGACTGGTGGCGGCCTTCTCGATATTAATGCGAGTGGTAATATGGCTCGTCAAAATGGCGATACCCACCAAGAAAGCTATGTGCCAACGACGATTAAAGCAGCTGAATTAGCACAACTTAAAGCAAAACGAGATACAAATATTATTGGTTCTACCGTATCTGGCAAGAAGGTAGAAGTAGACACAGGTCGTGATTTACATATTCAAAGCTTACAAGATGTAGATAACTTTAAAGAACACAGTAAGTCTGCGGGCTTCTCTGTTTCCTCTACACCTAATTTCAAGAATCCAACAGGTAGTATTAGTGCTAGCGTAGGACGCATTGATAGTAAATGGAAGAGCGTGACTCATCAGGCAGGTATTTATGCTGGAGAAGATGGCTATGATATTCATGTAGGGAATGGGACTACATTAGAAGGTGCCGTCATTAAAAGTGAAGCTCCAAAAGCTAAGAATACATTGACTACTAAATCTCTTGAGATGAAAGACATCCAAAATGAAGCTGAGTATACCTATAGCAATAATGGGATCGGCTATAACTACTATGGTAGTAAAAAGAAACTCGAAGAGATGAAGACCAATGATAAAAAAGGCTATGATAAGATCTATAATAATATCGGTCTAGTTCCAAATTTAGGCGTAGGATCTAAAGGTAAAGCAAGCTCGACTACTCAATCTGCTATTTCTGATGGTATACTAACAGTAGATGGTAAAGAAATTGATACTAGGACTATTAATACCAATACCGAAAATACATTACATCAACTAGATAAGATTTTTGATAAAAAGAAAATTGAAGAACGTCAGGAGTTGGCACGTTTATTTGCTAAGAATGCTTATGAGCAATTACATAACTGGCAACCTACCACAAAAGAAGGCAAGATTGCTAAAGCTTTTGCTCATGGTGTAATTGGCGAGTGGGCTGCACGTATGGCAGGTAATGCATCAGGTAGTGGTTTTAAAGCTACAATGACCAATGAAATGCTTATAGAAAAGATTAAGCAAATAGCGGATAATGATCCGGCATTAGCACAATGGTTGAGTGCTGGGGCCGGTGGTGTAGTTAATAAAGTTAGTGGTGGCTCTTTAAATGCTGGGGCTGCGGTGTCAGCTTATGCTACTAAATGGAATGCAGAATTAACAAGTCCATATCCTATAGAAGTTGATTCGGCGAAGTTATTAGCGGGACTTAGATTTAGTGTTGTAGGAAGTGTGTTTTATAAAGCTTTAACGACTCCTATAGAAACAGGGCGTGCTGAGCCAGTTACTCTTAGTGAAGCTGATACTCAGGAGTTTCCATGGGCTAGATCAATTGATCAACTCACAAATTCAAGTGTTGATACCAGTTATGGTGAATCTAGTGGTGAAAGTATTGATTCTGGAGAAGGAAGAAACGCTTCCGAATCGAGATTTAATGGGCCTTGGAGCATAACTGTACCATATGTAGGAACTGAGTATAAAGTTCAATTAGATTACAATCCTGGAATAGGATATCAGTATATTAATGTTTTCCATGCTTCTAATGGTAACACCTATAAAGACAGTGGGAAATGGGATGTTATAGGGCGTAGATTTTTTGATGGAATTAGTATTCCCCAAAGTACAGCATATTCCGGTCGCTGGATTGGACCAGATGGTACGGATAATTGGGTAAGAGATAAAAATAAGTTTAATGATTTTTTTATTCATATTACGAGTTTAATTAGTGGACAACAAGTACAATTACCTTATACAATTGGAGATGAAAGCATTATAGATGATAGTTCCGATTCGTTTATTAAGAATCCAAGAACTGGAGCCTGGGAATCTATAAAAACGGGTGCCCCTGTAAGTGAAATTATTCTAAAGCAATTTCCTTTGAGAATTAACCCTTTAAATAATCATTTAGATTTACCAAATGTTAGCAATGATAATTCTAATATTGGGAATTCTAGTAGTGATGATGTCCCTAATATAAACGAGGATAATTCATCTAATAAAAAGGATCCACATAATAGTGGACCATCTATATCTGGACCAGTAATTGTGGGGTTAGCTAATGAAGCAAATAAGAAGAGAAATATTATAGCTCAAAAAGTCTCACAATTAAAGAATTCCTTGCCGAAATCAAAAAGTGAAGTTAAGGAAAAAGGTAATACAGGAACGGGTTCTTCAGAGAATACAATTAATGTAGATGAATTAGAAAAAACTTTTAAAAATCGTAAATATGAAGAAATGGATATTAATGATTTTGATAGATTAAGTTCTAAATATTTAGGACCAAAAGGATGGTCTGTAAATAATCGTAATAATAGATTACATGTAAAGGATAATAATAATATTATGCGGTTGCGGGTTGATCCACCTGATAAGCATACACCTTATAATCATTTACATATATATGATAAGAATGGTAAACCATTAGATAGTAACTGGAAACCTGTTGGACGTCGTGACCCTGAAGCACATATAAGAATTAAAGAGGATAAAAATGATGGAACTTCAAAAAAGAATTGATATATTAGATTTATGGGATGAAATGCCATATTCATTAGATATTAAAGATTTTGGTAATACAGTCATATTATTGTCAGAATCCTGTGAAATTAGATTTATTAACTGTATAGAGGTTAATATTAAAAGTGACCTTTTAATTAAGAATGAATCAATGAAATTTCATGAATATCGTAATCATGAATATGATATTCAAGATATTAGTGTCGAACCATGTGTTGTTAAAACAGATGGAACTATGACTCATAATAAGAAAAGGGTAAGTCCAGTACTAAATGGTGTTAAAGCTAAAATAGTTATGCCTGTAATGTGTATTGATTTGATTGCTGTTGATTTTATAATTTCCACAAAGGCGGATGAAGAGAATCTAATACAGTCTAAGTTTAGTTATATAGATCTTGAATAATTAAACGTATTTTATTAAATCTTTAAACTGTTAATTTATATAGTCTCAGGGAGAATGAAATCTTTACTATTTTATCTTTAATGGTCCTTTTCCGTATGGGAATATAAAATTGGAGTCAGTCAACTATAATTTAGTTATTAACGGAAATCGTATAATGTTTGACTATCAGAGATTAGTTCATACTAAATGGAGGTTCTATAATAAATGTTGGGGTGACATCATTAACGGTGTCACTACCAACATTATTTTTTTGCAAAAAAATAAGCATACAAGGCTCACATGCTTTACAATAAAAGTGTCAAAGTCCTAAAAAAGGATGTGAGCTTATATGCCTACTACTGATTATACTGAATTTTTACATAATGTAAAAAAGAATATCTTAAATTGCAATATGAAATTGAACAGTATCCAAATCTACAATCTTATTAACTTCTTCAAGAAAGACCTCCAAGGGGGTTCTATAATTTAGAAGCTTGCGTGGCAAAGTATTATACCATTTAAGTGTTCGTCGAATAGTTTCCTCTGAAACGGCTTTTATTGGCATTCCTTTCGGTATACATCTACAAAGTAAACCATTATGCTTTCGTTCGATCCACGCTTCCAAGCAGAATAATGTCGAGCAAAATAAATAGACAAGATTTCATTTTCTAAATTAGATATCTCTGAAAACTCTAAACCGTTATCTGCAGTTATTGTTTTGCATAAGCAAGCTAGATTAACATCTTTAAACGTATTTAACCATGCATGCAGTGTTTCTTTTACATCAGTAGCACGTGCTGAGGGACACCGTAAAGCCACATACAATCTGCTTTTACGCTCAAGTAAAGAAATTAAAACATGGTCTGTCTTATCTTTTGTTCCACGGACGGTATCTAATTCCCAATGTCCGAATTCCTCGCGCGTTTCAATATTAGAATCGCGAAGTTCTATGGATTTACCAAGTTCTCGCTTATGTTTTCTAGAAATAGATTTTCGTTGAGAATGCCGCACTACCAATGGTAAGTCAATTGCTTTTATACCTAATATGCCTTTGTGAAGATAGTTATATAAAGTTTTAGCACAAACCATTTCATTACGCATAAACAAATCCTTATGTTCAGCATATCCAACAGTAGCATCAAAGGACCAATGATCATCTAGAACCTTGCTTTCAATCCAATTTATAAAAGATTCTATAGCACCAACTTTCATGGTATTAGAAGAGCCCACACGTTGTCTTTCATATGTTGCTTGTCCAGAATCAGCTAAATATACAAGTTGAGATTTACCTTGTCGAATTTGAATTACAGTACCACGTTTTAATTCTGTATATATAGTTGTTCTAGAACGGCCAAGTGCACGTGAAATTGCCGTAATACTATCTCCTAGAACGATTCTCTTTTCTAAATAAAATCGCTCTTCGAAGTTTAAGTGTTTGTTTGTACGTAATGTCGTGTTATGATTATTATAGTCCATAGTGATTACCTCGGTTATATTTTGATTAGACACCTAAATCATAACACAAGGTTCACTATGGATTTTTATTTGTTCAATTTCATTCTACAATTAAGCTAAATAATAAAATATTACTATTCGATAAAAATAAGTTCTAATTATATTAATGGAGAAACTTATGAGGCTAGGTTTTTCGTGAATTGAATATATAGAAAGGTTAGATAATATGAATACAACTATATATGAAGCCGTAGCTAAATATAAAAAAGATGATACATTACCATATACAGAGTACTTTAGTTTAGGGGATTTTTCGACTAAAGATTTAGCAGAAAATGCAATAATGTTAGCTAAACAACTTCCGGGATTTAGAGCGTTTTGCGATGAAAACTTTTATATTGAGGAATTTGTTTTAAATGATGGAGTACCAAGAAATTATAGTGTAGATGATCTTATCAAAAATAATGAAGTTTTTATATTGTGGTATGGGTATGATGTTGATGCAATATATACAGTGGGTGGAACTTTAGGTGTATTTAGTAACTATGAATATGCTGTATTAGCAAAAGAAAAATATAGTACTTGGGATATATTTATTGTTCATGGGTTAGACAATTTTGGTATTGGGAAGGTTGTATTAAACGAACGTCAATGGGTAGATGGCTTTGTAAAAGTTTATGATTAAGTGCATATAGCAATAGAACCTATTTAAATATTTTTAGGTATTTGTTTGAGTATAATAGCTTTTTTATCTTGGGAAGTGATATTGTTTTTATAAAATATACAATTTAATGAGGTATGGAGTTAGGTGTATTAATACTGTGATAAATAAAATTAATGAACTCTTAACCGAAGGTGGAAGACATGTTACAATCTATAATAAATATAGAGGGAGAAATGAAGAATATGTGATTCAAATTAAAAGTCAATAATTTAAAATGGTATTGATTGGATGAGCTTTCATGCGGACAGGAAAAAACTCAAAAAAATGGCTTGAGAGAATAGTTCTCTCTTGTTTAGTAGTAGTAGGTATTATTTTTGGTGGTTGGCTTTTCTTTGCTACAAACTTTATGCACCCATTTATCCACTATTTGGATCTTAGGGGGGGAATAATATATTACAAAGAGCCAACTAATATAATTGCTTCTAATGTTCTTGGTTTTGATGAAGTACGAGGGAAAATATATTATATAACTACAAATGGTATTGGTGTATATAATGAATTAAATAACGATCATGTATTTATATTACATAAAGAGCCACCTAATGAAATCAGAATAAATGACATTACTAATGTATATCCAGAATTTAGTCGTTTTTCTGATTCGGAACAGGAAGTTTGGAAAAGCAAATTTTATGCTGATTTTAGGAAAAGAATTCCTATAGAGGAGGGAAATATCATTAGATTTCCATTCTTTTTCTCTTACGAAACCCGTGGAATTTATAATTTAGCTACAGGATCTAAATTATCGAAAATTGATACGTATAAAATTTCTAATAATATATTCTATAATGTTGATTTTGGAAGCATTACAAAGATAGATTTAGAAACTGGTACAGTATGGAAATATTATTCGGATAAGTTATTGTTATATAATTTTAGCAGTGAAAATAGTGAGTTAAATACGAGTAGTTTTAAAATCTATGAAGAAGCTGAATTAACGAAAGAACAGAATAAAGATAAGATGTTAAAAGATAAAATTATTGTTTTAAATCATTATAGTCAATTTAGTAAAGATGATAAGGAAGTTATAGAAGAATTAATTGTTAGGTTAGTCACTGCACGAGATAGTATGCGATTAAAACCAGAATATAAAATGGGGTTAGAGAATTATCTAGAGTGAATTTGGATTGCTCTTTATTATAATGACACCTATATCTCCATAAAGGGGATATAGGTGTCGTTTTTATATTACAAAGTAATAAAAATCAGTATTGTTTAAAATCAAAGTTATTCTATTAGAATCTCTATATTTTAACGAATTTATGAGTGTTTTATGATAAAATAAAAGGTATGAATACTTCAACAACTCGGTCTATTACCTACAATGGTGACACAATTGAATATGAGTTAACAATCAAGCGTGTAAAGAATATAAATATGCGTGTGCACAAGGATGGTAGTGTCCATGTTTCGGCGAATGCTTATGTACCAGATCATCGAATTGATGCATTTGTTATCGAAAATATACCCTTTATTGAGCGGGCTCGTTTTAAATTAGAAGCATTAACGGCACAACGGATAGAGGCATTACAATATGTAACGGGTGAAACCATATCTATTTTGGGCATGCCTATTTCGCTAGAGGTGCTAGAAACATCTGGCAAACCGCATATTAAGTTTGATGGTTCTAGTCGCATGGTGATGTTCGTTAAATCTGATTACACCTATGAAGACAAGCATAAATTAATGCAAACCTTTTGGCGCCAGCTAGGGGAAAAGGTGTTTACTCATTGGGCGAAGGTCGTATATCAACGCTTTCACCAACAACATATTGATGTGCCCATGCCAACGGTAAAGCAACAGCACATGAAGAGTCGTTGGGGTTCTTGTACGCCATCAAAGCAGCTCATTAAGATGAATATGCGTTTATTAGAAGGGCCTCAGGCCTATATTGAGTACGTTATGGTCCATGAGTTTGCCCATTTTAAATACTTGGATCATTCCAAGAACTTTCACAATTTAGTAGCCCAATTTTTACCAGATTGGAAAGCCCGTAAGAAATCGTTAAATATCTATTTTGCACATAGACCGTAAGGAGGTGTACCATGAAGCCATTTGTACATTTACATAGTCATACGGAATTTAGTTTATTGGACGGCATCAGTCGTTTGCCGGATATGGTGCGCCGCGCGAAGGGATTGGAACAACCAGCCCTTGCCATTACGGACCATGGCAATATGTATGCAGCCATCTATTTTTATAAAGAATGTGTGGCACAAGGCATTAAACCGATTATTGGGTGTGAAGTGTATGTCACAGAAGGTAGCCGCCTTGATAAACCAGAAGGGCGTAGCCGTGAGCGATTAAAACATCTTATTTTACTAGCCGAAACGATGGAAGGCTATCGAAATCTTGTTAAAATTGTATCGAAGGCCTCTACGGAAGGTTTTAATTATAAGCCCCGTGCTGACCATGATTTGTTGCGTCAATACAGCAAGGGCATTATTGCCCTTAGTGCGTGTATTCAAGGGGAAGTACCTCAATATATTCTGCAAGATAATATGGAGGGGGCTCGCCGTGCTGTTGAGTGGTATATTGAAACCTTCGGTAAAGATAATTTCTTTTTAGAAATTCAAAATCACGGTTTACCTGAAGAGTTACGAGCTCAGCAAGTGCTATGCCAATTAGCCGATGAATATGGCCTAGGCATCGTGGCGTCCAATGATTTCCACTATGTTATGAAAGACGACGCTGATGCTCAGGATATCCGCGTCTGTATTCAAACGGGCCGACGTCGCGCCGAAGTAGATCGTTTGAAATTCCCTAATGATGAGTTCTATTTAAAATCTGGGGACGAGATGGCGGAGCTCTTTGGACACATCCCTGGGGCGTTAGAAAATACAGTAAAGATTGCAGACCGATGTAATGTAGAATTTAATTTTGATGAACACCATTTGCCGCACTTTGATGTGCCTGAGGGCGAAACGTCTAAAACTTATTTGCGTAAGGTTTGTGAACGGGAAATACCTCGCTTATATGGCGATACATCTGATGAGCTTAAAAAACGTCTCGACTACGAACTCGATGTTATTGGGACGATGGGCTTTGAAGACTATTTCCTCATCGTATGGGACTATGTGCGTTACGCGCGAGAACACGATATCCTTGTAGGCCCAGGTCGTGGTTCTGCAGCTGGTTCTGTTGTAGCTTATTTATTAGGTATCACAGGCCTTGACCCATTACAATACGATTTGCTCTTTGAACGATTCCTTAATCCAGAACGGGTAAGCATGCCTGATATCGATATCGACTTCTGCTATGAAAAGCGGGGCGAAGCCATCGACTATGTAACGCGAAAATATGGGCAAGCTCGCGTATCCCAAATCATCACCTTTGGTACAGAAGCGGCCCGCGCCGTTATTCGTGACGTAGGTCGTGTGCTCGATTTACCATTAGCTGAGGTCAATCGTATTGCGAAGATGATTCCTAATGAATTGGGCATCACCTTAGAAAAGGCTTTAAAGGGTAAAGATTTAAAAGCCTTATATGATACAGACCCTAATGTAAAAGAGTTATTTGATTTTGGCCAAAAGCTAGAGGGCATTGCGCGTAACTCATCTACCCATGCGGCGGGTGTCGTAATTTCTGCGGACCCTCTAGATGACCATGTGCCTGTACAAAACTCTAATGAAGAGGGCTTTGTCACTCAATATGATAAGGATAATATCGAAGAACTAGGCCTGTTGAAGATGGACTTTTTGGGCCTCCGTACATTGACCGTTATGGGGGATGCCCTTAAGCTCATTAAGGCAAACCGAGGTATTGATCTCGATTTAGATGCTATCCCATTAGATGATAAAGCGGCTTGTGAGCTCCTTACCAAAGGCGATACATCCGGTGTATTTCAACTTGAGTCCGATGGGATTACTAAGCTTGTTATGGATTTGAAACCTGAGCATTTTGAGGATTTAATCCCTCTCGTTGCACTTTATCGCCCAGGCCCTTTGGGATCTGGCATGGTGGCGGATTTTATCGACCGTCGCCATGGTAAAAAAGAGGTGACCTATTTACATCCGATTTTGGAACCTATTTTGAAAGATACGTTCGGAGTTATTCTCTACCAAGAACAGGTTATGCAAATTGCGTCTGCTATGGGGGGATTCTCCCTTGGTCAAGCGGACTTGATGCGCCGTGCGATGGGTAAGAAAAAGGAATCCGTCCTCAAGGCGCAACGTGAATCCTTTATACAAGGTTCTATCAATAATGGCATCGAAGAGTCCATTGCAAATGAAGTATTTGACTTGCTCGTTTACTTTGCCGGCTATGGCTTTAATAAATCCCATAGTGCGGCCTATGCGTATATTGCGTACCAAACAGCGTATCTTAAGGCGCATTATTTTCCAGAATTTATGGCCGCTACCATGACGAGTTTTATGCAAAATATGGATAAGCTCACCTATTACATTAATGCCTGTAAAAAACATAATGTGCAGGTCCTCGGTCCCGATGTAAACCATTCCTTGCGTAGCTTTGCTGTACAAGGTGATGCCATTCGCTTTGGCCTTGGGGGAATCAAGAATGTAGGGGATAATGCTATTGATCGACTCATTACAGAGCGTGAGGCCAATGGTCTCTATACGAGCATTACCGATTTTTGTCGTCGCGTAGATAGTAAGGTTGTGAATAAACGCTTGCTGGAAAGCCTAATTCGCTGTGGTGCTATGGACGGATTTGAGGAAAACCGCAATCAGTTGTTGCATATGTATGAAAGTGCACAGGCTGTAGGGGCTAAGCAGCAAAAGGATGCTGCCATGGGGACTATGAGTCTCTTTGGTGAAAGCACGGATGACGTCGATATGATTCCGGTACCGAATTTACCTGATTTATCGGAAGATGATAAATTGAAGGATGAAAAGGACTACACAGGATTCTATATTACGGGCCATCCATTGCAAGGCTATAACAAGGAATTAAAAGGCCTTTTTGAACTGGGGCAACTCCTTGAAAATCCAGAGCGTTTTGATGGCCAAACGATTACCTTTGGCGGTCTCATTGCTGAAAGAGGGGATAGACCTACAAAACGGGGCGATGTCATGAGTATTCTTCGCATTGAAGATTATTCTGGTTCCGCTCAAGTGGTGGCATTTCCGAAGGTATTTGCTCAGAGCCAACAATTTTTGGCTGTCGATATGGTTGTTAAGGTGCGAGGCCGTGTTGATGCGGATGAAAAGGGTGTGCAGATTATTGCTGATTGCATTGCACCATTAAAGGTAAATTACAACAATGCACGACAAATCGCTATCCATATTCGAGGTGCCTATGATACGCCAGAGAATAGTAATGCGTTGAAGGAAATACTTTCACAAGCAGAAGGGCAAGTACCGACAGCATTATATTTACATAAACAACGAAAACGAATTAATTTATCACCTCAATTATGCTTTGCACCAACAGATGAGATCATCGCACGTATCGAATCCGTTTTAGGTGAAGGTTCCGTAGAGGTGCAATAGTATATATTCAATTTAGGAGGATATATGAAACGTACAAAAATCGTATGTACCGTAGGTCCGGGCACGGATAAGTTCGGTATCTTAGAAGATATGATGCGCGCTGGTATGAATGTGGCTCGTTTTAACTTCTCTCATGGTTCGCATGAAGAGCAAGCAGAGCGCATGCAAATGGTGCGTGATGCGGCGATGATTGTCAATAAACCAATCGCATTGTTGCTCGATACAAAAGGTCCAGAGGTTCGTCTTGGTCTATTTAAAGAGGGCAAGGTGTTCCTCGAAGCGGGGCAACAATTTATATTGACTACGGATGATGTAGAAGGCACGCAAGACATTAGTACTGTAAACCATAAAGGTTTAGTAGGCGATGTGCACGTTGGCGATACGGTTCTCTTAGCTGATGGCCTCGTTAGATTGACCATCGATGCTATTGAAGGTAACAACATTATTACGACCGTTCAAAACAGCGGTGAAATTGGCAATCGCAAACGGGTGGCCGTGCCAGGCGTAGCGCTTAGCTTGCCACCTGTATCCGAGCAAGACGAATTAGATTTGCGTTTTGGGTGCCAACAAGGTGTGGACTTTGTGGCCGCATCCTTTATGCAACGCGCTAAGGATGTGGTAGCCATTCGTCGCATCTTGGAATCTGAACAAAAGGATATTAAGATTATCGCCAAAATTGAAAATGCTGAAGGAGTCAATAATATTGATGAAATTCTCGATGTAGCGGATGGTCTTATGATTGCTCGTGGTGATTTGGGCGTAGAAATTCCAGCCGAAGAAGTACCGGTATTGCAAAAGATGATGATTGAAAAATGTAATCGTCTTGGTAAACCTGTTATTACGGCTACGCAAATGTTGGAATCTATGATTCAAAACCCTCGTCCTACGCGCGCCGAAGCGAGTGATGTGGCCAATGCCATCTTAGATGGCACCGATGCGATTATGTTGTCTGGTGAGACTGCTAATGGCGCATATCCAGTGGAAGCTGTTACGACCATGACGCGCATTGCAGAGGTAACGGAGCAGTCTGCTATTTATGATCATAAGAGTAGAACGCAGGAAAGCGATGATGTGACAACCACTGAGGCTGTATGTTTGGCTAGTGTGCGAGTTGCGAGTGATCTTGGGGCAGCAGCTATTTTGACATGTACCGAATCTGGTCATACTGCGATTAGTGTGGCTCGTCATCGTCCAGATTGCAAAATTATCGCCATTACACCGCATGATGAAACGATTCGTCGCATGCAATTGTGCTGGGGCGTTGAAGCCATCAAGGGCTGTGAAAATATCAACTCTGATGAAATGGTAAAACAGGCGATTACCGGTGCTCTCGGGGCGAATGCCATCAACTCTGGTGATTTAGTTGTCGTTACCGCTGGCGTACCTTCTGGTTCTACAGGTACTACGAATATGATTCGCGTTCATATTGCAGGCAAGGTGTTGTTATCTGGTAATGGTATCCTACGTAAATCCGCTACGGGTCGCGTATTTATTGCAGCTAATCATAAGAATGATTATGAAAGCTTCCAATCTGGTGATATCCTCGTAGTAGGGACTATGGAACCAGAGTTGATGAACATTGCTAAACGAGCTGGCGGTATTGTAGCCGTAGAAGATGGTTACACATCAGATAGTGCCATTGCAGGCATTACGTATGGTATTCCTGTCATCTTAGGCGCCAAAGATGCTCATGACGTATTGCTTGAAGGCGCAGAGGTCACCATCGATGGCGAACGAGGCAAGGTCTTTGCAGGCATTGCGAATGCACGATAAGCAATATATAATATAAATAGGTTGGTCATAAAAAAGGAGTACGACTATGGATGATAAAGAATGGCGTACCTTTGTAACCGTTGTGGATGAAGGTAATATAACAAAAGCGGCTGAAAAGCTATTTGTTTCGCAACCCGCTTTGAGCTATCGACTGCGTCATTTAGAGGATAGCGTAGGGTACTCCTTGTTGCTTCGTACGACAGAAGGCATTGCATTGACGCCGCAAGGTGAAATCTATTATGACTATTGCAAACGCATGCTGCATGATAGAGAGGCCTTGGAACACGCATTGACATCGTCTACTGGTAAGATTCAAGGTACATTGAAGATTGCATCGTCCATTAATTTTGCAGATTATGAATTACCAGCTTTGTTGAAATCGTTCCGCGAACAGTATCCAGATGTACATATTCAAGTTAAGACAGCTTTCAGCCATCAAGTTGTAAAGATGTTTAATACCGGTGATTGTATGGTGGCGTTTGCACGTGGTGGCTATGAAGTATCCGGCAATTCAGAATTGCTATTGGAAGAACCGTATTGCTTGGTATACAAAGAGTTAGTTCCACCAGAATCGTTAGAGAAGGTGCCCTTTATTCGATACCAAACCGATGCATCGGTAGCCAATATCATTGAAAAATGGTGTGCTGAGCATTTCGAGGCACCTCCCATTGTGGCGATGGATGTCAATTCCATGAGTACATGTCGTCATTTTGTGCGGGCTGGACTCGGATGGTCTATCCTAACCTATATGGGGCTTGGATCTTGTAAAGACAAAGATATTTATGTTAGCCCATTGCGTAGTAAGGATGGAACGTATATTACGCGTGATACCAATATGGTATACACAAAAGAGTCGGCCAATTTAATTGCTGTCAAAACATTTATCGAGTACGTACGAGATTACTATAAAAAACACACTGTCGTAGACGATAGTATTTTTAGAGAATATCAATCATAACATGTAAGTGCATGTATACATCTTGTTAGAGGTGTATGCATGCATTTTTTTCATTTACACCTAAAAATCTATGAGAAAAATGCATAAAAAGTATGAATGACAGTTATAAAAATTTTTATGACCCCTATAAAGGTAATCTATTTTTCAGAAAATGATTATCAACGTATAATGAAATCATACTAAATACAAGAATTCATAAAGTAATAGTCGCGTATTACGAATTACTTGGGTAGTGTTAGGATGAACAGTATATGCCTATGTTTATAAGAAAGGAAAAAACATGGAAAGACTTGTAAAATTAGCCGTTATCGTGCTGATCCCAATTATCCTCTGGTTTACAACTCCACCAGCAGGGCTTTCTGCGGAAGCGTGGCGCCTATTTGGTTTCTACATCGCAGGTATCTTAGGTTTGATTTTAAAACCGTATCCAATTCAAATTATTTTATTATCCGTATTATCTGCTTCTGCATTATTCATGGACAATGCAAAAGATATTTTGGTAGGTTATGGCTCCACAGCATTGTGGATGATCATTGCAGCCTTCTCCTTGAGCGTTGCCTTTGGTAAAACTGGTCTTGGTCACCGTGTAGCGTACCACTTAATCCGTGCATTCGGTTCCACAGTATTGCGTTTAGGCTATGTAACAGCGCTTCTTGACTTAATCTTGTCTCCAGCAACACCTTCTAATACAGCACGTGCAGCTGGTATCGTATATCCTATTAACTTATCCATTGCAGAATCTATCGGTTCTTACCCTGGTGATACTGCAAAACGCGGCGGTTCCTTTATCTTGATGAATGGTTACTTCGTAACAAAGATTACGTCCTTTATGTTCTTAACAGCTATGGCTCCTAATGTGTTAGCTTTAGACTTCGTAACAAAAATTACTGGCCTTAGCATGACTTGGGGGGAATGGGCATTAGCCTTGGCATTACCTGGTCTTATCATGTTGATCTTTGTACCACTTGTAGGCTACTGGATTGACCGTCCTGAAGCAGTAAAAATTGACAACAAGAAATTGGCTGCTGATGGCCTTGAAAAATTGGGACCTATGAAAATGTCTGAAAAAATCTTGGCTGTTGTATTTATTCTTGCTCTTATCGGATGGGCATTGCCTTCCATTGGTATTGATTTAAGTGCTACAGCAGTTGCACTCGTTGCAATGACTGTTGTGTTCTTATCTGGTATCATCACTTGGGAAGATATGGTTCAAACAAAAGCTGTTTGGAATACATTCATCTGGTTTGGTGCTATCCTTGGTTTATCCACAGCTTTAACAAAAGCTAAATTCTTTGCTTGGCTTGCAACATTCATGCAAACTAACTTGGCACTTGATGTGTCTCCACTTGTAGTAGTATTGATTCTTTCCGCTATTAGCGTTGTAATTCGTTACTTATTCGCTTCTAGTACTGCATATATCGCATCCATGCTTCCTGTATTCTTAACGGTAGGTATGGCAGCCGGTGTTAACCCTGTTATGTTTGGTCTAGTATTGCTTGCTACAAATGCATTTGGTGGCCTCGTAACTCACTACGGTGCATCCCCTGGTCCTATCATCTACTCTGCAGGTTATAATAACTTGAAAGAATGGTGGACTGCTGGTGGTATCCTAGCAATCTTAAGCTGGATCTTACTCTTTGTAGTAGGTATTCCTTGGTGGACTTTCATCGGTATGATTTAATCACCATATAATTTTATAATCATCATTGTTTTTACGGCTTAGGCCAGACTTCGCGACGGTCTGGTCTTTGCCATTTGATATATTTTTTAGTGAAAGGATGTAACATGGCACAATTAGTGAAAGCTGCGCAAGCAGGCTTCGACGAAAAAAATGATGCATTAGTTACGGTAGAACCGATTGCTAGCGGCATCGAAATCGAATTGACTTCCAAAGTTATGCGTCAATATGGCGACCAAATTAAATCTGTTATCTTGAACACAGTGAAAGAGGCTGGTTTTGATGGCGTAAAAGTAACTGTACAAGATAAAAACGCTTGGGATTATACAATTAAAGCTCGCGTGTTGGGCGCATTAGAAAGGGGGAGCAAAGCATAATGGCTAACGATAAAACATTTCCAGAAGTAAAAACTAATCCGCTTACAGAAGCGGCTAAAAAACGCTTATCCCGTTCCATGATGTTCGTTCCTGGTAATACACCAAAAATGATTAACAGTGCTGATATCCACGGCTCTGACTCCATCATGATCGATATCGAAGATTCCGTGCCTATTACAGAAAAAGACACAGCTCGTCTTTTGACTGCAGAAGCATTGAAATCCCGTAAATTCCGCGCTGAAACTGTAGTTCGTATCAACCATCCTACACAAACACCTTATGGTTATGATGACCTTGATGTTATCGTTCCAGCAAAACCTGATATGATTCGTTTACCTAAAACTGAAGACGTATCTGAAGTTGAAATCGTAGCGAAGAAAATTGAAGAAGTGGAAAAAGCTAATGGCTGGCCAGAAGGTACAATCAACATTATCGTAGCTATCGAATCTGTTCGTGGCTTATACAATGTTCGCGAAATCTGCCATGGCCCTCGCGTAGTAGCTATCGCTCTTGGCGCTGAAGACTACCGTGCTGACCTTCGCACAGGTAAACATAAACCAGCTGTTGAATTGTTGTTCGCTCGTCAAACAATCCTTCATGCAGCACGCGAAGCAGGTATCCGCGTAATCGATACTGTATTCTCTGACGTAAAAGACCCTCAAGGTTTCCGCGAAGAAGTTGAATTCATTAAAGCGTTGGGTTATGACGGTAAATCTTGCATCCACCCAAGCCAAATCAAAATTATCCATGAAGTATTCACTCCTGACGAAAAAGAAATCGCTCATTCCGTTAAGGTATTGAACAGCTATGCTGATGCATTGCGCAACAATAAAGGCGTAATCTCCGTAGATGGTAAAATGATCGATGGTCCTATCGTAGTTCGTGCACAACGCGTAGTTGATAAAGCACGTGCAGCAGGCATTAAAGTTGAATTAGAGGAAGGAGCAGAATACGATGTTAAATAAAGTAGGTCGCGATATCCCAACAAATATCCCAGCACTAGAAGGTCGCGAAGTATATCAAGGTGAATTCGCAATTGAACCTAAGGCTAAACGCGCAGGTAAACCTGTTCATATGAGTCGTGTTGGTACTAATAAAGTTCTTGCTTCCATCGATGAAGCAATCGAAAAAGCTGGCGTAAAAGATGGCATGACATTGTCCTTCCATCATCATTTGCGCAATGGTGACTATGTTATGAAAATGGTTATGGAACGCGTTCAAGCGAAAGGCATTAAAGATATTACAATCGCTTCTTCTTCCTTGTCTCCATGCCATGACTTCTTGGTAGAAATGATTCAAGACGGTACTGTTACAGCGCTCGAAACATCTGGTCTTCGCGATCGTCTTGGTAAATTCTTAACACAAAACCCTGGCGTGTTAAAACGCCCTGTAGTCATTCGTCCTCATGGTGGCCGTGCTCGTGCTATCGAATCTGGCGAAGTTCATATCGATGTAGCTTTCATGGCTGCTCCTACAGCTGACCCTCGCGGCAATGCAACAGGTCGTATGGGTAAATCCGCATGTGGTGCACTTGGCTATGCTAAGGTTGACTCTCACTATGCAGATACAACTGTTATCATCACTGATAACTTGGTTGACTATGTACATAACTATGCCATCCCTCAAACAGATGTAGATTATGTTGTTCCTGTTGAAAGCATAGGCGACCCAGAAGGTATTGCTTCTGGTGCAATTGGCTTCACTAAGAACCCTATTCAAATTAAAATCGCTGAACTAGCTGGTGAATTCCTTGACCAAGCTGGCATCATTAAAGAAGGCTTCGTATTCCAATTGGGCGCTGGTGGTGCTCCATTGACTGTGGCTAAATTCATTGCTGAAAAACTTCGCAAACGCGGTGAAGCTGGTGGCTTTGCTATTGGTGGTGCTACTGGTATCTTGACTGGTATGCTTGAAGAAGGCTTGATCAAAGCTATCTATGATACTCAAACATTCGATACTACTGCAGCTGCATCCTTGGATAAAAACCCTGCACATATCGAAATGTCTGCTTCCATGTATGCTAACCCATGGACAGACTGCACTACAAACTACCTCGACGTAGTATTCCTTGGTGCTACTGAAATCGACCTTGATTTCAACGTAAACGTAATGACAGACTCCAACGGTGTATTAATGGGCGCTTCCGGCGGTCACTCCGATACAGCAGCAGGTGCTAAATGCACAGTTATTACTTGCCCATTGATCCGTGGCCGCTTGCCAATGATCCGCGACAAAGTAGCAACTGTAATTACACCAGGCTCCTCTGTTGACGTACTCGTTACTGAATACGGTATCGCAATCAACCCAGCTCGTACTGATTTGATTGAACGTTTCAAAGATAGCAACTTGCCTATCTTCACAATTGAAGAATTACAACAATTAGCATTCGACTTAGTAGGTAAACCACAAGATATCCCTGTATCTGACAAAGACGAAGACATCATCGCAATCGTAGAATATCGCGATGGCTCTATCATCGACGTGGTTCGTAAACCTCTATAATTGAGTTGGTGATGTGGAGCACGGTTAGATACTGTGCGGTTCCGCTGGTGGTATCACCATCCCACGCTGATTAAATAATACAAAGACCCTCTCCATGGTCCTAGGACTCACACATGCCTGAAGTTCCTCTACGGACCACGGAGAGGGTCTTTTGTCGTTAGTTTTATTTTTTACCTAGGGGATGGTGACGCCTTCAGCGGTACAGAGCAAGTGTTTATCGCGGTTCCGCACCACGAACTCTAGTATATCGGTAGTTGTACGCCTACATGATTGTAGCGGGTGCGGTATTCTACGGATTACGTTTGTGGGGGCCCGATGATGATATTCTTGCGCGTCCAGCTTACGGCTGAACATGGTTCGAATACCATCATCGGGCTATATTTATAACAGTTATATCTTTTAAGTTGTTATGAAATATGGATTATATAATAATTGTAGTACTAGTAATCATTTGATATACTATAAATGAATGGTATGTTATATTTAGCTTTATCTTGCCTGATGTGCAGTATCACTTTCATGGCATGAATCCTGATGATGTAGTTATTCATGCATATAATATGTTGTATTTTATTTTAGAAAATGATAATCCTGTTGGTGATGGTGATACTATTAGCGGCCTAGAGAATGGGGAATTGGATTCAAAAGTGCAATGGACATTGCCGTATGAGGATTCCCTAGTTCAACCGGTGAGAGCAGTGCTTGATGTAAATATGGGCGAATATGCATCGGGCACTCGTTAGTTGTTAATCGATGAAAGGTGTGAACATTATGAGTAATCAACGTATTTTTGATATGGAACTTGTGAAAGTTGAGAGTTTGGAGAAAGCTGTTAAGACGCCATTTTATCAAACTGATTCCACAGGTGGTTCAGTTTGGGTTATTAAACCTGGTCAAACCTTACCAAAGCATTATCATCATAATTCTGATGATATATGGGTTATATTGCAAGGGACAGGGGTGTTTTATCCAACGCCGGATACCGAGGTGCCTTTTACAAAGGGACAAGTTATAGTATCTAAAAAGGGTGAATGTCATGGTGCAAAAAATACTGGAACGGAAGATATTGTCTTTGTGAGTATCGTTGCTCCGGTGCCGTCTGATTATGATCCTGTTACTACTAATTAATATGAAAGTACTTTATAGTATTTTCTTATCTTGTGATAGAGATATATTCATACTATAAAGTGTTTTTTTAGGAGCGATAACAGAAAGTGGGTCACTAGTGAGGTAGAAGGACTCAAATTCTTTATGATTTGGTTTTATACAATGTGTTTTTATGGCGTTGAATAAGAATTTTTAGTATAATATATAGATAGATAACAAACTATATAAACTACAAATAGCAAGGAGGTTCTTATGAATCCATATATGACACAAACGCCAAATGCTAATGATGTAGCATTGGTAGAAAGTATTGTATCTCAACGGTTAAAGGGCTCTATTTTATGGATGGTTGTTGGTTTATTGACCACATTGGGTATTGGTATTGCGACGCTAATGAATCCGTCATGGGCGCGCTTTGCAGCTAGCAATTTTAATATTTTATTGATTGCAGAAGTAGCGGTGGTATTCTTGTTTAGCATGCGCACGTATAAGGCCAATGTTATGTCCCTATATGCGATGTTCTTCATCTATAGTGCATTGAATGGCGTTACCTTATCACTTGTTTCGTTAGCATATGGCATCATGGAAGCTACTGTACCAGCATTGATTGGAGCATTGGCGTTCTTCGTTGCCTTTTCTATTGTAGGCCTTACAACTAAGAAGAATTTAGCCGGATTAACACCGTACTTAGTGGCTGCTATATTTGGTATGATTATCGTAAGTCTTGTATTTATGGCAGCATCGTATTTTTCGATTCCATATCTTAGTTCCATTAGTTATAGTACAATTAGCTTGATTCTTGGCTACATTGGGGTCGTGGTATTTTCCATTTTTACGGCTGTTGATATGAACATGATTAAAAACAGCGTTACTCAATTGGCACTATCTGAAGATGAAACGATTTTAGATCGTATTGAAATTGCTGGTGCACTTAGCTTGTATCTCGATTTCATTAACTTGTTCTTATCCTTGTTGCGTATCTTTGGTAATAGACGCTAATATCTGAATAGTGTATGTGAAAGCACCTTATATACTGTTAGAAATCTTTATTGAGATTTTACATAACAGATATAAGGTGCTTTTTGTATGTTACATATTCTAATTTGTTATTCCTATATTCTATATAATATCATTGACAGAGGACATTTGTTTTTTTAATATATTATGGTACGTATCATATAGTAAGTAGAAAGGATTCATATGAACTCATCATCTGTACCAGAGCCTCAAAGTGGGGCCATCGATTTCAAGGATTTTACAAGGCGGCGTATGTTGCATGTCATCCTACCATTATTTATTGTTTCTATTATTGCCTTTTTAGACCGTGTAAATATCGCCTATGCAGGCTTGACCATGAAAGAGAATTTACCATGGTTAACACCAGAAATATTCGGTATGGGCGCAGGTATATTCTTTATTGGCTATGTTTTATTTGAAGTCCCTGCATCTCTGTTAGCATCGAGATTTAATGCGATGCATTGGGTAGCGCGTATCATGTTTAGTTGGGGCATTGTATGTGTCCTCATGACGACAATGACTACGGAGTGGGAGTTCTTCTTATATCGATTCTTGTTAGGTTTATGTGAAGCGTCATTATATCCGGTTATCTATTCTTTATTGATACCTAATTGGTTTTTACCGAGAGAACGGGCAAAGGCAATTTCCTTAATGCTTACATCTCTATTATTCTCTAACATTATCGGCGGTCCATTAGCAGGCGTATTGCTCGATACGACATTTTTTGGATTACATGGATGGCGTACGTTGTTTATTGTAGAAGCATTACCAGCCGTTATCTTTGCTTTCATTTTTGCATTCTGGATGAAAGAAAAACCAGAAGAGGCTGCTTGGGTAACTGATGCAGAGAAAGAATACATTAAAGAAGAGCTTGCTAAGGAAGAAGCTGAAAAACAATCCGTAAAGAAATACACTATTTGGCAAGCCTTGAAAGATCCAAAGGTATTGCGATTAGCATTAATTTATTTCTTGTGGGTTATTGGGTTCTGGGGGTTCAGTTTCTGGATGCCACAAGTGCTTAAAAGCTTATCCGGATGGCCACCAAGTGTTGTAGCTTGGTCTATTGCCATTCCGATGAGTGCTGCCTTATTAGTACAAGTTTTCTGTGGCTATTCCTCAGAGAAACGCAATGAAAAACGTTGGCATGTGGCGACCACATTATTTGTTGGTACCATAGGTTTTATTGCCACACCACATAGTCCATCACCTGAAATTAGCTTGTTATTCATCTGTTTAACGGCTGTAGGCGTGTATGGTGGTATGGGCGTATGGTGGACGATGCCAACTACATTCTTATCTGGCGCAGCTGCAGCAGGTGCGATGGGCCTTATCAATTCATCCGGTAATATGGGCGGTTGGGTCGGCCCATATATGCTTGGCTTTATCAACGGTCATACAGGTAGCTTTACTTACGGTTACTATGTAATGGGCGCTTGTATGTTCCTAGCAGGTCTATTGATTTTGACATTACCTAAATCTATGGAACACAAGGAAGATTAAGTTAAAAATTAAATACAAATTTAAAAAGAGTTATATTTTTTATTCTTTTCTATGACGGATATTGAATAAATATATAGCTCTTTTTCTTTTAGTAAATATATTGTTTTATGTATAATAAGAGTAATGTAATCTACAGTAAAAAGAGAGGCTACTATGTATAAAACGTTATTATTAGCAAGCGTATTAACAACTTTTACACTAGGTGTATCTGTAAGTGCGATATCATTACATGATCCGACGGGTGAAGGTAGAGCTGCCTTTGAGAAAATTGCAGTGTACAACCGTGACATTGTTAAAGTTTCAGGTCCTTATGATTCATGGGAGACAGCTGTTAAGAATTTAGAACGCGCTAAATATATTGGCGATTTAGAACAACATAAGACGATAGATAAATTACAGAGTCAATTGAAGCCTATATTAGGCGGTTATTATGTATCAGCATATTACGTAGATTTTAGTATCCTTACTCATGATGAGGGTATTGTTAAAATAAAACCGACCGGTAATGATGTAGGTGAGACTAAATATATTGTAGAGTATAAAACTCAAGAGCATTATATTGATTCAATATTATGGAATCCTTTTGTAGAGAAAGTTATTACAGTAGCAGATCCGATTATTTCTTATGAGAATCAGTATGGAACGGGAAAACTTATAGTTGTGACAGCCTTTGGATATCAAGAGGATGTTCAAGGTTTTCCAGATAAGGGACTTATAGCTGCAAATAAAGCTTATAAGGCTGCTGAAGATACGTTAGTTAGTAGAGTGTTGGAATTAGGATGGGTTGATACATCTCGTGAAGCAGAGTTACGAGATTATTTAAATACAAATGATGGTGTTCATAAGGGGTACACTTTGGATGCCATGGGCTTTGGTGTTATGGCTCAAAAAGATCTCTTTCTTTATATAGATGATAAAGGTAATTTCCATCATAGGCACTACTCTGTTGTGAGTGAATGGGAAAAATCCTATAATAAGAATTTCAGTTTATATAGGCACATTCCCCTTGATAAAAAGATAAAAGCTATTACTGTGGTTCAAACGGATTAAGGCAGATATAATAAAAAGCCAGATACAATGTAAATACTTTTTAGTATGTATTGTATCTGGCTTTTATTTATTTTTTTACATCTGGTACATTACCAGGATTCATGTCTAGGTTAAGATCTGTAGATTTTAACGGATTAGGATCTCCATCAGGAGAAATAACCTTTAGTTCTGGATGCAACCATTCCAGTTGTTTTAGTTCCCAATCATATCTAGCGCCATCATTTTGTAATTGCCGGATATATTTTTGTAGTTCTTCAATTTGATCACTATGTTTATTAGCCATGCCTTCTAAAATATATAGACGTCCGGCCACACTATCTATGGTGGAACCATCATGATCTTCGTCGACGCGCCATTGTAGTTCGGATATTTGAACTTGCTGAATGATGATGACGATGATGAGAACTATAATAACGGCCCACATGGGCGTTTCTTTAGCTTTCAAAAGGGCCCGCAATTTAGTTGCGAGCCCAGATGGTTTGTTCATTATTTATGAGCCTCCAATTGTAGACCAGGTAATGGCAATTTGGAGTTTACAAAGTCTAACCACAAGCGAGAAGCGTGGGAGAGGTAATGACCTTTTTTCCAGATTACATATAAGGTATGGATGATTTCTGGAACGAGAGGACGTACAACTACCTTAGATCCTACTTCTGTGTTCTCGCCTACCTCAGGGCAGAGGCGAGATGGTAATAGGGCGATGGCTAAATCGGCACTTACTGTTTGTAACATGAGGTCACGTTGGCTTGTTTCGAATACGATATGAGGTTGGAAACCTGTGTGTTTACAAGCTTTAATGATTTCATCATGTAAATTGAAATCGTCCTTGTGAAGTACAAAGGATTCTTCTGAAAGCATATCCAATCGAATTTCTGGTTCCTTGGCAAGTGGGCTAGTTTTAGGAACGATAACGGATAATGGGTCAGATGTGAGATAGAAGGATTCAAATTCCTTAGGATTTGGCTTTGTACAGATGATACCGATATCAATCAAACCTTCTTGTACACTGATTTCAACCTTCTTAGAACCTTGTTCATATAATTCTAAATCGATTTGTGGGTATACCTTTTTAAACTCACCTAATAGTTGCGCAAAGATTGGTGCATCGGTAATAGGTGGGATACCAATTCGGATGGAACCTTGCTCCAAACGAAACTCGTTTTCAAAATCTGTTTTTAAATGTTCAAACATAAATACTACGCGTTTAGCGTGTGTTAAAAAGATGGTACCTCCATCAGTGAGTTCTACGGATTTAGCATTACGCATGAAGAGAACAACACCAAGTTCGTCTTCTAAGGCTTTGATTGTACGGCTAATCGCGGATTGTGAGATGTGTAAGTTTCTTGCTGCTTTACTAAAACTCTTTTGATCAGCCACTTCTACGAAGTATTTTAAATGGTGGAAATCCATAACTAACCCCCTAATATATAAAAGATATTACAAACCTAATTTAAAAATTGATTTTTGTAAATGAGAATAATTATTACTAAAACGCAATTAGCTATTACTTTAAGTAAAGTATGGATAGCGATATTGGCAAGGCGCCAAGCGCTGTATGTATTGCGTTGATATAGCCCGCCACGTTATAATGAGTCTATAGGGCTATATCAAGTTATGATATTAGGAATTATGGTTGTGCCCACTACAAAATAGTTTGTACTACATAATGCCATAAATATATATAACATATATATTATTGCATTATTTTTTCATGTACGCAAGTTTGTAATGGTTGTTATTCCTAAACATAATGATAGATTAAGCAAGTGTTCTATTTTTGCTAAATGCTTAAGGAGGCAATAATCACATGAGTCGTAAATTTAAAACTATGGACGGCAACCAAGCGGCTGCTCACGTTTCTTATGGTTTTACAGAAGTTGCTGCGATTTACCCAATCACTCCATCTTCTCCAATGCCAGAACACATTGACGAATGGGCTGCATCTGGTCGTAAAAACATCTTCGGTAACACTGTTCAAGTTGTAGAAATGCAATCTGAAGCAGGCGCTGCTGCTGCTGTTCACGGTTCCTTGCAAGCTGGTGCATTAACAACAACTTTCACATCTTCCCAAGGTTTGTTATTGATGCTTCCTAACTTATACAAAGTAGCAGGTGAATTACTTCCAGGCGTATTCCAAGTAGCTGCTCGTGCATTAGCTGCACATGCATTGGCTATCTTCGGTGACCACCAAGACGTAATGGCTGCTCGTGCAGCTGGCTGTGCTATGCTTGCAGAATCCTCCGTACAAGAAGTAATGGACTTGTCTGCAGTAGCTCACTTGACAGCTATTAAAACTCGTGTACCGTTCATCAACTTCTTTGACGGTTTCCGTACATCCCATGAAATTCAAAAAATTCAAATCTGGGACTATGAAGAATTAAAACCATTAGTAGATATGGAAGCAGTTCAAGCATTCCGTAAGAACGCTTTGAACCCAGATGCTCCTGTAACTCGTGGTACTGCAGAAAACCCTGACGTTTACTTCCAACATCGTGAAGCATCCAACAAATTCTACTTGAACGTTCCTGACGTTGTAGAACACTACATGAACGAAATCAACAAATTGGCTGGTACTAACTACCAATTGTTCAACTACGTAGGTGCTCCTGATGCAACTGACGTAATCGTTACTATGGGTTCCTCCGCACAAGTAGTAGAATCCACTGTAAATTACTTAAATAAATTGGGTCGCAAAGTTGGTTTCATCAACGTTCACTTGTTCCGTCCATTCGCAACAGATCGTTTGTTGAAAGCTCTTCCTCAAACTGTAGAACGCATCGCTGTTCTTGACCGTACAAAAGAACCAGGCGCTTTGGCTGAACCATTGTTCTTAGACGTTCAAGCTGCTGTAGTTGACGGTGGTCGTAACATCAAAGTTATCGCTGGCCGTTATGGTTTGAGCTCCAAAGACGTTATCCCTGCAGATATCGTTGCTGTATTCGATAACTTGAATGCTGAAAATGGTAAGAAATTCTTCACATTGGGTATCAATGATGATGTTACATTCTTGTCCTTAGATCGTGCTGAAGGCGTAGAAGTTGAAACTCCTGGTTTGACTGAATGTAAATTCTGGGGCTTCGGTTCTGACGGTACTGTAGGTGCGAACAAATCCGCTATCAAAATCATCGGTGACCACACTGACTTGTATGCACAAGCATACTTCGATTACGACTCCAAAAAATCTGGTGGCGTAACAATGTCTCACCTTCGTTTTGGTACTAACCCAATCAACTTACCTTACTTGATTACTGAACCTCAATTCGTAGCATGTCACCGTCAATCCTACGTACATGAATACGACTTGCTTCGCGGTATCAAAAAAGGCGGTACATTCTTATTGAACTGTACTTGGTCCCCAGAAGAATTGAACGAACATTTACCTGCTAAATTACGTCGTCAAATCGCAGAAAAAGAATTGAACTTCTACATCATCAATGCTGCGAAAATCGCTGCTGAAATCGGCTTAGGCGGTCGTATCAACATGGTAACTCAAGCTGCATTCTTCAAATTGACTGAAATCATCCCTGTAGATGACGCTATCAAATACTTGAAAGAATCCGTAGTTACTTCCTATGGTAAAAAAGGTCAAAACATCGTTGACATGAACAACGCTGCTATCGACCAAGGCGTTGGTGCTCTTGTAAAAGTAGACGTTCCAGCTGACTGGAAAAACGCTGTTGATGAAGGTGGTCACAAAGCTAAACCAGGCTGTGAATCCTGCCCATCTTTCGTTCAAAACATTGCACAACCAATCAATGCACAAGCTGGTTATGATCTTCCTGTATCCACATTCGCTGGTTACGAAGATGGTACATTACCTGCTGGTACTGCTAAATTCGAAAAACGCGGTCCTGCATTGTTCGTTCCAAAATGGATGCCAGAAAACTGTATCCAATGTAACCAATGTTCCTTCGTATGTCCACATGCTACAATTCGTCCAATCTTGGCAACTGAAGAAGAAGTGGCTGCAGCTCCAGAACATTTCGATACAATCCCTGCATTGGGCGCTAAAGACCTTCAATTCCGTATCGCAGTATCCCCATTAGATTGCTTGGGTTGCGGTAACTGCGTTGATATCTGTCCAGCTCCTAAGGGCAAAGCTATAGTAATGACTTCTATCGATTCCGAAATCGAACAAGCTGAAGCTTGGAACTACGCTGTTAACCTTCCTGTAAAAGAAAACCCTATGAAGAAGGAAACTGTTAAAGGTTCCCAATTTGAACAACCATTGTTCGAATTCTCCGGTGCTTGTGCAGGTTGTGGTGAAACTCCATACGCTAAATTGTTAACTCAATTGTTCGGCGATCGTATGATGATTGCGAATGCTACTGGTTGTTCCTCTATTTGGGGTGCTTCCATGCCAGCTTCTCCATACACAACTAACCAACAAGGTCAAGGTCCTTCCTGGGCAAACTCCTTGTTCGAAGATAATGCTGAATACGGCTATGGTATGTACATCGGCGTTAAGAAAATCCGTGAACAATTGCTTGAAGTAGCTAAGAAAGCTGTTGAAACAGCATCTGGCGAATTGAAAGAAGCATTGGAACAATGGATTGAATTCGCTAACCTTGGCGCAGCTACTCGTCAACGTTCCGCACGTTTGGTAGCAGCAATCGAAGCTGAAGGTGCTACAACTCCAGAATTGAAAGAAATTCTTGATAAAAAACAATTCTTAATCAAACGTTCTCACTGGATCTTCGGTGGTGACGGTTGGGCATACGATATCGGTTTCGGCGGTGTTGACCATGTATTAGCTTCTGGCGAAGACATCAACATCTGGGTATTCGATACTGAAGTATACTCCAACACTGGTGGTCAATCCTCCAAATCTACTCATGAAGCTGCTGTAGCTCAATTCGCAGCATCTGGTAAACGTACTAAGAAGAAAGACCTTGGCATGATGGCTATGTCTTATGGTTATGTATACGTAGCACAAGTAGCTATGGGTGCAGATAAAAACCAATTGATGAAAGCTGTTACAGAAGCTGAAGCTTATCCAGGTCCTTCCTTGATCATCGCTTACAGCCCATGTATCAACCATGGTATCAAAGCTGGTATGGGTAAAGCTCAAGAAGAACAACGCAAAGCAGTTGCTTGTGGTTACTGGGATCTTTACAGATACAACCCTCAACTTAAAGCTGAAGGTAAAAACCCATTCTCCTTGGATTCCAAAGAAGGCAACTACGACGAATTCCAAAACTTCCTTAAAGGTGAAGTTCGTTATGCTTCCTTGGCGAAAGCTGCTCCTGACGCTGCAGAAGAATTATTCGCTAAATGTGAAGAAGACGCTAAAGAACGTCGCTTAAGCTATGTTCGCTTACAAAAAGGTTTCGAAGAAGTTAAATAATTAATTTCTCTAAACTGCATATACAAGAGGCATCCTCATTGAGGATGCCTCTTTTGCATCTATCATCCTTATGAATAGGTGTATAGTACACATGATTTTGGTATAATAGATAGTATATATGTGTATTATTCATGTATTGTTTATACAATATATGTTTTTAATGATAGAGGATATTATGACTACGAATACAAATGACGTACAACAAACCATTTATAGTGAATTAGGCTATAAATCCATGCCATTCCCATATACCACACCAGCTACTCTTGAAGCCTATGCAGCTCTTGTGGGGGTTTCAGCACCTAACCCTAAAACTGCAAGAGTATTAGAGTTGGGAGCAACCTATGGTGGCAATATTATTTCCCAAGCATTATTTAATCCCGATGCAACATTTGTAGGTATTGAGCTTTCACAAGAACAAGTCGAAAAAGGCAACGAAGTGATTGCCAATGCAGGTTTAACCAATGTATCCCTTATTCAATCAGACATCGCATCTATTGGTAGTGAAATAGGTACCTTTGATTATATTATTGCTCATGGTGTATATTCTTGGGTCGATGACGGTGTTAAAGATGCATTGTTGCGCCTTATCGATGAACATTTAGCAGAGGATGGCATTGCCTACATTTCTTATAATACCTATCCAGGTTGGCATACGATGGACGAAGTACGTCAGTTAATGATGTTCAGCAACCGTGATAAAACACAGTTTAATCACAAGGAAAAGGTGCTGCATGGCAAAACGATTGGCAGTATTGTAGGTAGTCAAATTTTAAAATATGACAATCTAAAGGAACGAAATAGCAAATTCTTAGGTGCTCTTCGTTCTGTTATGCAAAAAGATGAATACTATGTTGGTCACGATCATTTAGAGCCAAACAATGACCCTGTATATTTCTATCAATTTAATGACCATTTAGGAGCGCATAATTTGGCATACTTATGCGATGCTGATTTAACTTTATCTATGGTACGTAGCTTTGATGCTGATATTGCGGATACACTAGATAAACTCGCACTTAATGACCATGTAGCTCAAGAGCAATATTTAGATTTTATACTAGATACGACCTTTAGAAAATCTATTATATGTAAGGCTAAGCATGCAGAATCTGTAACCTACGACATGGGAAATCCGGAACTTGTAAATTCTGTACCTATGCGAACCATTATTAACAACTTTACCTATACAATTCTCTTCAATGAAGAAGCATTGTCCATGTTTGAAAATGATATCGTACGCGATACATTCCAGTCCATTATTAAGGATGGCGGCCAGTTTAATATGATCGAGGCTTTAGCCATTGTGAAAGCTGCTAATGATGCTGCTAAGGGCGATGATGCAAGCTTAGAAACAGCTGTTAATGCGTTATATGTAGCGATGGCAGAACATATTGTACGCGGTGGTCTACGTTTCTTGAAACACCCACATCCTAAAGCTTACTATATGGAGGGACAATCCTTTGTACCTGCTAGATTTACAAAGTTTGTGAAAGCTTTAGTTGAATCTGGTACAGACATCATGTATGGGGCTACCTCTGAAAATGAAGCCGTGGAAAATCTGTCCGATGAAGATTTGATGTTTATGGAAATCCTTAATAAACCAAAGGCAAAATCTACTATTGTTAATGCGATTAAAAAGAATATCTTTGGCGGCGCACAAGCTGGTCAGGCAAAAAATCAAACAGCTATGGCTGAAGCGTTCTATGCTGAATTGACGAAACGCATGGAAACATTAGGCTATTTAGAAAATAAAATTAAATAAAGGTATTTCCTGTGTAGCATATGATAATAATGTGCGATGGAGGATAGATAAAGGCTAATTCTCGATATATAGAATTGGCCTTTATTTTTATGTTCAATATTTTCTTTTTATTTTATAAATATTACATTTTGTTATGTTAAGTTGCATAAAAGATATAGGAAAGATGAAGAAATGCATGAAAAATACATGAAGTAAACATGACTTTTATGATATACTTTATATGAGTGATTTTGTGTACATGTAATAATATGGTCATAGTAGGCCATATTTTGTTGTTAGTTAGTATAAGTATATTGTAAAAGGAGTTTTTCCATGGCATCTAAAAAGGCAGTACTAGTATATATACTAGAAATCCTACGAGATGAAACAGATGCAAATCATACATTATCTCAAGAGGAAATTCGTAGCATCTTAGCAAAGAAATATGAATTGACGGTAGATCGTAAAACCTTAGGGCGTCATCTAAATGATTTATATGAATCTGGTAATTTTAATATTGAATGTGAAGAATCTGCACTAGGTACAGATGGTTCGATTCGTCGTACCAATTTTTATATGATTCATCCCTTTGAAGAGGCTGAGTTACATTTGTTAATCGATGGTCTATTAGCATCACGTCATATTAGTGTAAATCAGCGTAAAGACTTGATTGATAAGGTATCTGCCTTGGGAGGTCGTTATTTTAAATCCCATGGAAAACAAATTAAGAGTACTCCTGATTCTCTTGTGAGAAGTCAGGATCTATTCCTAAATATTGATCTCATTGAAAAAGCGGTGACGGAAGGGAGAAAAATTTCGTTAGTCTATTATCAGCCTAGTACAGATAATAAATTATATCCTAATCTTGATTATGCAGGTAATGAGCGAAATTATATTTTTAATCCCTACCAATTAGTATCTAGTCGAGGACTCTACTACTTGGTAGGTAACCACGATAACCATGATGATATGTCTACACTACGTGTAGATCGAATTGGTAACATTAAGTTATTGGATATTCGCCGTAAGCCATTGCGGGAAATCCAAGGCTATCACAATCAAAATACCTTTGATGTAGATAGATACATGAAGGAACATATCTATATGTTTGGTGGTGAATCAGTAACGGTAGTATTTGAAGCAAAACGCAGTATCGTTAACCAAATTCTCGATTGGTTTGATGGAAATGTAACATTTTTAAACGAGACGCCTCAAAAGGTGGAGTGTCGTGTTCATGTTAATCGGGAGGCTTTCAAATATTGGGCACTACAATATATGCAAAGTGTGAAAGTATTATCGCCAGCATCATTAGTGTTCGATGTGCGTGAAGCCATTCGTGATGGATTATCACAATATGTATAAGAAGAAGGGCTCTAAGTATAACAGCCCTTTATTACGAAAAAGGAGCTATTGAGAAATCAATAGCTCCTTTTATGCGTTCTTAGAGAATATGCAATTTTTCTGCTTCTTTATAATCTTTTAATACTGGACGTGGTGGTAATTTATCGAAAATGCTGACAAGGTAAATCGCAATAGATGAGAAGATAAATCCTGGTACGATTTCATAAAGTCCAAAGAAGGCAAATTGTTTCCAAATTAGAACTGTAAGACCACCTACGACGATACCCGCAATACAACCACGGCGCGTCATGCGTTTCCAGAATAGGGAGAAGATGATAGCAGGACCAAAAGAGGCACCAAAGCCAGCCCATGCGTAAGCAACCATCGTAAGGATGAGGCTATCTGGATTTAATGCTAAGAAAATGGATATAGCCGCTACCAATAATACAACAATACGGCTTACAAGTACGAGTTCTTTGTCGGTTGCTGTTTTGTGAATGATATTAGCGTAAAAATCATTAGCAATAGCAGAGGCTGTTACTAATAGTTGAGCAGATGCAGTACTCATGATAGCTGCAAGTACAGCAGACCAGATAAGGCCAGCCATAAATGGCGTAAATAAACGTTCCGTCATAACGAGGAATATCGTTTCTGCATCTGTACCAACCAATTTTTCTGGTAGCATATATACGTGACCGATGAGGCCTACGAAAATAGCAGCTAATAAGGAAAGGATAACCCAAACCATAGCAATATTGGTAGATTTTTTTAGTTCCTTTGCATCGGAAATCGCCATGAAGCGAACTAGGATATGTGGCTGACCGAAGTAGCCAAGCCCCCAACCAAGGGATGAGATGATGCCGATAACAAGGGCAAACATATCACTTGTATCACCCCAAAGGTTTAAGCCTTGAGGAAATTCGCTTTGAATGAGTTGCATCGTATCAATAGGACCACCTAAGTACATAGCCGCCGTAATAGGTACAGCTAAGATGGCGAAGAACATCAACGCACCTTGAATACAATCCGTCCACGATACGGCGAGGAAACCACCGAGGAATGTGTAGAATACTACAATGCCCGCCGTAATAAAGAGGGATACCGTATAGTCCAAACCGAAGATGGTATTAAATAATTTACCCCCTGCTACAAATCCAGACGATGTGTAGATGAGGAAGAAAATTAAGATGAACAATGCGGAAATAACAGCTACCGAATGGGATTGATCGTGGAAACGATTTTTCAAATAATCCGGCAATGTTAAGCTGTCGCTAGCTACCTCCGTATGGTTACGCAATCTACGGGATACGAACCGCCAGTTGGCCCAGGTGCCCAAGGTAAGCCCTACGGCAATCCATACACCGGAAATACCTGTAGTATAGGCAAGACCTGGTACACCCATGAGCATCCAACCACTCATGTCTGATGCTTCTGCACTGAGTGCCGTAATCCACGGTCCCAGCTGTCTACCGCCTAGTATATAGTCCCCAATACTGTTCGATTTGCGATAGTAGTAGACACCGATGTACATCATCAGTCCTAAATACAAGGCAAAGGCGATTATGATCATTATGTTGTTGTGTGTCATGCCTATATAAAACCTCCTTAGGGTTGTTCACCACGTTAAAATATATACTAATTATTGTATCATAAATTGCCATTCTATAGGATATGTAAATCATATAATTTATTGGTAAATATTGATGATATTGTTAAAATTACTAAACAGTATTATATGAAAATAATTCAAAAAATACCTCAAAAAATGATACAATAAATAGACACGATATTTCATTTTGATATGGCATATAACATTGTTAATTTTGTACACATAGGAAAGGAGGTATACCGATGGAGGCTATTAATTCTCGTGATAGAGCGTTACAACTACTGCAAACCTACTTTGGGTATACATCCTTTCGGCCCGCTCAAGAGTCTCCTGTAGAGTCTTTATTAAAGAACGAGGATGTAGTGGCCATCATGCCTACTGGGGCAGGTAAATCGATATGCTTTCAAATTCCAGCTCTTTGTAAATCGGGGCTTACCGTCGTATTCTCGCCCTTAATATCTTTGATGAAAGACCAAGTTGATGGCTTGGTAGATCAAAATATACCGGCTGCCTTAATCAATAGTACATTAACGCAAACAGAATTTAATAAGACCATGTACGATGTACGTAGTGGGAATATTAAATTATTATATATTGCACCAGAGCGATTAGGTTCCAATTTTTTCTGCAATGTGTTACGCTCTATGCCTATCTCTCAAGTCATTGTTGATGAAGCGCATTGTATTTCGCAATGGGGCCATGATTTTAGACCTTCCTATCGATTGATAGGTGATTGGTTAGCTAGTTTGCCTAAGCGTCCCGTAGTGGGGGCTTTCACAGCGACGGCTACGAAGGCAGTAGAAAATGATATTAAAAAATTATTAGGTCTCGATCATGCGAATGTGTATGTTACAGGATTTGATAGGCCGAATTTATCGTTTTCCGTCGTGCGCACACCAAAGCGCATGGATTATGTAGTCGATTATGTGCGGCGTCATAGTCATGAAAATGGTATCATCTATTGCTCTACGCGCAAGGATGTAGAACGAGTCTACGATAATTTGACGCGTGCCGGAATCCAAACTGGATATTACCATGCCGGATTATCCGATGAGATGCGCAAAGATATGCAAAATAAATACGCCTTCGACCAATTACAAGTTATGGTAGCTACCAACGCATTTGGCATGGGCATCGATAAGAGTAATGTGCGGTATGTGTTGCATTACCAAATGCCGCGTAATATGGAGTCCTATTATCAAGAGGCGGGCCGTGCTGGACGCGACGGCGCACCGGCAGAATGTATTCTGCTCTATAGTGGGCAAGATGTGCGCGTTCATAAGTATTTGATTGAACAAGGTCATTTAGAACCACAGCGTGAGCAGGTAGAACTTAGAAAACTGCAGTCCATGATTGATTACTGTTTTTGTAGTACTTGCCTAAGAAAATATATGCTCGCCTATTTTGGTGAAATCGTTCCGTGGCTCGAATGCAGTAACTGTAGTTCCTGTAATACAAAAGGGGAACGTGTTAATGTCACGAAAGAGGCAAAGGCCATATTCCGTGCCATTATCGCCACCGAGGAGCGGTATGGTGCCTCTATGATTTCGTCCATCGTGCGCGGAGAACGGACTGATCGCATTACGAGGGCAGGTCTTGATGCCTTATCTGTATTTGGGTATTTATCGGATGTAGGGGATAAGGAGATTAAGGGCCTCATACAACAATTTGTGGCCTCTGGATACTTGCGGAGTTCTATGGGGAAATATCCGGTCTTATCCGTTACCGCCGGTGCAGAAGAGGTTCTAGCAGGACATAAAGAGGTAGAAGAAATTAGGCAAGAGGTTATCGTGCCATCTCGTAAAACGAAAAAATCAGCCTCTATCTCTCGCTCCGAAGTACCCCGTTCTGGTTCTGGTGGGCTATTTGAACATTTACGTCAACATCGCAAACAATTGGCATCGCAACTTAGCGTGCCGCCGTATATCATATTCCCTGACACGGTGCTTATCGATTTAGCCAATATACGGCCTAAAACATTAGGTGAGTTTGGCAATATAAAGGGCGTAGGGGAAGCAAAATTAAAGAAATATGGACTTTCATTTTTAGAGGCCATTTCACAATATAAGGGGTAACAAATTGGCGTTTCTATAACGCTATATTGAGTGATTTCTAATATGATTAGGGGGAACTATGAGCTTAGCAGATACACAATATCTCAATATTATTGAAAATATATTAGATCATGGCATATATGGTCAAAATAGAACAGGCATAGCCACATATAAATTGCCACAACAAATTATGCAGTTTGATTTACAAGAGGAATTTCCAATTTTAACTACAAAATTTGTGGCTTTCAAAACAGCTGTGAAAGAATTGTTATGGATTTGGCAAATGCAGTCCAATGATGTGCGTAAATTACAAGATATGAATGTCCATGTATGGGATGAATGGATGCGCGAAGATGGGACTATTGGCAAGGCCTATGGATACCAAATCGCTAAATACAAACAATTGGATAATCTCATCAAAACTATAAAAGAGGATCCAGATAGTCGCCGCATGATTGTTACATTATGGAATATTGAGGATTTGCCTGATATGGCTTTGCAACCTTGTGCGTATGAAACATTGTGGGATGTGGGCAATGGTTATTTAAACTGCATGCTCATCCAACGCAGTGGTGATATGGGGCTTGGTGTTCCATTTAATACGGCTCAATATGCTGCGCTCTTATGTATGATTGCTCAAGTAACTGGTTTGAAGCCTGGTAAGTTTACTCATATTATTAATAATGCACATATTTACGAAAATCATGTGGATGCATTGCGCGAGCAATTGTCTCGTCGAGATCAAGCGTTGCCAGCTCCAAAAATTCGTGTAAATTCAGAGATTACTGACTTTTATGATTTTACACCGGATGATATTGTGTTAGACGGGTATGAACATTTAGGCAAATTGGCTATGACCGTAGCCGTATAGGGGGATACTATGTTAGCACTTATCGTAGCGGTGGCACATCATCGCGTTATCGGCAAGGATAATTCTTTGATTTGGCATTTACCCAATGATTTGAAATTCTTTAAGGAAAAAACGACGGGCCACGTTATTATTATGGGCCGTAAGACCTTTGAAAGCTTGCCCTTTTTATTGCCTAATCGAGAACATTGGGTGATTACGAAAAATAAAGGTTTTAATGCACCGGAAGGGGTACGTGTATTTTCCTCCCCAGAGGCTGTTGTAAAGGCTGCTAAAGAGATAGATGTAGCCTATGTTATCGGTGGTGCACAAATCTACGAAGCCTTTTTACCGTATGTAGATGTAATGCATATTACGGAGGTTGACCATGAATTTGAAGGGGATGCTCATTTCCCTGAATTTGATGCATCAGCTTTCACAATTACCTCCGTTGTAGAGGGGACGGTAGATGATAAAAATACATATCCTCATCAATTTGTAACATATGAAAGAAAAGGACATAACTAATGGAATCAATGTTTGCCATTATTGCAAAGGAATTGGGTGTTAAGCCTGGTCAAGTAGAATCAGCGGTTACGCTCTTAGATGAAGGTAATACGGTGCCGTTTATCGCTCGTTACAGAAAAGAAGTAACAGGTGAATTACAAGATGAACAACTGCGAACTATCGAGGAACGCATTAAATATTTGCGCAATTTAGAAGCACGGCGTCAAGAAATCATCAATGCCATTACGGAACAAGAAAAGATGACCGATGAATTGATGGCATCTTTGATGAAAGCCGTAAAATTACAAGAATTAGAGGATTTGTATTTACCATATCGACCTAAGAAACGGACACGGGCCATGATTGCCCGTGAACGAGGACTAGAGCCTTTAGCAGATATGATTTTGAATGATACGGTCACATCCGGTAATCCTCTAGATATCGCAAGAGAATATATTTCTGAAGAAGTGCCTACACCGGAGGACGCCATTCAAGGTGCGTCGGACATCGTTGCAGAAATTGTCAGCGATAGTGCCGATTTCCGTGCTACTCTTCGTAAGCGTATGTGGAAGGAAGGTTTTATCCAAGCGGAACTCGTGGAAGATAATGAACACAAGGACCAATTCCTTCAATATAATGAGTATGCTGAACCAGTTCGTCAGATGCCGTCCCATCGTATCTTAGCGGTTAATCGAGGCGAAAAATTAGGGGCTCTTAAATTGGCCCTAACCGTACCCGATGAGTCCTATATTCAATACATGGTGCGTGGTATTACTAAAAATGAACAATCTATTTTTAGTGATGTGAAAGCTAGCGCCGTAGCAGATGCGTATAAACGCTTGATGTTCCCTGCTCTTGAACGGGATATTCGCAATGAATTAACCGAATCTGCAGATGAGCAAGCGATTAAGGTGTTTGGTGTAAATCTTAAAAATTTATTGTTACAACCGCCATTGGCAGGTCATGTTATTATGGGCCTTGACCCAGGGTATCGTACAGGTTGTAAGATGGCTATTATCGATGCGCAAGGCAATGTACTCGATTATGGTGCTTACTATTTAACGAATAGCGAAAAGCTAAAACAAGAAGCACAAAAGAAATTAGCGGAAAAGATTCGAAAATTCAATGTTACCTTATTGTCCATTGGTAACGGTACTGCCTCGTATGAAACAGAACAATTTGCATCTAAGATGATTGAAGAGGAAAAATTAGATTGCCACTACATCATTACTAATGAAGCAGGTGCATCTGTATATTCTGCATCAAAATTGGCCATTGATGAATTGCCAGATTTAGACGTAACGATTCGCGGCGCCGTATCTATTGCTCGTCGTGTACAAGATCCATTGGCAGAATCTGTTAAAATTGATCCTAAGTCTATCGGTGTAGGTCAATATCAACATGATGTAAATCAAAAGCAATTAACTCATACATTAGACCAAGTAGTTGAATCTGTTGTAAACCATGTTGGGGTAGAGCTTAATACGGCATCTCCGGCGATTTTGCAACATATTGCAGGCATTTCTGGTACGGTAGCAAAAAATATTGTAGCATTCCGTCAAGAAAATGGTGGATTTACTAGTCGTAAGCAACTATTAAAGGTGCCACGCTTAGGTCCCGCAGCATTTACTCAGTGTGCCGGTTTTTTGCGATTAAATGGTGCTAAGAATCCATTGGATAATACATCTGTTCACCCTGAGTCTTATGAATTAGCGGAACGTATCATTGGCGAGCTAGGCTTTACATTAAAGGATTTACAAGATAAATCCCAACTTGAAGCATTACAGGTCAAATTACCATTGGTTGATGTAGATAAGATGGCACATAAGCTTGATGCAGGTATTCCTACTGTGCGAGATATCATTGCAGCTCTTGCTAAGCCAGGTCGTGATCCTCGTGAGGATTTACCAGCACCTCTGACACGTAAACATGTAGTAAGTCTTGAGGATATTAAAGTTGGTACAGTTGTTAAAGGTACGGTGCATAATGTAGTAGACTTTGGTGCCTTTATTGATTTTGGTTTAAAAACGAATGGTTTATTACATCGTAGCGAACTATGCACGGCGAAACAACATCCTTCTGATGTACTTGCTGTAGGCGATATTATTGAAGCCGAGATCATCTCTGTTGATGTAAAACGAAATCGTATCGGATTATCCGTCAAGTCATTGAGAAACAAAGACAAGAAAAAGGCCTAATCTAGTTAGGGTAATTCGCAAAAAATTATACATGTCAAAATTGAACATGATTAAAAGGCGTCCTTTAGGTAATAGAGGACTCCTTTTTTATAGTTAGACTTATCGAAAAAAGTTATATACATATCGATTTTGGTATAGAATAAGGCTATTGAGAATACAATAAAATCGCTATATCGAAAACAATAAAACAGATTGAAGTATTTAGATATTAGGTGTATGATGAACCCATAGAAGACAATTAATAGTCATTATCCATTAAAGGAGGAAGTACTATGAGTTTACATATTAACGAAAGATATGGTCTATTAATCAATAATGAATGGGTACCTGCATCTGATGGTGCTGAATTTAATGTATATAACCCTGCTAATGGCGAGCAACTTGCCATTTGTGCAGAGGCGACAAAGGATGATGTTGATCGTGCTGTAGCAGCTGCAACTGAGGCTTTTAAAACATGGAAAAATGTATCCCAAGTCGATCGGGCCGATTATTTATTAAAGATTGCAGATGCCATCGATGCTCATAAAGAACATTTGGCGCAAGTAGAAACCTACGACAATGGTAAACCTATCCGTGAAACATTAAATGTAGATATACCGTATGGTGCGGATCATTTCCGTTACTTCGCCGGTGTGCTTCGCGCGGAAGAAGGTTCAGCACAGGTGTTTGATGAAAATACATTGAGCCTTATTATTCGAGAACCAATTGGCGTGGTTGGTCAAGTAGTACCTTGGAACTTCCCATTCCTAATGGCCGCATGGAAATTGGCACCAGCTCTTGCAGCAGGTTGTACCGTTGTTATCAAACCTTCTAGCCATACATCTCTTAGTTTGTTAGAACTAGGTAGCATTTTGAAAGACATTTTACCTCCAGGTGTTGTAAACATCGTAACTGGTAAAGGTTCTAAATCTGGTCAATATATCCTTGATCATCCAGGATTTAGCAAATTGGCTTTCACAGGCTCTACAGAAGTTGGCCTCGATGTATATAAAGCGGCATCTGAACGATTGATTCCTGCTACATTGGAATTGGGTGGCAAATCAGCAAATATTTTCTTTGACGATGCGAACTGGAAACAAGCTCTTGATGGGGCATTGCTTGGCATCTTATTTAACCAAGGCCAAGTATGTTGCGCTGGTTCTCGTATTTTTGTACAAGACACAATTTATGATAAATTTGTAGCTGAACTGTCCGCATTGTTTGATAAGGTGAAAGTAGGACTTCCTTGGGATGAATCTACACAATTGGGATCCTTAATTTACGAAGCACAAGTTAAGAAAGTGCTTAGCTACGTAGAACTTGCTAAAGAAGAGGGCGCTCGTGTTGTGGCCGGTGGCGAACGCATTACCGATGGCGAACTTGGTAAAGGCTGTTTCGTAAGACCGACACTCATCGTAGATGCTACCAACGATATGCGCGTAGCTCGCGAAGAAATCTTTGGTCCAGTAGCTGTTGTCATCAAATTCCATAGTGAAGACGAAGTAATCGAACAAGCTAATGATAGCTTATACGGCCTTGGCGGTGGCGTATTTACACAAAACCTTAACCGAGCTATCCGAGTAGCTCGAGCCATCGAAACAGGTCGTATGTGGGTTAATACATATAACTCCATCCCAGCAGGCGCACCATTCGGTGGTTACAAACAATCTGGTATCGGCCGTGAAACTCACAAAGTTATCCTTGAGCACTACACTCAAATGAAAAACATCATTGTAAACTTAAGTGATAAACCATCTGGGTTTTATGATTTAGATTAATAATTTAATAGCTTTTCCTTTTACTTATATTTGATAAGAAGGCACCTCGAAGAGGTGCCTTTTTTGGCATAGCTTGAGGACAGTCTTTTATATATGGATGTATACCATATGTTATAATTAAGGTCATATAAGAGGTACTGTAGAAGAAACTGGAGAGACAATGAATCATATTCTCATCAAAAAACTGTATAATCCCCAATATGATTTATTATCTATTAAGGATAAGGAAGAATTATTAAGTCAAATCGGAAAAATATATAATTTAGAGTTACTATGTTTTGATGAATTTGATGCATTTGGTAAATCCACCTATACGGCAATATATCGTTCATATGATGGCATAGATTTTGTATTTGTTCCTGGGGATACCGTTAGGCTCGGTCTTAATTTTGACAATAAAAAGTTGCAAGATATTTTTGATAAAGAAAGCTTAATGGATCTTGCCTACGTATTTTTAGATGGTTACGAAGATGAAATTTATAGTGAAGAGGATATTTTAACTAAGATTAGCGAAGCACTGGCAGATGAGGCAATAATATCTAACATAGAAAATTATCTTACGCATAATTTTACCCAAGAGGGTGAATTTATAATACATCCGCTTTTAGTACAAAAAACGTATAGTGAAACCTGTTGGATACCTATTTCCGATGAGGAACTTATACAAAATAAAGAGTGGCAAAATATGATTAAAAAAGCGGAGATAAAAGGCCTTTCTGAAGTTATGGTTCATAACACAGTTTGCTTATATAAAACAGATGATAGCAATTGGTGTGGCAAATATTATGAAGTCACCACATTTAAGAAACTGTTACAAAACATAAAAGATAATGGATACTCTCTTCCTACACAAAGAGAATGGGAGTATTTATCTGGCAAGGGGTGTAGAACCATTTTTCCTTGGGGGAATAATATAGATTTCTCTATGAATTTAAAACATATGGAATGGATGGATAATGATGGAGAGTATACATTAGAAAAGGAAAACTTTTTTGGATTGATTATCGGTGATGATCCATACTGCAGAGAAATTGTATATGATGCTGAGGGATTTTCCTATAAAGGTGGAGATGGTGGCCGTAATATATGTGGGGGATTAGGTGTTGTTTGGGGTTATTTTCCAGTTTCGCCATACTTTAAAGATAAGGAATTATCAATAGGTGATTATATAAATGGTGGATATGATTTCTTTAGGAGGATTATAAGAATTAATGATAGGTGAAGCTCAAGGAGGACATTTAATTGCAAAGATATTCAATGGTTCTGGTGATAAAGCTACAATGACCAATGAACTGCTCATAGAAAAGATAAGCTAATAGCAGATTATGACTCTTCGCTAGAACAATGGCTGAGTGCTGCTGTAGGTGGTTATACTTTACATGTTATTGGTATTGAAGCTGGTGCACATATATCTGTAAATCAAACCATGGTTAAATTCGTAGGATATCAAAATCAACTTTAGAAGGGAAGAGAAATAATGTTTGTTAATCCATGGCAGTTTTGCGTGGCAATCGTTCTTATGATTTGGGGGACATATTTTATTACATATCGTTTCTGGTGTCGTCGAAAAGGTATTTCTGTAGAGATTTTGTCAGTTAAGCCTAGAATTATTAAAGAACTTCCTAATTTCACAGTTATTTATGGATATGATGTTAAGTATCTATTAAATGGTGTAGAATATACAGCTCAAAGCCTAGAGTTTTACATTACAGTATTGGTTCCAGGGCCGATGATCCCTTATAGTATGACGGGAAAATTGTTACAGAATGGAAAGGTAAGTCTTGATAAAGTAAAAACAAATATGACATATGGCGTTGTATTGTGGGTGTTTGCTATTATTTTCTTGGCTGAGTTATATTAATAGTTATTTATCTAATCGAATAGAGGTGTGTTTATTAGAAATGGATAAACATGCCTCTATTGTGTATTTAGACATATTTAACTATTAATTACTCTAACATAGATAAAGATTATATTACATCCTTATTTATACATGTCTTTCAGCTCGTAATACAATATGGGGTGTATCTTCAAAACTAAAGCCTATATAAGATTATAAAACTTATTAATCATAGGTGTTTTATTGTTGTTCCAATAATGATGTTATGGTAAATACACGGTTAATATCATATGTGTATTACATATGATTACCACCTTAATTATATTGTCAGTGATGAAATCAAAATTATACTTTTTTATATCATCATTTTAGTACATTCTTAGAGTATCATTCACAAGAAGTTATAACCTTATTGGGGGCAGTAAGATCAAGGTTTGTGTTTTTTACCAATACATTTTGTCCTATAACCCCAATTTTTTGTGTTTCTTATATTTTAAAGAGGCTGCAACTAGAATACGGTAAAACCGGATTCTGTTACAGCCCCTTTCGAGTTATTCATTATAATTTTGTTTCCATAGCATTAGAAGACATTTTTTATGATGTAGTTGATTACGATGAGTGGAACGATACTAACTACTAAGGTTATTGCTGTATCGCGTGCAGACATATTGTATTCTGCAATACATAGTTTTAATAAAGTAAATGCGGTCCACCCATATACTAAAACATTTAAGATGAATATAACTGTTCTTACTAGACCATATGGGAATGTGGCAGTATAGATACCTATCATGAACGGCATGAGCACGATATTTTGAACTAACACAAGTAGAGCATATACACTTACACCATACATGAATTGTTTAATTGTATCTGGTAAGTTTACGTTTACTGTAGGATATGTACGCTGACAGTAAAAATTAAAGATATAGCTTGCTAGTAGAGCAGGAATGATAGCTTTCAAAAGTCCTTTAAATATAAGACCCAATAAGGTAGTGAATGAAAAAATGGTAAAGAATTTATAGCCTACAATACTTGTTGTAATGCAAGCTAAGATATAGGTTAATATTGCCATTGCTACATATGTAATAATACCCATTGGTAGGGCTTCACTAAGGTTGCCCGTGTTTTTGAGTTCATTGCTACCTTTTTCTGGGGACAAGGTGAGTGTTAATAGATGTGTCCAATTGATTCCGTTCATAATTTCCTCTCTCTCCAAATTAAAATGAATATATATACTGATTATTATAATCAGACATATGTATATTAAATGAAAGAGAAGCCATCGTTTTATGAAAACCTTTTAAAGCACTATTTAATTTTGTTGACGTTAAATATTTTTAAATGTTCTGGCAGGGTAGGTGAACCATCAGCTGATTTTACCTCTACACGAATATGCATTGTTGTGTTGAACTGAGGATACATATTTTTACATTCCGCACAAAGTTGATTGATGCGAAGAAAGAGGTTTTGAATATCATGATTGTGGACCGCATCATATGGAATAGTGAGGCTGAAACTCCAAGCATCTTCTCCGAAAAGGTATCTCCTATAAGATACATAGTTTAATTCTTCATCGGTGAGATATTTTTGAAATAAAGGGTATATGGTTACCAACGGAATATTTGTATAAATGAATTTATCTGTAATAGGGAGGCCGCCACCATCGTAATTTACATTTTCTTCCTGTATTAAAATAGGTAGATTTGGATAGGCGTCGAAGGTTGCGGTCCAGGTGTGGTTAATGTGTTTTTCTATGGTGTAAGGCATATGAGGGTAGTTTTGAGATATATATTCTTTTACTTCCTCAGTAGAATAGTGTGTGAATAGGTGGCATCCAGATGTGGTGAGTAGTATAGCGAGAAACACCATAGTTGTAAAGGCTTTATGCTGTATTTTCATTTCAATGGATCTCCTTCGATTATAAAGGCGTATTCATTACAATAGTATTATACTTAACATAATTTCTTTATTAATATTGGGATAAGCGGAATATTTTTCTGTACTCTTCCGGTGCATCAGAACCATCAGATGGTTTTATGATGACTCTAATATATATTTTTTCTTTGAAATCTGGATATGTTGCAGCATATTCTTTGCAGAATTGATCCATTCGATTGTAAAAATTTGTTACATCATGGTTTTCTATGGCTGAATAAGGAATTGGCATTTCAATATACAAAGTAGATGTATCGTATGTAGCATAGGATAATTCTTCTGTTGTTAGATAGTTTTTCATTAATGGGAATGCGGTTATTAATGGAATATTGGTTATCAGTACTCGGTCGACTTGTGGCACTACAGGTGCAGAGGTGTGTATGCCTTCAGATATTTCAATGGGCATTTGTGGATATTTGTCAAAGGTGACTTGCCATGTATTGCCCCATCGTGATTCTAGGTGATAGGTTAGATTAGGATAGTTCTTATTTATATATTGTTGTACCTCATCCTCACTATAATGTGAGAGGAGATGACAACCCGTTGTTAGTATGAGTGAGACGATAATCAGCGGCAATAATATAAATCGTTTTAGGGCAAATAGTTTCATTGTATATTCCTTTTATACTACTTTAGAAAGCCCAGTAAATCATAATTACTTTACAGGCATTGTTTAATTTATTAGCGGAATTTTGGAGTACATTATTTTAATTATATTATACCTAAATTATATGTTTACTCATATAGTTGATTAATACCATATAACTCTCTAATAAACTATAATAAAGAGGTATCTCAAATGAGGTGTCTCTTTTGTACGTAACAAGTCTATTGTCCGTAAAAGTATACTATATGTTATAATTGGAGCCATACGAAATCGTGTTGTTTTGAGAGGACCGTATACACCATGATTCACCTAGATTATCTATTAATTATAGGGATATTACTTAGTATTTTGCTCTTTTTATTAGTTGGCATATTTTACTATAGTAAATCTAACCTTTTAAAGGGACTTAATATTTGGTTCTTAATAATACTTAGCGCTCTTTTGAGTTATTTATTATATCCTTTATATGAATTGACAGATTATAGAGAAGAATTTACGTCAATCGTTATAATCGCTGCGATAATCATTAAAATAATTATCAACTTATCTATATTTATGATAGCGAATAGAATAACAACAAAATGGATTGCTAAATTATTATTAATTATATGGGTTGTTCTTGTTGAATGCTTGTATACTCCTATTCATTTATCATATATTGTTTTCTTGTGTGTTTCAGGTGGAATTGTTCTAATAGAACAGTTAAGGGGGAGCAGAAAGCCTATTTAGTTTAGATTCGTAATTACTCTTATAGCGCTCACTCTCGAAATATGATATACTATTCTAACGCGCATAATTCGTGCGCGATAGGAGGAAACACATTTAGATGTTAGAAAAATTTGAACAATTAATGATTAGCGAACCTGTTCTACGTGCGTTAAACGATATGGGCTTTGAAGAGCCTACGCCAATTCAACAGGAAGCTATCCCAGTTGCCATGAGCGGTAAAGACATGATCGGTCAAGCTCAAACAGGTACTGGTAAGACAGCGGCCTTTGGCCTACCTGTATTGGAACGCGTAGACGGCAGTAATCGTCACGTTCAAGTAGTGATTTTGTCCCCTACACGAGAATTAGCTATTCAAGTAGCAGAAGAGCTTAATAAAATGGCTCAGTATACGGATATTACGGCATTACCTATCTATGGTGGCCAAGATATTAACCGTCAATTCCGTGCATTGAAAAAGAATCCGCAAATCATTGTTGCCACACCAGGCCGATTGATGGACCATATGGACCGCGGTTCTATTAAATTTGAAGACGTTAAGATTGTCGTTCTTGACGAAGCTGATGAAATGTTAAACATGGGCTTTGTAGATGACATCAACAAAATTTTAGGGGCTATCCCAGAAGATCACCAAACATTGCTATTCTCTGCAACAATGCCTAAGGCGATTCGCGAGTTAGCAGAAACATACCTTACAGAGCCAACGTTGATTCGTATGAAACCTACGCAAGTAACGATGGATCTTATCGAACAATACTATATCGAGGTACAAGACCGTCAAAAATTTGACGTGTTGTGCCGTTTGTTCGACTTACAAGCGCCAGAGTTGGCTATCATCTTTACACGTACGAAACGTCGTGTTGATGAAGTAACAGAAGCTCTTAAAAAACGTGGCTATATGGCGGAAGGTATCCATGGTGATTTATCACAACAAAAACGTGATAGTGTAATTCGTCAATTCCGAGAAGGTACAATTGACATTCTTGTAGCTACTGATGTGGCTGCTCGTGGCCTTGATATTTCCGGCGTATCTCATGTATATAACTATGATTTGCCACAAGATCCTGAAAGCTATACGCACCGTGTGGGTCGTACAGGTCGTGCAGGTAAGGCAGGCGAAGCCTATACATTTGTTATCCCTCGTGAAATTGAACACCTTCATGCTATTGAACGTTTAACAAAACGTAAAATTGCGAAACGTCGTGCTCCATCTTTGGGCGAAGTTCTAGAAGGTCAACAACGCCTTGCTGTTGAAAGCTTAATTGAAATGGCTGGTAATACAGAAGAGTTGGCACCATTTAAGGTGAATGCAGAAGAGTTGTTGAATGATACTGATTCCGTTACATTGATTGCAGCAGCACTTAAATTGTTAACAAAAGAGCCAGATACAACACCTGTAAATATTACAGAAGAAAAACCTTTACGCGTACGTCGTCGCCGTGAAGGTGGTCGTGGTGATCGTCGTCGCCGTGATGGAGACCGTCGCAGAGATGGGGAACGCCGCCGCGACGGAGATCGTCGTCGTGATGATCGTCCTCGTCGCAATCGCGATGAACGTAGAGGTGAGCGTCGTGATAGCCGTCGCCGTGATGACCGTCGTAGTGAACGTCCTAAAGCGAATCGTAAACCACGTCATCAAGGTGAAGGATTTAAACCATATTTTAAAGACTAATTATAGTGTGAATTTGGTTTAATACAGATTAATAGTAAATCTGAGTTATGAGAAACGTGGATTGTATAAATCCACGTTTTTTATTGCTTAAAATCTACTGGAATGGTACAATAAATAATAATTATTGTTTGAAAATGGACCATAGAGTACCGATATGTTTCCAAGTGGAGAAAGGTAGATTATTATGGATATCGCACAAATTTTGCGAAGCGAAGGGTTTAAGGTAACCCCTCAACGAATTGCAATTTATGATGCTTTGCGTGGTCATCACAATCACCCAACAGCAGAGATGATTTATCATAGCTTGCGTCCTACACATCCAAGCATGAGTTTAGCAACTGTATACAAAACAATGGAGATTTTTGAAAAAATTGGCCTTGTTAAGGTATTGGAAGTGGGCGATGAACGCGCACATTATGATTGGGATACAACAGCTCATGCTCATATTCGCTGTGTTCGTTGTAACAAGGTAGAAGATATGATGAATGTCGATCTACATGCTATTGCTGATATTGCTGGAAAAGCTAGTGCTTATCAAATTACAGGACAACAAATTACATTCGAAGGCGTATGCCCAGAATGTGCAAAAAAAGAAAGTCACTAACAGATGCCCCCTGCGTATACTCATGCAGGGGGTTTTTGAGTCATATAGAGTTGAAAGGATATATAATGTTTACAATAGGAGCTCATTTATCTATATCAAAAGGGTATTTACATATGGGAAAGGAAGCCACTAAAATTGGGGGCAATACATTCCAATACTTTACGCGCAATCCGCGCGGTGGTAGCATGCGTGCTCTCGATGTGGAGGACATGAATAGCCTTAGTGCGTATATGAAAGAACATAACTTTGGTACCTTGTTAGCTCACGCGCCTTACACGTATAATCCGTGTGCAGCTAAGGAGGATTTGCGCGCTTTTGCAAAACAAGCCATGACAGAAGACTTAGAACGCATGGAATATTTACCCGGCCAGATGTATAACTTTCATCCCGGCAGTCATGTAAAGCAAGGTGTTGACCAAGGCATCGAATACATCGTGGAGTGCTTGAATGAAATCTTATTCCCAGGCATGAAAACAACGGTTCTTTTAGAGGTTATGGCTGGTAAGGGCACGGAAATTGGCTCTCGTTTTGAAGAAATTGCTCGTATTATTGACGGTGTAAAATTAAAAGAGTACATGGGTGTTTGTGTAGATACTTGCCATATTCACGAAGGTGGTTATGACATCGTTAATAATTTAGATGGTGTCATCGACGAGTTCGATCGTATTGTTGGTCTCGACCGTTTGAAAGCGATTCACTTGAATGATTCAAAAAATCCTATGGGAGCACACAAAGACCGTCATGAAAAAATTGGGGAAGGTCATATCGGTATCGATGCAATTGCTCGTATTGTGACACATCCTAAACTGACGAATTTGCCGTTCTATTTGGAAACGCCAAATGAATTAGATGGCTATGCAAAAGAAATTGCTATGTTGCGCTCTATCGTAGATAATCAATAATCAAGCAAAATAAATTGAGTTATATAATAATTGGTATAAACTAAATATATAAGGTATAGGGAGAACTGGAAAGGGGGATGAAATGCGTTTTTTACATACTGCTGATTGGCATTTAGGGCGTATTTTTTATGGTCAGTACTTAACAGATGACCAAGCTCATGTGTTGGAGCATCAGTTCTTTACTATTTTGAAAGAAGAAAAAATCGATGGTATTTTGCTGGCAGGGGATGTATTTGATCGGGCGGTACCACCCATTGAAGCTATTGAATTATGGGACTCTATCATTACTCGTCTCGCTATGGATTATAAGGTTCCTCTATTTGTAGTGAGTGGAAACCACGATGGAGCGGAACGCCTTGAAGTGGGACGGTCTATGCTAAGTGAATCGGGCATTCATATTTGGGGCTCCCCTCATCATGCATTACAACCCTTTGAATTTGAAGGCTTTGATGGTAGGGTGGCCATTTGTCCTATGCCGTTTAGCGAACCTCGTCGTATAGGTGACGCTTTGGGACTGAACTCCAGTGAATCAAAACCAGTTGATACGGATATGATTGATGATACTTTATTTTCCTATGTAGATGATAAGGATCAAGAAGCGGTCGCACTTAATTTACATAATTATGACCAAATGTATCAGGCTTGGAGTGATTATCTATATAAACAAGTGCCAAAACAGATGCGTAGCATTGCCATCAGTCACGCCTTTGTAATGGGCGGCGAAGTAGGTGGTTCGGAACGAACATTGTCTGTAGGTGGTAGTGAACAGGTGAGCCCTCACGTTTTTAAAAACTTTCACTATACAGCTCTTGGACATTTACATGGACCGCAACGGATGGGGGCAGACCATATTCGCTATAGCGGATCGCCATTGAAGTATTCCTTTGATGAACATGGGCAGAAGAAATCTTTTACTATTATTGATATGGATACAAAGGGGAAGGTAGATATTAGTACAATCCCTGTAGAGGCAAAGCGAGATGTAGTCATCTTGGAAGGTTATTTTGAGGACCTTTTAAATAATACAGCTCTCCAAACGAAACATAAGGATGATTATGTACAGGCTCGTCTGTTAGATACGATGCCTATCATGGATGGCATGGCTAAGTTGCGTCAGGTCTACTATAGATGTATGACCATTGAATTAGCCGGTCGCATAGCAACACCTGTGGCGGACATGGGCGACGTCGTATTCAAAGAGCTAAATGAACGTCAATTATTTAATCAGTTTGCTGAAACCGTGTGGAAGAACCCCTTAACAGAGCGTGAGCAACAATATATCAACTCTGTATGGGATCGAATTTTAAAGGAGGACTAGATGAAGCCTATATCTTTAACTATAGAAGCCTTTGGTCCATATCGAGATTTGGTTACCTTGGACTTTAGCGAATTAGAGAATCATTCTATGTTCCTTATCTCCGGTCCCACAGGAGCAGGGAAAACATCCATTTTAGATGCTATGGTGTACGCTTTATATGGTGAGCCTAGCGGAGAAGCGCGTAAAACTGATGCTATTCGCAGTGATTTTGCTGAACCTGAGCGGATGACGCGTGTAGATTTTTCCTTTGCTATCGGAGATGCTCAATACCGTGTTGAAAGATTACCAAAACAGATGGTAGCCAAAAAACGCGGTACAGGTATGCGCGAACAGAACGCTAGTGCCACTGTCTATGAAATGAAAGCTGGTGAGTGGAAGGTTATCGCTACCTCTGCGGCTGCCATTCGCGATACGATTCAACGCATCATAGGTTTTCGTAAGGATCAATTTTTACAAGTGGTTCTATTGCCACAAGGGGAATTCAGAAAACTCCTTGTCGCCTCTACAAATGAACGGGAGGAATTATTACATACGCTCTTTCGAACAGAGTTATATCGTAAACTACAAGATGCTCTTAAATCAGCTTATGATGACGAAAAAGCTGGCATTGAAGAAAATTTGATGAAACAAACGGCGTTGATACAGTCTATTCCTCATGATGAAGAGACTCCAGTGCTAACTGTCGAACATGTACGTGAACTGTTATCTAATCGAGTACCACATCGTAATGTACTTGTAGTAGAACGAGATAGGGCTGTTAATGAGGTGGAACAATTTAATGCCTTGCGTAAGGAGTGGGCCCTATATAATCAAGCGCAACAATCTCTTGTAGAGGCTACATCTAAATTGGACTTGGTAAAAGCTAAAGAACTTGAGCGCACACAATTGCGTGAAAAGGTTCAATTCCTCAATTCCTTATCTCCAGTCCATGCATTGTATCAACAATACATTGATAAACAGTCTAGTTTAACAACATTAGAACGGGCACTGTCCGATGCAGAAAAAAGTGTGGACACTGCTACTCAACATGAGACTAACTGTATAGAGGTTCATGAAGCGTTAGAATCTCAAGCTGAAACGATACAATCTAAGAGGACTACTTTGGCTCAACTCCAACAACAGTCTGAAAAGTTTGATGAGTTAGAATTGTTGAAAAAAAAGATGTTTACACTACGTGGTAATGTAAAACAATTGGATAGTAAAAAAAGTGAAGCGGACCTAGAGATACAACGCCAGCTCATCAAACAGATAGAAGTAGATGTTGAGGGGTTACGTAAACGCTTACAAGAGAATAGTACATTACTGGAGCAGGTTCCTGTTATTCAAGAACAGCTTAATCATGTGCACAGATATTCTGAGTTGGTAGAAGAAATTAGTCAGGTTCAAAAAGAAATCGACATTAAGGATGAGACCTTAGCAGCTCTTGATAAAACAGTGAAAGAGGCGAAGGTACAGTTAGAGCGACTAGAGCATTTAATGCAAGAAGGGCGCGCGTATGAACTGGTTCCTTTCGTGAAAGAAGATGAGCCTTGCCCAGTATGTGGATCTATAGAACATCCTCATTTAGCAACTAAGCCAGAATTATATCCTACTAAGGATGAGGTTGAAGCTGCTCGAGGTATTCGTGATAAAGCGTTACAACAACAAGCAAATGAAGTTGGTCAAAGGGATGCGTTAGTGGGGCGGATGCATGAATTATCTAACCATATGGACGCACAAGTTTCGATTCTTCAGTCCTCTATAGATGGTTTTTCTAAGGAAAACTTTGTATCGCTTCAACAAGTTCTGTTATCTCAAATGGAACGATTCAAAACGTTACGTGGTGAATCTGAACAGCTAGGCAAGACTATTTCTGATGCGGAGCGTAGGTTAAGCACCGCTAAGGATACGTTGGATAAATCAGAACTTGCGCATAATGAATTGCTTAAAGCATTGCATGAACTAGAGATTAGTATCAGTTCTGTACAAGCAAAAATAGATTCCTTATCAGAGTCGTTGCCTACTACGGATATAGAGTTGTGGCGTAAGCAAGTGACATTCTTAGCATCAGAAATTAAAGAGTATGATGCGCAGTTAACAGTGACTACAAAACAATTAGAGGAGGCTCGAGGGCAGCTAAGTGCTAAACGAGGTCGACTAGAAATCTTATCTTCTCAAGTAAAAGAAGAACAAAAGAATCTTGATTTTCTCCATGGGGAATATATACAGTCATTACAATCTATATCGTTAAGTGAAATTGATTTTGTAGAAGCATTGAGTGACTTTAATGCGTTAGAGGATTTTAAATCTAAGTTATATGACTTGGAAGAGGCCTTTAGTACAGCACAAGCTGTATATGATGCGGCACTAAAGACTACGGAGGCTGTGGTTAAACCTAGCGATACTGTTTCGGATGAAGTATATGATGCAGCGGTAGAACGTCGTGATACATTGGTGGGCCATTTAGCGGCTTGGGATAAAGAAACACAGCATATAGAAACTACACTTGCTTCATTAGAGGAAATTGAATCGGCTATGGGTGAGGCCCGAGAGAAGGTAGCCTTCTTAAGTCGATTAAATGATCTCGCTAATGGAGGGGAACAAGGTTTTAAAAATGTCACCTTTGAGCGCTATGTATTGGGGGCCATTTTAGATGAGGTTGTTTATGCAGCTAATTTACGTCTTCAAAAGATGAGCCGTAGCCGTTACTCTTTGGAGCGTTCAGACTATACCGGTGGCGGCCGTGGTAAGCAAGGCCTTGATTTGGCCGTAATGGACGCTTTCACAGGACAATCTAGACCTGCGAATACCTTGTCAGGGGGAGAAACATTCTTGGCCTCTATGGCACTTGCCTTAGGTCTTGCCGATGTGATTCAAAGTTATGCCGGAGGTATTCATATGGATACGATGTTCATTGATGAAGGGTTTGGTACACTTGACCCTGATACATTGGAGCTCGCTATGGAAACATTGGTACAACTACAATCATCGGGGCGCCTTATCGGCATGATCTCCCATGTACCTGAATTAAAGACGCGGATACCTGCCCACTTAGAGGTCACACGTGGTGATGATGGCAGTACAGCAAAATTTGTGATTAACTAGCTATAGAATTGCCAAATGTGATACTATTAAAAGAGGAGAATTCCTACAAAAATATATTGGAATTAATTAAGGAGGTCCTATGAAATTTTCATTTGCTCACAATAATATAAATGTTAAGGATCTTGATAAAAGTTTAGCTTTCTATAAAGAGGCTTTATTACTTGAGGAATCTCGCCGCTTGGAAGATCCAAGCGGTGCTTTTACCCTTGTATATTTAAAAAGTCCATATACGGCGCATGAATTAGAACTTACATGGTTGCGCGATTGGAATCGCCCTTATAATTTAGGGGATAATGAATTCCACTTGGCATTTTATGTAGATGACTACGAAGCAGCTCTAAAAAAACATAAAGAGATGGGTGTTGTAGCCTATGAAAATGCCGACATGGGTATTTATTTTATCGCTGATCCTGATGGATATTGGACAGAAATCATTCCGGCGGGTAAATATTAATGGAATATATGTTAACTCGTTTAGAATGGTTAGTTGGACCAGATAAAATCCAAACCTTAAAGAATACATCTGTGGCTCTCTTTGGTGCCGGTGGTGTAGGCGGTGGAGCTCTTGAGGCTCTAGTACGTGCAGGGGTTGGGCGGATCGTTCTTATCGATGGAGACTCTATAGCACCTAGTAATTTGAACCGCCAAATGATTACAACTCACGACACGATTGGTGAGCGTAAGGTAGAGGTAGCGAAGGCGCGAGCTCTTTCTATTAATCCGGATGTGGTGATAGAAACTCATGATATTATGTATACTGAGGAAAGTTACCCTGGATTCATTCAAAGTTTGCACGTTGATTATGTTATCGATGCTATTGATATGGTAACGGCAAAACTGAATATTATTGAGGTTTGTCAACGTGAAAGTATCCCCGTTATTTCTTGTATGGGCGGCGGTAATCGCTTTTACCCGGAAAAACTTATGATTGCTGATATCAATAAGTCTCATACATGTCCTCTTGCGCGCGTTATGCGTCGGGAGTTAAAAAAACGGGGCATAAAAAAACAATTAGTTTTATTTTCTACAGAAAAACCAACAAAGCCACAGTTCCGTGGGGAAGCAACAAGCCCTGGTACATGTAGTTTTGTGCCACCAGTGGCAGGTTTTATATTAGCAGCCCATGTGTTGCGTACAATTTTGGAGGTACCTGAACAATGAAAAAAGCAAAAATCCATATGGCTGACGGCGGCGATATTGTAATTGAATTATTTGATAAAGAAGCTCCTGGCACAGTACAAAACTTCATTGATTTGATCAATAAAGGTTTCTACAATGGTCTTCGTTTCCACCGTGTAATTCCTGGCTTCGTAGCTCAAGGTGGTTGCCCTAATGGCAATGGTACAGGTGGTCCTGGTTACACAATTAAAGACGAATTAATTGGTAACCCACACAAACACGAACGTGGTGCATTGTCTATGGCTCACCGTGGTCCTAATACTGGCGGTAGCCAATTCTTTATCGTATACGAACCACAACCTCATTTAGATGGTGTACATACTGTGTTTGGTAAAGTAATCGAAGGCATGGATGTAGTTGATGGTATCCATCAAGGCGATATCATGGAAACAGTGGAAGTAATCGAAGGTTAATCTCATGAATGATGTATCTGTTAAACATCCGGAGTGGCTTGATATCGATGTAAATGGGTCTATATCACACGGCTATGATCAAGAATGGTTTGATGATGAATGGCAACGTTTGTCTGGTTGTGGCCCTACATCGGCTACACAGGTATTGAGTTATTCTGAATTTCGAGATGGCCTATTAGATGTGTCTACTACGGCAAATCATACATTAGCATTAGAACGTATGAATGTCGTGTGGAACTATGTAAAACCAAGATTTGGTGGTGGCGTTTATAAAACGCAATGGATGGAACGCGGCCTTAGACGTTTGTTTGATGATAAGAATTTGCCTTATGAGGTACACATGCTTAATGTATCTCCCTTTTCTGCATCCCGCGTAGAAGTAGAGGCGGCGGCGCAGTTTATTCACGATGCATTATCACAGGATGTTCCTGTAGCGTTCTTAAATCGCCATAAAGGTAAAGAACCTGCGCTCTATACATGGCATTGGGTGCCTATTTATAAGATGTTCATGGATGGTGATGATATTCGTTGCGGTATTTTTGATGAAGGGGAAATCCGTGATTTCTCACTAGTTCATTGGTTGCAAGATACCATCCTTGGCGGTGGATTCTGTTATATAACTAAGAAATAATATTAGTATTATGAGAGCGATGGTGAAAGCTATCGCTCTACCTATATAGGAGGTTATTATGAGTCAATGGATTACAGAAGAGCAAACGCCTCATTTACGTCTCAGTGCTGAAGCAGAAGAGGTACTTTATTCTGGTGAATCTGAATTTCAAAAAATTGAAGTATTTAAGTCTAAAGAATATGGCATGATGCTTGCATTAGATGGTGTATTCCAAACTTCTGAACGGGAGGAGTTTATCTACCATGAAATGATTGCTCATGTACCATTGTTTTTGCATCCAAATCCAGAACGGGTACTGATTATCGGTGGCGGTGATGGCGGTGTAGCTAGAGAATGCGTACGCCATGATTGCGTTAAAGAAGTTACCATGGTTGAGATTGATGGTAAAGTTGTAGAATTGGCAAAACAATACCTACCTACTATTTCTAAGGCTATGATTGAAAACAATCCTAAGTTAACAGTAAAGATTGGTGACGGTATTGGCTTTATGGCAGAGGCTGAAGATTACTATGACGTTATTATTGTAGATTGCTCTGATCCAATTGGTCCTGGTGAAGGATTATTTACGGAAGAGTTTTATAAGAATACGTTGAAAGCTCTAAAAGCAGATGGTCTATTTGTACAACAAACTGAATCTCCTATGCTTCATCAACCGCTCGTTGAGAAGGTGTTTGGTTATGTAAACAATCATTTCCCAATCGCTCGTTTGTACACCGCATACATTCCAATCTATCCGGCCGGGATGCATTGCTTTACGGTTGGATCTAAAAAATACGACCCATTAACATGGGAACTAAATCGTGAACAAAACTTTGAAACTAAGTACTATAACAAGGATATTCAAAAGGCTGCGTTTGCATTACCAAATTTTGTAAAAAACTATTTGCCAAATAAATAATTTATATGTATAATAGGGAAGCACCATTCGTTAAGAAATATTTTAACGGTGGTACTTCCTTTTTATTAGGATGTGAAAAGGTTTTATATTAGAAGTATATGGCTTGTTAATTTCAAAACTGAAAGTTAAATGAAATTAGAAAAAGTTGTTGACACAAACTTCTAAAACAGATATAATTCTCTTTGTTACGAAGACAGTGTCTTCGATACCTACAAGGTGGTGGGTATGGTGAAGCGGTTAACACGGCGGATTGTGGCTCCGTTACGCGTGGGTTCGATCCCCACTACTCACCCCATAACCTACACATCGTAATCATTGTAGGGGTGTCGCCAAGTGGTAAGGCAACGGACTTTGACTCCGTTATGCGCTGGTTCGATCCCAGCCACCCCTGCCAACATGGTTCATTAGCTCAGTTGGTAGAGCACCTGACTTTTAATCAGGGTGTCCCGCGTTCGAGTCGCGGATGAGCCACCAAATAAAACTCACAAACGAAAGTTTGTGAGTTTTCTATCTCTAATTTTAGAGAATTTGGTTATGATGCTAAGTATATTGTGGAGACACAAGTGGTCAAAAATAAAACAAAATTTCTTAAAAAGTGGTTGACGTTTTATGAGATGACTGATATACTTTAAAAAGTCGTTAGAACGTTAAAACTTCTAATGTACAGATCTTTGAAAACTGAACAATGATAGGTAATCAATCATATGATTGAACATATGCCAGAGTGCGGGTTTTGACAAAGTCAAAACCAACCATAATTCAAAGTTACTTAAATGTAACGACAACAAACAATGAGCTATTCAAATAGCTTCAAGATATCTTGGAGAGTTTGATCCTGGCTCAGGACGAACGCTGGCGGCGTGCTTAACACATGCAAGTCGAACGAAGAGCGATGGAAGCTTGCTTCTATCAATCTTAGTGGCGAACGGGTGAGTAACGCGTAATCAACCTACCCTTCAGAGGGGGACAACAGTTGGAAACGACTGCTAATACCGCATACGATCCAATCTCGGCATCGAGACTGGATGAAAGGTGGCCTCTATTTATAAGCTATCACTGAAGGAGGGGATTGCGTCTGATTAGCTAGTTGGAGGGGTAACGGCCCACCAAGGCGATGATCAGTAGCCGGTCTGAGAGGATGAACGGCCACATTGGGACTGAGACACGGCCCAGACTCCTACGGGAGGCAGCAGTGGGGAATATTCCGCAATGGACGAAAGTCTGACGGAGCAACGCCGCGTGAGTGATGACGGCCTTCGGGTTGTAAAGCTCTGTTAATCGGGACGAATGGTTCTTGTGCGAATAGTGCGAGGATTTGACGGTACCGGAATAGAAAGCCACGGCTAACTACGTGCCAGCAGCCGCGGTAATACGTAGGTGGCAAGCGTTGTCCGGAATTATTGGGCGTAAAGCGCGCGCAGGCGGATTGGTCAGTCTGTCTTAAAAGTTCGGGGCTTAACCCCGTGATGGGATGGAAACTGCCAATCTAGAGTATCGGAGAGGAAAGTGGAATTCCTAGTGTAGCGGTGAAATGCGTAGATATTAGGAAGAACACCAGTGGCGAAGGCGACTTTCTGGACGAAAACTGACGCTGAGGCGCGAAAGCCAGGGGAGCGAACGGGATTAGATACCCCGGTAGTCCTGGCCGTAAACGATGGGTACTAGGTGTAGGAGGTATCGACCCCTTCTGTGCCGGAGTTAACGCAATAAGTACCCCGCCTGGGGAGTACGACCGCAAGGTTGAAACTCAAAGGAATTGACGGGGGCCCGCACAAGCGGTGGAGTATGTGGTTTAATTCGACGCAACGCGAAGAACCTTACCAGGTCTTGACATTGATGGACAGAACCAGAGATGGTTCCTCTTCTTCGGAAGCCAGAAAACAGGTGGTGCACGGTTGTCGTCAGCTCGTGTCGTGAGATGTTGGGTTAAGTCCCGCAACGAGCGCAACCCCTATCTTATGTTGCCAGCACTTCGGGTGGGAACTCATGAGAGACTGCCGCAGACAATGCGGAGGAAGGCGGGGATGACGTCAAATCATCATGCCCCTTATGACCTGGGCTACACACGTACTACAATGGGAGTTAATAGACGGAAGCGAAACCGCGAGGTGGAGCAAACCCGAGAAACACTCTCTCAGTTCGGATCGTAGGCTGCAACTCGCCTACGTGAAGTCGGAATCGCTAGTAATCGCAGGTCAGCATACTGCGGTGAATACGTTCCCGGGCCTTGTACACACCGCCCGTCACACCACGAAAGTCGGAAGTGCCCAAAGCCGGTGGGGTAACCTTCGGGAGCCAGCCGTCTAAGGTAAAGTCGATGATTGGGGTGAAGTCGTAACAAGGTAGCCGTATCGGAAGGTGCGGCTGGATCACCTCCTTTCTAGGGAGACATACACTAGGCCAAGAGCTTGGATGTCACTTAGGTCGACACTTTGGCCGCCTAACATTGTTCGGTTTTGAGAGATCTGTAAAGACTCTCAATTCTACAGATATGGGCCTATAGCTCAGCTGGTTAGAGCGCACGCCTGATAAGCGTGAGGTCGGTGGTTCGAGTCCACCTAGGCCCACCAGTTGGCTCATATTACTTGAAATACACATTGTGTAGAGTACAGACAAAAGAGCTAAACATAGGTATAACTTTAAAAAGATAACGGATTCTTCGGAATGGATTATCGAGACTAAAGCGTAACCACTCATGGGGGCGTAGCTCAGTTGGGAGAGCACCTGCCTTGCAAGCAGGGGGTCAGGAGTTCGAATCTCCTCGTCTCCACCATTTAGTATTTGACATCTATGATGTTAAGTGCTAAACTACATAAGCTGATTTATACATCAGCAGATTTGTTCTTTGAAAACTGCATAGAAGATAATTATTATATATTTGTAAGGTCATCTCTTAGAATTTCTAAGTAGGTTGACCCGAGCACATAGGAAATAATTCTCTGACTTATTGGTGACGTACATGAAAATGTACGGCTACAAAATAAACGACAATGTATCTAATGCATGTCATAAAATCAAATTGATTTTCGTCAGAATTTGATGAATATCGAGGCGTACCAATGAAGCGAAATCGCCGCGTATTTGTATACGCAAGATGAGCTGAATGCAGTACAACGAAGATAGTCGCAAATTATGGCGCAAAATAAGTAAAGATTTTAAGGGCGTACGGCGGATGCCTTGGCGATATCAGCCGAAGAAGGACGCGGTAAGCTGCGATAAGCTACGGAGAGGTGCAAGCAACCTTTGACCCGTAGATTTCCGAATGGGGGAACCCGGCAGTGGTTATGCACTGTCACCCATACCTTTGAGTATGAGGAGGGCACCTGGGGAACTGAAACATCTAATTACCCAGAGGAAGAGTAATCAAACGAGATTTTCTTAGTAGCGGCGAGCGAACGGGAAAGAGGCCAAACCGGAGCGGGCAACCGCACCGGGGTTGAGGACAGTCATCAAGTGTAAATGAGGTAGAAGAATAGAGTTGGAAAGCTCAGCCGTAGAAGGTGAAAGCCCTGTAATCGAAACCTTGCATACATGGGACTGTATCCAGAGTACCACGAGACACGTGAAACCTTGTGGGAAGCAGGGGGGACCACCCTCCAAGCCAAAATACTGATATCGACCGATAGCGCATAGTACCGTGAGGGAAAGGTGAAAAGAACCCCTGGCGGGGAGTGAAAGAGAACCTGAAACCGTATGTCTACAAACAGTCGAAGTCTGTATATATATCAGGACGACGGCGTGCCTATTGAAGAATGAACCGACGAGTTACTGTTGCTAGCGAGGTTAAGTGGAAAACATGGAGCCGCAGCGAAAGCGAGTCTGAACAGGGCGTTCAGTTAGTGATAGTAGACCCGAAACCGTAGTGATCTATCCATGGCCAGGTTGAAGCACAGGTAAAATTGTGTGGAGGACCGAACTCGTGAGCGTTGAAAAGCTTTGGGATGAGTTGTGGATAGGGGTGAAATGCCAATCGAACACGGAGATAGCTGGTTCTCCCCGAAATAGCTTTAGGGCTAGCCTCGAGGTTGAGAGTATAGGCGGTAGAGCACTGATCGGGCTAGGGGCCATACCGGTTACCGAACCTAGTCAAACTACGAATGGCTATACTTATACTCGGGAGTCAGACAGTGAATGATAAGGTCCATTGTCAAGAGGGAAACAGCCCAGAACACCGACTAAGGTCCCCAATGTCATACTAAGTGGCGAAGGATGTGGAATTTCCAAAACAACCAGGATGTTGGCTTAGAAGCAGCCACCATTTAAAGAGTGCGTAATAGCTCACTGGTCGAGAGACTCTGCGCCGAAAATGTCCGGGGCTAAAGTATGAAACCGAAGTCGTGTCATATGCAGCAATGTATATGGGTAGGGGAGCGTTCTCATCGGATTGAAGCAGTACCGTAAGGAGTTGTGGACTGGTGAGAAGTGAGAATGTCGGTATGAGTAGCGAAAAGAATGGTGAGAATCCATTCCACCGAAAGCCTAAGGGTTCCTGAGCAACGATCGTCGTCTCAGGGTAAGTCGGGACCTAAGCCGAGGCGGAAAAGCGTAGGCGATGGACAACAGGTTGAAATTCCTGTACCGGTGTGAATCGTTTGATCGAAGGAGTGACACAGTAAGGTAGGTCAGCACGCGATTGGAAGTGCGTGTTTAAGCATGTAGGTTGAGTTATAGGCAAATCCGTAACTCTAAAAGCTGAGATGTGATGACGAGCTGTTTACAGCGAAGTGATTGATCCTACACTGTCGAGAAAAGCTTCTAGGTAGAGACACATCGCCCGTACCAAAACCGACACAGGTAGGCGGGGAGAGAATCCTAAGGTGCGCGGGAAAACCCTCGTTAAGGAACTCGGCAAAATGCCTCCGTAACTTCGGGAAAAGGAGGACTCATGTAGTGTGAAGGGCAGTAACGCGTGGAGCATGAATGAGTGGCACAAGAGAGGCGCAAGCGACTGTTTACCACAAACACAGGTGCCTGCTAAAGCGAAAGCTGATGTATAGGTGCTGACACCTGCCCGGTGCTGGAAGGTTAAGAGGAGGGGTTAGACTTCGGTCGAAGCTCTGAATTGAAGCCCCAGTAAACGGCGGCCGTAACTATAACGGTCCTAAGGTAGCGAAATTCCTTGTCGGGTAAGTTCCGACCCGCACGAAAGGTGTAACGACTTGCGCACTGTCTCAACGAGGGACCCGGTGAAATTGAAGTACCTGTGAAGATGCAGGTTACCCGCGACTGGACAGAAAGACCCCATGGAGCTTTACTGCAACCTAAGATTGAACTTAGTTAATGAATGTACAGGATAGGTGGGAGACTTAGAATCTAGGGCGCCAGTCTTAGAGGAGTCGTTGTTGGGATACCACCCTTTGATTAATTGATTTCTAACAGGCCGATTAACAACCGGCTGGACAGTCTTAGGCGGGCAGTTTGACTGGGGCGGTCGCCTCCTAAAGAGTAACGGAGGCGCCCAAAGGTTCCCTCAGAGCGGACGGAAATCGCTCGAAGAGTGTAAAGGCAGAAGGGAGCTTGACTGCGAGACGGACAGGTCGAGCAGGGACGAAAGTCGGGCTTAGTGATCCGGTGGTGCCGAGTGGAAGGGCCATCGCTCAACGGATAAAAGCTACCCTGGGGATAACAGGCTAATCTCTCCCAAGAGTCCATATCGACGGGGAGGTTTGGCACCTCGATGTCGGCTCATCACATCCTGGGGCTGAAGTAGGTCCCAAGGGTTCGGCTGTTCGCCGATTAAAGTGGTACGTGAGCTGGGTTCAGAACGTCGTGAGACAGTTCGGTCCCTATCCATCGCGGGCGCAAGAAACTTGAAGGGGGCTGCTCCTAGTACGAGAGGACCGGAGTGGACGAACCGCTGGTGTACCAATTATCCTGCCAAGGGTACAGTTGGGTAGCTACGTTCGGGACGGATAAACGCTGAAAGCATCTAAGCGTGAAACCAGCCTTGAGATGAGGTTTCTCATAGCATAAGCTAGTAAGATCCCATGTAGACGACATGGTTGATAGGCCAGGTGTGGAAGAGCCGTGAGGTTTGGAGCTGACTGGTACTAATAGATCGAGGGCTTTACTTAATACAATAAGCGGAAATGTGCAACAAATATATATACCTTCTATGTGGTTTTCAGAGTACAAACTCTGACAGATTCAGTGGCGATAGCTACGAGGGTCCACCTGTTCCCATCTCGAACACAGTAGTTAAGCTCGTAAACGCCGAAAGTACTTGGCTGGAGACGGCCTGGGAGGATAGGAAGTCGCTGATTAAGCTAAAAAGGCTAACCGTATGGTTAGCCTTTTTTATTATATATACTTACATGTAGAGTCCGACCAGGGCACCTGGGAAAGGTAGGGTGTGAGCTAACAGAGGAGCGTAGCGACGTATGGGAGCCACACATCACCTTCATCCGAACGTAAGATTTCTCCAGCTGCAAAGCAGCGATGAGAAATCCACAGTGAGGAGTGATAGGAAGTCGCTGATTAAGCATATAGAGATAGTTACATGATTAATGCATCCCCTTATAGGTTATTTATATGAATTTAGAATGACATATGAGGGGTTTTTCATTGAAACAAAAGAGCGGTTATGTTATCCTCGAATAGTATGAAGTTATAATTTTATATTGTAAGAAGGTTCTTAATCATGTTAATAACAATAGGTAAACGTATAGTATATACGATCATTATTTGTATTGCATTACTATTCATAGCATTAGGAAGTATGTGGTGTTTATCATCACATTATAAGATTTATGGTGTTCCCGTTTTAAATTATCATCAAGTTAATGATAAGTATCATTCTGCACTGACACTTGATGTGGCACAGTTTAAGAAACAGATGGAGTACTTACATAACGAAGGGTATCATACGATTAGCCTCGATGATTTATATGCGTATGTGACAGAAGGCAAGGAACTCCCCGATAAACCGATAGTTCTTACCTTCGATGATGGTTATATCGACAACTATGAGGATGTTTTGCCTATCTTAGAATCCTATGATATGCAAGCAACCATATTTATGATTAGTGATGCTGTTAATACAAAACGTTTTATGTCTATCAATGAATTAAAAACTATGGACGCTCATAAGTTTATTGTAGAAGGTCATACTAATCATCATAGTATTTTAACGCGCATTGATCCTTCTAAACTTGATAATGAAATCAAAGGTGGTAAGGATACATTACAGGCTTTCATGGGAAAACCCATCGATTACTTAGCGTATCCTGGTGGTTTCAATAATGCCGAAATTCAACGCATTACTAGTGAAAGCGGGTATAAGATGGCTTTCACAGTCACACCGGGGACGGTTAAACCAGGTCAAAATTTATATGCGTTGCCAAGATTGGCCATATTCCAAGGTGATACACCGTATTTATCATTCTTGATGCGTTTGCACTGCGCGCCATTTATTACTTATACATGGCAATTACGAGATACATTACGGGATAATGGATTTACAAAATTGGCTGGTTTGATACCATTGTTTTAGGAGGATATATGTCTCAAGAAGTTTTACATCGACCTCTCAATGTCGCTGTCCTAACAGTTTCTGATACACGGACTATGGAAACTGATAAAGGCGGAAACAAGGTTCAAGAATTATTAGAAGCTGCTAATCATAATGTAGTAGCTCGAAAGATTGTCATCGATGATTACGATGAAATCCGTAATGCCATTATTCCTTGGTGTAATGATGAATCAATAGATGTGGTCATTTCTACAGGTGGCACCGGTATTGCCATGCGTGATGTGACCATTGAAGCCGTGGATTCTATTATTGAAAAGGCTATACCTGGATTTGGTGAAATTTTTAGATATCTTTCTTTTACGGAGGATATTGGTACCAAAGCTATTGCATCTCGTGCTGAGGCAGGTGTAAATTCGAATACATTAATTTTTTCTATTCCTGGTTCGGTGGGAGCCGTTACTCTTGGCATGAGTAAATTAATTATTCCAGAAATGCCTCATTTGGTGCGAGAAGTCAATAAATAGATAGGCACGCACTGATTTACTATGCTATAATTGTATTGTAATTATAGAAGCTAACAGTACTGTATCAGGAGGATCTCCATGGCTTTTAAATTAAAAGGAAAAGAAGAAAAGTTTTTTAGTATTTTAGAAAATCATGCTGAACTTACCTATGAAAGTGCGGAAATGATGGAACGCGTTTTCAAAGGCGAAGTTTCTAAAGAAGAAGCATTTTTGGAAATTGATACAAAGGAAAAAGCTGCGGATGAATTAGTTAATGAAACAGTTGATCGCTTGCGTAAAACATTCATTACACCGATGGACCGTGAAGATATCCAACTGTTGATTGATCAATTAGATACAACACTTGATAATATCAAAGAAATCATGGATAAAATGGTTATGTATCATGTAGGTAAACCTAGTGATGGTGCCATTCGCATGAGTGAAATCGTCGTAAAATGTGTTAAACATATCAATAAATCTATCGGTTATATGGGTAGCCTTAAAAAGGATCATGTGAAGGTAGAAGGTCGTGTACATCAAGTGTTGAAACTTGAATCTGAAGCAGATAATATTTACCATGAAGAAATGGCGAAATTATTTACAGAATGTACAGATCCAGTTGAAATTATCAAATGGAAGGAAATCTTAAGCTCCATGGAGGATGTAATCGATGGTTGCGAAGATTTGGTTGGTACATTCCGCCGGGTAGTATTGAAGTATGCTTGAGTCACATTACTTAGTTTGGCTAGTCGTATTATTAGCCCTAGCATTTGACTACATCAATGGCTTCCACGATACGGCTAATGCGATTGCCACATCTGTTTCAACCCGTGCTATTGAACCTAAAAAAGCAATCATGATGACGGCGGCACTTAATTTTTTGGGTGCTATGGTAAGTACTGGGGTTGCGAAGACAATCGGTGGTGATATTGTTATGTCTCCATCTCTTATCAATAGTGGTATCATTTCAGCAGCCCTTATCGGGGCCATCGTATGGAATTTACTGACTTGGTACTGGGGAATCCCTAGTTCATCATCCCATGCACTAATTGGTGGTATCATTGGTGCCGTAGGCTGGTCAGTAGGTTTTGATGCTTTAAATGAATCAGGGATTTTAAAGATTTTCTTTTCTCTCATCTTATCACCACTAGTAGCAATGGTTGGTGGCTATATCATCATGAAATTGTTGCTACTCCTCTTTGGTAGATTTTCTCCTATTGTTTTAAATGATAGATTTAGATCCATGCAAATCGTATCGGCCGTTATGATGGCTTTTTCACATGGTTCTAATGACGCACAAAAGGCGATGGGGATTATTACATTGACCTTACTTAGCGGTGGTTATATTGATACCTTAGATGTTCCATTGTGGGTTAAGTTGTGCTGTGCGACTGCGATGGCTTGTGGTACGGCTGTTGGTGGTTGGAAAATTATTTCCACCATGGGGACAAAAATCTTTAAATTAGAAACCATTAATGGTTTTGCAGCCGATTTAAACTCTGCTATTACTATTTTTACTGCTACATTCTTGCATTTACCTGTAAGTACCACACATGTTGTGAGTGGTTCTTTGTTGGGGGTAGGTGCTTCTAAGCGTATTAAAGCAGTAAACTGGGGCGTAGCACGTTCTATGGTTATGGCGTGGTTCGTAACGATTCCACTATCGGGTATAGTAGCTGCCATTGCTTATGAAGTAGGACATCTTCTATTTGGCTAATTCTTTTAGAACTACATATAATAAATGAGAAGGACTATTAGTATCTTACTAATAGTCCTTTTTTGTGATATTATTTACAGTTTTATAAAACAATACCATTGCAGTATTGTTTTATATCGTTTATACTAAATGTAGTAATACGTAGACGTTGTTATTGGAAAAGGAGTGCTTATGAAATTAAATCAAGCCACGGACTATGCGTTTCGCATGATTTTGCACATGGCGATGTTACCATCTGGTCAGAAGGTAACAGGCGGTGTATTGGCTGAGCAAGAGATGATTCCAGAACGTTTTTTGCTTAAGATAATGCGCAGCCTTATTGCCGCAGGAATCATGAAATCCTTCCGCGGGGTGGATGGTGGATTTGCATTAAATCGTGAGCCCAAAGATATTTCCATGCTCGATGTGATTAGAGCCGTTGAGGGGGATACGTATTTACAGCGTTGTTTGTATGATGTCGGTTCTTGCTCAAAAGCATGTATGGGCCAATGTGCAGTTAATGAAGCTATGTCTGTTGTACAAGCTGAACTTGTAAGACAGATGGAAAGTGTGACTTTCGATAAATTAGCTGTGCGCGAAAAAGAGATTTTAGAGACCATGAATCCTTGTGTATCTCATGCGTAACGATGTAAGACATTCATCAAGTGTGTATTTTTGAGTCAATTCTAAGGAGGAAAAGACATGTTTGAAGCACTGGATTTAGCACGTTTACAGTTCGCGCTAACATCTATCTATCACTGGCTATTTGTACCGTTTACATTGGGGATGACGGTTATTGTAGCCATTTTAGAATGGACCTTTGTAAGCACCGGTAAAGAAGTTTACCAAAAAATGGCAAAATTCTGGGGTAAATTATTCTTAATTAACTTTGCCATGGGTGTTGTAACAGGTATCGTTCAAGAGTTCCATTTCGGTATGAACTGGGCTGAATATTCTCGTTTTATGGGTGATATTTTTGGTGCCCCACTTGCCCTTGAAGCATTAATGGCATTTTTCTTGGAATCTACATTTATGGGCGTTTGGATCTTTGGTTGGGGTCGCTTATCTAATAAAGCACATGCTGCTGTGGCAACACTAGTTGCATTAGGTACAAATTTATCCGCATTCTGGATCCTTGTAGCAAACTCTTTTATGCAACATCCTGTAGGCTATGTAATTCGCAATGGTCGTGCGGAAATGGAAAACTTCGCAACCATCGTATCTAATGGTTATGTACCTGGCCAATTTGCTCATATTGTATTAAATGGTTCCATGACAGCAGGTGTCATCATTATGGCTATCAGCGCATGGCACTTGATTCGTAAGAGCAATGTTGATTTCTATAAAACCTCTGTAAAATGGGGTATGGTAATTACCTTAATTGCTGGTACATTAGGTGCTTTTGCAGGTCATCATCAAGGCCAGTATATTACTAAAGAACAGCCTATGAAAATGGCAGCTATGGAAGCTCTTTGGGAAACTCAAGATCCAGCTCCATTCTCTTTGGTAGCTAATATCGATACAAAAGCACAACAAAATACAGGTGCCATTGAAATCCCTGGCGGCTTATCCTTCTTAACACAAAACTCCTTTACATCTGGTAAGGTAGAAGGTATTAAAGATTTACAAGCTAAATCTGAAGCTCAATATGGCCCTGGTAATTACATTCCAGATGTTCCTGGTATTTTCTGGACATTCCGCATCATGGTAGCTGCTGGCTCCATTATGTTATTAGTTGCTTTCATCGGCTTGGTATTAAATGCTAAAGGTAAACTCGTAGAGAATAAAACATTCTTGAAAATTATTTTCTGGATGTTACCATTACCTTACATCGCTCAATCCACTGGTTGGTTTGTTGCAGAAGCAGGTCGTCAACCATGGCTTGTATATGGCCTTCAATTGACTGCTAATGGTGCTTCTAAATCCGTTACAGCTCCTGAAATCATGACTACTATCATTGGTTTTACAGTTATTTACATCTTGGCTGCTATTGCTGCATTGTATTTAGCTGTAGAACACATTAAAAAAGGTCCTGATGGGCAAACAATTTACCATGTAGAAGAAAAAGAGGAGGCAAGATTATGGAACTAATTATGAATAACCTTAATGTGATCTGGTTCATCTTGCTTTGTGTATTGTTTGCAGGTTTCTTCTTCTTAGAAGGCTTCGACTATGGCACAGGTATTCTTCTACCAGTCATTGGTAAAACTGACGTTGAACGTCGTCAAATGATTAATGCGTTAGGTCCTATTTGGGATGGTAATGAAGTATGGATGATCACTGCTGGTGGTGCGTTATTCGCATCCTTCCCTCATGTATATGCTACATTGTTTAGTGGTTTCTACATGGCATTGTTCTTAATGCTTGCTGTACTTATCATGCGTGGCGTTGCTTTTGAATTCCGTTCTAAAAGTGCAAATCGCACATGGCGTAAAGTATTTGACTATTGTATTTTCATCGGTTCTATCGTTCCTGCCTTATTGTGGGGCGTAACAGTAGGTAACTTGATCCAAGGTACACCTATTGATGAAACGATGACATATGTTGGTACATTCTGGGATTTACTTAGCCCTTACACTGTATTATGTGGTGTTGCTTTCGTTTTAGTGTTTACATACCATGGTGGTTTGTTTACATCTATTAAAACAGCAGGTCCTATCTCTGAACGTGCACGTGCAGCATCTCTCGTTACAGGTGTACCTACTGCAATCGGTGTGATTGCGTTGATTATTGCATCCTATGTATGCACTGATTTGTACAGCTCTATCTTAGCTACTATTTTCTGTGCCTTAGCTGTTGTTTGCTTCCTTATTTCTTGGGCTGCAGCACGTACGCGCAATACAAAATGGGGCTTTGTATTTAGCTCTCTTTCCGTTATTTTGATTACGGCTACATATTTTGCAGGTCTATTCCCTCGTATTATGGTATCTTCTTTGAACCCAGCGTGGAGCTTGACCATTACAAATGCATCTTCTTCTGAATATACCTTGGCATTGATGACTGCGGTTGCAGTGGTATTTGTACCAATCGTATTAGCATATCAAATTTGGGTATACTGGACATTCCGTCATCGTGTAACAGAAAAAGACTTACATTATTAATATAGGTACTTTCAACGATTGTGAAAGTTTGAGCCCTTTTGTGAGGCGTGCTGTAGCGGCACGCCTCATTTTTATGGTAAGATGAATGTAATATTGATAAAATTAGATTTAAAGGGGGTTAGATATGATACAGAAAACGGCGCTTCGCGTCATTAAAAGTAAAAGGCTCGTATTATTGGCACTGATTATGTCTAGTATTTTACAAAGTCTTTCTATAGTAGGACAAGCTTGGTTTTTTGCCACATTAATACATAATTTGGTTTTTCTTGATCATACTGTGTTGGATGAATCTAATACAATTACATGGCTTGCGGTATTCATTATATTACGTTTAGTTTTTTCTTATATACAGGAACATGTATCGTCTAGTTTGGGCCATTCTGTTAAATCTATTTTGCGTAAAGAAGCTCTTGCGCATCTATTTAGATTAGGTATTCAACGAGGAGAATCTCAAGGTGATACGATACATCTCATTACTGATGGATTAGAACAAGTAGAGGCCTATGTTTCGAGCTATATACCTCAAATGATATATGCGATTATCATCCCACTAGTAATGGGGATTGCCATAATGGATACATTGCCTATTATCGGGGCTATTTTAATAGGTACAGTACCATTAATTCCATTGTTTATGATTTTGATTGGTAAACAAGCGGAAAAGATGAATCAAGAGCAATGGGATCGGATGAGTCTCTTATCAGGTCATTTTTTAGATGTATTGCGAGGCATTACCACATTAAAGGTGTTTGGTCGTGCAAAGGAACAAATACAAGTCATTAGTCGACTATCTAATGAATTTAAAGACTCTACCTTACGCGTATTGCGTGTGGCTTTTCTATCTGCCCTCGTCTTGGAATTAGTTAGCACAATAAGTACAGCTATCATTGCGGTGTATTTAGGCCTTACACTATTAGATGGCGGTTTGGATTTTCTTCCAGCCTTCTTTATATTATTGTTGGCTCCAGAGTTTTATACACCTTTTAGACAATTAGGAGCTGCTTTTCACACCGGTATGTCTGGTAAAACTGCACTCGCTAAATTTGATGCTTTTATGAATACACCTATTGCATTACCTCGAGGTGGCAATTGTCGTATTCAAGGGACAATTGAATCCATACGCCTAGATAATTTAAATTATACCTATCCAGAAACAAGCAATGGTATAAAGAATATTACATTGCAGGTATGTCGCAATAAACCGATTATGCTTGTTGGTGAAAGTGGGGCTGGTAAATCGACGATTGCACGAATATTAGGTGCCTTTTTAGAGGCTCCTTCGAACAGTGTATATGTTAATGATATAGATCTATCAACTTGTTCTATGGATTGGTGGCGTACACAGGTTACGTATGTGTCTCAAAAACCTCATGTTATGCATGGTACGCTACGAGATAATATTGCCTTTGGACAAGATGTAAGTGATGACGAGCTTTTAGAAGCATCCAAACTAGCGGAGCTACATGATGTAATTTGTGAAAAGGGCTTGGATTTTGTCGTTGGTGAAGGAGGCATGGGACTTAGTGGTGGCGAATTACAACGTATTGCCTTGGCACGTGCTTTTTTACATGGTGGACAAGTTCTTATTTTAGACGAAGTTACATCCCATTTGGATGTGAATACAGAGGCTCAAATCAGTTGTGCATTACAGCGCTTGATGAAGGATAAAATTGTTATTCTTGTAGGGCACCGTATTCAAACGATGCAGTGGGCCTCTCAGTTATATGTATTACGTCAAGGTGAAATAATTGAGCAGGGAACCTATGAATCCTTGTTGGCACAGAATGGTTATTTTAAGGCGCTAGTAGATGCTGGGACTGGTTCGTTTGTAATGGATGATGAGGATGTGTCATATGTTTCTAAGCTTGAGGATCCATTGCCACAACAACAAGAGGCATTAAGTAATAGTAAAGTCCCATATGAAGCCGATGAAACTAAGTATAGTGATATTGAAGGTTGGAAATTGTTATTTTCCGTATTAAAACCTGCTCGATGGTCCTTAGTACTTGCCTTAGTTTTCACTTCTCTGACCGTATTCATGAATGTGGGGCTTTTGAGCGTATCTTCTTGGTTACTGGCATCGGCTGCATTACAACCTGGTATCACTTACTTGAGTCTCGCTATCGTAGGTGTGCGCTTCTTTGGTATTAGCCGTGCTGTTTGTCGTTATTTTGAGCGGTACACATCTCATAAAATGGCATTTCAAGGTTTGTATGGGTTGCGTGTATGGTTTTATACCTATCTAGAACCATTGGCACCAGCTATATTTAAACGATGGGGCGCAGGGGATATGCTCAATCGAATTATGGCGGATATTGAAGTACTGCAATTCTTTTATTTACGCACCTTAATTCCTCCTGTAGCAGCCATTGTATTAACTATATTGGTATCCTTTGGTGTCGGTACTATAGATGCGCATTTATCAACGCTTGTGTGGTGTGCTGCACTGATGACAGGTGTTGTACTACCGTATGGCATATATCGTTATCATCGTACATCCTTAAATATGATCAGTCAGGTACAAGGTCACTTCAAGTCAACATTGACTGATACATTAGAAAGTTTAGAAGACATCACTAGTTACCATAATGAAAATCTAGTTATGGAACGTATGATGCAATCTATAGATGATGTAGAGGACCATAAGTGGCGTATTTCTAAAGGTATGAATTTAGGAAATACGATGTTTATTGCTATTGTACAGATTGTAGTTGTGTTAGCGGCCCTATTAGCAAGTAATGTATTAACTGGCCCTTGGGCAAGTGTTATGGTCGTAGTATGTGCCATTGGTATTCAAGCTTGGTTTGAAGCGCTGCAGCCTATGATTGTATCCGTTCATCATGGTTATGAAAGTTTAGTAGCAGTTCGTCGATTGTTACAAATTAAACATGCACCTCTGCCAATCAAGGATACAGGCTGTGTAGATTTAGATTCTATGGATACGATATCATTGAAACATGTTAATTTTGGGTATGATCAGTCATCACTTATATATGAAGATTTAACATTAGATATACCAAAAGGACAGGCTGTTGCTATTGTTGGTGCTAGTGGGTCTGGTAAAACCACATTGTTTTCCTTGTTAGAAAGGCTATATGATTACTCTGGCTATATTTCGGTAGGTCACAATGAATTAAAGAGTGTTACGATTGATTCTTGGCGAAATTTAATGGGATCTATCACACAAGACACTTATATTTTTCATGCCACACTGGAGGACAATATTCGCCTTGCCAAGCCGCATGCAAGTGCGGATGAGGTACAACGTGCTGTAGAACAAGCTGTTTTATCTGATGTAGTTACCCGGTTGCCAAAAGGCTTACGAACAATTGTAGGCAGTGGAGGGGTAGGCCTTAGCGGCGGTGAACGTCAACGTGTTGCTTTAGCTCGATTATTCTTGCGAAATCCTGAACTTATACTTCTCGATGAACCTTTGGAGGGGTTAGACCAAGTAACAAGACGAAAACTGCATAATGATATTCTAGCTTTCACAAAAGAAAAAACTGTTTTATATATTACACATCAGTTAGAAGGCTTAGAGCTGATGAATCGTATTCTCTTTATGGAAAAAGGTCGTATTGTAGAAGATGGAACCTTTAGTGAGTTAATTGCTAAGAAAGGGCGATTCTATGCATATTGTCGACTTACGATGGCCAGTGTATAAGTGGCAGCTGATGGAAAGGCCTTAGTAGATCTCTGTATATACCTCGATAAAATGGGTAAATTATGGTATAATTGTAATGTTTGAGGTATAAAAATCTTGTGTAGTGTGCATAAATTGGAGCGACTATGACAAAAATCTTCACCAAGTTACGATCGTTGGTGGATGACGCATTAAATGAACGTTCTCCTATTATTGAACAGGATACGACACTTATGGCTGCACCTGTGGAGCGAGAACTATTTGATCATAGAATTCTCTATATTGAAGAGGATATGGTCAATCGGATGCTCCGTGCTGCGTTTCGAAATCATTGGTTAATCTATTCTGTAACCTTTGAATTTGAGCCGAATAACCAAGTATTTCTCTCCATTATTACTAAATGGGGGAATGTGATTAATGTGGAATTTACCATCGAAGATGTGTGGTTCGATGACTATTCATCTTCCTTTGCTATTAAGTTAGATACTGCTAATATAGATACCGGTGGGTTTATTTTGAACTCGATTCTCCACCTCCTAGGCAACTGGTGCCTTAGCCTATTTGGCATATTTTTTAATCCTATTGCTATTGGCCGATTAGGCTCTACTGTGCGATTTGAGAAGAAGGGAATTCTTCAATTTGATTTAGTACCCAATTCTAGAATCAAAAAATTTATTCCATTGCCAGAACGTCATGTAGGTAGTACAGGTCCTGTTTTATTGGGAAATCCTAAAACTGGACAGTCTGTATTGCAATTAGACTATTATGCATTTCATGATCCAGTAGATACATTTACAGTTCCTGACGTGCCAACGAGAACGAGTTGGGTTAGATCCATTGATATTGCTGCTGTATTACTGTTACCAATCGGTGTATGGATTACATTTATAATTCTTCATCACTATTTACCAACTGAGACTTTAGAGTTTTCTTTTTCTACATACTTTTTAATTTCATTAGGGATTTTTATTATATCCTTCTTAGTAATGAATATTCCACGGTATGTATATATGTATGTAGACTCTCGAAAACAGTGGCAAAGTGCATTTGTACATAATAATATAAAAATTCAATTGCGTAAGTTACACCGACGCATTTTCATGCAGCAAGCTTCGTTGTCTACAGATTGTGACGAATGTGTAGCCTCTCAAAGTCAAGAGCGGATTAAGCAATTATTATTACAGATTCGAGACAAACGGTTCTTAGCTAATCGATTGAAAATAGCAGATGATGATCGTGCTAGAAAACAAAAGGTTAAATTTATCATTGCTTATATTGGGTGTACATTAATAGAATTAATGTTGTTGATGAATTAACTACATAGCATAACAAAAAGGCTGAGCCTCCTGGCTCAGCCTTTTGTTGTTAGACTAGGTTTATTATCTTTTTTTACGTCGTTTTCGTACCTTTTTTCGAACCTCTTGTTCCTCTTGTGTCGGTGGCTCTGTAATTGGTTGTGATTGTACTGGCTCTTGATTCATAAATGGAGGATAGCCATACTTATTTGGCTCTGGTTGACCAGGTAATACCCAAAATAGGAATCCGATAATCCACACGAATAAATCTAATAAATAATTTAATGGTGTTACGGCTGAATAGGTATTGATGAAAATAATAATGGTAGCCCATAAAATACCAGCCCAACCATTAAATCCAATATCATGTATCCGTCTAGTGAATAATCCACAGGCTAGTGGAAATAACATGGCCTGTAATGCGCCTACAAAAATACGTGTAGCCCAATATGCAGGCAACGTTACGATGTAGTCGATTAAACGTTCCTCGATGATATCTACGATATAGAAGAGTATCATCAAAGCTATGAAAAGTATAATAAATTGTAGTCTGTTAAAGCGCCCCGAAAGGTTGAATATGGTATAGCCCTTACGTCGTCCCTGATATGCTATACCAAAACCTACTAAGCAGATTAGTACAGTTCGTAGAACTGGATATAATAAATCCATGAAGTCCCCTTTATAAAAATAAACATAACGTATATTTTCTATGTGTTTAAGTATATCATGAACAGGCTATTTGGACAATTTAAACGAATTATTTGGATAGATTAGTTAATTCTGGTAATACAAGTTCAAAGGCGATACCATGTTTCATGGATTTTACGTTATCTACAGTAGCTTGAATTGATTTTGTAGTAAAATTCATCGCCAGTTGAGCAGCTTCATGAACGGTAAAACCACGCATAATGGCGCCAGATAAAACAGATGTAAAAATATCGCCAGTTCCAGTAGCTTTCACAGGAATAAGAGGAACAGAGTATGTTATTACCGTATCAGTTGAACCTTCGTATACGGCAATCGTTGCATCTGTGTCGGAAGGTACGCTAGTCATAATAACGAGTTCAGGTCCCAATTGGTGTAGTTTTTTACACATGTCGTGCAATTCAGCATTTGAAATGGAATCAGTAGAGAATGGTTTATCTAATAAAAAACAAGCTTCTGTGTAATTGGGTTTTATAATATGAGCTCTAGAAATAAGATGGCGCATAGCTTTTACCATATCTGGTGTATATATAGAATAGAGGCGTCCATCATCGGCCATGGCAGGGTCGACAATGACCATTTTATCCTTACCGAAGCGATTAATTGCTTCCTCTACGAGATGGATTTGCTCTGGTGAGGCCAAGAATCCACTGACGATGGCATTAAAATCAATTTCATTCTTTTCCCAACAATCCATAAATGCTGTTAAATGATCAGATAAATCAACGATTTCAAAATATGGATACTCTAAATGGTTACTCAATACAGCTGTTGCTAATGGTACTGCTTGGCACCCAAGAGCGCTGATGATTGGTAGCATAACCGTTAGAGAGCAACGTCCGATGGAACTCATATCTTGTATAGTTAGTATTCTTGGTACTGTAGTCATAGAGACCTCCTCAATATAGTATATATGTATTGTACTGTATTCGTTAAAACCTGTAAAACGAGTGGAATAATAGAAAGCCCCTGTAATGCATGATATAATATGAAGAATAGATGAGTTTTTAATAGATGTAGTTTAAAAGAAATAAATAAAAAATAAAATATTTATTACAATATTAAATCTATACCTTTAAATTTAGAGTCATGATATAGTATAATAATATAGAAATTTTATTGTATGGAGGAGAATAGAATGGCAAGGTATGTTTTACGGCGCATAGGTAGCGCACTTGTTATACTGTGGGTAATTATTAGTATTACCTTCGTTTTAATGCATGCTATACCTGGTGGACCTTTTACAAGTGAGAAAAAATTACCACCTCAAGTTAAAGCTAGCATAGAGGCGAAATATCATTTAGATGATCCTTTATGGAAGCAATATGCTGATTATATTGGTGGTGTTGTTACAGGGGATTTAGGGCCATCCTATAAATATGAAGGACGCTCTGTTAATGATATTATAGGTGAATCATTTCCTGTATCTGCGCAATTGGGCCTATTGGCTCTTTGTGTTGCCGTTGTAGGAGGTATCGCAGCAGGTGCTATTAGTGCCATGCGTCCTAATGGCATAATAGATTATGCTATTACATTTGTTTCCACATTAGGTATTTCTGTTCCTACCTTTATTATTGGTGCAGTTTTAGTATATGTGGTAGGTTTTGAGCTGGGTTGGTTGCCAGTAGCGATGTGGCGTGGTCCGTCGTATATGATTTTACCGGTACTTACATTGGCCGCACAGCCTATGGCATTTATTGCGCGATTAACTCGTAGTGGCTTACTTGATGTGTATCAACAGGAATATATTCGTACAGCTCGAGCAAAAGGCCTTGGTGCATGGAACATCTTAATTCGTCATGCTTTAGGCAATGCTATTTTACCTGTTATTACCTACATTGGCCCATTAGCTGCTAGTTTGTTAACCGGTAGCTTTATTGTGGAAACAATTTTTGCCATTCCTGGTTTAGGTCAATATTTTGTAACATCTATTTATAATCGTGACTATACGGTTATTCTTGGTGTTACTGTGTTTTATAGTACTTTGATTGTAGTCTTGAATATTATTGTTGATATGATTTATCCGATTATCGACCCTCGGGTAACAACAGAGAAGGAGCGTGCGTAATGGATAGAAACGATTTTTTACCTATTGAACGCGATACGAATATTCGAGAATCCTCCTTTATAGTACGTCCTAACTGGTGGCAACGATTTAAGTTAAATCGGTTGGCCGTAGTTGGTGCAGGCATCATAGCCGTTATGATTGTGTTGGCAATCATTGGCCCTATGATTTCACCATATACTTATGCAGATCAATCCTTAGTAGATGCTAATCAAAGCCCTAGCTTAGCACATTGGTTTGGTACGGATACATTAGGCCGTGATATCTATACTCGCGTTATGTATGGGGCGCGTATTTCTTTAACCATTGGTATTGTAGCTGCCTTATTAAATCTTGTAATCGGCGTTATTTATGGCGGAATTGCAGGTTACTTTGGTGGTAAAACAGATAGAATTATGATGGCTATCGTCGATGTATTATACGGTATTCCATTATTGCTATACGTTATTTTGTTAATGGTTGTTATTGGTCCAGGTCTTACCTCAATCTTTATTGCATTGGGAATCGCGTATTGGCTCAATATGGCACGTATTGTACGTAGTCAAATTGTGAAAGTTCGTGAAGAGGAATATATTATTGCAGCAGAAACAATGGGGATTCCTAAATGGCGTATTCTATGGCGCCACATTTTGCCAAACTGTGTAGGGCCTATCATTATCACATTGACATTGGCGATTCCAGATGCCATCTTTACAGAAGCCTTTTTGAGCTTTATTGGTCTCGGTGTTAATGCACCGATGGCAAGTTGGGGTGTTTTGGCATCTGATGGGATTAGTAGTATGAGATCTTATCCATTCCAATTGATATTCCCTGCATTAGCAATTAGTGTTACTATGCTTGGCTTTGTATTCTTAGGGGATGGATTGCGTAATGTATTTGATCCAAAGGAAGGGGATAGATGATGAATGATATATTAGTAGATGTACGAAATCTATCCATTACCATCGATACCTTTAGAGGCCCTTTGCGCATTATTCGCAATCAGGACATCATGCTTAGAAAAGGTGAAATTTTAGGCGTTGTTGGTGAATCCGGCTGCGGTAAATCGGTTATGGTTAATTCTTTGATGGGCCTACTACCGGAAGGTCGTACTAAAATAAAATCAGAAAAATTTGAAATTGATGGTGAAGATTGTCAAGAGTATGTAGAAGAAGATTGGAATGAATTGCGTGGTACTACGGTAGCCATGGTATTTCAGGATCCGATGACCGCATTGAATCCGATATTGACAATTGGTGAGCAAATTTATGAGGTGATTCATCGGAGTAATGCCTACGGTGATGATTATGATGAAAAGGCGATAGCTCTCGATTTGTTGAAAAAAATGGGCCTATCTACTCCGGAAAAGCGGTTAAACCAATATCCTCATGAATTGAGTGGCGGTATGCGTCAACGGGTTTGTATTGCCATGGCTGTAGCGGGCCGTCCTAAAATCTTAATCTGTGATGAACCAACGACTGCACTGGATACAACCACAGAGGCACAAATTTTACGTCTTATGCAGACCTTAGCTGTAGAAGCCGGTATAGGCATTATATTTATTTCCCATAATTTGCGTGTTATCGCACAATTATGTGACCGCGTTATGGTTATGTATGCTGGTAAATGTGTTGAGTCTGCTACGGTAGAGGATTTGTTTAATGATCCACGTCATCCTTATACAATTGGTCTGTTAATGTCTTTGCCGCAGGGAAAATGGCATGGTGAATTAAAGGCCATTGAAGGACAACCGCCAGATTTGTATGAATTACCTCGTGGATGTGCCTTTAATCCGCGTTGTAAATGGGCGATGCGCATATGTGGAAAACGTATACCTATGATATCCAATGTTGGGAATAATCATGAGTATACATGTTGGTTAGCAAAGTTGGAGGGACTTTAATGGGATATATTTGGGAAACAGACAATCTCGTTAAAAATTTTACCCTTTCTGGCGGATTGTTTAGACCAAAACAAACGGTACATGCATTACAAGGTGTTAGTCTTTACCAAGAGGAAGGCGAAACACTAGGTATTGTTGGTGAGTCAGGATGTGGTAAATCTACGTTTGGGTATACCTTGATGGGCGTACATCAAGCCACATCAGGTTCTATTTATATGAATGGAATTGAAGTAAATCCATATATTCATAAAGATATAACGAGGGATATGATGCAAATGGTATTCCAAAATCCATATGCATCTCTTAATCCGAGATTAAAGATTAATACAATATTAGAAGAGCCATTAGAGTTAAACCCTAATTATACGCCTCGAGATCGTGTCATTCGTGTTAAAGAGGTGTTAGAACAGGTAGGTTTAGATATGTCTTTTGGTGAGCGATATGCTCATGAATTATCTGGTGGGCAACGACAACGAATTGGCATTGCTCGGGCCCTTATTATGGAGCCTAAATGCATTATTCTTGATGAACCTATTTCGGCACTAGATGTGTCTATACAGGTTCAGATTATGACGTTGTTAGAGCGCTTACAAGCTTTACATGGCATTTCTTATCTCTTTATTTCACATGATTTGCCTATGGTTCGTTACATTAGCCATCGCATGGTGGTCATGTATTTAGGGGCTGTTATGGAAGAGGGGCCGGCTCTTGATATTTATGAGTTTCCTCAACATCCATATTCAAAGGCCCTTACGAAGATGGTTGGCGAAGTGGTTCCGCGGGCTCCAATTGGCGCTCCATTGAGAGGAGAACCGGCGAGTCCGTTGCATCCGCCTAAGGGGTGTTTGTTTAGTGATCGTTGTCCAGATGTTGAACGTAGATGTTTAGAAGAACGACCACCTCTCCGTGAATGGGCGGATAGAAGAATTGCATGTTGGCATATTTAATGGGGTAAATAATGGAACAGTTAATCGTAGGGAAATCCTTAGAAATGCAATTGGCAGCTTTGCTTGATACGTTGCCTTCAGATGCCACTGTATCCTATATGGTAACGCGTCTGAATGAAGGGGAGGAGGCTACCATAGTAGCTTCTTCTAAGGAAACGATTGTCCATACTGGTGCTAGTATGGTAAAAACGCTGATTTTGGAATATGTATTTCATCTAGCAGCACAAGAACAACTCGATCTTAACGATACGATTGCATTGAGTCGGAGTCCTCGTGTTGAAGGGGCTGGCGCCTTGATGGAATTGGTGGGTAATCATAGTTTTAGTTATTTAGAGCTATGTCGATTGATGATGGTACTCAGTGATAATTGGGCGACTAATCTATTGATACAAGCCTTGGGCATGGAAAATATTAATGCCAGAGCTGAACAACTAGGGCTTGAACATTTTGAAATCAATCGTATGATGATGGATTTTACAGCGGTAAAAGAAAACCGAGAAAATTATATTACTGCCATGGATATGGCTGTATTGTTACATCATATATATGAATTGCGTCATACCATATATGGCCATGAGATGTGGAATATTCTGGGGCGTCAACAGTTCAGAGATATATTGCCATTTCATTGGGGGGAGGATGTAATATTCCATCATAAAACGGGTTCGTTAGATTGTGTTGAGCATGATGCGGGCATTATAGAAACGATGAATGGAGATTTTTGTTTTGTTTTATTAATAAGTCATTTATGTAATGATAAAGCAAAACAACTAGGAGCTCAGATGGGGCTCATTATGAAAGAATTTGTAGAGGATGCATTACCATGATGGATAAACGTAAATTGCTTAAGCTCGTGGTACTAGCCTTTGGCGTGAGTATATTGCTACTCGTCTTTGGGTATACTAACGGGCCTAAGATTGTTGATGAGCATACGATACGATATGTATTGGAACAAGAACCATCAACACTAGATCCGGCTAAGTCTAGTACATCACCTGAGGCGACCGTTCAATTACAGCTGTTTGATGGTTTGGTTCGTTTAGATGATAAAGGCGAGCCAGAGGCTGCCATAGCAAAGAGTTGGACTATGTCAGATGATGGTACAACATATACATTCCATTTGAGACCTAATCTGAAGTGGTCTAATGGAGAACCATTAACAGCTCATGATTTTGAGTATGCTTGGAAAAGAACCTTGGATCCGGATACAGGTGCTGATAACGCCTATATGTTATATGTGATTAAGAATGGCGAAGCTTTCAATAATGGCAAAGCCGATCGCAATGATGTTGGTGTAGAAGCAATTGATGACGATACATTAGTTGTTACCTTAGAACATCCAACAGCATATTTCTTAAAATTATTGGCCTCTCATGGCTATTATCCGGTGAATAAAAAAACTGTAGAAAATAATGAAAATTGGGGCAATAATGCGGAAACAATTGTTTCTAATGGGCCTTATAAATTGTTGAGTTGGCAACATAATGGAGAGCTCAATTTTGTCAAAAATGAAAACTATTGGGATGCTGATGAAGTTGTAACAAAAACGATGAATTGGCCGATTAGTGAATCTCAAAGTACACGCCTTACTCTCGTTGAAGGTGGCGAAGCGGACATGATGGTAGAACCTCCTGTAGCAGATCAACAACGGTTAGAAGAAGCTGGTTTATTGCACATAGGCCCTATGCTTGGTAACTATTATTACCTATTTAATGTGAAAGCAGAACCTTTTACCAATCCTGATGTACGTAAAGCCTTTTCCATGGTTATTAATCGTAAGGAAATTGTAAAGAACATCGTAAAAGGTGGTAAGGAAGAAGCGTATGCATTTGTTCCATATGGTATGCTTGAAAGCAATGGAACTGATGATTTCCGTGAAGCCGGTAGTTATCTTGTATATGAAGATGTAGAGCAAGCTAAGGAATTGATAAAAGAGGCTGGCTATGATGAAAATCATCCATTGCCACCGATTACGATTTTGTATAATACGAGTGAAATGCATAAAGCGATAGCAGAAGCCATTCAAGCAACATGGCATAAAGCATTTGGCGCTGATGTACGATTGCAGAATCAAGAGACTAAGGTGTTCCTTGCCAATCGCGAGGCTGGCAAATATCAAGTGGCTCGTGCATCCTGGGTTGCTGACTATGGGGACCCACAAAACTTCTTAGAAGTATTTTCTGCTGAAGATAATGACAGCCAATATCATAGTGAAGAATATAATGAGCTTATTGCTCGTATTCGTAGCACCCCAGATAGTGCAGAACGTGATGCATTGATGCATAAAGCAGAACGCATGATTTTTGATGAATCCTTAGTTATGCCATTGTACTTTACGACACAACCATATGTATCTAATGGAACTATTCAAAACTATTTCTGGACTGTACTTGGTCAAGTAGACTTTAAAAAAGCATATAAATAAGATACACTAAAGACGTACAAATTGTACGTCTTTTTTGTATTTTACGATTTATGTATGGTCGTTTATAGTTACTATTAGTACATGACCTTGTAAACAATGCTATATATGTGAGGAATTATGGAGTGGAAGTATCCAAGATGTTTAAAAAAAGGTATGACTATTGGGTGTATAGCACCTGCAAGTAGTAGTGATGAGTCTTTAGACGCGATACAACAAATATGCGAGGAACATGGTTATCAGATTATATTTGGTGAATCTTGTTATCGCACTGGCTTGTATGGGGGCAGCCCTGAGGAGCAGGCACAAGAGTTTGAATGGATGATGACTGCTGCCCCATGTGATGCGGTGTTAGCGTTACGTGGCGGGTATGGTACGATGCGCTATATTGATCGTCTTGACTACACCGCTATACGTGAATATGGAAAGCCATTTATTGGCTATAGTGATTGTACAGCGTTACACATGGCTATCAATCGATATAGTCGTCTTGTTACGTATCATGGGCCAATGGGCGTAGATTTTACTAAATCACGAAATGAGGATATACACCATTTATTTGAGGTGTTAGAAGGTAAACTTCGTGTTATTGAGCCTTTACCTGAGCCGCCTCGAGGGGCTATTGGTACAGAACTAGGGGACGGCATATTGCGCGGTGGCAATATGACTATGCTTTCCATGCTGTGTGGCACACCTTATTTCTTGGAGGATGATAGCATAGAGAATACGATTTTATTTATAGAGGATGTTGGTGAAGCACCATATAAACTAGATCGTATGTTACAACAATGGAGATTATCCGGCTTGTTAAGTCGGATAAAGGGGATGATGATTGGCACCTTTACCGATTGCGAAGGGGATGAGGACGAATCTGATTACGACATAGGTTATGAAGCTCTTCGATATATGGAAGAAAATAGAGCGGTATATCTAACCGATCCCTTTGTATGCTATGTGCCAACGGGACATGGTACACCGCATCAGACATTGCCATTAGGTGGGCATGTTCATTTTCGATATATTTCTAATACAATCGTATTATCGCCGTATACAAAGTAACATATATTATTAGTTATAAGGCATATGAGGATACATCCATGAATTTAAAAGAACGGGAAGCGCAAGCTTGTGCCATAATCGATGGCATACAAGATGAGATGAAATCGATTTCGTTATTTTTACATAACAATCCTGAATTAGGTCAACAGGAGGTACGTGCTGTACACACCATTAGTCGGTATATGGAGCAACATGGCTTTGATACGACTGTAGGGCTAACGACATGCCCCGAATTGCGTACCGCTATGCGAAGTGATATAGGGATAGATTGTTTACATAAAATGGCTTTTTTAGGCGAATATGATGCGCTGCCTGAATTAGGTCATGGGTGTGGACATAACTTGATCGCCATCATGAGCATGGGTGCCGCTATAGCGTTTAGTCAAACTGCTCCCGATACATGGGGCACCACATTTTTTGGTTGCCCAGCCGAGGAGACGATTGGTGGCAAGGTGTTTATGGCTAATGAAGGTCTCTTTACAGGCTATGATGGGGCGTTAATCATTCACCCGGGTGGTGAAAATGAGGTAGGGGGAACCTCGTTGGCAACGCACCCGTTAGAGGTGACCTTTCACGGACGGTCATGTCATATTGCATCTTTGACGGACTCTGGAATTAATGCTTTGGATTGTGCTGTCGATTTGTATCAATCTATTAAGATGATGAAACAACATGTCTTTCCAAAGGGGGCCATCGTAGGTGGTATTTTTACGCAAGCTGGCACCGCACCCAATGTGGTAACCGATAAGGCTACGTTGCGGATGACGGTACGGGGCGCTACTGTATCTGATTTAGAAGATGTTATTTTGCCAGCTATTAAATCAGAGGCTAATCGCATTGCCACAAGCTATGGTGCAACTGTGGATATGCATCATTATGAACCTTTATTTAAGGATATGAGGCAAGATGAACGTTTATTATCCTTGTTTGATGAGGTTATGACTGAGTTTGGTGAAAGCCCACGGAAATTACCATCCCATGAGGCCGATGGCAGTACGGATGTAGGAAATGTATCCTATGAAGTGCCTACGGCGCAGCCTACTTTAAATATAGGAAATCAGTTAGAAGCACATACACCTGAGTTTGCTTGTGCTGCAGGGTCTCCTTATGGATTGGACCAAGCTATTAAAGGTGCTAAGATTATGGCCGTTGTTGCCTTGCGTTATGCGGAATCATTAGAAGTGTAAATTTTGACATATCTAGTGTAATCAAGGTACAATAAATATATTAATTAGTGTGAACTAAGCCGTCTTATTTAGACGGCTTTTATTCCGATGGAGATAGATAATGAGTGTATTAACAGTATCCCATGTGACTCATGGCTTTGGGGCACGACAAATATTAGATGATGCATCGTTTCGACTGTTAAAGGGGGAACATGTAGGTTTAATAGGTGCTAATGGAGAAGGTAAATCTACCTTCTTAAACATCATTACCGGCAAACTACCACCAGATGAAGGCAAAATAGAGTGGTCTAATCAAGTAACAGTAGGTTACTTAGACCAGCATGCAGTACTCGAAAAGGGCATGACAATTCGCGATGTATTACAACGTGCCTTTGATGATTTGTATGTTATGGAGTCAAAGATCAATGATGCATACAATAAAATGGGTGATGTATCAGAAGATGAAATGAACCGTCTCTTAGAACAAGTCGGTGAATGGCAAGAAATCTTAGAACAACGTGGGTTCTACGAGATTGATGCGGTCATTGAACGAACTGCACAAGGTTTAGGTCTTATGGATATTGGTTTGGAGCGTGATGTATCTGAGCTAAGTGGTGGTCAACGTACGAAGGTTTTGTTGACGAAACTATTATTAGAAAAGCCGACCATATTGCTATTAGACGAACCAACAAACTATTTAGATGTAGAACATATTCATTGGTTGCAAAACTATTTGCAAAATTACGAGAATGCATTCATTCTAATCTCTCATGATATGGAATTTTTAAACTCCGTAGTCAATGTCATCTATCACATTGAGCAAGCTGTCCTTACTCGATATACGGGGGATTATCATCAGTTCCAAGCTGCTTATGAAGTTCAAAAGGCACAAGCGCGTAAGGCTTATGAACGACAACAACAAGAAATTGAGCGTATGGAGGATTTCATTCAACGCAATAAGGCACGTGTGGCTACGCGCGGTATGGCAAATTCCCGTGCTAAACGGTTAGAAAAAATGGAAATCCTTGAAAAACCGAAGGAATATATCAAACCATCCTTTGGCTTTAAAGAAGGTCGTACACCTAGTCGTTTTATTGTTGAAGCCTTTGGCCTTGAGATTGGTTATGACGAACCGCTCACAAGACCTGTAGACTTTCAAATTGAACGAAACAAAAAAATCGCTATTCGCGGTGTCAATGGTTTAGGTAAGACCACATTATTAAAGACCATTTTAGGACTGTTAAAACCTGTCAGCGGCGAATTGGTGAAGGGTGATTTCCTCGAAGTAGGTTATTTTGCTCAAGAGGATGCACCATCTAATTCAGAAACTGCGTTAGATTATATTTGGAATGAATATCCGGCTATGACGAATGCCGAAGTTCGTGCAGCACTAGCGCGATGCGGATTGACGAACGAACACATTACATCTCAAATGCGAGTCCTATCCGGTGGAGAAAATGCAAAGGTGCGACTCTGCAAATTGATGCAGAAGAAATATAATGTTCTTGTTCTTGATGAACCGACAAATCATTTGGATATCTATGCTAAGGACGAATTGGCACGGGCATTGCGTGAATTTAAGGGAACCATTGTTCTCGTTAGTCATGAACCGGAATTCTATGAAGGTTGGGTTACCGATATTTGGAATATAGAGGATTGGACAACGAAGATCGTTTAGGAGGGCCTATGAATCAACTTGCGAAAGAAGGTATAGAACAGTTTTTACGTGCTCTATCCGTTGATACAAAGGCGCCAGAGTTAGAAAAAACACCGACCCGTGTAACAGAATTATATGAAGAGCTGTTTTCTGGTGTCGGAAAAGAGACAAAGGAACTCTGGGGGGAACTGTTTTCTACGGACTACAATGGTTTGGTAGCCGTTACAGACATTCCATTTTATTCAATGTGTGAACACCATCTATTGCCATTTTTTGGTACAGTAGATGTGATATATCAACCACATAGTGGTTGTGTAGCTGGCTTAAGTAAGTTTAATGATGTAATTACGGTGTTAAGTAGAAAGCCACAATTACAGGAACGCTTGACTCGAGAAATCGCTGATGCTATAGAACGTGATTTATCAGCAGAAGGTGTTTTTGTACGTCTTAAAGCAACACAATTATGTATGTTGATGAAAGGGACTTTGCAGCAAGGCTCGCAAGTTGTTACTATAGAAAGTAGAGGCCTATTAAGGGAGGCTGGCTCTTTGCGAGATGAAGCATTGGCTATGTTAGGAGGCACAAATGTATAAACGTAGACAATATACTTGGAGTGATGGAAAATCATTACGCTTATTTGACCATACATTGATTATGGGAATCTTAAATGGCACACCAGATTCTTTTTCTGATGGCGGATTGCATAATACACCAGAAGCAGCAGTTACATGGACTAAACAAATGATTCAAGATGGGGCTGATGTCATCGATTTAGGTGTTGAATCTACACGCCCTGGATGCACTCCATTGAGTGCGGATGAAGAAATCGAACGCCTAAGCGTGTTACTGGATCCCGTATTAGAAGCATCCTCTGTTCCTGTTTCCATTGATACATATCATGCAAAAACGGCAGATTATGCATTCTCTAAAGGGGCGCATATTTTAAATGATATATGGGGATTACATTATGATCCTGATATGGCGGCTGTAGCAGCAAAATATCGAGTGCCAGTTATCATTATGCATAATAGCAATGATACAAATTATGATGACATCATTGAAGATATGAAAGCCTATTTTTTCTCGGCTGTTGATAAAGCGTTAAAAGAAGGTGTACAACCACAAAATATTTGGCTCGACCCAGGTATTGGATTTGGCAAAACAGAGGAGCAAAACATTGAGGTATTACAACGGTTAGGCGAAATTACAGCTTATGAATATCCGGTATTATTGGCACCTAGTCGCAAACGCTTTATAGGTTCAATGCTCGGTGGTCTACCTCCAGAAGAACGCGATGAAGGTACCGTTGCTGCTTGTATTACTGGGGTATTCCAAGGAATTGATATGGTTCGCGTGCATAATGTATTGATGCATAAACGAGCTCTAGCTGTAGCAGACGGATTGTTGCGGGGCGAATAAGGAGTTTACTATGGATAAAATCATATTAAAGAATATGGCTTTTTATGGGTATCATGGTAATTTAGATTCTGAAAAATCACAAGGTCAACGATTCTACGTAGATGTTGAAATCAAGACTGATTTAACAAAACCAGGTCAAACGGATGTGTTAGAGGACTCTATCAACTATGTTGAGGTTTACGACATGGTGGCTTCCATTATGACTGGTGAAAGTTGTAATCTCTTAGAACATATAGGAGCGTTGATTGCCGATACATTGTATCAACACTTTCAAGGTATTATCGGCTTAAGTGTAACCGTACGAAAACCGTCTGTGCCGATAGCAGGTGTATTAGATTATGTAGAGGTTGTGACGACTCGAGGTCAAATTTAATGTATACATACTATATTAGTGTAGGTTCTAATATAGGAAATCGCCGTCAGTTTATCGTGGATGCATATGCTTCGCTTTCAATACATCCTCAAGTTCATAACATTACTAGCTCATCTATTATAGAGACAGAGCCTTGGGGTTATACAAATCAAGATGTGTTCTTAAACGCTGTTTGGCGCGTATCTAGCGCGTTAGAACCTCATGAATTACTCGATGTCTTACAGTCATTAGAGTGTGAAGCTCAACGTAAGAGGGATATTCATTGGGGACCAAGAACACTTGATCTAGATATTGTATATGCTCTATCAGATGGTGGTGCGTGTATGTCGATTAATGATGAGCGATTAGTGATTCCTCATCCTTATTTTTGGGATAGGCTATTTGTGTTAGCGCCCTTGATGGAACTAGATAAAGAGTTTACGTATAATGGGGAATCCATAGGTGATAGGATTCAAACATTAAAGAAAGAAATAATATGAGATGTGTATTCATAAGGGGTTAAGATGAATGCAAAACGACTGGGCTTTGTCATTGTTGCCATTCTTTTAATGGGGTTGTCTTACTGGGCAATGTCAATGGTTAATGATGATGCAAAGTCTGTGAAAGTTGATCCAGAACAGCATACATTGATGGTTACATCGAATGATGCTATTATATCGAAGCGACTGTTGGCGATGAAGCAAATCGGTGACAACGTATATTTTTTAGGCTATGAAGGTTATGGTATTTATAATGTAAGGGATAATACCATTCGCCTTAATACTGTTCAATTTAAAGGAACGCATATTGAGCCAGGGCTACTAAAAAACTATCAAAAAGGCGTGCGCCATGTTGAGAATGTAGGTAGTTTTGGTTATTTTACAGCTGAAGAACAGCATAACTTTACTGATATGTTAAATGCTACGGATAAGGGGGCTCATTATATAGAGCCTTATTATCAATCAGGTTATGAATCATCTCTCATCGATTTAGATACAGCGTTTTTTATTACAAATAATGTAAAGTCTCTTAAACAAAGAGATGCTAAATTATATATATTGGATGGTTCAGGATTTATCATCATTGATCGGTCGAAACGAGAAATTCAGGGATATTTTAATACACGTATTCTAGGAGAGGGAACGAAAGGGATTCCAGATAGCTTAAAAGGCTATTATGGTTCTCAATTTATACGAATCTATGCATTAAATAAAATAGATCCAGAAGATTTGTCTATTTTATGGAATATGCGTAAACAATATGTAGAGAAAAATAGAATTGATGTACAAGGACAGAATCTATTCCCTATAGAGTTATCTGATGTACATCAGTAGGAGGTACGTATGCTTTGGTCTATTATTGTGGGTGGTTTTATTGGTTTCGTAGCAGGACGTATTACTAAGAAAGCGAAAAGTATGGGGATTATTCTTCGTGTTGTAGCAGGTTTAGTTGGGGCCTCTGTGGGTCAAGCTTTACTTGGTACATGGGGACCTAGTCTTGCGGGTATGGCGTTAATTCCTTCTATTGTAGGTGCAGTTATCGTTATTGCTGTAGTGAGTTTCTTTTTTGGAAGGGACTAACAATATATTAAAAAAAGGACTATTATAGTAAGTGGCTATAATAGTCCTTTCAATTATTTATAAAACAATGGTATTGAGGAGGCCCTTATGAAATTACGTAAAGTAGGTATTATTGGAACTGGACATGTAGGCTCGCATGTAGCCTTTTCTTTAGCTTTACAAGGCGAAGTTGATGAGTTATATATGATGGATATTGATGAAAAGAAAGCTAAAGCACAGGCTATGGATGTTAATGATGCGGTTAGTTATATACCTCATCGTGTAACGGCTACATCTGGTCCGATTGAAGAATGTGGTGATTGTGATATTCTTGTTTTTAGTGCAGGTCCACTACCTAATTTATATCAAGATCGCCTAGAAAGCCTTGGTGACACAATCGCAGTACTAAAGGATGTTATTCCTCGCATTAAAGCATCTGGATTTAAGGGCTTTATTATTTCTATATCTAATCCAGCAGATGTAGTGGCTACGTATTTATGTAAACATTTAGATTGGAATCCAAAGCGCATTATTTCGTCAGGTACAGCGCTAGATTCTGCAAGATTGCAAAAAGAGTTAGCTCATATATTCGATATTAGCAATCGAACTATTACTGCTTATTGCATGGGTGAGCATGGCGCAAGTGCTATGGTGCCATGGTCCCATGTGTATGTACAAGGCAAGCCGTTAGTAGAATTGCAAAAAGAATTGCCTCATAGATTTCCAGAACTAAATCATAAACAAGTGTTAGATGATGTTAAAATTGGTGGATATCATGTGTTGGCAGGCAAAGGCTCTACGGAATTTGGTATAGCAAGTGCCACCACAGAGTTAATTCGCTCTGTATTCCATGATGAGAAAAAAGTATTGCCATGTTCTTGTTATTTAGATGGTCAATACGGGGAAACAGGCGTTTTTGCATCCACACCTGCTGTCATTGGCAAGGATGGTATAGAAGATGTTCTTGAATTACAAATGACAGAGGATGAATTGGCTTTATTTAAGAAATCCTGTGCGGTTATTAGAGAATATGCAAAAAAAGCAGAAACTATGTAATGTACCTTAAATATATTTCAAAATAAATCTACTTTTATACAATTTTCTACCTATAATTTCCTAGGGGTTCTGTGGTATAATTTGTTATTATGTATATAGTTAATACTATTTTTGGGGGCTCTGCATGAAACAATCTGAACATCGTGAAAAACCGATAAAGCGTAGACGGGTGCAACGAAATCGACGCGCTGAAGATCGTAAGATTGTCATTATGTGGGTGAAACGCATTGCAGTTGCAGTAATGGTTATGCTTTTACTCGGACAAGCATATCGCTTAGTAGCTATATATCAAGAAAAACAACATATTGAACAACAATTGCAAGAATTGCAACAAAGAAATGATGAATTAGAACAAGAAAAAGCAAAGCTACAAGATCCTAAGAATATTGAAAATGTAGCACGTGAGCAATTAGGCCTCGTTAAACCAGGTGAAGTGCCATATGTAAAATAATCTTGTCATCATTAGTGTAGTTTTAGTTTATATTTTGAGGTTTTATTAGGAGGTTGCATGGCAATCGAAGTTGGTAGCGTTTTAAATGGTACAGTTTCCGGTATTACAAAGTTTGGTGCTTTTATCGATTTAGGTGATAAACAAACAGGTTTAGTTCATATTTCAGAAGTAGCTCATGGCTATGTAGAGGATATTAACGATGTACTAAAAGTACAAGATGCAGTGAAGGTAAAGGTCTTATCTGTAGATGGTAGTAAAATTGGTCTTTCCATTCGTCAAACTCAAGAAAAACCACAAGTAGAGGAACGCCGTCCAGAGCGCCGTGTACAAAGTCGACAAAGTGCAGAGTCTTTTGAGGCAAAGATGAAATCATTCTTGCGTGATAGCAACGAGCGATTACATGATTTAAAACGTAATACAGAAGGTAAACGTGGTGGCCGTGGCGGTCGTCGCGATTAAAATAAAGAGATGGTTTCGGCCATCTCTTTGTGCATATACTTTAAAATTGCAATTATAGTAGGTAATTAATAAAGGGATAATAAGGAGGGGCGACTATGAAAGCTGCTATTATCGATGTAGGTTCTAATTCTATTCGATTATTACTAGGAACTTATATAGATGGTCAATGGCATAACGAACCAAAGCGATTATGGACAACGCGATTAGGCAAACGAAATGAAGATGGATCGTTAACGACAGAATCGATGGATGCATCTTATAAAGCGTTTTCTGAAATAGCCACTCTAGCGAAAGCTTATGGCGTAGACCATTGTCTTGCATTTGCAACGAGTGCCGTTCGAGAAGCATCAAATGGCATTGCGTTTATGGAGCAAGCCATGACATATTGCTCCATGACGTATCGTATCTTAAGTGGTGATGAAGAAGCAGTTTATGGATTTAAAGGCGCTTTACAAGATCGTTTAGCTGACGGATTACATTATGCAACCATTGATATTGGCGGTGGTAGTACTGAGTTGGCGCTCGGTTCTAAAGATAGCATCTATTGGAGTCGCTCCTATCCGGTTGGTGCGGTACGCCTTAGACCTCTTTCGGATGAAGGCCCTCAACGAGTATGGGAAGAAACACGGTTTTTATGGGACCCTATGATAATAGAAGGTACGTTCGGTGATTTCATTGGTATCGGAGGCACTATTACAACCTTAGCGGCTATTGATTTAAAAATGACAGAATATGATGGCCATAAAATTCAAGGTCATAAGCTTTCTAGAGAATGTATAGAAGGCATTATCTTACAATTGCGCTATATGAGCCGTGATGAGCGTTTACATGTACCAGGACTACAGCCTGGGCGTGCAGATATTATTGTAAGTGGTGCAGAAATACTAACATCATTTATGGATGCTTATGAGGTGCCTCATATTTTTGTAAGTGAACAAGATGGTATGGAAGCATTACAACAAGAATTGATTACAAGTTATGATGAGACAGCACAGTAAATCGACGCCTAAACAAATCAAACAACTCCATAGAATGGTTAATAAGACCTTAAAAGATTTTAGTTTATTTCCTCATGAGGCACGAATCTTAGTTGCTTGTTCAGGGGGCCCAGATTCTATGGTCTTATTAAATGTTTTGCAATATGTAAAGGTACATAGAAAAGCACGGTGGACTATTGGCGTTACTACTATGGATCATTCTATTCGCAGAGAAAGTCTAAGTGAATTGCAAATGGTTGCATCCTATTGTAATAAGAATAATTTGCCATTTTGGGGTGTTAAAAAGGATATTCCCACTATGGCCGGGGAGCGAAAGGAGTCGTTAGAGACTGTTGGCCGATGTGAGCGCTATAAGTGGTTCAATGAATTAGCTGAGCGTGAACATTATGATTATATTGTCACTGCTCATCATAAGGATGATCAAGGGGAAACCATTTTAGCACACATATTGCGCGGGTCTGGTATCAAAGGTATTACCGGCATGTCTGTGATAAGTCATGATTACACTGTTCCTATAGTTAGACCTCTATTGGCGGTTACAAAAGATGAAATACTAGAATATGCTCGTTTACAGGATATTGAATATTGCGTGGATGCATCTAATGAAGATGTGAAATATAATAGAAACCGCATTCGTCATGAGGTAATTCCTACGCTACAAACCATTAATCCCAATGTAGTAGATGCCTTATGTAGATTGGGTGATATTGCTCAAGTTGATGAGGCGTATCTTAATGGTGAAAGCCAGCGCTTGTTTATACAATTAGTACAATCTGTAGATAATGGATTTCAGGTATCCAGGCGTCGTATGCGGGCACTACCGCTCGCTATGCAGCGACGATTCTGGCAATTGATGATACCCAGTGTTTCATTATCCCTAGCGCATCAAGAACAATTGGCCCATATCATACGTACAGGGGAAGCTAAAACTTTCACCATACAAAAAGTTACAATTAACGCGCAATGTGATACAATACTTGTATATTGCAAACATTAGATATAGATCCGGGAGGTCTTATATATGCATCAAGATGTAAAAGAAATTTTATATTCTCAAGAACAATTAGCAACTCGCATTCGTGAGTTAGGTGCTGAGATTAGCAAAGATTATGCTAATGAATCTGTTGTATTAGTCGGCGTTTTGAAAGGCGCTATTGTTTTCTATACTGATTTAGCTCGCACCATCGATGATTCAGTAGATGTATCATTCGATTTTATTTCTTGCTCTAGTTACGGCGATGGTACAACAAGTACTGGTGTGGTTCGTATTTTAAAAGATTTAGATCGTTCCGTAGAAGGTAAAAATGTACTCGTTGTAGAAGATATTGTAGATACGGGCACAACCCTTCACTATTTATTGGATAATTTGAAGGCTCGTGGCGCTAAGAGTGTTCGACTTGTTGCCCTTCTTAATAAACCAGAACGCCGTAAAATGGATGTAGATGTCGATTATGTAGGCTTTACAGTTCCAGATTATTTTGTTGTTGGTTATGGCCTTGATTATGCTGAACAATATCGTCAATTACCATACATTGGTATTTTGAAAGAATCTGTTTACCAATAAGGGTGTTAATATATTTATAACTAAATAATGGCGAGTATTTGTTCGCCTTATATGGTATAATATAACAATGCATATCATTATGCATTATTAGGTTATACATTACATGTGAAAGGAGTAATTTTTTGAGTCAATTTAGTAAAAAACTCGTCCTTTACTTACTTATCATTGCAATTGCCGTTTTCGCTATAGATTCCCTTGCAGGGCAGAATACTAATAAGGCCGAAATGAGTTATACCGGTTTTGTTCAACAGGTACAACAAAAAAAGGTTGAATCTGTAACGATTACAAATGACCATGGAATCAAAGGGAAATTAAAAAATGGTACAGATTTTGTGTCCTATGCTCCATCTGATGATACGTTGATTAAAACGTTGACAGATAATGGTGTTGAGATTACTGCTGCACCACCTGAACAACCTTCTTGGTGGGTTAGTTTATTAGGCTCTGCGATTCCTATTATTATCCTTGTGGTTGTGTTCTTCTTTATTATGCAACAAACCCAAGGTGGTGGCGGTCGCGTAATGAACTTTGGCAAAAGTCGTGCTAAGATGATGGGCGATGGTAATGTAAAGGTTAAATTTAGCGATGTAGCTGGTGCCGAAGAGGCAAAACAAGAATTGACAGAGGTTGTTGAATTCTTGAAGGACCCAGGTAAATTTACAAGTATTGGTGCAACCATTCCGAAAGGTGTCTTGTTAGCAGGACCTCCAGGCACAGGTAAAACCTTATTAGCTAAGGCTGTAGCCGGTGAAGCCGGTGTTCCATTCTTTACCATTTCCGGTTCCGATTTCGTAGAGATGTTTGTCGGTGTCGGTGCATCTCGCGTGCGTGATTTATTTGGTCAAGCGAAGAAAAATGCGCCTTGTATCATTTTTATCGATGAAATTGATGCGGTAGGTCGTCAACGTGGTGCTGGTCTTGGTGGCGGTCACGATGAACGTGAACAAACGCTAAACCAATTACTCGTTGAAATGGATGGCTTTGGTGCCAATGAAGGCATCATTACCCTTGCAGCGACTAATCGACCAGATATCTTGGACCCTGCATTATTGCGTCCAGGTCGCTTTGATAGACAAGTTGTTGTTGGACGTCCAGATCTTCATGGCCGTGAAGCAATCCTTAAAGTTCATGCACGTAATAAACCATTGTCAGATGATGTAGACTTAAAAACGATTGCTAAAAAGACACCTGGTTTTACTGGTGCTGATTTGAGCAATTTGTTAAACGAAGCTGCATTGTTAGCTGCGCGCTTAAATAAAAAGGTTATCACCATGGCTGAATTGGAAGAAGCCAGTGAAAAGGTTAGCATGGGTCCTGAACGCCGCAGTCACATTGTGAGCGAAAAGGATCGCAAATTGACTGCTTATCATGAATCTGGTCATGCCATCGTGGCTCATTTATTGCCACATGCAAACCCTGTTCATAAAGTAACGATTATTCCTCGCGGTTATGCTGGTGGTTATACAATGATGTTACCTAAAGAGGAACATGATTATAAGACTAAAGCACAACTATTGGCGGACATACGCGTAGCACTTGGTGGTCGTATTGCAGAGGCTCTTGTACTTGGCGATATCAGTACGGGCGCATCTGGCGATTTACAAAGTGTAACGAATACGGCACGTTCTATGGTTACTCGTTGGGGGATGAGCGATACGTTGGGACCAATTGTATTTGGAGAACAACAAGAGCAAGTATTCCTCGGCAAAAATATTGGTCATGAACGCAACTATAGTGAAGAAGTTGCAAGTAAGATCGATGTTGAAATTCATCATATTGTAGATGAAGCATATCGCGATGTAGAACAACTCTTAACAGATAACATGGATTTCTTACACAATATGGCAAAGGCTTTATTAGAAGAAGAAACTATTGATGCTAAGGCTGTTGAAAATCTTCATAAATATGGTACTACTAAGGCTCCTGATGAAACAGAAGCGCCTACAGCAAGTCATATGGATGCGATGGTTTCCATGCCTAATGCTACTGAAGAAACTAAGACAAGCTCTACAGAATCTGATGTACAATCTTAATACATAACTAAGGGGCTGTAACAAAACAGCCCCTTAAATTTAAAAAGCTATTAGTTGGTTATATGAAATCAACTAGTAGCTTTTGGTATTTCTAAGCAAAAAGGGCCCCGAAGGCCACTTTTAGTATGTAATAAATGGGCTCTTAAAAAATAGAACAGGCGTGTACTAATTTAGGAAAGGTATGTATGGTGCTTCTAAAAAATAGAACAGGCCTGTTCTATTTTAAAATAGGTATGTATATGTAAGGCAATATAAAAGGGGCTGTAAGAAAACAGCCCCTTGTTGTATATATAGTTGTTTTCTTGCTATTGTCCATCACAGGCATGTCTCGTAGCCATCAATTCTTGAGTGCGTTGATTCTTACGTTTTTGAAGGTATCGTTGGGCTAGTACATTTGGCACAGCCACACCGACTGCGATACCTACAATAGATAGAATGCCAGTAGTCCCGTTTTGTGCCATGTACAATAGACCTGATTCGTTTAGTGAGTTTATGTGTAATATATCAAATAGAAAACGATAGAGCAAAATGCCGGGCATCAGTGCGATAGCTGATGGTACGACTAGTACCGGACCAGATGTTCGTAGCCATGTGGAGAGTTTGACAAAGATGACGCTCATTACGGCTGCACCAATGAATGTAGCACCGGGTAAGGCAAATCCGTATTCTAAAAGCATTAAGTTACGAATTGCTACGCAAACGACACCGCCTAGCCCGATATAGGGTAATAGACGAGCTGGTGAATTAAATAGTACAGCAAATGAGGCGGCGGAAACAAAGGAACCAATAATCTGTGCTATAGAAAAAATATGAGGCTTAATATCCACAAAGTTAAATGCCGGCAATGGACTGAAGTAAAGAGCCATCGCCATGCCGAGTGTCATGCTGCCCACGATAAGTAAGGTTCTAATAGCTCGTGTTATGCCGGATAAAATGTGGTTGTTTATAGTATCGATAACCGAATTGATAAGTGGCACACCTGGAATCATGAAGAGTGTACAACAGACGAGGACATATACCAGTGATCCTAACTCGATGAAGGTATAGAAACCATAGGCAATAAACATGGCCGTAAAGGCGCAGATAGCGTTGCCTAAATACTCATTAAATCCAAGGCGCTGAGATACGACCCTCATAAAATAGCCACATAATGAACAGATGAATGTTACTACTAATGCAATAATATCCGCACTGTATAAGTAAGCTAGACCGGCAGATCCTAATGCGCAAGCAATACCTTTTACCCAGACTGGATAGACGGGAATCGTTTGTTGTAGTTTCCCAACTAAACGTTCATAGGTAGTTAAAGAATAATGGCGTTCAAAAGCTCGCCAGGTGAGTTTTGATATGGCATTAATCATAGCCATATTCGGTATGTGGGTTGGCGTTTTCCGGAAAACTGTTATAGAGCGCTCTTCATGAAAAATATTAATCATAATGGTTGTATAACTAATGTGGATATTTAAATAATTGTGTGGAATCCCCATAAATGTAGCAGCCTGTTGGATTTCCGATACTATTCGTACTGTGTCAGCACCGCATTCCATTAGTAGTTTAGCAATATTTAATAATACATCCAATTTTCGATGAATATGGATAAAGGGGGTCTCCAGGACCTCATTTTTTTCTTCTAATGTAAATCGTTTCATTACTACTCCTTAATTTCATCATCCTTTACTCATTATACTATTAATGGCCTGTAATATCATTCATTAATCTATTTGTCTACCTAATGGGGTATAAAAATCTAGATTTTTTGCATTTTTTTGAATGATTATTTATTAAATTGATAAATAACACTTGCTTTTTCAAGGGCCCACTTGTACAATCGAATTGTAAACCGACAGGAGAAAGGGGCCTTATCATGCGTGATGAAGTACTAGAATTCTTAAGACAGAATCAAGGTGACTTTGTTTCAGGTCAAGATATGTCTGAAGCATGTCATGTATCACGAACTGCCATTTGGAAGCATATAAAAGCACTAAGACAAAAGGGCTATAAAATTGAGTCCTATACAAAGCGTGGTTATCGTTTGTTGGAGGAACCGGATTTGTTAAGCCCATTAGCAATGAAACAAATATTGAATACCGATATTTTTGGTAAACGATATGTATATATGGATACAACTGAATCAACGAATTTAGAAGCTCGTAGATTGGCGCAACAAGGCGCTGAGGAAGGTACCGTAGTCGTTACAGAGGAACAGGCTGCTGGTCGTGGCCGCTTGTCTCGTGGTTGGTATTCTCCCTTTGGAAAAGGCTTGTGGTTTAGCCTTATTCTCCGACCTGATTTCCCCCCTGCGGAGGCTCCTAAATGTACGTTGATGGCTGCTGTGGCGCTTACTAAGGCATTTCACAAAATGGGGCTTGCTGATGCAGGTATTAAATGGCCGAATGATATTTTGGTAAATGGTCGTAAGCTTGTTGGTATATTGACTGAAATGTCTGGATCGATGGAGGAAATTTCCTATATCGTTATGGGCATAGGGGTCAATGTTAAGACGAAACAAGAAGAGCTACCGGAAGAAATAAAACAAATCGCCACATCTCTCTTAATGGAAGGCGTTGATATTGAACGGACAGAAGCTTTCAAAATCATCTTAGAAGAATTAGAACACCAATATTACGATGTGCTAGATAGTGGGTTTGAGGATACCCTAAATGAATGGCGTAAGTTGAGCGTTACTTTGAATCAAGAAATTGAGGTTAGAGCACCGGGGAATACCTATGAAGGTGTGGCAACTGATATCGATGACGATGGAAATTTATTGGTGAAAACGACTAATGGGGAAGTTAAACGAATTGTTGCAGGCGATGTTTCTATACGTCCGCGAAAATAGGAGGAATGCATGTTATTAGTAATTGATGTGGGAAACACGAATATTGTTCTCGGTGTTTACGATAAGAAAAATTTAGTAGGACACTGGAGAATTTCTACAGATCGTGTGCGTACCACGGACGAATATGGCATGTTGATGATGAATTTGTTTTTTCATGATCGCAAGGTTAACGCAAAGGATATCAAGGCTATCATTATTTCCTCTGTAGTACCGCCATTGATGCCAACATTAGAACGTGTATGCTTGCGTTACTTTAATGTAAATCCTATCATTGTAGGTCCTGGCACAAAAACAGGTATCGCTATTAAATATGATAATCCTCGTGAGGTAGGTGCTGACCGCATCGTCAATGCCGTAGCGGCCAATGCTGTATATAAGGGGCCATTGATTATCATTGATTTTGGCACCGCTACAACTTATTGTGCAGTCCTTGGAAATGGTGATTATATTGGTGGCGTTATTACGCCAGGCGTAACGATTTCAGCAGAGGCTCTGTTCCAACGCGCTGCAAAATTGCCTCGTATTGAGGTAAAGGACCCAGGTCAGGTTATTAATCGTAATACGGTATCATCTATGCAATCCGGTATGTTCTATGGCTATGTAGGACAGGTAGAGGGGCTAGTGACACGTATGAAAGCTGAAATGGGTGGCGATGTAACTGTGGTGGCAACAGGTGGCTTGGCACAGCTCATCAGCAGTGCTACCGATTGTATCGACCATGTAGAGCCAATGCTTACATTGGAAGGTCTCCGTCTTATTTACGAACGAAATAAATAATGGTACTATAATAGAGTTGGTTGTAATTATAGTATGAATGTATAACAACAGGTACGGCTTAGGCTGTACCTGTTTTATTAGGTGAATTATAATGATAGAAACATGGACCATTGGCAATGTACCTATCCAAGGTAAGGCTATTTTAGCTCCTATGGCAGGGGTTAGCGATATAGCATATCGACTGTTGGCCAAAGAACATGGTGCCTCCATGGTTTGTACCGAAATGGTCAGTGCTATGGGTATCAAATATAAAAATGAGCGCACGCATGAGTTATTGCGTATGGAAGCGGTCGAGCATCCTGTATCGATGCAAATTTTTGGTTCCAATCCAGAAGCAATAGCATTGGGGGCGAAGGTGGTAGCAGCTGCTGGTGCAGATATTGTAGATATCAACATGGGGTGTCCTGTTAAAAAGGTCGTCTCTAGCGGTGACGGTTCGGCGTTGATGAAAACACCTGACTTGGCGGCTCGCGTAGCAGAAGCCGCAGTAAAAGCTGTTGATGTACCGGTGACGGTAAAAATGCGTATCGGCTGGGATGATGATCATATCAATGTGGTCGACTTTGCCAAACGTATCGAAAGTACTGGTGTTGCAGCTGTTGCTGTTCATGGGCGCACACGGGAACAGATGTATATGGGGCGAGCGGATTGGTCCTATATAAAAGCGGTTAAAGATTCCTTATCAATCCCCGTAATAGGGAATGGTGATGTATGGACTCCTGAAGATGCGCTTCGTATGATGCAAGAAACAGGTTGTGATGCGGTTATGATTGGTCGTGGTGCACAAGGCAATCCATGGATTTTTGAGCGCACTAATCACTATTTAACGACAGGTGAATTAAGACCAGAACCTACCTATTTAGAGCGACTAGATATGTTGCTCAAACATTTTGAACTACTCTGTCGGTATAAAGGGGCGGCTCTAGGAGTAAGAGAAATCCGAACACATGCGGGATGGTATATGAGGGGAATGCCTGAAGCAGCTTATTGGCGTAATCGTGTGAATACAATTCACACTGTTGAAAGCTTTAAAACAGAGCTTTCAACCTATAGAGATGTATTGGAAAACTGGGGCTCACATTGACAAATACAGGGGTTCTTAGTATAATTGATTAAAAATTAAAGATGAAAGATAAGGTGTCATCGTACTATGACACTTTTTCTATTATTTATATGTAGAAAGATTAGGAGAATCTATGGCAGACGTAAAAGAAACATTACTTACAGCCGAAGGTTTGAAAAAACTTGAGGATGATTTAGCATATTATAAATCTGTGCGCCGTATTGAGGTGTCACAACGTATTAAAACAGCTATTGAATACGGCGATATCAGCGAAAACTCTGAATATGATGATGCTAAAAATGAACAGGCTTTCATTGAAGGTTATATTTCTGAGTTAGAAAATAAAATTAATACAGCAAAAATCATTGATGAATCCATTAAGGGTGATGTAGTATCCGTAGGTAGCAAGGTTACCGTATTAGATACAATGTACAATGATGAATTGGAATATGTTATTGTTGGTTCTTCCGAAGCAGATCCTTTCAACAATCGTATTTCCAACGAATCACCTGTAGGTAAAGCTATTTTGGGTAAACGTAAGGGCGATGAAGTAGAGGTATCCACACCAGATGGTCCTGTTACTTTCAAAGTGTTAGCAATTCAATAATTTTTCATTTTAACAAAAGAGGCGATAACATGAGTGAAGAAATTAAAAACTTACAAGAAGAATTAAATGATCAAATGCAAATTCGCCGCGACAAATTGGCTGAATATGAAGCTGATGGGATTTATCCATTTGGTCAACGATTTGTCGTTAAAGATCATGCAAAAGATATTAAAAATGACTTCTTGAACTACGAAGACCAACCTGTAGTCATTGCTGGCCGTTTGATGACGATGCGTTCACATGGTAAAACAGCATTTGCCAATATTCGCGATTTATCTGGCGATATCCAAGTATATTTCCGTAAAGATGTATTGGGCGAAGACAATTACAAATATGTAAAAATGCTTGATATTGGTGATATTGTTGGTATCGAAGGTCATGTATTTAAAACTCATAGTGGTGAAGTTACAATCAAAGTTGATAAATTAACATTATTGTCCAAAGCATTGCGTCCATTACCTGAAAAATGGCATGGCTTAAAGGATACTGAACTTCGCTACCGTCAACGTTATGTAGATTTAATCGTAAACCCAGAAGTGCGCGATACATTCATTAAACGTTCTAAAATCGTTGCGAAGATTCGCGAATACATGATGAACGATGGTTTTATGGAAGTGGAAACACCTATGATGCATCCAATTCCAGGCGGTGCAGCTGCGCGTCCATTCATTACTCATCACAATGCGCTTGATATCGATATCTACATGCGTATTGCTCCTGAATTATATCTAAAACGCTTAATCGTTGGCGGTATGGAACGCGTATTCGAAATGAACCGTTGTTTCCGTAATGAAGGTATCGATAATCGTCATAACCCAGAATTCACAACTATCGAATCTTACCAAGCATATGGCGATGTAGAAGATGCAATTCGTTTAACAGAAAATCTTGTATCCTACTGTGCTCAAGAAGTACTCGGTACACAAGAAATTACATACCAAGGCACTGAAATCAACTTAACTCCACCTTGGAATCGTATCACAATGGCAGAAGGTGTTAAAAAATACACTGGTGAAGACTTTGATGCAGTAACTACTGTAGAAGAAGCGCGTGCTATTGCTGATCGTTTGAATGTAGAATACACAGAAAATGATGGTATTGGTAAAATCTTGAATGCTTGCTTCGAAGATTATGTAGAAGAAAACTTGATTCAACCAACTATCGTATATGGCCATCCAAAAGAAATTTCTCCACTTGCCAAAGCAAGTCGTGAAAACCCATTGGCTACAGAACGTTTTGAAGCGTTCATCTATGGTCGCGAATTGGCAAATGGCTTCTCCGAATTAAATGACCCAATTGACCAAAAGCAACGTTTCTTGGATCAATTGAAAGAACGTGAAGCTGGCGATGATGAAGCGCATCGTATGGATGAAGACTTCGTCAATGCTCTTGAATACGGTTTGCCACCAACAGCAGGTTTGGGCGTTGGTATTGACCGTCTTGTTATGTTCTTGACAGACTCTGCATCTATTCGCGATGTATTGTTGTTCCCATTAATGAAACCTGAAACATCTCAAGTACAAGAAGAAGAAATAACTGAATAATTTTAAACAAAAGGCTGTAACAGGATGCGGTAAAACCGTGTTTTAGTTACAGCCTTTTTGTGTGTCAGTAAGTAGATATACATGGATTGTTGTGTACAATACACCTTGCTTATTAATAATTGTTATCAACATATGAAAAAGTTTATACGACTATATTCTATAATTTAATGTAATATTCATCTTGCATAAAACTCATAACAAGTAGAACTATATGTATAATACGTATAATTACACGCTATTAATTAAATTGCATAAATGTTAGAATATACATAAAGATAAAGAATACACCTAACTAAATGAGATAGCTATCAATTACTAAAGGGGTATACATCTTATATTTATGTACATAAGTTCCATTAATTTTAATTACAACTCTTACTTTAGGAGGAACGTATTATGAAACACATGAAGGTTGCATTTTCTCATAAGGCACAATATTACTTTGGACCTTTAGACGGCCATGAAAGTGTAGATTTAAGTCAAACCGATTTTACTGATATAGGAGCAATCGTTATTAGTGAAAGTGATACAGCTATCTTAGATAATGAAACTGTAAAATCTTTTGGCATCCCTGTATTCTTAGTTGTTTTTGATAATTCTGTTGATATCGATCAATTCATGGGGAAAGTGGAACGTGTAATTGATGGTTCTAGTACAAACTTCGACTTATATAAACGTCAAATCGAAGCTGCTGCTGACAAATATGAAGAATCTATGTTGCCTCCATTCTTTAGAGCGTTGGCTGATTATGTAGAAGAAGGTAACTCTCAATTTGACTGTCCAGGTCACCAAGGTGGTCAATTCTATTGTAAACATCCAGCTGGTCGCGCATTCTATGACTTCTACGGTGAAAACGTATTCCGCTCTGACCTTTGTAATGCGGACGTTGCGTTAGGCGACCTTTTAATCCATGAAGGTCCAGCATGTGCGGCTCAACAACATGCGGCGCAAGTATATAATGCAGATAAAACATATTTCGTATTAAATGGTACATCTTCATCTAATAAGGTTGTATTGAATGCCCTATTAACACCTGGCGATATCATTCTATATGATCGTAACAACCATAAATCCATTTGCCATGGTGCTCTTGTAATGGCTGGTGCAACTCCTGTATACCTTGAAACAGCGCGTAATCCATTCGGTTCTATCGGTGGTATTTTGGAACACTGCTTCGACGAAAAATACATTCGTGAATTGATTGCTGAAAAAGATCCTGAAAAAGCAAAAGCAGAGCGTCCTATCCGCTTAGCAGTTATCCAATTAGGTACATACGATGGTACTATCTATAATGCGCGTCAAGTTGTTGATAAGATTGGTCACCTTTGTGATTACATCTTCTTCGACTCCGCATGGGTTGGTTACGAACAATTTATCCCTATGATGAAAGACTGCAGTCCATTGCTCTTGGAATTAGGCCCTAATGACCCAGGTGTATTGGTAACACAATCTGTTCATAAACAACAAGCTGGTTTCTCTCAAACATCTCAAATCCACAAAAAAGATAAACACGTTAAAGGTCAAGACCGTTATGTAAACCATAAACGTCTTAACAATGCATTTATGATGCATGCGTCTACATCTCCATTCTATCCATTATTTGCAGCACTTGACGTAAATGCTAAGATGCATGAAGGCGAAGCTGGTAAAAAACTTTGGATTGACTGTGTAGAAACAGTTATCGATGCTCGTAAATCTGTATTGAAACATTGTAAATACCTTCGTCCATTAGTACCTCCTGTTGTACATGGTAAAAAATGGGAAGATGGGGATACTAAAGAAATGGCTCAAGATGTGGACTACTTCGCATTTGAACCAAATGCTAAATGGCACTCCTTCAAAGGTTATGGTAAAGGCCAATACTTTATCGATCCTTGCAAGTTCCAATTGATTACACCTGGTATCAACGTAGAAACTGGTGAATACGAAGACTTCGGTATTCATGCCAATATTCTTGCAAACTACTTACGTGAAAATGGTATCATTCCTGAAAAATGTGACTTGAATACTATTTTATTCTTGATGACACCAGCAGAATCCAAAACTAAGATGGACGATTTAGTGGCACAATTGATTCGCTTTGAAGAATTAATTGAAGCTGATGCTCCTATGCAAGATGTTTTACCATCGATTTACTATGCTAATATCGACAAATATAAAGGCTATCATATCCGTCAATTATGCCAAGAAATGCATGATTTCTACAAGGATAGACAAGTTAGTACATTGCAAGAACGCTTATTCTTACATGACTACCTTCCAGAATATGTAATGAATCCTCAAGAAGCGAACTTTGAATTCCAACGTGGTAAAGGCGAACTTGTACCATTAGATGAAGCTGAAGGCCGCATTGCTCTTGAAGGCGCTCTCCCATATCCTCCTGGAGTATTGTGTGTACAACCTGGTGAACGCTGGTCCAAAACAGCTTGTGATTACTTCTTAGCATTGCAAGAAGGCATCAACAAGTTACCTGGCTTTGCTCCTGAAATCCAAGGCGTATACATTACACCACAACCAGATGGAACTAAAAAAGCTTATGGCTATGTATTGAAAAAAGAATTTGAAAAATAACACTATTGTGTGCCGTCAGAGTTTCTCTGACGGCGCCACAATCAATAAAAAGGTGGTAAAACTATGAGTACAGGCAAAAATAAAATGTCCGTATTGCAGCTGACAATTTTAACAGCTGTAAATATGATGGGCTCCGGTATTATCATGTTGCCAACAAAGTTGGCGCAGGTAGGTGCTCTTTCAATCGTTTCTTGGTTGATCACAGCTGTTGGCTCCATGTGTTTGGCATACGCATTTGCTAAATGTGGTATGTATGGACGCAAGGGTGGCGGTATGGGTGGTTATGCTGAATATTCCTTCGGTAAAGCGGGGAACTTTATGGCAAACTATACCTATGGTGTATCTCTTTTGATTGCGAATATTGCAATCGCTATTTCTGCTGTAGGTTATGCAGCGACATTTGCTGATGCAACATTAACACCATTAATGACTGGTATTTATACAATTTTCACATTATGGCTTGCAACAGTATTGAACTTTGGTGGTGCTAGTATTACAGGTCGTGTATCTAGCTTTACTGTATGGGGCGTTATTGCACCAGTACTTGTAATTAGTACTGTAGGTTGGGCTTATTTCTCCGCAGATATGTATGTGGCAAACTGGAATGTAAACAACATGCCATTTGGTGAAGCTGCTACAAACTCCATCGCTATGACATTGTGGGCTTTCCTTGGCCTAGAATCCGCATGTGCTAACGCTGATGCTGTAGATAATCCAGAAAAGAATGTACCAAAAGCCGTTCTTGGTGGTACATTAGGCGCTGCTGCGATTTATATCGTTTCCACTAACATGATGTTTGGTATCGTACCAGCTAGCGAACTTGTTAATAGTAATGCACCATTTGGTTTAGCATTTGCGTCCATGTTCAATGGTACAGTTGGTAAGATTGTAATGGGCCTTATGGTTATGTCTTGCTTCGGTTCCTTGCTTGGTTGGCAGTTCACGATTGCGAACGTATTTAAAGGCGCCGCTGACGAAGGTTACTTCCCTAAATTGTTCAGTAAAATTACATCTAAAGATGCTCCAGTAGTTGGTATGGTAACAATTACTATCTTGCAATCTTTTATGAGTTTAATGACAATTAGTCCTTCCTTAAGTGAACAATTCGAAACATTGGTTAACTTGGCCGTTGTAACGAATATTATTCCTTATCTATTATCCATGGGTGCCGTTATCGTATTGATGAAAGCTGCAAAACGTGTTGGTAGTGAGCTTAAAGGTACGACATTCATCGCCTTTATCGGTTCCTTATATAGCTTATATGCATTGTATGCATCTGGTTTTGAAGCTATGACATACGGTTCTATTGTAACCTTTGCAGGTTGGACATTATACGGTTTCGTATCCGATCGTTTTGATTTAGAACATAATATTGGTAAATAGTACCATTAAGCTATTGTTATAAGAACTTTGGCGATACTATCTCCTTTGAATAGTCCTCTGCTATTAGAAGTATAGAATTCTAATAGTGGGGGGCTATTTTGTGTGATTTTAAAAATACTCAATATTAGGGTATAATAAAATAATATAGGTATAAAAGGGGGTAATTATGGATATATTAGCTGCAAGACGTTCCATAGAACAACGATTACTAAAGCAATCCGTTGCATTAATGTCGTTGGTGGCCGTTAGTGGTACTATTATGGGTGTAATTACTGGTTCTAGTGCCGTATTATTAGATGGTATATTTTCATTCATCGATGTAATCATTAAGATTATGATGCTTATGACGGCCAAATTGGTAGCGCGCGAAACAAGTAAACGGTTCCAGTTTGGATATTGGCAATTTGAGCCGCTTGTGCTCGTTGTAGAAGGATTTTTTATCCTATTGATTGTATTATACGCATTGATTAGTGGTATAGGGGATTTACTAAATGGTGGTCGCCATGTTGATTTCGGTATAGCTATTTACTATGCTATTTTCTTTACTATAGCCGATACAGCATATTATTTTTATGTACATCGCATTAATAAAAGTTTACAATCGAATCTAATCAAGTTTGATAATGTGAGCTGGTCTGTTGACGCGTGGCTTGAGGCAGCCATCCTCATCAGCTTTATAGCTGCTATCTTGTTAGAGGATACATCATATAGTTATTGGGCGGTATATATTGACCCTATCGTTTTGATTGTACTAGCATTGCAAATGACACCATCTGTTATTAAGATTATTGTACCTTCTACAAAACAAATCTTGGGATGGGCGCCTTCATCTTTGCATGATGAGGTACAAGAAATCATGGATCGTTTTATGGAAAAATATTCATTTAAGGATTATGTGACGAGTGTACAGGCTTATGGTAACTCGCGCATCATAGAGATTGATATTCTAGTGCCAAAGAAGTTTCCTTATCAAACAATAGCAGAACTTGATCGTATTCGAAATGAAATAGATGAAGAAATCGGCGGTAATCCCACAGAGAAATGGGTCACTATCTCCTTCACTGCCACACGTAAATGGATGGCTAAGGATTATCTTCTCGATGAAGAAGATGATGAATAATGCTATATTTTATGGTATACTTAAATGTATTAAAATACTAAATTGTACGACATAATAGAAGAGGCTGATACTATGTTAGATTTGAAATTTGTCCGAGAAAATCTCGAATTAGTAAAACAAAATTTGGATAATCGTCATACAAAGGGTGATCTTGATACCTTTGTTGCTGCGTATGATGAACGAAAACAATTGATTCAAAAGGTTGAAGAATTAAAGGCATTACGTAATTCTGTAACAGAAGAAATCAGCCAATTAAAACGCAATAAAGAAAATGCAGATGATAAAATTGCAGAAATGAAACGCGTTGGCGATGAAATTTCTGAATTAGATGGTCGCATTCGCGAAGTAGAAGAATCTTTGCGCAATGCTGCATTGATGTTGCCAAATATGTGTGATGCATCTGTTCCTGTTGGTGCTGATGAAGACGAAAATGTAGAACAACGCAAATGGGGTGAACCACGTCAATTTGATTTTGAACCAAAAGCGCATTGGGATATCGGCGAAGAATTAGATATTCTTGATTTTAACCGTGCTGTAAAAATGTCCGGTGCTCGCTTTACCGTATATAAAGGCTTAGGTGCTCGTTTAGAACGTGCTCTTATTAACTTCATGGTTGATCTTCATGTTGATAAGCAAGGCTATACAGAAATGATGACACCATATATGGTAACTCGTGAAACGTTGACAGGTACAGGCCAATTGCCTAAATTTGCTGAAGATATGTACCACGTTGAGAATACAGAATACTTTTTGATTCCTACTGCTGAGGTTACATTAACCAATTATCACAGCGGTGAAATCTTGAGTGAAGATGAATTGCCTAAATATTACACTGCATTTACTGCCTGTTTCCGTGCTGAAGCAGGTTCAGCTGGCCGTGATACACGTGGCTTGATTCGTCAACATCAATTTAATAAGGTAGAAATGGTAAAACTTTCAAAACCAGAAGATTCTTGGAATGAATTAGAAAAATTGACAGATAACGCAGAAGAAGTATTACGTCTATTAGAATTGCCATTCCGTGTTATTACATTGTGTACTGGTGATATCGGCTTTGGTTCTGCTAAAACGTATGATGTAGAAGTATGGATGCCTGCACAAAATAAATATAGAGAAATTTCTTCTTGCTCTAATATGACGGACTTCCAAGCTCGTCGTGCAAATATTAAATTCCGTCGTGGTCCTAAAGGCAAACCTGAATTCGTTCATACATTGAATGGTTCTGGCCTTGCAGTAGGTCGTACCGTAGCGGCAATTTTGGAAAATAATCAACAACCAGATGGTTCCGTTGTGATTCCTAAGGTGTTGGTTCCATACATGGGTGGCGTAGAAAAAATTACGCCTGCCAAATAAGGAGGTCCCATGAAATTCTTTATAGATACAGCCGAATTTAGTGAAATTAAAGATGCTTACTCTTATGGCTTTATCGACGGGGTAACGACAAACCCATCCCTAATTGTGAAAGCTAAACGCGATTTAAAACAAGTAATTAAAGAAATCGCGGATCTTGTAGATGGCCCTGTGAGTGCAGAGGTCATTGCTAGTGATGCACCGGGTATGATTGAAGAAGCGCATGAGCTTGTAAAACTAGGCTCTAACGTGGTTGTTAAAATCCCGATGACTCCAGAAGGCTTAAAAGCCGTTGCAGTGCTTTCAAAAGAAGGTATTAAGACAAATGTAACATTGATTTTCTCTGCTAATCAAGCATTATTAGCGGCTCGCGCTGGTGCTACATTTGTGAGTCCTTTTGTTGGACGTATTGACGATATTAGCATGGATGGATTGACCTTAATTCAAGACATTGCGGATATCTTCGCTATTCACGGTATTAATACTGAAATTATCGCTGCTAGCGTACGTACACCATTGCATATTTTACAATGTGCGAAAGCTGGTGCCCATATTGCAACAGTGCCATATAAAGTGTTGTTACAAGCTATGAAACATCCATTGACCGATGCAGGTTTAGAAAAATTCATGGCTGATTGGAAACAAGCTAATCAATAAGTAATATAAACATCTTTTTAAGGAGGCCCTAAAATGGATCGTACTTTATCTTTAGAATTTGCTCGTGTAGTCGAAGCAGCTGCACTTCGTAGTGGTCGTTTGTTAGGTCGTGGTCAAAAAGACGAAGCCGATGGTTTAGCTGTTGATGCAATGCGTCAAGCCTTTGACTCTGTCCGTATTTCCGGTACCGTTGTTATCGGTGAAGGTGAAATCGACGAAGCTCCAATGTTATATATTGGTGAACATGTTGGTGCTGGCGGTCCAGAAGTAGATATTGCAGTAGATCCGATTGAAGGCACAAATTTGATTGCCAAAGGCCAAAACGGTGCTATTGCTGTTATGGCGATTGCTGAAAAGGGTGGCTTGTTACATGCACCAGACATGTACATGGAAAAGATTTGTGTAGGTCCTCGTGGTGCTGGCGCTATTGATATTACAAAATCTTTGACAGAAAATATTCAAAACGTAGCTGCAAAGATGGGCCGTAAGGTTGATGAAATCAACTTGGTAATGCTAGATCGTGAACGTCATTATGGTTTAATGAAGGAAGCTCGTGATTTAGGAGCTCGTATTATGCTTATTTCTGATGGTGATGTTAACCCTGCAATGGAATGTTGTATCGAAGGTTCTGGCGTACATATGGTTGTCGGTACTGGTGGTGCACCAGAAGGCGTATTAGCCGCAGCAGCACTTAAATGTGCAGGTGGCGATATGCAAGCCCGTTTGAAACCAGGAAATGAAGAAGAAATTCGTCGTTGTCATGAAATGGGTGTCAAAGATGTTAACCAAGTATTGACACTTGATGATTTAGTGCGTACTGACGATGTAATCTTTGCTGCTACAGCGATTACACGTGGTAACTTATTGAATCCTATTCAATACTTTCCAGGCGGTGCTCGTACGCATACTATTGTAATGCGCTCTAAAACAGGCACTGTACGATTCCTAGATACTATTCATAGAGATGAAAAATTAACAACATTGAAAGCTCGTTAATTTCTTTGCTTTCAGTAAATAGTCTGTGTAGACCCCTAAGATTAGATTGATAATCTTAGGGGTTTTACTTGATGAGAAAGCCTAAAAAATAGTATAATAATCGTTAGTATATAACAGTGTGACGAATATGGTTATACATGAACATAACCATTTTGATATAAGAAATGTAGGAGGAATTCTTTTGGAAAAGCTCGTTATTAAAGGCGGTAATCAGCTGAATGGTCGCGTGCGCGTTAGTAGTGCGAAAAATGCGGTGTTGCCTATTATTGCAGCTACTTTATTAGCATCAACACCGAGTAAATTATTGGAAATTCCAAATTTAGAGGATGTTGGTACCATCTCCCAAGTTATTGAGTCTTTGGGCGTTAAGATTACACGAAACGAAGCTGATGATGAAATTATCTTCGATGCATCCATGTTGACGGCTACCGAAGCTCCTTATGAATTGGTACGCAAAATGAGAGCATCCTTCCTTGTGATGGGTCCATTATTGGCTCGCAAAGGGGAAGCTAAGATTTCTATGCCTGGTGGTTGTGCTATTGGTGCGCGCCCTATCGATTTACATTTAAAAGCGTTTGAAGCGTTGGGTGCAAAAATTGAAATCACAGAAGATTATGTATATGCACATGCTCCAGAGGGCTTACAAGGCACTCAAATTTACTTGGATTTCCCAAGTGTAGGGGCCACTGAAAATGTAATCATGGCTGCTTCTATGGCTAAGGGTAAAACAGTTATTGAAAATGCTGCAGAAGAACCAGAAATCGTTGATTTAGCTACATTCTTGAATGCGATGGGGGCCAATATTCGCGGTGCAGGTACGAATGTGATTCGTATTGAAGGCGTAGAATCTCTGCATGGTGCTATCCATACCGTTATTCCAGATCGTATTGAAGCTGGTACATATTTAATTGCTGCGGCTATGGCTGGCGGTGATGTATTCGTAGAAAATGCATTACCTGAACATTTGAAACCAGTAGTGGCTAAATTGAAAGAAGCAGGCGTTACCGTAGAAGAAGATATTGACGGTATTCGTGTTATTAGCACTGGCAAAGGCTTAAAAGCTGTAGATATTAAAACATTACCATATCCTGGATTCCCTACAGATATGCAAGCTCAATTCATGGCGTTTACTACTATTGCGGAAGGCACAAGTACAGTAACGGAAACTGTATTTGAAAATCGTTTTATGCATGTTGCTGAATTGCGTAAGATGGGGGCTCATATAGATATAGATAATCGACAAGCTATCGTAGAAGGGATGCAATCCTTACATGGCGCTGTTGTGAATGCAACTGATTTACGTGCTGGGGCGGCTTTAGTTTGTGCAGGCTTAGCTGCGGAAGGTACAACAGAAATAGGTCGTTTACATCATATCGATCGCGGTTATGATGATTTAGTGGGTAAATTGAAAAGGTTAGGTGCCGATATTGTTCGGGTTGACGAATAAGAACAAAAGGCCAAAACAGAATACAAAGAAACGAAGCCGGCGTAAACAAGTGCCGGCTTTGCGTCGCAGTCAAGATAATGATGCAAAAGCTAAAAAAGAGTCGGTTGTAGAGCGCACTTCACGAGCTGCTATGGTCAAGGTAACGGAATTACGCCGTAAAGAGCGCCGTCAAAAACGGACGAAACCGATTGCAAAGACCACTCCAGCTATGACATTGAAGCGTATTGTGTCCCATCAGAATGTAGGTGAGACAGTATTTAAATTTGGTCGTTCTCTTACATTTGATTTAGGTATCGATTTAGGTACAGCCAATGTTTTAATCTATGTCAAGGGCAAAGGACTTGTGCTAGATGAACCTGCTTGTGTAGCGAAAGATACTCGGACTGGCGATGTATTAGCAGTAGGTGAAAGCGCACGTCGCATGATTGGGCGAACTCCAACGGGAATTGAAGTTATACGACCTGTGCAGGCAGGCGTTATTGCTGATTATGACATGACGGAATTTATGCTCAAGTATTTTATTCGTTCTGTTGTTCCTGCATCTCGTCTCATGAAAACACGTATCGTTGTTTGCGTTCCATCGGGGATTACTCCCGTTGAAAAACGTGCTATTCTTGAAGCATTACTACGAACTGGGGCTAAGAAGACGGTTCTTATTGAAGAGCCTTTAGCAGCGGCTATGGGCACAAATTTAAATGAAGCGGATAAGGTTGGTGCTATGGTCGTAGATATAGGCGGTGGCACTACGGATATTGCCGTCCTTTGTGATACAGGTGTCGTAGTGAGTGAATCGTTGCGTATTGGCGGAGATTCTTTTAATGAGGCTATTATTCAATATGTACGGCGCAAGAAAAAGCTTGTCATTGGTCCTCTAACGGCGGAAGAAATAAAGATATCTGCAGGCACTGTAGACCGGCGTTCTGAAGAGCGAGAGGTAGAAATTCGGGGGCGTGATGTTATTAGCGGTTTGCCTAAGATAGTTACATTACATTCGCTAGAAATACAGCGTGCATTAGAGTCTCAAGTTATGAGTATTCTTGAGGCAATCAAGTCTATATTGGAAAAAACGCCACCTGAATTGGTGGCTGCTATAGGCGATCATGGTATTATTCTCACCGGTGGTGGGGCGTTGATTAGTGGACTTGACCGTGTTATTTCTCGATCTGTTGGCATAGCTGCTTATTTAGTCGAATTACCAAGGTATGCGGTAATTAAAGGGGTAGCAAAAACATTAGATGAAATGTCATCATTGCGAGATACATTAGAAGACTTACAATAGAATTAGAAAAGCTGAGGTGGGAAACCGTCTCAGCTTTTTGTATTATTGCGAGAAATAGTGTATACTACAAGTGAATAGATTGTATAAAATTAATAATAAAGTATAATCTAATTTGAGTTGTTATATCTAGTTCTGATTTATAACAGAATACGTTAACATACAGAATTTATAAACTCTATATATTGTAAAGGAGTTCGATGATGATACGCCTTAAAACAGCCGCTATAATAGCATCTATTATGGTAACAACTACTGTTACTGCTTGTGCCGGTGATTTGACAGCCGTGCGAGTATCCGATTATGATGGTGCAAGCCGTATTGTTTTTGATATGACTGAATTACCTTTATCCTGGACTAAGTCATATAACGCAAACCAAAATACGGTTACCTTGAACTTAGCCAATACAACTAATAAAATTTCCAATGCCGCAGAACGTACAACACATAAGATCGGTGTGTTGAAAGGTATGTCCTTTCAACCTACTAATGATGGTTTACAAGTGAGACTATCTGCCAATCAATCGATTAATTACCATGCTTTCACCCTATCAAATCCCAATCGTGTGGTTGTTGATTTATTTTCAGATTACAGTCAGAAGACAACGAAAAGTGTAGGTGCATCGATTCAGACTGCTAACATAAAAACAGCAGTTAACGAGGGATTAATTCGCGCTTATGCGATGACAGTTAACAATGATGCACCAATGGTGGTAGCAAGTGTGCCCGGTGGAAAGCCTTTGTCCTCGATTTCACAGCAACACATTGCTGCTGTCGGTTTATCCGTTCCGGGAAAGAGCTTCGATAAACCGTATTCGGTTAGTGCATCTGGTGAGGTAGATTTAAATCGCATTCAATCCGTTGGCGTTCTTCGCTATACGCCAAGTAGAGGGTATTTCATAGAAGAGAAGAAACCATTGTTGCAGGCTAAGACACCTAAATCTACGTTGGTGATTACCACTGTAAATGGTCCACGTAGAAATAATGCTCTTACGCTATATACATCTAGTTTTGGTGAAAGTACAAATACAAATGAATTCGGTTATGAAGTGACAGTAAGTAATGGGAAGGTTCTTAAGGTGGGAAATGGCAATTCCGCATTAGGGAACAATCAATTTGTATTGTCTGCTCATGGTGAGGCCATAGCTTCATTAAAATCTTTAAAAGTGGGCACGCCTGTTGTATTGCAACCACGTCCGGAACTTGCGAAGGTAGAGACTGCTGGCGGCGCTATGGTTGAAGGGGGCACACTGGTTTTACATAATGGTACTTATGTGGGCCCTAAAGATTCTACGAATCGTAGTCGAAGTTTCATCGGCACGACAAAGGATGAAAAGCTAGTTGTAGCCACTGTAGATAAACATAATGCTTCATCTGTAGGTGTTACACTAGAAGAAGGGGCTAACCTATTGACCTCTTTAGGGGCTATCAATGGATTTGAATTATCTAATCAAGGTAGTGTTGATGTAGAGGTTGATGGCCATTATACTCACAAAGGTAATCAAACGCCTAGTGCTTATGAAAAAATACTTATAATCAAGTAATGAGTTGCATACAATTTTGTTTGAAAAAAAGCTAGAGATTTAGTATAATGTCTTTATGTATTCTATTGTAAAAGGAGGGATCGTTATGAAAAAGACACTTTTAGCCTTAGCTGCTTTAACAGCATTAGGTATTACTTCTGTAATGGCGGCCCCTGTATCATACCAAAGTGTATTAACAGGTAAAGTTGCTTCTACTGTTGCTGTTGGCACTTCTGTTACAGAAGGTCAAACATTGGTGACTGTAGAAACATTGGCAGGCCCTATGGCGGCAGCTAAATCCACGGTGAATGGCACTGTGACTGCAGTTGATGTTACAGTAGGTTCGGATATTTCTCGTGATCAAGTCGTTGTCACTGTAGAAAGCAAATAAAGGAGATAGGAATGAAGTTTTCTCATTCTTGGCGTCGGTATAGAAAAACGATACTGGCGCTTTTCTTCTGTAGTGCTCTATCATCGGCACAGGCAGTTGATTTTATGCCTGTTCAAGATGTACAGACTGGTATGGAAGGTATAGCAAAAACAGTAATAGTAGGGGATACGATATCGAATTTTAATGTTAAGGTATTGGGCGTTATGAAGGATAAAGGCCCATCTGGACATTTAATTCTTGCAAAGTTTTCTGGTCCTGTTATGGAACAGACCGGTGGCATTGCGCATGGTATGAGTGGTAGTCCTGTATATATTAATGGGAAACTTGTAGGTGCCGTAGCATATGGTTGGGGCTTTGCTGATGGCACGATTGGCATGATAACGCCTATCGAAGATATGGTGAAATTATGGAATATACCGTATGAAAAGAATTTGACAAATACTTGGTCAGACAAACAATTAATTCCAATGAAAACTCCTTTGATGGCCTATGGATTTGATAGTACATCTATGGAGTATTTTAAATCAAAATTACCACAATATAATTACGAAACCTATGATACAGCTAGTTCTAGTAGTGATGATATTGCTAAGCCGTTAGAGGCTGGTGGCTCTGTAGCAGCATTATTGGTTGATGGCGATTTAAAACTCGGTGCTATTGGGACCGTTACCTATGTTGATGGCAAACAAATGGTGGCCTTCGGACATCCGTTCTTGAAACATGGTTCTGCTAATTATTTTATGCATAATGCCAATATTTTTACGGTTGTTAAAAGTTATGAATCCGCCTTTAAACTAGGTTCTATGGGACGAGAAATCGGTACTGTTACAGAGGATCGTGGCGCAGGCATTGCTGGTGTTTCTGGTACTATTTCTAGTGGGATTCCAGTTCGTTTTCATTTAAAAGATATCGATATGGGCCGTGACAAGCAGTCTAATGTAAAGGTTATTGAAGATAAGGATATGACACCTACATTGGCGGCTACAGCACTGTATAATATGCTAAATAAGACACTAGACCGTAGTGGTGCCGGTACTGCTAAAATTACCTATACCATTACACCACGTAATGGTGAACAAAAATCATTAACGCGAACCAATATGTTTTATAGCTCTGAATCTATTAGTGAAAAAACGGTTGATGAATTTTACAATGTTATCGATGTATTGATGAACAATCGCTTTATTAACTATGAAATTGCGGATATCAATGTGGAAACAGAGGTAACACAAGATAAGAAAACGGCAAAACTTGTAGATGCAGCTGCATCATCGACCGTTGTATCTCCTGGTGATACGATTGTAGTTGACGTTACATTGGAACCATATCGTGGGGAAAAAGTTAATAAAGAGGTATTCTTCACAGTACCTAAAGACCAACCTTTAGGTAAATATACCTTAGAGGTTCGTGGTGGTGGCGAAATCCCATTGCCTTATGTATTGGAAAAACAAAAATATAATTTGACTGATGAAGTTCTACGTCGTTTAAAAGTTTACAAAGACTTTAACGATTTGTTTGATGAATTACAAAAGACTGATACGAATAATCAAATTGTTGTAGAAATCTTAGAAGATGGCGTTAGTCTTGTAAATGAAGAGGCTTCTACAAGTTCTGTGAAAAAGGCAAAACTTCAAGGTGTAGAAGATAAACCTAGTCCTGGAGATCTTAAAAAGAAAAAAGGTAGTGAAGACCTTAGCGATGGCAAAGATGATGAAAAGAAAAATGAAAAAACTGCTATCGACACAGAGTATATTGTTCAAGGGGACGGTCAATTTACAATCCAAGTTATGAGTGTTAAAGACCGTGACAAAGCATTAGCTAAACGTGCTAAAGAAGCTAAAGAACAGGTTAAGATGGAACATAAATTGGAATTAGAAGATCAAGGTAATAAAAAAGATTCCAAAGCATCTCAAAATAAAAAAGACAAGTCTGTTAATAAACCATCTAAGGAAAAACCATCCAAGGATAAACCAGCAGGTGATGCACCTTCGAATGAGAAACCATCTAATGATAAACCTTCAAATGATCAAGTAGAGTAAAATTCGAAATATAAGCAAATAGTAAGGGGGACTGTTGTGAATTGGCTTGAGGCGATAGGCCGCAATGTAATGGCCGGCTTATCGAATGTGGGTACTGCCATGCTACTTCTATGGCAGACCATAAAACAATTAAAAATGCTCAATGCATGGCATGTGCTACAACAGATGGCTCATCTTGGCGTAGACTCACTACCGATTATTAGTCTGACACTATTATTTGCAGGTGGTGTAATGACATTACAAATAACAGATGTGTTAATTACCTATGGTGCACAAGGTACGGTAGGCGGACTCATGGCCGTTGCGATGGGCCGTGAATTAGGACCTATTCTTGTAGGCGTTGTATTAGCAGGCCGTGTAGGGGCTGCCATTACGGCCGAAATTGGTACGATGAAGGTTACAGAGCAAATCGATGCATTACGCGTTATGGCTGTAAATCCAATCGGTTATCTCGTTGTACCTCGCGTTGTAGCCTGCATGATTATGGTACCAATCCTCGCATTTTATGGCGTTGTCATTGGTATTGCAGGTGGTTATTTTGTAGCTACTGCCATTAAGGGGTTAGCACCAGCCACCTATTTAGATTCGATACAAATGTTTTCAACCATTTCTGATTTTACATTAGGGTTAATTAAATCTAGTGTTTTTGGTGCTGTCATCGCTCTTGTAGGGTGCTATAAGGGAATGCATACCAAGATGGGGGCCGAAGCTGTTGGTTTCTCCACTACTAGTTCTGTAGTAACAAGTATTATCTTAGTATTTGTATTAAATTATTTTTTATCGACTCTACTCTTTTAATCGATTATCTCGAACGAGGGCTTTATGATTGAATTACGTGATGTGGTTGTAGCCTATGACACGCGTGTAATATTAGATTCTGTTAATATGACCATTAAAGATGGGGAGACGCTTGTTATTTTGGGTGGTAGTGGTAGTGGTAAAAGTACGCTATTACGCTTGATTATAGGTTTACAACGCCCCACATCAGGCCAAATTATTGTTGATGGTGTAGATATTACTACATTATCTGAAGAAGAATTTAATAAGGTACGTCAAAAGATGGGCATGGTATTTCAATACTCCGCATTATTTGACTCTATGTCAGTGGGGGAGAATGTCGCCTTTGGACTAAGGGAACATACCAATCTAAGTGATGAAAAAATTCAACATATTGTTGATGAGCGACTCGGTTGGGTTGGGTTAAGCGGATATGAGTCTTACATGCCTAATGAGTTATCTGGGGGGATGAAGAAAAGGGTTAGTCTTGCTCGGGCTATCGCTCTTGACCCGACGCTCATCTTATACGATGAACCTTCGTCTGGTCTAGACCCTATTACATCGGGAACGATTAGCATGCTCATCCGGGGGATGCAAGAACGGTTGGGCTGTACATCTATCGTAGTAACTCATGATATGCAATCTGCTTTTTATGTGGCTGACAGAATTGCATTACTTGATAAGGGAAAATTTATAGAAGTATCTAAAACAGAGGATTTTAAAAACTCACCTAATCCTAAAGTACAACAATTTATTCATGGTGAGGCGGAGGCTATCGATATCGGAACAAGGAGAGACAGATAATGAAGTGGACGACGGAAGCTAAAGTAGGGGCTTTCACAATTGTAGGTGTTGTGTTGTTCGTGCTGGGCATCATATTTGTGGGGCGTATAGACGTATTTGCAAAACCTCAGATGACGATTACCGGTGATTTTGCTCAAGTTAATGGGTTAAAAAATGGTAATCAGGTTAAATTTTCTGGTGTCGCAATTGGTACGGTTTCTGATATTGAAATTACACCATCTGGTGTTTTGGTGAAGATGAAAGTCGATGATAAAACTCAAATACCAAGCGATTCAACATTTTCCTTAGGATCTGATGGATTCTTAGGGGATAAATTTATTCAAATTTCACCTGGTAAATCAACCGTATATTTACATGATGGTGATTCCGTTAAAGGTGAAGGGGTCGATGCGATGGATAAAGCCATGCAAAGTGCTCAAAAATTAATGGCTGGTACAGAACAAATGTTGCAATCCATTAATAATATTATTGGCGACCCTAAAACACAAGACGCATTAAAACATTCGTTGCAATCTACGGCTGTCATGGCTGACAATGCGGTAGCGGTTACACAAAATATGGCAGATGTGACGGCTCAGCTAAATCAAGCGGCTCAACAATTTAATGCCGATGGTAATGCTGGTAATGACATGCGTGCTATCTTGACGAATATTAAACAAACTACGGATCGTGTTGATCACATGGCGCGTTCCATGGAAGGAACAGTAACGGATCCAAAAGCACAAGAAAATATTAAAGCAACATTGCATAATACGGAGCAAATTTCTGCTCGTGTCAATAAATTGTTAGGTGGCAAACCATATGCATCTGAAACTGTTAATGGTTCCTCGGAGGCTAATGGTTCTGAAAAAAAGTCATCTATTAAAGTAGAACCTTCTGTGGATTTACTTTATAATACAAATCAAGAAGAGGTCCGTATCAATGGTCGTGCTCGCGTTTACACAGATAAAGGCATGGGTGAATTTGGACTTTCTAATATTGGTGATGATACCGATTTTGATTTGAATGGCGGTAAATTTATCGCAAATAAATGGTTAGTACGCGGTGGTATTTTTGAAAGCAAGCTCGGATTTGGCATTGACTATAATCCACGTGGGTCTTTTGGTGTTTCTGCAGCTATGTATGATTTGAATCATCCTAAATATCGACTACGTTCTGATATACGCTTACATAATAATACGTACGGTGTTGTGCAAATGACACGCCCATTTGGCTCTTCAAATGGAGGCACCTACTTTGGTATTAAACAAGTCTTTTAAAACACATATCGTGTGGAGGTATACGTATGAATAAGAAGGCCTTTTCATTAGCCATAATATTATCGATGGCTACAACAGGTGCATTCGCAAGTGACGTTGTTTCTACATCTGTCAATAATGGTGACAAACTCACAAAACTTCAAAAAGAAGCTATTCAATTAACTCAACAACAATTAGCTCAAAAAGCTTCTCAAGATGCACAACAATATGAAGTCGCATTGAACCTAAATGAAGATAGCACAGTTTCTCTTGCACTGGCTAATAACCGCACGGCGAAACAATCCTTGTGGGATTATCAAGCTGCAAAAGCCACAGTAAGTGCTACAGCAGCAGGAAAAAATCCTAATGTATCCTATACATGGCAAGGCGCTCGTAATCGCGGTGCCAATACTATGACGGGGAGAACTGTTACTAGTAAGACTGGTCAACATAGCTTCACTATTAAGGCCCCTGTATTTAACCCTGAGTTAGATGCTAATATTGATAAGTCTCGCTTTGCTCGAGAAGGTAGTGGTGCTGCTTATGAAGAAGCTTTACAACAAGCTAAATATGATGCTATCAATGGATACTACACATTGATTATGTATCGTAACAAGGTAGACGTAGCAAACCAAGCTGTTAAGGATTACCAAGGTCATGTGGATAATGTAAAGGCTCAATATAATGTAGGTCTTGTAGCTAATTCTGATGTATTGGCTGCGGATACTAATTTGGCTGACTCTCAAACAAACCTTGTAAAAGCGCAAAATGCAGCGAATTTAGCGGAAGCAAACTTGAATTTGGTGATTGCATATCCAACACAAACGTCTATTACAACAGCAGAACATGATTTGCAATACAAACCATATGCTGTTACATTAGAACAAGCAAAAGCGTATGCTATGCTTCATCGTTCTGCTCTTGTACAATCTGCGATGGCTGTAAAACAAGCTGAAGAGGGTTTAAAAGCTGAGAAAGCTGGTTATTTACCAACAGTAGGTGTCGAAGCTGGCCGTGGCTATGCTGATCCAGATGGCTACTTTGGTACAAGCAGTAAATCTTGGCATATTGGCGCATCCGCTACATGGAGTTTGTGGGATGGGGGCCAAACACAAAATAAAATTAAGGTTGCTCAAGATACATTAGAAAAGGCTAAGGAAGCTAATTTAGCAGCTGTTGATAAGGTAAATCTTGCTGTGCAACAAGCATACCTTAACTTGCGTTCTGCAGAACAAACAATTCAAAGTACGCAAACGGCAGTAAATCAAGGTCAAGAAAACTTCCGTATTGCAACACTTCGTTACCGCGCTGGCGTGGGTACAAACCTTGATGTACTCGATGCAGAAACTAAATTGACTGAATCTCGCAATAATTATGTAGATGCTTTATATAATTACAATGTAAGTATTTCTGCTCTTGAACAAGCAACAGGTATCCCTTTGGATACTCCTGTAGGTCAAGGGGCAAGTATTATTGCTAATAGTGGTGCTGTAGAACAATTAGCAGCATTAGCGACAGCTACACCTGCAAAAAAATAATCATAGAGATAATATACACTCTATTTACAATGACGATTGCTTCGGCGGTCGTCATTTTTTTATCGTTGAATGAACTGTATTACATTTTGATTTCATAAAATTTATACATCATATACTATTGAAATATCATAGAGTATGGTAATATTGATGTATAAATAAGCGTAATTTTTTTAGGTGTGGGGTTTCCTATGACAAGGAAAAAATGGTGCCTAATTGGTGCAGCAGTTTTAGGATTGGGTGTAGCTGGAATAGCTACTTCCATCAATCCAATTGCAGAGCGATATGTGGCGCCCATGGTACAGGAACAACTACATAATACAGTTAGAGGTACAATTCAGTATGATTCTATGCACATTGCTTGGAATGGCGATGTAGTACTGCAAAATGTATCATTGCGCGATGAGAATAACCATTTGGTGGCAGCTGTTCCAACTATGAATGTATCGATGAAATATACATCTGTTCCATCGATTTTGATGGGGAATTCAAGTGGTGCAGCCATCGTTTCTACCATTACTTTAGAAAAACCGGACATTCATGTGTGGCAATTAGCTGATGGATCTTGGAATGTAAATTCTTTATTAGAACCATCGCCTAAAAGTGATAAGAAATCATTTGATGGCAATATCGTCGTTCATGATGCTACAGGTGCTGTTCGATTTAAAGATGGTAATGTACATAGGCTATCCAATCTAGATGGAAATATAGCCTTAAATGTTGATGGTATGACAAAAGGGGCATTAAATGGACTTTTAGATGACCATTCGATCGCTGTTAATGGCTCTATCGACATGAATAAAGTGGATGATTTTGATTTGTTTGTTCGAGCCGAGTCTGTTGATATATCAGGCATTATGAATATGGTTCCATCCAATAAAAATTTCTCTATAACATCTGGTATATTACATGATGTAAAAGCGCAGATTACGGGGCGTGATGGCAAGTATTCTATGTCTGGTAATTTAGCCTTTGATGGCGTTGGTGGTACCTATAAAAACGGGTCTACTACATACCAAATTGGACATGGCAATGGTAAGATTTTCTTCCAAAATAATACTGTTTTAATCACTCATAGTGGCTGGTATGTAAACGATCAAGCCGTTAAGGTAAATGGGTTGGTAACATTAGGGGATGAGGTTGGTTTAAACTTAAATGTGGTTGCTGATTCCGTAGCTTTAGAGGCTTTCACCAAAAATCAAATTACTGGTAACGTAGGTGCCCGTGTTCATATCGGCGGTACTAGTGTTAATCCGTATGTATCTGGTTCTATAAAGAGTGATGCCATCTCGTATGATAACTATCAGATCGATAGTGGAGAGGCTAATTTTAGTTACTTTAATGGTACCGTGGATATTCACGATGCTTCATTATACATTGGTAATGGTAGCGTAAAAGCCAAAGGACAATACGGCATTGATAGTGGTGAATTTTCCATTGATGGCACGATTCATAATGCAGAAATAGCTCCATTTACACAAAATTTATCTACACCGGCGTCAGGTATTGTAAATGGAGAATTTTCTGTAAAAGGAAAAAATAGTGATATTACCTCCATAGAAGGTAATATAGTGGGAACGAGTCTATCCGTGCGTGGTATATCTATTGATTCTGCTCGCGTTAGCTTTAATAATGTAGGCGCCTTGACAAATATAGCCGTTACGGGGGCGATAGGAAATGGCCAACTTAGTGGATATGGAACGATTGATAATAATCTATTGAATCTATCCTTGTCGGCGGATTCATTAGATGCATCTAATTTTTCAAGTCTTGTTGGTAATAGTATATCTGGCAATATTACAGGTCATGCGTCTATTACAGGAAATTTAGATAATCCATCTGTGACAGGTAGTGTTACAAGTCCTGAGATTGTCTATAGTGGGGCTCATTTTAATTCCATTAATGCAGGCTTTACTATTAAAAATCATATATTAGAATTAACAAATACATCTATAGGTGATGGAGATGGCGCCATTACTATAGGGGGTACATTTGATTTAAATTCTAATGCACTTAATATGCGGGCACGTGCCAAAGCTGTCCGAATAGAGAACTTAATTAGGCCGTTTTCTGATGCTCCGCTTACTGGGTGGTTTGAATCTGAAAATGAGATTCGTGGTACTTTAGATAATCCATATGTTCAGGGCCATGTTCATTTATATGACGGTTCTTATAATGGCAAATTGATTAGTGATGCAAAGGCAGATTATACATTAGAAAATAAGACTCTTACATTACCTAAGTTTACTATTCAAGGATATGGTGCTGTTATTCAAGGTTCTGGTACTATGTCAGAAGATGCCCTAAATATCGATTTAGAAGGTAAAGATATAGATATTGGTAGATTATTAGTTAATACTGATTATGATGTAAAAGGATATGTACAGGCTAAGGGGCATATTGGTGGCTCCTTATATAATCCTAATTTTAATGGCTCAGTAACATCTAATTTTCTAACCATCAATGGCGAAGGTATCACCAATATTTCTGGTACATTATATGCAGATACAACTGTCGTTAATTTAGAAAAATTTGAATTCGATGAAGAACAAGGTGGCCATTATATGGCTCGTGCCGGCATGTCTACTGTGGGCGATAAGCGACTATTTGGTACATTACAGGTGAAAGATGGTCGTGTAAGCAATCTATTATCTTTACTGGGAAAACCGGTGGATAAACTAGACGGTTCTTTGAGTGGTACAGTTGATTTAGGTGGTACCTATGGTAATCCAAGCCTTAATGTGGTGGGTTCAATTAAGGATGTAACTATTGATTCTAAGGTAGTAGGCGATGCAAAGATAGATGCAAGTCTAGAAAATCGTAAATTTAAAATTCGCACATTAAAAATACCTGTTGATGATGGACTTATTGCTGCTGGTGGTACTGTTGATTTAGATGGTGATGCAGATTTACAAATTGCAGTTCGCGATGTTGATATAGAACCATTCTTACCGCTTATTGGTGATAATATTAATGCAACTGGTTCCATTACCGGTGTTATCAATATGACAGGGGTTACAAAAAATCCTAAGGTTGAATTGTCTGCAAGCCTTGCTAATGGTTCTTATAATGGTATCGATATTGATCAAGGGTTCGTATTGGCCACTATGGAAAATCATGTTATCAATGTTCAACGCATTCAAGGGGTTAAAGGGGACTATAAGCTTAGTGCATATGGTAAGATTCCGCTAGCTGCGTTGTATACGACTGGATATCTCGATGCGAATGACTCTAAAGCGATGGATATGACTATTGACTTTAATGAGGCTGATATGGCTGTTATCCCTTTGATTACTCCTATGGTAAAAGACGCAACTGGGGCGTTAAAAGGTGTTGTTCATGTAACAGGAACTATTGATCAACCAGAAGCGTATGGTACAGTATCTGTTCGCAATGGTACCATGAAGATAAAGACCATAGGTAATGAGCTTAAGGATATCGATGGGGATTTAATTTTCTCAGGTCAACAAGTCGATTTCCAATCTCGCATATCTGCTGGTAAAGGGACCGCTGGTTTAGCGGCAAAGGTTAATTGGACTGGTCATGAGATGACTAACTATCGGATGGCTGTTCAATTGGATGGGTTTGATTTAGCTAATGAATATATATCTGGTCCATTAAAAGGTGAACTCTATATAGCTGAAAAAGAGGGAATCCCTACATTGATGGGCGATTTAAATCTAGAGAACATGAAGTTCAAAATTCCACTTTCCCTAGAAACTAGTGAAAGTACGCGCAATCTTGGTATTGATGTTAATGTACATGCTGGTAAAAATGTACGTCTTTACGATCGGTCCTTATATAATATGCAAATTAGAGGGGATGTCCATTTTGGTGGATCTGTATTTGAGCCTACTTCTAGTGGGCAATTTAATGTGACCAATGGTACTTTTAAATATTTAAGTCACACATTTGATATTACAAAGGGCACTGCGACTTTTGCATCTGGGTCGTACTTACCTATGCTTCAACTTGATGCGGAAACTAATGTAGGTACTTATAATATTTATCTTGGTGTAAAAGGTACTGTGGATCATATGGATTTAACGCTTAAATCAGAACCTTCATTGTCGCGCCAACAAATCATTTCCATGTTGACCTTTGGTCGCGGTGAGCCGTCGAATAGTAGTACAATTACCAATGAAGATGCAAATGCATTAGCCGTAGCTAGTGCACAAATGTTTGCTTTTGGCTATGTACAAGATGCAGTGCAAAATGCATTGGGCCTAGATCGTGTTAATATTACGACCGGCTCTATCGATCCGAATGAACCTACTGGTAGGGAAACATCGGGGAATTATAATATCGAAATTGGCAAATATGTCTTGCCGAGAACGATGATTACCTATACACAAGGTATCAATAATAAACAAAATAAATACGGTATTGAATATTCGTTACGGCGAAGTGTTAAGTTTAATGCTTGGCATACATCAAAAGGTAGTACCTATATTGGTGGACGTTGGACACGAGAATTCTAACAATGATGACTATAATGAAGAAACTGAATAAGGGCCTTCATTATAGTCATTTTAATTTCATAAAATTGAATTATAGTAGTACTAATTCCCAGTATTATATGATATAATAATAAAGATTTAATACTCTTTAAAGAGGGATAATTTTAGGAGGATTTTATGTTAACAAGCAAAGCCTATAAACGTATGCTCGCAGCATCTGTGTTGACTGCCGTTATGGGTACAGGCAGTGTTTTTGCTGCAGAAGTACAAACAGGCTATACACCAGATATGAATGCAACTGCTACAGCAGACACTGCGACTACTGATGATACAACGACTAAAGCAGCTGTATACAATGCAGGTACAGAAAAGGGCGCTAATACACAAGATAATACTGATGCGGCTATTTTAGCTGCTCGTGGTGACACAACATTATCCACTGATGGCACTGTCGTTCAAGGTTCCGATGGTACAGTTACCGTTAATAACGGAGCTTTAAAAACAGACGATAAACAAGTCAAAATGGTTTCTAAAACTACAGCAGGCACAGACTTGGATAAGGTTGCAGAAAATGGTCAAGCTCAAGCTGTAACATCTGTTGAAGCACAATATGTTACCGGTGTGAGTGCTGATTCTGTTAACCCATATGTAGGTAAAACAATTACAGGTTTATCTATCTCTGGCGTTTCTGCGGATCAAGCAGCGCAATTAATGACATTGCTATCTGAAAAAGTAGGCGATGCTGTTTCCGTTGATGGTGTATTTAAAGATGTACAAAATTTGGGCAATAGTGGTTATTTCTCAGAAGTAAACCCAGTCTTTACATCTGTTCCAGAAGGCGTAAAAATTGACTTTGCTGTAGTAACTAACCCTGTAGTACATGGTGTTGTATTTGAAGGCAACTCAGTGTATACATCTGATGTATTATCTAAATATATGGCAATTCCTGAAGGCCAAATCATGAACTCCGTATATGTAGGACAAAAGGTACAAGGTATCAATGCGGCATATGCTCGTGATGGTTATATGTTAGCTCATGTAGATGGTATTGCTGTAGATGACAATGGCATGCTTCATATCCATATCGTAGAAGGTATTGTAGAAGACATTGTACCAGCTGGTAATAAGAAAACTCGTAATAAAGTTATCACTCGTGAGTTTGTACAAAAAACTGGTAAACCATTCAACAAGTTCTTAGTTCGTCGTTCCGTAGAACGCGTATACAATTTAGGCTTCTTTGATGATGTAAATGTACGTATGTTACCAGGTGAAAAAGATCCTAATAACGTAATCATCGAAATCGATGTATTGGAACATAAAACAGGTACTATTACATTAGGTGCAGGTTATTCTAAATCCGATGGCTTGATGGGTATCGTTGAATTTGGTGAAGATAACCTTCGCGGTACAGGTGATAAATTTAAAGTTCACTGGGAAATCGGTGGTAAGAAGAAATATAAAAACTACCAAATTTCTTACTTGAAACCTTGGATTGACCACAGAGGTACTTCTCTTGGATTCTCCTTCTTCAACCGTGAAGATGAATACACTGACTATGATAGCGATGGTAGCGAAGTAGCAGAATACAACAAAAAATCCAAAGGCTTTAATATCTCCTTTGGTCGTCAAACAGGCGAATATACACGCGACTACTTAACACTTGAATCTCGATCCGATAAATACAAATGGGATTCTGATGATAGTTCCGGATTCCGCTATGACAAAGGTGCTGGTCAATCTCCTGCAGGAACATCTGGTAATGGTTGGGATAATAAAACATATGATTTTGCCGGCATGGATTATGTAGGTAAAAACTTTGGTCGCATCAATTCCATTACATGGCAAAAGGTATACGATTCCCGTGATAACATTTATGAACCAACTCGTGGTCGTCGTATTTCCTACACTGCACAATGGGCTGGTCATGGCTTAGGCGGTGATTTTGATTTCTATAAATTCACAGCTGAAATGCGTGCATACAAAAAAGTAGGTTCCAAAAATGTATTGGCCTTCCGTGCACGCGGTGGTTTCATCCAAGGTGATGCACCATATAGCCAATTGTTCACATTAGGTGGCGCAGATACATTACGTGGTTACGAAGATGATCAATTCCGCGGTAAAAATATGTATAATGCGACATTGGAATTCCGTTTCCCTATCGTGAAAAAGGTAAGTGGCGTATTATTTACAGATATCGGTGATGCTTGGGATGCTCCTAATGTTCCTTGGTATAAAAATACTAAGAGCTTTAACTATGGCGTTGGTGCCGGTGTTCGAATCACTACACCAATCGGTCCTGTTAAACTCGACTATGGTATTGGCAAGGATAAGAAGAAATTCCACTTCAGCTTCGGTACACAATTCTAATATTGACACATATTATGGTGAAAGCACCTTCTATAGAGGGGGCTTTCACCAATATCTCTATTATGGCACTCATAGTGCGTAGATTAACAGAAATGAGGAATGTTCATTATGATGAGAATGATGAATAACAAGAAGAATGTGAAAATATTCTCCATTGTTATTGCCGCAATTTTTATTATCGGTATTGGTGCGTTAGCCTATACTCAAATGGCTACACCTGGTACTAGTGCTGCTAGTAATGTAGGTGTAATTGATATGAGCCGTTTGGATAATCCTGAAAACCCTGTATATGTAAAAGCTGCTAAGGAATTTACTGATTATCGTAGTCAAGTAGCAGCAGATATGCAAGCAAAGGTAGATGCTGCTCAAGATGATGCTACTAAAGCTAAAATTAAGCAAGAAGCACAAGCTAATGTAGAAAAGAAAATGGAAGAAATGAATAAACAGATGGCTGACCAAACAATGGAAGCAGCTAAAGCTGTTGGTAATGCGAAGGGTTTATCTGTAGTTCTTCCTAAAGATGCAGTTCTTTATGGTGGTGTAGATATTACTGATCAAGTACTAAAAAAACTAGCATCTGATGCAAAATAATAATGATACAAAGGTAATCAGATAAGGGTGAGCAGTATGAAGCTAAATAAACGGTATATAGGATTATTTCTGTTTTTAGCAGCTGCACTGATTGCGATGTATGGAGCCTATGGATTTATTACTAATCGGCAATCTTCAGAAGGGCCATCTATTGGGGTCGTACAAATTGATGATGTACTAGAGTTTAATCCGTCTTATGAAGATTATAAGAATGCAAAAGCAGAGTTGGAACAGCTTAAAGCTCAATATGCCATAGAACAGGAGGCGTTGAATACCAAGTCTGATCTGCAGAATGAACAACTTAAATCCTTGTCTCTAGACCCGACATTGTCGGATGCGTTAAATATTGAATTACAAACGCGAATCGCTACAAAACAAAATCAACTTAATGCACAGCTAGATGCTAAACGGGCTGAACTGGTACAAAAATACATGAAAGAGCTCAAAGTTGCTAACAAGGGATATGACTTGGAGATTGTAAATCTACAATTACAACTATATGCTTTTGATAGCCGTGTTTATATCGATGATGCGCAGAAAGAAGCGGCTCAGGCACAAAAAGCTGAATTGGAAAACCGACTTCAAAGCTTGCTGGCTAAACGTAAACCATCCAATTTTGATATGGATGCTATACGGGCTAAAGTAGATGCAGAATTAAAACCTATCCGTGATGCAGGGGAACAAGAACTTAAACAATATGCCGAATCTGTACAAGCTGAACTAGCAAAGAAACGCGATACAATGATGCAAAATCAAGCTAAAGCGATTGTATCGACGAATAATTTGCCAGTTCCTCAAGAGTGGAACGATAGTTGGGCAAAGAAATTATCGGATAAAGAAGCAGAGGTAAATGCACTTCATGAGGCCATTTTAGAGGACGTGCGGATGCGCGTTGCTATTATTGCTCAAGAACGTCATTTAGACCTTGTTTTGATTGATCATGGTGGAAATATCAAAGGGCTAGATATAACAGATGCTGTGAAAGCGTCATATCGAGTTCAGTAAGGAGTATACGATGAATAAGAAAATGAAATCTTTAATTTTAGGTGCAACAATGATTATGGCATTACCAATTATTGGTGGCTGTGGTAGCAATACTATTGGTTATGTAGATTCCCAAAAAGTTGTGACACAAACTGCGAAATCTATTGAGATTAACAAAGAAATTAATGCAAAAGGTAAAGAACTTCAAGCCAAAATCGATGCTGCTGATGAAGCATCTAAAGCGCAAGTTACGACTGATGCAAAACAAGATTTTAATGCTTTCACAACTGCAAAAAATCAAGAGTTGAAACAATATATCGATCAACAAGTTAATGAATTAGCTAAAGAGAAAAAGCTAGATGTAGTATTGCTTAAAGGTGCTGTTGTTGGTGGCGGCGTAGATGTAACTGATGACTTAATCAATAAAATGGGCAAAGCATCTGATGAAGATATTAAAGCTGCAGAAAATGAAGCGAACCAACAAGAAGCTCAACCAGCGCAACAAGGTGATGCTCAACAAGGTGAAGCCCAACAAGCGCAACCTGCTGAAGCTGCGCAATAGTTTAGTTAACACTTGGGGGGGACTTAATAGTGGAAAAGACCGTACTGGAGCTTGCTCAACTTATTGGTGGTAAGGTGGTTGGTAATGAATCGCTAGTAATCACAGAAACACGTGGCTTTGAACAAGCGGCACCTCAATCGATTACATTTGCTATTGGTGAATATGTGGAACACATTGGCTTATGTAAAGCTGGTGCTGTAATCTTAGAGCAAGAAGTGCCCGATGCGCCAATTACACAAATCATTGTAGATAATGCAAAGGCTGCCTTTGCACAAGTATTACAATTATTTCATCCACCTGTTGTAATACCACGTGAAATCCATCCTACTGCAATCATAGGTGAGAATGTTAAGCTAGGCGATAATGTTGCTATTGGTGCATATTGTGTAATTAATGATAATGCAGTGATTGGTGATAATGTTACAATTCGCTCATATGTTTATATTGGTCATAATACTCGTGTTGGTAATGATTGCGATATATATGCTGGTGCCATTGTTCATGAAAACTGTATCTTAGGAAATCGTGTTGTATTACGCGCCAAAGCAGTAATTGGTGGCGAAGGTTTTGGTTTTGCTACTGAAAATGGCGTACATACGCATATTCCTCAAGTCGGCAATGTCATTTTAGAGGATGATGTAGAGATTGGATCATGCACAACCATCGATAATGCAACTATGGGTTCTACATTAGTTCGAAAGGGTACAAAAATTGATAACCTAGTTCACTTGGGACATAATGTTGAAATTGGTGAAAACTGCTTCCTCATTGCACAAGTTGGCATTGCAGGTAGTACGAAATGTGGAAATAATGTAATTTTTGCAGGACAAACCGGTTGTACAGGGCATATTACTATAGGTGACAATGCAAAATTTGCTGGCAAAACAGGTATTACTGGTAATGTGCCAGCAGATGCCGTTATGGCTGGTTACCCAATGCGTCCTCATAAGGAATGGTTAAAACTATCCGCTTATGAACATCGCTTACCAGAAATGGTAAAAACTGTAAAACAATTGCAGAAGGAAATCGATGCTTTAAAAGCGCAGCTTAAGGAGAGCTAATACGTTTATGTATAGGTTTATGAAGTTGTTTAGTGCCTTTATTTGTATGTTGCCTCATAGTTGGCAGTATGCATTAGGTACATTGCTTGGTGAAATTGCTTGGCTTGCTGTGCCTCCTAAACGGAAGCGGTTGGCAATCGGGCAGATTTTGTTTTGTAAAATCACTGATGATCCTGTTGAAGCAAAACGAATTGCTAAGGCGAGTACGACTCGATTTGGTCGTATGATTATCGATGTATTGAGATACCCTGAAATTAAAGACGGCGGCTATAAAGATATGGTCAACTTTACCAATAAGGATATTTTGGATGAAGTCTTAGCTGATGGCAAGGGGGCTATTCTGGCTGCCCTTCATAGCGGTAACTGGGAATTGCTTGGAGGTGTACTGGCTTCTGAAGGGTACCCTCTAATTTCTGTTGCGTTAAAACAAAACGGTGATGCAGATAAATTTATCAATGAATATCGTGCGCTTATGCATCAACATGTGATGTATAAAACGAGTGTGCGCGATATGGTGAAAGCTTTAAAAGGGGGGGCCTTCTTAGGGTTGATCATGGATCAGGACCCTGGAGAGAATGGCGTATTGGTACCATTCTTTGGCTATGAAACGCTAACGGCAGATGGTCCTGCCGTATTAGGACGTATGCAAGATGTACCTATTATCTTTGTAACCATGCACTATAGTCCGTACACAGGAAAGCATGAAATTGAAGTACATCCACCATTATATGTAGAAAAAACAGATGATAAAAAACGTGATATAGCGATTACTACAATTAAACTCAATGAATTTATTGAAGATTATATTCGTCGTTATCCAGAAGATTGGTTCTGGCTACATAATCGTTGGAAATGGACTCGTCGTTACTATGGTGACAAGATTGATACGCCACCAGATGTGTTTCATTAAAAAAATATAAAAAGTATAATCGGCGTTGCAGATGTCTTTGAATAAAGCTTTGCAATGCCGATTTTTTACATCTAGTCAGTTGATAAATAGTCCTATATTCTTGTAACAGCTATGCAAATAGGGTATAATACAGTATGGTGTATAGTAGACATGGAATTAGATTATGAAAGGACATTCTTATGAGTAAGCCCCAACAAACAATTAAACAGGCTATTTCATATAAGGGAATTGGCCTTCATAGCGGGGAACCTGTAACCATGGTTTTTAAGCCAGCACCTGAAAATACAGGAATTGTGTTTGTGCGCTCAGATATAGAAGGAAAACCCTCCGTTCGAGCACATATTGATAATGTGACGAACACTATGCGCGCTACTACTTTGGAACATGGTGAAGCAAAGGTTTTCACTGTTGAACACGTAATGGCTGCGTTCAGTGCTATGAATATTGATAACTGCTTTGTTGAAATGGACTCTCCTGAGCCACCAGTTGGCGATGGAAGTAGTGCCGTATTTGTTGACTTAATCCTTCAGGCGGGAATTGAAGAACAACAAGCTGAACGACATGTGTATAAGGTGAGACGTAGTCACTCCATTTATGATGGCGATAGATTTATTCTTATCGTACCTTATGATGGATATCGCGTTACATTTACATCGATTAATCCACATCCGTTGCTTGGTACGCAACAATGTGATTTTGATGTAACACCTGAGTATTTTAAAGAACATATTGCCCAAGCTAGAACCATTGGATTTGTAAAAGAATTAGAACAATTGCAAGCCATGGGATTGGCAAAGGGGGGCAGTACAGATAATGCTCTTGTATACGATGATACAACCTGTTTATCTGTTCCACGATTTGAAGACGAATTAGTTCGTCACAAAGCCCTTGATGTGATTGGTGATTTATATTTATTGGGACCTATTGAGGGACATGTAATTGCGTTAAAATCGAGCCATGAACTCAATTCTCGTTTGGCTCATAGTATAATAGAAGAAATAAGGGAGACACAGCAATGATTCTTAACCACGAAGACATTTTAGAAATTTTACCACATCGTTACCCAATGCTATTGGTAGATCGTATTATTGAATTGGAACCAATGAAGCGTGCTGTGGGCATTAAAAATGCTACATTCAATGAATTGTTCTTCCAAGGTCATTTCCCTGGAAATCCAGTTATGCCAGGTGTGTTATTAACAGAAGCTATTGCTCAAGTTGGCGGCATTGCTTTATTATATCCTGAAGAAAATCGTGGATTAACACCTATGTTTACAGGCATTGATAAAGTACGTTTCCGTCATCCAGTAAAACCTGGTGATGTTGTACGCATGGAAGTAGACATTGTAAAAATTAAGGGCCGTATGGGCAAGGTTGAAGGTCGCGCTTATGTGGGCGATAAACTTTGTGCTAGCGGTGAATACATGTTTGCCCTTGTATAATAGACTTAAGGAGTGATTGTAGTGATAGTTGTAGGCATGGAAAATGCGGAATCCAACATTCATAACACGGCCATAGTGCATCCGAATGCTAAACTGGGCAAAGATGTTGTCATTGGACCTGGTGCTGTCATCGGGGAAAATGTAGAAATAGGGGATGGCACTCAGATTGGTGCCAATGTAGTTATTGGTGGTTGGACAACCATTGGTAAACGTTGTGAAATCTATCCAGGTGCATCCATTGGTTTGGAACCGCAAGATTTAAAATTTAAAGGCGAGAAAAGTTATTGTTACGTAGGTGATGAAACGGTTATCCGTGAATTCGTTACCATTAGCCGCGCTACTGGAGAAGGCGAAGAAACACGTGTTGGCAATAACTGCTTATTGCAAGCGTGTACGCATGTGGCTCATAACTGCATTGTGGGGAATAATGTTATTATGAGTAACTGCGCAGGCTTAGCTGGTCATGCTATCGTTGAAGATCGCGTGGTTATAGGTGGCCTCGCTGGTGTTCATCAATTTGTAAAAATTGGCCGTAATGCTATGGTTGGCGGTATGGCTAAGGTGGTACAAGATATTCCGCCTTATGTTATTGCCGATGGTCAACCAGCTCGTGTTATCGGATTGAACTCTGTTGGTCTATCTCGTGCAGGTATTTCGGAAGAGGTACGCCGTAGCTTGAAGCAAGCGTTCCGCATCATTTATCGTTCAGGCTTTAGCTTGTCTAGAGCGATTGAAGAGATGGAAATGCAACTTGATTCTTCCGTTGAAATTGAAAACTTATTACGCTTTTTACGCAATGCTGATCGTGGCATTATGCGTACCCGTCGTGATTAATATGAAACTCTACATTATGTTTATATAATGTAGAGTTTTTTTGTGGTTATTTTATACTCTTTTTAGACGCATCCTTTTTGAGCAAGAATGTAGGAAAATACAGTGCGTTTATAGCTAGAAAAGCGTTGAAATTATAGTAAAATGGCGTGATTTATAGTACAATATAGTGTATATGAGTATGTCTTAAAATTATACTCAAAACAAATGATTTGACGAAAAATTGTGGACCATATAAGGCTTCACATAGGAGGTATAGTCGTGGCAAAGGTAGGTTTAATTGCAGGTATTGGCGTTTTACCTGTTGAGTTCATGCGGGCTGCTCATATGTTGGGGCATCAAGTTGTAGTCATCGGAGTTGTGCCTGATACAGATCCCATATTAGAGAAAGAAGCGGATTCTTTTTACAACATTAGTGTGGCTAAGTTAGGCAAAATATTTAAAACCTTGAAAAAAGAGGGCGTTACTGAGCTTACTATGCTCGGGAAGGTAACAAAGGAAATTTTATATAAAGGCTTATCCTTCCCTGATTTAAAAACTTTGGGTGTTCTTAAACGATTGAAAAATCGTAAAGATGATACTATTATGCTCGCTATTGTTGATGAAATCGAACGAGAAGGTTTTTCTGTTCTAGATCAAACTGTGTATTTGAAACCGTTCATGCCTAAGGTTGGGGTGTTGACCAAACGACAACCGACAGAAGAACAATGGCAGGATATTTGTTTCGGCTTTGAATTGGCTAAACAGATGGGCAAGCTTGATATTGGTCAAACTGTAGTAGTAAAGCATAAAGCAGCAATGGCTATTGAGGCTATTGAAGGAACGGATAAATGCATATTGCGCGGTGGTGAACTCGGTAGAGGTGAGGCCGTAGTCGTTAAGACTGAAAAACCAAATCAAGATGTTCGCTTTGATGTGCCTGCTGTAGGTATTAAGACATTAATGTCCATGATTGATAGTGGTTGTAATGTTTTGGCTGTAGAGGCTGAAAAGACGATATTTGTACAACAAGAAGATGTACTAGAAATGGCTAATCGCCATAGTATTATTATTTGTGCTGTAGATCAAGCATTTGTAGATGCTAGAAAGGAACTATGATGAAAATTATGTTTTCTGCTGGCGAAGCGTCTGGAGACACACATGGCGCTAGCGTGGCCAAAGCGCTTTCACAAATAGATTCCAATATAGAAATGTTCGGTATGGGTGGCACCTTGATGGAACAAGCTGGCGTTCGTATCGTATATGATATCAAAAATCTCGGCGTTATTGGCATCGTAGAAATCATAAAATCATTGCCAAAGTTCTTTAAATTACGCACCTATTTAAAACGGGTTATGTTGAAAGAAAAACCGGACGTACTCGTATGTATCGATTATCCGGGATTCAACATGAAATTGGCTGAAGTAGCTCACCAGTTAGGAATCCCTGTATTGTACTATATAGCGCCTACTATTTGGGCTTGGCATAGTAGCCGTGGCAAGACGATTAAGAAATTTGTTACAAAGGTGGCCTCTATTTTTCCGTTTGAAGCAGAAGCATATCGCAAGTTCAATTGTGACGTAGAATTTGTGGGGCACCCATTAGTAGATATCGTGCATCCATCCATGACTAAGGAGGAGGCGATGGACTACTTTGGGGCTAGGCCAGAAGCAAAACGCGTTCTATTGATGCCGGGCAGTCGAAAACAAGAGGTGTTATCCCTCTTGGATGTAATGCTTGAAAGTGGGGAACGTTTGTTACAGTCTCACGAAGATGTGCAGTTCTTTTTACCGCGTGCTCATACGATTGAGCGCAGTGAATTAGAAGCTTTCATCAATGAACGAAATGTCCCTGTAACGATTACGGAAGACTACACCTATGATTTGATGCAAATCTGTGATGTATGTTTAGCTGCATCGGGCACTGCTACACTAGAAACAGCGATGATGGAGTTGCCAACTGTATTATTATATAAGGTATCGCCTATTACATATGGCATCGGTAAGATGGTCGTAAATCTTACGCATGTAGGGTTGCCTAATATTGTAGCCGGCAAGGAAGTCATTCCTGAATTATTGCAAGATGATGTTTCTGTAGATGCTATAGTGAATACCGTCTTACCTCTACTAGATGATTTGCAAGTTAATCAACATATGCGCTCCGAATTGCGCAACGTCAAAGAAAAACTAGGTGAGTCAGGTGCTGTTAATCGCGTGGCTCAATTGATTTATGACCTAGGTAAGGAGAAAACTAATGAATAGTTACTCACGTTTATTGTATTTTGTGAGACCCTATTATAAACGAATGATATTTGCTGTATTTTGCATGATTGTAGCAGCTGCAGCATATCTCGTAGTACCATGGCTAATCAAAAACGTCGTTGACCAAGTATTACAAGATAAAAATATGTTTATGCTCAATCTCATCGTTGGGGCCATCATTTTGATATTTTTAATTCGTGGCTTTGCCACATATGGGCAAACTTACAATATGTCCTATATCGGTCAACGGGTTATCATCGATGTACGGGAAGCAATTTTTAAGCATTTACAACGCTTGTCCTTATCCTATTTTGATCGCCGTAAAACTGGCGTCATCATGAGTAATCTCACAAATGACGTATCTGCTCTTCAATCAGCAGTAGTAGATAATCTAATATCTCTCATTACAGAGTCCGTTACCTTGATTGGTTCTTTAGTTTCCATGTTGCTCATCGATTGGAAGTTAACACTGGTTACATTTATTACGGTACCAATGGTGCTGATTATCATAAATGTATTTGGTAAAAAGTTGCGTTTAGCTGGCCATGATGTACAAGGTCGTATCGCTGATATTACAGCTCTTTTACAAGAGGTGATTTCCGCTATTCGCGTCGTAAAATCTTTTGCCCGCGAAGGTTTTGAAGTTAAGCGCTTTGAAGTAGAAAATCAAAATAACTTTAATGCCGTTATTAAAGCCACTAAATTGACTAGCTTATTAAGTCCTATGGTTGAGTTCTCTGCAGCGATTGCAGTGGCTGTTATCCTGTGGTATGGTGGTTATTCCGTAGTTACAGGAACGATTACAGCTGGTTCCTTAATAGCATTTTTGATTTATGCTATTAACCTATCAAATCCTGTTAAGCGTTTGAGCCAAGTCTATGGTAATATCCAAAAAGCGTTGGCTGCAGCTGACCGTGTGTTTGATATTTTAGATACAAAAGCTGATGTAGTGGAAAAAGAAAACGCTATAGAATTGCCTGATATTAAAGGCGATGTAGATTTTAATCACGTTAGTTTCTCCTACGATGGTGAAAAAATGGCATTATGTGATTTTAACTTGTCTGTTAAGGCTGGTGAAAGCGTAGCCTTAGTAGGACCGTCTGGTGCAGGAAAAACGACATTAGCCAATCTATTGCCTCGTTTCTACGATGTGACGAGTGGATCTATAACAATTGATGGTACAGATATTAAAGACGTAACCTTTAAATCGTTACGTAATCAAATTGGGTTAGTACCACAAGAAACAGTTTTATTTAATGCATCCATTAAAGAGAATATTTTATATGGTCGCTTAGATGCGAGTGATGAAGAAATTTACGAAGCAGCTAAGGCGGCGAATGTATTAGAGTTTGTGGATAAGATGCCTGATGGCCTCGATACTATTGTAGGTGAACGAGGTAGTTCGTTATCAGGTGGTCAACGTCAACGCGTTGCAATTGCACGTGCTATCTTGAAGAATCCTAAGATTTTAATTCTCGATGAAGCTACGTCTGCTCTTGATACAGAAAGTGAAAAACTTGTACAAGAAGCGTTAGACCGCTTGATGGAAGGTCGTACAGCCTTTGTTATTGCCCATCGTTTGAGCACTGTACAAAATGCACATCAAATTGTTGTATTAAATCAAGGTAAGTTGGTAGAGAAGGGAACTCACCAAGAACTATTAGCCTTGGAAAATGGTTTATATAATCATCTTTATTCCGTTCAGTTCTCTAATAAAGGATAAACATGTACTGGATATATAATGTATTGCTCATATTTTACTGGATTGGCCTAATTCCGGTTATCCTATATCGTCTTGCTTTTGAAGATGGTTTTTATGAGCGTATAAAACAAAGTGCAGGATATATGCCTGCTACACTATTAAAAAAAATAGAAGGACGTCGTGCGATATGGATTCATGCTGCATCAGTTGGGGAGATTGTTGCAACGAGTCCTCTTGTAAAAGAAATTAAACGAGAGTTTCCAGAAGCGGTAGTCGTTGTATCTGTCGTTACGGCCACAGGTCATGCGATGGCACATCGAATTATACCGGAAGCTGAAGGCATAATTTTCTTCCCCTTAGATTTACCGTACTTAACACGTAAAATTTTGCATATCATTAAACCGATTGCTATTTTATTAGTAGAAACAGAAATTTGGCCAAATTTCTTGCGTATCGCAGAGTCTGAAAAGATTCCAGTTATGATGGTGAATGGTCGTATTTCCGATCGCAGTATGAAACGCTATCGCTATATTAGTGCTTTCACGCGGGAAATGTTGAGCTCTATCGAACGATTCTGTATGCAATCAAATTTTGATGCAGAATATATTGCACAGCTTGGTGCGAACCCTGATGAAATCACTGTTACTGGCAATATGAAGTATGATCAAACCTATGCAACAGTATCCGAAGAAGAAAAGCAAGCCTTGTTAGACGAATTTGGATTTGGTCATAATCATCCTATTATCGTGGCAGGCAGTACACACAAGGGTGAAGATGAAGCCGTATTTGAATCTTTTAAACAGGTTTTAGTAGAGTATCCTAATGCAAGATTACTTATTGCGCCTCGTGAGATTTATAGAGGCCATGATGTACAGACCTTAGCAAAACGTTATGGTTTGGAAGCCATTTGTCGTAGTGATATGACCGAACCGGTGCATAAGGAAATTCCTGTAGTAGTACTTGATACGATAGGGGAACTTGGCCGTTTATATAGCTTAGGTGATATCATCTTCGTAGGCGGTTCTCTTGTTAAAACAGGTGGACACAATATTCTAGAACCAGCTGCTCATGGAAAACCTATTATTGTGGGCCCGCATATGTTTAATTTTAAGGAAATTTTTAATCTCTTACATTCTAGACATGCATGTGAGCAAGTTAAAAATCAAAAAGATTTAACTACTATGATTTTACATCTCTGTAAACACCCTGAATTAGCGAAAGAAATGGGGCAGAATTGCTTAGATATTATCAGTGAAAATCGTGGTGCAACGCGTCGCAATACGCAAGAATTACGTCAACTATTTGAATCACATCATATTATTCCTTAAGAAATATTGGTGTAATCGATACGGAAGGAGGTGCCTACTATGAATGGTGAAGATATTTTTAAGAGCATTGTAAGCGGCGAAGATCAATCTATCTTAGGCGATGTAGCCAGGGCTGGGTTATCACTTCTTAGTAAGGGATATAAAAAAGCTGTTACTATGCGTAACGCAAAGTTTGATGTAAATAAAGGTGTTGTAAAAGTATCGGTACCTGTAATTAGTGTTGGTAATATAACAGCTGGTGGAACTGGTAAAACTCCAATGGTTAGACTTATCTGTGATATTTTAGGACAGAAAGGCTTTCATCCAACTGTATTGAGTCGTGGTTATAGAGCTAAAGATAATAGTCAAAATACAATTATTTCCAAGCATGGATCTATTTTAGTAGAGCCAGAGGAAAGTGGAGATGAGGCTTGGCTATTAGCGAAAGTGCTACCAAAATCTAGTGTGATTATTGGTCGTAATCGTATAGAATCGGCACGTATAGCAATTGAAGAGTTAGGTGCTGATTATCTTGTAATGGATGATGGTTTTCAACATCGAGCGTTGCATCGAGATAAGGATATCGTATTAATCGATGCATCGAATCCTTTTGGCTATGAACATGTATTGCCAAGAGGATTATTACGTGAGCCTATGGAGGGCCTTGCACGAGCTGATATTATTGTGCTTACAAAAGTAGATCAAGTTGATCCAGGATTGGTTGCAGCACTTAGAAAACGATTAGCTCGGATGGCGCCACAAAAGCCTGTTTATGAGACCATTCATAAACCACGTGCAGTCTATACACTTGAGGCATGGGCTAATGGTGATGAAGGACATCCTATTGGTACTGATGTCGATTTACCTATTATGGCCGTAAGTGGTATCGGTAATCCTAAATCCTTTACGAAGACGCTGGAAGGCTGTGGCTACGACGTAGTACATACAATGGGTTTTGGTGATCATCATGATTTTTCGGATGATGATGTGGTAGAAATTTGGAAGCAAGCTTTTGCTCATCAAGCTAAGGCGATTATGATTACTGAAAAAGATGCTGTTAAATTAAGTCAGTTGCATACAATTGAAGACTTGAAAATACCGATTCTAGTGCTATCCATAGGTATTGAATTCATCTCTGGAAAACAAGAATTCATAGAAAATTTAGAGATTTAGTGTATAATAATAAGATACGCAAATAAAAGAAATGGGGTTTTATTGTGAATATTGGTTGTGTGATTCCAGCTCGATTTGGTTCCACGAGATTGCCAGGAAAACCTTTGGCAGATATCGCGGGTAAACCTATGATTCAACGCGTTTATGAACGTGTTACACAGGCGAAGAGACCACAAGTTGTTATTGTGGCTACTGATGATCAACGCGTATATGATGCGGTTAAATCTTTTGGTGGTACGGTTGTTATGACTGATGCCAATCATCCGACTGGAACTGACCGATTAGCTGAAGTAGCACAACAATATACCGACCTAGATGTTATCATCAATGTACAAGGTGATGAACCTATGATTGATGCGCATTTAATCGATCAGTTAGGAGAACTTTTTGAAGATGATGCACATCTACAAATGGCTACAGTAGCAACCCCTTTATTAAAAGAAGAGTATGATGAACCTTCTGCGGTGAAGGTTATCCTTAATAAACGAAATGATGCGATGTATTTTTCCCGCTCCTTAATTCCCTATCCACGTCATGATTTTGTTAATGCTCCTTTAAAGCATATTGGCATTTATGCATATCGCCGTCAATTTTTATTAGACTATGCAAAGATGGAGCCTACTGCAGCAGAGCAAACAGAGTCGTTAGAGCAATTGAGAGCGTTAGAAAATGGATTTTCCATTCGCGTCATTACTACAGATAAACGATTTGTTGGTGTTGATACACCAGAAGACTTAGCTCGTGTAAATGAAATATTCGAGCAAGAGGAGAAATAAATGAAAACAGTAAACGTTGGTAATATGACAATTGGTGGCGGTAAAGGGCTGTTTGTATTAGCAGGCCCATGCGTAATCGAAGATTACGACCGCACATTGGCAATTGGCAAAGAGGCTAAAGCAATTTGTGAACGCCTAGGCATTCCTTATGTATTTAAGGCTTCTTTTGATAAAGCTAATCGCTCTAGCTTCAATTCTTTCCGTGGTCCAGGCCTAGAAGAAGGTCTAAAAATTTTAGCGTCCATCAAAAAAGAATTGAATGTACCAGTTGTTAGCGACATCCATTCTATTGAACAAATTGAACCAGCAGCAGAAGTATTGGATATTCTTCAAATTCCTGCATTCTTATGTCGTCAAACTGACCTAGTTTACGGTGCTGCTAAAACGGGCAAATGCGTAAATGTAAAAAAAGGTCAATTCATGGCTCCAAAAGATATGGAGAATGTTCTTAATAAAATGAAAGAATCGGGCAATGAAAATCTCATGCTTACAGAACGTGGTTTTAGCTTTGGCTATAATAATCTCGTTGTAGATATGAGATCATTCCCTATTATGCGTTCCTTTGATTATCCAGTAATTTTTGATGCTACTCATAGTGTGCAATTACCAGGTGGGGCTGGTACAAAATCCAGTGGTAATCGAGAATTTGTGCCAAATTTGGCACGTGCCGCTGTTGCTAGTGGTGTAGATGGTTTATTCTTTGAAGTACATGATAATCCTGAAGAAGCGCTTTCCGATGGTCCAAACATGGTATATTTAAATCAATTCGAAGACTTATTAAAAGACTTAGTAGCTATTGATAAAATCGTTAAACGATAAGGGGCGATAGTATTGGATATTTTAGAACAGGCCGCTCAAGTGCTTCATGAGGAAGCACAAGCGATAGAACAGTTAATAACAACATTAGATCAAAGTTTTGTAAATGCTGTTAACATGATTCTTGCATGTAAAGGTCGTGTTGTATGTACTGGCATGGGTAAATCTGGACACATTGGTCGTAAGATTGCTGCTACATTAGCGAGTACAGGTACACCAGCATTATTTATGCACCCAGGGGAAGGTGTTCATGGCGATCTAGGTATGATTACTGAAGATGATGTGGTACTTGCCTTTTCTAATAGTGGGGAAACAGGTGAAATCATTGGTATTTTGCCTTCATTGCGCCGCATAGGTGCTAAATTGATTTGCGTTGTAGGAAAACCTGAATCTACATTGGCTAAAAATTCCGATGTTGTATTATTGGCGCAAGTTGAACGCGAAGCATGTCCGTTAGGATTGGCACCAACTACAAGTACAACAGTAGCATTGGCCTTGGGCGATGCTTTGGCGGTATGTTTACTAGAGCGTCATCATTTTACGCCGGAAAACTTCGCTGTTTTCCATCCAGGTGGCTCACTTGGAAGACGGTTATTGTTGACTGTTGAAAATATTATGCATGGTGGTGAAGATAATCCAGTTGTACACAAAGGGGCAACCGTTCGTGATGCTTTGTTTGTCATGACAGAAAAAGGACTTGGTGCCACTAGCGTTATCGATGAAGATGGTCATTTAATCGGCCTTGTAACTGATGGTGATGTGCGTCGCGGTCTTGATTCTGGTAGCAACTTCTTAGAGTGGCCAGTTGAAGATATGATGACGAATATGCCACGTACTATTACAAAGGATAAATTGGCTGCTGAAGCACTTCATGTAATGGAAAAAAATCAACCTCGTCCTATTACAGTACTACCTGTAGTAGATGAAGAAGGCCATGCAATGGGGATTGTTCATATTACAGACTTACTTCGTCGAGGCATCGTGTAATGAATATTAAGTGGATTATCCTCGATGTTGATGGTGTATTAACAGATGGAAAATTAATCTATACATCGAGTGGTGAAGAAATAAAGGCCTTCTCTGCAAGAGACGGATTAGGTCTAGCTGCTGCTCATAAAGCAGGGATTTCACTAGGCATTATAACGGCTCGCACATCGCCTATGGTGGAACGGCGTGCTAAGGAATTAAAATTTGATGCTTTATTGATGGGGCATGCTAATAAAACGGAGGCTCTACGTTCTCTATGTGAAAGCCATCATATTGAGTTGGCGCATATAGCTTATATGGGTGATGATTTAAATGACCTAGGGGCTTTATCTCTCGTAGGCTTGCCGATGGCTCCTCAAGATGCGGCGGCTGAGGTTAAGGAATTGGCTCAATTTGTATCAAATCACAATGGTGGATCTGGTGCCGTGCGAGATGCTGTTGAATATATTTTAAAAGCTCAAAACATGTGGGATTCAGTCGTAAAAGACTATGCTATGGAGGCTCATAACCATGGTCAATAAAGGAGGTGAGCAGAATGAATAATGAATGGCAATACCATGTCGTTAAGGGAATCAGTTGGCTTGTATGTCGACTGCCGTATAAGCTCATTTTGCTCATAGGTGCTAGCTTAGGACCCCTGTATGGAGTTATTGCAAAAAAGCAAAAGCTAAGAGGCATTAAAAATATAAAAATTGGCATGAATATGAATGACGAACAGGCAGAGGCTTTAATTGAAAAGCTATTCAAAAACCTAGGTCGAAGCGTTATGGAAATTCTGTATATGCCGAATTTGACTAAGAAATTTATTAATGAGCATATCGAAATGCGCGGTGTAGAGCATTTGGATAATGCTATTAAAGAAGATAAAGGCGTCATTGTTCTTACTGGGCATGTAGGCAACTGGGAATGGATGGGGGCTGCGTTAGCTGCACATGGTTATCCATCTACAACTATTGTAAAAAAACAACCTAATGCACAATTTACACGCTTTATGAATGAATATCGTGAAATGGTTGGCCTCGATGTGTTTGCCAGCGGTGGTAATGAAATAGTTTCTGCTGCAAAAGCATTGAAAAAGAAGAAATTGTTGGGCTTTTTGGCCGATCAAGATGGATATATTCACGGGTTACCGGTGCCATTTTTAGGGCAACCTTCTTCTGCTGTTGTAGGACCGGCTACATTTGCTAAAAAATTCGGTTCTCCTGTAGTACCAATTTTTACATCTAGAAAGCCTGAAGGCGGACATATTGTTCATATCTTGCCACCATTACATTACAATAATAGTGGCGATGATGATGTAGATATGTATACGTTGACAGAAGAGTGTGTACGCGTAACAGAAGACTTTATTCGTGAACATCCTGATGAGTGGATTTGGTTCCAACATCGATGGATGACTAAGATGAGCGAAATCGTTGATTATGATAAGAAACTAGAGATTCGGGAGAGAGCACATGAAAAACAATAAAAAATTAATCGCTATTGTCGTGGCTATCGTCATTGCTCTAGTTGGTCTAATCGCGTTCATTTTGCACGACTCTGGAGACTCTTCTTCTAAAGGGGCTAATAATGGGCAACTGGTGAATTTCCAAGGTGCCGAGCTTCAAGAAGAGAAGGATGGTAAGTTGGTATGGGCCCTATCTGCAGAGAAAATCGAGTATGACCCTCGTTCAAAATCGATTGTACTCACTAATTTAAAGGGTCTTTTCTATCAAGATGATGTGACAACAACGATTACGGCACCTCATGCTGTATTGTCTGGCGATCATAGTTCCCTTGATATTGATGGTGGTGTAACAGCTACCAATACGGAAGGGGCTAATTTTAAGACCGATGCATTACATTTTGATAACAAAACTAAAATGCTTACATCAAAAACGGCTTTCACTTATGATTCAAAAGATATTACCTTAACTGGTGATAAGTTAGAAGGTAATATGTCGTTGAAACAAATCAAAGCGATTGGTCATGCTAAATTGACGAAAAAGTAAAGTTGAGGAATTGCGATGAATAAGAAAAAATATATGGGATTAGCTGTAATCTCAGCAATGATGATGCTATCTGTTACTGCTTGGGCTGCCAATGAAGGTCCGTTGACCATTAGTGCGGATACATTATCCTATGATGGTAATACAGGTCGTGCAGAGGCATCTGGTAATGTAGTAATTACACAACAAGATAAAACGATGACTGGTGCGAATGGATGGTACAATACTAAAACTCGTGAAGCATCCCTAGAAGGTGGCGTTTCTATGATTGGTGATAATATGTCCATGTCAGCACAATCTGTACATAGTGTAAATGATAACCAGTTCAGTGCAGAGGGGGATGTTCATTTGCAACGGGATGATCGCCAAATCTTTGGTGACTCTGTTGAGTACAACTCTGATACTGAATATGGTAAGGTAGTGGGAAATGCTAAATTAATTGCAGAAGGCACTACATTGACAGGTAACCAAGTAGAAGGTTGGTTGAAAGAAATTCGCGCCGTTGCACAAGGTGGTGTAACATTTAATAATCCAGATAAAAATGTATCTGGTTCGGCAGATCGTGCTACATATACGCAAACGCCTAATCAAAATGATGGGGTTGTATTGCTTACTGGCTCAGCACATGCAGTACAAAATGGCAATGTGTTGAATGCGCCTGAGTTAAAATTATACTTGAAGGATAACTCTGCGGAAACATTAGGCGGACGTAGTACATTAGTTATCACACCGAACTAGTAAGGATTAATGTATGTATATAGAAACTAAGAACCTAGTCAAAACATTTAATGGTCGGAATGTAGTAGATGGTGTAAGTCTTCATGTTGAAAAAGGACAAGTCGTGGGGCTATTGGGGCCTAATGGGGCTGGTAAGACTACATCGTTCTACATGATTGTAGGCATTGAAAAACCGACGACAGGTATTATTACAGTTGATGGTAAGGATATCACGATGTTACCGATGTATAAGCGGGCAGCGGAAGGCATTGGTTATTTACCCCAAGAGGCATCGATTTTTAGATCTATGACTGTTGAGGAAAATATTCGTGCCATGTTGGAAACAACAAATAAAAATCGTGATGAAATCGATCAAATTGTAAACTCTCTTATTGATGAATTTAATATTGGTCATGTGCGAGATCGTAAGGGGATGCAACTATCCGGTGGTGAACGGCGGCGTGTAGAGATTGCTCGCTGTTTGGCTTTAGAACCGAACTTTATCTTATTGGATGAACCATTTGCCGGCGTAGACCCAATTGCAGTTGCCGATATTCAACAAATTATTTTACAGGTAAAAAATAGAGGAATCGGCATTCTTATTACAGACCATAATGTGCGAGAAACATTAGGCATTGTTGATAAGGCATATATTCTAAGCACAGGTAAAATCCTATTGGAAGGTACACCTGATGAAATTGCCAATAATCCAATCGCTCGTGAACATTATTTAGGTAACAATTTTAAATTATAGGAGGGACCATGCGCTTATTAGATAAATATATTTTAAAAGCCTTTGTAGGTCCATTCCTATTTGGGGTATTTGCTTTTACCAGTATTTTCATTGGTACAGGTACGTTATTCCGCATTGCTCAATATATAACAGAATATGGTGCTCCTCTACTACTCGTTATGAAAGCTTTCTTTTTAGCTATGCCAAGCATTATTTTATTGACATTCCCTATGTCTGTATTGCTTGGTTCACTGATGGCATTCAGCAGACTAAGTAGTACTAGTGAAATCGTAGTTATGAGGGCTGGTGGCCTAAGTTTCTTACGACTTGCAATGCCTGTATATATTTTAGCGTTGCTTATTTCTATTGGTGCCGTAGCATTTAATGAATTTGTCGTACCACGTACAAACAATATGTATCAAACAATTGTGCGCGAAGAAATTATGAAGAATGCATCGCCACAAACGCAAAATCATATCGTGCTAAAATCTATGAATGGTGACAATCTTAGTACCTTGATGTATGCTAAACACTATGATAGTGAAAGTAAAAAATTAAGCATGATTACGGTGCAACAATTCAATGATAAAGGTGAACTACAACAGGTAGAAAATGCGGAAAATGCTGAATGGAATGGCCAAGTATGGGTCATGCATAGCGGTATAATCTATGACGTATCTGCCGGTGAAGGTGTAGAGCGGACAATGAAGTTTAAAGAACAAGTATTGCCAATTAAATCTTCACCAAATGAAGTACAACAAGATCAACGTAAACCAGAAGAATTGACGATTAAAGAATTGCGTCATCAAATTAAAGCATATAAAGCTGCATATACAAATTCTAATAAACTAGAAATGGAAATGTATCAACGTTTTACCATTCCGTTGGCAAGCTTTGTATTTGCCTTAGTAGGCGCACCGTTGGGCTTACAAAAACAACGGTCTAGTTCGTCTATCGGATTTGGTATCAGTATTTTAATCATCTTTATTTACTATGGTGTCATGACCTTTGCCGGAGCTCTTGGTAAGGGTGGTGCATTACCAACGTGGATGGCCGCAATGATTCCTGATACATTAGGTATCATTGCCGGATTATATTTAAATTGGCGTGTTTCGCGCTAATAGATAGTATGTTGGATTACAATTAATTTTGAAAGGAGGGACGCCATGCTTGTAGGATTAAAGATTCTCGTTATCATTGCTATCATGGGCGGGCTTATTGCCTATATGGGTGATAAACTAGGAACAAAGGTCGGTAAGCGTAGAATGTCCCTCTTTGGATTGCGTCCTAAGCATACATCGATTATTGTAACGATTGTAACAGGTCTACTCGTTGCAGCCGCAACGGTTGGCGTTCTTACAATTACATCGCAAAGTGTACGTACTGCTCTCTTTGGGATGGATCAATTGCGGGCAGATATGAATCAGCTAACAGCAGAGGTAGCTGCTAAAAATGCTGAATTAGAACGAGGTAAAGCCCTATTGGAAGCTAATAAAAAAGAATTAGCAGATCGTATGGCTGAGATTGAAACAATTCGCAAAGAGGTTGAACAAAGCCGTCAAGAATTAGCTGATGCAGAGGCTGCAAAGGTTGCTACAGAGGCAGAATTATCTGCATTACAAGCCTCCTATGATGAGGCCTCTAAAAAATTAGCTGCCTTGGAAGCTACACGGGCTAGTATGGAAAAACATATTGCGGACTTACAGAAAACACAAGAAGAGTTAAAAACTGGGATTATTCATCTTAGAGAAGGCACGATTTTATTCCAAGTAGACCAATTATTAGCACAGGCAGTAGTGCGTAATGGGTTATCCCCTAATGAAGCACGTGATGCAGTTAATAGTATTGTGGAAGATACAAATAAACTCGTTCTTCGTCGCTTAGGTGTTGAAGATCATGGTGAATCTGTTGTATATGTAGACCGTCAAAATATAGAGGTTGCCATTTCTAAAATTGAAGAATCCAAAACGCCTATGGTTATTCAAGTGGTGGCAGCTGGTAATATCATTGCTGGTGAACCAGCAGTTGCGACGATTCACGTGTATCCACAACAATTTATTTATAAATCAGGTGACGTGATTGCTACGTCTGTTATCGATGGTGGTAGTAATGCTCAAGTCAATATGCTTCGTTTCTTGAAACAAGTCAATGAAGAGGCTAAGTCTAAAGGAGTTATACCAGATTCCTTGTCCGGTGATATTGGTACAATACCTGGAGATGAATTATTTTCCGCGATACGTCGCATTAGCATGCTACATGGCAAGGTATATGTAGAGGCCTATGCCGATGGTGATACATATTCATCTGGCCCTGTACACATTAAATTGCGTATTACACAGATGACAGATACGGGTAAACTTATAAAATCAAATTAGTTTCTATATAAATGGCCTATGTATTAAGATTTAATACATAGGTCTTTTATTTTGTGATAAAATATAACTATTGTATTGAGGAATGAGGAAAATAGTATGAATAATATATCGTATATAGCCGCTGTTGATCCGGGGAATGAAAAGACCGGCGTAGCTATTCTTTCACAAGCAGGTGAGCTAATATATCAAACCATTGTAGAAACTAAGACATTTAATGGTTCCTTTGAAAGTATATTAAGTACTTATCTTGGTGTACATCATATCGTATGTGGTAATGGTACCAATCATAAGCATTTGTATCCATCTATACAACAAATTGGGCGCAATCATAAAATTACGACGAGTTTGATTGATGAATCCCATAGCACAGAAGAGGCTCGGAAATTATATTGGCAATATAATCCGCCTACCGGTTGGCGTAGATTCGTACCAAAAGGCATGCAATTTCCACCTGAACCAGTAGATGACTTAACAGCCTATGTCATTGGTAAGCGATATACTAAACAATTGAAGGAAGAGGATTATAATAAACTTCAAGACTGTAAAGTAGAAGAGGATTTAGAAGCTAAACGTTTAGCGGCAATTAAAAAATTATATAATGAAGGAGATGCACATGAGTAATGTGATAAAAAAGATACATTGGTCCAGTATACTACTGCGATGTATTTGGATGATTATAGGGGCCCTGATTTATACGGTGGGCCTAGATCTATTTTTAGTGCCAAATAATATCATCGATGGTGGCGTTGTTGGTATATCTTTGATGACAGCTGAACTTACGGGGATATCGTTTAGTATATTTGTAGTATTAATTAATATTCCATTCTTGTATATTGGCTATCGCATTAATGGCAAGGTATTCACCATATCTACATTGTTTTCTATCGTTTGGATGGCTATATTTTCATCCTTTGCCCATGAATTTACTCCGATTACAACCAATCCTTTTTTAGGCGCCATTTTTGGTGGTATCATACTTGGTATTGGCGTAGGCCTTATTATACGTAATGGGGGCTGCTTAGATGGGTCGGAAATCGTAGCTATTATTTTTGATAAACGAACTACATTTTCTGTAGGCGAGATTGTAATGGCCATGAATTTAGTCATCTTAGGGGCTGCCGGATTTGTATATAGTTGGGATAGTGCTATGTATTCCTTAGTAGCCTATTTTATCGCCTATAAAATGATCGATATTACAATTACAGGCCTTGAGGAATCAAAGGGTGTTATGATTATTACTGATGCAGAGAATTCAGAGAAAATTGCGGATACATTAAATGCAAAACTAAATCGAGGCGTTACCATATTATATGGTGAAGGTGGTTATTTGAAAACACCTAAGCATGCATTGTATTCAGTTGTAACTCGTTTAGAGATTACGCGTTTGAAGGATGCTGTATATGAAGTGGATCCATCAGCATTTATAACCATTCAAGATGTACACGATGTATTTGGTGGACGTTTTACTAAGAGTGGACATTAAGGGGGCTCTAATGAATAATAAATTTGTAAAAGAAACATTAGATTGGATATATGCCATTGTATTGGCGCTAGTTATTGCAATGGTCATTCATATTTTTATCGTACAACCAACACGGGTATCCGGTGAATCCATGGAGGATACGTTACATAATGGTCAATATTTAATTGTTACCAAGTGGCAACATATTATGCGTGATGTACCTGATTATGGTCAAATCGTTATCATTGATAGTCGAGTGAACCGTGAACGTACATGGACGGATGATGTGAAAGAACCATTGATGAACTATGTTAGTGTTATCGATAAATCTGCTCAAACAAATGATGTGTGGGTAAAACGCGTGATTGGTAGACCTGGTGATACATTGGAGTTTAAAGATGGTCACGTATGGCGTAATGGAGAAGAGTTACAAGAACCTTATACAAAAGATCCGACAATGAACTATAGCCGTTCTACACCTGTTGTAGTACCTGAAGGACATATTTTTGTAATGGGGGATAATCGAAATCACTCGAGTGATAGTCGATTCATCGGACCTGTACCTGTAGATCATGTATTAGGTTTTGTAGAATATGCCCTATAACAGATAATAAAAATATATAGAAATCTAAGGCCTTAAGTGTTACAGCTCAATACTATAATGCTTGCAATCTATCTCTTTTATACATATAACAATGAATGATTTATATAATCAATATCATTTACAATGATATTGAAAATTGATATTATTTTTATGTTATGTGAATTTTTTATAGAGAGGTTTAGATGATGAATAAGAAAAATCTATCTTTAGCAGTTGCCGCATTATCTGTTGTGGGCGTAACGACAGCCTTTGCTGCCAATCCTTTTTCTGATGTAACACCTGATAGCTGGGCCTATCAATCCGTATCGCAATTAGCTAGTGCTGGCATCATTAATGGATATCCAGATGGTACGTTTAAGGGCCAAAAGGATATTACCCGTTTTGAAATGGCTCAAATGGTTGCTAAAGCGATGGCAAACCAAGATCGTGCTAATGCAGAGCAACAAGCGATGATTAATCGCTTAGCTGATGAATTCTCTAATGAATTGTCTAATTTGGGTGTACGCGTAGCCGCCTTAGAGGACCGTGTAGGGAATGTTAAGTTTACTGGGGATGCTCGTATTAACTATGTTGAAAAGGAAGGAATTGATAATCTAGATTCGGAAGGTAAATTTGCAGCTCGTGTACGTTTGAATATGGATGCTAAAGTTAATAAGAATACATCTGTGAAAGCGCGATTAACGACAGGATCTATTGAACTTGGTGATGCAGCAAAAGATCATACTATGTCTTTTGATCTAGCTTATGTGGAGCACAAATTTGGCAAGAATCATATGGTAGATATTGGTCGCTATACACAAAGCTTTGGTGATGGTTTAATTTATTCTAGTAACTTTGATGGTATTGGGTATACAACACAAGTTGGAAAAGTAAAAGTAAATGCCGCTTATGGTTACCCAACACTAGGTCGATTTAGTAAGGCCTCTAAAGATAATAATACTGAAATGGCGCTTATTAACCTTAGTGCACCAGTAAATAAACACTTAAATGTAGGTGGTATGTTTGCTCATGTAGGTACTACTAACGTTAAAATGGGTAATGGCAAAACTATTAATGATTTTAACAATGTATATGGTTTTAATGCACAATACAATAGTGGCAAATTCGCAACTAATGCTGAGTGGGTGACTGCAACAGGTCTTAACAATAGTGATGTATGGAACGTAGGCGTTAAATGGGGCGACTACAAAATCACTAAGAAAAACTCCTGGCGTGTAGCTCTTGATTATTACAATCAAGAAAAGAATGCTCCTGTATTCAAAACACAAAAATATGAAGGTAATGACTTATATGGTAAGACTCGCCATGAAGGCTATAAAGCATGGCAGCTTAGTGCGTCCTATGCACCAGAAAAAAATGTAGGTATTACAACATATTATGGCTTCCATGCCAAAACACAAGAAAGCCATAAGGTAAATGATTACTATCGTGCAGACTTGTTATTTAAATTCTAATTAATGCTTATGAAATAAGATCTATCAGAGATGATAGGTCTTATTTTTTATTATAATTGATTAATTGAAAATATATTTATTAGTTTTACATATTAATTGGCATAGTATAATAGCTTAAAATACATTATTTTATACTTAAATAAAATGAAATTTTGTAAAATTTAATTTTGATAAATATAGATAAATACTGATTTTATTGTATAAAATTATTTCATGAAAGAAATTTCATCATATTTAATTGCATAAAATTCTTTACAAATTTGTTGACAGGATGTATATTGACATCACAGAAAGACAACACACCCAGTTGTGGTGATATACAAGAACAGAAGATGAGGAAACGTGGATACTCATCAGGATGTTCTTATATAGATCATAACTAGATGTACGGTCTTCTGATAATATATATTTTTTTCTAAATTTGTTAGTCAAAAAGACTATATCAGAAAGAAGGAATCTATTATGAAAAAACAATTCGCAGCAGTATTTGCAGCAACAGCTCTTTTAGGTGTAACAAGCGCATTCGCAGCTAACCCATTCTCCGATGTAACTCCTGATTCTTGGGCATACCAAGCTGTATCTCAATTAGCAGCAGCTGGCATCGTTAATGGTTACCCAGATGGTACTTTCAAAGGTCAAAACGATATCACTCGTTACGAAATGGCTCAAATGGTAGCTAAAGCAATGGCTAACCAAGATAAAGCTAATGCAGAACAACAAGCAATGATTAATCGTTTGGCAGATGAATTCTCCAATGAATTGAACAACTTGGGCGTACGCGTTTCTAAATTGGAAGACCGTGTAGGTAATGTAAAAGTTACTGGTGATGCTCGTATCCGTTATCAAGGCTCTGAAGACAAAGGCGTTTACAAAGATGGTAGCAAATCCTTAACTGATGGCCGTGCTCGCGTTCAATTCAATGCAAAAGTAAATGATAAAACTGATGCAGTAGTTCGTGTTAAAGGTGGCTATGAATTCGGTGATGCTTCCAATGGTACAACTGCTAAAATTGACCGTGCGTATGTAGATCACAGATTTGGTCAAAACGTATCCGCTAAGGCTGGTCGTTTCAACCAAACAATTGGTGGCGGTTTAATGTACGATGATACATTCGACGGTGCTCAATTAAACGTTGGTAACGATAAAATCCAAGTACAAGGTGCTTATGGTTACATGATGGAAGGCGCTGCAGAAGGCAATGCTAAATCTGATAACCCATCTGTATCTTATGTAGGTGTTAAAGGCAAAATCGGTCAAGAATCCTCCGTTGGTGGTTTCTACTCCAGATTGTCTAGCGGCAATTTAAAACATAATGGTGTAGCAACTCCAAATGATCATCAAAACGTATACGGCTTCAATGCGGACTTCCGCAAAGATAAAGTATGGGTTGGCGGTGAATGGTTGAAAGCTTCTGACGTAGCTAATTCTCAAGCTTGGACAGCTGGTGTAGGTTATGGTAACTACGACATCGCTAAGAAAGGTACTTGGGATGTGAAAGGTCAATACTTCAACCAAAAAGCTAATGCACCAATCGTAAGCTCCACTTGGGATCAAGCATATGACTTAACTAATACAAATAACGGTTATAAAGGTTATGTAGCAACAGTTGATTATGCTGTACAAGATAACGTAGGCTTAAGCGCTGGTTATGGTTTCAACTCTAAAGACCAAAGCGGTAAAGACTTATCCGATTTCTATCGTGCAGAACTTAACTACAAATTCTAATTGATAATCAAATAACACTATTATGAAAACCATCTCTTAATAACATATAATAGTATATATAAAGGAGTCCTCCTTAGAGGGCTCCTTTTTGTATATGAAAATGGTTACATGCAATATGTAGTATGAGTATAAAATGACTCAAACATGAAGCTATATTAATAAATAGAAATAATTGAAATGTATTTAATAAGTAAGAATTAATAATAATGATGAGAATAAATATCATTATAAGAAAAAATGGATAAATTTGTATAAAATTTTGATTTTTTTGAGTTGTAATAAAATTAGATAAAATCTAACTTTTCCAAGATTTTAAAAAATAAATTTTTTTAAATGAGAATATAAATGAGAAAAAAGGGTTTACATCAAAATTTCTTCGTGCTAATATCATGGCAACAAGAGGCGGTAAGCAAAACATACTGAAATCTCGATGAAGAATTATGGTGAGGAAACGTGGACACTCCCAAGAGAATTCTAAATCTTGAAATTAGAATGAATTGTGAATCGCAACTTGTGAAAACAATTTTATTCTTATTTTTCAGAAAGAAGGAATTCAACTATGAAAAAACAATTCGCAGCAATCTTCGCAGCAACAGCAGTTTTGGGTGTAACTACTGCATTCGCAGCTAACCCATTCTCCGATGTAACTCCTGATTCTTGGGCATACCAAGCAGTTTCTCAATTAGCAGCTGCTGGTATCGTTAACGGTTATCCAGATGGCACTTTCAAAGGCCAAAACGATATCACTCGTTACGAAATGGCTCAAATGGTAGCTAAAGCTATGGCTAACCAAGACCGCGCTAACGCTGAACAACAAGCTATGATCAACCGTTTGGCTGATGAATTCTCCAACGAATTGAACAACTTGGGCGTTCGTGTAGCTCGTTTGGAAGACCGCGTTGGTAACGTAAAAGTAACTGGCGATATGCGTATTAAATGGGAAGACCAAGAACATGCTTCCTCCGATACTAACGGTCGTGCTCGTATCCAATTCAATGCAAAAGTAAACGATCGCACTGAAGCAGTAGCTCGTATCAAAGGTGCTTACACATTTGGTGATGCTAATGGTTCCACTGCAGTTTCCTTGGATCGTGCATATGTAAACCATAAATTTGGCGAACGCGTATCCGCTAAAGCTGGTCGTTTCGGTCAAACATTTGGTTCTGGTTTAGCATATGACTCCACTTTCGATGGTGCTCAATTCAATGCTGGTAACGATAAAGTTGCTTTCCAAGCTGCTTATGGTTACTTGACTTCTTCCAACGTAAAAACTACAGCTGGTGCTTCTGTAGATAAAGATGCTAATGCTGAAGTAGTATACTTGGGCTTAAATGGTAAAGTAGGTAAACACGCTGATGTAGGCGGTTTCTACGCTCGTTTCAACGATAGCAAAGCTTTAGGTGTTAAAGCTGAAGATGGCGGTAGCGCAAACTATAACGTTTACAAAAACGTATATGGCTTCAATGCTAACACTAACTTTGACAAAGTTTGGGTTGGTGGCGAATGGGTAAAAGCTTCTAACGTTAAAGACTCCACAGCTTGGACTGCAGGCATTGGTTTTGGCGACTACAGCATCGCTAAAAAAGGTTCTTGGGACGTTAAAGGTCAATACTTCAACGCTAAAGAAAACGCACCTGTATTCGATTCCACTTGGAACCACAAATACATCCAAAACGCTAAAGGTTGGATGGCTTCCGTTGACTATGCATTACAACCAAACGTTGGCTTGTCCGCATACTACGGCTTCGACTGGAAAACAGCTGACAGCGCTAAAACTGACAAAGCTGACTTCTACCGTGCAGAACTTAACTACAAATTCTAATTTGATAGTTACAAATATAAAAGGGACTCCTTCGGGAGTCTCTTTTTTTGTACCCCTTATAAATGGTATAATAGATAAATACAGTAATTATATAAGGAGGTCTGCTGATGAATCCTTCTTTTTCACATATTCAGATGGTGGCCATCGATTGTGATGAGACATTGTTGCGCAGTGATAATACGGTGTCAGAGTATACTAAGGATGTATTGCATCAATTGCAAGAGAAAGGCATTCGTATCACTATTGCAACGGGGCGCATGTACCAAACGGCAAAGCCTGTTGGCATTTCATTGCAGCTTGGTAATGTGCCGATGATATTATTTTCTGGAGGCCTCATCCAAGAATTAGAATCAGGTCGTAAGCTATTTGAACGGACTGTGCCATTAGATACGGTACAACGGATTTGGAAAATAGCAAGTCAATATGGTTGGCATATTCAGTCATATGTAGATGATCATCTATTGTGTCATCATCAGGATTGGCAATCGGATGTATATGAACGTCAAACAGGGGCTAAAGCTGAATTTTTAGGCGATTCGTTGTATGAACTTTCACGAGAGCCGAATAAATTAATTGCTATAGATACTGTTAAAAACATAGATTCTATCATTGATACATTGACGCCCATTGTAGGTGATACGGCTACGTTAGTGCGGAGCCAAAAGGATTTTTTAGAAATCATTGCACCTCATGTATCCAAGGGCGATGCGTTAGAGCAGTTAGCACAGCAATATGGAATTGGTTTAGAACATATCATTTCCTTTGGCAATGCAGAGAACGATATATCTATGTTATCTAAAACGGGGTACTCAGTAGCCGTTGAAAATGCTGTGGATCATGTAAAATTGGTAGCCTGTGAGGTATGTGGGCATCATAATGAAGACGGCGTAGCTCATTGGATTGAAGAACATTTATTATAATGGAGTAAGGTATGGAAGCATTTCGTTTATTAATCGTAACCGGCATGTCTGGTGCTGGAAAAACACAGGTATTACAGGCATTAGAAGATATGGGCTACCTTTGTGTAGATAATATTCCGCCTGTATTAATTCCAAAACTGAGTGAAATTTGTCGTCAAGGTGGGGTCCGCACCAATCGTGTGGCCCTCGTTGTCGATATTCGTGGCGGTGAATTCTTTGAAGCTTTGTCTGCTTCGTTAGAGACCTTGAATGAGATGAAGGTAGATTATGAAATCGTTTTCATGGATGCTAGTGATGAAACCTTGATTCGTCGTTATAAAGAGTCTCGCCGTAGTCACCCGCTCGCACCAAGTGGTCGTATTACAACAGGCCTAAGAAAAGAACGTCAAATTCTAGATTCTGTGCGTCACAAAGCGGATTATATTATCGATACAACGGATATGAAAACCGCATCCTTAAAGGAATACTTGAAAAAACGCTTTACTCAAGTGGCGGATAAACACGGCATGTCCATAACTGTTGTGAGCTTTGGTTTTAAATACGGCTTGCCATTGGATGCAGATATGATTTGGGATGTTCGTTTCTTGCCAAATCCGTTCTATATTCCAGAATACCGTCATAAAACGGGACGTGTACAGGTTGTTAACGACTATATTCACTCCTTTGACGTAACGGATGAATTTAAAACACACTATTTTAATACCATGGATTTCCTTGTGCCTAATTATGAGAAGGAAGGCAAAGCTCAATTTATTGTAGCCGTTGGCTGTACAGGCGGTATGCACCGCTCTGTTGCCATGGCAGAGGCTTTGTATGCTCATTTATTAGAAAAAGGTTATCGTGTCACGGTGGAACATCGGGATATGATGAAGAATAATGTGGAAGAAGATTTTAATCCACATCAAGCAGATCTAGGGGATTAAAAGGGGATTATATGTTACGAAAACGTTGGTTCCGGTGGTTAATCCCGGGCCTTAATATAAAACGTTGGCTTGCTCTCTATAGCTTGGGGGTAGGCTTATTAATCATAGGCATTTCACTATTATTTAACTATCAATGGTTATCGTATATAGAGGATATTGTTCTTGCCTATTCCTATTCCTTAACGGGATATTATAATTACAATGTATTGATTTTAGTGGGCGCAGTTCTTATTGGTATATCGGCTATTTTAATTTTAGTTGGTACGAGCAAGGTTATTAAAACCATTATCCGTGCTGTTTTACCAGATCCATCTAGCAAGGTATCAGATATTATCTTTCAAAATATCCGACTTGATAAAGGCCCTAAAATCGTCGTTATTGGTGGTGGTACGGGCTTATCCAATTTATTGCGCGGTTTGAAAGCTCACACATCTAATTTATCGGCTATCGTTACGGTTGCCGATGATGGCGGTTCTTCCGGTCGCTTGCGAGAAGATTTTAAAATGATTGCACCTGGCGATTTACGCAACTGTCTTGTAGCTCTTGCAGAACAAGAAGGTGTTATGGAAAATCTTTTTCGCTATCGTTTTGAAGGGAACAATGAGCTCTCTGGTCATAGCTTTGGGAATCTCTTTATCACTGCGTTGGCACAGGTTTATGATGGCGATATAGAGGAGGCCCTCGAAGCGGCTAGTAAATTATTGCGTGTCCGCGGTCGTGTCATTCCGTCATCTACAGAATTTATTCAACTCAGTGCTGAACTCATTGATGGCACAATTGTGGATGGTGAAAGTAATATTCCACACGCAGGAAAGAAGATTAAACGCGTATTTAGTAGTCCTGAACATCCAAAACCAGAAGGCGCTGCATTGCGCGCCATTGATGAAGCAGATGTTATCATATTAGGGCCTGGTAGTCTCTATACGAGTATTATTCCTAATTTATTGACCGACAAAATCGCGGACCATGTGCGCGCTAGTAAGGCCAATAAAATTTACATTGCCAATGTAATGACACAACCTGGTGAAACGTCAGGCTACACATTGGCTGATCACGTACAAGCTATCATCGACCATAGTGGAGGAGGCATCATCGATACGGTTCTCGCCAATGATGGACCTTTGCCAATTCAAATGGTAGAACAGTATAGCGCAGTTGGTTCAGAACCTGTGGCCATCGATTCTAAACGTTTACAAGACATGGGGATTCGCACGGTTAGAGCAACGCTCATTAGCCAAGAAAAACCGGCTATTCATGACCCAGAACGTTTAGGTAAGGTCCTTATGGATATCATATATGCTATGAAATCAGATATGGAACCACGGGTATTAGAATACTATTTACGCCGTGCTGATCATTAGAAAGGAAAACCTATGTCTTTTGCAGAAGATGTAAAAAATGAATTATGTGCCTATGAGCCTGAAACGGATACCGATGTGGCCATGAAAATTGAAGCATCCTGCTTATTGCGCATGGGTGGTTCCTTATTGCTCGGTATGAGGGGAGCTATCGGTATACGACTAGCCACTGCTAATAATGCGGTGGCTAGACGTTTGCTAGGCATACTTAAAAAACAATACGAATTGCCGACCCATGTTATGGTACGCCAAGGTTTAAATTTGCGGAAAAAGAATATGTATACATTAACCGTGGATCCATCACAAGAGGGGCGTCAAGCCTTAGAAGATTTGGCACTGTGGCCTGTTACCGAACAGTTGCCACGGAAGTGGTTACACTCGATGGAGGCGCGACGCGCCTTCTTGCGCGGCGCTTTTTTAGGGGGCGGATCCGTTAATAAACCACAAAGTGATTACCATCTTGAGTTTATGACGGGCAACGAAGCTTTTGCACGAGAAATTGTATATGTATTGAAATTATTTCACATTCATGCAGGCCTAACAGAGCGTAAAGAAGAATATGTGGTATATCTTAAAGAAGGCGATGCGGTAACAAATTGTTTACAGGTCATGGGTGCTCAATCGGCATTAATGGAATTTGAAAATGTACGCATCATGAAGACCGTTCGCAATCAGATCAATCGACAGGTAAATTGTGAGACTGCAAATTTACAAAAAACTGTAGATGCAGCGGTACGTCAAGTGAAAGCCATCCGTATATTGGATGAGCATATAGGTATTGATGCATTGCCGGATAAACTGAAAATTGTAGCTAGATTGCGCTGGAATAATCCGGAAGCAAGTTTAAAAGAATTAGAAGAAATGATGAATGGTACCTTATCTAAATCAGGTATTGGACATCGTTTGAAAAAGTTAGAAGCATTAGCCCTTACATATGATCCTATGGGGCTGGAAGAGGTTTAATATTATGTTATTTAAGAAAACATATAAGCTAGCGACAATGTTAGCAGTTATGGGAGCATTAACAGGTCATGCGGCAAGCGATATTGATTTGAACTCCATAGGATATTTTTCGTTTACTCCATTACCAGCGGAGTTACAAGCGCAGAAGGATACATTGCTATTATCTGATAGTCCTGAATATGTAGGTCCCGTAGGCGGCGTTTTAAGTGCTGGTAGCATTAATGGGAAAGGGCGTATCTACTTTTACCATGTAAATGAAATGGCTGAACCTCATAAGATTGCCATTATCTTGGAGAATACCGGTAATGAACCAAATGGTATTGCCGTGTTCCGTGAACTAAAATCCATCGCCACATCAGATTATTTTGCGGCGGGCCGCGATTTATCACGAAAGGAATTAGAGCAACCATTGACGGATAAACCATTGTATTCCTTTGTGATGCCTCCCAAAAGTCGTCAACTCGTATTTACCGATTTAGAACACTCCCCAATACCTAAAGATGCTTTATTTACAGGCATCGTAGATTTGCAAACAAGTGCTCCTGTATTTGCACGGGTTATGATGATTCCTATGAATCTGAACTCTATTGAGTCCTCGTATTGGGTGAATAATTTGCCTATAGACCATGTGCGGTTGCGTGGTACTTTCACCGGTGCTGAGCGCGAAATGGCAGTAACAAAAGAATATAATACCACATTAGGTGGCGCCTATGTGGAACTGGGCAATGATAGAGAAGACCGTTTTGTAGAGGGCGTGGATGAGCTCGATAATAAAGCCTATGTTAAGGACGCAGGGAACTATGGTATTTCTTATACCGTTAAAATTCCTACAAGTGGCGAGGACCCTTTCCGCCTCTATTTCAATCCATTAGGCGGCGGTTATTCTGGTTCTTTTACTGTGAAAGCACAACGTCGTTGGCAGAAGGCTCCTAGTGAAAGTATGACCTATCATATCGGTGGTGATGATGGTTTAATGGCATTAGGTCATAATACTGTATTAGATTCTCGATACATGGGGAACTATTACGGTGGCGATACGTTGACCATCGATTTCATGCCGGCTGGTGCTTCGAATTTACCAGTTCGTTTTTTACTGATTCCAGAAGCGTTAGCAAACCCTCAATATGCGCGCGTATTGGCTACTAATGAAGCTGGTCAGCGTGCATTAGAAGCAGAGGCACAAAAAGAAGCAGCCGAAGCAGCTAAGAAGGTGGCCATTGAAGAAAAATATGTAGCAGCGAAAACGCAAAAAGAAGAACAAGCTCATCAATTAGCAGAGGCAGCTAAATTAGCGGCTGAAAAGGCAGCTGCTGCTCATAAAGCGGCTCAAGATAGACAGGCTGAGCTTGATAAACGAGATGCAGAGGAACAAGCTAAACTTAAGGCAAAAGCCGATGCAGCTGCTGAACGAGCACGTGCTAAAGCGGAAGCTGATCGACAATTGGTTGAACAAAAAGCTAAGGCTGATGCCCAAAAAGCGGAAGCAGCACGCATTGCAGCAGAGCAAAAGGCGAAAGATGATGCGGCTAAGGCTGAAGCGGCTCGTATTGCAGCCGAACAAAAAGCCAAGGCTGATGCTCAAAAAGCAGAGGCAGCACGCATGGCAGCCGAACAAGCAGCTCGTGAAAAAGCGGAACGTGAGCAAGCTACTCGAGAAGCAGCCGAGCAAAAAGCTCGTGAATATGCAGCAAAATTAGAAGCACAACGGTTAGAAGCGCAGCGTAAGGCTGAAGAAGAACGCATTTTGGCTGAACAACGAGCTGAGGCTGCACGCATAGAGGCAGAACACAAAGCGGCAGAACAAGCGGCTAAAAACGAAGCAGAACGCCAAGAAGCGGCTAGAAAAGCAGAAGCGGCGCGTCAAGAGGCGGCTCGTCAGGCCGAGGAAAAACGCAAGGCTGCAGAAGCCAAAGCAGAGGCTGATCGAATTGCAGCCGAAGCAAAACGCACTGAAGAGGCTAGAAAAGCCGAAGAAGCTCGTCAGGAAGCATTGCGCAAGGCCGAAATGGCTCGACAAGAAGCCGCTCGTAAAGCTGAAGACGCTCGCCTAGCAGCTATTGCAAAAGCTCAAGAAGAAGCGCGTAAAGCCGAAGAACGTCGTATTGCAGAGGAAGCAAAACGGGCCGAAGAAGCGCGTAAAACCGAAGAAGCACGCCGTGCCGAAGAGGCTCGTAAGGCAGAGGCTGCAAGAATTGCGGAAGCAGAACGTATTGCGGAAGCCGCTCGACAAGCTGAGGAAGCTCGCATCCGCGAAGAAAATCGCGCTGCAGAAGCGGCACGTAAAGCAGAGCGTGAACGGATTGCGAAGGAACAAGCAGAAGCGGCTAGAAAAGCCGAAGAAGCTCGCCAATTGGCAGAAAAACGGTACCGTGAATACGAAATTGCTCAAGAACAAGCCAAAGAGGCACGCCGTCGTGCTGATATTCAACGGGAAGCTCAGAAAAAAGCAGCTCAACGGGCTGAAGAAATCCGCTTAGCTGCACAACGACAAATTATCGCTAAGCGAAACGCAGAAATTGCACGTCAAAAATTGGCAGAAGAACGTGAAGCAGCGCGTATTGCAGCACAAGGAGGTAAACGTCGTAGCTTTGCTGAGTTAGATGATGTTAATACATCTGCCGATCAAGATGAAGATACTACACAAAATGCGGTATCTATTGATCAGTTGACAAGAAAACAACAGTAAACGAATCGGTGAATTTACATATTAAATCGGATGCCTTTTGAGGCATCCGATTTATGTTTCTTCATGGGAATTACATTGACTTTCACAGGTAATTTCAGTACAATGAATAGAGATAAATGCAATATACAGTACGAGATACTGTAGCATTACAAAATCCCTTTTAAATTGGTCCAGAGAGGCTAAAAAAGGACATATAGTTGAAGCGCCCTCAAGGGCTTCTTTGTGCAAACTATTCGACCTTTTGCCCTGGGGCAAGAGGTCTTTTTTGTTATACGGTTAGGAGGCAATCATGGGACAAGTGAGCTTGCATGGCAAACATTTGTTAGGGTTACAACATGCTACACCTGAAGAAATTAAATTAATTCTAGATGTAGCGAAAAAGATGAAGAAGGTTGTTTTGTCTGATGACAAAAAAATCCCTTATTTGAAAGGTAAGGCGATTATCAATTTATTCATGGAACCTAGTACACGTACGCGTAGTTCTTTTGAACTAGCAGGTAAATATTTAGGGGCAGATGTAATCAATATTACACCAAGTGGTTCCTCTATGGGTAAGGGTGAAAGCTTCCGCGATACATTATTAACATTGTCCTATATGGGGACGGATGCCATCGTAATGCGCAGTAGTGCAGAAGGGGCTCCTCTCTATGCGACAAAAGCCGTTGATCCTATCATTATCAATGCTGGCGATGGTGCCCATGAACATCCAACACAAGCATTGCTCGATATGTTCTCCATCATTGAACGCAAAGGTTCATTAGAAGGTAAAAAAGTTGTTATTGTAGGCGATATTATGCATAGCCGTGTAGCTCGCTCCGATGTTTACGGCCTTACTAAAATGGGGGCCGACGTTCATTTGGCAGGTCCTCGTACTATGTTGTATCCTGAACTTGAAAAAATGGGTGTTACCATTCATCACGATGTGCGTGAAGCTGTGAAAGATGCAGACGTTGTCAATGTACTTCGCATTCAATTAGAACGCATTCACTCCGCTCTATATCCAACAAACCGCGAATATGCGCGTATCTTTGGTATCAATAAAGATGTATTAAGCCTAGCAAAAGACGATGTTATGGTTATGCATCCAGGCCCAATGAACCGTGGCCTTGAAATTTCCCCAGATGTAGCCTACTGGGATCAATCCGTAATTCAAGAACAAGTACGCAATGGTGTATCCGTTCGTATGGCTGTATTGTACTTAACAATTCATGGAGGTGACGGTAGTGAGCTTGCTTATTAAAAATGGTACGGTAGTCAATCCGGCAAAACAACAACATGAAGTAGCAGACGTTCTCGTGAAAGATGGTAAAATTGCAGCCATCGGTCAAAATTTAAGTGCAGATGGTGCTGAAGTATATGATGCAACAGGACTTATTGTAGCACCGGGTCTTATCGATATTCATACACATTTGCGCGAACCAGGACAAGAAGCAAAAGAAGATTTCCATTCTGGTACACAAGCGGCAGCTGCTGGTGGTTTTACACGCGTCGTGACCATGGCGAATACAACACCAGTAGTAGATAATGCGGCTCTTGTACGAGGTTTGAAAAAACAAGCTGAACTTACTGGTGTCGTAAAAGTAGAATTCATCGGTGCTGTATCCAAGAACCTTGAAGGTAAAGAACTTGCTGAATTAGGCGATATGGCTGAGGCTGGTGTTGTAGCGTATTCTGATGATGGACACTATGTAGAAAGTGCTGCTTTCATGCGTCGTGCGTTAGAATATTCATCCATGTTCAATAAAATGGTTATCGACCATGCAGAAGATATTAGCTTGACTAAAAATGGTCATATGCATGAAGGTTTCGTATCTTATGAAATGGGCGTTATCGGTCGTCCGGCTGTAGCCGAAGATTTGGCCGTAGCTCGCGATATCTTGTTAGCAGAAATGACAGGCGGTCATATTCATATCGCTCACGTAAGTAGTAAAAATACGGTCGATATGGTACGTCGTGCAAAGGCTAAAGGGGTTAATGTAACTTGTGAAGTAACGAGCCAACATTTATCCTTTACGGATGAATATTTACGCGAATATAATCCAGCTTTCAAAATGGCACCGCCAATTCGCTCCGAAGATCATCGTCAAGCATTGCTAGAAGGTTTGAAAGATGGCACTATCGATGCTATTATTACAGACCATGCACCACATGCATTTGAAGAAAAAGACCATGAATTCTGCTGTGCTCCAAATGGTTTTAGTGGTCTTGAAACATCCTTGGCCGGCGTTATTACAAATGCCTATGGGCCAGATAAACTTAGCATCGACCAAGTGGTGTACTACATGAGTACGCGCCCAGCTGAGTTAATGCATCTAGATGCAGGTGTTTTAGAAGTTGGTAAACCAGCAGATATTACAGTGTTCTCTACTACAGAACAATGGACTGTAGATAGAAATAAATTCTATACAAAAGGTAAAGTTAGCCCATTTGATGGCATGACTGTTACTGGTAAAGCAAAACTTACCGTTGTAGACGGTAATATCGTTATGAAGGAGGGCGTGGTCCTATAATGAAAGGCAAATTAGTTCTGGAAGACGGTTCCGTATTTGAAGGTTCCATATTGGGCGGCGCTCCAACAGTGGGCGAAGTCGTGTTCAACACGGGCATGACTGGGTATCAAGAAATCTTGACTGACCCATCCTATGCGGATCAAATTATAACATTAACATATCCATTGGTTGGTAACTATGGCACATTAAATGCTATTACACAAGGTCCTAAACCATACTGTAAAGGCTTTATTGTAGGTGAGTTGTGCGATTTCCCATCTAACTGGCAAAATGAAGGCTTGTTCAGTGAATATTTACGTCTACATGGCATTCCTTGCCTCTATGATGTAGATACGCGTGCTATTACGCGTACCATTCGTAACCATGGCGTTATGAAAGGCGTACTTGTGCGTGCTGATTATCCAATGGAAGATATTCAAAAATTATTTAAACAAGAATTGCCTACAGACCAAGTTATGCGTGTCACTACAAAATGGCAAGGCATGCGTGGCGATAAAAATGCAGAATTCCATGTGGCTGTAATGGATTATGGCGTAAAAGAAAACATCCTTCGCTCCTTAGAGGTTGCTGGTTGCCGTTTAACTGTATTCCCAGCAGATTCTAAAGCAGAAGATGTTCTTGCTGTTAATCCTGATGGTATTTTCTTGTCCAATGGCCCCGGAGACCCTCAAGATTTAGGTTATGCAGTAGAAGAAGTGAAGAAAATGTTTGGTAAGAAACCAATCTTTGGTATCTGCATGGGTCACCAAGTATTAGCACAAGCATACGGCGGCACTACATTCAAACTAAAATTTGGTCACCGTGGTTCTAATCACCCTGTACAAGATCTTCGCACAGGCCGCGTATATATTACATCTCAAAACCATGGCTTTGCCGTAGATGATACTTCTTTGCCTGATTATATTGAAATCACACATCGCAGTGTGAACGATGGTACTGTTGAAGGTATGCGCCATAAAGAATTGCCAATTTTCTCCGTACAATACCATCCAGAAGCGTCCCCTGGACCGACTGATAACCTATATTTGTTTGATGAATTTGAAGATATGATGAGAAAGGGAAAATAATATGACCACAGAAGCAAAAAAAGTACTCGTAATTGGTTCTGGTCCAATTATTATCGGCCAAGCAGCAGAATTCGACTATGCTGGTACACAAGCGTGCCGTTCCCTTCGTGAAGAAGGCTACAAGGTAGTATTGGTTAACTCCAACCCTGCAACAATCATGACAGATACAGATATTGCAGACCGCGTATATGTAGAACCTATTAGCCTTGAATTCGTAACAGAAGTTATAAAAAAAGAACGCCCTTGGGGCTTATTGGCAACATTGGGTGGCCAAGTAGGTCTAAATATGGCCGTTCAATTATCTGAAGCAGGTGTACTCGAAGAGTATGGTGTTAAACTACTTGGTACAACGCTAGAAGCTATTAAACATGCAGAAGACCGCGAACTTTTCAAGGAAGCGATGAAGGAAATCAATCAACCAGTTCCTGAATCTGACATCTTCAATGACCTTGAAGAGGCTGTAGCCTTTGCAAATCGCATCGGTTATCCTATCATCATCCGCCCTGCATACACATTGGGTGGTACTGGTGGCGGTATCGCTCATAATGAAGATGAAATGTATGAAATCACACGCCGTGGTTTGAAACTTTCACCAATTCACCAAATCTTGGCGGAACGTTCCGTTGCAGGTTGGAAAGAAATCGAATACGAAGTAATGCGCGATAGTGCAGATAACTGTATCATCGTATGTAACATGGAAAATATCGACCCTGTAGGCGTACATACGGGTGACTCCATCGTTGTGGCACCAAGCCAAACATTGAACGATATTCAATACCAAATGCTTCGTACTGCATCTGTAGATATCATTCGCTATTTGAAAATTGAAGGTGGTTGTAACGTACAATACGCATTGAATCCAGATAGTAACGAATATATCGTTATCGAAGTAAACCCTCGTGTATCTCGTTCCTCTGCGTTGGCGTCTAAGGCAACTGGTTATCCAATCGCGAAGGTAGCTGCAAAAATTGCAGTAGGTATGACATTGGATCAAATTACAAATGCTGTAACAGGCGAAACAAAAGCATGCTTCGAACCAACGCTTGACTATGTAGTAACTAAGTTCCCTCGTTGGCCATTTGAAAAATTCAATTTGGCAGACCGTACCTTGGGCACTCAAATGAAGGCGACTGGCGAAGTTATGGCCATCGACCGTACCTTGGAAGGTTCTTTATTGAAAGCTATTCGCTCCTTGGAAATCGGTTTAGACCACATTGAGCTTAAGAAAATCGCTCATGAGTCTATGGAACAATTGATTGAACGTTTACATTTAGTAGATGATGAACGTATCTATGTTGTGGCTGAAGCACTTCGCAAGGGGATTAGCGTAGAAAAAATCCACTACATTACTAAAATCGATACATTCTTCATTGAAAAAATCAAGAATATCGTCAATGTAGAAAAAGCGTTAACTGAACATGGTTTGACTCAAGATGTATTGCGTTTAGCTAAACGCTATTCTTTCCCTGATACTGTTATCGCACGCTATGCGAATACAACTGCAGAAGAAGTAAAAGCAAAACGCAAAGAATGGAATATTCTTCCAACCTATAAATATGTAGATACATGTGCTGCAGAATTCGAATCTAAAACACCATACTACTATAGTGCTTATGCACAAGAAGACGAAGTTAAACCACTAGGTGAAAAATCCGTTGTAGTACTTGGTTCCGGCCCAATTCGTATCGGTCAAGGTGTAGAGTTTGACTACTGCTCTGTGCATTCCTCTTGGGCACTTCGTAAAGCGGGTTACCAATCTATTATGATCAATAATAACCCAGAAACAGTGTCTACAGACTTCGATATTTCTGATTCTTTGTACTTCGAACCATTAACAGTGGACGATGTAATGGAAATCATTGATAAAGAACAACCAGCTGGCGTTATTGCTCAATTTGGTGGTCAAACGGCTATCAACTTAGCAGGTCCATTGGCTAAGCGTGGCGTAAAAATCCTCGGTACATCTGTAGATAGTATCGATATGGCAGAAGACCGTGAACGTTTTGACGAATTATTGGCAAAACTTGGTATTCCTCGTCCAGTAGGTGCTCTTGTAACTTCTGATGAAGAAGCGCAAGCAGCTGCTAAGAACTTAAAATACCCATTAATCGTTCGTCCTTCCTATGTATTGGGTGGTCGTGCCATGGAAATCGTATACAACGATAAAGAACTCGATGTATACATGAAGGAAGCCGTAGTAGCGTCCAAAGAACATCCGGTTCTTATCGACCGTTACATGGTTGGTATGGAAGTAGAGGTTGATGCTATTTCTGACGGTACTGACGTATGTATCCCTGGCATTATGGAACAAATCGAACGCGCCGGTGTTCACTCTGGTGACTCCATGGCGGTTTATCCAGCACAACATTTGAGCCAAGAAATTATCGATCAAATCGTAGATTATACACGTCGTATTGCAATTGGCCTTAATGTTAAGGGCGTTCTTAATATTCAATACATCGTGGCTGATGGCGAACTTAATGTAATTGAAGTTAACCCTCGTTCTAGCCGTACTGTACCATTTATTTCTAAGGTTACAGGTATTAATATGGTAGAATGTGCAACTCGAATTGCTCTTGGTGAAAGCTTAAACGATTTAGGCTTACCTTTAGGGCTTGTACCTAATAAACCATATGTAGCTGTAAAAGCACCAGTATTCTCCTTCTCCAAAATGGGTCTTGTAGAAATCGCTCTTGGACCTGAAATGAAATCTACTGGTGAAGTTATGGGGATTGGTCGTACCTATTCTGAAGCATTGTTTAAAGCTATTAATGGTGCCAACATGCGTATCCCAGAAGATGGTACAATTCTTATGACCGTAGCAGATCGCGACAAAGCAGAAGCTTGTGAACTTGCAAAAGGTTTCATCGACCTTGGCTATCACATCGAAGCGACTGGTGGTACAGGCAAATACTTCATCGAACATGGTGTTAATTGCAAGGTCGTTAATAAAATCCATGAAGGCGAAGACAACTGTGCTGACCACATTCGCCAAGATAAGGTGGATCTCGTACTTAATACATTGACAGCTGGTAAACGGCCTGAACGTGAAGGTTTCCAATTGCGCCGTCTCGCTGTAGAAATGGGTACACCATGCTTAACAAGTCTTGATACAGCTCGTGAAGTATTGCGCGTTGTAGCAAACCGTAAAGATGATGCTAACTACAATGTAGAAGCATTACAAGATTTTGAATTGGAGTAATACCATGAGTGGCTATGTAGAACAGGGCGAAGTCGTTCGCAATGAGCAAATAGGCTCTGATGTGTGGATTATGGATATTCACGCACCAAAACAAGCAGCAGAAGCAAAGGTAGGGCAGTTTTGTAATGTTCGCGTAGCGGATTCTACGGCGCCATTATTGCGTCGCCCTATTAGCTATGCTGGATTTGATGTACAAAAGGGTACGATTACCCTTTTGTACCGTGTCGTAGGTAAGGGGACGGATATTATGACTCGCCTCGTACCTGGTGATACATTAGATTGTTTAGGCCCGTTGGGCGAACCATTTGTAACATCTGAGAATATGCTTCTCGTTGGCGGTGGTGTCGGTATTGCACCGATGCTTTGTATTGCGTCCCATTTACAAAAGGGTGAATCTGCACAAGTTATCTTGGGTTTTAGAAATGAAAGCGAAACCTTCTGGGCTGATTTGTTCAAGGATACAACTGTACAGGTTCATATCACAACAGATGATGGCAGTGTAGGTACAAAGGGGTTCCCAACAGCTATTATGCCTGAACTAATTAATTCTAATACATTCACTTCCGTTATGACTTGTGGCCCTACACCGATGATGAAAGGTGTGGCTCAAGTGGCTAAAGAGCTCAATGTACCTTGCCAAGTGTCCTTAGAAGAACGGATGGGCTGTGGTACAGGTGGTTGTTTAGGCTGTGCTTGTGATGGCGTGGGTGGTAAGCGCTATAAGGTTTGTAAAGATGGTCCTGTATTCCCAGCTGAGGAGGTGTTCTTTTAATGAGTGAACGCGATTTAAATAACACCGTTACACCAAACCCAAAACTCGCCATCGATTATTGCGGTATTAAGATGAAAAATCCTATTATCGCTGCATCTGGTACCTTTGGAAATGGTCCTGAATACGCTGGTTATCTAGACCTTAGTAATGAGGTGGGGGCTATCTCTGTGAAAGGATTAACGCCTAAAGGTCGTCATGGTAATCCGGGCCCGCGTATTGCAGAAACTCCATCTGGTGTATTGAACTGCATTGGCCTTGAAAATCCTGGAGCAGAACATTTTGTTACGGATATTTTGCCAGAACTTAAGAAATATGATGTACCGCTACTAGCTAATATGTCTGCTGGTACAGTAGAGGAATTTGCTTGGATGGCAGAAACACTATCTGTGGATGGTATTGCAGGCCTTGAAGTCAATGTATCATGTCCAAATGTAGAGAGTGAAGGTATGGCATTTGGCGTAGACCCAAAGGTTGTTGAACAAGTAACTAAAGCGGTTCGTAAAGTAACCGATAAGCCGGTTATCGTAAAACTTTCACCAAATGTAACAGATATCGTGGAAATTGCAAAGGCTGTAGAAGCCGGTGGTGGTAATGGGGTTAGCCTCATTAATACATTGTTAGGCATGGCTATTGATATTCACCGTCGCAAACCATTGTTAGGTAATATTTATGGCGGTCTATCTGGTCCAGCAGTAAAACCTGTGGCGCTTCGCATGGTTCACCAAGTCTATAAAGGGGTTACTATTCCTATTATTGGCCTTGGTGGTATCATGAGTGGTACAGATGCTATCGAATTTATGATGGCCGGTGCCCAGGCCGTACAAGTTGGTACCGCTACGATGGTTGATCCAATCGCGATTTCTCGTATTGCTCGTGAAATGGGCGATTATGTGGAACGATATAATCTAAACAGTATTACTGATATTATTGGTGCCGTACATCAATCATAGTCGAGCTATAACAAAAGCAGGAATTGGCGATGCCAGTTCCTGCTTTTTTGTGTATATGTAATTATTTCGTATCAATATTGGTAAATGTATTATACGTAGGCTTTATAGAAATCTATAAATTGTTGTGCCACCGGTGAAAGGGCATGACCTTTTAAGGTTATGAATGCTTTTTTGTAGTCACCGGAAAATTCAGGTAATTTAATGCGTGACATTTTGCGGTGATTTACCATTTCTTTGGCATCCATTGGGACCAGTGCTACCGTACGACCGGATGATGCCCATTCAATGGCCGATGTTTTGGTAGTCGTAATAGCGCTCACATTTAGATGTTCCATATCTGTTAAGGATGATTGCATAATCATTCTTACGGACCCACCAGATAAGGAGAGAGGGCATTGTTTAATATCATCCCAGGTGATGGTATCGTGTTCGCGATCAGTCCAGAACACATCGCGTCTAAATAATGCGTATAGATGTTCCTCTTGGGTTAAAAGAATATCAAATTTATCAGTATCTACCATTTGGATATTAGCAATTCCAATTTCTGCACTGCCACTGATGAGCTGTTTTACGACATTGGTCATGAGTCCTTCGTAAATTTCAAAGTGTACAGATGGATATTTCATGGAGAATGCCGGCAAATATTGTTGTACGATGGGGGTGGAACGGGATGCAGAGGTAGCGATGCGCAGCGTACCTTCGATACGTGAATTTAACTGTTGTACTGCATTATACGTAGATTCTTCAATAGAACATAATTGCTGTGCTTTTTCATAAAAAATTTTACCTGCATCGGTAAGTTGTAAATTGGAACCCCGTTGACCTCGTTTAATATTGATGAGCTGAGCGCCAAATTCTGCCTCTAAATATTTTAACTGCTTACTCAAAGCCGGTTGTGTAATGTGGAGAATTTCTGCAGCTTGTGTCATGTTTCCTGTTTGAACAAGGGTTATAAAATTGTGATAATACGATGTGTCCATAAAATCCCCCTTTAATACACAAATCATGATAATTAAAATTTATAACTAATAAAGGAATAGTTATTTTACCTTTTAAGAAATGTCATATATACTATACACATCAAGAGAATTAAAGCACATAAAAAGTTGTTTTAATAATCTCATCAATATTTTTGATATAGTTGCAGTGACTAGGAAAGTGAGTACTACTATGGGCGTAGTAAAAAGAACATTAAGTAAAGCAATTCGTAATTGGGAAGCACGTAGATTAATGACAGCACATAATGCTGGTGTTAGTCGTAAAAAACAATTAGAACGCGTATGGCCACATCCATTGACAACTGAAAAACGTCATGAAATGAATCAAGGCCTTACTGGTTTAGTTCATAATGGCAACTAATTAGTTAGTGTACGAATTGATTGAACACTTAATCTAGTGGTAATACCACTTCGATAGCATCTAATACATTACAAGTAGCAGCTCCATGACTCATGTCTTGGAGCTCTTTTTGTATCCGTTCTATATCGATAGGTGGCACTAAAATCGTAAGATCTATTTTTTCTCCAAAGGTAGCCTCATAATGTAGTTGTGCATCCTGTAGATAGCGTTCTATTGTGCCATATAGTGCATAGTCAATAATCGCTTGTAATTGTATTCTTGTGGTATGCAATTCCTTTGGTGCAAGACGCAATGTTTCAGCAACGGAGTGGGAGTATGCTCGGATTAATCCACCAGCCCCTAGTTTTATACCGCCAAAGTAGCGTGTTACCACAACGGCTACATTTGTAATACCTGTCTTTTTCAAGACTTCTAGCATAGGCTTTCCAGCAGTGCCCGATGGTTCACCATTATCGGACGAGCGTTGTTGTTCTTGCTTTGGTCCTAATGCGAAGGCCGTACAATTATGCCGAGCATCCCAAAACTCTTTATTGATACGGGCGATAAAAGATTGCGCATCCTCTTCGGTACTACATGGATATACGGTAGTGATAAATCTGGATTTCTCCACTACATATTCATGGCGGAATTCTTTGGCAATGGATATGAATTCCACGGTAGGGCTAGTTGTATCTGGCATTTCCTCACCTCCATTCTTATTTTTACCACTATAGTATTTATTCATCATCATCACTTTATTATAAGCTATTTATAAAGGTAATGTATAGATTATGAGCGATAATGTTTAATAATATATATATTTATTTACACAATATATAGCACTACAATCGCAATTATTAATTCCCTTACAGAAAAGGAATAACCCTCTAGTTTTAGTAGGATATTGACGAATTGAGAATCTATGTTATTATAAATAGTAGATATATGAGTATTAGTTCATGTAATAAATATTACAAATATACTGTATTTATCATATTTTATGAATCTCTGATTTGAATTGTTTCGAAGGAAGTTATATATGAGTACAAAAAAACAAGAGTTTGACATTACGGGCATGCATTGTGCAGCCTGTGTAAAACGCGTTGAAAACGTCGTATCCAAGGTGGATGGCGTAGCTTCTGTAAAGGTTAACCTACTAACCCGTAAGGGGAGCGTAGAGTTTAAGGATGGCGCTACTGTAGAACCACAACAAATTATCGATGCCATAACGAATATCGGTTTTGGTGCTACTGAAGCGGATGAAACGAAACAGGAAATAGAAAAGGTTAATTTAAAACCACATATTACACGCCTTATTATTGCGGCTTGTATGGCGGTACCGATGATGATCAACATGACCTTGCATCGTTTTGGTATTCAAGCGTTGCCGGTTTGGGTTGAATTTGTATTAGCCACTATCGCTCAATTTGGCCCGGGTCTCATGTTCTATAAGAGTGCATGGAGTGCCGTAAAGAATGGGGCTCTTACGATGGATGTCCTCGTTGTTATGGGTACGAGTGTGGCGTATTTGTTCAGTATTTACAATTGGCAGTTCCATCCAGAACTTGGTCCTCATGGTATTTACTTTGAAACCTCTGCATGGCTTATCACATTTATTCTTCTAGGTAAATTGTTAGAAGAGGTAGCCAAGGGGCGTACGTCTGAAGCGCTTCAAAAACTAATTGCTTTGCAACCGGCAACGGCTCATGTATTGCGCGATGGTGAATTTGTAGATATTCCTACCTCTAAGGTGGTAGCTGGCGATGTATTACAAGTGCGCGCCGGTGAAAAGATTCCTGTAGACGGTACTATTACAGAAGGTTACTCTACCGTTGATGAAGCTATGCTTACAGGTGAAAGCTTACCTGTAGAAAAACAAGTGGGCTCTGAGGTTATTGGGGCGACTATCAATTTAAGTGGTGCTTTCACAATGGAAGCAAAGCGCATTGGTAGCGACACGATGTTATCTCAAATTATCAAGGTCGTAGAGGAAGCTCAAACATCTAAAGCAAGCATTCAACGTATTGCGGATATTGTGGCTCAATACTTTGTACCAACTGTTATTGGCCTTGCTGTCCTAACTGGTCTCGTGTGGTACTTTATTGTAGGCGATTCTATCAATGTAGCCTTTATTAATGCGACCGCTGTTCTAGTAATCGCTTGTCCTTGTGCGCTTGGCCTTGCTACACCGACATCCATCATGGTAGGTTCTGGCCTTGGCGCAGAACATGGTGTTCTCATCAAGAGTGCGGAATATCTTGAAAAGGCCGGTAAACTCAATGCTATCGTTATGGATAAAACAGGTACTCTTACACAAGGCGTGCTCGATGTAACGGAATTCAAAAACTATAGTGGTGATGAAAGTGTGAACATGTCCATCATGATGGCTCTTGAAAGCGGCACATCGCATCCGATTGCTAAGGCTATGGTTTATTATGGTGAAGATCATGGCTACAAGGGGAAGGCTGTTGAACTTGAAAGCTTTGGCGATGTACCGGGTAAAGGCTTGCAAGGTGCCTACCAAGGTGTATCTGTACAACTTGGTCATAGCCGTTGGATGAGTGAACTCGGTTATGATTTATCTAAGGTGCAAGATGATATTCAACATTTTGAAGAACAAGGTGCATCTGTATCTGTTCTCGCTGTAGATGGTGTCATCAGTGCATTATGGGCTGTAGAAGATGAATTGCGTCCTGAAACTATTGAGGTTGTAAAAGAACTACAGTCTCAAGGCATCGATGTATGGATGCTTACCGGTGATAATCGCCGTACAGCTCAATATATTGCAAAACAAGCAGGCATTACTCATGTAATTGCTGAAGTGTTGCCTCAAGATAAGGCTAGCAAGGTAAAAGAATTGCAAGATAAAGGCCTTGTAGTTGGTATGGTTGGCGATGGTATCAACGATGCTCCAGCTCTTGTAACTGCAGATATCGGCTTTGCTATCGGCAGTGGTACAGATATCGCCGTAGAAGCAGCAGATATCGTTTTGGTACGCAATGATTTGCATACATTGGTACAAGCTGTACGTCTTAGCCGTAAGACGATGACCAATATTAAACAAAATTTATTCTGGGCATTGATCTTTAACTGTATCGGTATTCCTTTGGCTGCTGTAGGTGCCTTGAATCCTATGATTGCAGGTACTGCGATGGCATTTAGCTCCGTTACAGTAGTAAGTAATTCACTTCGCTTAAAACGCGCTAAGATTTAAACGGCAAATAAGTTATAATATTGATAAAGCACCTATGCAGTTGTATAGGTGCTTTGTTTTACTTGGGTGTCATATTTAATTCCTATAAAGCTGGTATTTTTAAATAGTGTATGATTTGTTATACTGAGTATAGTTATTGATAATAGGAAGAAAGGATCTTGATTATGAAATTAAAGACTCGTGATATTGTATATATAGGCTTTATTGCTGCCTTATGTGCAGTAGCAACAACGATTCGCATTGAAATACCAGGTGGGGCCATGGTTCATTTAGGTTCCGCTGCTCTCTTTACCACATCTATTCTCTTTGGTGGTTTATATGGTGGTTTAGGTGCGGCTATTGGTTCCGCATTATTTGATCTTTTTGGTGGACATACGCAATACATTGTATTCTCTTTCTTTATTAAAGGTATTGCAGGTCTTATTGTAGGTGGTATGACAGCAGGTTACTTGCCTCCATCCATTACAAAGCCGACAGCATCCTTTACACGCATTTTGATAGCTCTTATTATTGGTACCATTTGGACTGCCTTTGGTTATTTCCTTGCATGGTGGTTTGTTCTTGAAAGTGCAGCCGTAGCAGCTAGCAAAATTCAATACTCCTTGATTACAAGTGCTGCAGGTATTGTGGTGGCTATTATATTGACACCAAAACTACAAAAGGTAGTACGTAGATTATTTACTAAAAAATAATTATCAAGGCTTGATTTTATATTTGCATTATTTTGTTTTTAACGTAATTCAAAGATTAGATGCGTATATAATGGATTATGTTACTATTATTATTGCTGTTTTGGAGACCGCACTAGGCGCAATTGGGACATTATTAGTACAATAGTTTATTAATAAGCAACAATATAAATTAGATTATTATAGAAACATTATTGATAAGCGTTTTAAAGCTTATGAAAGGGTTGAGGTTTTGTTTAGATTAATAATGAGTTGCTATGGCTGTTCAATGGGAATGATTAATAAAATTGTTTATGATATTACTAATGATCCAGATTCCTATAATGATGTGAGAAAACAATATGATTCTATTTTTGAGATGTCAATGTAGATAAATGATAAAACAGGTGAGTTATTAGCGAGATTTAATGAGTTAATAGTATGCTATAAATATTATATTGAGCATTTAGATATAGATAATAGATATTTATATTTTAAAGATTATTATAATAAGTATATTGGCTGTATGTATATTCCTCTTATTACTGAATATACTGAACTATTTAATAAAAGATTAGATAAAAATACTATTATAAAATATATTGTGTAGAGGCAAACTCTATAGCTCATCAATTAGAAAAGAGTTTAGCTAATGATTACAAATTATTTGAGGATGTAGAACGGTTTTTAAATAGGTATAATAAATAAACTTATTATTTCATTCATTAGAAAATATATAGTAATATTTGTCGAGTATATTATTTAGGGAGAATAAAATGGAAAATATTACTGAAACATCTGTAACAGAATTAATATATGACAAGTGGATATTTAAGCTAGAGATTCCTGATAGATATTGGATTAAATTAGAACCTATAGAAGGGTCATTAGCTAAAATTGAAGAAACAATAGCACGTAATATAAAAAGATTAAAGTCTCTGAAGTTGGAAAATAATGAATTTAGACCTTTTAATGAATGGGTTTATATTGAAAATACAATTAATGCTATTATTGACAGGATATCTTTCGTTGTTGATCAGTACAAAGAATATGATGAGAAGGAATTAGTCCCAGAAAAAGAGATTTTGGTACAACTCGCAAATGGTACAGTAAATATTGTAGAAGAGAATGGTAAATATTTTACCACTATTACTGTGAATTCTTATTGTGACTTAGATCAATCATATGAGTTGATAATCAAGTTTATAGAATCATTTCGGAAAAATTATAAGAATGATTCGTATTTTGAAACTGCTGTGAATAACTTTATTACTATTAATAAAGATAAAAATTGTGTGGGATATTATTTCGCTAGATCTGATTATTATGAAAATTTACCTGCATTGTTTTGGATGGAGAATTTTTTAAAACTACTAATTTTGACACTTCCTCAGTTGAAGCAGAATTGAAAAAACTACAAGGGTTTATAAAGTCAGAATATGATGAAGCTTCAAAAATTCAAAAAAATAGTAAAAATTTTTTTGATGAGAGCATAGATGATATTAAACAAAAATTTTCTAAGTTAAATGATAATGTCATTGAAGCTGAAAAGCGTTTAAAAGACTTAGAAGAGGCATATAAAGAGAAGTTAAAGCTTGAAGCTCCAGAAGAATTATGGAATAGTCGTGCAAATGATCAAGAAAGTTCTATTTTTACATGGGGGGCCTTGACAATAGTTACGATAATAGGACTAATTACATTGTTAAGTCAATATTTGATTCCATCAATTTTACAGGGCATACCAAGTGGAAGCTATTGGATTAATCCTACCTCTATGATGTTTCTTGCTACAGCATTTATGATTTATATAATTAAAGTTGAAATTAAGTTTTGGACATCTTCTTGGCATCTAAAAAAAGTATATCAACAAAAAGCTGCTTTAACTCGATTTTATCAGGCTTTAATCGCTGATGGAAAAAATATTAATGAAGAAGAACGCCTATTAATTATGAAAGCATTGTTTAGTGAGGTAAATACAGGTTTGGTTAGTAATTCTGAAAAATCTGATCTAGATGTGGTAATAAATTCTATCCTAAAAAAATAATATTCTGTTTTTAGTTTGATATCTAAATAAAAATAGAAGAAAGACCACCATTACTAATTTTTGTGATGGTGGTCTTTTAGCATTACTTAATTTTCATGTATTAATTTAAATTTTTAAAAATTACAAAGGTCGTTTAAGTTCTCTGCCATGGTAGGATGTGTGAAGATTTGATTTTTGAAATATGTATATGGAATGTTGTTATCCATAGCCATTTTAATGAGGTTAATCAACTCTTCAGCACCTTGAGAATAAAGTGTAGCACCAAGGATTAAATCGTTATCTACATTTACTACAATTTTAAAAGCACCTTTTAAATAGTCGTTTACATGAGCTCTTGGCATGGTAGCTACGAGCATTTCTTTAGTTTTAACAGTATAGCCTTTGTTGATAGCCTCTTCTTCTGTAAGACCAACACGAGCCAGTGGAGGTGTTAAGAATGTTGTGTAAGGAATATTTTTGCGATCTTTTAATGTGTATTGGCCATTACCTGTAAGAGCACCAAATACAATGCGGAAGTCATCGAGAGAAATATACGTAAATTGAGGACCACCATTTACATCGCCTACTGCATATACACCTGGGACGGAGCTTTCACAAGTATCATTGACTACGATAGCACCTCGTTCATTAGTTGTGATATCCGTATTTTCTAAACCGATGTTAGTAGTGTTCGGTCTGCGACCTGTAGCATATAAAACAGCGTCAAAGGTATAGTTTTGATTATTGGCAGTGATAACGGGCTTTTTTCCATCATTAGATACAGAATTTAATGTTACATCATTTAGAATATTAATACCTTGCTCCGCTAAGTATTCATTCGATAATTCTTGAACAATAGGTTCTTCGCGTTTTAGAATTTTGGCATCAATATTGAATATGGTAACCTTTGTACCCAGTTTAGCGTATAAGCTAGCAAATTCAAGGCCAATAGGACCAGCACCGATAACGCCTAGTGTACTTGGTTGAGGCGATAATTGTTGAATTTCTGTGCTGTTATAGAAGCCTGTTGCTGCGCTGATGCCATCAATGTTAGGCTTAATCGCTACAGCACCAGTGTTAATAATAATTGTTTCACCAGATAAGATGATTTTGTCTTCCCCAGCTGTAACGGCGATTTCTTTATTACTAATGAATTCACCATGTCCAGTATATACATCGACATGTTCATTAGTGTCTAGCATAGCGAAGTTTTTATTGCGTAAACGAGATGTAACTACCTCGCGTTGGTTTAATACTTGATCGTAAGATAAGCCTTTTGATGCGGCTATAATCATCGTCTTAGTAGGTATACATGCGATATTAATACATGTGCCACCATACATGAGTGGATTTTCTTCAATCATAGCTACGGCTTTGCCCATGGAGCCAAATTTAGCTGCTAATGTTTTACCGGCTTTGCCGAAACCTAGGACGATAAGATCATAATGTTTGGTATTCATACAATACCTCCTATCTTTTATATTGAAAATATTAGATATAAATATTATAACATGTTGTTATAACTTATAAAAGAATAAAGTAGCATATGGAGGTTTAGATAAGTGCTAAATATTGACTAAACATAAAATTTCATGATAGATTCATATAATAGGGGGTGTTAATATGAAACGATTTATTTTTAGCTTATTCTTTTTGTTGCAAGCTTTAATCTGTGTTCAAGTAGTTAATGCTGAGTGGGTTGATACTACAAGTGATGGTGAGTTTAAGTATTACATTGATCGATCTTCTGTTAATTATGTGAGTACACATAATCCTGCGTATTATGTAGCACGAATAAAATTAGAAGCGATAAATACACCTTATTACATTATTACCAATATATATGTATATAAAACTAATGCATTTGAATTTTCTGTGGGGGAAGTTTATCATAAATTAAATGGACAAAAGATTCAGGAAGTAAACGCTGTTAGTGTAACGCCTATAAAATCTGGAAGTGTTATAGATAAATTGGCAAATAGAATAGTTGAAATAGATAATAATCAGCAGCAGTATATTAAGAATGAAAGGCTAAAGAAAGCACAAGAAGAAGAAAAGAAACAAAAACAAGAAAAAATGAAGGGAAAAGTTATAGGTGCTTTTACTTTGGGAATTGTAGCATTTATTGTAAGAGTTATTTACTATAAGTATAAAAAACATCAGAATTCTTCAAGTGATTGAATATAATATGAATAAAACTTTATTTGAATAATATGTTTGTTATAAAACTCACATAATAAAAAAATTATAATAAAAATATATTGGATAAGTGTTAAGTGTTAAGTGTTTATACTTGACACTTATTTTTTTTTACTGTATAGTATGTAAAGTAATATGACTTGACAGTGATGGAGGTGGCGAAATGGAAGAACGAGTACTTATCAGTTTACTCCTTGATTTCTATGGGCCATTGTTGACGGATAAGCAACGCATGTCCTTACAACTTCACCACGAAGATGATATGTCCCTTGGAGAAATTGCTGAGGAGCTTGGCGTATCTAGGCAAGCTGTACATGATAATTTACAGCGTGCACGTCATATTTTGAATGACTATGAATCTAAATTACACTTGGTGGCTCAATATGAGGCACGAGAGCAAGTGATAAATGAATTAAAAGATACGTTGCCAGCGGATGTGCTTTCACAATCGCGGGTACAACAATTATTGACGCAAATGGAGGGATAATATGGCATTCGATAGTTTGTCAGAAAAACTGCAAGACGCCTTTAAATCCTTAAAAGGTAAGGGCAAAATTACAGAAGAAGATGTCAATCTTGCGTTGCGTCAGGTACGAACAGCTCTCTTAGAAGCGGACGTAAACTTTATGGTGGCGAAAGATTTCGTTAAATCCATTAAAGAAAAGGCCCTTGGTGAAGAGGTGTTCGGATCCTTGAACCCAGCTCAAACGGTTATTAAAATCGTTAATGATGAGTTGACAGCTCTCCTAGGTGGTACGCAAAGCCGTATCATGATTTCCAGTAAGCCTCCAACAATTATTATGCTTGTTGGTTTACAAGGTGCTGGTAAAACGACTACAGCTGGTAAATTGGCTGTATACCTTCGCAAACAAGGTAAACATCCAATGCTTGTTGCAGCCGACGTATATCGTCCAGCAGCGATTAAGCAATTGCAAGTAGTAGGTAAGCAAATCGATATCCCTGTATTTGCTGATGAAACACCAGGAGCTAATCCAGTAGATATTGCGCGTCGTGCCGTAGAGCAAAGCACGCATATGTTGAAAGATGTTGTTATCATCGATACAGCAGGTCGTTTGGCTATAGACGAAGTTCTCATGGACGAGTTGTCCAACATTAAAGCTGCTGTTCGACCTCATGAAATTCTACTCGTTGTAGACTCTATGATTGGTCAGGACGCGGTGACGACAGCACAAACGTTTAATGAAAAATTAGGCGTTGACGGTGTTATCCTTACTAAACTCGATGGTGATGCGCGCGGTGGTGCTGCATTATCCATTAAGGCTGTAACCGGTTTGCCAATCAAGTTTACGGGCGTAAGCGAAAAAATGGATGGTTTCGATGTATTCTATCCAGACCGCATGGCTTCTCGTATCCTCGATTTAGGGGATTTCAAAACTCTTATTGAAAGTGTACAAGGCGCTATTGATGAAGAAGAAGCTCGTGAAATGGCGCAAAAAATGGCGAAAAACAATTTCACCTTAGATGATTTCTTGAAACAGATGAATCAGGTGAGAAAGTTAGGACCATTGCAAAATATTATTGGCATGTTACCAGGCATGGGTCAAATTAAGGATCAATTAAAAGATCTTGATTTGAATAGTAAAGAAGTACGTCGCATCGAGGCTATCATTAAATCCATGACGGCTGCAGAACGACAAGATCCAAATATTTTAAATGGTTCTCGTCGTAAGCGTATTGCGATGGGGTCAGGTACACAAGTACAAGACGTTAATCGCTTATTAAAACAATTCGAAGAAGCGCGGAAGATGATGAAGCGTTTACAAGGATTGCGTGGCGGTAAGGGTGGCTTCCCTGGAATGCCAAAATTACCGTTTATGTAATACATGGACAGGGGCGCTGAACCTGTCCAGCACATCATTATAAGGAGGTGAATCCCACATGTTAAAAATTCGTTTGACTCGTTTAGGTGCTAAAAAAGCTCCTTTCTACCGTATCGTAGTTGCTGACGCACGTGCTCCACGTGAAGGTCGTCCTGTTGACACAATTGGTCAATATGATGCTACTAAACAACCAGCTATCGTTAATGTAGACGAAGAAAAAGCTTTGGCTTGGTTAGCTAAAGGTGCTCAGCCTACTGACACTGTTCGCTCCTTGTTCAAAAAACAAGGCGTTATGCAAAAATTTGCAGACGCTAAAAAGTAATTAATAGAGAGGCATACTGTGATGATAGAATTAATTTCATTAATTGCGAAATCATTAGTGAAGCAGCCTGATGCCGTTTCTGTTACCATGGTCCAAAAGGGCAATGTTGAGGTCTATGAACTTCATGTAGCTCCAGAGGATATGGGTAAAGTCATCGGAAAGCAAGGTCGAATTGCAAAAGCAATTCGCTCTGTGGTGAAAGCGGCGGCTATTAAAGAGAACAAAAAGATATCTGTTGATATTGTCTAAAAGGGAGTGTTCCAATGGAAGAAATGACATTACGTGTCCCTGTAGCAGTAAAAGCAAAAGTAACAGAAGATTTGAAAGCGAAAATTGTATCCGATCTTGAAACTCGCCTTGATATGGTGAATAAAGATTTGGAAGCAATTGAGTTTCAAGCTCAACGTATTTTAGCTGATGCAGCTAAAGTTGATGCGACAAGTCTTACTGCAATTCGTCAACAAATCGACGAAGAGAAAAATAAACGCTTGGCTTTCAAAGAAGAAGTAACAGCTAAATTGAAAGACGCTCAAGAATTGACATTGGGGACTGAAATTCCTCAAGGTACATTAGAGCAAACAGTTACCGTTAAAATCGGGGATAATTTGGATGCCATGATGGGCGCTGAAATCCTATTAGAAGACGGTAAAATCGTTGCGTTTCGTCAATAATGAAGCCTAACGATTTCATCACTATAGGTGTTATCATCGCCCCGCACGGCGTGCGGGGTGATCTTCGTATTATGCCTAGAACCGATTTTCCAGAACGGTTCATGCATATGGATGCCTGTTACATCGATGGTAAAGAATACCACGTTGCATCCGCACGATTTCATAAACAATTCGTATTAGCTTCGTTTAAGGAAATTCCTGATCGTAATGCGGCTGAATTATTCTCTAAGAAAGAGATTCAAGTACGTCGTGAAGATTTGGTAGAATTACCAGAAGGCCGTTACTATATCTTTGATATGATTGGCCTTGAGGTGCAAGATACAAAGGGCAATGTACTTGGTACATTGACGGATGTATTACAACCGGGAGCTAATGATGTATATGTGGTTTCCAAAGAAGGGGAACCAGATCAATTGTTTGCAGCCATTGATGATGTTATCATTGACATCGATATGGACAAACGCATGATGATCGTTGATCCGCCTGAGTGGGTATAATCCATTTAGGCGGTTTTTTATATCTATTTATAGGTGTCTTATGATAGAATTAATTATAAGATAGCTATATATAGATTTATGATAATAATAAGTGTATTCGGGGGAGGCCTGTTGTGAAAATAGATATTATATCCTTGTTTCCAGAGTTTTTTGATGCCTTCTTTAGTCATTCCATCATAAAACGAGCCATAGAGGCGGGACGGCTAGATATGGCTGTGACGAATCCGCGCGATTTTAGTCATAATAAACATGGACAAGTGGATGATACACCGTATGGTGGTGGGGCAGGCATGCTCATGATGGCGCCTCCTATTTTTGAGGCCGTAGAATCTGTTGCCTCTAACTATGATAGTGCTATTAATGGTGCCTACGAAACGGATGAGATGTGTGATGAGATGAGCCTCATTGGTAATCCTAGTGAAAGTATACGTCGTCGCATTGTATTTATGGGTCCTACGGGTCAACCTTTCACACAGGAAAAGGCTAGAGAACTAGCAACTTATGATCAACTGATTCTCGTATGTGGCCATTATGAAGGTGTTGATTATCGTGTAGAGGAACATTTAGTAGATGAAACCATTTCCATTGGTGACTATGTGTTAACAGGTGGCGAGTTGCCAGCTATGGTTGTAGCCGATGCAGTGGCTCGAATGATTCCCGGTGTATTAGGCGCAGCTAGTGGGGCCCAAGAGGATTCCTTTTATGAGCCTTTATTAGAATGTCCTCAATATACAAAGCCCCCAGAATTCAGAGGATGGGTTGTTCCTGACATATTGCGTAGCGGTCATCATAAAAACATTGCCACATGGCGACAAAAGGAAGCCTTAAAGCGGACACGATTGTTGCGGCCCGATTTATTGGAACGACCATTAACAAAAGAGGAAATTAAACTTTTAAAAGAAATTGTTGAAGAAGAGTCTAGGCTATGAATTTTAAGTGTTATGATGTTGTAGAGATTCAGGGAAAGCGATACGTAGTTACTGAAGTTATCTCCTATCAAGAATTCATCATAGAAAAGACAGTGAATTATACTCTTAATGATGAAATGTATAATAATGAACTAGGTACTCATAAAGGGGCTAAGAATTGGACCGAATATGGTCTTATGCCAGTGGATGGTGGAGATAAAAAATGGCTCACCATTGTAAATGGGGAAAAAGACTATTGTACCTTTTCAGAGACTATTTTACGTTCAACGCCGCCTAAAGGATATAAACTGTACGATAAAGGCTTACAACGCGTCATGTCTGTTGAGGGTGAAAGTAAAGCTAGAAGCGGTGATAAGGCCGATTATAAAGAATATAGATCAATTAAAAAGGATAAAACCAATGTATTCTTTATTGAGGACTGGCATGGTGGTTTGACGGATCAGGCTCAAGGTGAGAGGATTCGTTTGTCGGATGTACATCGACGGCGAGATCAGGCTGCTCAAGCAGTGAGTAAAAAGATTCGTAATGCAGCTCGTAGAAAAGAATGGACACGATTGGGTCTGAGTTGGGGAATCATTTTATTCTTTTTGGGTTATTTATTCGTAGGAGATATGACTTGGCATGAATTGCGTGATGAAGTAGGATTCCCATATACCATGGAAGAGCGCATTAAAGATTCCTATTATTATGAACCGCAAGGCACAAAAGACGGTTTGATGGTATATACGTCAAAGCAAGATCCTAATGCAACGGCTATCGATCTTATCGATGCTGTGTATGGCAAGGTTTATAACATTAAACAAGACACTAAGTCTCCTGAGCAATGGATTGTCATTTATACGACTAAAGAGGTATCTGTTATTAGTGTGGTTAATGGCACTACGTATGTTGAAGTGGGGGAATTAAAAAACTTGTCAGATTCGGAGAATACACGCATAGCGACTATTAGAAATGACAGTGAAATATTGTTACGATATGCGTATATGGTGGAATTAAAGAATAAGCAGGGACGTAAGACGTTATCAAATATAATAAAAGATTGAGATAGTATTGATTTCAGTTACGAAATCAAACGAAGGAATATTATATGTATGAACCAAGTAAGAATACTGTTTACATAGCCATAGCTTTTACATCTATAGCAGCTCTTGTAGGTGTTTATTCCTATTGGGATGATATTAGTTATGCTCTATGTGATGTGGTCAAACCAGAATCGAATAATGGTGAAGTACGGCTCATAGATGATGAAGGTAAAAGCTATACCTTGATTAATCATGGTGATGGAAAAGAAACGGCACTTTATGATGATGCTGAGAAGTCTGTTACCTTTCATCGTGATGAGAAGGGTGATATTATATGGGATGCAGGCTTAGCTAGTTTGATTCCGACTTTGGCGGTAGGATACTATGCATTTCATGGTTTTTCAGCTCCAACGGCATATATGGATGCACCTAGTATGACCTATCGCGCTACATCACCTCTTACCCCTTTTGATGCAAGTACAGGCGCTAGTAAATCTAATAGTGCAAGAGTGGCTAGAACTATTAATGAAATGACTAGAAATCGTTACAATACTAAAACGAGTAATCGAGCACATAGAATTGGTGAAAAGTATGGCTTTGGTAGTGTAGGGGCTCGAACTTCGAGCGGTGCCTCTTAATGAAAGGATGAACAATGAAATCCTATATTGATGAGCTTGATAGAAACATATTTAATTTCGTGGAATATGAAGGGTATGATGATCGGTATCCTTCCTTGTCTATGCAGGCCTTTTCATCCGACTTTTACGATGAAATTCGTCATGCTTCACGTAGATTATTTCAAATATTTTGTAAAGCTGCAAAAGTATTTCAAATGGCACCAGATGACTTTGCTCGAAATATGGATATGCCAGATAATTTAATTCCTTATTTACATAAGTCGAATGCCTTAGGGTTACCGACGTGGTTATCACGCTTTGATTTTGTTCTCGATGTAAATGGCAATTTGCGGATGGTAGAACTTAATGCAGATACGCCATGTTTTCTTATTGAAAGCTATTATGCCAATGAAGTGGCAGCTAATTATGTAGGACGAAAACATCCTAATATAGAATGTCAAAAAGAATTACATACATTTTTAAAGCGCATGTATGACGCTGTTTTATCTGCTAAGTATGGTAGAAACCAATATGAATTTATGCGGGCAAATAGAGAGAGCCTCCCTAAGAATCCTTTTGTATTCTCCTGCTTTCATGATTATTTTGAAGACTACGGTACAACACAATTCCTTATGAAGGAATTAAAAACAGCGTGTCCTGAGGCAGATACGCGATTCATATCCTTTTATGATATGAAGATTGATGATGAGGGCATTCCTTTAGAAGATGGTAGTCATGCGACCCTATTGTATCGATTGCATCCCATGGAGCTTTTAATTGATGAACAAACACCAGATGGCGAACCTTTGGGTGAAATGTTCTTAGATTTGTATGAGGATGATACATTCGCTCTTTTTAATCCGCCAGAGTCAATTATTTTACAAAATAAATCCTTTATGTCCTTAGTGTATGCGTTGTATTTAACAGATCAATTTTTTACGAAACCGGATCGAGATATCATCGAGCGTTATTTGGCACCATCCTATTTTGAAAATGATTTTTCCGCTCTTGATGATGGCCTTTATATTCAAAAGGAGATTTGGGGCCGTGAAGGAAGGCATGTACAAGTTGTTCAAAAGCGTGGTGATTCATCTGAGCTTTACATGGAAAAGCTAGTTGATAACTATGACGATATCGTTTGTCGCGACAGTAAAAAGGTGATGTATCAAGACTTTATACAGCAGAAACGTTTTACTCATACAGTGGATTGTGGAGTGAAAGATGGATTTTTAACCTTATCCTGTTTTATGCTTGGTGATCAAGCCTCCGCGGTAGGATGCCGTTTTTCTCCGGAAGAGATAGCTGGTACAGAAGCATATTTTGTACCATTACTAATAGAGTAAGAGAAATACTATGTAATTTTTGACCATATAGAGTATGGTTAAACAAAGGATAATAGGTGTACTTCGCAGCAGTTGTGGTTATGTCTATTTTAGCGAGGGTGCGTATGGAGTTTAATTGTTATGATGTCTTAGAGGTTCATGGCAGCCGTTATGTAATCACTGAGAAAATTAAATATATAGAGATTATTCCAAAAGCAGATAAGGAACAATCCTATAGGGGCCAGCCGTCTATGACCAAATCACCAGGTGATTATTGGCATGAATATGGACTAGAGGCTGTTGAAGGAATCGATAAAATATGGTTAACCATTGAGTATAATGATAATGAATGGTGTACCGTATCTAGAACATCCTTTCATACAAGGCCGGGGAAAGATTTTACATTACATCAAATCGGTTTAGAAAAGGTTGTCGATGTGGATGGTGAAAGTGGTGCCTCCGTAGGGGACCGCGCAGGATATCGAGAATATCAGCTGCCTTGTGAAGGTGGTGCTAGTGTCTTCTTTGAAGAAGAGTGGTTTGAAGGTGAAAAAATGTTTGCCGAGGGATCACGAGTGCCATTAGTGAACATTCGCCTTTGTAATGATGCAGCCGCTCAAGCTATTAAGCAAAAGATGCGTAACAAATCAATGAAAAAGAGGTTCGGATCTATTGCTGTTGGCGTGGGGTATGGTGTACTATTTTTACTATTTCTGTTTTGGTCGGACAATGATTTGTCTTGGCATAGTATACGCGCTATGTTTGGAGTGCCTTATACGGTTAAAGAACATATGCATGACACATCTGCATATTATACAAAAACAGATTCGGATAGCGACTATGTATACACGTCTACACTAGATCCTGTTAGCACCGCATTAGACTTGATTGACTCTGTGAATGGTGATATTAAGAATGAGCGGGATAACTTAGAAGAAGGACATGAAGTTATTGTATTTTATTCTGGGGACTTGGTGTATCTCATCACTAATATGGATGGACAAACTAAGGTTAAGGTATGTGAACAATCAAAATTGACACAAGAGGATTGGAAAATTATTGATCGTACATTAATCAGCTCTCATATACTCGATAACTATGCGACCATGGTTCGCCTAGGGGATAATACGGGACGCGAACGCTTGTATCCTACCAGCAACTCTAACAACACATCCAATACAAAATTATATTATTAGGAGGCTTATTATGATTTATATACCAGATGTATTATTGACAATTTTTTATGCTTGCTTTGGCATTATATTGATGTTGACGGCGAATACGGTTATCGATTTCTTCGTGCCTGGAAAATTTAGTGAAGAAATTAAGCGTGGTAACTGTGCTGTAGCGTGGCTTTCAGCGGGATCATTTATCGGTATCGGTGAAATTTTGCGCGCTGTTATCATGTCACCAGCCGTGACTACAGCTGATACTTCCTTGTTACATGGCATTGTAGCCAGTGTTGTATATGCTGTGCTAGGTATTATACTATTTGTAACGGGCTATATGTTTATCAATATTTGGCATCGTAAATATAAATTATCCGAAGAAATTATGCGTGGTAATACAGCGGCTGGTATTCTTGTATTTGGCATTTTCGTTGGTCTTGCTCTTGTTATTAGCGGTGCTGTGCACTAAGGGAGCGTTTTATGTATAAGCCAAGTAAGAAAACCATATACCTTACAGGTGCTTTCGCCGCAGTTGCTGGTCTTGTAGGTGTGTATTCATACTGGAATGATATCTCCTATGCTGTGTGTGATAAGGTTTATCCAGAGGCAAATGAGGGGGAGGTTCGATTAAAGGATAGTCAAGGTAATCGGTATTCTCTTTTAAACCATGGCGATGGAAAAGAAACCGCCTTGTATGATGATAATCGTTCAGTTACCTTTCACCGTGATAATGGTGGAAACTTAGTGTGGGATGCTGGTTTGGCAAGTTTGTTACCAACTATTGCAGCTGGGTATTATATGTTTCATGGGTTTAATCCTCCTACGGCACGTATGGATGGACGAACTATGACATATCGCGCAGTATCGCCATTAAAACCGTATGAACAACCTAATGAATATACGTCATCCGGATCTACTATACATGGCTATGGAGGTGGAAGAAGCTTTCGTAGTTATGAGAATAGTAGAAGTAAGAAAGCATCATCTATAGGGCAAAAGTCTGGCTTTGGTAGTGCTGGTGCGAGGTCTAGTGCTTCGTAATGGATATGGTGGTACTATGTATTGATAAACGTTGTTTAAGATTTAGGAGATATAGTATTGGCGAATTTATATATTGGACTCGTTCATTATCCTATTATGAATAAACATAAAGAGGTAATAACGACGGCCATTACAAATTATGATATTCACGATATTGCGCGCGCATCTATTACCTATGATGTGTCTAAATATTTTGTGATTCATAATATCCCAGCTCAACGAGAGTTAGCGGCTACCATTATGGAACATTGGAAATCTGGTTTTGGTAGTACTTATAATCCAGATAGAAAAGATGCTTTCACAGGCGTTGAACTCGTTAATTCTATCGCTGTGGCAGTGCGTACTATCGAGGAATTAGAAGGGGTGAAACCCATCATAGCAACTACCGATGCTCGGACCTATGATAATACAATTTCCTATGCACGGATGCGTGAACATCTTGAAAATGAGGGCCGCCCTGTGTTAGTATTATTTGGTACCGGTTATGGTATGACAAAAGAAACGATGGAAAGCTTTGACTATATTTTAGAACCTATATATGGCCACGGTGAATACAATCATTTATCTGTGCGTAGTGCCGTTTCAATCATCTTGGATCGATTACGGGGCGAAGCATGGTGGAATAAATAGGAGGCGTCTATGTCAGGACATTCAAAATGGGCAAATATTAAACATAAAAAAGGTAAAACCGATGCATTGAAGGCTAAATTAGCTACGAAAATCGGTCGTGAAATTACCGTAGCAGCACGTATGGGTGGTGCGGATCCAACAGGTAATATGCGCTTGAAATTGGCTTTGCAAAAAGCTCGTGAAAACAATATTCCTAAGGATAATATTCAACGTGCTATCGATAAAGGCGTTGGCGCTACGGATATGAACGCATACGAAGAAATCGTATATGAAGGTTATGGTCCTGCCGGTGTAGCTGTTACTGTAGAGGTTATGACGGATAATCGTAATCGTGCGGCTGCCGATGTGCGCCATGCCTTCTCCAAACAAGGTGGTAATCTTGGTGAAAGCGGTTGTGTAGGCTGGATGTTTAAATCTAAAGGTGTATTCGTTATCGATAAAGAAGGTCACGATGAAGATGAATTGACATTGTTGGCTCTTGATGCGGGTGCAGAAGATCTTAAAGCGGAAGATGATGTATTTGAAATCTATACAACACCAGAAGATTTTGATGCAGTAGAACAAGCCTTGGCTGATGCGGGCATAGAAACTGAAGTGGCGAAGATTACCATGATTCCAGATACAACTATCGAATTATTTGGTGATGATGCTGTAAAAATGCAAAAAATGCTCGATGTTTTGGATGACCTTGATGACGTACAAAACGTATACCACAATGGTATTTTGCCAGACGACGAAGAAGAATAATAGAAACGGGGAGTGCTCTAGGAGCACTCCTCATTTTTTGTCTTCCTCTAGTTTCTCCTTGTAAAAAGGTAATAAAAATATCGTGATTTCATGAATTTCGATGTTCTAATATGCTATAATAAAATAGATTATGAGTGTTACGAGGTAAGCTTTGGCTTATCTCATTTTTAAACTGAGGGGGATGGAGTGCGGATTATAGGAATCGATCCAGGTACGGCAATTTGTGGCTATGGCATTATTGACGTGCAGGGAAGCAAGCTAACGCCAGTAGTCTATGGGGCTATTACGACCCCTAAGGAACTGACAGATGCTCAACGTTTAGAAATCTTATTTAATGATTTAAGCGATATTTTAGAGGAATATAAGCCGGATAAGTTTGGTGTAGAAGAACTTTTTTTTAATCGTAATGTAACGACGGCGATTAAGGTAGGTCAAGCGCGTGGGGTTATATTGCTGGCCGCAGAGCAACAGAGGATACCTATATATGAATATACGCCATTACAAATTAAACAGGCTGTTACCGGTTATGGTAAGGCCGATAAAAATCAGGTTATTTACATGACCATGAATATTTTGGGGATTCGTGAGAAAATTAAGCCCGATGATACGGCGGATGCATTAGCAGTCGCTATTTGTACGGCGCATAGTTCTCACCAAGATAGATTGATGAGGTTAATTAAATGATTGGGTATGTACGAGGCATTGTAACACATCTATTCAAGGAATCTTGTTATGTAGATGTACATGGTGTAGGGTACCGTGTGTATGTGCCAACCACTACACGACAACAATTAATAGAGGGGCAAGAGGCCACATTGTTTACCTATCTCAATGTTCGGGAAGATGCGATGCAACTATACGGATTCTGGACAGAGGATGAGTACGAACTTTTTATTCTGCTCATTTCTGTTTCTGGGATTGGGCCAAAGGTAGGCTTAGGCATATTGTCCGGCATGACGCCAGAGGCTTTCAAATTGGCTGTTATTAATGGTCAGGTACAACAGTTAACAAAATTACCGGGCATAGGGAAAAAGTCGGCAGAGCGTCTTGTCCTAGAATTAAAGGATAAGTTAGTGAAGATGACTCAGATTAGTGTTGAAACACCTGCAGCCATCCAACCAATTGGTGTTACACATAGCGGACCGAGCGGGGAGGCGATTGAGGCACTGGTATCATTAGGATATGCGCAAAAAGATGTGGAAGCACTAGTTGAATCCTTAAACGATGGTTCAAAAGATGTATCTGCATTGATAAAAGCTTGTTTAGTTGAACTTGGGAAAGGACGTTAGCCATGAACGAAGAAGTACGCCTCGTAGGCGGCGGTGATCGAGAAGAGGACGTGTGGCAATATAGTCTTCGACCTAAGTATTTTAATGAGTATATTGGCCAACGAGAGGCTAAGGATAATCTGAATATTTATATTCAAGCTACTAAACAGCGTGGTGAAGCCTTAGATCATGTTCTGTTATATGGTCCTCCGGGGCTAGGTAAGACCACATTAGCTGGCATTATTGCTAATGAGCTGGGTGTTAATTTTCGTATAACATCAGGTCCTGCTATAGAAAAGGCCGGAGATTTAGCTGCTATTTTGACGAATCTTGATGAACATGATGTTTTGTTTATCGATGAGATTCATCGACTTTCACGAAGTGTAGAAGAGGTATTGTACTCTGCTATGGAGGACTATGCCTTGGATATTATCATCGGCAAGGGACCAAGTGCGCGTTCCGTCCGCATTGATTTACCAAAGTTTACGTTGGTTGGTGCGACGACACGAGCTGGGGCATTGGCTGCGCCATTGCGTGATCGATTCGGTATCGTGAGTCGATTGGAATATTACAAACAAGAAGAGTTAGAATTTATCGTAACTCGTGCAGCGGATATTTTGAATATCGGCATTGAGCAAGCTGGTGCTAGTGAGATTGCTCGACGCTCGAGAGGAACACCGCGTATTGCGAATCGATTGTTAAAACGAGTTCGCGATTTTGCACAAGTTGTGGGGAATGGCGTTATTACTGCGGATATTGCAGATGAAGCGCTAAAACGTCTACATGTGGATAAGATGGGACTTGACCGCATTGATAGACGAGTGTTGAAGTGTATTATTGAAAATTATGATGGTGGCCCTGTGGGGATAGAAACAATAGCGGCTGCCGTCAGTGAAGAGAGAGATACCATCGAAGATGTGTATGAACCATATTTGATGCAATTGGGATTTTTAGGTAGAACACCGCGGGGGCGTGTGGCTACTAAATTGGCTTATGATCATCTAGGTATTTCGCAAACAGGGAAATAAAATGAAAAAGAAACAATTACCATTAATGATTATGACAACATTATTGTTAGGCATTCATAGTTTTGCAACTGTTGAGGCTGCACAGGTAGTAGGTAAATTGGGAACAAAACCTGTTGTAGCTAAATCATCAACAACGGTGTCGGGAAAAACTCCTGTAAAAGCTGTGCGTGGAACTATTGGAAAATCCACGTTTAAACCGCTCGTTACAAAACCGGTGCCAAAGGTTACTGCATCTACGACTATTAGACCTAAAGTTACAGCAACTACAACTGTTAAACCTAAGGTTACTGCACAATCAAGCGTAAAACCAAAGGGTACGACCGTAGCCAATGCAAAACCAAAGGTTGCTAATACTACTGCTGTAAAACCGAAGATTACAACTTCTACTACAACATCTCGTGCAACGGCCGCGGTGGTGACGAAGAATCAAGTAGAACAAGTAACAACGCGCGTTCGTGTAGAAAATACACCGGACGTTCGCGTTTTACTTGGATCTCGTCGTCAAGATGCCTCCGTATCGAGTGCAAATGGCGTAACTGTTCTTACTAGCAATAATGGTAAGGTTGGTAGTCATAAGGTTGTATCCGTAGGTGTACGGGGCAATAAGATTGCTGTTAATGGCAAAGCTCTTGATTCTGTTGTCACATTAAAACCTACGAGTGGTGATATTTTTACCTTTGAAGGCAAAGCGTATCGAGGGGCTCTTACATTGCGGGCCAATAATGGAGCTATGATGGTTATTAATGCAGTTCCATTGGAATCGTATTTATATGGTGTTGTTCCACAAGAGGCGATTCCATCTTGGCCAGCAGCGGCCTTAGAAGCGCAAGCTGTAGCGGCTCGTACGTATGCACTACATACGATGGAGCAAAATAAAAATCAGCTCTATGATATGAGCACGTCTACAGATCATCAAGTATATGGTGGTGTGAGCGGTGAAACACAAAGTACTACGGCTGCTGTTAATCATACTAAAGGCGTTGTTATGCTATATAATAATCGTCCTATTAATGCCTTGTTCCATTCTGATGGTGGTGGCTATACCGAGGACAGTGTCAATGTATGGGGCAATGATATTCCGTACTTGAAAGGTGTTAAAGATTTTTCAAATAGCAATTCTAGTGCGTCAAATTGGACAGTATCCACAAGCCGTAGCACTTTAGAGGGCAAGTTAAATGCTGCTAGTAAGGGAGTGGGTAAGTTGAAGAGTATTCAATTAACCCCATTGGGAAATCCTGGCAAGGCCACAGCCGATAGAGGCGTGTCTGGGCGTATTAAATCGGCGACCTTCGTAGGTACTGCTGGTAAGGTTACGGTAAGTGGTGATGATTTACGGGGCATGTTAGGTTTAAAGTCAACATTATTTGATTTTTATGTCAATCAAAATCCAGCAAGTTCAACTGGTAAAGCGTATCATACTTTCACAGGCAAGAATGATACAGTGTACATTAAAGGTCATGGGTGGGGCCATGGTCTTGGTATGTCACAATGGGGCGCCGCTGAAATGGCGAAACGAGCTGGTACGGGGGACACTAATTATTATCAAACAATTTTAAGACATTACTATAGTGGTATTACATTGAAAAAAATGTATTAAGGATAAGAATGAAAGTTACAGATTTTGATTATGATTTACCAGAGGAGCTTATTGCTCAACATCCTGTAGAGCCTCGCGATACATCGCGGTTGCTTACATTGGATAAAATAACTGGTGAGTATACACATAAAGCGCATTTTTACGATTTACTTGATGAATTACAAGCAGGAGATGTCCTCGTGTTTAATAATACGAAGGTTATCCCAGCTCGGTTATATGGTCAACGAGAGGGTTCCGGTGGCAAGGTGGAGGTTTTATTACTTACACCATGTGGAGAAAATCGCTGGGAGTGTCTCGTTAAACCTGGCAAGAAATGTCCGATTGGACAGGTTATTGTGTTTGATGAGCGGTTGAAAGCAACTGTATTAGATAAAACTGATTTTGGCGGTCGTATCGTGGAATTTACCTGCGATGGTGTATTTGATGATATTATTCAAGAAATTGGTGAAATGCCGTTACCACCATATATTCATGAAAAACTTGAGGATAAGGATCGCTATCAAACGGTGTATGCAAAGGAAAAAGGATCTGCTGCAGCTCCAACAGCGGGACTACACTTTACACCGGAACTATTAGAAAAAATTAAAGCTAAAGGTGTAGAGCTCGAGTTTGTTACCCTTCATGTTGGTTTAGGTACCTTTAGACCTGTATCCGTAGAAACTATTGAAGATCACGATATGCATAGCGAATTCTACAGCGTATCTGAAGATACAGCGCGTCGTATTAATGAAGCAAAATCTAAGGGTAAGCGTATTATTGCAGTAGGTACTACATCGATTCGCACCTTGGAATCAGCCTCTACTGATGATGGTATACTACATGCCACAAGTGGGTGGACAAAAATCTTTATCTATCCGGGCTATAAATTTAAGATGGTAGATGCATTGGTAACCAATTTCCATTTACCACAATCTACATTATTAATGCTCATTAGTGCACTAGCCGGTCGTGAACATTGTTTAGCGGCTTATAAAGCAGCTGTAAAAGAACGATATCGATTCTTTAGTTTTGGCGATGCTATGTTTATACGTTAGGAGATTCTATGCCGAGTATTACATATGAATTACAGAAAACATGTCCTCACACGGGTGCCCGTGCGGGTTTGTTACATACGCCACATGGCACGTATGAAACACCTATGTTTATGCCCGTCGGGACACAGGCGACAGTAAAAACGATGACGCCAGAAGAGCTAAAGGCCATTGGGTCACAAGTGATTTTAAGCAACACCTATCATTTGTTCTTGAGACCTGGTCCTGAACTCGTAGAGGAAGCTGGTGGCCTTCATAAATTTATGAACTGGGATCAAGCAATCCTTACGGATAGTGGTGGTTTCCAAGTATTTAGCTTAGGCGATATGCGTAAGATTACCGAAGAAGGGGTAACATTTAGATCTCATATCGATGGATCTAAACAATTTCTTTCCCCGGAGGTGGCCACAAAAGTACAGGAACAACTTGGATCTGATATTGCGATGGCCTTTGATGAATGCATTCCTTATCCTGCAGAACATGATTATGCGAAACGCTCTACAGCGCGTACTACGCGTTGGGCACATCGATGTCAAGAGGCTCGTCATGCTCATGATAGACAAGGTATGTTCGGTATTGTGCAAGGCGGTATGTATAAAGACTTGCGCAAACAAAGTGCAGCTGAATTAGTGGCGATGGACTTTGAAGGATACAGCATTGGTGGTTTATCTGTAGGGGAACCACATGATTTGATGAATGAAATTCTCGAATATACAACACCGTTGTTGCCAACCAATAAAGCTCGTTATTTGATGGGCGTTGGTACAGCTGACTGTTTGGTAGAAGGGGTGGCTCGCGGAATTGATATGTTTGACTGCGTATATCCTACACGAGTTGCGCGAAATGGGATGGCCATGACTTGGCATGGGCGTCTTAATATTCGAAATGCTCAATATGCGCATGACTGGGGCCCTCTTGAAGAAGGTTGTCAATGTTATACATGTAAAAACTATTCTCGTGCTTATTTACGCCACTTATATAAGGCGGAAGAAATTTTAGCATTGAGACTTGTTACATACCATAATTTATATTTCTTATTAGAGTTTATGCGCCAGATGCGTAAAGCTATTTTAGAGGATCGATTCCCTCAATTTAGAATGCAATTTTGGGATAACTTTAATAAATAATATAAAAAAACTAGTCAAATTCATTTTGAATAGATATACTTATAAAGATAAGATGAATTTTAGTGAGGAGGATTACCCATGGGTGATATCGAACAAATTTTACAAACTAGCTGGCCAATCCTTTTGATGGTCGTAATTTTTTATTTCTTGTTGTGGCGTCCACAAAAGAAACAACAAAAAGAACGTACTAATTTGTTGAGCAGCTTGAAAAAAGGCCAAAAAATTGTAACTATTGGTGGTATCTATGGCGAAATTATCGAACTTGATGATGAAAAAGTTAAGGTACAAGTAGCGGAAAAAGTAGAAATGACATTTGCTCGTACTGCTATCGCATCCGTAGTTTCTAAAAAAAATAAGGAAACTAAGTAATGATAACAAAAGAAGCAGTGCGCCAGGCGTGCAAGTCCCAGCGCGCTGCTTTATCTATTGCAGATTGTGAATCTTGGGCACCTAAGTTGTGTCACGAGATTGTTCAATTACCTCAGTATGAACAGGCACAATCGATTATGGCTTATTTAGCGATGCCTAAAGAAGCCAATTTGGATGATGTTATAGAACATGCTTTACAGGCAGGTAAACGCGTTTATGTACCTGTTTGTACTGATAAGACTACGATGATTGCTGTACGACTTCATAATCTTCACGATGTAGTGCATGGCGTCCTAAATATCCGTGTCCCAAAGGAACCCTATGAAATCATTGATCCTAAGGATATTGATTTTGTGCTAGTGCCTGGTGCCGGATTTGATCGGCTTGGTGGTCGTATGGGAATGGGAAATGGTTATTATGACCGTTTTCTTAAGGGGCTTTCACCATCGAACTATATTGGTGTCGCATGGGAAGCGCAAATTATGAAAAACCCGATTCCGATGGAACGCTATGATCAACGTATGCCCGCTATCGTTACAGAACAGGGTGTAATTCATGTTATTTAGAAGGGAGCAACGATTTTGAAAGGCAAGGCTATAGTTAAATTCTTAGTCGTTATTGCTGCAATTATTGGTTGTTTTGCGTATTTTATTGGACCCCTAGCCGGTTCATTAAAGCAAGGCCTTGATTTACAAGGTGGTACGCATATTGTGCTAGAAGCAGAGGATACTGAGCATGGTACAGCTGATAATGATGCGGTAGAACGAGCAAAACAAATTCTTGAACGACGCATTAATGAAATGGGTCTGTCCGAACCTATTGTGCAACGGGAAGGGTCAAAACGTATTATCATTGAATTACCAGGTGTTAAAGATCCTGATGAAGCAATGAAACGTATCGGTAAAACAGCGGTCCTTGAATTTAAAAATGAAAAAGGCGAAACTGTTATGACCGGTGATGACCTAAAAGATGCAAAAGAGGAAATGGGTCAAAATAAACAACCTTTAGTTGCTATCGAGCTTAGTGATGAAGGGGCAAAGAAATTTGCTGATTTAACATCTAAAAATATCGGTCGTCATATTTCCATTACTCTCGATGGTGAAGTATTAACCAACCCTGTAGTACAACAAGCTATTACTGGTGGTAAGGCTACTATTTCTGGTAGTAAGTCCTTAGATGAAGCAAAAGATTTAGCAATTTTATTGCGTTCTGGTGCATTACCTGTAAAAATTAATGTCCTTGAAGTTCGTACTGTAGGTCCTTCTTTGGGTCAAGATTCAAAGGATAAATCCGTAGTAGCATTTGGCGCTGGTATTGCCATGATCATGGTATTCTTACTTTTGCTCTATCGTTTATCCGGCTTTGTTGCCAATGTAGCATTGCTTGTATATGTTATGTTATTACTTCTCGTGTTAGGTAAAGGTTTTAATGCAACTATGACCTTGCCGGGCATTGCGGGTATTATCTTGTCTATGGGTGTTGCGGTAGATGCGAACATCCTGATTTTCGAACGTTTTAAGGAAGAGGTTTTCTCTGGTAAATCCATGCGTGTTGCTATGGAGGCTGGTTTTAAACGGGCTCTTTCTACAATCACTGATGCGAACGTATCCGTTATCATCACAGCTGGTATCTTGACGGTCTTAGGCTCTGGTCCGGTAAGGGGTTTTGCTATCAGCTTGGGCGTAGGTGTTGTTGTAAGTATGTTTACAGCGATTACTGTCAGCCATTTCTTGCTTCGCCTATTAATTGATTGTAACTTTACTAATCATCCATTCTGGTTTGGTGCTAATATCTCACCAAGTAAAAGTTCTGATGATTTTGCACCAAAATCTTTGAAAGGAGGTAAGCGCAAATGAGTTTCAACGTAATTAGACATCATCGTTGGTGGTTTGTGATTTCCTCCATTCTAGTAATCATTAGTTTAATTTCTATTTTTACAAAAGGCTTTAACTTTGGTATTGACTATACTGGTGGTACCATTGTAGAGGTTCAATTCACTAAACCTGTAGAGGTTAGCCAAGTTCGTGATGTATTGAAAACATTCGACCTTGAAAATGCACAAATTCAATTGTCTGGTGATACTGCAGAAACAGCAGGCGAAGATGTTATGATTCGAACTCGTAACTTGGAGCCAAGTGAAAGTGCAGCTGTAGTAGAAAAATTGAATAGCGATATCGGTGAAAACACAGTAAAACGTATTGAAACCGTTGGTGCTGTTATCGGCTCTGAAGTAACGCAACATGCGTTATTGAATCTTGTTATTGCCTTTGCTGTATTGGCGCTCTATATTTCTTATCGTTTTGAATATAGAATAGCCGTATCTGCATTGACTGCTATTTTCCATGATTTGATTATGGTATTAGGTGTATTCTCATTCTTCCAATTAGAAATCGATGCATCTTTCTTGGCGGCCATCTTAACCGTTGTAGGTTATTCCATGAACGAATCTGTAGTTATCTTTGACCGCGTTCGTGAGAATGCTCATACTCATAAACGTACTGATACATTTGAAGATTTGGCGAATGCTTCTATTGCACAAAGTATTCATCGTAGTATCTATACATTAGCTACTGTAATGTTTGCCTGCGTATCTCTTTTTGTATTTGGTGGGGATACAACAAAAAACTTCGCTCTATGTATGATTATTGGTTTCGCCAGTGGTGCATACTCCTCTATCTGTGTCGCTACATCTTTATGGGTACTCTGGAAAAATAGAAATAAGAACGACATTCGCAATCAATAATTTGATTGTTATGGTGAAAGCTATAAACCCTAATCGCATTTTATTGCGATTGGGGTTTTTCTTATGAGTGAGATCATTGTGATTCAAAGAGAAATAACATACAATAAATACTATATAAGGTTTTAAGTAGAAAGAGTGATATAGTGAGTTCACAACGTTTATGGAGTCCTGCTTTTATCAATTATGGTGTAAGTAGTGGCATTTTTTATATGACCCAATATGTCTTAGTGGCGGCATTGCCCATAATTTTAACAGCTGAATTAGGTGGTACCGCTTTAGATGCGGGATTGGCTATGACATATTTCCAAATCGGGACCATCTTATGTCGTCCTTTTGCAGGACGTTTAATTGATGGGTTGGACAAACGCATAATTTTATTGATTTCATCTGTTTTGTTCTTCATTATTATGGGGTTGTTTAATTTAACCACATCGTTACAAACGATTTTTGTGCTACGGGGCATACATGGCGCTATATTTGCATTAGGTACTACCGTTATGGCAGCACTGGCCGTAGTTGTTTTGCCTGCTTCACGCAAAGGTGAAGGCATCAATATGTTTGCTGTATTCTCAAATATTGCTATGGTATTAGGGCCTGCTGTTGGTTTATATACATTACAAGCCTATGGAAGTTCAGCGCTATATATTTTTCTGACTATAATGACTGCGCTAGCTTTTATTTTGAGTAATGTCATTCGATTGCCAAAAGAGTTAGCTAAACCGAAACAAAAATCTTCTAAGGGATGGAGTATATCTCAGTTTATAGAGAAACGAAGTCTTCCTTGGGCATTAATGGGATTGTTTATAGGTTTTACATATTCTGGTGTTCTAGTATTTATTCCTATTGAATTGAATAGTATGGGAGCAGGTGTATGGGGGAGTGTGTTCTTTGCTTTGTTTGCGCTCATGATAATTATTAGCCGACCATTAGTAGGCAAAGTATATGCTAGATATGGATCACGGTTCGTCATCTATCCTGGTGTAGGCCTATTTATCGTAGGCCTCGCTATTCTTGGAGTGGTATCGACTCCGGTTGGGATTATTTGTACTGCGCCATTACTTGGGCTAGGCTATGGAGCTGCTCAACCTGCATTTCAAGCGTTAGCAGTTCAATCAGCACCAATAGAACGTGCAGGCGTTTCTACAGCAACATACTTTTTAGCACTTGATATAGCCGTCGGGGCTGGATCGGTTATCTTAGCCTTAATTGCAAATGCATTAGGCTATCAATCTTTATATCAAATTACATCACTCATAATGATCATAGCACTAGCTTTATATCATTTCGTAATTCGTAAACACTCATATATAGCGGAATAAGCATTATAAAAAGCACGTATTTCTTATAGTATGTATGATAGTAAACTATCAAAATACTAGGTAAATACGTGTTTTTTATATGAAATAGTAATGATATAGTAACAAGCTACGTAAGGCAAAATATTGATTATAAATGAGTTAATAATGAAGTTGTAAAAAGTGATGAAAAAGCGGTTGACGTTTTCTTTGTTTGTGATATACTAATACAAGTCGTTAGGACACAGCGTAAATCGGATGACAGCACATCATTAAAACATGTGAATTTAATTCAAAAAGTTTTAAAAAAGTGCTTGACGAAATACTCTGAACTTGGTATTATAATCAAGTCGCTAGCGCACGACAGTGACTAGCAAACAGATCTTTGAAAACTGAACAATGATAGGTAATCAATCATATGATTGAACATATGCCAGAGTGCGGGTTTTGACA
>NZ_KE150484.1:0-1648 GCF_000411535.1 Veillonella sp. HPA0037
TCAACATTGATCGCCCTGAGGAATGGGCGGAAGATATGCAACTCACAAAGGAGCTTTTTGATAAGACAGAGGGTAGGCAATATTATTGGATAGTCCAATCTTTTGATAATGAGCATGGAGAACAATCTTACAATGCGGAAGATGTTCACGAAATGGGCAAGGAACTGGCAGAAGTGTTTGCGAAAAAAGGGTATCAAGTTGTAGTTGAAACTCACAACGATACCGATAATTTACACAATCACTTGATTATTAACTCCGTTAATTCAGAAACAGGCAAAAAATTGCGAATTTCAAACGCTAAGAGCCTTGAAGTGTCAAAAGGTGCTGACATTCTAACTAAAGATTTATACCGCCTTAACGATGAAATTTGTAAGAAATATGGGTTACGAACGTTAGACCAAAGCAAGGCTATCAAGAATGAGCGTGAAAGACACGCTGGCATGCAACCAACGAGCAAGAAAACCGATGAGAATTATCTTACTAAATCGTGGAAAGATACGCTTCGACAGGACTTGCAAGACATATGGAAAGACAAGAACATTAAAAGCAAAGATGATTTTGAGCGAGCGTTACAACAGAAAGGTATCACGATTAGTCGAATGACAAGCACAGGCAATATTACTTATGAGCAAGGTGGAAATAAGGCACGAGCCAAGTCATTAGGTGCATTTAATCGTGATGATGTATCTAGTTTGTTGGAGAGAAATAATAGTTTAGGACAAACAATTTCGAGGGGGTTCAGTCGATAATATGGACTTTGGTTTTTTAAATGGCATTAATTGCCTTTTTACGCTTATTTTGGTGTTTGGGGTTATCCTATCTATCTATGTAGCACAATGGGGCTTTAAATGGTCTATTTTGAGCTTTATTTTAGTAGCTTTCATAATGTGCTTTGGTTTAAGTCAAGCGTATGAGAAAGTATTGTTTGCTGATAGTCTTGCGTATCGCTATAAAATAGCGATTGAGCAAGGTCAAAGTAATGGCTTTTCAGAGCGGTATTATGAAAGTGCTAGTAATCAAGATAGCATTAATCAACTTATGGCTTCCCTTAACATCAACAAGGGGCGAATTGGTTATGAGTATGGCTATGGTGCAAGTGATGTAGAGAGAGAGCCAATAGCGTTATATATCAGTAGCGTTAAAGCTGAACATTATGCTCCTGTTATCGTGCCAGGTGTTATCTGTTTCTTGTGGTGGTTTGGGTTATTTCTTGTCCGCCGATCCGCAGAGCGAACGGACAAGAAAGTGATTGAACTGCGTACGGAAGTTGAGAGGTTGGAACAGATAACTCAACACTTAGACGAAAGACGGAAACAACAGGAACGCATTATTAATGACTTCGACCCAGATACATTGAAATGTAAAAGTGCTGATTTATTAGAAGAGATTAGAAAGTCAGAGAATAAGTTGTGTGAGTTGCGGAATGTAAAAGCAAAACTTTCTTTAGAAGTGAGTGGGCTGAAAATAGAGAAAGAAAAGCTATCTGAAAAGCTTGTAGCTAAATCGTCAGATATTGACGAACGAAAACGATTAATGCGTATTTAGTAACTTGTGATATACTATAGTTAGGCAAAAGAAGTGAAAATACATCTAACATGTATGCACGCAAAAAAAGCACGGAGCTAGGGACTCCGTGCTTTTTTATTTT
>NZ_KE150485.1:0-1642 GCF_000411535.1 Veillonella sp. HPA0037
AAGAACAAGGAAATACAGAGCGTAAAGCAGGCAATGGTATTCTTACTTATAAGAACGAAGAAGGACATCATTGGCATAAGCTTATTTTTGATGACCTAGCAGAAATTCCTAATTGGTATGGAAAGGAAGATGTCTATATTCGGAGTGCTAGCTTTATTGGTAAGAACACGAAGAATGAAAATGCGAGTATGATCCATGCACTTGTGTTTGATTTAGACGGACAAGAAATTAAAGAGTTACGCATGGTAATGCAATTTATGCGGAAAGGTACGAATATTCCAAAGGCAACCTTTGTAGTGCTAAGTGGTCATGGGCTTCATTTGTACTATGTTCTAAAGCAACCTATCAGAGCAACGATGAACAATATAAGAAAGCTCAACAAACTCAAAGAGGGCATGACGAAACTCATCTGGAACCGATACACCTCTAACATTGAGAAGATACAATTTCAATACTGCTTGCAAGGTTTTCGTATGGTAGGCTCTGCGAGTAAAATGGGGAAACGTTACCCAGTTCGAGCCTATCGCTTTAGTGATGAACATTATACGATTGAGGAACTTGTGGCATGGATACCGAAACTTAAAGAGTGGGATGAGTATAGAATAGATATGACGGAACGTGATACCGTTCCTAAAGCTACTGCTGCAAAGCTGTGGCCTGAATGGTACGAATATCGTATTAATCAAGGTAAATCTAGCAAATGGAGTGTAAAACGAGATTTATATGATTGGTGGAAAGGTAAGATTATTGAAAATGCGACCTATGGACACCGTTATTTCTGTTTGATGTGCTTAGCGATTTTTGCCATTAAATGCGATGTTTCAGAAGAAGAACTGAAACGAGATGCATTAGCGTTAGTTCCGATTTTGGACAAGCTGTCTGACGACGCTGATCCAAAATCTAGATTTACGGAAGAAGATGCTTTGTGTGCGTTGCATGGGTATCGTGAGAATTTCAAGACTTGGGGAAGAGATAAACTGGCGTTAGTATCAGCCATTCCTATGCCAGCGAATAAGCGAAATTATAGACCACAATCGGAACATATTCGGATTATGAATGCAGTTAGAGAAGTTCTACATCCTAATGGTTCTTGGAGAAATACTGAGGGGAGACCTAAAGGGCGTGGAACGAAAGAAGAGCAAGTAAAAGAGTGGCGGTTAGCTAATCCTAATGGTAAGAAAATTGAATGTGAACGTGAGTTAGGATTATCTCGTCATACAGTTTTAAAGTGGTGGGATAATTAATTTGGACTTGAGATTTTGGCTAAGCAATTTGAAACAAATTGGTGTACTAAAATCTCGAGTGAGCAACCGAAGGGCGGTAGCTAAAAAGGACACTAATTATAGTGTCCTTTTTTCTATTTTCTGCTCATTCTTTAAATGAGAATGAACAGAATTTTATCGTTCTAATGTAATCAAAATTAGAAGATAAAAGAGAGTTGATTATTCACCAATATTGATTGGTAAATAATCAAAGTCTATCCTGTTGATCAATGAACAAACAGGATAGACAGAACTATCTAATAATGACCTTAATAAGTGGATATGCTATAATCGAGAGAGCGAGTTCTAGCACCACATTATTAGATAGTTGCAAGACACGCGTCTGTGGCCACAAAGTGACCAAGACACGTCTTGCAAAA